>CAWDQB010000033.1:0-67920 GCA_963804315.1 uncultured Acidobacteriaceae bacterium
AATAGCCCCGGTCCGCCCGCGCCGGATACAATAGGTCTTTGGGCCGGGATTGATGAACGGCTGCGAATTTTGTTCTTGGAGCAGGTACACGTGAGAGGCATATACCGCCGCGGTCTGCGGCTTGAGTTGGTTGCAGGACTGGCGATTGCGCTGGCTATGCCCGCGTTGGCGGTATCCCAAAGTGTTGCTACGAAAACAACGCTGACCGCGCAGAATCCACAGTCTGTTACGCAATACCACGAAACCGCGGCCTGTTCCTTGTCCACCCTTCAGGTGACCGTGGCCAGTTTGTCGGGAGCGCCAGCGGAGGGAAGCGTCAACATTGTGGACAATTCACCCACGCCAGCCAGCCCACCGGCTCAACTGGCCACAGCCACTCTCGATGCTTCGGGAACTGCCACCTTCTCCTTTGCTCTGGAGGACGGCACGCATACGCTCAGCGCGGTCTACGCCGGGAACAGTGATTTCGATGGCTCAACCTCCACGCCCTCGACAGTGACCGTCAGTTCGCAGTGCGACTCGACCTTTGTGGTGACCATGGCGACGGCAAGCTCAAATACCATGTCGCTGACTCCTGGTCAGGCAGGTTCGGCCACTGTCACCGTGACCCCTTTGCAGAGCACCGTACCTTCCACGGCTCCAATGTTTGTAGCCATCTCCTGTTCAGGCCTCTCGGATATGGCCAATTGCAACTTTACTCCGCAGAATGTGGAGATTTCGCCCGGTCAGTTTGGCGGAATCACCAGCGATTTGGTGATTCAGACCTACGCCGCTTCCACCCACCTCGCTCAAACCCGCGCCCAAACCCAGCCAAAGTTCCGCGCCGGTTGCCTGGGCGATTCTGCTTCCTGGAATCTTCGGATTGGGCGGTCTGGCATGGGGCGCGCGGCGGCGGCGGTTCCTGAGCCGTCTCTCGCTCATGGCTCTGGTTGGCTTGGTTACACTGCTTGGCACTACGGGCTGCAACCCGCTCTACAAGTATGAGAACCACGGCCCGGTACCGAATCCGGCAACCCCGGCGGGAAGTTATACCGTACTGGTTACGGCGCAATCCAGCAACGGCGCATCGGCCATCACGCACTCCGCGGTCTTGGCTCTGACGGTTAAATAGGGCGTTGCGGTGCTGAACTGCCGTGGTTAAATCCTGAATTCGATTTCTCTGCCGGAAATCTTTTACGGCCGAATCTCCACCGGCGTCCCGATCGGAACCAGTTCGAAGACCTCATCGATCTCGTCGTCCGTGACGGCAATGCAGCCCAGCGTCCAGTCGTAGAGCCGGTGCGCCGCGCCGATCCAGCCCCGGCCATTTTGTGTGACCTTCCCTTATAAAAAGAATCGATCCGTCTTGAGGGAAACAATGATCTGCGCGCCGGGATCAAGGACGGGCGAAGCTCCTGAAGAGCCGGGCCGGAGTCCTGAATTCGACTTTGAGCGCCATGCGCTTGCCGGCTAAAAACTCGGCGCTCACGGTATTCGAGGCTTTTTGCACGCCTCCGCCGCGAACCGTGACGCGGAATTCCTGCACACCCGGTGGAACCAGCAAGCCTTCATAATCCGCCTTGTTGCCTGCTTTCCTTGAAATAAGTCTTTCCGTTCATGGCGATGGTGAATTCCAAGCCAGCGGGAAAGTGATCCAGCTCCACCTTCAAACGGGTATTCTGTTTGGGGTCAAGAGACTTGGGATCGAAAGCCACGGAGGAAATTTGTGCGGTGTTTGTGGCGGTGGCGGAGTTGTTTGCCGCTGGAGTTGTCTCCGGTGTTTTAATCAGGGGCTTTCCCAGCGCTGGCGGTTTTGTGGTTACAGGCTGCTCAGAAGCCATCGTCGCGGGAATCTGCGGCTGCGCAACCGCAACAGGCTGCCTGCGATGCAGAAACAGATAGCCTCCGCCCACGGCCATCGCAGCCAATAGAACAACCGCCGCAGCCAGCCGCGCACCAATGTTTTTCTGCTGCAAAGGTTTTCCATCCAAAGCGGTGATCTCAGCCGCCGGAAGAGATTTCGGAAAGCGGGAATTGAGGTCGAATGTCGCTTCCGATTCCCGTCCAGTTCCTCTGGTAAGCGGCGCGGTGGCTTGCAAACTTGGAGTCTTTGACCCCTCGCGCAGCAGCGCCAGATCCTGAGCGAGTTCTTCGCCGGCTGGATAGCGCTCCGCTGGATTCTTTTTCAGGCATTTGAGAATCACGCTCTCCAATCTGGCTGGAATGGCGGGATTCAACTTGGCTGGTGGTACCGGTTCGGTCTGGACAACCTTATAAGAGATGGCGGTCAGCGATTCGCCGGGAAAGGGCTGCTCGCCAGTCGCCAGCCAATAAAGAATGACACCCAGCGAGTACAGATCCGCGCGACCGTCGATCGCCGTGCCGGTAAATTGCTCCGGTGACATGAAGGCCGGGGTGCCGAGAAACTTGCCCACAGAGGTGAATCCGCTGTCCATGAGCTTGGCAACGCCAAAATCCGTGATCTTGGGCCGTTCATCGCCGTAGGTCTCGGGCGAGGTGAGCAGAATATTCGCGGGCTTGATGTCGCGGTGAATGACGCCGTTGCGGTGAGCGTAGCCGAGCGCCTCGGCGATTTGCTCGCCAATCTCGCAGACCCGTTCCAGCGAAAACCGCTCGCCCTTCTTCATGGCGTAGTCGAGCGTTCGCCCACGCACAAACTCCATCACCAGATACGGCACGCCCTCCTGTTCGCCGACATCAAAGACAGGCACGATACCGGGATGGGCCAGAGCGCCTGCCGCGCGCGCCTCGCGATAGAAGCGCTCGCGGTATTCGTCGCCCATATCACTGGCCAGCACCGAACTCAGAATGGTCTTCACGGCGACAATGCGATCCATCTTTGGGTCGCGCGCACGGAAGACGCTGCCCATGGCTCCCTGGCCCAGCTCGTCGATGATCTCGTAACGCCCAATGGACTTTGGAGTCGTCATAATACCTGATTCCCGATTTGTATCACTTTAGCATAACGACAGTGGGCCGATGTAGATCAATGCACGGCAATCGATCTACAAGAAAAAGTCTGATTTTGCACAGCAATTCATCTTCCTTTCATCAAGGGCCTTTAACAATCATTCTGTCTGGGTGCGTTCCCCGCATGACTGGGCACACATTTCCGCATTCTCTGGAGCCTTTGCATGGCCGATCTGGCAGCAGTTGATGAAGTCCGCCCACCCGCTGCGGCGCCTTTTGATAAAAAAATGAAGAAATCCCACGCCATGATCAGCGGCGGCGTGGTGATTGCGGCGCTGGTGATTGGCATCGGCTTCATTGGAACCAATATCGTGCAGGATTTCAGCGGCATAACCATCAGCAGCTTCTGGCCTTACGCCCTGCTGATCTTCGCCCTGCTGATCGCTCTGGGCTTCGAGTTCGTCAATGGCTTCCATGACACCGCCAACGCCGTCGCCACGGTAATCTATACCCATTCGCTCGATCCCAATATCGCCGTCGTCTGGTCAGGGCTGTGCAACCTGTGCGGCGTGCTGCTCTCCTCCGGCGCGGTGGCTTACGCCATCATTACGCTTCTGCCGGTCGAGCTGATTCTTCAGGTCAGCTCCGGCGCGGGATTCGCCATGGTCTTCGCGCTGCTGATCGCGGCCATCATCTGGAATCTAAGCACCTGGTGGTTCGGCCTTCCCGCCTCCAGTTCGCACACCATGGTCGGCTCCATCATCGGCGTGGGTCTCGCCAATCAATTGATGAGCGCCAATACCGGAACCTCCGGCGTCGACTGGGAGCAGGCCACCAAAGTCTTCAAGGTGCTGCTCATCTCGCCGGTCATCGGCTTTGGCGCCGCCGCTCTGCTGCTGCTGCTCTCCAAGCTCTTCATCCTGACGAAATCCGCCAAGGAATTCGCGATTCACTTCGATGCAAACCATAAAAAGCCGCTGTGGGCAATTCCTGCCATCCTGATCACAGGCATTCCAGGGGCATACGTCTTCAACTTTGTTGCGCCGCTGATCCTGGGCCTCTTCGGCGATGCGGGCAAGGCTTTGTGGCTGCCCATCCAGGCATTCCAAAGCGCCAACGTTCCTTACGGCTTGTATGCCGTCATGCTGCTGGTGGGCATCCTGGGGTATTACTGCGTCTACCTCTTCTCTCGCATCGTGATTGAGAACGGCGATGTGCTGTACTCTGCGCCCGATGGAGCCACGCCTCCGCCGTGGCCGATCCGCGCGCTGCTGATCTTCACCTGCTCCGGCGTCAGCTTTGCCCACGGCTCCAACGACGGTCAGAAAGGCATGGGTCTTATCATGCTGATTCTGATCGGCACGGTACCGACTGCCTATGCGCTCAACCACGCCGTCAGCAGCAAAGATACGCAATCCTTTATCGCTGCCAGCGAACAGGCTGGTCAGGTCATCAACAGGCACGTCGACAATACCGGCATTCTGGGCGCCGATGCCCGCGCCGAGGTGACCAACTATATCCGCACCAAGCAGATCCAGCCGGACACGATGCTGGCGCTGCGCGAGTTGGTCAGCGATCTGAAGGGCGACGTGACCACCTACAAGGAGTACAAAGCCGTTCCCGCCAACCGGCAGGCCAACGTCCGCAACGATATGTACGTGGCCAGCGAGGCCATCCGCCTGATTCAGAAAAATGACGACAGCCTGAAGGCTGCCGGCAAGCCGACGGTCTTCACCGCCTCAGAGAACGCTACCCTCAAAACATACAAAGCAAAGTGGATCAGGCGACCAAGTTCATTCCGCCGTGGGTCAAGGTTGCCGTCGCGCTGGCCTTGGGCATGGGTACCATGGTCGGCTGGAAGCGCATCGTCGTCACCGTCGGCGAAAAGATCGGCAAGGAGCACCTGACCTACGCCCAGGGCGCCTGCGCCGAGCTGGTCGCCATGTGCACCATCTCCGCCGCCGATACCTGGGGCCTGCCGGTCTCGACAACGCACGTCCTCAGCTCCGGCGTGGCCGGAACCATGGCCGCCAACGGCAGCGGCCTGCAACTGGCCACCATCCGCAATATCGCCATGGCATGGGTCTTGACCCTGCCCGCCGCCGCTCTGCTCTCCGGCGGCCTCTTCTGGCTCTTCCGCCAGGTCGCAGGCTGATCAGACAACGGAAGGCAGTTTTGCAAGAGACTCGTTTGTTAGAGCCTTACAGATTTTGCGTTCTCTGAACGGTGCGGACGCCATTGACGCGGCGCAGATTCAGGACCATGCGATTCAAGTGGCGCAGGTCTTCGGCTTCAGAGAGCAGTTGGACGACGGCTTCGCCGTTCTCGTCCTTGCGAATATCGATGTTGCTGATGTTGGAGTTGTCGTCGGAGAGCACGGCGATCAGCTCCTTCAGCATTCCAGCGCGGTCGTCACAGGAGATGGTGAACTTGACCGGGTAGCGCTGTGGCTTGCCGGCTTGGTCGGTGCGGGACCACTCGACGGCAATGCGGCGGTCGCTCTCGTAAAGCAGATTCTGCACATTGGGACAGCCGCGGGCGTGGACGGCGACGCCTTTGCCGCGAGTGACGTAGCCCACGATCTCCTCGCCACGAATCGGATTGCAACAGCGGGCGCGATAGACCAGCAGGTCATTCTGGCCTTCCACTTGCAGAGAGTCCGAGCCGGTAAGATGCAGTTTGCGTACCGCGTCGGACATACCGGCTTCGCCAGGACCGCTTGGCTTGATCTCTGGAACGGCTTCGGTCTCAGGTAGATTCGCGCTGCCGGGAACCAGCCGGTTGAGGATCTGGCGGGCGGAGTGCTTGCCCAAGCCCAGCGCCGCCAAAAGGTCAATAGCCGTAGCGACGCCGTACTCACCTGCGATGCGCCCCAAGTCTTGGTCGCAGATCTGAGCTTGTGGAATCTTGTATTTACGGGCTTCGCGTTCGAGCAGCTTGCGGCCGATCTCGACGGCGCGGCGGCGATGATCCTCATTGAGCCAGTGCTTGATCTTGTTGCGGGCGCGGGGGCTTTTAACGAATGTGAGCCAATCGCGGCTGGGTTTGTGATCCTTCTGAGTGACGATCTCGACGATATCGCCGGTACGCAGCTTGGTGCGCAGGGGCGACATGCGTCCGTTGATCTTGGCCCCGACGCATGTGTGGCCAACGTCGGTGTGAATGGTGTAGGCAAAGTCAACTGGCGTGCCGTCGGCAGGGACGACAACCACCTTCCCTTTAGGCGTGAAGGTATAGGTCTCGTCGGGGTAGAGGTCCATCTTCAGGCTGGAGAGGAACTCGTTGGGATCGGTCATCTCCTTTTGCCACTCGACGAGCTGGCGAATCCAGTTGAGGCGTTCTTCATCGCGGGCGTTCACCACGTCGGCGCCGGCTTTGTACTTCCAATGGGCGGCAATGCCCTCCTCGGCAATGCGGTGCATCTCTTCTGTGCGGATCTGCACCTCGAATTGATGGCCGCTTTGACTCATCACCGTGGTGTGCAAGGACTGATAGCGGTTGGCGCGGGGCATCGCGATGAAGTCCTTGATGCGCCCCGGCACCGGCCGCCACAGCGTGTGAATCAGACCGAATACGGCATAGCAGGCGCCCACATCCTGCGTGATGACGCGGATCGCGAGGAAGTCGTAGACCTGGTCGAAGGAGATTTTGGAGCGTTGCTGCTTTTGGAAGATGGAGTAGATGCGCTTGATGCGCCACTCGACGCGAGCCTCGATGCTGTTCTCGCGCAGTTGTTCGGAGAGAGTATCTTCAACGCTGCGCAGAAACTGCTCGCCATCGATGCGGCGGCTTTCGACAGCAGCCGATACCTGCTCGTAGCTGACCGGGTCGGTATAGCGGAAGGCAAGATCTTCCAGTTCGCCGCGCACCTTGCCCATGCCGAGCCGATGCGCGAGCGGGGCATAGATGTCCATGGTCTCGCGGGCGATGGCCTCGCGGCGCTCTGGCTTGAGGTGTTCCAGGGTGCGCATATTGTGCAGCCGGTCGGCGAGCTTGATCAGAACCACGCGCACGTCGGAGACCATGGCCAGCAGCATCTTGCGCACATTTTCGGCCTGCCGGTCCTCGCGATTGGCAAACTCGATCTTGTCGATGTTGGTGACGCCTTCGACGATGCGGGCCACCTGCTGGCCGAATCCGGTTTCGATCTCCTCGTTGGTGGCGGGCGTATCTTCAACCGAGTCGTGCAGCAGGCCGGCGGCGATGGAGGTCGCGTCCATGCGCATATCGGCCAGGATCTCGGCCACTTCGAGAGGATGAACGATGTACGGCTCGCCGGAGGCCCGCATCTGGCCTTCGTGGTGGTGGACGCAGAACTCCCAGGCCTTGCGGATCAGTTGGATGTCTTCGCTGGGGCGATTGGCGTGGACCTGCTTCAAGAGTGCTTCAACGCGCTTGTCGATGGCTTGCTTTTCTTGAGCTTGCTGGTGGGGGTCGCGCACCATCGGTTGCGCCTTCCCCTTCGGGGTCAGGGGCGCGCCAAGTATCTCTACCGGTTCAATCTTCCGGTCTACCGCCATAGCTCATTATAATCTTCCTTCGTGTTCATGGCATGGCTTGCATCCCAAGAAGAGATGAAATCGTCAAATCGCTATAAGTAGATAATCAAGCTGACTGAAAGGAAATTCAATTTGAATTTTTTCTCCATGCGGGTTGGAATTGTTTTGAGTTTGCTGGCGATTCCTTCTTTCACCGCTTCACAGACTCCCACAGCGCCCGTCGTGAAGCCGGCCAAGGGGCATCGCCTCCGCAAGCTCTCCGCGCATCCCTTGGTGGCGCTGACCTTTGATGATCTGCCCGCGGCTGGCAGCTTGCCTCCGGGCGAAAACCGTACAAAGATTGCGACAAAGCTAACGGAAGAGTTGAGGGCAAGCCATCTGAAAGGCGTCTATGGCTTTGTGAACGCCAGCAAGCTGGAAAGCGATGCCGACGCCCAGCGGGCGCTACAGATATGGTTGGATGCGGGAATGAATATTGGCAACCATACATGGTCGCATCCGTCGCTGGCGGATCTCAGTGCAAACGCTTATGAGCGAGAGATTGCGCTGAACGAGCCTGCGCTGGCTAAATATGGCGGCGCGCTTGACTGGCATTGGTTTCGCTATCCGTATCTGGCAGAAGGAGATACAGAGGAGAAGCGCAACGCCGTTCGCGGCTGGCTGCGCGGCCACGGCTACCACGTGGCCGAGGTTACGTTGAACTTTGAGGACTACGCCTGGAACGATGCCTACGGACGCTGCTCCGCCAAGCGGGATGAGGCGGCGATTGGATGGCTGCGGCAGAGCTATCTGCAGAGCGCGGCGGAGTTTATCAAGCTGGGACGCGAAGAAGAACAGATCGCCTTCGGCCATGAGATTCCCAACGTGATGCTGCTGCACGCCACGGCTTTCACAACATCGATGCTGCCCGACCTGATTGATTTGCTGCAGAAGCAAGGCTTTCGCTTTGCGCCCCTGGGGCAGGTGGAGCGAAATGCCGCCTACAGAAAGCCCCCGGCCCCCGGCTCCAAGTACAACGGCACACTTCCCGATCAGTTCATGGATCTGCGCGGTCTGGCATACCCTACCTATCAACCCTTGCCCGCAGAGAAGTTGCAGAACATCTGCCGGTAGGCAAGAACCGCTAAAGGAAGCGTATCCGTGCGTCGAGCGGCCATTCCTCATTCTTTGAGATAGGAGCTTAATCGCCCGGCGATTCTTTCTGACCATAGTCAGATGACCATGGTCAGGAGTATTCTGAAACTGCCGGGAGGTGACCAATGCAGACGATAGCGGCAGGCGAGTTCAAGGCCAAGTGCCTGGGCTTGATCGATGAGGTGGAAGCCACTGGCAAGACGGTGATTATCACCAAGCGAGGGAAACCGATGGCGCGGTTATTGCCTTTTGAGGCGCCGCCGAAGGAAAGTCCGGAATCGATCTTTGGTTGCTTGCGGCATTTGGGAACAATTACCGGAGACATTGAATCATCTATGTTTACGGACGAAGAATGGGAACGGATGTTCCAAGAAAAATGGGATCGCTTTGATCAGGGTGGGGCCGAGTGATTCTGCTGGATACTCACGCGCTGATTTGGTTGCTGATTAGCCCGAACGAACTGTCGAAGAGGGCGCGCGAGAGGATTCTTCAAGCTCGGAAGATCGGGGAGCAGATTGCCTGTTCTCCGATTTCGCTTTATGAGATAGCTTATTCCTCTTTTCGCGAAAGGCTGAAACTGCATACTTCGCGTGAAGATTTCATCGCCAGCGTGGAAGCACGGATCGAATTGATTCCCATTACCCCGCAGATTGCAATTTGTGCGGGAGAATTGCCAGTACCTTTTCACGGAGATCCCATGGACCGAATCATTACTGCCACGGCAATCGTAATGAACTGTCCGCTGATCACGAAAGACGAGAAGATCCGCGAAGTCAACTTGTGCAAGGTGGTCTGGTAGCCCTTATCGCAACTTGCCGCGCACTTCATTCCGAACCAGGTAAAGGAAAAATACAAGGTTGAGCAGGCCCTGCACCAGAGCGGGCAGTTGATGGGAGCTGAAAAAAATCCAAAGGTCGTAGGCTGACAATAGAAGAACCGCGGCCAGCGCCATTGCCCAGGCCCAGCGCAACAACAGAATCAGGCCCGCGCTGGCGGCGATGAGAGATGCAGCAAACAAAAGAAAGATAATCGGATAGTGGCGTCCCGCCACGACACCAAAGATGATGACTCCAGCCAGGATGAGCAGATAAAGGCTGATGGCCGCCAAGCCAGGCAGGGGCAGTCGCTCCTGGATCGGCAACATCTCCGGCGCGCCTGATGTTTTCTTGCTCGGTTGAATTTCCATCGGGTCGGTTTGGTTTGTCATAGTGTGTGCAGGTAGGCTAGCAGATCGCTGAGTTGATCGTCGTTGAGTTGCGTGGCAGGCATATTCAGCCGCCCGCGCAGGATCACCTGTGTCAGCCGCTCGTCGGTGGGCGGAGCGCCGGAGGGCATGGATCTGACCTTAGTGAGTGCCTGGAGTCCAGGGCCATTCAGCGGGCGCGTGGTGGTGGGGTGGTGGCACTTGGCGCACTTCTGGTGAAAGACTTGTGCCCCGCGCGCCTCTTCCAATGTCCACAGAGCTTCCGGCTTGGAGGCGGGCAGCGAACGGCAGCCGCCGAGCGCCACGCTAATAACGGCGGCCAGGGTGAGCGCGGGAGCGAGGACGGCAATTGGGGCGGCAAAGGAGCGAATGCGCATCTGGCTCTGATGATACAGGGTTATGGCTGGAAGCGGCCTGCCCCGCGGCAACAATGGCTTCGGAGTTCAGCCAAATTGCCGGACTGTTGGCCATCGAGATGATCTGCTTGTAAAAGTTCTACAAAACATTTGGTCCGGATTCCATCCCCCGGTAACAGTGATGCGGCAAACAATTTTTTAGAGAGCGATTGCAGACTTAATACGGGGATTCTGAGAAAATTTGCGTTTGGCGGGCTAGTAAGTTATTGTCATTGCGATTGTGATTCAGCTCGGAACTCTCCTTGAAACTCCAGCGGCGTACGATTTTCCTGGTTGCGGCGGCGGCGCTATTGGCGCTGACGATGGCTGGCGTCGTGGTTTGGCGTGTGGAACGGGCGCTGAGCGCCGGGCGACGCGAGGCGGCTGCGAAGGAGTTGCTGCCCGTGGAAGAGCGAACGGTGGGCTTGCAGCCGAATCCTGGCTTTGGGGGGATCAGTTCGCCCGCAGCTTACAAGAGCGGGGCCGTTTATCGGGGGCACATCTGCCTGGCGGGTCCGGCGGGGCTTTCTCTTTATACAGTGGACGGGGTGCTGGAGCGGATCTACCGTGTGGGAATTGATTTGCCTTCCGCGCCTCTGGGGCGGATGGCGGTGGGGATGCTGACCGATTCCCGGGCAGCCGGAGCTGCTGATTGCGACGTTGGGCGAAGGGGTTCTGGCCTTTGACGGCGAGCGCTTCCGGCAGATTCGGGCATTGCAGGACGAAGCGCGAACGGTGACGGCGCTTCTGCCGCTGGGTTCCGGGCGGCTGCTGATCGGCACGGCAAAGCTGGGGCTGCTGATCTATGACGGCAAGACGCTGAAACGCTTTCATTCAACAACGGACAAAGTGTATGTGACGGCGCTGGCCGGCACGGAGGCCGAACTGTGGGTGGGCACGCTGAACGATGGGCTGCTTTACTTTCATGGCGGACAGACAGAGCGGATCGGCGAGGAGCAGGGGCTGCCGGACCGGCGCGTGGAGGAGATTGCGCTGAGCGGGGAGCGGGCCTATGCGGCCACGCCGATGGGTGTGGCGGAGGTGGAGCAGGGCAAGATGACGCGGGTGCTGGCCAAGGGACGGTATGCACGGGCGGTAATGGCGGACGGAGATGTACTGCTGGTGGGCCAGGTAGAGGATGGCGTGCTGCGAGTTGCGCTTGGAGGTCGGGAGGGGGATGCGCATGCGCGGCGGGCGATTGCGGCGAGAGGCCGGATGCAGGACGAGGATTCCGATAAGAATTCCTCACGGGCTAAAGTCCATGATGCTCATGGGCAATCCGTGTACGGGCTGAAGCCCGTACACTTCAAGCCAACAAATGATGCAGATGCATCCGAGACGATTGAACAATTCTTCGATGCAGGCGAAAGCCGCTATGCTCTGGCCGCGGATGGGTTGCTGAGGCTGGAGGCGGGCGGCGAATGGCGGCGCATCTTGAGCGGTGGCCAAGCACAACTGACGGACCGGGATGTTTCCGCTCTGATGGTGGCTTCGGATGGGCGGCTGTGGGTGGGATTCTTTGATCGCGGACTGGATATTCTTGCGGCGAACGGCAGTGTGCAGCATGTGGAGAATGAGCAGGTCTTCTGCGTGAACCGGATTGTGGAGGATGCGCGACGCGGCGTGGTGGCCGTGGCTACGGCGAACGGCCTGGTAACCTTTGACCGCGACGGCCGGCAGAAGCAGGTGCTCACGCGCGAGGATGGGCTGATCGCCAACCACGTAACCGATGTGGCGTTGGTGGGCCAGGGCATGGCGCTGGCGACGCCGGCGGGGATTACCTTCTTGGACGAAAGCGGCGCGCACAGCATTTATGCCTTTCAGGGGCTGATCAACAATCACGTCTATGCGCTGGGCGCGAGCGGAGACCGGCTGGTGGCCGGGACGCTGGGCGGGCTTTCCTTGCTGACCGGCGGAAGTGTGCGCAGAAATTTTAATACCGGGAACTCCGGGTTGAAGCATAATTGGATCACTGCGCTGGCGGCTGTGGGCGATGAGTGGCTGGTGGGCACATACGGCGCGGGTGTGCTGCGGCTTGGCTCGGATGGCAGTGTAACGGCGACCGAGGCGACGCTTGCGGGAGTGGTGGTGAATCCCACGGCGATGGCTGCCGACGGGCGGCTGGTGCTGGCCGGAACGCTCGGTAGGGGAGTGATGGTAGGCGACGCGACGGGCACGCGCTGGAAGACGATTACCGCCGGACTGCCTTCACTGAATGTGACGGCGCTGGCGATTCATGGGGGCGTGGTGTATGTAGGCACAGAAAATGGGTTGATAAAGATTTCCGAGGACAAGCTGTAAGGCAAGCGGAATGATTCCAAAGTTTAATTGAGAAATCGAGCGTTGAAACCGCAGGTCCATCGACTTTGCTGGTCGCCAAGAACGCGTCCAACTCCGCGCATGATGCTCGTCACTTGAGAGAATATTGGGTTCGAGATTTTTGAAGAGTGGTGTTTGAAAGGGACGAGATGAGGGGTTGGTTGCTGGGGCTGTTGTTGCTGCCGGTGGCGGCGGTCGCGGAGACGGGTGTGCTGGTTCCCATGGACAAGCAGGCACCCGATCCGTCGGTGCTTTCGCTGAGCGAGATGCAGGTGGAGATCAGTATTGATAATGGCGATGCGCGGGTGTGGATGCGCCAGGTCTTTATCAATCACACCAACCGGCAGCAAGAGGGGAACTATCAGTTTGCGCTGCCCAGCGGGACGACGGTCTCGGACTTCGCGGTATGGGATGGGCCGGTGCGCATTCCGGCGGTGATTCTGGAGCGCAAGCGGGCCAAGGCGATCTATCAGGAGCTGAAGAGCCAGGCGATTGATCCGGGCTTGCTGGAGCAAGGCGAGCGCACCGAGGACGAAGCTCGGCGCAGCGCACTCTTCAGCGCGCACATTGTTCCCATTCCGGCCTTCGGAACCAAGCGGCTGGAGATTGAATATCACGAGCATATTCCGGTGGCGGCGCGGAAGAGCTACTTCCTGTTGCCGCTGAAGCCGGACGCCTACGCCAGCCAGAGAGTGGCCAAGTTCAGCATTCATTTCACCTTGCACACAGCGGCGCGGATGAAGGATTTTGCGCTGCAAGGACACCTGCTTCCCTTCCGCGTTGAGCAGCAGGATGAGCACACGGTGCGTGGTTCAGTGGATACGGCGAATATCGATCTGGCAGAGGATTTCTCGACGGTCTGGAGCGAAAACGAAAGCCAGAATGCAATAGAAGTGATCGCATTCCGCGATCCGAATCCGGTGGCTTCGCTATCGATGCAGTTGGCACCGCCGGAATCTTCCGAGCAAAAAGGAAAGCAATTGCCAGAGCCGGGATTCTTTGAGGCGATGGCGCAACTGAATTCACCGCTTGCGAGCGCTGCGCCGAACACGCAAGGCAGCCGGACGGTGGTTGTACTGATGGACACTTCGCTCTCGATGCAGTGGGAGAAGCTGGAGCGGAGCTATGCGGCGGCGGCCAAGCTGTTAGAGAATCTGGGGCCGGAGGATCGCTTCAATCTTCTGCTCTTCAATACAAGAATCGATAGCTTCAAGCCAGCTCCGGTACAAGCGGACTTGAGCAGCGTCAAAGCGGCGATGGATTGGCTGCGGCAGAGTCACTTGCGCGGCGGTACGGATCTACAAAAGGCGTTGGAGAGTGGGCTGAATCAGTTCAATGATGCATCGCCCGGCGCGGCGCTGGTGCTGCTGACCGATGGTGAGACAACGCGCGGAATCATCAAGAGCGGCAAGCTGGCGGATTGGTACGCCGCAAAGTGGAAGCAAATTCCCGTCGATCGGCGGCCCAAGACAGATGTCTTTGCCGTGGGCGATGATGCGAATCTGCCTTTGCTGCGCATGTTGAGCCGCAACGGCGGCGTGATGGAAGAGGTGCTCTCGACTGAGCCGGTTGACTTCAAACTGGCGGCTTTTCTAGGCAAAGTTGGGCGCACACCGATTGCCGATCTGCACTTGGCGATTGCGCCGCAGGCATCGGTGGAAAAAGTTTATGCGTTGGAAGAAGCGGTCTTCGATGGCGGAGAGGCGCGCTGGGTGGGGCAATACACAAAGCCGCAAAAGAATGTGAGCTTCACGGTCAGCGGCAATCAGGACGGGCGCGGGCTGAATGCGTCGGTGAAGGCCGATCTGGCGGCGCAGGCGATGGAGCACGATCAACTGCCGCGCCTGTGGGCCGGCGCGCGCGTACAGGCCTTGCTGGAGCAGATCGAGCGCGAGGGCGAGACGGAGGCCGCGATCAACGAGATCATTCGCCTGGCGCGCAGATATAAATTCGTGACACCTTACACATCATTTCTGGCCGCGCCGCGCGCACTGCTTCGTCCGCGTGTGATTCGCCCGGGCGATCCCGTGTTGCGCGTGCATACCGACAAGGCCATCGTCTCGGTGATTGCTCTCTTTCCCTTTGGATTGGAGAAGCCGCTGCGTTATCTCACCGGCGAGGACGTATGGCAGACGCGCTTCCTTGCGCCCACCGACATGAAGGACGGCAGCTACCCTGTGCGTCTCATCTTGCGTGACGCGGATGGGCAGGTCTATCGCGAGTCGAAGAGCTTTGTCATTGCATCCACTCCGCCCACGGTGAAGGTGCGGCTCGACCGAACACGCTTCCGAGCCGGCGAGACGATCCCGCTCAAGGTGAGCGCATCGCAGAGCACGCGCACGCTGACGGCGCGCGTGGAGGGGCTTGCCCCTGTCAGTCTGCGATGGAACAGTGAGCAAGAAGCAAGCACGGGGCAGATCACTCTGCCGCAAGGGCTGCCCGCGGGCGATTATCAGCTTGCGGTGACGGCGGAAGATATGGCGCACAACCTGGGTAGCGCGGAGGTGCACATTGAAGTGGTTCCTTGAGCGCAAAGTTGACGACAAGCACACTTCAGGGGCTAAAGCCCCACGTATTCCTGCTGAAAAGATGTACGGACTCAAACCCGTACCCTTTACCGGGAAGATTGAGGCAACTGCTCATGTAAAAGGATTCAAGATTGCATTTGGTGCAATCGCATTCGCCGCGGCGGCGCTGGCCGCTTCGGCCTCGATCCTTGTTTGGCAAAGCCCTGGATTGCTGCTGGGTGCGGGCAATGGACTCTCGCGCTGGATGGAAAACGCCGAGGCCGGATCGGGCGTGGAGCGAGCGCTCTATCGGATGATGAAGCTGCCCGGCGGCGAGGCACTATATCGCCGCTCGCCGCGTGAGGCTCGTCCGGAGCTGACGGCGCTGATCAACTCCAGCAAGAACAGCGCGGCGCTCTATTCGCTGCGCGCGTTGGAAGATGAGAAGGCCCTCGACTTCGATGCCGCCGAGCGGGATTGGAAGACCTGGGCGCAAAAGGCGGTTGACAAGCCCGCTGCCAATCTGGATTTGGCGGATTTTTATCAGCGCCGCTTGAAGCCGCAGGAAGAATTGAATGCATTGGAGACGGTCGGCCAGGCGCCGGCAAGCCCGCATGAACGCTGGACGGCGACGGAGTCGCAGCAATCGTGGAAGGCCTGGGAGCGCGCGGTGGGCGTGGTGGATCAATTCGCCCTGCCGCGTGCCGTTGCGGCGCATGAGTATGCTGGTTGGGAGCTGCGTTATGCGCAGGAGCCTGCTGTTTATCAGCGCGAGTTGGCCTTTGATTTAGCAGGTAAAGACTTCACTGCCGCATCTGCTTTGATTGCGCGCTACCGCAAAGTCTTTTCTGGCGACAAGCAATTTCCGGTGAGCGCCGAGGCGCAGGTCGAGGCCGCGCGCGGATCGGCAAAGGACGGACTGGCTGTTTATGATCGCAGCTTTGAACCGCTATGGCCCGCGGAATTGGTCAAGAGCTACTACGATCTGCTCTCCGGCGGCCACCTGACGCTCAAGACGCGGGATGAACTGCGGGCAACATTGGCGGCCAATCCGGACGGCGGCGCCGATGCGCTGAAGGATGCGGCCAAGCTTTTTTATATCCTTCAGCAGCAGGGACAGCTTGAGGCCGCAAAGGCCGTGCTGGCCGAATACCGCGAGCACAAAGACGCGCGTGGAGCCGCATGGAGCACGGATGAACTCTACACGCTCGCCCGGTTGCTGGAGGCGGTGCAGGATTTCCCCGAGGCCGCACGCTACTACTATGCTCTGGGTGCGAAGACGCAAACTGCCGACGCCAATGAAAAAGGACTGGCGGGTTTGGCGCGCATCTTGCTGACTGCGCCGGAGCAGCCGCTGCGCGTGGGCGCGGGCAATCTGGCGCTTTATAAAAGCATCGCCACGATGGACCGAGGCCCTGGCTACCTGAATGGAATCTTGTCGCTATTCTTCAACTCGCAGCAGCCGGCTTCGGAGTTCGCCAATCAGGATCAGCTCGTCGCGCCTTACTTTCATCGCGCCAAAGCCGCGGAGATTGTTGCGGAGTTTGACCGGCGCTTTCCGCAATCCGCCGAGCGCGCCGAGCTTCATTTTCAGTTGATGAATGCCTATGCGGCTTACGCCGAAGACGATGCGGTGATCCGCGAGGGAATAAATTTTCTGGCGCAGTTTCCCGAGGACGCGCGCCGTGTGGAAGTGGCGCTGCAGTTGGGCGATCTGTACAGCAAGACGCATCAAACAGAGAAGGAGTTCGCGCTTTATCAAACGCTGCTGAAGGAGCTTGCCGCCAAGGCGGACGGCGTTCCTCTGGGCGAGGAGGGCGCGGCGTACAGCAAGCCCGTTGACGGTCAAGCGGCGGGCAATACGCGCTCTGTGGAGTACGCGCAGGTCCTAGACCGCTATCTTGCGCGGCTGGTGGCGATGCAGCGCTTGCCCGATGCGCTGGAGCTGCTGCGCGGAGAGCTCGATCGCAATCCGCAAGACCCTGGACTCTATGAAAAACTGGCCAGCTTTCTAGAACAGAATCGCCTGAATGAACACCAGGAAGAGGTCTATCAGCGGGCCATCGAGCAATTTCAAGACACTGGTTGGTACGCCAAGCTGGCCCGCTTCTATATTCACGAAAAGCGAAAGGCCGACTACAGCGCGTTATCGCGCAAAGTGACGGGAATCTTTTCCGGAACCGAGCTGGAAGAGTATCTGCATCAAGCTCCGGCGCCGGACTCATCGCTCTCGCTTGAAGTCAATCGCTACGCGCATGATCGCTTCCCGCACGATCTTGCCTTCGTTCACAATCTGATCGCGTACTACGGCAACTACCGGCATTCGAATCCCGAAGAGGTTGAAAAGTTGCTCTGGGAGCATTGGGCCGAATCCGCCGATCTGCGCGATCAGTTGTTTGAACTGCTCAGCAGCACGGGCAGGCTCGACGCGCAACTCGATGCACTGCGTCAGCAAGCTCCTGAGATCGACAAAGCGAATTGGTCCGCGCTGGCTCAATCAAATCCAGCAGCAGAGCGCTTCTGGCTGGAGTCGTGCCTCTGGCAATCGCGCTATGAAGACGCCGTCGGCGCGGCCGATGCTTTGTCCGCCGAGTTTCCCGCCGACGATTCTTTGGGCAGCCGAGCCTCGTCGCTGCATCGCTCGCTCGCTTACTTTCATCCGGAGGAGACCGACAAGGCCGTCGCGATTGAAAAGCGTCTGTTGAGCGCGTGGCCCGACGATTTGGATCGGCTGGCGCGCATCGGCGACATCTACGCCGATCGCGGGCGCATGAGTGAGGCCGCGCCCTACTGGACGCGCATGGCCGAGGTGCATCCCGGCGAAGCGGATGGCTATCTGCAATCGGCGACGGTCTTCTGGGATTACTTTGATTTTGCCTCCGCATCCACGCAACTGCGCAAGGGGCGCGAACGCCTGTCGCAGCCCGCGCTCTTCGCTTATCAGGCCGGCGCAATCGAAGAGAGCCAGAGCAATCCATCGGCGGCTATCAAGGATTACGTGGCCGGCGCATTGGACGCAAAGCCCTCGGAAGAAAGCCGCGCGCGGCTGCTCGTATTGGCGCGCAAGCCTGAGTTGCGCGCCTCGGTTGAAGCAGAGACGGCGGGATTGCTGAAGGCCGCCAATCCGACGAGCGCCATGATTGAGCTGCGCATGAGCCTTCTGGATGCAGAGCATCACGGCGCGGATATTCCGCAGGAGTTGAAGCAGGTTATTGCGCAGACGGAGTCCTTCGACGTATTCGATGCGGTTGCAGGTGCCGCGCGCTCTCATGCCTTGCCGGAGCTGGAAGAAGCTGCGCTGCGCAGGCAGATTGCGCTCACTACCGACCCGGTGCGCGGTTTGGAGCTGCGCTATCAGTTAGTGGATCTCTTGCAGCAGCGCGATCCGGCGGCGGCGGCGGCGGAAGAGGATGCCATCTATCGCGAGCATCCCAAAGTGCTTGGCGTGGTGCGCTCAATCGTGGATTTCGACTGGGCGCATGATCGCAAACCACAGGCGGTGGCCGCGCTTTTGGCGTCGGCGGATGCGGCCTACCCAGAACTCAAACAGCAGTTCCAGCTCGAAGCGGCGCGCAAGCTGACCGAGCTGAACGAGTATGCCCGCGCCAAATCCATCCTTGAGGCCTTGCTCAAACAAAAGCCGATGGATGCCGCGATAGAAACGGCGCTTGCCGACAACTACGCGCACAGCGGAGATCAGGCGGGTCTGGAGGCCTTCTACTCGGCAGAGCTTGCCCAGGTGAAAGGCGCGGCGATGGAGCGCGGTGAAAAAACAGAGCGCTTGGCGCAACTGCGCCGCGGCATGATTGCGGCGGCTTCGCTGCTTGGCAACTGGAAGGATGCGGCGGACCAATATATTGAATTGATCAACGCATATCCCGGCGACGCGGCTTTGGCCCAGGAGGCAGCGCTCGCCGCGGGCGCGCATGGCCAGCGCGAGAAGCTGCTCGACTTCTATCGCAAGACGATCGATGCTTCGCCGCGCGATGCGCGCTGGAGCATTTTGCTGGCGCGCCTGGAGACGGCGCTCGAAGATGATCCCGCGGCAATTGACGCTTACGCCAAGGCCATTCATGTGCGGCCCGAGCAGAAGGATCTGTATGAGTCGAAAGCCGATCTGGAGGAGCGGCTCTATCGCCTTGACGATGCGGTCGCCGATTACGAGCAGCTCTACAAGCTGAGCTATCACGATCCGCAATGGATGATGAAGGAGGCTGAAGTGCGTGCGCGGCAGGGGCGCAATGCCGATGCGGTGAAGGCTCTTGAAACCGCATGGATCACGGGCCGACCGCAACGCGCCTCCAACCATGCGGAAGTGGCCGCGCGGCTGGAGAAATGGAATCTGCTGGAGGACGCGCGCAACTATGCCGATCAGTGCGCGACTATTGCCGGAGCGGAACTTCTGGTCGACCCTGAAAATCAATCCTGCGTGGCAATCTATGCGCGCGTGATGGCGCGCCTGCGCTGACCGATGCGGCATTTTCGCGCCTGGCCATTGCACGCCAGCAGGCGGAATCCGTGCCGCTTACCGCAGTGGCGCAGCAGGTGGTGAAAGAAGGTTTCAGCGCCATTACCAGCGAAGACTGGCGCAAGCAGCGGATTCGTCAGCGCACCGATCAGGCCAAATCCGGCTTTGCACAGGCGTTGAAAACCATGGCCGAAGTTGCGGGGCAGTTTGACACGCCGGAAGAGAAAGCGCAGTTTGCCGCGTGGCTGCAAACCAAGCGTGCGGGAGCCGCAAATGGAAATGAATTGCGCGTTGTTTATTTGCCCGCGATTCAAGCCGCTGGATTGACGGAGATGGAGTCCAATCTGCTCTGGGAGTTTGCGGAGAAGAGCGGCGATCCCAATCGCGGCGAATTGGATGCGTGGCTGCAACTCCAGCGACAACGCGTGCAATTGGATGGCGTTGGACCAAAGATCGAGGCGCTGGCTGCGATGCTTTCACCGACAAAACAGTGGGGAGTGCGGTACAAGGCGGCGGAGATTTATCGCACGCTCGGTGATACAGCATCGGAATTGCGCGTGCTGGATTACATGGCAGCGCATGGTGGAATCACTGGAAACCTGATGCCGCGTTACTTGGAACTGCTGCTTGCCGCGCGTCCACTGGATGTAGTGTGGCTGGCGACAAACAAACCAGATTCAAATGCAGATGAAGTGGCGCAATACCTGCTGGCAAACGGCAAGACGGATCTGGCATTGGCAGGAATTGCCGCGCGTTCTTCCGGAATGCCGCCAGTATGGAAAAAGGCTTATACCGGACTGACAGGACTCTATCTGCGCGAACACACGCCGCTGGTGCGTGCCGCCTTTACCGGCGCGCTGGGTGGCGACCAGACCATCGGCGAGCGCATTGCGCATCCGGCGAATCGCGAAGAGCAACTGGCGGGCGAAACCTGGTTCTACTATGGCTCGCGCTATGGCGAATATCTTGACGAGGAAAAGGACGATCAGGCTGAAGGCTATCTGGAGTCGGAGCTTGAACACACGCCGGAGAGCGCCAGCGCGTATTCCGCGCTCGCCGATTATTCCGGGCAAGCCGGCCGTGCCGACGCCGCGCTCGCAGACTATCATCATTCACTGGATTTGAAGAGCGATCAGCCGGCTGTTCTGGACAGCATCGCCGCGCTGGAATGGAAGCAGGGACGGCAAGCCGATGCCGTGGCCGCCTGGCAGTTGGCCGTTCAAAAGCTCGCGGCGGAGATGGACGCGCGAACTGTGCCGGAGAGCTTCTGGAATGATTTTGCGCTGGTGTTGGCTGACGTTGCCGCGCATGGCCAGTACGCCGCCATCGACGAACCGGTGGATGCGATGCTGCGCATCTATATCGTGCGCAACGGCGAGTACCGCACCGAACCTTTATTGAAGGCTGGCTATCACGCCCACGGCGATTCAATGAATTGGCTGCTGGCGATTACTGCCGTTGCCAACGATCAGTCCAGCCTACTGAACTCGATCCTCGCACCGGACTGGCAGAGCGGTGAAGATCAAAAGGAACCATGGATCCGCGAAGGCCAGTTGAGCCAGCTTCGTGGACGCATTGTGGAGCTGGAGCGGCGCAAGGCCCAGAATCAACCCGGTGAATATAACTGGAGCCTTGAGAATGCCGAGACCCGCTGGATCACCGCGCTGCTGGACGAGAAGAAGTTCTCTGAAGCGCGCGCGGAGATCGAGCGCATTCCCGCCGAGAGGCTGAAAACCTCACAGTGGCTCAACGTGAATCTGCGCCTTGCCGAAGCAGAGCAGCGCATACCGCAGTTGGTTGCGCAGTGGAAGAAGCAGCCGGCCGCCGCGCCAACCACGAGTGAGTTGTCGTCAGCAGTTCATCAACTGAGTGAGAGCTCGCAGCGGATCGTCATGCGCTTTGTTTATGAGCGGGCGCTCGATGCGCGCGAGTTGACCGCGCCAAACTTTCTTGGTCTTGCGGCCATCGACATCGATGAAGGCGATGTGACTGGCGCAGTCTCTTTGCTCAAGCGCTTGAGCTTGATCAGCGAAAGCCCTTACACGGATACCGACTCCGCCGCCAGCCTGCTGGAATCAAAACACAAATACGCTGAGGCTATTCAATTCCTTCAGCCGCTTGTGCACTCTTCACCGTGGGAGGCGGGCGTCAGGATTCGTCTTGCGGTCGCCATGCTTGCCGTCAATGCACAGGATGCTCAAGCGATTGCAGCTCTCACCGCAACCGTCGCCGATGCCAAGGCAACATACGCGGAACGGCTTGCCGCGGCGCAGGCATTGAAGGGCCACGGCGCTGCCAGTCCAACGCCAGGAAGCGCCGAATTGAACCTGCTCGCGCGCGGCAACTGCCCCAGCGAAGAGGAAGCAAGCAAGCCATTCTTTGTACAAGCGCGCACGAGCGCAGCCGCCTGCACAGCCGACAAGAATGCGCGCGAACGGTTATTGTTCTCCGCTATGGCCATTGCTCCTAACGATGCGGATTTAAGGATGAAGTATCTTTCAGCCGCATTTGAAGCGGGTCTAAGCACGCGCGCGCTGGTTGCCGCAGAGGCGATTCTGAGTGGCGGCAGCTTTTACGGTCCGCAATCTTATTCAAGGTACGGATCGTATGAAAATGAAAGCGGCGAGGACCAACCACAAAGTCCGGCATTTCCGAAGCTGAAACCCGAAGAAGCAAACAAGCTGACCTGGTTTGCGATTCACGCGCGAGAGAAGCGCCACGAGGCCGACAATGCGCTAACGCTGCTGAGGAATGCAATGGCCGAAGAGCATGACACCGCTCGGCACCGTGCTCTGGAAGAAGAACAGAAGCGCCTCGAGGCGGAGGCCGCCCGCGTGGAGGAAAACGCGGCGCGCGCTCCCAGTATTCATAACGAATTGGAGCAGGATCGAATCGTGCGCCCGCGCTTGCTGCCGGGCGATCCATTCGTACCGCGCAAGAAAGCGCAGAACGAGGAGGGTGCGGAATGAAACGACGCCTCTTTACTTTTATTGCAGTGCTTCTCGCAGGTTGCGCGGCGGTCTATGCCGTGGGCGCCTTGGAGCAGGCGATCAAGCCAAAGCCGGAGCTGGCTTCGTGGCTTCCGGAAGGCGCGCTTCTCTCCATTGAGGCCCGCGATTTCAACTTGCTGCTGCGCGATTGGAATGCCTCGGAGGAGAAGCGCGCGTGGCTTGCCAGCGACAATCACTCCGCTTTCAGTAACTCCCGTTTGTATACACGGCTGGGGCAGGCGCAGGATGAATTCTCCGCTGCCGCCGGTCTTCCCGCCGACGAGAGCCTGCTCGACAAAGTAGCGGGCAAGGCGAGCTGCCTTGCCCTTTACGACATCGGTAATCTTGAATTCGTTTACCTCACGCGCCTTGACGAAGGCTCGATCGAGAGCACTCCGCTGTGGCAGACGCGGAGCAAATTCGAGCAGCGCACAGAAGCGGGAAGCGTATTTTTCGTGCGCAAGGATGAGCAGTCCTCGCGCGTTGCCGCCTTTGCTTCAAAGGATGGCTGGCTGATACTCGCCACCCGGGAAGACCTGCTCGCCGGTGTGCTGGACCGCATGAGTGGAACCGTAACGCGGAACCTGGCCGGTGAAGGCTGGTATGCCGAAGCCGTCAAGCAGGCCGCGAATGAGCGCGGTGATCTGCGCATGGTTTTGAATCTGGAGAAGATTGTTCCCTCGCCCTACTTCCGCAGTTACTGGGTGCAGCGCAACCTGACCGAGATGAAGCAATACTTTGCGGCGGTGAGCGACTTGTATCGCGGTAGAGAAAGTTATCGCGAAGAGCGCGTGCTCGAACGCCGCGCGGGTGCGGCTGCCGCAACCCAGGGCGATGTGAGCGCCCTCGTCGCGCTGGCACCCGAGGATGCAGCCTTCTACGCGGCGCAGGCCTCGCCGGAGACGGAGAATCTGCTCGCAGCGCTGCGTGCCAATCTGCTGGAGATGAAGCCGGTGCGGTCAGCATCATCGTCAACCATTGCGCCCTCGGCAGCCACGGCAGAGAATGCAGGCAGTGCCACGCAACTCGATACGGCCATCGACAAAGCTCCAGTGGCAACCAGGCAAGTCGATGCTTATGCGCCGCTGCGTGCGCTGCTGGCCGCCGCGCAGCCGGAGGCATCGCTGGAAATCGATTCCACGCGCCCGCCGCGCGATGGCGTCTTTGTCTCGTTGCAGAACGCAATGGCGTTGACCTCAGCGCGTGGATGGGACCAGGAGGCGGTGCATCAGGCACTGAGCCAGGCTCTGCTGCCCGGTTTGACCACCGGCAAGCTCGGTGTGGAATGGACGAAGCATGCGAGCGCTAGTGGAGAATATTTTGTAGTCGATGGCGCCGTGTCCTTGTTCGCCGCGGTGAATGGAAAGCAACTGCTGCTCGCCAACGACGCCACTCTGATGGAAGAGCTGCTGGCTCGCCGTCAGAAGCCGGCGCAGTCCAGCGAGAAAGGAACATTGACGTACACGGCTCTCTTCCGCCACAAGCAGGAGCAAGGCAACTTTCGGCGCCTGATGGCGCAACTCGATGAAGTGGGTCACGGCAGCGCTGGTCAGGAAGGCAGCGGCGCGACTCCAGCCTTCTTCACCGGCAATGTTGCCAGCCTCAGCCGCGTCTTTGCCAATGTGGAGTCTGAACGCATCGAAGAGATCGATCATGGCAACACGGTTGCGCAGACGGTTACTTATCAGTGGACGCGCTGACCGCGATGCGATATAGGACTGCTATTAAAGTCTGGGTGACCCACCCTTTCCGCCGCACCATCGCGGAAAGGGTGGGAGATGCAGAACTGATTTTCTGTTCCTTTCTGTTGTGCCTGCTTGCCGTCTCTTCCGCTTCCGCGCAGTCGCAGCTCTTTTCACAATCCGCCGAGGCCGTTCTTCAACGTGACTTTTCCAGTCCAAAGCTCTCTTACTTGCTGATGGACGCATCGGGCAAGGTTCTGGCCGAGCGATGGTCCGGCCCGGAGGCTGTTGCTCCGGGTTCGCTGGTCAAGCCGTTTCTCGCGCTCGCTTATGGCGAACAGCATGGCGGCCAATTTCCCACAGTGCGCTGCATGGGCACGGGTAGCCGCTGCTGGCTTCCGCGTGGCCACGGCTCTGTCGGACTCGAAGATGCCATCGCGCAATCCTGCAACACATATTTTCTGGAACTCGCGGCGGGATTGGACCGGAGGCGCGCCGCGCAATCCTTTGCCCGTTTTGATCTCGCCGGTCCTCCAGTCGAGGCTGCAACGGAGAGCCTTGTCGGGTTTGGAAGTGGATGGAAGGAATCGCCGCTCGCCTTGGTCAAAGCATACTTGCAACTCGCGAGTGAAAGGAAATCTCCGGTGCAGGGAAGGATCGTGCGAGGAATGTCGGAGTCGGCGTCGCACGGAACAGCGCGCGCCATCGACGCGGCATTGGGCAGTCAAGCAGCCCTGGCCAAAACCGGGACGGCTCTCTGCTCGCACACGCCTCGCGCCGCAGCCGATGGCTTCACTTTGGTTCTTTACCCCGCTCTTCAGCCACGCCTTGCGATTCTGGTGCGGGTGCATGGCGTCACAGGCGCTGAGAGCGCAAAGACCGCCGCTGCCATCTTACGTGCCTTGGGAGCCGGTGAGCGATAATGCCTTCATCGATGCTTAGCATGACCCGAATAAAAAAGCGCGATCTCATCATTCGTTTAGCGCTCCTGCTGCTATTGACCGCTTCGCTCGCCCAGGCGCAGCGCGTGATTCGCTTCGGCGTGATGGGAATCTTTCATCCCAAGGAACTGCTGATCGAGCCGGCAGACCGAAATCCTCTCTCGGTCACCGCGCGGGATCTCGCAGGCAGTGCAAACCAAATCCTCAATGGAGAAGCCGATCATCGCCAGATTTCCTTCCGCGCTGAAAATAACCGTGTGATTGCCGGTTCGCGCTCCGCCGGCAGTTGGTCTGTTTCCGCGCGTGACGGTGGCGCCGCCGAATTCCGGATCATAGTCCCCGGTAAACTCAGCCGCCTATACTGGGGACGGCTCACCATCCTAGCTCGCAGCGGCGAACTGCTGGCCGTCGTGTCGATGGACCAGGAGACAGCGGTTGCCTCAATCGTTGCCGCGGAGATTCCTGTCAGCGCTCCACTGGAAGCCCTCAAGGCCCAAGCCGTCGCGACCCGTTCCTTTTTATCCGCAGGTCCACGGCACGGCAACTTTGATTTTTGCGACACCACCCACTGCCAGTTTCTCAAGTCGCCGCCTCCACCGGCCAGCCGCGTCGCAAGAGCCGTCGAGGCGACGCGAGGACTGATCCTCACATACCATGGCAAGCCGCTGGCGGCGATGTACTCCAGCCGTTGCGGCGGACAAACGCACAGCTTGCGCGATGTTGGCCTGGAGCCGGGAGTGGGCTATCCCTATTACGCCGTGTCTTGCCCTTGGTGTCGAAAGAATCCCTTCACCTGGCGAAGCAAGATCGGTTCAAGCGCGGAGGCGCTCAGGCCGGGAGACGAAGGCTATCGGATCGCCCAAGCGCGCCAATGGGGCTGGAGTGCGATACCAGGCAGCGACTTCACGGCAACAGCGGTAGGCGACGGCTGGCGCCTTGAAGGCCACAGCCTGGGCCACGGCGTGGGAATGTGCCAGCATGGAGCGGTTGGCATGGCTGAGTCTGGCGCTGACTTTCATGAGATTCTTTCCCGTTATTATCCGAATACATTGCTGAGTTCACTGCCTTGACGGCGCTTTGCGCGGGCTGATGGCGAATCTTTCGAAAGATTTGATGGAGTTGATGTAAGGCCGCAATCGGGCGCAAATCCTATCTCGCAGGTCGATCACGACGGCGGTCAAGCAAATCTGCAGGTTCGGTGATGTCCTTTTAGTGCGTTGCTGGCCCTCGACTTTGGTATCGTTCTTGCTGAGGTGATTTCATGGCCAGATTGCTTGATGCGCTAAAACAGGTGACGCTTACTCACGTCCTTCTGCTCCTAATCGCAGCCGGATTATTGGGAAATTGGACAGAGCTGCACGGCATCAACACGAGCCTTGCCAAGGCGAGTCGATCTCTCGTAGGAATCGACGTTGATCTCACAACGCCAATCGACGTTAACATTCCAAACGCAGTTGACGTGAACACCGAACACTGAGGTATAGTCTAAACAAATAGAAAAGCCGGGGTGCCAGCCCCGGCTAGTTCGACGCCCACGAGCGCCTATGCGAATCTTCGCACAGGATGAGAGTGTATGTCTACTGTTGTTTCGCGTCTGGATCAAGCGATGCAATTTGCGCGTCAATTACAGCAAGCGCAAGAGCGTGTCCTGTTGCTAACTCGGACTGCATTAGAGCCGTGTATTCCGCTGCGTAGCGTTCCTCAAAACCCGGAATGCCGCGACTTGCAAAGCGCATCGCCTGAACCGATAGAGAAAGCGTATTAAGAGTTTCTTGTGCAATCCGAAGTGTCTTATAAAGCGATGCGACGTATCGCCTCAGTTCCTCGTCCATAGCGAGTCCCCTTTCCCTGTGTCTGCCATCATACGCCGATCAACTCCCCGATTGTCCAAACGTGATCGGTCAGGCCGCTCTCCATCGCGGGCGTGACCTTCAAGGTCTGGTGAACCCGGCACCAGTTGTAATAGGCAAACCAGAGCGCATAAGCTGCCGCAAGATTCTCCCATTTCTTTGAAAATGCATTCGTTAGCCTCGTCATTCTCCGCATCCCCATGCGGATTGACAGGTTTTGCCTCTCGATATGGCTGGTGCAGATGCGGTCACGGTCGGGGTTGCCAAAGACGATATATGGGACAGAATCCACGACCTCAGCGGGGCTGTACCGCTGCTCCCCTTCCCGCGACACCCCATAGACCTTAACCAACTGGCTAAAGTGGACCCGGCCACGCAGGAGCATTGCCACGGCCTTGATGTAGGGTTTGAAACCGTCGCTGGTCAGTTGAAATTTCTCGTCTGAAACGGCGTAGCGGAGTTTGCCTATGAATGTGTCTGTGGAGGGTGCATCGCGCTTGCCCAGGTGCCACGCTAGGATGAGCTTGGTTGTGCGCTCGATGCCGACAAAGCAATAGCTATCCCCGATCTCATCATTGTTCTTTTCGTGGTCCCACTTGTGGCCCTCTTTCTTGAACACATATCCCCAAATCTCATCCACTTGCACATCCTTGACAGGAAGGTTCACGATCTTCTCAAGCATGAGGGCTTGGCAGCGTTCCCCAGCCAAGACGAGCAGCCGGAGAATCGTGTCCCGGTGAACCCCAGTCACCCGCTCGACGCTGCGGATGGACATTCCTTCCAATAGCAACTTGAGGACGGATACAGCCTTATCCACGGGCAAGCGCATCTCGTCCAGCGGGCGCTCATGCTCCTCCGTGAACGTCTTGCGGCATTGGTTGCAGCGGAAGCGTTGCAGACCGTTGCGGTGCCGGCCAAACCGCTTGCAGGTGGTACGGCAATAGTGGCAGGTCATCGACTTTTCTCCTCTTGCGTTATGCGGAGAAAAGCGCCACACTATCTATGGGTCTAGGGCGTGGCTCACTCCGCGCTTTGGATTTGCCCCGCTGCCTGTTAGCGCAGGAAGCGGGGCACTGATTTACAAGGTGTCCGGGGTTAGGCTGGTGGAGGTTCGATTTTGATCTCTACCGTTTGATTCGCCGTGATGATGGTAATGGTCACACGCATTTCGGTTTCCGCCTTTCCCCTCCGCCCGGTCGCGCTGATACGCAACCGGGCGGTTTAGTTTCCGACGCCAGAATCATCCCCGACGAGCGTCTTGCTCCCAATTCCGTCTATGGCCTTTGTCTCTTCCCATGCTTCGGGCCAGTTAAGGTCAATGCCAGCACCTCCAAAGTAGTCGGCCAGAATGAAATATCGCGTCTTCTTCTTGCCAGTCCACTGCACACGGATTTCAAATACCTGCCTGGGCTCCACGCCCAATTGCTTCAATTGCTTCGACAGGCCGCTAATAACCCCGGCAAGCGCAACTTCCGATCCCAAGCCAAGCCGTTCAACTAGTGCTGAACTGGAAACGCCAGCATCCCTGAAAACCTCAATAAGGAAACGGTGCTGTAGTTTCCCGATTCCTTCAATTACGTCAGTGAACCGATCAGGCGTCCAGAATCGGTCCTGCTTGTCCATCTCCTCATGAGGATCAGGGGGGAAACGCGTAGACCATTCGAGCTTTTCACGCAGGACGATCGCTTCATCCGGCGTATCCGCTTCCCAAACCTTGCCATTGAATTCAAATCGGATTGCCAAAAGATGAACCTCAAGGTACACAATTGCAGTGTACAGATACCTTAAGGATTCGTCAAGTGTCATGGTTGTGGAAATTTTAGAGGGGCTATTCATCGCTCACCCCCGCTCCGTGCATTGCCTGTGGAAATCGGCAACGCAGTAATAGGACAATACCGCAGGTTCCCCTATATTCCAGTTTCGTCGTATCCTATTAACCAAAGGCGGTTCCAATGAAAACCTTTACTCTTGACGAAGCGCAATCCCTGCTCCCGGTTTTGGAGTCCCTGCTGAAGCGCGCCATCGAAGGCAAGCAGGCGGCCCAGGAGGTTGAATCCGGTCTCTCTGAACTAGCCCGCCGCATCTACATCACCGGTGGCATGAGGGTAGATTCGTCCAGTGTCGTACGGCAGCGCACCGAGTTGGAGGCCCACGTTCAGCGGGTCCGCGAAAGCGTCGCCGAAATTGACTCCATCGGGGTTCAAGTCAAGGACCTCGAGGCTGGCCTGCTGGATTTTCCCTGCCGCCTCGAAGACGAGATTGTGCTGCTCTGCTGGCGCATGGGCGAGCCGTCCATCGAGTATTGGCACCCCGCCGACACAGGATTCAAAGATCGCCAACTCGTCGACGAGCGATTCCGCCGCCGCTCGGCTAGCGGCAACTGGCCCAATTAGTTTTCTGTTCTCAGTTTTCTGTGAAAAACAACTGGCGATCTGAGAACAGTGAACTGTAAACTGCTTTTAGAATCCCGCGCTCTCTTTCGCGCATCTTCTTTAGTGAGAAGGTTCTTCCGTTAGGGCGGAAGGGACTTTTTGCCCCTCTGCGGGCACGTCAGCGGAGGTTGTTTTTCCCCCGCTCTTTTCAACCTTATCCAGTATTCCCGGAGGAGTCTAAGAAAATGCTTTCCGTCGGTACTCAATTTCCCGCCTTCAATCTCACCGCCGTCGTCGATCTCGACCTCAGTAAGGCCTTTCAGCCCATCACCGAATCCAGCTATGAAGGCAAGTGGAAGGTTTACTTCTTCTGGCCCAAGGACTTCACCTTTGTCTGCCCCACGGAGATTGCGGCCTTCGGCCAGCTCAACTCAGAGTTTGCCGCGCGCAATGCTCAGGTCCTTGGCGGCAGCATCGATTCCGATTTCGTTCACTGGGCCTGGCGCAATGAGCAGCCCTCGCTGAAGAACCTGCCCTTCCCCTTGCTCAGCGACATCAAGCGTGAACTTTCCTCGGCTCTCGGCATCCTCGATCCGAATGCCGGCGTCAGCCAGCGCGCCACGTTTATCGTCGATCCGCAGAACAAGATCCGCTTCGTCTATGTCACCGACCTCTCCATTGGCCGTGATCCCAAGGAGGTTTTGCGCGTTCTGGACGCTCTGCAAAATGGCGGGCTGACTCCATGTGGCTGGCAAAAAGGCGACGCCACCATCAAGGTCTAACTTCTTCAGCTTCAATTTTTCCACCACAAGCCCCACCCGCTGTGCAACTTGCGCCGGGTGGGGATTTTCCGTGATCTCGGATAGTACTTCCCGATGAGACTCTTGAGTGTGGAAGTTCCGAGGTTTGCCGGCCTATTCACTATGGGCGGCGCATCCTCTTCCATTCGCGGCAAAAGGGTCTGAACTGCTTAAATGAGTCAGAGGAACCTGATGCGGACGGCAATCATTGGCGGTGGAATCGCAGGGCTTGCGGCGGCTTATGAATTGGAGCAGGCGCGGCAGCAGGGCGCGGCGGTGGAGTACACGCTCTTCGAAGCGCAGAACAGGCTGGGCGGCTGCCTGTCGTCGGCGGTTGTGGGCGGCGCGGTGCTGGAGCGCGGACCGGATTCCTTTTTGACCGAGAAGCCCGCGGCGGCTGCACTCTGCCGCGAACTGGGCCTCGACGCCGAGCTGACGCCCTCCAACGACGCCAATCGCAAGACGTACATAGTGGTCCGCAATCGACTGATACCGCTGCCCGACGGCCTGATGTTCCTGGTGCCCACCAAGCTGATTCCAACGGCGCTGACACGCCTCTTCAGCCTGCCGACCAAGATTCGCATGGGGCTGGAGTTGCTGCATCCCCCGCGTCCTAGTGGAGAGGATGAATCAGTGGCCGCGCTGGTGGATCGCCATTTTGGCCGAGAGACTGTAGACCGGCTGGCTGATCCGTTGCTCTCCGGTATCTTTGGCGGCGATGCGGTCCAATTGAGCGCCCGCGCCGTACTGCCACGTCTCGTGGAGATGGAGAGCCAGTACGGCTCACTGACCAGGGGAATGCTGGCCGCGCATCGCAAGATGCGGGCGATGGCCGCAGTTACCGTGCAGAAGAATGGAACGGCGACTGCCGCGGCTCCGACTCGACCGGCGGCACGCTCGATCTTCACTGCCATGCGCGGCGGAATGCAGCAATTCGTGGATGCCTTGACCGCGCGGATCGACCAGGCCTCGGTGCGCCTTTCCACACCGGTTACTTCGCTGGAGAAGTCCGCCGGCGGCTGGAAGGTTGCAGCCGCAGGCCAGACCCAACTGTACGACGCGGTGATCGTTGCCTCGCCCGCATGGGCCGCTGCCGCATTGCTTACCCCTGTGGACTCGGTGCTAGGCGAGGAACTAGGCGCGATTCCTTACTCCTCTTCTATCACTGTCAATCTGATCTACGACGAGGCTCGGCTGGGCCGTCTACCGGAGGGCTTCGGCTTCCTGGTCCCTGCCGTCGAGGGCCGGGCGATGCTGGCCTGCACCTTTGTGCATCGCAAATTTCTGGGCCGCGTGCCGCAGGGTAAGGCCGTGCTGCGCGCCTTCCTGGGCGGGATGAAGAACGAGGCCCTTATCGCCGCCTCAGATGAAACACTGGTGGCCACCGTCCGCCGCGAACTCAGCGAGATTCTTGGCATGGGCGTGATTGGGCCGGCGATTGAGCCGGAGCATGCGCAGGTCTCGCGCTGGAGCCGCTCCATGGCCCAGTATGCCGTTGGTCACCTGGAGCGCAAAGAGCGGATCATGGCTCGCGTCGCTGCTCTGCCTGGACTGCGGCTGGCCGGGAACGCCTACGACGGAATCGGCATTCCCGACTGCATTCGGCTGGGGCGGCAAGCCGCGAAAGAGTTGGTCGCTTCCGGCCTATAGAGCGGAAGCAGTGCTGTCATCCTCACATGTGTTCAGGTTGCGGTCGAACCACGGAAACTCACTGCTGTTACATCCCTCCCTTGCCGAGCAGGAAGCCGATGCCATAGGTGACTGCGCCTTCCAGAGCGCCGACGACGGTCATCTCCAGCCCCGACGACCACCAACTGCGGACGGTGATGAGTGACTTGGCCGCGCCAACGGCAAAGTGCGCAACCAGCGAGATGACCGCGGCGGCGATGACGGCGTTCATTCCGTTCAGGAAGAAGAATGGAATGACAGGGATGGCCGCGCCGACGGCAGTCGAGAGCGCGCCGGAGCCGGCGGAAACCCAAGGGTTGGCCAGCGCCTCTTCGCTGGTGCCCAGCCGCTCACTGGCCAAAGCGCGCAGCAACTGTTCGGGGTCGGCGGCGATGTGGTTGACCATGTGCTGGGAATCTTCTTCCGGCAGGCCTTTGACCTGGTAATAGAGCGAAAGCAACTCGCGCGCTTCCGGTCCGTTCATCTGGATGGCCTCGCGCTCGCGGGTGATCTCGGCGTCGTAGATTTCGCGCTCGCTCTTGGCGGCCAGGTACGCGCCCGATCCCATCGAGAGGGCCGAGGCAATCAGGCCGGAGACGCCGGCCAGCAGCACATAATGGCTGGTAGCCGGGTCGCCCAGTAGCGCCGCTGACGCCGCTGACAATGCCGAAGATGGCGCCCAGGCCGTCGTTGACGCCGTAGATGGCGTCGCCGATCCAGCTACCGGGCTGCTTGCGGCCATTGGCGCGCTTGGCCAGCATCTCGTCCAGAATCGCTTGAGCATTGATCTTGTGTGCGCCGGCGGGCTGCGGATAGTGGCCGCGCAGCAGCGAACCCAGTTCTTTGTAATGCTCCTTCTCGTCCTCGATCACGTGCTCGAGGATAGCGATAGACTCCTCGTCGCCCAGCGATTTCAACTGCTCGCCGTAACCGGCGATGGCCCGGCTCTCCTCGATCTCCAGCCTGCGCAGGGCCATGCGAACACCGCCGGCTCGGCTGGCCAGCGAATGGGCATCGCCGCCCGGCTTGCCGTGGTAGACCGGTTCGGCTCCGCCCAACTCGACGATGCGCCCATGCCACAACGCGGCATGCTCCCATTCGGCGCTTGCCAAGTGGCGCAGAACCTGGGCGCGCACCGGATCGCTGTCCCGGTCGGCCAGTGCCGTGTAGGTGTGGAAGCCCTCCATCTCGGCGATCCAGTTGCCTTCGAGCGCTGCCAGAACCTTCTTCAGTTTGGCGCTATTCATCGTTCCATTGGCCATCTCTCATCCCTCACCTTTCCTTGAGGATACGGCATTCGAAGTAGATCCGGTAGCGAAAAACCACGAACCCACTGTCATGCCAATGCTTCGAAGGCAGCTACGAACACATCCTCCGTTATCAATTCCGGTGTTTGGAAATACTTAAAGAGCAAACCCGTTGTGACAACATCCAGCACGCGCACAAACCGTTTTGCTGGCATGGGAAGGCTTTTCGCGGGTATCACTTTGACCAGTTCCTTTTCGATCCAGCGATAGATGGCTGCATTCTTCTCGGCAACTTTGGCTTGCATCGCTGCATGTGTGAGCGTGTAGAGCTGAAAGGAGGTCGCTACGGCTGCGTACTTCCGGCGTTCCTTTGCCGCCTCGGCCACAGTCCTTCCCACGATGCGCATCTGTTCCTTCAAGCCGGCCCCAGCCTTGAGCGGAGGGATGATCGGCTTCCAACGCGTCTCGATAAGAGCCAAGAACAACTCCTCCTTATTTTTGAAGTTGCCGTAAACCGCCCCGCGCGTCATCCCCGCCAGCGCTGCAATCTCCTCCAGCGAGGCGCGATCGAAGCCCTTTTCCGCAATCACTGCCGCAGCCGCCTCAATCAGCTTCTTTCTGGTGCGCGCGCGTTTTCCGTCTTCAGGCGGGTGCCCCGGTTTATTCACCACTTTGGCCATCCTCTCCTCCAAAAAATGCATAATTGTATTTTATACAATGTTGTATTATTATAGCGCCATGATGACACTTTTGAAACACCTGCTTGAGTTTGCGCTCCTGTTCTCACTGCTCCTGTTCTCCATCGGCTACGTTTATGAATGGATGGGCGAGAGGAGAGATACTCGATTGAACCCCGCTCCTGGACGCCTTATCTCCGTAGGGGAACACAGGCTTCATCTACTCTGCAAGGGGAGCGCCGCTCCGGCAGTGGTGATTGAACAAGGAGCGGGCGAACTCTCGAAGTACTGGTGGCCCGTGCAGGATGAGATCGCGAAATTTGCTCAGGTGTGCACATATGACCGCGCCGGATACGGGTGGAGTGAGCCGGGGTCGCGCGGACAGAGTGTTGAAGACCGTACCCGAGAACTGCATACACTGCTTTCCAATGCTGGAGTTCAGGGACCGTTCATCCTCGTGGCCCATTCGTACGGCGGATTCATTGTTCGCGAGTACGCCCGCGAGTACCCAAGCCAGGTCGCCGGTCTTGTCCTGGTAGACACGCCTGAAGAGTCTTCGATCTTTCAAAGTGAGGTGCTAGCTTTTATGCAAAAGCGAGAATCCTACAGCGAGTGATCGGAGTCGCCGCCCAATTCGGAGTGCTGCGTCTTCTCAGTCATTGGGTTCCTCTCGACCACTATGGACTTTGGCTCTCAAGGCCGTCGGAATATGCGGCCCTCTGTGACGATCTACTTTCACTGGAGCGTGTTCCCGCATCGGCGAGAGCGTCGAAAAGCGCGGGAAGCCTTGGCGCTCTGCCGGTTATCGTACTCACCATCGTCAACCTTTTCCGGGTCCTTTTTGATTCGGATAAAAATTGGAATGAAGGTCAGGCGCGATTGGCGACTCTCTCCACCGATAGCGCTTTGGTGGTCAGAAAAACAGCAATCATATGATTCAGCAAGATGAACCCGCTCTCGTAGTGGACGCGATCCGCCGAATGCATTTCGCAGTGAAAACGGGCGCTTTGTTGGCTCATTCGCAATAGCTGGAAGAATATCCTTGTCCGCAAGATCAGCTCCATCTGGCGGTGCGGCAGTCCTCTTGCCGGCGCACTGATTGACGCGATGTTCATCTGTCTTCCTGCGTCCTGAGACTTTCGGCGCGGTTTTCCACGACTACTCGTGAATCTTCACAACTGAAAACAACCTAACTCATGACTACAATAAAAGTGTGTTCAAAGAATGCCCTGAAACTGAGGCAATCCGTGGACAAAACGAAGGCGCCCAGGATATTTAATCCCCAGGCACCAATTGTGGCCCCGTAGCTCAATTGGAAAAGCACCCGCCCGCTAAGCCGGAGATGAAGGTCCAATCCCTTCCGGGGCTACCAACTGATGGAATCCTAAAGAATACTCCCCTGTGGGAGCAAGTGTAAAAAAGAGCATATTTGTTAGCATTGCGGCAAAATACTTTGTACAGCAATGTTGGTGCTAGTCAGAAATCTTGAACGCAAATAGTTACTGCCATTTTTCCAGATTTCCAAAATCAGCCGCCTTCTGCACAGCCCGCCAACGTCCTACACTCGAAGAGATGGCCACGATGCCCAATCTCGCCTTCGATACCGGCCTGCCCGCCAACGTCGATGCAGAAAAAACCATTCTCGGCGCGATCCTGCTGGACAACGCCGCTCATGCCGAGGCTGCCGAAAAGCTCGACTCCGAGGATTTTTCTCTCGACTCACACCGCCGCATCTTCCTGCGGATGACGGAGCTGATGAATGCCCAGCGCGCGGTGGACATCGTTACGCTCGCCGCCGAGCTGGACCGCTACAAGGAGCGCGAAGCCATTGGCGGCGTGGCATACCTGGCCGGGCTGACAGAGGGCTTGCCGCGGCGTCCGGTGATCGAAGAGTACATCCGCATCGTCAAAGACAAGAGCCTGCTGCGCAAGCTGATGCTGATCTGCTCGTCGGCGATTGCCCGCGCCGCCGACCAGGGCGAGACGGCGCTGGAGGTTCTGGGCGCGGCGGAAGCGCAACTGATGCAGGTGAGTGAAAAGGGCCTCACCGGCGGCTTTCAGTCGCTCGATCAGATCGTGCAGCACTCCTTCGGGACCATCGACAACCTGTACAAGCAGAGCCGCGAGGTCACCGGACTTGCCACCGACTTCACCGACTTTGACCGCATGACCAGCGGCCTGCAAAAGGGCGAGCTGATCATCATCGCCGCTCGCCCCTCGATGGGCAAAACGGCGCTGGCCATCAACATCGCCCAAAACGCGGCCATCAATCACCAAGCCATCGTTGCCGTCTTCAGCCTGGAAATGAGCAAGGAGTCGCTGCTGCGCCGCATGCTGGCTTCGCAGGCGTGGGTGGATCAGCAGAAGCTGCAAAAAGGCTTTCTCGGCCGCGAGGACCACGACAAACTGACCAACGCGCTTGGCCAGTTGGTCGAGTCGCGGCTCTTCATCGACGACACGGCTGGCATCTCACTCTCCGAGATGCGCGCCAAGGCCCGAAGGCTACGGCAGAACGCCGGGGGCCTCGACCTGATCGTTGTGGACTATCTGCAACTGATGACGGCAACGCTGCCCTCGAACGGCAAAAAAGGCTACGAGAATCGCACGCAGGAGGTCTCGGCCATCTCACGCGGGCTGAAGGCCGTCTCCAAAGAGCTGAATGTGCCGGTGGTGGCGCTCTCGCAACTCTCCCGCGCCAGCGAGCGCCGCGGCGACGACAAGCGCCCGATGCTCAGCGATCTGCGCGAATCAGGATCGATTGAGCAGGATGCAGATGTCGTCGCGTTCATTCACCGGGAGTCCTACTACAACCGCGATGAGGAGCAATCCGAGGCCGACCGCGCCAAGTCGGAGATCATCCTGGCCAAGCAGCGCAACGGACCAACGGGCACGGTTCACCTCAACTTCATCTCGCGCTTCACGCGCTTCGACAATCCGGAGACAGAACACGAAGGGTAAGGATACTCTTATCCGTCTCTGCGGATGAAATGCAGTATTTTTGAAATGCGAAAATGACATATGACCATCTCTCGATCCGCAATCTCGTTGTTTACCGACTTGATTGTTCCGAAAGTGCCGAGTCGATTCTCCTCTTTAACGTCCTCCACCGATATTCTCTCAGTAATCCTGCTGATAACGAGTGTCATCAACTATGATGGCAGGCTCCGTATGAACTTGCTTTCAAGAATGATTCAGACAACGGCGTCCGTGACCAATGCATAAGAAAGAGACGGTGAATTGTGAGCAATTTATCTGCCAAGCCGATGGTTGATATTAGATCAACGTCCGCAATACTTAAAGAATACCAAGGAAATATCGAGAGATTACAAAACCGGATTGCCGACTCACATCGACGTCAGGTCAATTTATTATTATTTGCTATCTGTGGTGCAATTTTGTTTGCGGTTATCTTGTACACTGTCCTGGCTAAGCATTTGATTTCTCCAGTGATCTCAGTAATACCGTTAATTGGCACCGTCTGGGCACTTCGGGAATATTTTAGGTTCCGAGGAGTTTCTCTGGATCTTGCACACCGATCCAGCTTCTATGAACGGGGCATTGACCGTTTGCAAGGAACCTGGCGCGGCAAAGGGGTCAATGGAATGGATTATGTCCGCGAAAATCATCTATATCAATCCGATTTAACCATTATTGGAGATGGCTCTCTTTTTGAGTTTATCTGCACGACACGATCGGAGGTTGGTGCTGAACGACTTGCCTCCTTTCTTCTTGACCCTACAGAGTTGAATGAAGTTCAAGCTCGACAGGAAGCGGTCAATGAATTGCGAGACATTCCCTGCTTACGCGAAGAAATTGCAACGCTTGGTAAGTATCAGTTTCTGAATTGCAATGGCATGGATATTCGCGATTGGCTTAGTTCTCCATTATTGGAAATTCATATCATTACTCCTATCTTCTTGTTTATATCTAGTATATTCGTTCTAATTTTTGATATACTTGGGATGGTAGGATATTTTACATTGAGCCATCTTGCGCTAGTGCTTATGGCTCCTTTGATTACACAAGTGTGTATTTGTGTTATCCTTATTCGTCAAGTGCGACCGCGTCTCAAGAAGTTGCGCAGACTGACAAACGAATTCTCCGTTTTGCGGCAAGGCGTTAGTCTCATGCAACGTCAAAACTTCCACTCTGCAAAGCTATGCAAACTATTAGATCGCATCTGCTACCGAGATGCCGCCGCAAACATCAAAATACTCGAACGCCTGGTTCATGCCATACAACGTCGAGAAGATGAGGTCCTCTACGGATTTTCTTTATGGTTGGCGGTTGGAACACAATTAGTACTAGCAGTAGAGAGATGGAGGATTGCGAATCAAAATGACTTTGTAGATTGGCTTGACGCCTGGGCAGAGTTCGATGCTCTGAATGCATTGGCATGTTATTCCTACGAACATCCAACTGATGAATTCCCTGAGTTACTGGAAGGCATTGCTCTGTTTGAGGCGGAGAATTTGTGCCATCCCCTTCTTCCCAACGATGAATGCGTAGCCAACGATGTGGCACTTAATGGATCCACCAGGTTTTATTTAATCAGTGGTTCCAACATGGCAGGCAAGAGCACATTTCTGCGCGCAATCGGTGTGAATGCAGTTCTTGCGTTGGCAGGCGCACCCGTTCGAGCACAAAGGCCTAGAATCTCTGTTTTTGATGTGTGCGCTTCGATCTCCATCAATGATTCACTTTACGAAGGAAAATCCAAGTTTTTAGCTGAGGTTGAGCGCCTTCGAGATATGCTTCTGCGCACAGAATCAGGTCGGCCTGTTCTTTTCCTGATTGATGAAATTTTGAGTGGAACAAATTCGCGAGATCGCGGGGTTGTAGCGAACTCAGTAGTCAAAGCCTTGATCAAAGGCGGAGCAGTGGGCGCTCTGTCAACCCACGACCTTGCACTCACCGAAATCGCTGATGTTCCTGAATTAAAGGGAGCTAACGTGCATATGCAAAGTCAGAATCCAGAAAATCCATTAGATTTTGACTATCGAGTAAAGCCGGGTATCACGCAACAGACAAACGCCCTTGCCATTGTGCGATTGATGGGCATAAACCTATAGCCCGGATCACTGCTGTCCGGCTATTCAGGTCATCGAAAACTTCGAAAGGAATAGAGCCGTGCAGGCTTTCTTCCAGTTGCTTCCATTTCTTTCGTCGCTTTGACTAGTCCCAGCGTAAGAATCTTCCTGCGGAAGTTTCTCTTGTCGAGCGTTTTGCCCAGTATTGCCTCATGCAAGACTTGCATTGCTGTGAGCGTAAATTTCTTCGGCTACAATTCGAAGCCCACCGTTGTGTACGCTATGCCGCTAGTCCAGATGGTCTATCTTGTCCCGCATCCGTTCAATGGCGTTGGTCATGCCGTCCCGTCCGCCGTGGTTAAACCAAATGTCCGGCCCGCTTCCGCTGGCACCTTCATTTTCCTTGTCTGTTCTGGCAACGTACAGTTCATCAGCGATGACCTGCAACAACAGTTCAACCTTTTGAGTGTTCATGCGGCCAGAGTAGCAGCCTTCAGCCGGGTCTGGACAGGGGAATCGACAGGCCGTGTCTAAACAGCGGCGGGGAACGGCCCCGGCAAAAGCCGGACTGCTGAAGCGGTACTTGCGTAAAAATTGCTTACAAATACAGCACTGTGTGAAATAAGCAATTCGTTTTCAATGAGTTACCTGCGTAAGTATACGCCAATTCAACCAATCTTCTTCTAAATTGTTGATTTTATTGGCGTCCCCGACGGGATTTGAACCCGTGTTATCGCCGTGAAAGCGGTCATCTGTCTCGTAAGTTGTTGAAACTAGACGGCATGGATGGCACCCAAAGGCCCTTTCAGGCATGGTTGGAACGGGTATCGGACTGTTAACGGACTATGATTTGCGAAGCGCTCTGGAGCCAAAACAATGGAACCAGAACTTCGAACTATTCTCGAATATTCTCCACAAAAACCTCCGCGATCCAAACTGGAGCCTCACCGTGAACTGATCCGCGAGTTGCGCCGCAAAGGGCGGACGTACCGCGAAGTTGCCCGCCTCTTCCACGAGCGTCTGGGACTTCATGTCGCACTCAGCACCCTTCACTCCTTCGTGAAGGTCCGCGCAAAGCATCGCAAGCGAACGCAATTTGAACTGCCGCCAGTAGGCGTGGCTGCGGCAGACCCGCCGGCACTCGACCCCGTTACTGCTCTCAAGGCAAGGCCCACTGTGCGGGAAGCGAAGCGCGCCCGCTTCGAATTCCGTGAGAATGAACCCCTGACCCTGACAACCAATGGAGGTGAGCAATGACGGCCAATATGAAGCGTGTGGTTTTCACGATGGGCGGTAAAGGCGGGGTCGGCAAAACAGGCGTCATGGTCGCCCTGGCCGAGTGGTTTGAGGCGAATCAGATTCCTGTCACACTGCTCGATCTCGACACAGAGAACAAGGCGCGTGGCTCCCTGCAACATTTTTTCAATGGGCGGGTCACCAAAGTCAATATCCACACGCCCGCCGGGCTTGATGCCTTCGTTGACCATCTCGACAGCGACACGCCCATCATTCTTGCCGATATGGGCGCGGGTGCCGGACAGGTCGCGGCCGACTGGTTCGAGTCGATGTACGACGATGTCTTAGCAACCGGTGTCCGCTTTACTGCGGTGGGCGTGGTCACGCCGGACCCAGCCAGCGTTGAAAGCGTCCTCGCCTGGGCGAGCCGTCTTCAGGAACGGGTCGAGTATGTCATCGTCGAGAACGCAACCAGCGCCCTGGCGGACTTCACCTATTGGAAGTCTACGGAACAGGCAAATCGCTTCCGTGAAGCCTTCTCGCCGGAGATCTTGCAGATGGAGTTCCGGCTGGCCGAACTCGAAAATCCTGTTCGCCAGCATGGTATCCAACTCGGGCAGGTCGCAGATCGCAAGGCAGATGTCGATGAACTGAAAAGGGCGTCGCTAGTCATGCGCGCGCAGAGCTACCGGCGGCGGCTCTTCTCTGAATTCGACCGGGCAAGGCAGGTGTTTCTGCCATGAGCATGGAGCCGCAAACCACCAATGCCGTTGTCGCGGCGGGAGAGCCGACTCTGTTCAACTCTCTCGCCCGGCTCGTCCCGGAAGAGATGCAGGCCGCGTATTATCGCGTTCTCGCGCATACTCGCAAGCTCAGCCCGGATGACGAGATGCTGCGCATTCTCGAAGCGATGGGCATCCTGGCCCTGCTCACGCGCCAAACGCCGATGGAAATTGCCGGGGAGCGTGAGCGTTTTCAGGAAATGCTCGATCTTCATCAGCAGTATTCAGACGATGCACAACAGAAAATGCTCGGCTATGTCTACAAGCTGGAGTCGCGGATCGCTCGACTGCCTGAGAAGATCGAAGCCGGGCTTGATGCACAGAAGATTGCAAGATTGCTGAGTGAAAGTCTACGCCAGAATTTTCTCGAATCTGGCCTGCCCGCTGCGGCCAGATGCCTGCAAGGAACCAGTGTGGAGATGACGCGCGCCCAGAAGGAACTCTCTGCCGCGCTCGGCAATCTGAGTGATGCAAACGGCGGAGTCGTTGCTCAGGTTGAGTCTGCGAACAACCGGCTGACGCAGTCTCTGGAAAAGCGGGAGAATGCTCTTGATGCGCTCTTGCATCAACTGAACACCTGGTTGCTGTGTTTCTGGATTCCGCTGATTTCCACTGCGACCCTGGTAATCGGACTGGTTGCTGGCATGAGGATAGAAGGCTGCATGGATTCGGGTCCAGCTGCGGCTGCGAAACCAGCGCCAATTGTGGTGCAAGCTGTTCCAACTCCCAAGCAGCAAGAGATCGGTGGGCCGGTTGGCAGCCCAAAGCAGCAGCGCCATATCCAACCAAAGGCAGATAGCAGCCCTGAGCATGAGCGATAGAATCTTCTTGTATCGCTCATGCATATAAGCTATGATGAGCGATAGAGAGGTTCGCTATCGCTCATGGCCTGGAACTGGCAAAACCCGGATTGGCCTAATTTTACCTGGGACCGTTCCAGGATGTCTGGTGCCGAAGAGCAGTTTCTCCTTGGTGCAGGCGTTGTTATCGGCACGGCCAAGCATTTGGGCGAAGACGAACACAATCAACTTCTCGTGGAAGCTATGAGCGGAGAAGCATTGACAACCTCTGAGATCGAGGGCGAAATCCTCAGTCGGGCCAGCGTTCAATCTTCCGTCCAGCGTCAGCTTGGACTGGCTGCCGACAAGCGGCGAGCCACGCCAGCCGAACAAGGGATTGCAGAAATGATGGTCGATCTTTTTCGATCATCCGCTGAGCCTCTTTCAAACGAGATGCTGTATCGCTGGCACCGGATGGTGGCCTCCGGCAGAAGAGACCTGATCGACATAGGCAGATACCGCACCGGCAAGGAGCCGATGCAGGTCATTTCCGGCAGGATTGGCGCACAGAAAGTGCATTTTGAAGCTCCTCCATCGAAGCGGGTTCCGTCAGAGATGAAGCGGTTCATCGCATGGTTCAATCGAACTGTGCCGCAGGGCGCGGAACCCCTGCCCGCCATTATAAGGGCGGGAATTGCCCATCTGTATTTCGAGTCCATCCATCCGTTTGAAGATGGCAACGGCCGGATCGGCCGCGCCATTGCCGAGAAGGCTATGGCGCAGAGCTTCGGCCAACCCCTGCTCGTCGCTTTGGCTACGACAATTCTTGCTCACCAGAAAGGCTATTACGAAGTTCTTGAAAAGGCGAACAAGCAGATGGATGTGACGGCATGGCTCACATGGTTTGCCGACATTGCCCTGGAAGCGCAGCGCCGGACCATCACGCAAGTGGAGTTCCTGATTGCCAAAACAAAACTGCTGGACCGGCTGCGCTGCCATATCAATGACAGGCAGCAGAAGGCGCTGCTGCGAATCTTCCGGGAAGGCCCGGACGGGTTCAAGGGCGGATTGAGCGCGGGCAACTACAGCACGATCACTGGCGCGTCTCCCGCAACCACTACCCGCGATTTGGCTGACCTGACCGAGAAGGGCGCGCTTGTCCGCACGGGTGAGCGCAAGCACGCTCGCTATGCGCTGAATCTGGCCAGAGGCTGAAACGCCAAGGCAGTACGGGCGGCAAACCCGTTGAATGTCAGCGCCCGGCTTCCCCACCTTCGCATCCCTTGAGAAATATTCGCCTATGTCTTTATTCGTGAATAATATACGGACTATTGCTCGATTGTTATACTACCTGACTTGTGTATTATCTACATTATGCTATAATTATTTTGCAACACCCTTGTGGAGGGGAATGATGAATAATGCGATGCGAAAAGCGGATTTCCGTGAAGTGGAGGGCTATTCTCCAGTCAATGGCAATGGTGCGCGCAACTATCTACACGAGGCTATTCCGGGCAAAGACAGATTAACCGTGCGGGGCGTTCCGGAGAAAACTCAGTCGGCCGCCGCTGCTGATGCCGAACATTCGAGGACCCGCTTGCAGGCGTTTCCGACCAACGCATTCGCCACAGAGCCACTGCTTGACTCCGACCAGGCGGCAGCGATCTTGCTACTCCATCCCAAGACGCTCCAAAGGATGGCACGGAGAGGGGACATTCGCGCCTTGCAGATCGGCAAAGTCTGGCGCTTCCGCGCCTCCGTCCTCGACGAATGGATACAACAGAAGCTTGCCGGTTGATCGCAGGCCGTTCTCGTCCTTGGCTCCGTCTGGCTGCACGCTGAAATCAGTCGCTCATTGCAGCCTGAACCAGTAAAGATGTATGCTTGTCCGGCAAAACAGGGTACCAATCCCGCAAGATGTTGCGGGTGTTAAGGCAGGATATATCGAAGACGGTCCTCGCCTCCAGATTTAGGATAAGAGGTAGTACCACTTGGTTTTCGACCGCCCGTTTACCGGCGACCGCGAAAACCTCGGCGGTGTCGAGACTCTCTCGGTCTCCTGAAACTCACTCTTTAAGTAATCTCGCTCGGGCCTGGTTTTACGCGTACTGCGTTCGTACTGGTTTGGTCACAGACGATTCGAGTGAAATAAGAGAATACCTGCTCCACTGCTTCGGGGAGTTCTTGGTAATCGCCTCTATACCAGCACATGATCGCAACATTCATGGCCGATACGGTCATCACCGCAAGCAGTCGCGTTTCGAGATCATTCTTCGATAAGCCATTGATTCTTTCGGCAAACGCTTTTGAGACGTTCTCTTCCACCTCGATCATGCGGGAATTGTGAGCCTGCATCGCCGAGGCACTTCTCTGGGAGATCTCAATGACCTTCCGCAAACGCTGGTGGGTGACCGTGTGTTTGGCGACAGAGAGAACCGTCTCTTGCATGATCTCGAAAGATGTAAGAGAAGGTTTGCTTGCCTTGATGGCAGCCGTCAGTGCTTGCCCGTACTTCAGCACGTTCTGCGCCAGCAGATCATCCTTGCTTGAAAAATAGCGAAAGAACGAAGCACGGGATATACCCGCGGCCTGCGCTACTTCCTCTACTGTGGTCTCGTCGAAGCCCTTCGTCGCAAACAACTCAATTGCAGCATCGAAAATTGTCTCCCGAACAAATTCCCTTTTGCGGCTGCCAAGACTGGTTTTGGTCAAGTTCTCCCCCCTGCAATGGACAGTTGTCCTCATCTCATTGATAAAACAACGTCTCACTAATGATTCTACCACAGAGACGAGAATGCGTGTTGACAATGAGACTCGGTCTCATTTATTGTAACGGAAGTGGCATTCCGTGCCGATCTACGCATACGAGGATTAACAAATGAGAACACTGCTTCTGGCAGCACTCCTGGCATCCGCAGCCGTCACTTCCATGGCGGCAGACAACGCGTCCCTGGCCGGCAAATGGAAGATTCACCAGTCGGTTATGGGCAATGACAGCGACTCCAATTGCACCTTCACCCAGAAAGACAATGACTTGACCGGCTCGTGCGCTTCCGAACAGGGTTCGGGAAAGATTACCGGGAAGGTCGATGGAAACAAAGTTTCCTGGTCGTACGAGACCGACTACAACGGCGCGCCTCTCACCGTGAAGTTCACGGGAACAGTGGATTCCGCAGGGAAGATCGCGGGGAGCGTTAGCGTTGAGCAGTTTGGGGTCGACGGCGATTTCACGGCCACCCCGGTGAAATAGGCAACTTCAAATTGCGAGGGGCAGCAGATGAAGCGCTTGCGGTATATGTTCTTGTTTTTCTCGATGGTACTGACAAGCGGTGTGTGCGCTCTGCCTGTCTTGATTGCAGCTCAGAATCCCACGGCTTCTGCCGACCGGAGTCAACTGAGCGATCCTGCGGCTACCCAACGCACGAACAGCCTCTTGCAACAGATGACGACCGACGAAAAGATCGGTCAGATGAGTCAGATCTTCGTCTTCGGTTCTGGCCTTAGCGTTGAGGATCGGATTCGGGCAGGGCAACTCGGATCCGTGCTCTTCATGACAGACCCAGCGCAAATCAATCGGCTTCAGCACGTCGCGGTGGACGGATCGCGCCTGCACATTCCACTCCTGTTTGGCCTCGACGTCATCCACGGCTTCCGGACAGTCTTCCCGGTTCCGATTGGGATGGCGGCGTCCTGGGATCCGTCAATGGTCGAGAAGGCACAGTCAATCGCCGCCGAGGAGGCGCGGGCCGCCGGAGTCCATTGGACCTTTGCGCCCATGCTTGATATTGCGCGGGACCCCCGGTGGGGCAGAATCATCGAGGGGGCAGGTGAAGATCCCTATCTGGGTTCGGCAATGGCCGTTGCCCAGGTGCGGGGCTTTCAAGGCGCGTACCTTGGAGCGCCGAATCACATCATCGCCTGTGCTAAACACTTTGCCGGTTACGGCGCAGCAGAGGGCGGGCGAGACTATGATGCCGCCGACATATCCGACGACCAATTGTGGAATGTATATTTCCCTCCTTTCAAGAGCGCGGTGGATGCCGGCGTGGGAACGGTGATGAGCGCCTACATGGATTTGAATGGAGTTCCCGCGACTGGAAATCGATGGCTTCTGCGGGACGTACTGCGCGATCAATGGCATTTCAAGGGATTTGTTATAAGTGACGCCATGGCGGTAAACAGCCTGACGACACACGGTTTCGCAAAGGATTCTCAAGACGCCGCACTGCGAGCGTTCGGCGCCGGCGTGAACATGGAGATGGGGCTCGGAAAAACTGAATACGGCTCAACTCTGCCAGAGTCCCTGAAGGCTGGACGAATCACAATCGAGCAGTTGGATGATGCAGTTCGTCCGATTCTGGAGATGAAGATCAGGCTTGGCTTGTTCGAACACCCGTATGTGGACGAGGCGCAAGCAAAGATTATCCTGAATGATCCCGATCACAGAACAGAAGCAATGCACAGCGCGGAACGATCTGCTGTGCTTCTCAGGAATGATGGCGGACTCTTGCCCTTGCAGGCTTCGCAATACATGTCCATTGCCGTGCTGGGCCCTCTTGCAGATTCCAACAATGACATTACCGGATCCTGGGTCTTCGCCAACGAGCCCGGCGAGACCGTCACGGTACCTCAAGCTCTCCAGCAGCTCGCCGGTAGCGACATTCACGTTGAATATGCACCGGGCGCTCAGATTGCACGCAAATTTTCGTCTCCGTCGGATGCAATTTCCAAAGTTAAGAAACAGGCCCTGTGGTCCGAGAGTCAAGCCGCTGAGGAGTTCGCTAGGGCTGTCCAAATCGCGCAACGCTCCGATCTTGCCATCATGATCCTAGGCGAAGCTCAGAACATGAGCGGCGAGACTGCCTCCCGGTCGTCGCTGGAATTGCCGGGAAAACAAGAGCAGTTGCTCGAAGCTGTCATTGCGACTGGCAAACCGGTCGTCTTGGTATTGCTGAATGGAAGACCGTTGAACATTGGCTGGGCCGCTGAACATGTTCCGGCCATTCTTGAGGCGTGGTATCCCGGCACTGAGGGCGGCAACGCGATCGTAAACCTCCTCTATGGGAGGGCAGTGCCTGGCGGGAAGCTTCCCTTCACGTGGCCTAGGAGTGTGGGGCAGGTTCCGACATTTTATGCGCACAATACAACGCATGCACCAAGGGACCAGGACAAGCGCTATTGGAACGAAGAGAGCACGCCTCTATTCCCCTTCGGCTTCGGCTTGAGTTATGCAACTTTTAGTTTTTCGAATCTCCGCCTAAGCAAGCCTGAGGTCAAGGCGGATGAAAGCCTCGATGTGTCGGTGGATGTCGAGAACACAAGTGATGTGTCAGGCGACCAGGTTGTGCAGTTGTACCTGCATCAGCGATTCGGAACGAGTTCACGGCCAGTTCGAGAACTCAAAGGGTTCCACAGGGTGCCGCTCTCCCCGCATGAGAAGAAGACAGTTGTGTTTTCAGTGAGCAAAGAAGACCGCACCTATTGGAGCAGCGCGACGAAGTCGTGGGTCAATGATGCCTCCCAGTTTGAACTGTGGGTTGGCGGCGATTCCAACGCATCACTCCACGAATCATTTTCAGTTCTTCCGTGAGTGGGGTTGCTCGACGCGGAAGATGTCCTCGCCAGGACTTACGAAACAAGGAGCAAAGTGTGACTGGGTTGAGCAAGAGTCTCTCGAAATTCATGCAGGTCCTGGTCGCGGCAGTGTTGTTCTTGTCGACCGCTCATCTTCTCGCCAAGCCGGTTGCTGCACCCCGGATCGTAATCTCAGCCGATGCAGACTGGAAGTTCCTGCTCGGAGATCCGGTTGGCGCGGGATCAGCAACATTCGACGATCATTCCTGGCGCATTGTTACGCTGCCGCACGACTGGAGTATCGAAGGGCCTCCAAGCGAGACCAATCCCACCGGAGGCGGGGGAGGATACTTTCCCGCTGGTATCGGCTGGTACAGAAAGACCTTTACTGTTCCCGCGAGCTGGAAGGGCAAGCGTGTTGTCATTGAGTTCGATGGGGTCGCATCGAACGCGACCGTTTATCTCAATGGCCGTAAGATTGGCAATCATCCGTATGCATACACGAGTTTTCGTATCGACATTTCAAGCTTGCTCAAACTCTCGGCTAAATATCTCCTGGCTGTAAGGGTTGACAACGCAGAGCAGCCCGCCAGCCGGTGGTACAGCGGGTCAGGCATTTATCGTCATGTCCGTGTCGTGGTGACGGAGCCGGTTCACGTCGCTCCATGGGGAGTCTTCGTCAGCACGCCAGAAGTCTCAGTCAAGTCGGCAATCGTTGTCGTGAAGACTCAGGTTCGGAACGAGTCAAACGAAGATGCGGCTCTTATATTAAGAACAGTTTTGATTGGACCATTGGGTATCAAGACGCACGCACTGGAAAGCACGGTCGCTGTGCAAGCCGGCCAATCGGCTGAGACCGTGCAACAGATTACGCTCGACGCGCCGATGCTCTGGTCGCCGGCGACACCGCGTCTTTATCACACAATCACGCGGGTTTTAAAAAACGGAAAGCTACTTGACGAAGTCGATACTCCGTTTGGTGTTCGCTCGCTTGCATGGTCTGTCGAGAAGGGATTGCTGTTGAACGGCACACCGATCAAACTAGATGGGGGCAGCGTCCACTCCGATAACGGCCCGCTTGGCGTGGCAGCCTTCGATCGGGCCGAAGAACGCAAGGTGGAATTGCTGAAAGCCGCTGGATTCAATGCTGTCCGTACGGCGCACAACCCGCCCTCTACCGCATTTCTTGATGCATGCGATCGCCAGGGCCTTCTCGTTCTGGATGAGCCCTTTGACGTGTGGACGGTGAGCAAGCGCAGATACGATTACGCCCGATTCTTCCATGATTGGTGGCAGCAGGACCTTGATGCGATGGTCAAGCGGGACCGCAATCACCCGTCCATCATCGCATGGGGTATTGGCAACGAAATTCCCGATGTGTGGACAGCGGATGGCGCGCCAATCGCCAAACAACTGGCCGCGCGCGTGCGCTCACTGGATTCTACGCGGCCGCTTACACAAGCGTTTCCAGGTGCAACGTATGGTCCGAATCCTGACGCCGCCATCGCTCAGGTTGACATTGCAGGATACAACTACAATCTGGCGCAGAATCTGGCTGAAGACCATCGCCGCGTGCCCAGCCGAATCATGATGACAACCGAATCTTTTCCCGCTGACGCATTCGAGCAATGGGAGCTTGTTCAGGACCACACCTTCATTGTGGGAGAGTTCGTGTGGACCGCGCAGGATTACCTGGGAGAATCCGGCATTGGCGCATGGAGATACGGCTCTGCCAAACAGGCCACACAAGCGGGGCAGATGAAGCAGTTCCTGCGGTCCTACATGGCGAAGATGGGCGCCGATGGAAAGAATCCGATGGCCCCTTTCCAGAATGGGCAGCCACCGAGTCCGCTCTCCCCCGGTTTCCCTTGGCACGCGGCGTATTGCGGTGATCTTGATCTGACCGGATTCCGCAAGCCATCGTCGTACTATCGCGACATTCTTTGGAATGGCGGTGACCGTGTATACGTCACCGTGCGCTTGCCGGAGTCCGAGGATAAAAAGCTCGTCGCCGCAGGCTGGGCTGTTCTTCCCACTCTGCCAAGCTGGACGTGGCCCGGTCAGGAAGGCAAAGCGATGACTGTCGAAGTGTATGCGGGGACCGAGGCTGTGCGCCTTTACCTCAATGACAAGTTGATTGGGGAGAAGCCCACAGGCCGCGATCAGGCATTCAGAGCGGAATTCTCAGTTCCTTTCACGCCGGGAATATTGCGAGCAGAAGGCGTTCGCTCCGGCAAGGCCGTTGCAGAGAGCACGCTCGAAACAGCAGGAGAACCAGTAGGGCTGAAGCTTACAGCCGACAGGGCTGTCATCACTGCGGACGGTCAGGGTCTGGCCTTTGTTACGGTCGAGGCGGTCGATGAAAAGGGTAGACTCCAAGTGAATGCCGACATGAACGCGCGCTTCTCTGTCACCGGTGCAGCGACGATCGCAGCGGTTGGCAACGGGGATGGACAGTCGCAGGAATCCTATGCGGGAAACTCGTTCAACCTCTTTCATGGCCGGGCACTCGTGGTTCTGCGAGCCATGCGCAACGCTGGCGAAATCAAGCTCAGCGCCGCCGCGGACGGGATGAAAGCGTCCTCGATTGGCCTCGTGTCCAACCTGCCGTCGGTTTCATTCTCTGAGCTTCGATAGAGACCTTCCGCTGCAAAAATGAATGGAGTCAAAGATGAAAGTTCAAAACAGAGTCGTGGTTGTGACTGGCGCTGGAAGCGGGATTGGGCGGGAGCTGACTCTTCTGCTTCTCTCAAAAGGCGCAAATGTTGCTGGAGTCGATCTCAACCCAGCTGCGCTGGAAGAGACCTCGTCGCTTGCAGGCCTGTTGAGCAACCACCTTCAAAAGTTTGTGGTGAACGTCTCTGACAGGTCAGCGGTTGAGGCACTGCCGGCAGAGATCTTTGCCCATTTCGGAGCAGTCGATTGCATCGTCAACAATGCCGGCATCATTCAGCCGTTTATCAAGCTCAACAATCTTGACTATTCCGTCATCGAACGTGTCTTCAATGTGAACTTTTTCGGCACGCTGTATATGACCAAGGCATTCCTGCCGCATCTGCTGCAACGGCCTGAGGCGCACATCGTGAATCTTTCCAGTATGGGAGGATTTGTGCCGGTACCAGGTCAAACCATCTACTGTGCCGCGAAGGCGGCGGTGAAGCTCATGTCGGAAGGCCTTGCATCGGAACTCCTGGGGACGAGTGTGCGCGTATCCGTTGTCTTCCCGGGCGCTGTCGCAACCAACATTCGTGGAAACTCTGGTGTGTCTATGCCGAGCAAGGCCGGGAACAACGGAGCAAACAAAGCCCTCTCACCAACAAAGGCCGCGCAGATCATTGTCAATGGCATGGAGCGGAACGTGCACCACATCTTTGTCGGGAAGGATTCAACGCTGATGAACAAGCTCTGCAGGTTGAGTCCGGATTACGCTGCATATGCAATTGCCAAGAAAATGGGAAGTCTTCTGCCGGCCTGAAGATACGGTCTGAAGGTGCCAGTGAAAGTCTAGGAAACACTGAGAATTGAACGGGTGCACACGTAATGCGAGCACTTCGATCGTCATCTAAGTACGCAAGGGAAGGAAGGCCTGATGTTTGATATTGCATTGAACTTTTCGAGACTGACTCGGATCATGCTGGTGCTCTTTACTGTGGTGGCTGGCAGTCGCGCCATTGCACAAGTTGCCGTAGCGGATGAAGGTGGTTTGGGAACTCAGTTTGGGATAAGCACTATCTCGCTATGGTCTGCCGACAGTTCCTCCCAATCAACACTGACCGTTTTTCGCCCACAGGCTGGCAAAGCAAATCATACTGCCGTCATCATCGCACCCGGCGGCGGATACGTCGCGCAAACCATGAACCTCGAAGGACGTCAGGTCGCAGACTGGTTCGCCGCACGCGGAATAACTGCATTCGTGCTCAAATATCGCCTTGGGAAAAGCAATCCTTATCCAGAACCACTGCTGGATGGTCAACGCGCTGTGCGTCTTGTTCGATCAATGAATAATGAGTTTCATCTGGACCGAGACAAGATCGGATTTGTGGGATTTTCAGCTGGTGGGCACCTGGCTGCGATGGTTGCTACGACCGGCGACGATGGGGATCCGCAAGCACCTGATCCGATCGACCGATTGAGTGATCGTCCCAATTTCGTTGTTCTTGGGTATGCATGGCTTAACGCTATGCAGCCGAACGACCGGGGGCTGATCACGTATTGCTCGGTACTGCGGACGTTCCCAGAAGAGAAATGTAAGGCATGGGAGACTTTGTACACGCCGTCGCTACACGTTAGCGCCATTACACCGACGACTTTCATCTACGGCACAACGGATGACAAGACTGTGCCAATATCTGCGAGTGTTGACTTCTACAGCGCCTTGATCAATGCCGGTGTTCCCGCCGAGATGCACCTGTTCCGGCACGGTGGTCACGGCAGCGGGCTTGGCGAGGGCGATCCGGCCCTGGAGGTGTGGCCTGCCTTGCTCGATAATTGGCTTCGCGCGCAGGGCTATTTCTGAATCAGAAAATGCAAGAACGGAGAATACATCTGTGAGTATTTCGAAGAGTATCTTTCTGGTATCCCGAGCAACAATCCTGCATTTCGGAGCGTTCGCTGGTGCAAAGGCTGCCATATACAACCAGGAAGCGCTGTCGCCAGGCTTGCTCAGTTTCATTCCGACCGTGGGTAATATGCCCTTGCGGCAAACGGCAACTCGTCTACCCGAAATGAAATGGAAAGCATGAGACTAAAGTGAAAGGGAGATCCCCCGGCTCTGCCGGGGTGGCAGTAGAACTTTGAGAATTCCGGGAGTATGTTTTCCCTCGAATTGCCAGTGCTGCGGCAATAACGATAGCAGTACGAGGCTTTTGCTTTTGTTCTTGCTTTTGCTTCGGACGGTGGATACTTACATTATATAGCCGTGAGGCTATCGTTCCGCAGAGCTTCGAGTTGGGTGCTTAAGCCCAGATGGGCTGATACTGATCGCGCCCCGCAGGGGATTGAAACTGCATACTCATGGCCGCAACCTCGCTAGCCGCGTGTGGACTTAAACTCAGTCGTGCGCTACACGGTATCTGGCCGGTTCTCTTTTCTCCTTTTCCTTCACGGTTAGGCTCGTTGCGGTTCATCAGGTTTGAATCTCTCGCCCCCTTCATGCAATAAACCCACTACACCTCCTCCGCATTCTTCGCGCGAACTCCTTTTGCAACAATAGCTTGCAGTGTTATCTTCCACGCTCATATACTAATGCTGTAAGATACATATCGACAAGGAAGCCATATGCCAGCCGCTAAGAAGGCTACAACCCGACCGAAGCGCAGAATCGTTTCTCCCGCAGAGGAGCGCACTCAACTCCGGCTCACCATCGATTCCAAATTCACCAAGAACCATTTCAACCAACTTTTTGCCGTGCTCAAAGTCCGTCGGAAGAACGCCCTCGCTGAGCACATCATCATGAGTTTCAAAAGCAAGGCCGCGCAGGCGCAGCTTGTTGCCTTCTACAACAATCAGTGGCTGAATATCCCATTTCAGAGCATCGACACCGCTTTTGTGTTTCCTTTGACGTTTGAGATCGCCGATGAGTTGGAAAGAGTTGGTGGGGAGATCCTCGGCGGGGTGAATCGCTCCAAGGCATTTCGCGTGATGGTGGCCTACTATGCCTTCGTCCATAAATTGAAGAATCAAACACAGACGGCTCCCGCATAGTCCTTTTTGCGCATCTTCCAAGCGATATGGCGCTGTTGCCTTCGAGCGTCATTCGTGTTCGGTGCCGATAGTCTGGCGCGCACGGCAGGCGGCAGGCAAATCGCCGCCGTGTTGAAGATTGAGCCATCGGATAGCCTTTCGGCTGGCTATATAGATCCTCGAACGCATTGCGAACAACCTTCGATCATCTTCGAACACTGTTCGACGTTGTCCGAATTCTGTTCGATGTCAGCAGATTCCGTCACCATCGCTAAGCCGTCAGGCTTAGGGATGGTGTCTTCCTTCTAAGCGAGCACAGCGAGAATGGGTTTCTAGTTGTTTTCTTAAATTGACGCTCGCAGAATCTGGATGCTTTGACTGCAATTGGGGGATCACGATGTTAGCTTGGGCTTTACTGCATCCTCACGTTCCGCCCGAATTCCATGAGGATTTGCAGGATGCGCTTTCCGGCTTCCTGTGCCGTCGTGTTCCTCAGCAGGGTATAGTGACTCAGGCCGTTGCATTCGGATTTCGAACAGGGTTAGCGTTGGGTTGTGCTGACTTTGCGGGCCATGACGGGTGGTGCTGGATATGCTCAACGGCATCTGGAACACAGCGACTATTACGATGAATGCCGTCGTGTTCAAGGTGAATGGCATGGCCAGGGTGCGGAGTTGTTGGGTCTGCATGGAGAGGTTACGCGGAAACAATTTGAAGCAGTTCGAGAGGGGTTGCATCCAGAGACTGGAGAATTCCTCCGCCCTCGCCACAGTGCTGACCGTATTGATGCAAATGGAAGCGAACAGAGCAAAGGGAGATCTCTGTACGATCTGACTTTCTCCGCGCCGAAGTCGATTTCGATTCAGGCGCTCGTCGGCGGTGATGAGCGTCTGATTGCCGCCCATGACCGAGCTGTCCGGGAGGCGCTCGCTGAGGCAGAAAACTATGCCGGAGCGCGTGTCCGGCTGAATGGTGCGAACGAGGATCGGGCAACTACCAACTGGATTGTGGCCGCATACCGGCACGACACCAGCCGTGAACTTGATCCGCAACTGCACACCCATGCTGTCACAGCCAATTTGACTTATGACGGCGTGGAGGGGCGCTGGAAGGCATTGCAGGCATCGGGACTGTATGAGCGCCGGGCGTATCTGACTGAGGTTTACCGGAATGCTTTGGCGCGTGAAGTATATGACCTGGGATATGAGATTGAGTCGCGCCGCGATTCCAAGGGCAGAGATCACGGTTTCGAGATTCGCGGAGTCTCGGATCAGTTGCTCGAAAAGTACAGCGTGCGCAGCGCACAGCGAGATGCCGCCATCGAGCGATTCACGGCGGAGCATGGTCGCAAGCCAACCAATAATGAAGTTGCCGTGCTGGTCCGCGAATCCCGCGCAGACAAACTGGCGGAAATCTCCACGGAGAGATTGCGGCAACAGCAGCAGGCAAGGCTGTTGCCTGAAGAACGCCACGCGCTGAAGTATCTGCATGAAGAGGCTGTTGATCGTGCCGGAGTTACTCCGCATGAACTCTTGCAAGCAGCGGAGTCGCTTCAACACGCGAAAGAGCATCTATTTGAGCGTTGCTCAGTCGTGCGCGAACACGAGTTGATGACCGAGGCTCTGCGGCACGGGCGCGGGAAGCTTGATCGCCGTCAACTGCGCGGTGCTCTGGAGTTGGAACAGTCGCAGGGTTCACTGATCCGAGCCGGGAACAATCTGGCCACGCGAGAAAGCCTTGAACGCGAACAGCGCATGATTGCAGCGGTGGACAGCGGCATTGGGCGCTATGAACGCCTGGGCGGAAAGCGAGAATTCAGCGCATCTGAACGACTGCGAGAGGAACAACTGCGGGCCGTTCATCAGATACTGGACTCGCAGGATTTCGCAGTCAATCTGCGCGGAGCCGCCGGAACCGGCAAGACAGCTACGCTCACGGAAATCGCTCGCGGTTTACGGGAGGCAGGCCGTGAGGTTCTGGCGGTTGCGCCAACGCGCGGCGCGGTCGAAGAGTTGCAGAAGGTCGGCTTCCGCGATGCGATGACGATCTCGCGATTGCTGGATGACCCAAAGGCGCAGGCCGCGCTGCACGGCAGAGTTCTGGTTGTGGATGAAGCAGGCATGGTCTCAGGCCGCCAGATGGAGGAACTTCTCAAACTGGCGGAGCGCGAAGAGGCGCGGATTCTTTTCTCCGGGGACACGCGGCAACTTCAGAGTGTCGAGGCGTCGGACGCCCTACGCATTCTGGAGCAGGAGTCGCGAATGATGAGCGTGTCGCTGACGGATGTGCAACGGCAGACGCAGGCGCAATATCGAGATGCCATAAAGACACTGCGGCACTCGCCGGAGCAAGGATTTGAAAAGCTGGAGCAGATTGGTGCCGTTCGTGAGGTTCCGTATATGGAGCGCGCGCAAGCGGTTGCATCTGCATATCGGACACTCACCTCGGATGCAAACCGCACGGTTCTTGTGGTTGCCGGGACGCATGACGAGATCGGCAAGATTACCAATGCCATCCGTGAGGATATGAAGCAGCGCGGCGAACTGGATCGCGGCATTGTCTCCGAGCGTTATGTGCCGCTGCAATGGACCGAGGCGCAAAAGAAAGATCTGGCGAACTACAAGTCAGGGCAAGTTCTGCTCTTCCATCGCTCTTCGCGTGGAATCGAAAAGCATGAGGCGCTCACCGTCGAGCGAATAAAAGAGTCGGGCATCGTCGTCAGAGACCAGCATGGCATGGAGCGCACGGTGAGTCCAACTCAGGCGCGCTCTTTTTCGGTGCATGAACGCCAACAGATTGAGGTGGCCCCCGGCGACAAGTTGCTGCTGACGGGCAATCGCGGCGGTGCGGGCTTCCGAGCTACTAACGGCGAACTGGTCAAAGTGCGCGATGTCGATGGCGGCCGCATTCACCTTGAGGATGGTCGGACGTTGCCCGCCAATTACCACGAGTTCGATCACGGCTATGCGGTTACCGCGCATCGCAGCCAGGGAAAGACGGTGGATGCGGTGATTCTCTCCGCCGATGCGATGAAGCAGGAGTTGTTTTACGTCGGGGCTTCACGTGGCCGTCAAGAAATCGTCGTGGTCACCAGTGACCGCGAACAACTGCGCAATATGCTCGGCATCTCCACGGCGCGGCCATCGGCAACTGAACTGGTGAGAGAACAGGCACGGCCTCATCCCGCGCCAATGCGAAGCCCTGAGCGGCCGCCATTGCAGACCATTGAACCGTCGGTGCTGCGGAAAAAGGATAACCACAAGCACGATCTGGGAATGAGCCGGTAACTTTTGACAATCGTGCGATATGCCTTCTGCAAGATGTACCCCTGCGAGAGCATCTACCGTACACAGCAGACATACTTCACAAGTTGTAAAAAATCATGCTCAACCAAGTTATGTGGCTAGCCACATCCTGGCAATCCTATCTAATAAAGAGGACGGGATTTATGACACGCGATCTAACTATGAATTGAGTTGTCATGAGGTCCGATGCGAAGTGAGCGCAGATCGTATTTTCCATGGATTGTCGCTTCAGCTCAAATTATTACACCAGATGATTTGCCCGGACCGTAGAAAAAAATGGGATCTGCAACCTTGAGTTCGGTGGACTGACGGCGACAAAGTTGGGAGTCCCTTGTTATCTACAAACAACCGCCAATGCGGCGAGTCGTTGTCTAGCAGGCTGAGATGAATAACGGCTCCGCACCCGCATGGACAAAGCATCGCTGCTGACCATGGCGACAAACTTTCCCCCACGGCGTAGATGCAACTTCCCTGTAATCTCGACGGCAATTCAGCGCAGCATTCGATTTTACATGCAGCGGATTTCCGCTTGTTCGTCCCAAACTCGGCCAAAAAACGCCATACTTTAACAACCCAGTTCATCATAGTATCCCCGGCATATTAAGAAGTGGCACCATATCACCAATGCCGACGTGCGGCATGAAAACTCGACACGACTTACCTTCTGGCTCAGTAAAGAATTGAACTTCTGCAAGATTCCCACCGATATAAGCATAATCGCTATTAGGGCGATTGCGATATGGATGCAATCGTGCTAAGAGTTCCTGAACGGCCAATGACGCGAACGTTCCATTGATCGTGATTACGGCTGGACGATCTTCCTGGACCCCACGGAGGTAGCCCTCCCTGCGTTGTTTCTGGTAGAGTTTGGGATTGGTGCGGCGCATTCCCTCCGCTTCGACCTGATCCATGGTATAGACTCCGCGGCTCAGAAGACTTGATTTCCCTGGCTGTAGGTAATGGACCGCTCCGGAGATTCCGGAAATGCCGCCGTGTCCGTCCGCATCTAAACGAACACCTACATCGATGTACGGCATGGAATAGAACGTAGCAGCTCTATTCAGAATGTGGCGAGCTTCGACGCTATCTGTGCAGCCGAATATAATATCGCATTCCGCGACTGATAGTACTGCTTCTTGAGAAATGAGGTTGATTGGCATCGCTGTGACTTGTTGGTTCAGGCCCATGCGCGCGATAGCCTTTGCCAATGCGTGAACCTTGTACACGCCAAGATAGGCATCTTCTTTTGACGAATTCACAATGCGATTGAGGTTTCTCTCCTCGACACGGTCCGGATCGAGCAGTACCAATTTCCCAACTCCAAGACGCGCGAGTTCTTCGACGACGAAGCTGCCGGTTCCAGAACAGCCGACAACTGCCACGCTCAGTGTGCGAAGCAGAGTAGTTGTGCCTTCTCCGAAGGCCTGGCGATGGCGCAGATTGAATTCTTCGCTTAGATTGCCGCGTTGAGGCTGGTAGATATTCAGATCATCCCCGACAACCATGATGGAAGAGAGAGAGTCGCCAACCTTTCCGGCGATGATTGTACGGCCGAACATTTCCCCAGATGGCACCATAATGACGCTCGCATGGCAAGCAGCATCCCCCAACAGACTAGAGATGGAACCGAAAATGTTTTCATCAGATCTGTCATCCGTGTCGGAGAAGAATTTCCAATCGGTAAGATGGCTATGGACCTTGACAATGGAAAAGTCGTTTGCGATCACCAATGGGAGAAGGGCATCGAGGATGTCGGTAGACCACTTTACATGCGCAGTCGTCCGCTCCTGGCACTGATCATACGGGACGGGATGAATCTCGCGAACGGTAAAAATGTGCCTTGAACTGCCTGCCCTTCTACCGCAAAGGAGGATAGCAACCGCCTCTTTGCCGTCTCCTGGGAAAAGGTGGTTGCGCAACTCTTGGTGTTGCTCTTGTGTGAGACGCAGGGCGTAGGTCATGGCTTACCTCTTCTCGAATTCGCGTCGAAGCCAATCGTCCACCAAAGTGAGGTGGCTGGCCGCATCATCCACCCCCGGACGCCAGGGATTCTGCGTTGTGCGATGCCGTGACCATCTTTGCCAGTTCGTCTGCTGAATCTGGCAGAAGCTAAGAGCGCCAATGGCCTTGCCGTCAGTCCTTGCGAGCGGAGGATCGAAATACACCATGTCGATCTGCGCATCGGGATATAAGGGCGGGATCAGTAGCGCCACATTTACTTGACGGTGGTTGTATCCTTCGGGGGACTGCCATCCACTGATAATGAGCCACTGGGTATTTTGATCCATGATGCATTCCCACCGAAGGCCGAGGCCATCTAGGTAGCGTTGGTCTGCTACCGGTAGAGCGAAGGCCTGGCTCAGAGCAACTGAGCCAAGGCCTTCGGTAGTGTCTTTGGGCATCGTGGTAAAGCGTTCAATTTGGTGTGTGTGAAGATGTACTTCTTCATCGGGCTGGATGAGTTTCGGTTGGTGATGACGCCGGTGCTCGTAGAGCTTGAACTGAGCCTGTGTTTTGTTGACGAGACCGAGGATTTCCGCCCCCGTCAGTTCAGGCTTATGGACAGTGACCTTTTCCTTATCGACGCGGATCACGTACCGCTTCGCTCGAGGCAAAGGCTTTTCTTCGATGGCGTAGATTTCGATCTCAACAACATCGAGGATTTCTTCAGGTTGGGGTTGCTGTTCGTTCTCCATCGGTACGAGCCTCCTTGGCTCCATTAAAAATATACCACAAATAGCCAATGAATGGCCAACAATAGAATAAAAACTACGTCTTGCATGCTTGATTTTTTAGCCATCCGGTGTATAGTGAAGTTGGAGGCTCCCATGAACCCGAAGCGCACAATGACCCTCAATCTGACGGATCAGGAGATGAGTGTGCTCGAAGAGCTTTCTATTCAGAAAGATCTGAGCAAAACTGCTTTGCTGCGTCAGGCGCTGCGCCTTTACCAGATAGTGGACGCTCGGATTTCACGAGGGGAGAAATTCTTCTTTGAGGACCCCGACAAACAGAAGGCGGAGCTGATGGTTTTATGAGGGAAACGATCCAAATCCTCGATTGCCATTCAGGGCAGGCCGTAGCAGCGGAAATCTTTGACGAGATCACGCTTGAGCATTTCATTGAAACCCAGGCAATTTGGCGACCGGTCGTGCTTGACGCTGTCCGAGCTCTCGCGAAAAGTCCGAATCAGACGACTTTGATTCCACGGCACTTCCATTGGGACTGGACGCGCAAAGAAGCGGAGTTGAAGATGCTCGCCCTCAAGTTCTTCGGACTCTCATGCGGTGGACGCCTACAAGGAATCATGAAGGTGGACACCGTGGTGCGTTCATGCCGACTTCCTGAGCAACAGGGCAAGCCACTCGTGTACATCGACTACATTGAGACAGCTCCCTGGAATATCAAACAACTCATGGAGCCATTGGGGAAGCGCCAACAATATCGCGGCGTAGGCTCTCGCCTTTTTGAAGCTGCTGTCCTCCAGAGTGAGGAGGAGGACTTCAAGGGAAGGCTCGGTTTACATTCTCTGCCTGGGGCCGAAACCTTCTATATCAAGGAATGCGGAATGACACCGGTCGGGCGGGACCCGCACAAGCAAAATCTGCTCTGGTGTGAATTCACGCCAGAGCAGGCACGCAGATATCTGGCAGGAGATTGACCATGAAATTCAATATGGACCGGAAGTGGTTGGAGCGGCGAGCGGAACAGGAGGATCGCCATTTCATTTCGGTCGGCGGCCTTATCTCGACGCTGGACCCAACATGCCAGGCCGAAATAGTGAATATGCCGACGGTTGAAACGACAAAGACGGCTTTCGTGCGTTTGTTGCAATTGACAAGGCGGGAGCGACGACTCTCTTCGGAGAAATTGGCAGAGATTGCGGATGTGGATTTAGCGGAACTTCTCAAGATCGAGATGGATGAAACTTTCACGCCAGGTTTACGAACTGTGCATCAGTTGGCTGTGGCGCTCAATCTGCCTGTAAAAAAGATGATGGTATTGGCTGGCCTGCTCCAGATAAAAGATCCTCATTTGCAGCAAGCTAGTGTCCGCTTCGCAGCAAGATCTGAACCAGTTGGGAGCGTCAGCCCAGAGGAGCACGCGGCTCTTGAGGAGTATGTGAAGTTCCTGAATGAACGATGAGAAATACCTTCCTTGATGTACGCACAACTCGGGATATCGACGCCGTCGTCTCAAAGATCCTTAAAGGCCTGGGAAACCCAGAGCCGCCTCTTGACCTGGATGATGTGCGGACACTACAGAAGCTCGACCGCCAATATTATTCGTCGGTCGAAGACGGACCTTTGCGCGAGTACATCAGCAAAGCATACATCGGAGCCAAGCAGGTTTTTTTGCGCCCAACTCTCATTTTGGAAGTAGTTCGCAAGCGTTCACTGAAGGCCCTTTATCTCCCTGATCGGAAGCGGATTCTTATCGATTCCTCCGAACCTCAACTGAAATGGCGCTGGAATGAAGCGCACGAGATCATTCACTCCGGTGTGCCGTGGCACCAGGAAGCAATGTTCGGCGACACAGAGGTCACGCTAAGCCCTACCTGCCACGAACAGATTGAGGCGCAGGCCAATTTTGGCGCAGGTAGGCTTCTCTTTTTTCAGGATCAGCTTCGAGATTTTATGAGCTTATCAGAGCCGAACTTCGCATTGGTACAGTCGATAAAAAAGCATTATGGCAATACTCTCACCTCATCCTTGTGGCGGATGGTCGAAGCAATTGATGTGCCTGCGTTGGGCCTAGTGGGGCCTCCCCCGTGGAATAAAACCGGCGATGGAGCCGCTTTCTGCCGCTATTTCATTCGCTCAGCGCGCTTTATGGAGCAGTTTTCAAATGTAACAGAAAGCCAGATCTCCAGCCTCTTGCGAGCTTGCTCGACGCAACGACGTGGAGGACCGATCGCCGATGACGACGTGGTGCTCTTGGATGATTGTGGCCAGAAGCATAAATTTCACCTGGAGTCTTTCTATAATCGCCACGAGGTCTTGACGATTCTGATCCACAAGGCACTCGTCCCTGCGAGAATTGCCCTCACCTCTAAATCAAATCTTCAAGTAATTTCTTCCATAGTCCGCCCTTGACAGTTTTGCTTTACCGGATTGCGCTCCTTGGCCTTTCGTCGAAACTTCCCAAACTGCCATCGCATTTCAATTTCATATAATCAAAAAATCCCTGCGCCAATGGTTCCTCAGGTAGCCTTCAGTTTCCCCCCTGCGCCCTGATGCACTCCCTGTTTCCAACAATGCCTCGGCGATTGTCCATGAGGCGCAAATCGTCCTTTTGCTTAATGTAGACACGCCCTAACAATCCAATGCATCGTGGAAAGTAGGAGCGTACGAATAATGTTCGATTCCCAACATGTTCTTGGACTCATGCTCAACAGCGAACAAGTTGCGGCCCTCGTGAATGTGCATCACAAAGCCCTCCCGCAGTATGCCCGCATCGGCCTTGTGGCTGCTTTGCAGGTAGTCAAGCTGTGGAGAATTCGGGTTTACAAACTGGGCCACTGTGTGCCTCTCGCGGTAAACTCGGAACAGCTATCCGTGCCGCCTCACCACTCTTGAAACGGGGAAGAAATGAGACGGACACGCTATCAACAAGGCAACCTCCAGCTTGCGGAGCGCAAGCGCGGTCCACGCGCCTGGGAGTATCGCTGGTACGAATCCCTTGCCGACGGCAGCCGCAAACGCCGCAGTCTGGTTGTCGGAAGTGTGGAACAGTATCCGAACGAGGCATCGGCAAAACGTGCCGTTGCGTCGCTTTTGGTCAACATCAACGCTGAGAGTCCGCGCTTCAGCCTCGAAGCGGTCAGTGTCCAAACGCTTGTCGAACACTACCGGGAAAAGGAACTGGGCAAGGACTCGAACAAAACCTTCGCAACCTGCGAAACGTACCAGGGCTACTTCAGGAAGTGGATTCTGCCCCGATGGGGAAACTACCGGCTGAAGGATGTCAAATCGGTTGCCGTCGAAGAGTGGCTTCGTTCGCTCGATCTCTCCAACGGCAGCAAGGCAAAAATCCGGAACATCATGCACGCGGTCTTCAATCACGCAGTTCGCTGGGAGTGGCACGACCGGAATCCCATTACGCATGTGCGCCAGAGCTCCAAGCGCAAGAGCATTCCCACAGTGTTGACGCTTGCCGAGGTGGAGGAATTGCTTCTCTATCTCGAAGAGCCTACGCACACTGCCGTTCTGGTCGATGTGATGACCGGGCTGCGGGTGGGTGAACTGCTGGCACTCAAATGGCAGGACATTGATTTCGAGAAGTTCGAGATCAGCGTCACGCGGTCCATTTCGCTTCAGCACGTGGGCGAATGCAAGACGGAGGCATCGCGCAAGCCGGTTCCATTGGATGCGCGTCTGGCGGAAGCATTGTGGCGTTGGCGGACCCTTTGTGCCTACCCGCAACCGGAGGATTGGGTATTTGCCAGTCCACACGTCAAAGGCACACAGCCGTATTGGCCGGGTACGCTCAACCGCTGGCACTTGCAACCGGCAGTGAAGGCTGCCGGAATCCAAGGCCGGATTGGCTGGCACACCTTCCGGCGCACATACGCGACTCTTCTCAAAGCGAATGGGGAGGATGTCAAGACTGTGCAGGAATTATTGCGGCATGCAAATAGCTTGGTGACGATGAATCTTTACGCGCAAGCAGTAACGGAAGTGAAGCGTAAAGCACAGAGCCGCCTGGTGAGCATGTTGCTCGACGACAACCCTCACAACGAGAGCACCGCTGCTATTGGAACAATACGGACGTACGAAAAAATCATCGAAGCGCGTAAGTTGCTGAAATGATTGGCGTCCCCGACGGGATTTGAACCCGTGTTATCGCCGTGAAAGCGTCGCTCTAAACCGCAACACTAACGAACGGCTGAGAATCAGAATGCATCGGAAAGAACCGCAGCAACCGCAACGAATCGCTTATCTGCTCCGCAGTTGTCCGCAGGCTCTGAAATCATGCCTGCGGACAACTGCGGAGCATTTAAGAAAATGAGAGTAGTTTGTCAAGTTTTGTTGCAATAAAACTTGACATTACAATACCGTTGAAGGATACTGACAGCGTGAGAACGCAATCAAAACAGCCAACGGAATCGAGTCCGATCATGGGCCTTGTCCGCCGCCGGATCGGGTGCGCGGGCGAGCGCCTATGGCGACTTGAAGATTTCGGCGACCTGCCGTTTTCGGCTGTTGCGCAATCACTGTCACGCCTCACGCGCGAAGGGACTATCGAACGCCTCAGCAAAGGCGTCTACTATAGTGCCCGACAAACGGCGTTCGGGAAGAGCTTGCCAAGTCCAACCGCCATCCAGGAACTCGCGTCCCGCCGCAAGACGGTCTATCCAGCCGGTATTGCCGCCGCTAATCTTCTCGGCTTCACCACGCAAACCGCACGGCGCAGTGAGGTCTCTACCAGCGCGCTCAGCCTGCCCCGAAAACTCATTGGCAGCGAGACCGTTGTTTACACCCGGCGACCGGAGGCATGGTCCAGGTTGTCCGAGGTCGATGCTGCTCTGCTTGACTTCCTGAGACGGGGCGGAAAGAACAGCGAACTGCCGCCGTCAGAAACCATCGACCGTGCTGTGGCTCTGCTCTCTGAAAGTGGCCGCTTTGAGCGTCTTCTCAAAGTGGCGGACTCTGAACCCCCAAGGGTGCGCGCCATTTTTGGAGCTATCGGCGAACAGATCGGCAAACCGGCTGACATGACGCAGCGTCTACGGGCTTCTTTGAATCCGTTTTCCAAGTTCGACTTTGGGCTTCTGGCCGGCCTGCCTGGCGCGCGCCACTGGCAGGCCAAAGGCATCATCCATAAGATGGATGCTGAGGTAAATGACTAGATGCTGCTCGATAGCAACCAACTGACATTGGGATTTGTTGGAGGACTCAGATGAATATCCGCGATTTGTTTTATGGTGTGATTCTCTTAGCAGCGGTTCAAGGGTCGTTATCCGCCCAGGAAATAATGTCACAGCCTCTCTATGCCATCGATCTTTCGCTTCTTGAACCGCAGGAAACAACTACCTCCACTCAAGGAACTGTCGCATTCCTTGCAAATCAAACACTAGCAGTCAGTGTGTGCAGCAGTGTAGGATGTAATCTCGCAACATTCGACCTAACAGATGGAACGCCACGCCAGATCGCTCAGATGAATAAGGTTGAGAGTTATCGCGCAATTCATCGTGCTAGTGACGGTGGCGTCCTTTTGACATCTGTACGAAGAGGCAAAGAGAACGGGGCGGTTCATCTCAGCCGAGACCTAACTAACTCCCAGTGGAGTCCAACAGCCACCGGTATTTCAGCCACGGGCGAGAAGATACCGCAAGGCAGCGGACGATTGCTGGCGCATTCTGCCAATGCAGCGGCATACCTTGATCAGGGAACTGTCCGTATTCAAGGAATCGATGGCAAGCTTTTGGGGTCATTTGTGGCAGGTCGTCCGAAAGATAAGTTCATTCCAATTGCTCTGTTTTTAGGGACAGATCGTCTATGGTTTCAAAAGGACGGCTCTCCAAAGATATTGGATTTCAATGGAAAGGTTATTCTCAAGCTAGACAGGCCAGATGGTTGGGGGAACAGAATAGGGAAGTCCGATGATGGAACCCGCCTAATGTATGATCGCTTCACACGGCATGTTGGGCTGGCACAGACAATCATGGAAGGCGCACTTGTCTTGCCGACTATGGGAATGTCAACAGATGGGGATGTCCCGAATGGAGAGATGGTGAGTGTAATCGACACTGTGAGCGGAAAGACTTGCTTTGAATGGAATGGGAAAGATAAGTTGCTATCCATAGGCGGCTATCATGCTGACATCAACCCGTCTGGTCGAACTTGTAGCCATTATGACCCAGGGCACTCTCGCCATTTATAGGTTGCCAGACTCTTGTACGAGTAAGTAGTTCATTCAGTGGTATCGCACATCAAATAGAACCGCAGCAAGTACGACGAGAGTCTGATCCTGTGCGGGACGGCAACACCGCTGGAGGAGTGAAATGAAGTTGTACGAACATCCCGACTTCGAGCAGGCGATACTTCGCGCGGCGGAGCATTTTCGCGGGCGCGGATTGCGCCCCGCAGTCATTGAGAAGGATTACTACGTCACCGAGGCGCTACGGATCATCTCCGTCATCGCGGGCGACAAAGTCATTTTCAAAGGTGGCACGAGCCTGTCGAAGGGTTGGAACCTGATTCAAAGATTTTCAGAAGACATCGACATCTTCCTCGATCCGCTCGGGTTCAAACCAGCCTTGGGAAAGAACGGCATTGATCGTGAACTCAAAAAACTCCGTGATGCTGTCGGAGCACACCCGGCTCTTGCGTTTGTCGAGAAAGAGAGCCAGACCATTGGAGGATTCGGTCGCAACGACCGCTTCTCCTATGCGCAGCGTTTTGGTGGACCGGGTGAAGTCGCCGGTCGCGTCTTTCTCGAAGCCGGGACGGCAAGTGGCCGCGAGCCTACAAGCGTTGTTGACCTGCGTTCCTATATTGGTCAGTTCCTGGAGGAAACCGGCGCCTCACTCGGCGCAGAGGATGAGGGAAGATTCCCATTGCGGCTGTTGCACTTCCGGCGGACATTCGTCGAGAAGATGTTTGCCATCCACGCGAAGGTGGAATTGCTCAAGCGCGACCGGCAACCGATTGGAACATACGCAAGGCACTATTACGATCTGTTCCAATTGGCTGGGCAGGACGAAGTGATCGCCATGCTGAAGTCTGCCGAATTCGCTGCAATCAAGGCTGACTACGATCAGATCAGCAGCAGACATTTTGCGAAAAGCTATTTTCACCCCGACGACATGAGCTTTGCGAAGAGCGATGCGCTCTTCCCGCCTACCGAACTCGCCGCGACCATCGCGGCGGAATATGATGGGCAGTGCAAGGTGCTTTGTTACGGCCTATATCCCTCGTGGAAAGAGGTTCAGGCTCGCCTGCTGGAGCTACGACCTCTCCTATAGCAACGGATGTGCCCGTATAGGAGTGTGGGAGTCTGGTGTGTGTGACTCGGAGTACAATCTAATCGTCATTCACACCTTGGATTGGAGAGGGATATGCCATCGACACAGGAGAAAGCCACGCGGTTACAGCAGGCGACTACAAAAGCACAAGCCTTTCTAGTCGCAGGTGGTGACTTAAAGAGTGCGGCTGCTGTTCCTATCGGGTTGGAGCTTATTCACGCATACGATGAACTGGCAAAGGAGTTTGGAGACCGAATTCTGAAGCCTGTTGAGGAGTCGAGCCCGGCTCAACAGGGGTTGAAGAATGCCTGACCCATCTGCACAAGGTGAGCAGGAGGTGCAGGCGTTCGCGCATCGAATCGGCCCGTTCATTGTGTTTTTCCATACTCTCGCGCAGCGGAATGACGCAGGGGAAGCCCGCAGAATCATCGGTTGGAACGGGGTTTCTGGTCCAGTTTCAAGGGCGCAAATACTTCGTCTCAGCATCACAATTTCTTTTACAAAGAGTGTGCTCTGACTGGTGTCATTGCGTCTTGGGAGGCAGCAAAGTTCAAGTTTCGCGGCACACAGCCCGTAAATTTCGAAGACGCTCGAAATTTCCCGCCTGGAAAAATGACGCTTGACACAGGCGTCTCATTACCGCATTCATTCCCCAAGGGCTTGGTTATCGACCAGGATCACGACTTGATCGCAGTCGAAGTGGGCGGCGATCATGGGCACTTTGCAACTGCCCAGTTCCTGAATCTGGAACAGGATATGTATAGCGGTGACCTGCAAGACCAAATGTCATTGGTGACTTTGGGCAACCCGTTTGCTGGTCGTATTCCTATTCCTGGAAACCAGAAGGCGTCTGGCGTTGATACCGCACCTAGACCATGTCTTATTCGATGCCAACCTGGACACGTCATGGGCAGCCACAGACTACTTGTCGCCAGACTAATTCTTTATGCCTTACTCGCTGCACCAGGAACAGGTTGCCCCACACGGTTTTAGTGGTGCGCCGGTCTTCGTGCAGGGGGGTTCGGATGCGGAGCCTGTCTGGATTGCGACTCCCCATGTTGTGGGAGCGGTGCTTCGGTATTTCCCAAGGCACCATACAATCGCAGCGGTTAAGATGCAGGTCGTTGTACGGATGCTTGAGACAAACACAAATTGAGCGTAACGCTTCTGTTCCGCAAATATGCTGCAATTGCCCGTGCCAAGTTAATCTGGATTGAGACGAATGGCGAGTTCGGTTAACGATCTGGGAACGCGGGCCACTGATACGGCTGTTCCTTTCCTCAATAGCCTAATCATTGTCTTTGAACAGCTCCCGGATAGAGGCGTTTAACTGGTCCTCGATCACGCCAGAATCCACTTTGTCTGTGTGGCCAATGCGCAGAACTACGTCTTCACGGTAATCGTTCTTTTCGTCCACACGTCGCACAATGAGTACCAATGGCTCTCTTGGATGGTCGCCCTTTTTTATGCCCGCGGATCGTGCTTTGATGATTTCGGTCACCAATTCGACGACGCTCTTTGCGAGGGGAAGGACTTCGTTCCCACGGCCAGGTAAAGCAAGAGTTCTGGCCCGCTTTCATGCTCAATGGCTTCCAAGTTTTCAGGCAGACTTCGGAGTCGTGCATCGATAATCTTGAAGGCTTCGGGAGAGTGTTCGCGGTGAAAAACCCGACTTATACGCACCTTTATCGAGACGACATTACCATTGGCCTCTCGACGGCGCTTGAATTCGCCAACCGTTTGCTGAAATCCTTCCAGCCATTGTCTGTCCACCATACAGCGCCTCCTCTTTCACCAACCAGTCTAATCCGCCTAAGAGCACTGGCGCGAATCTGCTAACGGGCACGGGGTCGCCGCGAGGTTCACCGCCCTCGATCGGCAGTTTGCCTTCTTTTGAAG
>CAWDQB010000034.1:0-70188 GCA_963804315.1 uncultured Acidobacteriaceae bacterium
AAGTATTGTGGACACTATCTACTTCATGTAAAGAAGTGATTCCGTAGCTCCTAAAATGAGTCCCGGTTTCCATGTCGTCGAGTATAAATCCATCATAACCTGGAATGTGCAGCGATTACGGTTCCAGAACGCTTCCATGGAAAGTGGATTGAAGACTACTAATACTCGACTTGACGGTTTTGGTTTGCCGGTATAAGCGTCCATGGATTCTATGATTCGGTTCAGAGAACGGACTGAAATATCATTCGTGGAAGAGTGTACTTGATCGTAATCCTTCTGCGCATCCTTGTAGATAACTCCAATGCCAGAGCCGGCGGCCAGGTCATGGAATTGATTGAAAAGAACTTTTTTCCAGTCTTCCGTTAGTTCGTTGCCTGGATATAAAGATTCCCATCCATGAAGCACCATGCCAGCGAGGCCCATTTTTCAGCGTCGAGCATCTCCACTTCGCCCTCGCGCATATTCTTTTTATGGTTGGCCTGGGTGGTCATCACGCCGCGATGATACTCGAAGTACAGTTCGCTCTTCCAGGTGGGAATGCTCACCTTACCCGCAACCGCGGGCGGAGGCGTGTAACCTTTGGCAATCGACTGATAATTCCAGACCGGAGTTCCGGCGCGATCTGCTTTTCCAGCGCCGTGAAGTAACTCTGCGCCGTGCCGAATTCGAACTTCGGAGTCACGTACTCTGCGCCGCAGCCATCGAAGGGTACGGGCTTTAGCCCGTACGTTGCAGCACCAGAGGAATCCGTGGCTTTAGCCCCTGAGGGAGTGCATCCGCACCGCCCAATGATAGCCTTCGTCGAGAATCGCGCGCGTCGGTCCGCCGCCATGATCGCCGATGCCGTATAAGTCCATGATGCTCGGCAAGCCCGTCGCCTGTTTTTGCGCAATCACAAAGTCGCGCGCCAGCCGCACCGGATTCAGGTTATCGTTGGCATAATCATGCGGGAAGTAACTCAGCACCTTGGACCCATCCGGCGACTCCCACCAGAAGAATTTGAAAGGCATCTGATTGGTGTCATTCCAGGCCATCTTTTGCGTTACAAAATAATCAATGCCGCTCTTCTTGTAGATCTGCGGCAACTGCCAGGTATAACCAAAGCTATCCGGGTTCCAGCCGATGCGCATATCGACGCCGTAAGCCTGCTTGAACCAGCGCTTGCCGACCAGTATCTGCCGCACCAGCGACTCGCCGTCGGGCATATTCAGGTCCGGCTCGACCCACATTCCGCCCACAATCTCCCAGCGGCCTTCCTTGATGCGCTGCGCGATCTCGGCATTCATCGACGGATATTTGTCGGCGATCCACTCGTTGTAAGCCGCCGCCGACTGCGTGTAGGTGTAGTCAGGATACTCATACATCAATTGCAGCGCCGTCCCGAACGTGCGCTTGACCACGTCCACCGTCTCGGTCCACGGCCAGAGCCAAGCCGCATCGATGTGCGAGTTGCCGGTGAGATGAAAGGTGACCTGCTGCAAGAGCGGCTTGAGGGCTTCGAGATGCGTGCGAGCGGCGCGGAGGCTGGCGTCGAATTTCTTCTGGTCATTGGCGTCGAGCGCTGCCAGATCTACAGATTGGATGGCGCTGTTGAGCGTGGCTAACGGTGCAGGGTCATTGGGCGCGAGTGCGGGAACCAGCAGCGCGGCTGAGAGGAACTCCTCACGCAAGTCCTCCGGGTTGGGGCGTCCTTCGGGGAAGTCAATCTTCAGCGTAGCGCCCAGAAAGGTCTTTACGTCCACGGTATGCAGCAGCTTGACGGCTACAGTGACCCTGTCGCCCGGCCTGGCGCTCTCGAAGAGCGGCGTCGGCTCCAGGTCGTCGCCCATCGCCACGCGCCGCCCATTGAAGTAGAGAATCTCCGGCATGGGTCCGTTGGCGTTGGCGTGGAATTGAAACCAGATGCGCGCGCCGGTCAGATCGTAGCCGCCGAGGGTGGCCGGAACTACATAGCTCTGTCGAAACCAAACGGCGTCGTTGGTTGTCTTGCTCTTCAGCGCGATGGGCTGCCAGTCGTTTTCGTCCAGAGTGACAGCCTCGCCGTGCGCCAGATCGCTGGCGTGCATCTTCCATATGCCATCAGACAGTTCGCGCAGCATGGTCAGACGGTCGATCACTGCGCGCGCGTCGGTGGGCAGCATCGTTTCAATTTTGGCTGCTTCTGTAGCATTCTGCGCCGTGGCGCGGGTGGCAAAGAGCGTGGAGGCGGCCAAGAGGCCCAGGGAGAAAAAATGGACGAAGCGCAGAGGAGAAGCGGAATTCATCGCGGAGAACCCTCCACGCCATATTAGGGCAAAAGCCTGACACATGGCGCGGAAGTATTTCGATCCATACAGAGCGAAGTGTTAAGCAGGCGTAAATTGTTTGCCAATCGGGTTAGCGGAAGAGACCTCTAGGATTGAATCGCCTATTTTAACCGTGTGTGAGGAATAAATCCACTTGATTTCTTCAAGGAGCCGTTGCATTCTCATGGCAGCTCTCCCCAGAGCAATTCCCCTAGGAGTCGACAGATATGCCACCTCTCAATCCGCAGGTCATTGCCTACCTCAACTTCGTCAACAGCGCCTACCTGATGTACAAGCATGACAGCAGCAGTCTCACCCCCCCCACCGCTAGGCTTTCCTCCGGGGTGGGAGGTTCTCTGCTATCTGAACAGCATTGACCCAGCCTCGGGAGTACGGGTCTTCTTCGGCTTCATCGCCGGCAATCCATCCGTTTCTGGCCCCGGGGTGCTTGCCATTCGCGGCACCGATAACTACTTGGAGTGGTTTACCGACTTCAACGCCTTTCCGACTCACTTTCCACCGTTGCCCGGCAGCAACGTGGCCACCGGCTTTTACGAGTTTTACCAGGGATTGCAATGGATTCTCCCCGACAAATCCGCAGTCGATCCAACCTCTATCATCCAAGCCAACCAGGAAGGAATCGTTCTGACAGGTCATAGTCTCGGCGGAGCCATTGCCACGCTGATGATGGCGTCCTATCTGGCGGCGATTCCCGCGCTCAAACTCTCGCTGGTAACCGCCGCTTCTCCCGCCGTGGGTGATTTTCAATTCTTCACTCAATTTACTCACTAGTCGGTAATATAGGCGACACTCGGGGCATTAAAAAAGGCTCTGACCAAACTGGGCATTTTCTTGATTGCGGCCAGTTGCATTTCAATCTTCTCGCTCAGCTTTTCACCCTTGCGTAGCGGCGTTCTGGATACCCCAGTCCGCTTTACATGACTCCAGACCAGTTCGTCCGGATTCAGTTCCGGCGCGTAGCCGGGCAGAAAGTGGATCGTCAGCCGCCCTTCGGTCGAGGCCACATACTCCTTTACCAGTTTGGTTTTGTGGGCAGGAAGTCCATCCACCACCAGATGAACGGGCTTGGTGCGATGGCGCATCATCTGCTTGAGCAACGTGACGAAGAGTTGGGCGTTGAGGCCGCCCTGATAGGTCGAATACCAGAAGGCACCCTTGGAGTTCACCGCGGATGCGGCGCTGATCGACTGCCGCTGACCGGGCCGCGCGATGACCGGCGTCTCGCCTTTTTTGCCCCAGGTCTTGCCATGCACGGTGTCGGCGCGAAAGCCCGATTCATCCCAGAAGTACACTTCGCCGCCTTGCGCTTTCGCCGCGCTGGCTATGGACGGGAAGGTCTCTCGCTTCCATTTCTCAATCGCTTCCGGATTGCGCTGATAGGCGCGTTCGAGTGGCTTCTGCGGCGTGAGTCCGAGTTTGGCGAGCAGTTCGCCCACCGCTGTAAGGCCAAGTTTCACACCAAGCTTCTGCTCGATCAAACTGGCGATCATGGCCCGCGTCCAAAGGCCGAAATCCAAACCGTACTGGCGCGGGTCTTTGCCGTTGACCCAGGCGAACACCTGCTTCTCCTGACGCGGAGTCAGTGTGCGCGGACGCCCGGTTGCAGGCCGCGAGCGCAGCGCTTTCAAACCCTTGCCAAGACTGGAGGCGACAGCAAGCCACTTGTAGATCGTGGTGCGATTGAACCCGTAAGAGGCGATCACTGACGAGGGCCGTTCGCCTTCGCGAACGCGTTCAACAGCCATCAAACGAATGGATTCAAGAGTCTTGTGATCGAAGGTGCGCCCATCTCGCTGCATGACTCATGATACGAAATTGCGGGCTTGATTACTACAATAATGTCGCCTTACTTGCCGACTTGTGAGTAACGCTCTGACGTCGAACAGTTTTCGTTACATCAATGAACTCGACATCATTGCTTCCTTCCTGGATCTTTTCTATTACCAGGTCAATATCGGCTTTTCGTTCCACAGTTTCGACATCATCCCATCGCCAGCGTGCGAGCACTCGCTGCAGACTTATATCTATCTGCTAAGCCCTCCCGGTACGAAATGCAATACCAATTGCTGCACCAAATTGGCCGAACAGAAATCCGCTTTGGACGCGCTGTACGAAGGCCGGAAGCGCAAGACTGTTTGATTGAAGGTTGATTGACCGTCACGCCAGGTCAATGCGCGGTACCCTAACTTCGGAAGTGAGTTTTCCCGGAGAAAGAGTACCGCGCATTTTGATGCTGGAAGGCGCGCTATTTACAACTATTCCTTCTTCTCGGCGTTGCGCGGACGGACTTTGAACCAGATGGGGGTGCCCTGAAAGCCGAAGGCTGCGCGGATTTGATTCTCGAGGAAGCGCTCGAAGCTGAAGTGCAGTTGGATGTCGCGGTCGGTGAAGAGAACAAAGGTAGGCGGGGCAACGGCGGCTTGCGTCATATAGAAGATGCGCACGCGCTTGGCCATGGGAACCGGGGCGCGCTGGAAGTCGATCTTGTCGAGGAAGCGGTTCATCTGGCCGGTAGTGACTCGCTTGCGGCGCTCGGCAGCGACGGCGACTACCTCATGCAATACCCGCAGCATTTTGCCGGCCGTCCTGCCCCGGACCGTCAATCGCTGAAAGGAAGATTACCGGAGCATAACTGAGATACTTGAGCACGGTGCGTAATTGCTGCTCGAAGATCTCGCGGTCGGCGGGGGGCTTGCCGTCGGTGCGGCCAGTGGTCAAGAGATCCCATTTATTGACCACAATGATGATGCTGCGCCCGCTCTCATGGGCGTAGCCTCCAATGGTGGCGTCAGCGGCCGTCACGCCGTCCACTGCGTCGATCACAAGCAAGGCGACGTCCGCAGCTTCCAGGTGCCGGCGGGCCATCACCACACTGAGCTTTTCTGCCATCAGGTGGGTCTTGCCCTTGCGGCGAATACCGGCGGTATCGACAAAGCGGAGTTGTTGACCCTCGAAATCCACGACCTCATCGACGGCGTCACGGGTGGTTCCGGCGATGGGCGAGACGATGGCGCGGCTGGTTCCGGTGAGCGCATTCAGTAGCGTGGATTTGCCGACGTTGGGGCGACCGATGATGGCGATGGAGGTCTCGTGCTGCTCGAATTCGCCGTGGGTTTTGTGGGGCTGCGCGCCCTCCGCGTCGCCTTCGGCCTGGCTTTCGGTTGAGTTATTGGAGGTTTCCGGCTCGACTTCAGCTGTGACTGCTGCCTCCGGCGGCGCCGGAATCGCCTCAGAGACTGCTTCCAGCAAATCGCCGATGCCCTGGCCATGCTCGGAGCTGATGGGAAACATCTTCCGCAGTCCCAACTGGCGGAAGTTCTCGGCGAGCATCGCCATTGCCTCGCCCTCCACCTTGTTGACGGCGAGAAATATCGGCTTGCCGCCGCGCAGCATCATGCGCGCCAAGTCGTAGTCAGGGCTGGCCAACTCGGTGCGGGCATCGACGACCATGATGATTGCATCAGCCTCTTCCAGCGCCACCATCGCCTGAGCGTAGATCTCGGAGGGAATCAGTTCGGCGTCATCGGGCACCATGCCGCCGGTGTCTACCAGGCGGAAGTCGCGGCCCATCCACTCAAATTCGCCATAGATGCGGTCGCGGGTGATGCCCGGCTCGTCGCCGACAATGGAGCGGCGGCTCTTGGTCAGCCGGTTGAAGAGCGTGGATTTGCCCACGTTGGGGCGGCCGACGATGGCCACGAGCGGCACCGCGCCCGCGCGCGATTTGGTAGGCACAACCGACTTATGATACTTCGACAAGAGTAACTCCAAGCGTTGCCGCAGCGGTTAAAACGGTATAACTCAATCCCACATCCGCTTCATGCTATGCGATTCAAAAAATCTTCCGCTGATCAGTGGAAGATTCAAATCCAGCGGCTGCGCGGCTAGCAGGCGGTCGAATGGATCGCGTTGACGCGGAGGCAGGAAATCGGCGCGGATTACAGGAGAGATGCTGGCATGCAGCAACTCATAGCTGCCGGATCGACGGTATGGGCCATGGACCAAGTTTACTTAGTCCACTTATGGAAGTCAATCGCAGCGCGGCGGCAAGCGGTAGTCCGACCCGGATTGTCAGTGAAGGGAAAACTTCAGCCGGAAATATAAAATAGTTTGTGTAGAAGGCTAAAACTTGCTTTGCCGGATTCGATTTGCATTTCAGTAGTCTCGGCCAGCCTTATCTCAATCCGGCGTTTGATACAGGAATACTACCGCGACTTCAACTTATTGTGGTCAACTCTTGATTCAAGAATCTGTCTCAATTTGAGACACCACGGCGTTATCCTATATTAATAAAGAATATTACATGTCAATTATTGATTGCCTGATGGTCGATTACTGTTCATAACCAACAGTAAATTGAAGTTAAAGAAAAATCTGCCGATTTGTTTTCTATGGATTTTCGTACGGGATCGACAAATTCTCATTTACCGGAGTATACTCCGAGCAGAATTCAGAGAAACCGTGTCGAAAAAGAAGTACCGCGCGAATGAAATCGGCGGTGCTCTTGAGGATTTGACTGCGAAAACCAGCGTTTGTGGCATGAGTTGATTTCGGCGTGCGGGAAAAGTGAAATGAGACAAAACACCGACAAGAGGCCAAAGCAATGACGACTTTTTACGCCCTTCTCTTGCCACTTATCATTCTTTTCTGCGGCTTGACGCTGGACGTGGCCAATCTGGAATTGACCAAGATGCGAATGCAGAGCGCCGCCGACGCAGCCGCACTTGGTGCTCAGGTTGCACATGATCGAGAAGATACGGCGTGGGTAGACGATGGAATCGCTGACGCTGGTTCGAACGGGTTTACGAATGGCGTCAATGGCGTTGTCACGACAATTGCAGAACAGCCTTCAACCGGGAACTATGCTGGGGATTACGACGCTATAGCAGTAACGATCTCAGAACCGGTGTCCACATATTTCATGCAAACCGCTGGCATTAATAGTCTAACTGTCTCGGCTCAAGCCACCAGCATAATGACGCCGTGCTCCTATTTTACGGGGGCAAAGTCACTGACTACCTACGCACTGAATCTGTCTACCGGATCATCGATTGGGCGATGGGGCGGATCAACCATGGGCTGTACCATCTACGTTGGTACGGGACTCAAGGTGGACACCAACTCGAGCCTATGGACCAATGCGGAAAATGTCGTTGGATCGGCTTCATCGTCCTCGCTTTCCGGAGGAATATTTCATGCGCCGCGCTACGGCGCGACTGCCTATTCGGACCCGCTGAGTTCGATCACCCAGCCAGTTTTCAGTTCGTGCAGTCATCCCGCGGGAACCGGGGTCACGGCCGGAACTGCGGCGGTGCATATTACTGCCAATGGCACTTATACGCTGAATCCAGGAACCTACTGCGGAGGACTCAACTTCAGCGGCGGGGGAACATTCACACTCAACCCAGGACTTTACATCATCTGCGGCGGGGCCAATTGGAATGGAGTTAATGTAACTGGAACAGGTGTGACCCTGTTTTTCACACAAAAGGGAGACAATGTTTACGGGCAGTTCATAGTCACTATGGGGACATATACTCTTTCGGCGCCCGCCAGTGGGGCATCTGCGGGCATTCCGAGGGTTGTTGTCTTTGGAGACCGCAACTGGGTTAATACATCCGCCTCGGGACAGGATTTTCAATTTTTGTCGGGAGTATATAAGGGCGATGGTATTTATTACACGACTGGAACCGGGATTGAAGTGTTTACCTCCACATTTTCCGGGACCGATTATTTCGGCTTCGATACGGATAATATGTTAATCGTCAGTTCGGCGGTTTCGCCTCTAGGTAATTATTCCGCATTCTCGGATGGAAATCCATTCCGTCCTCTTGGAGGGGTGGTGGAATGAATATCCGAGTTTTCTTAAAATTGATTCACGAGCAGCGCGGAGTCGCATTGGTTGAGTTTGCGGTTATTGCGCCAGTCATGATCCTCATCCTCTCCGGGATCGTCGATTTCGCACTCTATTTTCAAGCAAATATGCAGCTGCAGGATCAGGCTTCGGTGGGAGCCGCCTTCGGAGCAATTCCTGGAAACCAGAACAATTTATCGGGTATGGAATTCTGGGCAACTTACAACCAGCAAAACACTACGTTGTCGGTCACATCCGGTTACCAGGCCGTTGCAACTAACATCTTTACTTGCAGCCCCGGCGGCGCATCGGTCGCCTCGGGCGCATCGTGTCCGGGCAACCCGGCAGGGACTCCCATCGAATATGTTCAAGTCAAGACCCAAGGAGTCTTCAAAAGTATCCTGGTTTGCCCCGGTATTCCCTCTCAAATCACACTCTACGGACAAGCTACTTATAGAGTGCCATGGTGTTCTCCATCAGCCTCCAGTTGCACTTGATCTTCAGATACACAAAATGCGTTTATGCCGGGAGGTAATTAGATGATCGGATGCAAAATGTTATTGAGGATGAGGGATAATGAAGGTTCCACTCTCATGGAAATGGCCTTCATGTTGCCGATGTTCCTTATGCTAGTAGTCGGAACTATTCAAGCTTCGATTGTCCTCTACAACTACTGCGATGCTGTATACTCGGTTCGCATCGCGGCACGCTATGCAAGTTTACATAGCGATACAAGCGGAGACCCCACCTGCCAAACAACAATCACGAACATTGTCACGGGCAATCTTCGTCTCGTAGGCTCGGGGGGAAATCCTGCCGTTCTGCTGGATTACGGCAATAGTACCAATGGCAACTATGTTGGAGATCTGGTAGGCGTAGGTGTCATTTGGCAGAACAATCCAATTTATGGAGGCGGTCCGTTCTTTATTACTGCTCAGGCCTTTCGCATCATCAGCCATTAAATGAATTCTTGAGAGGGCGCAGCAATACGCTGGAAAGGAAATACATTTTTAGTGGTTGTGCTTACTTCTTTCGGCATCAGGAGCAACCAGATTTGGGTTGGTAAAAGATATGGCACGCGCCGCAGGTTCCAGGATGCTGCTAGCATTATGTTATGAACGCCCAGTCGAAATCGCCGCACTCCGCCGCCCAGCCGGTTCCCATGCTGGACCTGAAACGCCAGTATCAGCCAATCCACAATGAATTGCTAGAGGCTCTCGGTCGCGTGCTGGAGGCGCAGCAATTCATTCTCGGCGAGCAGGTGGCAGACTTTGAGCGCACAGCAGCCAAGCGGCTGAGCGTGGCCCACGCCGTTGGCTGCTCTTCAGGAACCGACGCTCTCTGGTTGGCTATGGCCGCCGCTGGTATCGGCCCTGGCGAGACGGTCATCACCACACCCTTCAGCTTCTTCGCTTCGGTCAGCGCCATTCTCCGCGCCGGGGCCAAGCCGCTGCTGGCCGACATTGAGCCAACCACCTTCAACCTCGATCCAGTGAAGGTGGAAGCTCTGTTAAAGTCCCCGCAAGTTGCGGAGGTAAAGGCGATCCTCCCTGTCCATCTCTTCGGCCAATGCGCCGACTGGACGGCCTTTTGGCATCTCGGCAAAACCTACGGCGTCAAGCTGATCGAAGACGCCGCGCAAGCCTGGGGCGCGCATTGGAATGGAGTGAAGGCTGGCGCACTGGGAGATGCCGCGGCCTTCAGCTTTTATCCCACCAAGAACCTGAGCGCGGCTGGCGACGCGGGCATGGTCTCCACCAACTCCGACGATGTGGCCGAGCGCGCCCGTATGCTGCGCCAGCACGGAATGCGCCGCCGCTACTATCACGACGAGGTGGGCTGGAACACCCGCATGGACGGCTTTCAAGGCGCGATTCTAGGCATCAAGCTCAAGTATATCGATGGCTGGAATCAAGCCCGGCGTGTCGTCGCCAAGCGCTATCATGCGCTCTTTCATGCTGCCGGTCTGGTTGAGTCCGGTCCGTATCCCGTGCACGGCGTAGTTCTGCCGCATGAGGTTCACGGCACGCATCACGTCTGGCATCAGTATGTGATGCGCACCCCGCGGCGCGACGAACTGCGGGAGTTTCTCTCCGCGCGCCAGATCGGCTCGGAGATTTACTATCCCGTTCCACTGCACTTACAGGAGTCGCTGAGGAGCCTCGGCTACGTCGAAGGCAGCTTTCCAGAGGCCGAGCGTGCGGCCCATGAAGTGCTGGCTCTGCCCATCTTTCCCGAGTTGCGCGAAGACGAGCAGCAGACCGTAGTCAGTGCAATTGCCGAGTTTTTGAGTTAGGCGCGGTCTGTTGTTATTGCTGCTGCTGCATCTGCTGCAGGTCAATGAACGGAATTACCGGCGGAGCCGGCTGCTGTGCGCGCTCGACCAAGACGCTCCAATCTTCGGGAATGGGCAGCGAGCGGTCGAGAGCAGGCGGTTGCGCGCTAGCTTCCACATGTACGGCTACATATAACTCGCTCTCGGTATTGCCGCGGAAGATGCCATGCGTGGGCGGAACATCGGCATAGTCGCGGCCCACCGCGGTGCGAATGTGACGATGATGCGCAACCAGGTTGTTAGTAGGATCGAAACCCACCCAGCCCAGGCCTGGCAGGAGCGCATCCACCCAAGCGTGCGTGGCGTCTGGCGTTGAGCGGTCATGGTCCTCGCGGCTGCGGTAAAGATAGCCGGAGACATAACGTGCCGGAATTTTCACATGGCGCAGCAAAGCAATCATGGTATGCGCAAAGTCCTGGCAGACGCCCTTTCCGCTGACGATGGCTTCATCAATCGGCGAATCCACGCGCGTAGATCGCGGCTCATAATCGAAGTAATCAAAGAGGCGCTGATTCAGCTCCTGAACCAGCATCAGAGGATCGTCGCGCCGGGTAACTCCCATCTGTTTCGCCAGCAGAGTCAGCGCGGGAGTTTCGACGGCAAATGTCGAAGGCAGCAGCATCTCCCAGTAATCGCCCTCTTCGATCAAAGCATCCAGCGCATCCCAGGCATCAGGTGAAAGAAAGGCGGGCACAATGGGTAAATCCTGCTGCTCGATGACTGACTCGGCGACTATAACTAACTGATTATGCTCTCCGGGAATATCAAAGTGCTGCACGGTATTTCCCTGATGGTCGCGATAATTGAAGACACGGCAGCGCGGACTTACCGAAAGCGAGTAATTCAGGCAGTGCTGCGTCGCGTCCGAACGCGGGTGCATGCGCGTCTCCATAATGCTCTCGCTGATGGGATGCGAGTAGCGGAAGCGCGTCAGATGGCGGATCGAATAATAGTTCATGCTCGCTCTCCTTTAACTCAGCTAACTCGCCAGCGCGGATTGAATCGAGTAATGCACGTAATACCGGTAAATCAATTCGTGAATCCGCAGGCACTGTTCGCGAATATTGTGCAGGAATGCCGAGGTATCGCCATGCAGTATCTCGTCGATGGTCGTAAAGTCAAGCATGGCATGGAGGCGGCCAATGCCGGAGATCAACTCGGCCGGTGGGCGGCGGCCGCCGGTGCGCTGAATTGAATCGATCACATCGCGCATACTGTCAACGCAATAGCGGATGGCATGAGGAAAGTCCCGGTTGAGCAGCAGAAACTCCAGGATGCGCGCCGCCGAAACATCCGCAGTATAAACCTGGCAGTATGCTTCAAATGAAGTACAGCAGCGCAGCAGGCCGACTAACTCGAGATACTGATAGCCTTCATGCTCGCGCTCCTGCGGATGAAACAGGTCGGGCTGATAGACTTCGAGCAAAGTGGCCGTAGCATAGGCGCGCTCCAGATGACGGCCCAGGCGGATAAACTGATAGCCGTGGCCATGAATCATTGTCGTATCGCTGACACCTTTGAAAAGGTGGATGCCATCGATGATCGAGGACAATGCGTCATTGATGCTGGCGTTGAATTGAGACTCAATCTGCGCAGAGTGTATATGATGATAGAGCCGGTTGAGCCGCTGCCATTGCTCGGTGGAGATTTCCTCGCGCACCTGGCGGGCATTCTCTCTTGCGCCATTCACGCAGAACGTTACCGCCGCGTGATTGAGATTGTCGAAGACCAGCTTATGGGCCATCGATTCCAAATTGCCATTCCAGTCCAGCCCAGCCGGCTTGCCGAGCGCTGCCACTAGCCGCTGCCAGCGCTCCATTTCGCTGGCGCCTCCGGTATCGATCATAAGGCCCATGGTTACGTCGAGCTGCCGCAGGGTATTTTCCGCGCGCTCCAGATAGCGGCTCATCCAATACAGACTGTCGGCAACGCGCGATAACATGGCAGCACCTCAAAGTGAAATAATGAGATAGTTAGATGGAGAAAATACAAGTATGCGAAGGTTGCGCGATTCTTGATTCAATCTCACACTCTTCGCTTAAGTCATAATCTTAACTTACTCCAGCACCCAGGTATCCTTGCTGCCGCCGCCTTGCGAGGAGTTCACGACCAATGAACCTTTTTCCAGAGCCACGCGAGTCAGCCCGCCGGGCACGATATTCACCTTGTCGCCAAAGAGGATGTAGGGCCGAAGATCTACATGGCGCGGTTCCAGATGACTGCCGATCAAGCAGGGCGCGCGCGAAAAATCGAGCGTGGGCTGGGCGATGTAATTGCGAGGATTGGCTTCGATGGCCCGCGCAAACTCCTCGCGCTTCGCGGCTGTCGAGTGCGGGCCGATCAGCATTCCGTAGCCTCCGCTTTCACCCACTGCTTTCACGACCAGCTTATCCAGAGTTAGCCAGCACATGCCGGCGCTCTGCAGGATCACCCAGTAGAAACGTCTCAACATTGTTCAGGATAGGATCTTCGTCCAGGTAATACTTGATCATCTTGGGCACATAAGCATAGACCGCTTTATCATCGGCCAAGCCTGTGCCGAAGGCATTGGTCACAGTTACATTACCGGCGCGGTAAGCGTTGAAAAGTCCAGCGCAGCCCAGAGAAGAATCAGGACGAAATATAAGCGGATCGCTGAAGTCGTCATCCACACGGCGATAGATCACATCCACGCGCTTCAACCCATCTGTTGTGCGCATATAAACAATATTGTCATGAGTTACAAGGTCGCGTCCCTCGACCAGATCGATGCCCATTTGACGCGCGAGATATGTGTGCTCAAAGTAAGCCGAGTTAAAGACTCCCGGCGTCAGCAGCACGATATTCGGCTCCGGCCTTCCCTCCGGCGCCAGCGAGCGCAGCGTAGCCAAAAGCAACTGCGGATAGTGCTCGATGGGACGCACGCCATAACTGGAAAACAGTTGCGGAAAGGTCCGCTTCATCACGCGCCGGTTGGTGAGCATATAACTCACGCCCGACGGCACGCGCAGGTTATCCTCCAGCACCACAAATTCGCCGGTGTTCAGCCGCAGAAGATCTGAGCCAACCACCGCGACATAGACGTTGCGGGGTACTTGCAGACCCTGCATCTGTCGCCGGTAGTGCTTGCAGCTATAAACCAGTTCGCGCGGCACCACGCGGTCGTTGAGAATTTTGGCGTCGGAGTATACATCGCGCAAAAAGAGATTCAGCGCGGTAATGCGCTGCGTCAATCCTTGTTCGATCCGCTCCCACTCCTGGGAAGTAATCAGACGCGGCAACAGATCGTAGGGAAAGATGCGCTCCGTGCCCTCATCGCGCCCGTAGACGGTAAAGGTGATGCCTTGCGTGAGAAATGAAAGATCGGCCGACTGCTTGCGGCGCTGCAGTTCTTCCGGCGGAAGGCTGGCCAGCGTCTCGGCCAGCGCACGGTATTGTGCGCGAACATCGCCGTCCCGCTGACGCATCTCGTCGAAGGCCTGATCGAGTGGATACTCTCCGAAGAGCGTATCCAACAGCAATGGATGGGCAGCGCTCATGAGGGCTTGCAGCTTTCCTTACCGCGAATTCAGGACTCTGACAGGCGCGCCGGACAAGCCGATGCAACCGCAACCCTGTTCTTTAGATTTATCAGAACCGGTATAAAGGAATTATGAGGAAAGCAGAACTGCGGGGCAGCGCGGAGATTCCTTCGGTAATAGAGTTCTAGCAATACGTTTCCGAAAACAGAAATTGCCAGAGCGCGGCTGAATGGGTTTCGGAAGAGGGCTGAACTTGGGCGAAATCCCCAAAAAAATATCCCCAGGGGCTAAAGCCCATGTTCTTTCTATGGGTCTATCGGCACGACTGAAGCCGTGCCCGGAGACTTCTGAACGCACAGATGTGCATATCCGCAGACTGTAAAGTCATGCCCTGACGCTGCTTGGAGACCTATTCACGCCAGCTCCACTTCAATCTGTTTAGCGCCGGCATCCAGTTTGGTGATCTTGAAGCTGCGGATTTGGCCGGTGGCGATTGGATCAGGCTTGATTTGAGAAGAGGGCGTGTTGCCTTTCCAACGGTTCTTCAACTGTGAGGAGAGCGCGGAAAGATCGAGCTTGACGGCGTGCGCGTGCGCGGTTGCTGGAGGTTCTGGGAGTGCCGAGGCCGACTGTCCAATACGGCTGATGCCGCGGATGCCCTCGCCCAGTTCAACGTGAAGCAGAGATGGTGACTGCTCGACGACGCGGCCGGTAACGGAGTCGCCCACCTTGTGCTCGGCAATGTACTCGTCGATGTGAGAGGGAATCAGTTGCTTGATGCTGAGCTTGATCTGACGCTTTTCAGGGTCAATGGCCAGTACCTGCGCTTTGACAATCTGTCCGGCTCGCAGCACATCCGAGGGGTGATTGATGCGCTTTTCCGCGCTGATCTCGCTGACGTGGACCAGACCCTCGACGCCTTCGGCCAGTTGCACGAATGCGCCAAAGTTCATCAGCTTGGTGACCGGCCCTTCAATCTGCGAGCCGACCGGGAAGTTGTGTTGCGCTTCGGTCCAGGGGTCGGTAAGGGTCTGCTTGAGGCCGAGCGAGATGCGGCGCTCTTCCGGCTTGATGGCCAGGATCACTGCGTCCACGCGCTGGCCCTGCTTGAGCAGGTCGCCGGGATGACGCAGCTTTTTACCGTACGAGATCTCCGAGATATGGATGAGGCCTTCGATGCCCGGCTCGATCTCGACGAATGCGCCAAAGTCTGCCAGCCGCGTTATGGTGCCGGTGATGCGCTGACCGACGGTGATGGAGAGGGTCTGCCAGGGTTCGGGCTGGAGCTGCTTGAGGCCGAGGGAGATTTTCTGGGTCTCCTGATCGATCTTGAGAATACGGAGTTCAAGCTTCTGGCCGACAGTGAGCACGTCTTCCGGCTTGGTGACGCGGGTATGGCTGATGTCAGAGACATGAAGCAGGCCGTCGATGCCGCCCAGATCGACGAATGCGCCGTAAGGCATCAGTGTGCGGACTGTGCCGGTGACCGTATCGCCCTCTTTGAGTGCCTCGCGGCGGGCCGCGGTGACACCGCGTGCCTGTTCTTCGAGGACGATACGGCGATCCACGACGACGTTTTCATCCGTCACATCGAGTTTGGTGATACGGCAGTTGATCTCCGTGCCGACGAGTTGCTCCATCTCCGCCGCGTCTTTGGCTCCGCTGCGGCTGCCGGGCATGAAGGCGCGCACGCCGATGTCTACCGAGAGGCCGCCTTTGATGACCTCGGTGACGGTGCCGACGACGGCGGTCTTCTCAGCGAAGGCTGCTTCCAATGCCGACCAATCATGGACCTGGCGCACCTTGAAGAGCGAGAGTTCGTAGTAGTGTTCCTCGTTGCGGCCGGTGACGGAGACAGCGAAAGTATCGCCGATTTTGATGCTATCGGCGTTCTTGCCGAAGGCCGAGCGGGGCAGCACACCTTCGGTTTTGTAGCCAATATCGAGAAAGACCTGCTCGGAGGTAAGGGAGACGACGACGCCTTTCAGCTGGCGCTGGCCCGGTTCGCCGCGATGGGAGTGGCTGCGCTCGAAGTCGCGAAGCAGATCGGCGAAGGACTCCTGAGGCTCTTCCTCCGGCTCAGACGCGCTCGGCGCGGCTGGCACGGCTTTGGACACTGGAGCTGGAGTTGGCTCGGCAACCGGCACAGGCTCGGCGATAGACGCATCGACTTCCGCGGGTGGCGCTGAAGAGCTTTCGATGGCCGGAACTATGGGTGCCTCAGGCGCAGTCTCTTCGGCTGGCGCGGCGGCAGCTTCCAGCGCGGCGGCGGGTTGAGGCGTTTCATCGGGGGTGGGCAGTATGTCTTCGTTGATTTGTTGAGTCATGACTGATCTATTTTCATTCTCCCATGATTGCGCGGGTTTCGCTCAAGGTAATTGCACGACGCAGGACAATCTATCAAGTCCAGAGCAAATTCTCGCGTCTCAACCGCAAGAAGAAAAAGTGGAAATCAGTAGAGAACTCCACTCCGAATCCTTCTTACATTCATGTTGGACAGGGGGCTTTTGAACAGGAAACAGGGAATAGATTTGGCGTTGATCGCTCTCCCCCTGTGCACCGTGCGAATTAGGATGGCTTGGGTTCGGGGTCTCCCGTCCATTCCGCAGAAGGCGCGGTATGGACGGGAGACCCGATCTTTGCGGCGGAGCAGACAGGTGGTTCATTGCAGAAGTAACTTGCAACGCGAGCCGAGTTGCTCAAACTGAGATCACAAATCACGATAAGAATTTCAGATTCAGGACCCTGGAGCGCTCCCGCCTATCGTTTCATTCTCACGCGCAAAGCGCCCAGGCCGGAGTGCATCAATACGCAGTTGGACATTTGGTCGCAGTGGAAATGAATGCTGACAGGAAAGTCTTGCCATGCGGTGTTTGCTGCGGCGGCTGTCGCTTTGTCGATGAGAAAGAGCTTTCTTCCTCGGGTTTCGATCACGCCGAAGGAGGGATCAAACTCAACAATCGCATCATCGCCCTCGATGGTGAACGGCAGCGGTTTAAGCGCGGATTTCTTTTTGTGCGTTGGAGGCGGCGGAGGTGGCGGCGAAGACAGCAGATCCTGCTGGCGTTTGATCAGAGCATCCTGCTCGGCCAGCGATGGAAAATTCGGCGTAAAGCTCCAGAGCATCGTCCTTGCATAGGCGCTTTTGGAGCAGGGCGTCTCTCCCTGCGCGTTCAAAGCCGTGATCGTTCCATCCGGTCCGATCTGATTCTGAAAGATATCCTGGTCTTTTTCGCGCATTGCCTCCTGCGCATCGAGCTTGGCAAAGTCTGGTGTTGGCGCAGGTTGCGCAGTGTCAAGCGACGCGGCATCGGTGCTGATTGCCGGAGACTGCGGGATGGGATCACTGAAGGCCGCCGCGCCGCGCGGATCGAACTTTACCAGAACATCCTTGCTGCAAAGGATAAAGCCCTGGGAATCCTGCAGGTGGAGGGTGATGGAAAGGGGTTGGGGTGAATGGGTCACCGCCAGCGCAAAACCATCGAGGCGGACGGCCTCCTCCGGCTCAATTATCAGGCGGTACTTTAACTTTTTATCCCATTCAACAAAGAGATGGCCCTTCAAACCGGCGGCGCTACTGGCATAAGCGCCCAGATCGTATCGTCCTTCCGCGCCTTCAACAAAATGGAGGAAGGCCCAGAGCGCAATGCCAAAAAAGATCCCCAGGCCAATGCCCGCTGCGGCATAGACGCGGATGGGGTTCTGGCGAAATTTTCTCAGCCGCTCCTTCCATTGCGCCATTAGAAGAGAGAGGAGAACCATGGCTTGTTCGGAGGCAGTCGGGACTACCACTTTGGGTGGTTCAACCGGGAAGATGATCGGCTCCGGCTCTCTGGATTGGCCGGGAGAATCCTGGGGTGGTTCAAGGACTTTGTAACCGCTCGGTTGCGGCAGCTCCGCTCGAATCTCTTCATAAGGATTCTTCTTCCGCATATCCGCCATCTGGAATTTCCTCTGCTTGGCTGTCCGCAATCCGTTGCGCGAACCGGAGGGCTGGACCGTACATTAGTTTCTTTGAAAACTATAAACCGTCGGAACGGATCGCGGAGTGATGTGTCTCTCAGCATTGCGAATTGGTGATCTCAACAGATATTGCCCAATCTGCAAAAGAAGCCGTTCTTCCATCCTAAGCATCCAAATTGCATGAGCTGAACTCGAAAGGAGAGGCAGCGATGATCATTGGCGTTCCCAAAGAAGTCAAGGATAACGAGGCACGCGTGGGCGTGACTCCGGCCGGTGTCAAGGCGCTCACCGAGGCCGGGCATACCGTGCTGGTGGAGACTCTGGCCGGAGAGCAATCCGGCTTTCCAGACGAGGAGTATCAGAATGCCGGTGCGGAGATTGTGGGCGATGCCGGGTACGTCTGGGGCAAATCCGAGATGGTGGTCAAGGTCAAGGAGCCGATCGATCGGGAGTATGTTTATTTCCGCGAAGGGCTGGTACTGTTTACCTTTCTGCATTTGGCCCCACTGCCGGAGCTGACCGCCAAGCTGCTGGAGAGCGGGGTGATTGGCATTGCCTATGAGACGGTGCGCGATCGCGCCGGCTCGCTGCCGCTGCTGACGCCGATGAGCGAAGTGGCGGGGCGGATGAGCGTGCAGGTGGGCGCGGCGTATCTGGAGAAAGAACGGGGCGGGCGGGGGATTCTGCTGGGCGGTGTGCCCGGCGTGCTGCCGGCGCGCGTCACCATTGTGGGCGGCGGGGTGGTGGGTTCCAACGCGGCCAAGATCGCGCTGGGCTTCGGCGCCAGGGTGACCATCGTGGACGTCAATCTGAACCGGCTGCGGGAACTGGACGACATCTTTGGCGGGCGCGTCTATACGCTGGCTTCCAACAGCTACAACCTGGCACAAGCCACGCGCGAGGCCGACCTTGTCATCGGCGGCGTGCTGATTCCCGGCTCGACGGCTCCCAAGCTTGTGACCCGCGCCATGGTGGCGGCAATGAAAAATGGCGCGGTGATTGTGGATGTCGCCATCGACCAGGGAGGTTGCGTGGAGACAGCCAAGCCGACTTCACACTCCAATCCGAGTTTTGTGGTGGACGGTGTGGTGCATTACTGCGTGACGAATATGCCGGGAGCCGTGCCGCATACCTCGACACTGGCGCTGACCAACGCGACCTTTCCGTATCTTGCGCGCATCGCCAACATGGGCGCGCGCGAGGCGTTGCGCAGAGATGCGGGATTGACCGAAGGGCTGAACACCTGGCTGGGTTCGCTGACCTGCCGTGGAGTGGGCGAGAGCCAGCGGTTGGCCTGGACGGAAGCCACCGGTTTGCTGAAGTGAAGTTCTGCAATTTGATGACAGAGCGGAGGAGACGGCGGCAGACTAAAATGGAAGCAGGGGCACATCCCCGCAAAGAATCGAGCCGAGCCGATGTATGAAGTCACAGTGGAGGCGGATTTTTCCTCCGGACACTACCTCCGCAACTACAAGGGCAAGTGCGAGAATCCGCACGGCCACAACTATAAAGTCCGCGTGACCCTCATCGGAGCCGAGCTGGACCCGGCTGGCCTGCTGTTGGACTTCAAGCTGCTCAAACTTGTGCTGCGCCCGGTGATCGAACGCATCGACCACCAGATGCTCAACGATCTGGAGCCGTTCATTGTGCTGAACCCATCCGCCGAGAATCTGGCGAAGTATTTTTATGACCAGACCAATGAGCAGCTCTCCGACCTGACCCAAGGCCGCGTCCGCGTAAAGGACGCAACGATCTGGGAGACGGATACGACCACCGCTACTTACTACGAGTAACTCAGTTCATCTGGCTCGACTTGGACTTCAGGTACTTATCGAAGGGAATCTCGAAGTAAAAGAGTTCCTGGCCGTCGGCGTCGCGCAGTTTGCGCAGGTGCAGGCTTGCACCCGCGAGCGGATGCTCAAGGCCGGAGACATCGAAAAAGAGAAAGCCTGCGCGGGTTGTGTGCGGCTCGACGACCAGCGCACTGAACTGGAAGGTGTTGAAGTCCGCTTCAATCTCCTTGATGCTGGCCTTGGGCTTGAGTTTGATGGCGGGCAGCGGACTGGGCATGGGGATCTTGCCGCCCTCGCGCTCTTTGCGCGTCATCAACCGCTGCACATCGTCCGGCTCGGCCGCCAGAATCTGTATGCCGTCCGCGGTGTAAAAATGTATAGGTGCCTCGCGCAGGCTGATCGCCCGGTCGCTGTTGTTGGTGATGATGAGGCGGACCGGCATTACACCGTGCGCGAGATAATCGACGCGGAAGATGGCTGCTTTCTCGCGCGTATCATAAGGCTCGACGGCGATGGCCACCTTCTCATTCTCATGGACTTCGACTGCCGCAAAGGCCGTAGCGGGCTGCACGGGCGGTGGAGTGTGATGGGCGGCCAGTGCTGGCAGCGCTAGCCAAAACAGAAGCAGCGGATTAGCCCGCAGGTTCTTCATTGTCCTTGACTGTATCATTTAGAGGATTAGACAAGGAATCGGGAATTTCGTTCGCCATGATTCTGTTTTTTTACAATCTGGCTTTGCTGACGGCGCTGGTGGTAAGCGCGCCGTGGTGGCTCTTCCGCATGGCGACGACGCACAAGTACCGCGAAGGGCTGATGGAGCGGCTGGGCCTGATTCGCCCCAAACTATGCAAGGACCGACCGTTGATCTGGATTCACGCCGTCTCGGTGGGCGAAGTGCTGGCCATCAGCCGCCTTGTTAAAACGCTGGACGTGGCGCTGCCGGAGTATCTGATTGTTGTCTCAACCACCACCCGCACCGGTCAAGCGCTGGCCCGCGAGCGCTTCGGCTCCAACCGCGTCTTCTATTGCCCGCTGGATTTTCCTTGGGCCGTCAGTGCCGTCTTGAACGCCCTCCAGCCGTGCCTGCTTGTGCTGGCTGAGACTGAGTTCTGGCCTAACTTACTGAGCAGTTGCCATCGACGCGGAATCCCGGTCGCCGTGGTCAACGCGCGCATCAGCGACCGTTCCTGGCCGCGCTACCGGCCGCTTCGCCGGTTGTGGCGTCCTTTCCTTAGCCGCCTGAGCCGCGTACTGGCGCAGAGCCAAACCGACGCCGATCGCCTCACCGCCATCGGTTGCGTGCCGGAGCGGCTTATCGTTGCCGGAAACCTCAAGTTTGACGTGCGCGCGGCATGGGAGGCAGAAGCGACTCTCCAGTTGAAGGCGCTGGCCCCTGGATTGCGCTTCGTCGTGGCTGGCAGCACGCTGGCGGGTGAAGAGGCCGCGCTGCTGGAGGCTTGGCCGCGGTTGCTCAAAGCCGACCCGCAACTGGTGCTCGTGCTGGCCGTGCGGCATCCGGAGCGCTTCAATGCAGTCGCTGAGCTATTGGAAAGCTCCGGCCTTGCGTGGCTTCGGCGCTCGGAGTGGAAGGCACGGCCTGCCGAATCCTTGATGCCTCTGCGCGCCGGCCAAATCGTTCTGCTCGACACCATTGGCGAATTGGCGTCGGTCTACTCATTGGCTTCGGTGGCCTTTGTCGGCGGAAGCTTGATCCCGGCCGGCGGGCACAATCCGCTGGAGCCGGCACAGTTTGGCGTGCCCATTGTGATGGGTCCGCATTTCTTTAATTTCCGCGCCATCACCGAGGATTTGCTAGCGAATCAGGCATTGCGGATCGCGTCCAAAGCGGAGCTTGCCGCCGTCTTGATTGAATTGCTGCAGCGACAGAGCGAAGCCAAAGCCATGGGCGAGCGGGCAAAGCAGGTTTTTGCCAGCCAGGCCGGAGCCACAGGGCGCTGCGTCGAGGCGATCAAAGAGCTGCTGGCCGGGGAGTGTCTGGCATGAAAGAATCCTGTTTTTCCACAGTTACCCAAGTCCTAATCTCGCTTCGTTTCTCGCATCGACAGCCGATAACAGAAAGAAGGGACCATCGGGCATGATCGAAACCTCCGCGCGCCGCCTTCTCTTACCGCTCAATCCGCTCTATCGGCTCGTGCTAGCCCTCCGGGAGTTGAGTTTTTGGGCGCCAGCGCAAAGGCTGCGCTATCCGGTTATCAGCATCGGCAATCTCTCCACAGGTGGGACGGGCAAGACTCCGATGACCATCGCACTGGCCGGAGGCTCTTGAGCGGCGCGGGGTCAAGTTGGATATTCTCAGTCGCGGTTATGGCCGGGAAGGCAATCAGGCCGCACGCGTTGACGAGGAGGGAAGCGCACAGGAGTTTGGCGACGAGCCGCTGCTGATGGCTCGCGAAACCGGCATGCCGGTCTTCGTTGGGGCACAACGCTATGATGCAGGACTCATCGCCGAGGCCGAGAGCAAGGCTGCGCCGCCGGCTTCCGGTTCGCCACCGGGTCCATTGCCGGTGAAGCCGGGCAGCGCCATGGTTGTGTTGAAGCCGGAGTTGGAGGTTGGCCCATTGCCGCCAGAATCCTCCATAACCAAAACCGCGATATCCGACGAGCCGCCCTCGCCCTTGCCATATCCGGTTCATCTGCTCGACGACGGCTTTCAGCATCGCCAATTGGCCCGCAACATTGACATTCTGCTGCTGAACAGGCACGATTGGCAGGACTGGCTATTGCCGGCGGGTAATCTGCGCGAACCGCTCGATGCTGCTCGCCGCGCCGATGTGATTGCCATTCCCGCTGATGAGCCTGAATTGGAGGTCGCCCTGCATGTTTGGGGCTGGGAGAAGCCCATTTGGCATGTGCATCGGATCATGGAGATCCCTCCCGTCAAGAATCCGGTTGCCGCATTTTGCGGCATTGCCCGTCCGGAACAGTTTTTTACGGGCTTGGAAGAGGCGGGCTTGGAAATCGCTTCCCGCTTCGCCTTTCCGGACCATTTTACCTATACGCGCGCCGCGCTGGAGGAGATGCTGAGGAACGCAGAAGCCGCAGGCGCGCTGACGCTGATTACCACCGAAAAGGATCTTGTCCGGCTGGGAAAGATGACCAAGCTCATCTCTGCGTCGATGCCGCTGGTTGTCGCGCGTCTGCGCATCAAGATCGAGAATCAGGCCAAGGCGATCGATTGGCTGATCGAGCGGTTGAATCGGATTCCCAATCCGAGCAGATTCTAGAGCGATTCAAGCAGTGGATTGACCCAGTGCAGGCAGGGAAAACGAGCGCACACTCCATCGACACCTGAGTGCCGGAGATTCGCTTGTCAGTGGAAATGCGCAGAAAGCCAGGAACCGTCTGTCAAGGCAATCCGATCAACGGGCAACGGTAAGTTTGCGGTCGTTGATCGATTGGTCGGCTGGCAGTAAAGGCTCTGTTCTCATCAACGTGAATGAGAAGCAGCTTCCAGCTCCAGGGTTGCTTTCGACACGCAGTTTTGCACCGTGACAATCGGCAATCCACTTGCCCAGAGCCAGACCCAGACCGGAGCCGGAAGCTGTTCCTTCACCCAGGGGGACGGCTCGATAAAAGCGGTCGAAGATTCGTTCGAATTGATCTGTGGCTATGCCGATGCCTGTATCGCGCACGGAAAGGATGATTCGGTCTCCGGCTGTGCTTGCGGCCATAGCGACAGAACCGCCGGGAGGCGTGAACTTGCTCGCGTTGTCGAGAAGAATCGAAAGTAGGCGCAGGATGCTTTGTTCGTCTGCCAGCACGGTAATCTCCGGTTGCGGGCAATCTACGGTAAAGTTGAGCATCGCCTGATCCATTGAATTTTTCCACCGCTGGGATGTTTGCCGGAGGAGATCTCCAATCCGGATGGGCGTCAGAGCGATGACCGCCGCTCCGCCATCGGCGCGCGCCAGAGATAAAAGATTCTCGATCAGATGGGTCATCAGCACAGTTTCACGATGCAGGCGGCTGAGAATGCCGCGGTACTCATCGGCATGGCGCGGGCGAATGAGCGCTACTTCAATCTCAGTGCGCAACAGAGAAATGGGTGTACGCAACTCGTGAGAGGCATTGCCCGTAAAGGCGCGCACACTGGCGAAGGCTTTGTCGATGCGCTCAAGCATCTGGTTGAGCGTGCGGGACAAGTCGGAGATTTCATCCTTTGCGCTGGGCACGGGCAAGCGAATGTCAAGATGGCGATCATTGATGCGCCGCGCCTCGGTGGCGATTGCGGCAATGGGATTGAGCGCCCTGCGGCTCATGAAATAGCCGGCAAGTGAAGATACAAGCAGACCGACTGTGATGAGAACAAATATCTGTATGCGGAAGTTCGAGAGAACCGCCATTGTTTTGGTGAGAGTAAGTCCCGTCTGGACGGTGTATCGAACGCCGTGAACTTCGATCGGTTCAATCAAAGCGCGGACGGAGATGGATTCGGCGGAATAGGTAAAGTAATGGCTATTCTGCGGAGCTTGCTGCGGCAGAGCCAGCGTCGGAAAGGCGGCTGCGACGTGCGGGGAGCGATAGATCCAGTTGCCGTTCTGGTCGATCACTTGCAGCCATTTGTTGCCGTGGCTGACGTTGTAGGCAGCAGTGATGGCGGAGCTCAGCTCAGCAGCCGATTCGCGCCGGCGGCCGGCTCTCGATGAACCGATGAACACTGCGGACGCGCTGCTGCAGCTCTTCGCTTTCCAGATCGTCAATGGCGCGATGCACCATCCATAGCGCGGCGCAGCCGATGGCAAACATGGTGACCGCAACGGCCAGCGAATACCAAAGCGTAAGCCGCACGCGGATGGGCAAGGATCTCATCGCTCCTCCTTGGCGGCATGCCGGAAGCGCCGGAAGATATAGCCGGAGCCGCGCACTGTGACGATCAACTGCTTGCCGTGCCGTGCATCGATTTTGGCGCGCAGGGAGTTCATCAACACGTCCAGAGCGGTAGCTCCAACCTCATATCCCTTGCCCCACACAAACTCCATCAGCGTTTGGCGCGGCACGCATTGGTCCATGCTTTGAATCAAGCGCGAGAGCAGTTGAAATTCCTGGCGCGTCATTTCGATCATTTCGCCGTGGCGAGAAACCGTGCGCCGCGCTATATCGATCATCAGGTCGCCGGCAAGAATTGTTTCCTCTGTTTGCTTATGCCGGCGCGTGATCGACTGCAAGCGCGCCACCAGTTCTGGAAATGAGAATGGCTTGGTCAAGTAGTCGTCCGCGCCCACGTCGAGGCCGTGAATAATCTCATCCTCGGTGTCGCGGGCGGTGAGCATCAGAACAGGCGTGCGCGAACCACCGGTACGCAAGGCCTGCATCAGTGCATACCCATTCAGTTTGGGCAGCCCGATGTCCAGCACGATCGCATCCAACTCGTGCGCCATGGCCGTCGCCAGCCCGATCTCGCCATCAGAAGCCGTCATCACCGTAAAACCACTCTCATAGAGACCCTTGCTCAGCAGCTCCAGCATCCGCGGTTCGTCTTCAATGATCAGAATGAGCATGGCTCCCTATCTTCCAGCCTAATCTCGAAGTTGCGCAATCATTCTGAATTCAACTGCAAATTCATCATACATTCATTTTTAAGGGCGGATGCTGCATTCAACCTTAGGATTTTTTCACCGCGCTGTTAACAAGCGTTTAACAAAGCACCCTAGAGTTTTGCCTATGGCCACCCAGAGAGGATGCTTGGTTGCGCAAAAAATTATCTCTGGTTGCGCGAGGAGACCTTATGAAACGCTTGTTGTTCTTATCAGTCCTGATGCTGCTGATCGGCGCGCAGTCTGGATTTGCAGAATCAACCAAGGGCGTTGTTACCGGGCATGTCACCGACACGACCGGCGCCATTATTCAGAATGCTGTTGTTCAACTCGCGCCATTGGATATGTCCGCGACGACAAATTCGATGGGTGATTTCACCTTTCCTGCGGTCCCTCCAGGAGCATATATCTTGCAGGTAACCTGCACGGGATTTACCGCGGTGACGAAAGACGTAACGATCAATGCGGGACAGACCCTCCGTATCGATTTTTCTCTGGAAGTGGCCGCGGGCAACGAGCAGGTGATGGTCTCTGCCGGAACTGGACAGAACCAGTTGCAGGCGATCAATGAAGAGATGGAAGCACCGAATATTGTGCAGGTAATGCCGGAGAGCCAGATCATCGCATTGCCGAACGCCAATGTTGCTGATGCAGTTGGGCGTATGCCGGGAGTGACTCTACAGCGCGATGAAGGCGAGGGCGTTTATGTTCAGGTGCGCGGACTTGACCCGCGCTTTACCAATTTGACCATCGACGGCGTTACGGTTCCGTCTCCTGAATCGGCGGTACGTCAGGTGAATCTGGCTACGATTCCTTCCGATATGATTCAGTCCATTGAACTGAACAAGACGCTTTCCGCCAATCAGGATGCGGACGGCATCGGCGGCTCGGTGAACCTTGTAACTAAAATGGCCGGTGAAGCTCCGACCGTCAACGTGGGCGCTTCGCTTGGCTATACGCCGATTGAAAACACTCGCTATGTAGGAAAGATAGACACAACGCTAGGCAAGCGCTTCGGCGCCAACAAGCGTACCGGCCTGATTCTAGGCGCGGGATACGATTACAACGGACGCGGCATCAACGACATAGAGCCTTCCCCAGATATCAATCCCGACGGCAGCGCGAATCCCTATTATGACGGCGTTACGCTGCGCGAGTATCGCTATAAACGGTTGCGCTATGGTGCGACCATGGGCGCGGATTACAAAGCCAATGAGCACTCTACCTTTGCCGCGCATCTTCTGCTTTCGGATTTCAAGGACTGGGGCGATAAGTGGTACTACGGCATCAACACCAATGACAAGCCCAAGTATTATGAGTCGAGCCGCAAGCCTGATTTTGCCATCGGCAGCCTCTCCGTGGGTGGCAGTCATATCTATGACAAGTTCTGGGTGCAGTGGGGTTCGGCTGTCTCGCGCTCGCGTGAATTGAATGCTGGCGGAAATCCAGAGATCAAATGGTCGACCGCCAAGACGCTGAAAAACTACGACACGGCAAACTGCAACTATCTTGGCACCAGTTCCAAGAGCATCTATCTGCCGCAGTGGTCTGCTGCCTGCCAGCAGCCAAATGCTCTTTCGGCAGACGACACCTTTACGCTTTCAAATTACACGATGAACGAATTCATCACAACCACCGGCCAGGGAGTTCAATTGAACCTGCAGGAGTGGGGCAGCATGGGGTTGAATTATCATCTCGGCTCACACTCGGCTACGCTGGAGTTTGGCGGCGAAGTTCGCAACGCACATAAATTCCAATATGCCTGGACGCCGAGCTACGACTACAATGGCTCCGCCACGGCAGATCAGTTCCAGAACGGATTCAACGACACCCACTACTATGGCGGCAATTATCACATGGGTCCCGTTACCGATTACGACCGAATTAATACGTATTATCTGGCCAATCAGAATCTTTTTTCGCTGGATGTGAACGATACACACTTCAGCTCGGACCCGAATAATTTCAACCTGGTGGAGCGCGTCTCGGCTGGCTACGTGATGAACACCATCAACTGGAATAAATTCCGGCTTCAGACAGGTTTGCGCTTCGAGGCTACCACGCTGCGAACTCTGGGGTATGTAGTCAATCAGGATGCGAATGGAAACTGGGTTTCCGACTCGACCGTTACGACGAACGGTAGTTATTGGGATCCTCTGCCCAGCGTTCAAGCGCGATACGCATTCTCGAATACAACCAACATCCGCGCGGTTTATGCGCGAGGTATCTCGCGGCCTAACCCATTCGACCTGATACCTTACGTCAGCACAAACTTCGGCGGCAATCCGGCCATCACGGTGGGCAATCCCAATTTGCTGCCGACGCACGCCAATGACTTTGACCTTCTCTTCGAACACCAATTCAGACCGCTTGGATTGCTGGCTGGCGGCTTCTTCTACAAGCAGCTCAGCAACCCGATCTTCGCGCAATATACACTGATTCCGCCGAACTCTCCGTATTACGGCACCTCCGGGTATACAGACGCCAATGGAAATCCGGTCGACATTCAATCGCAGAACGTAAACGGTTCCGGCGCTCATGTCTCCGGCGCGGAGATTGATTGGCAGCAGCAGTTTTCGATGCTGCCCGGCGGCTTCAGCGGATTGGGAATCGATGTGAATTACACCTTTACCGCTTCGGATACCGAAGGCGTTCCTGGACGCACGGATTCCCCAGCACTGGTAGGACAGGCGAAGAATTCTTATAACATTCAACCGTCGTACGAATATAAACGCTACTCGGCGCATCTGGGCGTCAGTTACAACGGCGCCAATATCTACGCCTACCAGTACATCAACAACCTGCCCGCGGCAAGCGGCGAAAACTCTCCCGGCCCATTGAATGGACCCTTCGGTGATAACTACTTCTACCCGCATTTGCAGATCGACGCACAGGCAGGCGTGAGGCTCTATCGCAGCCTGAAGCTGGAACTGAATGGACTCAACCTGAATAATGAAGTCTTCGGCTTCTACAACGGTAGCCCGGAGTACATGACGCAGCGTGAATATCTACAAGCCGACTTACAGCGCAAGCCTGCGCTGGACTTCTGGCGCAAAGAAGTAAATGGATCAGCGGGCGTCCCGGAAACCCCGGGACGCCCGCATGTTTTTCAATCTTTAATCTTGGATGGGACAATGAAAACACTAGTTGCGATCTGCTTTTTTGCGGCTTTTTCCGCCTCGTATGCACAAACCACACAACCGCTTGCTCTCAGCAGGACGATTTCGCTTCCCGGAGCTGCCAGCAAATTCGATCACTTGGCAATCGACGAAGCGGGCAATAGGCTCTTCGTTGCGGCTACGGGAAACCATTCGGTGGAAGTCATCGATCTGAAGACGGACAAGGTGCAGCAGAGCATCACCGGTTTGGGCAAGCCGCATGGGCTGGCATGGATTACGGCTACCGGCAGCCTCTATGTGGCCGATGGAACGCTGGGTGAACTACGGGTTTACAAGGGCGCGCCGCTGGCGCTTGCGGGAAAGATCAAGCTCTCCGACGACGCCGACGACATGGTCTACGACGAGGCGCATCAGCTTCTCTTTGTTGGACACGGCGGATCGGGCGCGGCGAATCCCGCCAAGGTGGCCGTGGTGGATACCGCGCACTTTACCCTGAAAGCCAATCTGCCAGTTGCGACGCATCCCGAAGCGATGGAAATTGATCCGGCCACTGAGCGCGTCTTTGCGAATATTGCCGACTCAAAAGAGGTCGATGTCATCAACACAAAGACGAAGGCGATCACCGCGCACTGGAAGCTGACCAAGGCCGGCGACAATGTGCCGCTGGCATTCGACGCCAAAGATCAACTGCTCTTTGTGGCCTGCCGCAACCAGGAACGCTGATTGCTCTGGATGCCAAGACGGGCAAAGAAATCGCCAGCCTTCCGGCGGCGGGCGGAGCGGACGATCTCTTCTACGATCCCGCGCTGGGCCGCGTTTATCTGATCAGCGGCACCGGCGAGGTGGATGCCTTCCAAGTGGATGGCGCGAAGAGCTTCCATGCGCTCGGCGGTGCTGACCACCGCATCCGGTGCCAAGACCGCGCTCTTTGTTCCCTCGCAGAATCTTCTCTATCTTGCCGTGCCCGGCGCGGGCCGAACTTCGTCCGAGATCAGAGTCTATGCAACGGTCAAGAACGGAAACTCTCAATGAAGAATCGTTGTCCTCAGCGGTATCTTGACTCTAATGTTGTGCTCTCATTACAGGCGTAGGCTGCACTCTGCAAGCACAGAGCGCCGCGAAGGCGCCGGATGAAGAGCTGAAGTTCGTGGTCATTGTCAGCCGCCACGGCGTTCGCTCACCCACCGGCAAGACGGATCAACTCAATCAATACTCCCGCGAGCCGTGGCCTGCGTGGAGCGTTCCTCCGGGCTATCTGACCGCGCACGGCGCGCAGTTGATGACGCTTTCGGCGCATACGACCGCGAGCTGCTGGCGTCGCAAGGATTGCTTGCGGCGAGCGGCTGCGAGGATGCGGCGAAGATCAGAATTGTTGCCGACTCCGACCAGCGTACCCGCGAGACGGGCAAGGCTCTGGCCGCGGGACTTGCTCCAGGCTGCGCTCTCGAAGTGAGAGCTCTTCCAGAAGGAACGCCTGATCCGCTCTTTCATTCGTTGGGCGCCGGGGTCGGCCAGGCCGACAAGCTGCTGGCGACAGCGGCGATCTGCAGGACGCATCGGCGGCAATCCGCAAGGGTTGACCGAGGCCTACCGGCCGCAATTGAAAGCGCTGGAAGAGGTTTTGCAGGGATGCAATCCGCAAGCAAACTGCACAGACAAAGCCGCGCCACTCTCACTCTTCGATCTTCCATCCTCGCATTGCGCCGGGAAAAGGCGATCACTTGGTCGATCTGCGCACGCCGCTTAGCCTTGCTTCTTCGATGACCGAGAATCTGCTGCTCGAATATGCCGAGGGCATGGATGCGGCCAACGTCGGTTGGGGACGCGTGGACCTGGCCAAGCTGCGCGAGTTGCTGCAACTGCACGAGGCCAGCGAAGAGATCGAGCGGCGCACTCCATACATTGCTCGCATTCAGTCTTCCAACATGCTCGCTCATCTTCTCGACTCGATGCAGCAGGCGGTGGAAGCGAAGCCCGTTGCCGGCGCATTGACCAAGCCCGGTGACCGGGTTCTGGTCCTTGTCGGCCACGATACGAACCTATCCAATATCGCCGGAGCGCTGGGGCTTGATTGGATTATCGATGGCCGCCGCAATGATACGCCGCCCGGAGGCGCGCTGGTCTTTGAGTTATGGAAGAACCGCAGTGCAAAGGAATATTCGGTACGCACTTTCTATTCGGCGCAGACACTCGATCAAATGCGAACAGCCACGCCGCTCAGCCTACAGAATCCTCCTGAACGTGTGCCGGTCTTTGTACCCGGCTGTGGCCGGAGCGACAGATCGTGTAAGTGGTTCGCATTTCAGCAAACGATCAGAACGGTAACTGATCAAGCGCTTGTCAAGTAATAAAAGCATACGTATTGATTCAACCCCAGCCGGCGACTTTCAATAGAACGGGGCATACGCTGTCGTTTTCGCCTTGGACGGCTTTATCTCCATGCGCACGGTTCTGGGCAAGTTCTTCTGCACGGCAACCACCCTTGCGAGCGGAATTCCTCTGGGCCGCGAAGGACCGAGTGTTCAGGTCGGTGCGGGAATCGCCTCTGTTCTAGGCCGAGCGCTCGGATTGCCCCCGGAAAGAGTGAAGGCACTGATTCCCGTGGGAGCTGCGGCCGCGATCGCCGCTGCCTTCAATACTCCCATGGCGGCGGTGCTCTTTGCTCTCGAAGATATCGTGGAAACACTCCATGTTCCGCACGTCCACATGGATCATGCCTTGCATCTGGCGCTCGAGCGCATGAGCAAGTATCATCTCGATGTTTTGCCGGTTATCCATCGGGCAGATACTCATAAGCTGGAAGGCGTCGTGATGCTCAGGGATGTGCTGGATGCGTATGGCGTAACAACGAACTCAAGGGATGCGGGTCTCTCAATCGCGTAGAAAAACATTCAGCAATGACTTATGAACCCGGATACGGCCGTTGTTGTATTCAACAAATCCAAGCTTGCGAAAGCGGTTCATAAACAGATTGATGCGGGGCCTGGTACTGCCGATCATGCTAGCCAGAGCTTCTTGTGAAACCGGCGGTATCAGCGTCACATCTCCTTCTGACGGCACTAACTCCGCCATGAGCAAAAGCAAACGGGCCAACCGCTTTTCCGCTGGATTAAAGAGTTGATCCACCAAATCTGACTGAGTTCGCAGGCTGTTCTCCAGCAGAAACTTGGAAAACAAATCGGAGAATGAGCGTTCCTCATGCATCACTCGAAGGAACTCGGATCTCGATATCCGCAGAGCCGTGCAGGGCGTGATCGCGGTTGCTGTTGTTACGCGTAGTCCCTGCTTGGGCTCCATCGCTTTTTCGCCGAAGAAGTTGTTTGCCGATACCAACCGGATCGTCGCTTCCTTCCCGGCTGCGGAAACAACCGAGATCTTCACGCGCCCTTCGTGCAAATAGAAGATGCAGTCGGCCATGTCTCCCTGGGAAAAGAACACCGCGTCCCGGTCCAATTGAACAATTCTCCGCTCTGGCCCGGCATTCGCCAGATAGGCGGCAACATCAAATGCAGATTTGATTTTCTTCTCCATCGACGGGGTCCGTTTTCGCGTTCCTGGTGCCGGAAAAAATCTTCAACAGCGGCTGCCACGATTATAGAGAAGCAGAGCGGTTCGGGTGGAGTTTCAACTCTGGCGACCAGACTTCCAGCGAGACCCGCGACGCCAAGGGCGGCAAGACTTCCAGCTACAATTCACAGAATCAGTTCGTCGGCATGAACGTCATCGTCGTGCAGACTGCCCATCGCACATCAGGCGAACATATGGCGAAATCGGTCAACCATATCGTTATGCGCTACCGGGTCGAGGACGACGTCAACCCCACCGGCATTCTGCAGGTCTTTGACGTGCTGAACGGCACAGGACCGGTCATGCCAGGATGTCTAACGCATATGCCTGCGCATTTTCGCCTTCTCCAAGCGGATCATCTTCATATAATCCATTGACTTATCAGTGCATTTGCGCTCATCACCCTCGCCGGATTTTTGACAATTCCTTACCCATGCCAGTGCTTCTGCCGAACAATCTCTATATAACTTCGAATCCGCTTTGCTGCTATCGTCATTATTTTCAATGCATTCGGTGAATTTCTCCGGGGATTGGGATACATCCTGTCCTTGTGCAAGATCATCTGATTTGGAGGGTGTAGATAGGCGCGATTCAATCAAAAAGGAGATGATCATTCCAAGAATCACGGGCAAGATAAAAAGTGCCAAGTAACTTCTGGGGGCAGTTGTCTCTTTTTTTATTAACTCCCAATCGTGAAAAAACCGCTCCGATGTGCATACCAAAGCCTCGAAGCCAGAACCTTTCCGCCAGCGTATGGTTATAAGGTCCAATCTCGGATTACTATTGAATACCTCACCAATTATTCCATCAGACTTTCGCTTTGCCTGCGCGCCTTTTTCCGGGAAGATTGTCGCTTTCATCTGACGTTCCTGCTTTCAAATAGCACACATCTCAATTTTACGAGAGCTTGAGCTGGCGGGCAAATCGCAGAAGGTGCGGGTTGAGGATTCTATTCCGGTATTTAGCAAGCATGGATTGTTCCGATTGGTTCCTACGCTGAACCACCATTCGATTGAACCCGATTTGATCACATCTTACCTCTTACGACATTGCCACGCCCGAATTGCAGGTGGTAGCCTCTAAAATGGAGACGTGTGAGGAGGATCACAAAAGACTGATGCAAGCCACCTACAACGGACAAAAGTTGCCGCAGAACGGCCAGCCGATTGAGTACAGCAACGGGCAGATCACCACGCCCGATCATCCCATCATTCCCTTTATAGAAGGCGACGGCACGGGGCGGGACATCTGGAAGGCCTCGCAGCGGGTCTTTGACGCCGCGGTCGAGAAGGCCTACGGCGGACGGCGGGCGATCCGCTGGTTCGAGATCTTTGCCGGCGAGAAGGCCTTCCGGCAGTTCGGCGAGTGGCTACCTGACGACTCGGTGGCCGCGGCGCGCGATCTGCGCGTCTCCATCAAGGGGCCGCTGACGACGCCGGTGGGCGGTGGTATCCGCTCGCTGAACGTGGCGCTGCGGCAGTTGCTCGACCTCTACGCCTGCGTGCGGCCGGTCAAATACTATCAAGGCGTCCCCAGCCCGGTGAAGCACCCCGAACGGGTAGACATCATCATCTTCCGCGAGAATACTGAGGACGTCTACGCGGGCGTTGAGTTCAAAGAAGGCTCGGCGGACGCGGCCAAGCTGATCTCGTTTTTGAATGACGAGCTGCTCGTGAAGACCAAGAAGCGCGTGCGGACGGATTCGGGCGTGGGGATCAAGCCGATCTCGATCTTTGGCTCGAAGCGTTTGGTGCGCTACGCCATTCGCCATGCGCTGGAGACGGGGCGCAAGACGGTCACACTGGTCCACAAGGGGAACATTCAGAAGTTCACCGAAGGGGCCTTCCGCGAGTGGGGCTACGAGGTGGCCACGCAGGAGTTCCGCGCCGAGACGGTGACCGAGCGCGAGAGCTGGATTCTGGGCAACCAGGACGCCAATCCCGCGCTGACCGTGGAGCAGAACGCCGCGCTGATTGAGCCGGGGCTGGAGATGGCCAATCAGGCTTATCAAGAAGCGGTCTTCGCCGAGGTGAAGTCTGTCCTGGAGAAGATTGGTCAGACACACGGCAACGGCGCGTGGAAGCAGAAGGTGCTCGTGAACGACCGTATCGCCGACTCGATCTTCCAGCAGATCATTATCCGACCGGAGGATTACTCCGTGCTGGCGACGACCAACCTGAACGGCGATTACATCTCCGACGCGGCGGCGGCGCAGGTGGGCGGGCTGGGAATTGCTCCCGGCGCAAACATCGGCGACGGTTTCGCGGTCTTCGAGGCCACGCACGGCACAGCGCCCAAGTACGCCGACAAGGACATGATCAATCCCGGCTCGGTGATCCTCAGTGGCGTGATGCTGCTCGAATATATCGGCTGGAAGGAAGCGGCGAAGCTGATTGAAGAGTCGCTGGAGAAGACGATCTTGCAGAAGTTTGTGACGTATGATTTTGAGCGGCAGACGGCGGGGGCGACGAAGGTTGGGACGAGCGAGTTTGCGACACGGATTATTGGGAATTTGTGAATGCGGGGACCAGGGACCAAGGGCTGCGAAAACATGCAGGACAAGGGGATTTGAAAGGGCACGGCTTTAGCCGTGCCGCTAATTGCCCAAATTGTTTTTGTAACAGGGCACGACTTTAGTCGGGCCGCAAGAGTCTGATATTCGACGATGGGCTTTAGCCCCTGCGGGAATGTCTATATCGCCAGGCATTTGGCTTTGTTAAAGGAGTATGCATGGCAGGAATTGATTTATTTGAACGGATGTTGCGAAGCAAAATCGCTTGGCGACTGATCATTGGCGCACTCTACATTGTTTTTTCTGTTTACGAATGGAAGAGACATCCTTTTGGTGTTGGTTTTTGGCTTGCTGTAACTTGCGCTGTGCTGTCCGTTTACATTTTTTGGCTTGAAATTATCGAGCGCATAAGAAAATCGCACTCCGATCTTGTGCCGATTCAGCCAAAAGAATGATATATGTCAACTGATTTATCAAGGGCTAAAGTCAGTTGTTTCTATCAGCCATTTACGGCGCGACTAAAGTCGTGCCCTTTCAAAACATGACTTTCAACCCAGGGGCTAGTCTTTTGGTCCCTAGTCCCTTGGTCCCTCGGTCCCTTAGTCCCATTTCAACAATCCCCAAGGAGGAATGCAATGCGCAAGAAGATCAGTATTATCGGCGCCGGCAATGTCGGCTCAACGGCGGCGCACTGGATCATGGCCAAGGAGCTGGCCGATGTGGTGCTGCTGGATGTTCAGGAGGGCGTGCCGCAGGGCAAGGCGCTGGACCTGCGGCAGGCGTTGCCGATCGAGCGGTCGGACGTGCGCATCACCGGCACCAACGATTACGCTGACACGGCCAACAGCGACATTGTCATCATCACGGCCGGCATTCCGCGCAAGCCGGGGATGAGCCGCGACGACCTGCTGCACACTAACTTCAAGATCATGAGCGACGTGGTGGGCAAGGTGGTCACGTATTCGCCGGAGTCGATCTTGATTGTGGTTTCGAACCCGCTGGACGCGATGGTGCAGGCGGCGTACAAGCTCTCCGGCTTCAACCGCGAGCGAGTGATCGGCATGGCCGGGATTCTGGACTCTGGGCGCTTCAAGAGCTTCATCGCCGAAGAGTTGAATGTGAGCGTGGAGAATATGAGCTGCCTGGTGCTGGGCGGGCACGGCGATACGATGGTTCCGCTGGTGCGCTATACGACCGTCGCTTCGATTCCGATTACCGAACTGCTCAGCAAGGAGCGCATCGACGCCATCATCCAGCGCACACGCGACGGCGGCGCGGAGATTGTGAAGCATCTGAAGACAGGCAGCGCTTACTATGCGCCGTCAGCAGCGGCGGTGGAGATGGCCGAGGCGATTCTCAAGGACAAGAAAAAGATACTGCCTTGCGCGGCTTTCTTGCAGGGCGAGTACGAGATCAACGGCTACTACATGGGCGTACTGTGCAAGCTGGGCGCGGCAGGACTCGAGCAGATTGTCCAAGTCAAGCTCGACCCTGAAGAAGCTGCCGCGCTGCAACGGAGCGCCGCCGCGGTCAAGGAACTGTGCGATGTGATTGGGGTGTAACCGAGTTCTACGTTCACAGTTGCGGATGAGCAGAGTTCGAGGCTTTTATCAAAGGATTCCTCCTATCGGTGGAGAGAAATCTCCACCGGCAGGCAGTTGCGGGAGTCCGCTCACGCCTTCATGCTCAATGCACCGACATGAAAAGGCTTCTCCTATCCCTGATCTTTCTGCTGACCACGGCAAATTTGATTGCCCAAGACGGCTCAGCGAGTGCCGCCTCAGGTGGCTTCTTTCATAATTGGCTGGCGAGGGCCTCCGCCACGCAAGCCAGGCAACCCGCCTGGGCAGTTCCTCTGGTGACCACCACCACCGGGCTGATCCAGGTGGCGCGCACCGATATGCTGCGGCAGGTTGCGCCCGCGCTCACCACGACTTGGAACTTTGACAACAGCAAGGGCGTGAACATTATTCCCTGGGCACGGACGGAGTTGGCCTTCAACCTTCCGCCTTACATTCAACACAACTCGACGGCCAAGGACGGCGCGGGAGATGTGTCCTTTCTGGGTAAATACCGCCTGTTGAGCGGCAATGCGCGACATGGAAACTACACGCTGAGCGCCTGGGTGTTGGCAACCCTCCCCACCGGCAGTTACAAGAACGGCTCGACCGACGCCAGTGTTCAACCCAACCTGGGCGGCGGCAAGGGCATCGGCCGCTTGGATGTGCAATCGTCGCTGGGTGCAACCTTGCCCACAAACTATCCGGCGATCACCGCGTCCGGCCGCCCGGTGATTTGGAACACCGTGGCGCAGTATCGCGCGGGCAAGCTCTTCTGGCCTGAGATCGAGAGTAACGCTACCTTCTACAAGGGCGGAACGAACGACGGCAAAATGCAGGAGTTTATTACGCCAGGTGTAATTATCGGCAAGTGCGCACTGCATCCCGCCGACCCCAAGGCGCGGGCTGGACTGGCCTTTGGCGCGGGTATGCAGAACGCCACAAGCCACTTTCATAGTTACAATCATGGATTGGTGCTGACGGCGCGCTGGCTCTTTTGAACAATAACTTATTGGCTTCTTGCCCATTCCGCGGAAGAATGTGGAATGGGCTGGGTATTCATCAATCAGGAAATATCTTGATTCTGAAAACTAAGTAGGTTATTTGCCCGTAATTAACAAAAGCAACCGCAGGTCCTTCGATTCCTTTTGCTGCGCCTCAATCGCTCAGGGATGACAGATTATTTGGAACGGCGTTCCGCTCTGGAAGACAGATGTTTTAGAGTTGGCGGTCATGGTTAAGCGGGGCAATAGTACACTGGAATGTTCCCTATTTTTTGCTAGCCCGCAGGAGGCCCCATGGCATCGATTGTTCTTCCGGCAACACCGAGTGAGTCGCGCAGCGGGCGGTTTGGGGTGTATGGCGGGCGGTATGTGCCAGAGACTCTGATGGCGGCGCTGACCGAACTGGAGCGGGAGTACGATCTGGCGCGGGCGGATGCGGCCTTTCAGGCGGAGCTGAGTGACCTGCTGCACAACTACGCGGGGCGGCCAACGGCGCTCTACTATTGCAAGCGGCTGAGCGAGCAACTTGGCGGGGCGAAGATCTATTTGAAGCGCGAAGACCTGCTGCATACCGGCGCGCACAAGATCAACAATGCGCTGGGGCAGGGACTTTTGGCGCGGCGCATGGGCAAGAAGCGGATTATTGCCGAGACCGGCGCGGGGCAGCACGGGGTGGCGACGGCGACGGTGTGCGCGCTGCTGGGACTGGAGTGCGTCGTCTACATGGGCGACGTGGATATGGCGCGGCAGGAGTTGAATGTGCTGCGGATGCGCCTGTTGGGTGCGGAGGTGCGCGGGGTTTCGTCTGGATCGAAGACGCTGAAAGACGCCATCAGCGAGGCGATGCGCGATTGGGTGACGAATGTGCGGACGACCTATTATCTGCTGGGTTCTGCGCTGGGTGCGCATCCTTATCCGACGATGGTGCGCGATTTTCAGACGTGCATCGGGCGTGAGATGAAAGAGCAGATTCTGGAGCGCGAAGGGCGATTGCCGACGGCGGTGATCGCGTGCGTGGGCGGGGGATCGAATGCGATTGGGGCATTCTATGAGTTTCTGGGCGACCGAGAGGTGCGGCTGATTGGCGTGGAGGCGGGCGGGCGCGGGCGCAAGCTGGGCGAGCACGCGGCGCGCTTCCAGGGCGGCGAGCCGGGGGTTTTGCAGGGGACATATTCGTATGTATTGCAGGATGAGAATGGACAGATTGCGCTGACGCACTCGGTTTCGGCGGGGTTGGATTATGCGTCGATTGGGCCGGAGCACGCGATGCTGCATGATTCTTGTCGCGCGGAGTATGTAGCGCAGGATGATCAGGGGGCGCTGGATGCTGTGGTGCGGCTGGCGCGGACGGAGGGGATTTTGCCGGCGCTCGAAAGCGCGCACGCGGTGGCCGAGGCGCTCAGGCTGGCTCCGACGATGACGCCGCGTGACATACTGGTTGTGAACCTTTCCGGGCGCGGGGACAAGGATATGGGGATTCTGGCGCGGGAGTTGAAGATTCAGGGGGCGTGAGACGAGGGACAAAGGGAATAGGGACTCATTAATATTATGGCGATAAAGTTCGAGCACAAACCGGGGCTGGTGGTTTATCTGACGGCGGGTGATCCGAGCCTCGTCGCCACACGGGAGATTGCCATTGCGGCGATTGACGCGGGGGCGGAGGTGATCGAGCTGGGTGTGCCCTTCAGCGATCCGCTGGCCGACGGGCCGGTGATTCAGCGGGCGATGGAGCGGGCGCTCGCGCATGGAGTCAGCTTGCGCGATGTGATCAAGTTAGCCGCGGAGATTCGCGCGGCGCGGCCTGCGGCGGGGCTGGTGATCTTCAGTTATCTAAATCCGATTTTGCGCTATGGATTGGCGAAGTTTGCCGATGACGCGAGGGCCGCGGGCGTGGATGGCGTGCTGGCTACCGACATGATTGTGGAAGAGGCGGGTGCGTACCTGTCCGAGTTGGAGCGCGTAGGCTTGCAGCCGATCTTTCTGGCCGCGCCGACCTCGCCCGACGAGCGGCTGGAGGCGATTGCCCAACACTCCAAGGGATTTATTTACGCCATCTCGCGGGTGGGGATCACCGGCAAGCAAGCGGCGATGACCTCGGACGCGGCGGCGCTGGTGGAGCGCATCCGGCGATGGAGCGGACCTCGATGGCCGGGGCTGCCGGTGGCCGTGGGGTTCGGCATCAGTACCAGCGAACACGTTGCGCAGGTGGCGGAGTTTGCGGATGCCGCGGTTGTCGGCAGCGCGATAGTCGAGCTGATTGAACGCTCGACTCGGGAAGCAGCGCCTGGCGCGGTGGCTCGATTTATCAAGGGCCTGCGCGGTTAGAGCGCTGGCCCGGGAATCGCCCCATGCCGGCGGCTGAGCTAGCTGCCTCTATTCAACTTTTGTTCCGATGCAACCGGCGCGAGTGAGAATGAAACGCTGGACGCAAGACGAGGATGAAATGACGCTGGAAGAATTGCGCAATCAGATAGATGAATTGGACCGCCAGCTTGTGGATCTGCTGAGCGAGCGGGCGCGGGCGGCAAAGATGGTAGGCCAACTGAAAGCGGCCACGTCGCTGCCGGTGTACGAGCCGGCGCGGGAAAAGACTGTTTACGCCAATGTGCGCGCGGCCAACAAAGGCCCTCTGCCGGACATCGAACTGACGCATATCTATGAGCGCATCATCGACGTAATGCGGGCCTTGCAGCGGGACGAGTTGGCTTCGGAGAGGAATGCCCCGGTTGACTTGCCGGGCCTCGACAGCGGCGCTGAAGCGCGCGAGATTGGGAAGAAGCAATGATTGTAGCGATGCAGGAAAAGGCCAGCGAAGAGCAGATCGATGCGGTCATCACTGCGATGGTGGAAGCAGGAGTGAATGTTCACCGCACGACGGGTACAACGCAGACGATTCTGGCGGGCGTGGGATCGACGAGCAAGATCGACCTGGCAAAGTTCGAGATCATGGCGGGGGTGCTCTACGTACACCGCATCACAGCGCCGTACAAACTGGCAGGGCGGGCCTTCCGGCCTGAGGGTACGGTGGTTGAGTTTGCCAATGGAGTGAAGATCGGCAGCGAGCATGTGGCGGTGATCGCGGGACCATGTGCGATTGAAAACAGCGAGCAGATCTTTACGATTGCGGCATGTGTGAAAAAGGCGGGCGCTGGCTTCCTGCGCGGAGGCGCCTTCAAGCCGCGCTCTTCGCCGTATGCCTTTCAGGGGCTGGGGATTCCGGGGCTTCAATTGATGTATGAGGCGGCGCGGGAGCATGGCCTGCTGACGGTCAGTGAGGTGATGGAAATCTCGCAGATTGAGCCGATGCTGCCCTATACGGATTTGTTTCAGGTAGGCGCGCGAAATATGCAGAACTTCAATCTGCTGCGCGAGTTGGGGCAGGCGCGCAAACCGGTGCTGCTGAAGCGCGGAATCGCCGCGACCATCGAGGAGTTGCTGCTGTCCAGTGAGTACATCATGGCTGGCGGTAACTACGACGTGATCTTGTGCGAACGCGGTATCCGGACTTATGAGACGACGACGCGCAACACGATGGACATCTCGGCGATTCCGGTGCTGCACAAGCTCTCGCATCTGCCTGTTGTGGCCGATCCATCGCACGGCACTGGGCGGCGGGATATGGTGCCACCGATGGCCAAGGCATCGGTGGCCGCGGGCGCGGATGCGATTCTGGTGGAGATTCATCCCAACGCCGACAAGGCCGCCTCGGACGCCGCGCAGACGCTCTACCTGGAGCAGTTTGAAAAGCTGATGGGCGAGCTGCGGGTGATTGCCGGGGCGGTGGGAAGGACGCTGTAAGGCCTACTGTTGGTTGTCTGTAAGATTTTCTGTTTGTTGAGTGAATAATTGAAGGGTACGGGCTTTAGCCCCTGAGGGAAATTGGCGAATCGAGTCCACTTTCCCTCGGTGGCTAAAGCCAGGATTCAAAGACTGCGATGAATGTACGGGCTGAAGCCCGTACCCTTCACGCTCATTAGTCGGAGGTTGGTTTTGTAACAGGGCACGACTTCAGTCGTGCCGAATGATGAACAAGATAACAGTCGGGCTTTAGCCCTTGCCCAGAGGTAATTATGTTCGATGGTCTTGCAGAGTTTATTTCCGTGCAACAAGGGGATTCGGCTGAGTTCATAGAAAAGGCACGGGCGATTGCCATTGGCATTGCTCAAAATTATGAACCTGCGCGCCTCTACGTGATCCGGATTGATAACTGGTTTGGACCGAAATGGATGAGCTTTGCGGGAAAATTCACAGTCGGTAAGCTCCTGCGTGGGGGACCCACTACTGCAATCGGCGTCCATAAATCGCGTTTGCACGTGCCGCCTTTTGTTCCGCATCGCGTATTGGCAGAGCGAGTTTTTGCAGGGCCGGATTTTGAATCGACAGTCGCTACGGAACCGCTGCATATTGAGATCCCAAGCAAGATTGCTCTTACACGACGAATCGAAGATATCGACAAAGATGCTGCTTTTGTATGGTTCAGTGGAGAGTCTGAAACGCAAAAACGCGGTTCGGTGATGGTCTATCGGCCAATTGCTTTTGATCCGAAAGAGCCTCGTCGAGGCAAGTTAGGACGTCACGGTACATTTTATGTGGGATTTTCACAGCGTGAAATCAGTTGGGAGCCAGCGATGCTGCGTGGAATATCAAGGAGTGAAGTGGCAAATTTTGAAGAGAAAGACCACGCACTGGTTGATTATTAACATCCCGCAGGGGCTAAAGCTCAATATTTTGTGTGACGTTTCGGCACGACTGAAGTCGTGCCCTTGTTACAAAGCAAGTTAAACCGTGAATTTTGGAAATAGGTAAAGAAAAAGATGATCTCACGCATCTCCATTCTCGGCACGGGGCTTCTGGGCACGTCGGTGGGGCTGGCGCTGCGGGCGTCGGGCTATCGCGGCTCCATCGTGGGCTGGAACCGGGGCGCGGAAGGGGCGCGGCTGGCGCTGGAGGCGGGGGCTATCGACGCGATTGCCGCAGAACCCATCGCGGCTGCCAGCGAAGCGGAAGTAACGCTTCTCGCCGTACCGATCTATGCGACGCTGGACCTGATGAAGCAGCTCACCCTGCACCTGGGCGGCGACCAGCTTGTCACCGACGTGGGAAGCACAAAGGCCAAGATCACTCAACTCGGAATGGAGCACTACAACCAGATGGGATGCGCCTCTTTCCTCCCCGGTCATCCGATGGCCGGCAAGGAGCGGGGCGGCGCGGCGCTGGGCGATGCCGATCTCTTTCGCGACCGCGTCTGGCTCTTCACCGACGCTCCGGGATGTGTGCGTTCCAAGCGCGCTCTGGAACTTATAGCCGGCTGGCGGGAGCTGGTCGCTGGCGATGGGTTCGAAGTGCATCGATATTGATCCCGCGCGGCACGACGAGATGGTGGCCTGGGTCAGTCACCTGCCGCAGTTTTTGGCGACGGCGTTGAGCGCGCTGTTGCAAGAGAAGGTGGGCGACGCGCCGGAGTTGAAGGATGTGGGCGGGCGCGCGCTGAGAGAGATGACGCGGCTGGGTTCGAGTCCATACACGATGTGGCGCGACATTGCCGCCACGAACACCGAGGCCATGCAGGCAGCGCTCTTTGCGCTGGAGCAGCGGTTGGCGCACCTGCGAGAGAACCTGAAGACGCCTGAGCTGCGCGATGAATTCGAGCAGGCGAACCGATTCCGGAGGGAGTAGCGTTGATACTCAGGACGCATCTCACGATGCGGTATGGAGATATTCATTATGGACTAGCGCGGTCCAGTTTCCTGTGCTAACTTCTGATTAGCGGTTTACTCATTTCGGTGGGTCGCCGAAATGAAGCGGCGGCTTCCCTCACTTTCATTCATTTTATGCAAGCATTTTCATTTCAAGGAATTACGAAGATGAATGAAAGAGGTCTGGCCTGAAGAATACCGGATTTGTTTTGCTTTGAGGTGGTTTCAGGCTGCTTTGCGGGTTTTTGAGGAGTTCCAATTTCAGTTGAAGGAACTGTTCAGAAGCATTATGTTGAACAAAATTATGTGACCGCCGACACAGCGCGCACATCAAATAAACGCCAACCAGGCAAGGAACGTAAGAATGGCGCAAATATTTGACCGCGGCTCCAATGCATTGGCTCGTGCGAGCCTCGTGTTGACAGGGCTTATCGTGATCACCTTGGGGGTGACGCTGGACCAGTTGCAGCGCTCGCCTTGGGTGACGCGACAAGGTCAGCGCCCGGAGCAACCCGTTCCGTTCAGCCACAAGCATCACGTGCAAGGGTTGGGCTTGCAGTGTCAATACTGTCATGTGACGGTCGAGAAGTCGAGTTATGCTGGAATCCCTCCGACAAAAACCTGTATGAACTGCCATGCGCAGATCTGGACCAACGCGCAATTGCTGGAACCGGTGCGCGAGAGTTGGGCGACGGGTAAGTCGATCCCTTGGATCAAGGTGCATGACTTGCCCGACTATGTATATTTCAGTCATGAGATTCATGTGAATAAAGGCGTAGGCTGCGCAAGTTGCCATGGACGCGTGGACCAGATGCCGCTGATGTATGCCGAAAATACATTGCAGATGGAGTGGTGTTTGAATTGCCATCGCAATCCGGCCAAGAACCTGCGGCCTACCAGCGAGATTTATAACAATGCGTGGGAGAAGCCGGCGGAAGACAGGCCGGTGTGGTGCGCGGCGGGCGATGAGAAAACAGGCGTGCCTACAGCGGAGAACGTGAGTTGCACGATGCAGCAACCGTCTCGGGCTTCGTATAAAAAATTCACTAGCCAGGATCAATTAGGCAAGTTTCTTGTAATGCATTACAAGATTCGAACGCCAAATGAGTTATCCAGTTGCGAGGTCTGCCACCGATGAGTGAGACGAAAAACAATCTGGTTGGCACAATCGCGCCCGCGCCGCTGGCGCTGGAGCAAGTGCGCGAGAGGTTGAAGAACGTGCGCGGCAAAAAATATTGGCGGTCGGTGGATGAGTTAGCTGATACGCCGGAGTTTCAAGCGGCTGTAGAAAAGGAGTTTCCCAGTTCGCCTCATGCCTGGGGCGATGAGGTTTCGCGGCGCGGCTTCCTGAAATTCATGGGTGCCTCTGCGGCGCTGGCGGGGTTGGCCGGCTGCACCAAGCAGCCCGATGAGCCGATCTATCCGTATGTGAAGGCGCCGGAGGATTTGATTCTCGGCAAGCCGAATTACTTTGCCACGGCGATGCCGTTTGTCACCGGCGCGGTGCCGCTCTTGGTCAAGACCGATCAATACAGGCCGATCAAGATCGACGGCAACCCGGAGCATCCTTATAACCAGGGTTCGTCGGACCCGTTTACGCAGGCAGCGCTGCTGGACTTGTATGATCCAGACCGCTCGCAGCACGTGACCTATCGCGGCGAGAATCGCGAGTGGGCGGAGTTTGCCGTCGAGTTTCGCAATAAGGTGATCTCGAGCAAAGATGGGACGGGAATTTATTTCCTCAGCGAGACGATTACTTCGCCGACGCTGGCGCGGCAGTGGAAGGAAGTGCAGGCGAAGTACCCGAAGGCGACGCTGGTGCAGTATGACCCGGCGATTGCGGGGACTGCGCTGTCGAATGGGCTGAATGTTCAATACGATTTAGCCGAAGCGGACATAATTGTTTCACTGGATGCGGATTTTCTTTCGGGTGCTGGCTTTCCCGGTTTCCATAAATTAGTTCGTCAATATGCAGAGCGGCGCAAAGACCCGACAAAGCTGAATCGGTTGTATGCAATCGAATCCACGCCAACAACAACCGGACTGAAAGCAGAACATCGGCTTGGATTGCGCGCCAGCGAGATTCCGGCCTTCGCTGCGGAGTTGGCGAAGGCTGTTGGCGTTAGTGGAATTGAATCTCCAGGTTACACATGGAATGAAGAGCAAAAGAAGTATCTGGCCGTGCTGGCCAAGGATTTGAAGGATCACGCAGGTAAAAGTGTGGTGATTCCGGGCCTTTATCAAGATGCATCGGTAAATGCTCTCGCCCATGTAATCAACACCGCACTTAACAACATTGGCAAGACGGTCAATGTGCGTGGCGATTTGTTGATGTCTTCAAGGCAGACGCAGGATCTCAAGGGTTTATCTGCTGATCTGGATGCTGGCAAAGTGGATTGGCTGGTGATTCTGAACGCCAATCCGATCTATAGCGCGCCTGCCGATCTGAATTTTGCGAATGTCTTTGAGAAAGCAAAGATGACCGTGCATCTCGGCTCGCACTTGGACGAGACCGGTCAGAATGCACAGTGGCATATTCCAGCCGCGCACTTCCTGGAATCGTGGTCGGATGCGCGCGCTTATGACGGAACGGCTTCGATTGTGCAGCCGATGATCGATCCGCTTTATGGTGGCAAGACAGCACATCACTTCTTCCAAGCATTACTCGATGAGCCGGGATTGAGTCCGTATGAAGCTGTACGCGAGACTTGGAAGCCGATTATCAAAGGTGATTTTGAAACGGGTTGGCGCAAAGCGCTGCACGCTGGTTGGATTGATGGAACCTCTGATCGCTCTGATGTTACATTTTCAGCGTTACAGCCCGGTGTGTCCCGACCTGCTCACGAACCAACATCAAAAGATTCGCTGGAGATTATATTTCGTCCAGACCCGAATGTGTATGACGGGCGATGGGCGAATGTGGGCTGGCTGCAGGAGTTGCCCAAGCCGGTGACTAACTTGAGCTGGGATAATGCGGCGCTTGTCTCTGGGGCTACGCTGACTAAATATGGGTTGGAGGAAGACGATATTGTTGAACTATCGGTGAATGGGCGCAAGGTCAATGCGCCGGTGATTGTTGCGCCAGGGCATCCGGATAACTCGGTTACGGTTCACTTAGGTTATGGGCGCTCAAATGCAGGGCGCGTCGGTTCGGGCGCGGGCTTCAATGCTTATCTGATTCGCACTTCGGATGCGCCGTTTTATACGGTTGGTTCGATGAAGAAGGTTGAAGGCAAGTGGGGCGTGGCAGTAACCAAGAGCCACTTCCAGGATCACAGGCCGAAGTTATTTGGCGGCGAAGGGAACGGCAATAATTCGCTCGAAGCTGATGAGGCGATTAACGAACGCGGCATTATCCGCTACGCGACGCTAGAGGAATATAAAGCCAATCCGAATTTTGCGAATGAAGGCGAAGGGCACACCACGACCGACAAAAATAACACGCTCTTTCCTAACTGGGAGTACAAGGAAAACGCGTGGGGCATGTCGATCGACATGAACAGTTGCACGGGATGCAATGCGTGCATCGTCGGATGTTATGCGGAAAACAACATCGCCGTGGTGGGCAAGCAGCAGGTGCGCATTGGGCGCAATATGCAGTGGCTACGCATCGATACATACTTCGAGGGCGATCTGGCAGCGCCTCGTGCGCACTTCCAGCCGATGGCCTGCCAGCACTGCGAAAATGCGCCGTGCGAGCAGGTTTGCCCGGTAGGCGCAACAGTGCATACGCCAGAGGGCTTGAACGCCATGGTGTATAACCGCTGCGTGGGCACCCGCTATTGCTCGAATAACTGCCCGTACAAAGTCCGCAGATTTAATTTTCTGTTGTATTCGGACTTCGAGACAGAGAGCTTGAAGTTGATGCGCAATCCGGATGTGACAGTGCGTTCTCGTGGCGTGATGGAGAAGTGCAGCTATTGCTTGCAGCGGATTTCGGCGGCGAAGATTGAGGCCGACAAGGAGAACCGTGCGATACGCGACGGAGAAATAGTTACCGCGTGCCAGCAGGCTTGCCCGGCGCAGGCGATCTTTTTCGGCAATATTAATGACAAGCAGAGCAAGGTGGCAAAACTTCAATCCGATGCGCGGAGTTATCAAGTTCTCGCTGATCAGAATACGCGGCCGCGTACGAAGTATGTGGCCGCAGTGCTGAATATGAATCCTGAACTGGAGGATAAGCCGATGGAGCATCCGGCGAAGGGTTAAGAAAAGTCAGTTATGAGGCGAATAGTGATGTTGTGAATTGTTCTTTAAGTGATCGGAGCCAGGATGGCAGTCGAGTTGAAAGACAAACCGGAAGTTGATTTGACAACGGGCGAATACAGTGTCATCGCGCCGGGCCAGACGTTTGTCTCCGTCACGGAAAAGATCACTCGCATCGTGCTGACGCCGACGACGCCGCTGGGATGGTTTGCGCTCTTTGGAATTGGCGGCGCGCTTGCGACGATGTTAATGGTGGCCGTGACTTGGCTGTTTCTTGAGGGCGTGGGCATCTGGGCAATCACGCAGCCTGTAGCTTGGGGCTTTGCGATTATCAACTTTGTCTGGTGGATTGGCATCGGTCACGCTGGTACGCTGATCTCGGCGATTTTACTGCTCTTCAAGCAAGGATGGCGTAACTCCATAAACAGGTTCGCCGAGGCGATGACGATCTTTGCCGTGGTCTGCGCGGGAATGTTTCCGCTGATCCACGTAGGTCGGCCTTGGCTGGGTTACTGGCTGCTGCCCCTGCCATTGACAATGGGGGTATGGCCGCAGTTCCGGTCGCCGCTGCTGTGGGATGTCTTTGCAGTTTCGACTTATGCGACGATCTCGGTGGTTTTCTGGTATATCGGGATGGTTCCGGATTTCGGCACGATGCGCGACCGGGCTAAGTCTAAGTATGCGCAATACGCGTACGGGATGGTGGCGCTTGGATGGCGCGGTTCGGTTCGGCACTGGGCGCGATATGAGACAGCTTCGCTGTTGTTGGCTGGATTAGCGACACCTCTAGTTCTATCTGTGCATACGGTTATCAGCTTTGATTTTGCCGTGGCTGTCTTGCCGGGATGGCATACAACAATATTCCCGCCTTACTTTGTAGCAGGCGCTATTTACTCGGGCTTCGCGATGGTTCTGACGCTGGCAATTCCGCTGCGCAAATTCTATCACTTGGAAGGATTGGTCACCGAGCGGCACATCGATAACATGGGTAAGGTGATGCTGGCAACAGGCTATATTGTGGCTTACGGCTACGGCATGGAAGTCTTCATGGCTTGGTACTCGGCCTCACACTGGGAAGCTTTTATGATGTGGAACCGGATGTTTGGGCCGATGGGTTGGGCATATTGGGTATTGATTACTTGCAACCTGGCAATTCCGTTGACGACGTTATGGTCACGCAAATTGCGCACTAACATTGCGTTCATGTTTTTCATCTCGATTGTAGTGAACACGGGAATGTGGTTCGAGCGCTTCGTCATTGTGGTCACCAGCCTCTATCGCGACTTTCTGCCGTCGTCTTGGGGAACATATCGCGCGACGAAGTGGGATTACATGATTTATGTAGGAACGCTGGGATTGTTCATGGCATTGTTCCTTTTGTTTGTGCGCTTCCTGCCTATGATCCCGATGTCTGAGATTCGCACCATGCTGCCTGGGGCTAAAATAACTCGCAAGGCAACAGCAAAGGCAGGTGACTGATGCCCCCACTCGAAGGAAGTTACGGCATTCTGGCTGAATTTGAAACTCCAGGCGATCTGATTCGCGCCGCGCAAAGGGCGCGCGAGGACGGCTGGAGGCGCATGGATTGTTATACGCCTTATCCTTTGGAAGAAGCTGCGGAGGCCATCGGCTTTCATCGTAACAAAGTTCCGCTGATAACATTGATCGGCGGATTGATGGGATTGACAGCGATGTTTTTGCTGGAGGTATGGATTTCGGTGTGGGCGTATCCGCTGAACATCGCCGGGAGGCCGACTTACTCATGGCCCGCCTTCATTGTACCCGCGTACGAATGGACGATTCTATTTGCAGGCCTGTCGGCTGCCTTTGGGATGCTGGCGCTGAATGGGTTGCCGGCTTTGTATCATCCTCTCTTTAACGCGCCCAATTTTTGCGAGGGGGCGACCACGGATAAGTTCTTTTTGTGCCTGGAAGCTCAGGATCCTAAGTTCGATTTAGTGGAAACAAAGAAGTATCTTGAGAGCTTCGAGCCCGTCTCGGTAGTGGAGGTGGATTACTGATGACCAGCCGACAGTGGGCCATCCTTCATCCACGCAGTCGCTGCGCGGCAATCGCGGTTGCGGCACTAGCAGTGATGTCTGTTGCTGGGTGCCGTCAGGATATGCAGGACCAGCCAAAGATCATTTCGCAGCGCGGATCAGAGTTCTTTGCAGATCGTCGCGGTGCGCGCCCGCAGGTGGCGAATACCGTTGCTCGCGGACAGTTGCGCGAGGATAATTACTTCTATACCGGCGTAGTTCAATCGTCGGACGGCTATCGTGTCGAGAAGAATGAGATGCCTTTTCCAGTGACGATCGAGGTTTTGAAGCGCGGGCAGGAGCGCTTCAACATCTATTGTTCACCATGTCACTCGCGCGTGGGCAACGGGCTTGGCGAGATTGTACAGCGCGGCTACAAGCCGGCCGCCAATTTGCATGATCAGGTGCGCCTATCACAGCCCCTCTCTCATTACTTTTACGTGATGACTCATGGGTATGGAGCAATGCCGGATTACTCGGCTCAACTGACTCCCGTGGATCGCTGGTCGGTGGCGGCTTATATTCGCGCGTTGCAGTTGAGCCAGTCGGCCACAGTGGCGGAGGTGCCACCGGGCGTGGCAGTGAAAAGCTTGAAAGATGTTGCGCGCGAGAAGCTTTTGCCAGAAGACTTTGCTGAGCCGTGGTCGATTCCTGCGACGGCGGTACAAGCGTATCCGCACACCGAGAATCAAAGTACGCCGGCTATGGCTCCCGCGAATCCTGCGGACCCGGCGATCACGATTCCTCTGAGCAAATCGACAATCAAGTAAAGACTGAAAACCCAGGGATTAGAGGCAAAGGACGAACGGAATGACTCACGAGACGCACGAAATAACGTTACCTGCTGAGCTTGGCGCTCCTGTTTTTGTGGACGCTTGGAAAAGGCGCGCGCTGGTAATCGGATTAGTCTTCTCGTGCATTGCCGCAGGTATTGCTGTTGCTGATAAGTCGATGGATCATGCCTTGCGCGCTTGGTTGCTGGGCTTGGTGCTTACATTTGGCCTTGCGGTCGGAGGTCTGGCGCTGCTCATGGTGCAATATGTTTCCGGCGGCAAGTGGGGATTGCTGCTGCGCAGGCCTTTGGAGGCGATGAGCCGCACGCTGCTGCTGGTTTTTGGTTACTGGGTGGTGGTTGCGTTTTCACTAAAAAGACTATATCTGTGGGCGTGGATTGAGGACCCAGTCGGCGCATTCAAGGCGGGACTTATCAACGATATTCAAAAGCACGCGATTGAATTCAAGCGGCCGATGCTGAATCCTACAGCCTTTATCACCGTAAGCATTGTGTGCTTTGCCGTTTGGAGTTTCTATGCGTGGAAGCTCAATTCACTGGGCTTGCGGCGCGATGCCGATTCTCCTACCGCTACCCCGGAGTGGATCAAGCGGCTGGAGAATATCAGCGGGCCGGGGATAGTTATTTACGCGCTGACTATGAGCGTCGCGGTAATTTACTGGGTAATGTCTCTTGATCCGACGTGGTACTCGTCGGTCTACGGACTGTTATTCTTGGTGGGTCAAGGCTACCTTGTATTGGCGTTCTCAATTATAGTTGTAATTTCACTTTCCAAGGACGAGCCATTCAGAACAATTTTGCGGCAGACGGAGCAACACGATCTTGGCAAATTCTCCTTTGCCTTTGTCATGCTGAATATATATCTGGCATTTTCGCAGTTTTTAATAATCTGGTCGGGAAATTTACCTGAAGAGATACCCTGGTATCTGGATCGCTTCATGGGCGGATGGGGCGTGATTATCACTCTTGATTTCATCTTTCACTGGTTGATTCCGTTTATCCTACTTCTTTCACGGGATTTGAAGCGCAATAAAAAGCGTTTGGTCAGGGTTTGCCAGTGGATGGTATTTGCACGCGCGTTTGATTTGTTCTGGCTGATCGAGCCGAATTTCAAGGACGCTGCGCGCAATCTTCACTTTAGTTGGGGAATTCTGGAGTATCTGGCTGTGCCGGTTGCGATGACAGCGTTCTGGGTTGCTTACTTTTGTACCCAGTTGAAAAAGCGGCCACTGGTTCAGACTAATGATCCGCATGTAGCGGAGATTCTGGAGGCTGAACATGCACACGCTTGAACCAAACGAGACGGAACAAATCGACACTTCGTCTGGCTATGAGCGGTCGGACGCGCGGGTTACAGGGGTGGTGGTTTTCCTTGTAGCGTTGAGCATAATTGCCGTCATTATAGGTGGAATCGCGTACGGGTTGGGTTCGTGGTTGAACGCGCGAATGAGCAAGGAAGACGGACCAAAGAACAAGTGGGCGCAGACGATGGATGATAGACCGCTGGGTAACATGGCATCGAGCGCTGAGATGGAAAGGACGATCGGAGCGACTACGCAGAGATTTCCCATGCCTCGCGTGCAGTCAGATGACGGCAATCAGGATATCGTTGATCTCCATGCGCGCGAGGATCTTTTGTTGGATAACTACAGTTGGGTGGATCAATCGCTAGGAAAGGTTCGTATTCCGATTGAGCAAGCGATGGAGTTGATGGCACAGCGGGGATTGCCGGTGGCGGCGCCCGTGGAACATATGCAGCTGATGACTGGAGATGAGAGGCCGTTGGTGGTTGTGCCGCTAACCGATGGATTTGCGCGGACAGGTTATGAGTTGGAACAGGCCGCGGCGTCGGGGCAAAAAGAGCACTGAAGAATTCTGGTAGCCTGAGTCGGGATATGAGATTCAATCACTCAGGGATTGGAAGCCGGCGAAGAAAATGCAGATTCTTCGACTTCGCTTCGCTTAGGATGACAGATCGTTTAGTAAGTAAAGAAGAAAACTTTTGAGCTAGTCGCAAGTAGGAAAGAAGGCGGTATGCAAAGCGCAGAGAGACTCCGGAGAAAGTGGCTGGGCGCAGGGCAGGTGCTGGCGATGAGTGCGGTTCTGCTTGCGCGCGTGCTTGCAGCGCAAGTTTCGCGCTATGACGAAAAGGAGATGGCTCCAGCCAGCGACAAGCCGCCGACGATATTGAATAAAGTGGGCATTGCGCAAAGACTGAATGAGCAACTGCCGCTAGGTCTTGTCTTCACCGACGATGCAGGCAATCAGGTGCAACTGGCGAGTTATTTTGGTAAGCGACCGGCGATTCTGGCATTGGTTTATTATCAGTGCCCGATGCTCTGCTCGGAGGAATTGAACGGGCTGACGGGCGCGCTGGAGATGGTGAATCTGGTGCCCGGCAAGGATTTCAGCGTGATCGTGGTAAGCATTGATCCTAGTGAGGGAGCAGAACTGGCCGCAGCCAAGAAGCGCATTTATCTCAAACGATATCGCCATTCAGAGACGGCTGCGGGATGGCATTTCATGACAGGCACGCAGGCTAACATTGATGCGCTTACGCAAGCAGTGGGATTTGGCTATGTGAAGATTCCTGGGCCAGATGGGAAACTGACACAGTTTGCGCATGCCAGTGCGATTCAGATAGTAACTCCGGAAGGACGGCTGGCGCAGTATTACATGGGCGTCGAGTACTCGCCAAAAGATTTGCGCCTGGGATTGGTAGAGGCTTCGGCCAACCGCATTGGATCGCCGGTGGATAACATTTTGACTTACTGCTACCACTACGATCCGACCATAAACAAGCACACGCTGATCATTGCACGAGTAGTGCAGTTGGGCGGTCTGGTGACAATGTTTTCGCTGGGTGGATTCATGCTGGCGATGTTTCGCAAGGATGCAAGGAAAGTTAGTCAGCCAGGGACAGACAAAAAGGTGAACGGATAACGGAATGAACCATATCAGTCCAGTAATCTGGCAGTTTCTCGTCAAGTGGTTGACGAACTTCGCGCTCTTTCCGCCGGAGGCGTCCAAGATTGCGCCTCAAATGGATGCGCTGTATTTCTTCATGGTGCTGGTGAGTTTGATTGGGCTGACGATTGTGGTGCTGCTGGTAACTGCCTTTTCGATTCTCTACAGCAAGAAGCGACATCCGGTTGCGGTGCAGATCGAAGGATCGACGCTGCTGGAAGCGACATGGACAATTATTCCGCTAGGCTTGTTTCTTGTGATGTTTGTCTGGGGAGCGCTGATTTATTTTCGAGTTTTTACGCCGCCAGCCAACGCAATGAACATCTATGTTGTGGGAAAGCAGTGGATGTGGAAGGCCGAACATCCAGGCGGACAGCATGAGATCAACGCCCTACATATTCCAACGGGCCGGGCAATTCAGGTTACTCTGATTTCGCAAGATGTCTTTCACAGCTTTTCCATTCCGGCCTTTCGCGTGAAGCGCGAGGCGATTCCAGGGCGCTACACGACGGTATGGTTTGAGGCTACCACGCCGGGAACTTATCATCTTTTTTGCACGCAATATTGTGGAACGAATCACTCGCAAATGACGGGCGACATAGTGGTGTTGACGCCGGAGGATTTCAGGAAATGGCTGACTAGCTCGACCTCAGGAATGTCACTCGCGCAAAATGGAGAACGGTTATTTGCGAGCCTGAGTTGCGCGGCCTGTCATAACTCTCGGCCTGACGCCCGCGGCCCGAATCTGGCCGGAGTTTATGGCGCCAAGCTGCCATTGGCTTCAGGCGGGTCAGTCACGGCGGATGATGCCTATCTGCGCGAGGCGATTTTGAACCCATCTCAGCACATCACGCAGGGCTATGCGCCGATTATGCCGACTTATCAGGGGCAGATCAGTGAAGAGGGAGTCATCTCGCTGATTGAATATATCAAGAATCTTGACTCGGATTATCGCATCCAGCAGACGCTGAATACGACTGATATGCTGCCGGAGAGTGAAGGAAAAGCTCCCGTGTCAACAACGCCCATAACATCGAAAGGATCGGTGAAGCCATGAGCGAAACGATTATTAAACTTCCCGATCAAGCGACGGCTCGGATTCCGAAGGATAACTTCATCACTCGGGAGAATGGCCTGTTGAGCTGGCTGTTGACCGGTGATCACAAACGGATCGCGATTCTTTACCTGATCTCGATCACATTCTTCTTCTTTATCGGCGGGGCGCTCGCAGGGCTGATCCGGCTGGAGTTGCTCACGCCGCAGACCGACCTGATGGCCACCGATACCTATAATAAGGTCTTCACGATGCACGGGGTCGTGATGGTTTTTTTGTTTCTTGTTCCATCCGTTCCCGCCACTCTGGGCAACTTTTTTATTCCGATGATGATAGGCGCCAAGGATCTGGCTCTACCCAAGATCAACCTGCTTAGTTGGTATTTGTATGTTATCGGAGGAATCCTGGTGATAGTTACCATGGTCACCGGCGGTGTGGATACAGGCTGGACCTTCACGACTCCTCTCTCCACGCATTATGTGAATACAAACGTGCTATCGACCGGGCTGGCGATTTTTATAGCTGGATTCAGTTCCATCTTTACCGGACTTAACTTCATTGTTACCATTCACAAGATGCGTGCGCCGGGAATGACTTGGTTCAGGCTGCCGCTGTTTGTTTGGGCGCATTATGCGGCTTCGATTCTGATGGTGCTGGCCACGCCAGTGGTGGCGATTGCAATTGTGCTGGTGGCGCTGGAGCGCACGATCGGCATCGGGGTCTTCGATCCGACCAAGGGCGGCGATCCGCTGCTTTTTCAGCACTTATTCTGGTTTTACTCGCATCCAGCGGTTTATATCATGATTCTGCCGGGAATGGGAGTTATCTCCGAGGTGATTTCGACCTTCAGCCGGAAGCGGGTTTTCGGATATACGGCGGTCGCTTTTTCCTCAGTGGCTATCGCGGTCTTTGGATTCTTTGTTTGGGCGCATCATATGTTCATCATGGGGATCTCGAACTATGCGGTGCTGGTCTTCTCGCTGCTGACAATGCTGGTTGCGGTGCCTTCTGCGATCAAGATTTTCAACTGGACTTTTACGCTGTATAAGGGGTCGATCACTTTTGAAACACCGATGCTTTACGCCTTCGGTTTCATGGGATTGTTTACGATAGGCGGAATGACCGGTGTATTTCTTGGTTCTTCGGGAACGGACATTCATCTCACTGAAACTTATTTCATCGTCGCGCATTTTCATTTCGTGATGGTGGGCGGAATGTTGATGGCTTTTCTGTCAGGCATTCACTTCTGGTGGCCCAAGATTACAGGGCGAATGTATCCTGAGAAGATTTCGCAACTGGCAGCCGTGGTGACTTTCATCGGCTTCAACTTTACCTTCTTTCCGCAGTTCATTTTGGGCACACTTGGTATGCCTCGGCGCTACGCATCCTATCCGCCAGAATTTCAGGTACTGAATGTTTTTTCGACAGCGGGCGCAACAATTTTGGGCGTGGGCTATATGTTGCCGGTTATTTACCTGATCTGGTCGTTGAAGTACGGCGAGATCGCGGGAGATAATCCATGGCAAGCAACTGGCCTCGAATGGCAGACGCAGTCGCCGCCGCTGACAGAGAACTTTGTAGAAATGCCGGTGATGGATCACGAAGCCTATGACTATGGGTGGCTTGAGCGTCAGCAGGCGAAGAATGAAACGGAGGTGACTCATGCCGGATAACATAGTCAATTCCGCGGATACCCCTCACGCCGAGCATCCATCCTATCTGCGCCATCACTTCAATTCCGTGGAGCAGCAGGCCGACACGACTCACTTTGCCATGTGGCTTTTTCTGCTCACAGAAGTAATGTTTTTTGGCGGATTGTTTACTGCTTACCTGATTTACCGAAACTGGTATTACCCGGCCTTCGTCTCCGGTTCGCATCAGTTGAATGTGGTCTGGGGCACGACCAATACCGTGGTGCTGATTCTTTCCAGTTTCACAATGGCGATGGGCGTTTGGTGCGCCGAGACGCGGCGGCGTAAAGGTCTTGTGCTTTGCTTATCGCTGACATTCATTCTAGGATTGGTGTTTCTGGGCATCAAAACGATCGAGTACAGGGAAAAGATCGAAATGCATCATGTGCCCGGATTCCACTACAGTCTGCGGTCATTTCTTGATCCTGAATCCAATCCAGAAGTCTACAAGGAATATCATGACAAGCCACTGGCATTGGATATGGCGCAGCATACGGAGTTGTACTTCTCGCTGTATTTTATAATGACCGGAATGCACGCGCTGCATATGATCATAGGCATTGGAATTCTGGGCTATATGATCTTTCGCGCGCGGGCCGGAGCCTACACTTTGGGGCACGTGACGTTTGTAGAGAACTTCGGGCTGTACTGGCATTTTGTGGACATTGTGTGGATTTATCTTTTCGCGCTGCTTTATCTTATCAGCCGTCATTGAAAGACAGGTACTTGGAACCAAGGGACTAACTGAGGAATGTGTATATGAGCGAATCGAACGAACACGCGCATCACATTGTCGGGCCGAAGGTTTATGTGGCGATTCTCTTCGCGCTGCTTGTCGGAACTGGGCTTACGGTGTGGGCATCGTTTATAGATATGGGCTTCTGGAATCCGATCATCGCGCTGGCCATTGCTACCTCCAAGGCAGCAATGGTGGTGCTGTTCTTCATGGGCGTCAAGTACAGTTCGAAGCTGACTAAACTGACTGTCTTTGCCGGCATATTTACCTTCCTGACTCTGGTTTCAATGACGCTCGCGGATTACTTCAGCCGCGCGTGGGGAAGCTGGTAAGGCAGTGAACAGTTATGAAAGTCTTATGGTAATAAAGATATTTTGAGAATGGATATTTTACACAACCTTTCAGGGGTTTAAAGCAGACCTGTATTTCCTGAGAGTTGCTGCCCAACCAGGGCTTGCTAACACTACTTCAGGCGACGATGTTGCGCGCGAAAATTCGCTCAGACGAGGCGGAGACCGCAATAATCAGATTCAGTTTGAAAAAGATGAGCCTGGTTAAGAAGGCGTTCGTTTCCGCTAGGCGAATTGGCTTTCGCTGCGTGGAAGTTGGCGGATTGGCAAGTTCAAGGTTTTATTGCGGGTGTACTTTGACGTGCCCATTTGGCTTGGGCGTGATGTACGAGGTTCAGAATGAGTTCGTGGTTCCTACCCATTCTGGAATTCAAAACGCTGATCCTTCGGTGGCACTCAAGATGAAATGGATGGAGAACCCGGCAGCCGCAGGTCCGAGGAATTGCGGGATAAAAACGAAAGCTGATGCAAATTGTTGTATGAGTGGTCTATAATCCAACCAATTTATTGCCCCGTATGCTGCGTGTTTCGCACGGCATTTGTTCGCGGATTTCGATGAAGTCCCCCTCGGAGATTGTCGATAAAGAGAGGGGAAGCCGAGATTGCAGACAGGATACGTGTGAGCATTCGGGCTATCAAGACTAACGGTGAAGCTGCCTCGTGCCGGGGTGCGGTGAGGTGTGGTTTCGCATGGCTGGCGGGGCTGCCATCCCATCTTAAAACGATACAAGCACGCATCATATCGCCTCATGCGAACGGTCGGCCAAGGTTCATAGCATCTCATGTCCGAGGAGCCGAACCTGGGCTACATATCGTGTCTATAAACCAGTTGTTCATGAATGAAAAAATCCTCAAGTACTTGATCCTAATGGTATTGACTCTTCTGCCTTCAACGGTTGGGCTGGGGCAGAGCGGGGGGAGTTGGCAACCGTTGGGGCCGGTCGGAGTGATTTCGCAGAATTACGGACTGGTGACTGGGAGGATTACGGCGCTCGCCTTGGACTCATCGGACACCACCGGGAACACGCTCTTTGTGGGCACGACGGGCGGCGGCGTCTGGAAGTCGCAGAATGCAGGCACGTCCAACACGTCGGAGATTGTGTTTACCGTGCGGACGGACGAATTGCCCGCGCTGAGTGGCGTATTGGATGCATCGATCAGCATTGGGGCGCTGAGCGTGCAACCCGGGGGGACGGGTGTGGTATTGGCAGGGACGGGCGACCCGAATGATGCGCTGGATTCGTATTATGGCGCAGGGATTTTGCGTTCGGCCGACGGCGGCACGACCTGGAGTTTGATTCCGGGCACGATAGACGGGAGGTTTTTGTTTGCCGGAGAGAGTGTGGCTGGTTTTGCGTGGGGCACAATGCCGAGCGGTACCACTGCTTGTGGTTCGAATGCGCTGAGTTCCGAGGTGGTTGTAGCAGCAGTTTCGCAGGCGTATGAAGGCACGCTGGTGAATGCTCTGGGCGCGGGCGGGAGCTACGAGGGGCTTTACTACTCTACGGATAACGGCCAAAGCTGGTGTTTGTCGACGATTACCGACAGCACCGGTTATGACGTGCAAGGGCCGACTGATCTGTTTGTTACTCCGGATGGGAATGCGGCGACGGCGGTAGTATGGAATCCGATTCGCAAGCTGTTCATTGCGGCGGTTCGCTATCACGGGTATTACCAATCCACCAACGGAATTACGTGGACGCGGATGGCGGCGCAACCAGGGACGGGTCTGCTTGCGAGCGCGAATTTGTGCCCAACCAATCTAGGGGTGATCGGGAATCTATCTTGCCCGATCTTTCGCGGGACTCTGGCGGTAAATCCACAGACGGGCGACACCTTTGCTTGGACAGTGGATGAGTACAACCAGGATCAGGGGATCTGGATGGATCAGTGCGAGCCGAGCGCCAATGCCTGCGGCAACCAGAGCATCACATTTTCATACAAATTGAGTACGTCATCCCTTGAGTCGAATACCTTGCAGGGTCCGGCGACGATCGAAAACGGCGACTATAACCTGGCGCTGGCGGCGGTTCCCTCAGGTCAGGAGACGATGCTGCTGGCGGGGGCAAACGACCTTTGGCAATGCTACTTGACGGATAGCCAATTTCCCGGTTGCGTGTGGCGGAATACGACCAACTCGACGGTTGGATTCTGTGCGCAGGTGGGCGAATACCAGCATGCACTGGAATGGAATGCAAGCAACGAGCAGGAGATCTTCATCGGCAATGACAGCGGACTTTGGCGGTCGGCGGACGCGATTGGCGAGAGCACGGTGGCCAACCCGGAACCGGTCTGCTCGGCGACGGATGCCACCCACTTTCAAAATCTGAATGGCAGTTTGGGATCGCTGGGCGAAGTGGTAAGCCTTTCGCAGACGGGATCGACGCCGTACACGATGATGGCCAGTCTGGGGACGATTGGAACGGCAGGGGTGAACAGCGGCTCGGGTCCGACGACGGATTGGCCGGAGACTCTGGGGGGCGAAGGCGGACCGGTGGCGATTGATCCGGTGAACAGCTTGAATTGGTACGTAAACAATGGGGCTGGGGTTTCGATTTATAAGGGTACGCCGCCCACTGGGAGCACGCCGGGGGCGTTTGCAGCGGTGCTGACGGCGGGAACGGAACCCGGCGCAGCGGTGGTCGAGGACGGCTATACGATGTACGAGCCGGCGCCGTTTTTGGTGGACCCGGCGGACCACACGCAGTTGCTGATTGGAACGTGCCGTGTGTGGCGCGGTCCGGCGAATGGATTGGATTGGAGCACGGCCAATGCGATCAGCCCGATTCTAGACGGTGGGTCCACTAATGCCACCTGCGATGGAGACGCGCAGATTCGTTCGATGGCGGTGCTGGAACTTCCGGTGTCCGCAACTCTGCCGAAAGGCGGAGAGATAGTTTATGTGGGAATGTATAGCACGGCGAACGGGGGCGCGTCACTGCCTGGGCACGTGTTGTCGGCCACGGTGAATTTTGCGAGCGCTATGATGCCGACGTGGACGGATTTGACGCTGAATCCCGTGACCAATGATCAGCGGACGATGAATTACTTCGGGATGGACATCACCAGCATTGTCGTCGATCCACACGACCTGACGGGGCAGACGGTGTACGTAACGCTGGCGGGGTTTCCGACGGCCTTGACGAAGATTCAGACGTTGTACGGCTCGACCGATGGCGGGGCGCACTGGGCATCGCTGATGAGCAATCTTCCGGCGGCACCGGCCAACGGCTTGGCGGTGGACCCTCTGGATGCGAAGACGGTTTACGTGGCCACGGACGCGGGGGTTTATTCGACGCGAGCCATTGCAAACTGCGCCAATGTGGTTGATTGCTGGTCGTCCTTTGGAAGTGGGCTGCCGCTCTCGCCAGCAGTCCAGATCAGCGCGGCTCCAGCGACGGCCTCCGTGCATAATCTGGTGGTGGGCACCTATGGGCGGGGCATTTGGATGACGCCATTGTGGACGGCGACCGAAGAGACGACCACGGCGATGTTGAGTACGTCGGCATTGACATTTGCAAGCCAGGTGTACGGCACGACCAGCGGCGCGCAGCCGGTGACGGTGACCAATACCGGAAGCCTTGCGCTGACGACCAGCTACGTTCAGGCGACTGGAGAGTTCAGCGCCAGCGGCAACTGCGCGGGCAGCACGGTGCAACCGGGACAGAGTTGCACGGTTGAAGTGAGCTTTACGCCGCAGGGAGTGGGCCTCCGGCCGCAGGGGACTTTGACGATTTATACCAACGTGGCAGGCGGAGAATTGACGGTAACGTTGAGCGGAACGGGCGCTCCGTCGGGAGCGGTGAGCCTTACGCCGTCCGCGATCAACTTGAACTTCAATACAAGCGGAGTAGCTACAAACGGCATCCTGGTGGGGCAAAGTTCAGGGACGCAACAGGTGACGGCGAGCAATAGCGGGTCGCCTGCGCTACCGTTTACAAGTGCGATCAGCGGGCCGTTTTCGATTGTGACCAACGCCTGCGGCAGTTCGATACCGGCCGATGGCTCTTGTAATCTTACGCTGACGTTTACGCCGACACAGGCAGGCGCGGCGAGCGGATCGCTGACCTTTACCGATGCCAGTGGGACGCAGACGGTGGCGTTGAGCGGGACGGGGCTTTCGCCGGCAACAGACACAGTTTCGTCGAATTCACTGACATTTCCGGCTACCATTGACGGGCAGCTTTCGGTGGCGCAGACGGTGACGCTGACGAACAACGGCGGGGTGAATCTGACTTCGATATCGGTCTCGGTGAGTGGGACGAATGCAGCGGATTTCCAGGTGACGAACTCCTGCACTCAGATTCTTGGGCCGGGGTTGCCGTGTTCCATCAGCGTGCAATTTGATCCATCGGTGAATGGCGCGGAGACCGCATCTCTGACCATCGCATCGAGTGCCAGCGACTCGCCGCAGACGGTAGCACTGAGCGGGACCGGGTTGGCACCACCGTCGCTTGGGGTCAATCCGTCGAGCCTGACTTTTGCGGCGCAGACGGTGGGGCAATCGAGCGCTCCCCAAACGGTGACGGTTACGAATACGGGTGGCGCAACGGCGGCCAACTTGGGCTTCTGGTTTTCGGCGAGCGGCTTTACGATGGGCACGAACACCTGCGGCGCCACGCTGGCTAGCGGCGCAAACTGTACGGTGCAGATTATCTTTTCTCCGGCGGCGGCGGGCGGCAGTTCAGCTACGCTGGTGATCTCCTCATCCAACACAACGCCAAATCAGGTGAGTGTAGCGCTGAACGGTGCGGGTCTGACACCGGCAGGGGTGAATATAAGTCCGGCGCAGATTGCCTTCCCGATCACATTGGCCGGCCAATCCAGTCTCTCGCCGACACCGGTGACGCTGACCAATACCGGGCAATCGTCGACAATCGCGCTCAGTCTCTCGGCGACATCGCCCTTCGGTCTGGTGCTGAATACCTGTCAGGGAACCACTCTGGCTCCTGGTGGAAGCTGCACGGTGTGGGTCAACTTTACGCCTCAGGTCAATGGAAGTTATTCGGGGACGATGACAGTCCAATCGCCTGCCGCCAGCGTGGCGCTGAGCGGAACCGGAGGCGTGCCGGGATCGGTGAGCTTCTTGCCGAGCCTGCTCAGTTTTATGCAGACGGGGGTGGGCCAGACAAGCGGCCCCAGTACGGTAACCATTACCAACCCGGATGGAGTGACAACTCTCAACAGCCTTGCGGTTCAAGTGACGGCTGGATTCCAATTGCTCAGCACGACTTGCCCCACAACGCTTGGCCCCGGAGGCAGTTGCACGGCCACGATCGAATTTGCGCCGGTGAGCGCGGGCGCGCAGACGGGCGCCTTGACGGTGACCAGCGCCGCTCTGCCGACGGGATCATTTATGACGCTGTCGGGGGTGGGCTTTGACTTTACTTTTACGCCGAGCGGATCGGCAACACAGGCGGTCGCCAGTGGCCAGGTGGCTAATTTCAATCTGCTGATAGAACCGTTGAACGGCTCGCGGGGAGTCTTCAGCTTCCAATGCGGAACGCTGCCGCCTTCTACAACCTGCAAATTCAATCCCGCGACGGAAAATGTCCCGCCGAACGGTATCGGCAACGTCGAGGTGGAGATTGCCACCGAAATTACGCAGACCAATGCCCGCTCCTTGCCGCGCCCCGGGCCGCCCTCGGCGTGGCCTGCTCTTTCGCTGGCATGCGGGCTGGCGGTTCTACCGTTTGCGTTGCGCAGGCGGCGAAGAGAGTTGCTGCTGGTTGCGCTGCTCGTGGTTCTGGTCGGCGGCCTCTCCAGTTGCACGCAATCCAGCGTTGGATTGGGCACCAATACGGTTCTCTCCAAGACCACTACCGGCACAACTCCGGCGGCGACCTATCAGATTGTTGTGACCGCGAGTTCTGTCAGCGCGAGTTCGACCAGCGTCTCGCACCAGATTACGCTGACGCTTACCGTGGACTGACCCCAAAGCAAACCGGATAGAGCAAAGTCAGCATGAGGTTTCTCGCGGCTGTTGCACTCCGCTCGACGCGAGCATCAGAGTGCGGCGACCTTCAAGAATGACAATCAGGCTATCGTCTGTGGATTTGCTCTATACTCTATCTTCGGAGCTATAGCGGGAATTGCTGCTGGCCGAGATGCGGATGGGGACGAGACGATGAGTGGAAAAGTAACAGTAGAAGAGGTGCGCCGTGTGGCCGAGTTGGCCCAATTGGAACTGACGGAGGAGGAGACTCCGCGCATGCTCCGGGATCTGAATGCCATTCTGGATTATGTGGCCGAACTGAACGAACTGAACACGGCGGGCATTGTGCCGCTGGCCCAGGTCAGTGAGTTATTGGCAGGGGCGGAGTCGGGCGTTTTGCGCGCCGATGCCGTGCGCCCGTCACTCGACCGGGCGGTGGTCTTTGCACAAGCGCCGGAGGCCGACGGGACCTTCTTCAAGGTTCCCAAGGTGATTGAGCGGTAGAGTATACGATCCCACCCTAGCCACAAAGACAAGAACGCTGCGAGGGTGGGACACCTATGCGGCGGAATTTCAACTAGATTCTTTTGGAGATTAATAGAAATGACAGAATCCTTTGTAGAACATCCAAAGACTCTGACCGAGTTGCGCACCGGAATTGTATCGGGCACGGCCAAAGCCACGACGCTTGCCGCCAGCTACTATGAGCGGATCGGGGCGGTGAATCCGCGTCTGAACGCCTACCTGAGCCTGTCCAAGGAGCGCGCAATGGCTCAGGCCGCGCGGGTTGACGACGCAGCGGCCAAGGGTGATCCACTGCCGCCGCTGGCCGGCATTCCCATCGGCATCAAGGATGTGCTGGTGATGCGCGGCGCTCCAGCCACGGCGGGGTCGAAGATTCTGAAGGGCTACCAGCCTCCCTATGATGCCACGGTCGTCTCGCGCCTTGAAGCGGCGGGCGCCGTGCTGCTGGGCAAGTTGAACTGCGACGAGTTCGCCATGGGCGGCTCGAATGAGAATTCGGCCTATGGACCGGTGCGCAACCCGGTTGACACGGAGTTGGTTCCGGGCGGCTCTAGCGGCGGCTCAGCGGCGGCGGTGGCGGCGAATCTGGCCGTGGCCACGCTCGGCACGGATACCGGCGGATCGATTCGGCAACCAGCCAGCTTCTGCGGCGTGGTGGGCGTGCTGCCCACCTATGGGCGCGTCTCGCGCTACGGGCTGATCGCCTTCGCTTCCTCTCTGGACCGCGTCGGCCCCTTTGCCGCCAACGTGCGCGACGCCGCCACGCTGCTCGGCGTGATTGCAGGGCACGATCCGCAAGACGCCACTAGTTCCACGATGCCCGTGCCGGATTATGCCGCCGAGAGCGACAAGCCTGCCGAAGGTCTACGCATCGGCGTTCCGGCCGAGTACTTCGCAGAAGGGCTTGACCCGGAAGTGCGAGCCTGCATCGAGGTCGGCATCAGTAAGCTGAAAGCCTCGGGCTGCACGGTAAAGCCGGTCAGCCTGCCTCATACCAAGTACGCTGTTCCGGCCTACTATCTAATTGCCACAGCCGAGGCCAGCGCCAACTTGGCCCGCTTTGACGGTGTGCGCTACGGGCTGCGCTCCAAGGACTCGGCGACGCTGTCTGATCTCTACCGGCACTCGCGCGAGGAGGGCTTTGGCGCAGAGGTCAAGCGGCGCATTCTGCTCGGCACTTACGCGCTCAGCGCGGGCTACTACGATGCTTACTATCTCAAGGCGCAGCAGGTGCGGCGCATCCTGGCCGAAGAGTTTCTGCGCGCCTTTGCCGAGGTGGACGCGATTGTGACGCCGACCTCGCCGACTCCGGCTTTCAAACTGGGTGAAAAGTCCGACGACCCCATCGCCATGTACCTGGCCGATATTTACACCGTGACGGCGAGCTTGGCCGGCATCTGCGGCGTCAACGTCCCCTGCGGCGCAACCAAAGCCGGCTTGCCGGTAGGAATGCAAGTGCTGGCTAAGCATTTCAATGAGGCTGCGGCCTTTCGCGTGGCAAGAGCAGTGGAAGAGGCAGGGACTAAGGGACTAAGGGACTAGGATGCCGGTTGAGGTTTGTGGTTTCCCACCCTTCGCAAAAAGCGCGAAGGATGGGGCACCCAGCCGCCAAAATTAATTATCGGAAGTCGGACGAATTTTGTGGCGGAATTTCCTCTGCCGGTGTAATGCTGAAAGTAGTGCAGAGGTGAGCGCAATGACAAAAGAGAGCCTAATGAGAGATGAGAAAATCAAATTCCGTTACCTTGTAGAGCAGCACACGCTCAAGCAATTTGGGTATCACGTGTTGAATCTGAAACCGTTTGGGCTTGAGGTTTACGAAGTGGTATTGAAGCTACTTGGTGAAACTGAGGAAATACTTTTCCCTGTTCTTACCGAACAAGTGCGGGATTCTGTGCGGACCGGGCAACTTCCAGAAGGTTTGCTGCGCAGTTTTGCGGACTACTTCAAATTTAGGGTAGCTCGGATAGCAGAGAGGGCGTAACAGAACTCAAGAGGGAAGCACAATGTCCCAGGAGCAGCACTCGATTAGATGGCTGGTGCTTCATGCCATCGGAGCCTTCGTTTCATTTATGTTGTTTCTAGGTGGTTGCTTTCAGATTGTCAGCAGCCTTTTGGTGGACTGGGACCCTCCCTCCCCCGATGCGATCACTGATGGATATTTGATCATTCTGATGAGAAAAGGTTCGTCGCCTATCCATTTCTACGCGGGCTGCGCCATGGTTGCTTTGTCCCTTACGTTCTTTTGGGTGAATCGGAGGCTGAGTCGCTAGAAACGTGGCGATTACCCACTCTTGACCAAACCATAAAGTTGGGTGCCCCATCCTTCGCGTTCTTTGCGAAGGGTGGGATACCACGAACCCTAACTAAAACCTTGTTCATAGGGAGCAGATTTCATGAACAGAAGATCGTGGTTGGCAATCGTCGCAATGGGAACATTGCTCTCTGTCTCGCCAGTTATGCAGGCGGCTCCGCGCAAGGCGCACGTGGTGGTTCTGGGCGCGGCGCGGAAGGTGGCCTTACTCGAAGGTGGGCGATCCGGCGGGGGCGTTGGCGGGCGAGACGGAACTCAGGGTGCGGGCGCTGGTGGTGGATGGCGTTGTGAAGGAGTGGACCACCGGCGATGCCCATGACGTGACCGACCGCAGCTTCGTGGTGCGGCGGGCGATCAAGCTGAATGATTCCTTGCCGAGCGAGGGTTCCGCGCCCATCGAAAATTCCAGCGATAAATCCGCGACTGGTGGGGAAGCTGGCGCGGCATCCATTGTTAAAACCGGTGACAAGCCCGCAATGGGCGACAAAGCACCTGTTGGCGCGAAGACTGGAGCGAGCGGCAAGCCGAAGCCGGTGAGCGCGGCGAAGCATTGGGTTTGGCAGCGGGGACCTTGGTTGCTGGTGGATCGGGTGACCGGGCACATCGTCGCGCTGAAGCTGCCGGACTACGATCCCGGCGTGAGCCAGGTGAGCTGGTTCCGCGACTACGGTGCGTATTGCGGCGTGACGGCCAGCGGCAAGAGCCTCTACGCCGTCGTTGCGCAGGTCGAGGCGCGCAAGGCGGTGCTGGCGAAGAAGCTCTCGGTCTTCGATCCGGAGAGCCATCCGGAGCCGGTCTGCGGCTTGGCCGAGTGGCAGAGGGAGCCGCTCAAGGTCACCTTTCATCCCACGGGCAAGGACGCGGTGAGCTTCGAGGTCATTCCCGGCTCGGCGGTGCTGGTGGAGGATGCGGGCGACGAGCCGGAGACAGGGAAGTAGGATCAGTGCGCCGAGGTCAGCGGAGTGCGGATTGATCTCAACTTTTCACTGCTCACGGAGGTTTTGGAATAGGCTGCGGCGGGCAGATCTTGCAGCGGGCGGGCGTCGCGACGCATCGTTTGGCCAACGTTCAGCCTCCACGAACCGCCACGCGCCGGCCTGCGGCGACTTGCCCTTAGGAAGTTCCACAATGCCCACAGCAGGAAGGCTTCGGCGAGGCCAGCCACAAAAATCAAAACTAAATCGCGAACCATCAATCTCATCGGAGAGTCCTTTCCGCCTTCCGGCGCGCGGAGTGCGCGCTGGACCGGAGAGCATCGCACTTTCAGAAGAAATCCGCGGGCGTAAAACAGGCATAGAAGGTCTATAAGAGTTTTGTAAATAAAGGAAATGGGGCAGGGAAGAGAGAATAGGTCACTGGATCGGACTCGTGGTTTCACCCTTGCGACAAATACAAGAACGCCGCAAGAATGGTGCACCCCAGCTTGGTTTGTGGGCTGACGAAAAGCAATCGCGCAGGGGAGAGAGGTATGAGGCCAAAAATGAGTGATACCGGCAGAAATTTGCCCCTGATTTTTAACCCCCGATCCCCATTCCTTTGCGTGCTCCTTGACAGCCCCCCGGCTGGACGTATCTTATCTATTGAGGCACTCCTTGGAATCCGGGGAAGCGTGTGTGCGTGGATGGCGCAGCCTTCGAACACGGAGATTCAGGGAAAAGGCATTGTGGAACAGGAATTTGACGGCAGTTGGGTAGCGGACGCGGGGTGGAGTTGAACCCGGCGAGCGGTAAACGAACCCACCTTCCTGGCGCAGGGCTGGATTAGACAAGCGGCCCGGTCCGTTCCCGGAGAAAAATTTTTCGGGCGTCTGGCCAGAGGCCGGGTGTGCCTGTGCTCGGAAGGCGCGGCGCAATTGCGCGGCGTTGAGGAGCGAGTAAAGGATGCGTGTGGCAACGAGTTTGGCATTGATGATCTTCCAGCAGGCGGCCGGCGGCGCAAACGGCCTGATGATGATTCTGCCTTTGCTGCTGATTGGCGTGATGTGGTTTGTGATGATCCGCCCACAGCAGAAGAGGCAGAGGCAGTGGCAGGAGATGCTCTCGCAAATCAAGACCGGCGACCGGATTACGACGGCGGGCGGCATTCGCGGCATCATTCTTTCCATCAAGGATGACGGGATTGTGATCAAGGTTGCGCCGGATGGGATCAAGCTGGAAGTGGCCCGGAGCGCGATTGCGTCGGTGACCACGCAGGATGGTGCAGGTTCATAGCGGTAAAGCAGTCCACAGTTCACAGTTCTCAAACGCTGAGAACTGTGAACTGACAACTGAGAGCTGTTTCGAGAAACGGGACGATGAAGAAGAATCTCAAGAACAAAATCTTTCTGATAGTTGCGGTGCTGGTGGTCTGTCTGTGGGGCATCTTCGGAGCTTCCAAGGGCGTGACCGGCAAGGACCTGACCGAAGGCCTGACCAAGCGTATTCACCTGGGTTTGGATCTGAAGGGCGGCGCTCACCTGATCTTGCAAGTCAAGGTCGAGGAAGCGATCTTTGCTGAAACCAGCAATACGGCGGCGCGGATTCAACAGGACTTGCAGAAGGCCAAGCTGACCTACTCGCAGGTCTACGTGCCCGATCAGTCCAAGCCGCAGACGATCCGCATTGAAGGCACGGCGGTGGCCAGCGCGAATGCCGTCGAGTCGCTGCTGGAATCCAAGTACGCCGCGACTACAACGTCGCGAGCGGCGCGGACAACAGCTTCACGCTGACAATGAAGCCGATCAACTGGCGGCGCTGGACAAGAAGACCGTGCAGCAGGCGATTGACGCCATTGGCGACCGCGTGAACGCGCTGGGCGTGAGCGAGCCGGTGATTCAGGAGTACGGCCTGGGCAAGGATCAGATTCTGGTCGAGCTGCCGGGCGTGGAAAATGAAAGCGACATCGAGAAGATCATCCAGGGCACCAACCGGCTGGAGGTTCACGCCGTGGTGGGCGGCCCGTACAAGGATGAGCAGACCGCGGCGGCCTCGCTGGGCGGCAGCATTCCTCCGACGATGAGTTGAAGACCTTCACCGGCGTGATCGGCAACGGCTCGGACCAGCCGAGCGTCTACGTCTTGCAGCGCCAGTACATTGTGGGCGGCCAGGACTTCCGCTCCGCCGATCCGGGCGTGGACGCCAACACCGGACGCCGCGAGGTGAGCTTTACGCTGACCAACGAGGCTGGCGACCGCTTCTACGAGTACACCAGCAAGAATGTGAACCACGCCATGGCCGTGGTGATGAACGACCAGATCAAGGAAGTGGCCAACATCGAGAATCCGATCCGCGACTCGGGCCGGATCACTGGCGCCTTCTCGCAGGATGAGGTGATTGCGCTCTCCAAGCTGCTGAGCACCGGCGCGCTGCCGGCCTCGCTGGCACCGCTGGAGCGGCGTCAGGTAGGCGCTTCGCTCGGCGCGGATTCGATTCAGAAGGGCGTGACGGCGGCGGTTGTGGGCGTGGCGCTCGTCATGATCTTCATGTTTATCTACTACAGGTGGTCGGGGGTCGATCATTTCGATGCGCGCTTCCGGATCGGCCAACAATCTGCGCAGTCCCAGTTCGGCCAATCCGTTGGAAAATTCCGGCTCGCCACGCGCCTCCACCAGGTGCGCCAGGTCCACCCAGGCATCCCAAAGACACGGCTGGGCGGCTACGGCTCGCCAGTAATAATCTTCCGCCCCGGCGTCGTCGCCAGCCTCGTGGCGCAAATCCGCGGTGGCGAGAAGGGCAGCATAATCCTGGGGATTCAGCGCGAGCAGTTGATTGTACGCGCTCTCCGGCGCGATCTTCTCTGCGTCAAGGTCATCCCAGATACGGAGGCAGCTTCGGTAATCGATTCGGGAAGGAAAAGCATCGGGACACTTCCAGTCTACGAACCCGGCCGCTTTAACGCGGCCCGTATCTCTCCTCCACCTCCGGATGCCGGTTCAACTCCGCAGGCCGCTCAGGATGAGGTTGCCCATCAGTTCCCGCAGGTCACCGCCTACGGCGTCCATCTGCGCCACGAGATTTTCGGCATCGGGTTCCTCCGAATACCACGCCCAACTCTGGCGGCCGGGATGCGCAAATTCCTTCGTTGTCTTCTCAAACAAGGCCGCCGCCAGCCGCAGCGCTTCGCCATCGCGGATTCCGCACTGCCTTAGCAGCGCGGCGGCATGCTCAATCAGAGGCGTCAGCGCGCCGGTTCCCAGTGTGAGCGCGGCCTCAAAAGCCGCCACGCAGCCGTCACCGATTTCGATGGCCTTCGTGTGCAGTTCCCGCGCCAAACGATGGCCCGCCGCGACCGAGGGCTGCGAGCCTTCGAGCACCATGCGGCCCGGAATCGCACAGTTCCGGAGCCTGGCCACGCTCGCACCCGCCTTGCTGAAGTGTTCCGCTCCGGCCATTTCCGAATCGCAGAACAGCAGCGATTTGCCCGGCCAGGCGATTTCTTGTTGTTGAGCAGGGCATTGCCGAGGTTGTTATGGGCGACATCATTGTCCGAGGTGCAGGCGATCGTGTGCGCCCACAACGATTCGCCATTGAGCCAATACGAGGTCTGGATGCGCGCACTGAAAATCAAAGCAACCAGAATGACTGCGGAGAGGCCGCCCAGCACCAATCGGCGATGACGCCAGCCGGCCCCCAGACTTCCCACCGCCCAGGTCAGGGCGAAATACAACCCGATCTGCGGCAGATAAGTATAGCGATCCGCATTTGCCTGGCCTCCGACCTGGACCAGCCCGATCACCGGCACCAGCATTCCCAGATACCACAGCCAGCCGACCAACAAATAGGGCTGTCTTCGCCGCTGGAAAATTACAACCGCTGAAATGGCGGCCAGCAGCACGAC
>CAWDQB010000035.1:0-123626 GCA_963804315.1 uncultured Acidobacteriaceae bacterium
CGCCGCCATTGGCTGCGTTGGCGTCGCGGTTCTGGCCGTAATCGTAGTTGATGTAGGCGTTGAACTTGGCGTTGGGCGTCAGTAACAAGGTGGTATCAACCAAATTGCGAAAGCCGTTGGTGGTGTTGGCGTTTTCAGGCCCGCCGTAGTAGTTCAGGTTCCATGTGTACTTGGTCTTGGTCAATGCGCTGGTCAAGCCTACTGTGGCGCCGCCATTGGTTTTGCTGATGTTATTCCAGCCGTTGACCACCTGCAGGCCGATGGTCTCAGTCTTGGAGACGGTAACGAAGTGCGCGCGCCAAAATGCCAGTAGGGGATCGCATTGACAAAGAGCAGCGAGCGCGAGTAGTTCCAGTTATCCTTCGCCTCGATTACTTCAGCGCCAGCCGAGGTAACAAACTTGCCGAAGTCTAGTTCAAAGCCTTTGGCCTTTGGCGGTTTCAAGCTGAGGAAGGCCTGCTCCAGATAGTGGCCCTGATCGCCGGTGCTGTTGGCGCCGCCGCCGTTGATGTCCGTGTTGGTGCGACCATACACAAAGTCGACGTGCGCGCCGACCGGGTCGGGATCATGATTCAAGGTCAACTTGGCGGCGCTCAGGCTGAATGTGTCCGTATTGTCGTTGAAGTTATAAAGCTGGTTGATCTGCCCGGTCGGAGTATCGGCGTTGGGACGGTTGAAGTTCGCGCTGTAGTAGCCGTCGATGAAGCCACTCAGGTCCATGGGGCCTACGCTCCATGTAGGCGCGGCAGGTGCCGCGGGAGCAGCGGCAGGCGCTGCCGCCGGCGCGGGTGCTGGCGCCGGCGTTTCCTGTGCTCCGGCCATTAGCGCCATTCCCATGGCGGCGGCGGCCATCATTTGCAGTACGCGATTTGTGTTCATCTTCATCGGCATGAAATCCTCCTAAAAGTTTTGTGTCGTCAAACGCGAAATGAATTCAATCAAAAGGTTGAAGCGAAACTTCGCACCGGGATCAGTGCAGCCGCCTGAACGTGCATCCTCGTCGGATTAACTCTAGTAACGCATCCACCGTATAAAGTTCACGTGATGAACGCATGATGAATCCATAAAGAAGTTGAAAATTGAACCAATTGAGGCCATCCAATCACATCGCAAATTATTTTCCTGGGTACTTGGCTTCCGGCCCGTAAAGAAGTAGTCTTCCCCAGGAGGGACAAACCACGGCGAAGGGAGCTATTGCAGCCTGTGCTGAAAGAGGCTCATTGCACCATAGGTTGGTAAAGGCTGGAATCCAGGGTTCTTCCGGTCACTACGCTCTGCTCGGACGGCAATCCATTGTACTTCATGGAGAAACAGACTCTGCGACAAGCGTTCAGAATCCGGCCAGGCGCAGATAGGCATCGAGGATTGGCTTTCCCCAAAGGCTACTGACAATGCCGCCAATACACAGGAATGTGCCCAGCGGGAGCTTGCTGGCGGCCCAGCTCTCCGAGTCACGGCGCATCTTCGGAAGCACCAGCATGACAATTGCTGCCAGCGCTCCAAGAGTCACGCCGACTCCAAAGGCGAGCAGGTGTTGTGGCAGGCCGAGCCACGCGGCTAGCAAAGCCATTAGCTTGGCGTCGCCCAGGCCCACGCCCTCGCGCCGGCGGATCAGCCAATACATCCATCGGATCACAGGATAAGGCCGGCGGCAGCCAGAATGCCGAGGAGGAGGTTCAAAGCATTCCTGGCGCATTCCTGCGGGGCTGTAGGAAACGCAATGCCCATCCTATCTGTTCACCCTGAAAAAATCTTCAAAAAAATCCTACCGCAATGCTGGGCAATATGAGAGCATCTGGAAGCCGATAATGTTCCGCATCGAAGATGCTTAGAGCAATAAGAACCCAAGTAAAGAACATCATCCCTAAAGCAAATTCGAGCGGAAAAAAGGGGCGATTCGAACGCCATGCAACATCCGTCCATAGCACAGCAACCGCAAGCTCCGCCAGCGGATAGCGCCAGCCTATCCAGGCGCGGCAGGTGCGGCAGCGCCCTCGAAGCGCTAACCAACTAAGGAGCGGCACATTCTCCCACCAGGCAAGGACACGCTCGCAATGGCGGCAATGCGAGCCAGGTAGGACCACGCTTTCGCCCGATGGCCAGCGGCTCAGACAGACGTTGAAAAAGCCGCCAAAAGCCAGCCCCATTGCTGCCGCAAAGATCGTTCCAGATATGCGAATCATCGTCGAGGTTGAGTATATCGCTCCGCGCAGGCAGTGTGGGTTGACAGATTTCCATTTACGTTACGAAAGCCCTGTCGATAGGCTGTTGGCGAGTAGGGCCGGTATTGGACGGCAGATCAGGATTGATGATCAGGGCCTGTTCGGAAAACACAGCACTTGTCGATACCGCCTGACTTCATACGGAAACAAAAGAGCTTCCCGCGATATGCCGTCTGAGTGAGGTCACCGATGATCCGATTTGTTCCCTTTGATGCCTGCTGGGCACGAAGTGGCAAATAACTTGGTGCTACGCCTTGGCATTCACGCGGCAGGGGGGCCGCGTTGTTCAGGGGACGAACACAAATAGGTGGAGCTTGGTACGGCAAGGCCGTATCATACACTCAAAATATGGCAACGGCTAAGATATAAAAAGAAGACAAGAGCAATCAACGAGAGATCCAAATGCCCCTTACCGAAGTCATCGCCGCAATGCCCAACGAACTGAAGCCGCTGACGCGCGGTTGGCTTCACTCGCGCATGAACGGCGTCGATCTCTGGCGCCGCAGCTTTGAGGGCGGCGAGTGGGTTGCTGCTTGCGCCGGGACTGGCGTGGAGCGCGCGGCACGGGCCTTCGCTGAAATCGAGAAGTGCGGAGAAGTCAATCGGGTAATCTCCGTCGGCTGGGCTGGGGCTTTGCGTGAGGAGCTTTTGCGGGGCCGGGCTTACTACGTTTCATGTGTTATCGATGCGCGGACTGGAGAACGATTCCATGTGGCAGACTGGCACGAGGAATGTTGTTTAGTGACCAGTCCAAAAGTCGCCGCAGCCGACGAAAAGAAGCGCCTCGCCTCCACCTACCAGGCCGCACTGGTCGAGATGGAGGCGGCGGGCGTGGCGCGGCTGGCCCGGATGCGCTGTATTTTTTTCCATTGCATTAAGGGAATCAGTGATGCCTACAGTGATAAACTTCCTGATTTCAATCGGTTTATCTCTACAGGTGGGCAATTCCGTTTGGCTCGTTTCGTCTTTTTTGTACTCTACAGGCCGTGGTACTGGCCCGCCCTCATCCGGATGGGCGAAAATAGCAAGAGGGCCGCGCGCGGCATTGCGGTCTCCGTGCGTGATTTATTGGATGAACGAGGTCAAACCGACAAGCTGAATGGCAACTCAAACCAACAACGCTGAACCCCGAATCGAAAATATCCCCGCAACCATGAAGGCCGTGGTCTATCGCGGCGTGAATGATCTGCGCCTAGAGACGGTACCCGTACCTGCGATCGGACCCGGCGAACTGCTGGTCAAGATCGCCACTTGCGGTGTCTGCGGCACAGACCTGAAGAAGATCCATACCGGCTCGCACTCCGCGCCGCGCATCTTCGGCCACGAGATGGCTGGAACCATCGTTGCCACGGGCGCGGGCGTCTCCAACTTCACCGTCGGCGAGCGGGTGATGGTCTTTCACCACATTCCCTGCGGCCACTGCTACTACTGCCGCAAGCAGACCTTTGCACAGTGTTCGACGTATAAAAAAGTTGGCGCGACGGCGGGGATGGAGCCATCCGGGGGCGGCTTTGCCGAGTATATCCGCGTGATGGAGTGGATCACCGGGAAGGGCGGCGTGGTCAAAATTCCCCAGGGCGTGCCGTTCGAACAAGCGGCCTTCATGGAGCCAGTGAACACAGTCCTGAAGGGTGTGAAACTGCTGCATTTGGCCGACGACGAGACGGTGCTGGTGATCGGTCAGGGACCGATCGGCATCTTGCTTGCGACACTCTCACTGCGTACCGGTGCGCGGGTACTGACCTCTGATCTTTACCCCGAACGCCACGCGATAGCCGCCAGCTTCGGTTTGCATGAGCCGGTTGATGCCAGCAACGTCGTCGAGCGCACCCATGAAGTAACCGAAGGACGTGGCGCGGATGCGGTGATTTTGGCTGTCGGTGGAACGAAGCTGATTCCCACGGCGATGGCTGCGGTTCGCCCCGGCGGCAAGGTAATGCTTTTTGCGCAGACGCAGCACGAGGTTGCCAGCTTTGACCCCGGCGCGATTTGCATGGACGAGAAGACGCTGTTGGGTTCATACTCGGCATCAACGGCGATTCAGCCTGAAGTCGAGCAGCTTGTTTTGGGCGGCTATCGCAACGGCTTCGATCTGACACGACTGATCTCGCACCGCTTTTTGCTGGAAGAGGCGGTCACCGCGATTGAGGTTGCATCGAATCCCCAAGCCGACTCAATGAAGATTATGATTGAAGCTGCGCCTGGAGCGGGAGCGCAATAGGAAGGACACGATGGCGACGACGATGATGGCCGCGGTCCTTCATGGACGCGAGGATATTCGGATCGAGCAGGTGCCGGTTCCACATGCCGGGCCGGGCGAACTGGTGCTGCGCGTGGACGCTGCACTGACCTGCGGCACGGACTTGAAAGTCTTTCGGCGTGGATACCATGCGCGTATGATTGTACCTCCCGCCTTGTTCGGCCATGAGCTGGCCGGAACCGTCATCGAGGTGGGTCATGGCGCAGTTGGTTTTGTGGAGGGCGACCGGGTAGTGGCGCTGAACTCGGCCCCTTGCGGCGCGTGCTATTACTGCGAGAGGGATCAAGAGAATCTTTGCGATGATTTGCTCTTCAACAACGGTGCCTACGCCGAATTTATCCGCATTCCGGCGCGCATTGTGGCCAAGAACACGCTGCATATTCCAGCCCGCGTGCCGCTGGAGCAGGCAGCGCTGACCGAGCCGCTGGCCTGCGCCGTTCATGGCTTTGAGGACTCGAACCCGCATCCCGGCGATACGGTTGCAGTAATCGGCGGCGGGCCGCTGGGCTTGATGATTTTGCATGTGGCTGCGCTTTACGGCTGCCAAGTGATTGCCATGGTCAAGCACGACGGACAGGCGGAGGCTGCGCGCCGGCTTGGCGCGGCGCACGTTGTGCAGACAGCGAGCATTCGCACGGCCATCCGCGATACGCGCGCGTTGACTGGGAAGCATCGCGGCGTGGACATTGCCATTGAGGCTGCCGGCGTGCCGGAGGCATGGCAAGAAGCGGTCGAACTGGTGCGCAAGGGCGGGGCGGTGAATTTCTTTGGCGGCTGCGCGCTGGGCACGCACGTTACGCTGGACACCAATCGCATTCACTACTCGGACATAACGCTGCGCGCCACCTTCCATCACACCCCGGCGATCTGCCGCAAGGCGCTGGATCTGATCTCCAGCGGACGCTTCCAGGCAGATGCTTTTATCACCGGGCACGCACGCCTTGCCGAACTTAACCTTGTCTTTGAGAAGTTGATGAACCGCTCCAGTGAGATCAAGACTGCGATTGTGCCCTGAGGGTAAAGCGATGACTGAAGCTGTGGATACTAAGCGCGAGAGGAATGCGGCGGAGCAGCAGGCGTTGCTGGCCCGCGGCTGGGCGGCACTGCCGGAGAGCTATCGCATTCCCAATGTAGCGCCCACGCTCGAAGAGGCGCAGGCCTGGTGCCGGGAACTGGCCGAGACGCACTATGAAAACTTTCATGTTGCATCGTGGTTTCTTCCCAAGAATTTGCGTCCGCATTTTCATTCCATCTACGCTTATTGCCGCGTCTCTGATGACCTGGGCGATGAGGTGGGTTCGACGGAGGCGGCGCTGGCTCTGCTGGAGTTGTGGGGCCAGGAGCTGGATGCCTGCTACGAGGGGCGCACGCGTCACCCAGTCTTTGTGGCGCTGGCCGAGACTATCAAGAAATGCTCGATTCCCAAGGAACCATTCGCAGATCTGCTCACCGCCTTTCGCCAGGATCAGAGCGTCGCACGCTATCAGACGATGGATGAGGTGCTGGCCTACTGCCGCTACTCGGCCAACCCAGTCGGGCGCTTGGTTCTCTACGCCAGCGGCGAGGCCAATGAGGAAAACTTTCGCCTTTCAGATGCAACCTGCACCGCGCTGCAATTGGCCAATTTCTGGCAGGATGTGCGCTCGGACTACACGGAACGTGGCCGCATCTACATTCCTCAAAAGGATATGAATTTTTTTAACGTGAGAGAAGAGGAGATTGCCGAAGGCAATGCGACACAAGCGTTTTGCGATCTGATGCGTTCCGAAGTGGCCGATGCGCGCTTGCTCTTTGAAGAAGGCCTGCCGTTGATTGGCAAAGTCAACCGCGAATTGGCTATTGATCTTGACCTCTTCAGTCGCGGAGGCTTGGAGATCCTTCGGGCCATCGAAGAGTGCGGCTACGACGTGCTGAGTGCGCGGCCGGCGATCTCCAAGGGCAGGAAGATGAAGCTGATGTTGCGTGCCGTCAGCAACAAGTTCCTGCCCTTCCTGCGCCTGGGAAGTTGAAGGAAGACTGCGTGACGCACGATGCACAATTGAAAGCAGCCTACGCTGCCTGCCGCCAGATCGCCAGGCGCGAAGCGAAGAATTTCTATTACGCTTTTGTCGCTCTCCCGGAGCCACGCCGCAACGCCATTTGCGCCATCTACGCCTTTATGCGCCATGCGGATGATCTGGCCGACGACGAGAGCCTGCCGCGGCTAGAGCGCCGCCGCCGCCTGGATGAGTGGCTGGCCAACTGGCGCGGTGTCTGCCACGGCGGCGACACCTCGGAGCTTATGTTTCTGGCTCTGCGCGATGCCGTCGAGCGCTACAATATTCCCCTCAATTTGCTTGATGATCTAGTCGCCGGAGTGACGATGGATTTGGATCAAGCAACTGAAGCATGCCATCCTGAGCGGGCGCTGCGAGTCGAAGAATCTGCGTCTCGTAATGCTGGCGCTCCATGCACCGCACCGGACACATACGCCACCTTCGCCGATCTTTATCGCTACTGCTACTTGGTCGCGTCGGTCGTCGGCTTGGTCTGCATCCGCATCTTTGGCTACACGGACCCGCACGCCGAGAAACTGGCAGAAGAGACCGGTATCGCGTTTCAGTTGACCAACATTCTGCGCGATGTGGCCGAGGACGCGGAGCGCAACCGCGTCTATCTGCCCCTCGAAGACTTGGCGGCTCACGGCGTTTCATTGGATTCACTTCTACATCGCGCTCCAGGCGCACCGCCCACGGCCAATGAACGCGCCTTACTGGCGGCGATGGGCCAGCGCGCAACGGCATTCTATTGGTCTGCACAAGAGTTATTACCCCTAATCGACATCGAGAGCCGTCCAGCCCTGTGGGTACTGGTGTCGATCTATCACGGGCTGCTGAAGCGGATCGAACGAGCAGGATACGACGTGTTTACGCGGCGGGCCAGCGTGCCGATGCCGCAGAAGCTCGCTATCCTGGCGATTGGTATGGCGCGGATTGGATTAGCGCGGTTGTTTGCCTGATTCCTTGCGCAGCAGCGGCACAACCGCCGTCAGCAGCGTCCGTGCGATCAACTCCGATCCTTTGGCCGTCGGATGAATTCCGTCGCCCTGAATTGTCCCGGGCACATTGATCAGATTCTTGTAGAGCATCGGCACAAATACCGTGTGATGCTTGGCCGCCTCTTCGCGGTAGAGCTGTTCAAAGGTTGCAATATACTCCGCGCCGTAGTTGGGCGGCAACGTGATTCCGGCCAGAACAGTCTTGATATGTGCGTTGTCAAAGGCCGTCAGCACGGCGTCCAGGTTACGTCGGGTCTCGGTCAGCGGTAGGCCGCGCAAGCCGTCGTTGCCGCCGAACTCGACGATGACCACCGACGGATGCAGCAGCAGGATCGCCCGCATTTCGGCGACGGCGTCCTTGGTCGTCGCGCCGCTGGTTCCTTGGTTGTCCACTTTGTAGTGATATCCGCGCGCATCCAGATCGCGTTGCAACGCGTCAGGATAGGCCTGGCCGCTTTGCAGGCCATAGCCCGCCGTGATGCTGTCCCCATAGCAGACCACGAGAGGGCGACTGTCTGGCGGCTGCGCGGTCAAGCCCAGAACCGCCGGCAGTGTTACTCCAAACGAAACAATCAGACCGCGCAATACGTACACAGATATAGTGTAGCGAAACGCAGGTCCTTCGACTTCGCTCCGGATGGCAAAGAATAGGAATTATTGGCGATAACAGGGAGGCTGGCTGCTTGATCGAAGTTCGGGATGCAAAGAAGTGGATTCAGAACGGAGCGCGGCGCGTGGAGATTCTCAAAGGGATCACCCTGACCATTCCCGCCGGGCAATTCGTCGCCATCGTTGGCGCCAGCGGCAGCGGCAAAAGTACCCTGCTCGGCTTGCTGGCCGGCTTGGACACGCCCAGTTCCGGCGAAATTTGGCTGGATAGCGTGCCAATCCACAATCTGGCGGAAACAGAGCTGGCCACGGTGCGCGGCGCAAAGATCGGCTTCGTCTTTCAGTCGTACCAGTTGATCGCCACGCTGACAGCGCTTGAAAATGTATTGCTGCCCTACGAGTTGAATGCTGAAGGCAGCGGCATCGCGCAGGCGCGGCGGCTGCTGGACGAGGTGGGCCTCACCGAGCGCATGGACCATTACCCGGTGCAGCTCTCCGGCGGAGAACAACAGCGCGTGGCGCTGGCCCGCGCCTTTGTCGTCGAGCCACCCATCGTGATGGCCGACGAGCCAACCGGCAATCTGGATTCGGCCAATGGGAAGCTGGTGCTGGACCTGCTGCTGGAGCGCAACAAGCGTGCCGGAACGACCTTGGTTCTCGTTACGCATGATCCTGAAGTGGCCAGCCGCGCCGACCGCAAGATTGTGCTGCGCGACGGCCTCGTCATGGAAGACAGCCTGCCATACACACCCCGGGTGCAAAATGGCTAAGCGCGCATTGAGTTGGAAGCGGGCCGGGGCCATCGGCTGGCGCGACCTGCGCTCGGCTCCGGGCAAATTCGCCTTTGTAGTGCTCTCGGTGGCCGTGGGCGTGGCGGCGCTGGTGGGCGTGCGCGGCTTCAGCGACAGCTTCAAGCGGACTCTAGGAACCGAAGCGCGCTCGCTGATGGCCGGTGACCTGAGCGCCCGCATCTATCGTGAACCAACTGCCGCGGAAACTGCCAAGATTGCTGCGCTTGCGCAGCAAAATGGCCTTCGCACGACGTGGGTTACGGAGACAGTTTCCATGGCCTCCGTGCCGCCCGATCCGGTTCCGCTGCTGGTTTCGCTGAAGGCCGTGGATCCGGCTGATTATCCGTTTTACGGCAAGGCTGAACTGGAGCCGTCGATGAGCCTTCCGCAAGCGCTCGACGCCGACTCGGTCATTGTCGCCGAGGAGTTCCTCATCCGCTTGAACGCGCACGTCGGCCAGACTCTGCGGCTGGGCGGAAAGAACTTCAGTATCACGGCGGTCCTCAAGCAAGAGCCGGACCGCATGACCTCGATGGCTGCGATGGGACCGCGGGTGATGATCTCGCAAGCGGCGCTGGCCACAACCGGTCTGATCGCCCCCGGCAGCCGCGCCAGCCAGCGCCTGCTGATAAAGCTGCCGCCCAAAGCCGATCCCGTCGCTATGCGCAAGCTGGTCGAGGCCGCGCTGCCCGACGCGCAGGTAATGGACTTCCGCGAGGGCAATCCTGCCCTGAGCCAGGGTCTGGACAACGCCACTGCTATTCTCAGCCTCATCTGCCTGGTGGCGATGGTCTTGGGCGCGATCGGCGTGGCCATGGCCATGCATGCCCACTTGGAACAGCGCATGGATATGCTGGCCATTCTGAAGGCCGTCGGCGCCAGCTCCACCGATCTGCTGCGCATCTTTCTGCTGCAAACCTTGGGCCTCGGCCTCGCCGGAGGACTCGTTGGTGTAGCCGCAGGCGTGGGCGTCATGGCCGCGCTGCCGGCAGTCTTTGGCCAACTTCTGCCTGTTCATGCTCAGCTTGAATTTCCCTGGCGCTCGGTCGCCGCCGGCTTGGGAACCGGCCTGCTGACCACGCTGCTCTTCTGCCTGCCGCCGCTATTGGACGTGCGCGCCATCCGGCCCGTGCTGGTCTTGCGGCGACTGGTTGAACAAGGACCAGTGGGCTGGCGTGGCTGGTTGGCCGCTTGGTGGGCGCGCCGCCTGCAACTAGGAATCGCCGCTTTGGTCGTTGCTGCGCTGGGCGCCATCGCCTGGGCGCTCTCCGACTCCGCCAAAGTCGGCACATGGTTTGCCGTTCTCTTCACCGCCGCGCTGATCGTCCTGCTCATCATGGCTGCCGTCACGCTTTGGCTTCTGCGGATACTTCTCAACCGTGTCCGCTTGCGCCTGCCATCTTTTCTGCGCCACGGTCTGGCCAACCTCTATCGTCCCGGCAATCAATCTGCCGCAGTGATGGCCTCGCTGGGAACTGGCGTGATGCTGATCCTGGCGGTCTATCTGATGCAGGCCACGCTGCTGCGCGATCTGCGTACCACCGCCGCACCCAACCTGCCTAATGTCTTCCTCATCGATGTAACGACCGACGAATCCGCTGGCGTCAAAGACTTCTTCGCACACCAACCCGGAGTCACTCAGGCCTTGGAACTGATGCCGGTCGTGCAAGGCCGGTTCGTTTCACTCAACGGCCAAACTCTGGACCAGCTCAAGGAGCAGCACTTCCCCCGCCGTATGCTGGAAAATGCGTCTCTCAGTTGGGCCGATGCCCCTCCTATGGGAGACAAAATCACGCAAGGCGAATGGTGGACCTCCTCAGACGCGTCGCAAATCGCCATTGGTCAAGGCGTAGCGGATCGGCTACATCTCGGCCTCGGCTCTGCAGTCAACCTCGATATCGGCGGCATCGTTCACACGCTTAAAGTATCAGCCATTTTTCGCCCCGATGGACAGCACCTTGGCGCGCGCGTCGAATTTATTCTGCCCTCCGGCTTGCTCAAAGACCAGCCAGCTACCTGGTACGGTGGCGCGCACATCGATCCCAAACAAGTTGCCACCATGGAGCGCGCGCTCTTCGCCGCCTATCCCACCGTTTCGGTCATCAATATCGCCGATGTCCTCGACGCGCATTGAGAGCGTCGTCGATCAGATCACCTTCGTCGTGCGCTTCCTGGCCGGCTTTTCCATCTTCGCCGGGCTGATGATTTTGGCCTCCAGTATCGCCAGCACGCGCTTCCGCCGCATGCGCGAGGCCGTCGTGCTCAAGACCCTCGGCGCAACCCGCATGAGAATCGTCCGCACCTTCAGCGTGGAATTCAGCGTCCTCGGCCTGCTTGCCGGCTCGGTCGGCGTCGTCTTCGCCAATCTCCTCGCCAGAGTTCTGCTGCGTAAACTGGAAGTCGGCTTTCATGTTGAGTGGCTTGCCACGCTGATTGCGCTCTTCGGCACAGCCGTACTCGCCACGGCCACCGGCTGGATCGCAAGCTACCGCATCCTGGGCCTGCGCCCACTCGAAGTCCTCCGCGAGGAATAAACACTTACCGCTTGAAATGCGGAGGTTCAAACTGGTGACGGGAATAATGCGTCATCTCTGAGGACGCCAAAGGCAGGCTTCATGAAACCGTACAAGTGATCGAAGTCAGTATGTGGGGAAGCTGGGTTGGCGCCGTTGACGTAACCTCTCACTTACCGCCTTGATGTCTTGGCATTCCCCGTTCATCCAAGAGAAACGTTTCTTGCGCCATGCAGGCCGCACGCTGGCTGTAGATAGTTTCCTGCGAGAGGCACACTGGTTCGTCCATATACTTCAGTGTGAACGCAATATGATCCAGACTCAAGCCCCGGCGCAAGTGTACGACAACCAGGCCAACATGGGCGCTGCCCACCAGCTTGCGCACCACTTAGGGGTGTTGGTGCGCAAGCTGGTGGAACGAAGCAAACGCCTCATGCGTGGCTTACTTCGCGGTTATGGTCAGAGTGATCGGCACGCTGGTCGAGATTTGGCCGGAAGCTCCGGAGACGGTTAACGTGTAGGTTCCAGGGGGTGTGCTGCCCTTCGCCTGCAGGGAGAGAGAATTTGTTACACTGCCGTTGGCTGCCGGCGTCACCGATTTGGAAGAGAACTTCGGCGTCTCGAAGGGAGAGGGCATTCCGGCGATGGTCAACGTTACTGGGGAATTGAAGCCACCCTGGCTGGTCACGGTGATCGTGTCGGTGGTGCCCCCGTCCTGGGCCAGCGAAACAGAGCTGGGCGAGGCCGAGAGGGTGAAGGTTGGCGTGGTTGCCGTCACCGTCAATGTGCCGGGCTGATAGGTGAAGGTGTAGCCGGAGAGTACTGCGCCCGAGCAGGTGATCGGATAGCTGCCCGCCGGGCTGCTCGACGTGGCCGCCGTCGTGCATGTAGGGTTGGTGGTGGGAGTAACGGCCGGAGATAGCGTGTAGATCAGCGCCGGTACCGCGCCGCCGGCAACCATGGTCTGGTTGTTCGCAGTTACGGTCACGTTCGTCAGCGAATTCACTGTCAACGTGCCGGGTGTATAGGTGATGGAAAGGTTCGGATTTACCGCGCCCGAGCAGGTGATCGGATAGCCGCCCGCCGGGCTGGCCGAAGTGGCTGTTGTGCTGCAGGTGGGGTTGGTGGTGAAGGTGATCGGATTGCCAGCCGCCGTGAGGCTGGGAGTTACCGTGTACGACAGCGCAGGCACCGTGCCGCCCTGCTGCATCGATGCGTTGCTCGCCGCGACCGTCACAGCAAGCTGCGTGACATTCATCGAGCCGCTGGCATAGGTAAAGGTTTCGTTCGTCCCCGCCGCGCCCGAGCAGTTGGTGGTATAGCTACCCACAGCGCTGGTCGAAGTCGCCGTCGTCGTGCAGGTGGGAGGGGTGGTGAAGCTCGCGCCCGCCGGGGTGAATGTGTAGGTCACCGCCGGAGGATTGCTACCGTAAGCCATCGTCCCGCTGCTTGCCGTCACCGTGACCACCGGTGTGCTGCCAGGCGTGACATTGATGGTGATAGGGACTGAAGCGCTCTGGGTGCCGGCAGTTCCGGTGACCGTCGCGATGCAGCTTTCGCTAGGAGCCGCGCTGCTGGCCGAGACCGTCAGCGTGGTTCCGCTCAACGAAGCGGTCACGCCGGTGCAACCCGAATTGGCCAGGGAGTCGTTGAGCGTAACTGAACCCGTGTAGTTGAGTTCCGTAATGCTACTGGTCGACGAGGCTCCGCCTGCCGTAATTGGCAACGTGGTCGGCGCGGCGCTGAGGGAGGGCTGCGCCACAACCGCTCCGCCGCCATTGACTGCCAGAGGCATAGTCGTGGTGCTGGTAATGCCGTCGCCTTGCGCGGTGACGGTAAGGGTATAGCTAGCTTTCGCGGCGGTAGCCGGGAAGGTTACCTTCAAGACCGAGATGCCCAGCGATGCAGGAATCGCAGTACCAAAGGATATCTGTGCCGGACAAAGCGCGTTCGAAATGGATGGAGCGCAGAAGGTGTAGGTGGTGCCGCTCGGCCCACCGCTCGCGCTCAGTGTGATGGAGCTGAGTATAGCGTTGGGGAAGGTGCTCGACGGCGTCACCCTCAGGGTATAGAGGGTGCTCATCGTGGTGGCTGTGCTGCCTGTAGGCAGATCGACATCCTCATAAGAGGGCGGTGCCTCCTGAACGAGAAGTTGCGGCGTCGATCCCACCGGCGTCGTAACAAACAGAGAGTTGCTCTCCGCCGACTGGCCGTTGGTTGCGTCATTCGCATAGACTTGGTAGTTATAGGTCATTCCACCCACCACTCCGCTGTCGATGAACGAAGCGGAGGACGGAGTTCCTATTAATACATGGTTGCGATAGACGCTGAAGGAGGTAGCAACTGAATCATTATTGGTCCAGGTCAGGCTAACCTGGCTGGCCGAAGGGGCGCCAGAGACGGCCAAGGCGGTCGGAGCATTATTCGAGAGTGTTGCCCACACCGGTCCCGAATACGATGGGGCGGGCGTCACGGGGTTGGCCGTGCTTTCTCCAGTGGCGTTCGTGGCTGTCTCCCAGAAGACGCCCATGCGGTCTTCGGCGATTTGGTTGTTCGGTCCCTCCTTGGTTGGGGAGACTAGCGGTCCCCAATCGAAGGTATCCGTGACAGGACGGATATCAGCGACCAAGTAGTTGATCGTGTTGGGCATGGAAATACCAAGGCGCGAAGCAAATTCGCTATGGCCTTTTTCTATCGATCCCTTGAGAATCGGATCGTAGGCGTTCGCGAGTCTCGCGGCCGGCCCTGAGCAGTCGCCCGCATAAGCCGATCCCAGCGTGCTGGTGGCAACCGAAGCGGAAGTAGTCTCATCGACATTCATTACGCCGGTTGAAGCGATGGCGGCCAGCTGGATGGCGGATTGGAATTCAATGGCGTCAACCATGCGCATGGTCTGGCTGGTATAGAGTTCCGGGTCACCCTGAATAAAGGCGGTTTCGGCGGTGCTGGCGGAAGCGGAAAGGGAGTACTGGGAGTGAGCGCCATCGCGGCAAATTTCTTGTCCGATGCCGCTCTGAGACGAGCCCCAAATCTCCTGGCCGTTCCAGCCATAGCCATCCAGTGCGGCCTGCGCGGTTGCATCCGTCGGGCCTTGAGGATAGGTGAAGGGTGCAGAGGGCGCAGCCGCGCCTTCCAGATTTTGCCATCCGAAATCGTCAGTGGAGTTATAGAGAACCGCAGGGACCGCTTCTTCCCACTCCGCCATCGTGCCATAATAGAGGGGAGCATTTTCGGTCAGCACGGCATAGCTCATGCGCGTGTCGAGCAAGGTCAGAATCCAGTTGCCGTTATGGTCGTCGTAGTAGGCATCCTGGCTCAGATACGGGGTGAAATAGTAAATGTCGAGCCAGTCCGCGAAGGTTTGAAAGCCAGGCCAGGAGACAGCCGAGCCGCCAGCAGGCACGAAGTGCTCGATGAGTTCAGCAGCCGCCATCCATTGTGGAGCAGCCCAGGTCGCTTCGAGGGGAGCATTCGAGAAAACTCTGTTCGCTTGCCGCCAGTTATCGAGGACCGTGTAGTCCCAAACCCCTGATCCCGGTGCTTCCCCGCTTGTCGAAGTATAAACTGTGTAGACGTAGCCAGCGAACGGCACGTTGCAGTTGGCGATTGGTACTTTGCCCGTACCGGGGGCGTAAGCCACAGGCGCCGATGCGGCAATAACGGGCCACGCGCTTGGGAAGGGCAGGTTGGAGGGCACAGGATACGCCGTCGTTGGATTGGTCACTGCTGTCACGGCGCAAGGCGGCATCGTCGTGACCAGCGAACCAGCCCCTTCATTCTGAATGTAGCCAGAGTAGTAGTCCATGACTTCCATTGCATTTTTGGCATAGTTAACATTGCCCGTCAGCGAGTACAGAACCGCCTGGGTGTATGCCGTGGCCGCGGCGTTCAGCTCCTGGTCGCAGCCCATGCGCGTCTCATCGAGCCTCGGCGTCGCCGCTGCCCGCATAAGTGCGGGTGCCGGAGCCGCACACCACCTGGCCTGCCATGACATTGACCGGCATGGAGTTGCCGAAGACAATGCCGGTCCCGTAATCGGGATTGGTGCTGATCGGCGCGGTGAGAGGCTGAACGAAGAGGTAGCCGATTGGTCCACCAGTGCCGACAGCCTTTGTGCCTGCCGGGGCAAGAACCGGGGGATTGGTGATCAGCGGAATCTCCACGCTGACGGCGGTATTGCTGTCGTGGTAGGTGTCGCTATACGCCAGACCGTTCAGGACATCGGAGCATTTCGACGGATAGGTGTAAGCGTCGGCGCCTGTGGTGTTGGAGTAGCAAGTTTCGGATGCAGCCTTCGTTCCGCCCAGGTTGTATGGCAGACCCCAGATGCTGGCCTGCATTGTTCCAGCAGCTTCCCAGTATGGCGGCTCGGCAGTGGCGGCGGCAGGCCAGCCACTGGGCAATGATTCAGTCGCTAACTGCGAGGCCACATACGCCAACTGCGCAGGGTCCAGCCAAATGCCAGGATGGTTCCAATTCGTCTTAGTAGTAGGTTGAGCCGGCACGGGGGGTGCGGATTGCGCCACCGCACCGCCGATTAAACCGCAGGCAAGAGCTACCGCCATGAGTGCTTTTCTTAACATGATTCCTCTTTTCACGCTTGCTTCTTGTGTGTTGGGTAGGAACCTATCGGGTCGACCTTGTGAAGCCGGCCCGAATGGTTGCTGGATAGCCGAAGCGAATGGCATTGTCCGTGGCTTACTTCGCGGTTACGGTTAGAGTAAGCGGTACGCTGACTGTGATTGGGCTGGAGGTGCCGGTGACGGTTAATGTGTAGGTTCCAGGGGCGGTGCTGCCCTTCGGCTCCAAAGAGAGAGAGGATGTAATGCTACCGTTGGCTGCCGGAGTCACCGAGCTAGGAGTGAACTTCGGCGTAGCGAAGGGAGTGGGCATTCCGGCGATGGTCAGCGCCACTGAGGAATTGAAGCCGCCCTGGCTGGTCACGGTGATGGTATCGGTGGCGCTCGCGTCCTGGGCCAGCGACAGAGAGCTGGGCGAGACCGAGAGGGTGAAGGTTGGCGTCGCCGCCGTCACTGTCAACGTGCCGGGCGTATAGCTGAAGGTGTAGCCGGAGAGCACCGCGCCCGAGCAGGTGATCGGATAACTGCCCGCGGGACTGCTGCTGATCGCCGACGTCGTGCATGTTGGATTGGTGGTTGGAGTAACGGACGGGCTAAGTGTGTAGATCAGCGCCGGCACTGCGCCGCCAGCAACCATGGTCTGGTTGTTGGCCGTTACCGTCACGTTCGCCGTAGCCGGTGTGATTGTCAACGTGCCCGGCGTGTAGCTGAAGGTGTAGCCGGAGAGGACCGCGCCCGAGCAAGTGATCGGATAACTGCCCGCGGGACTGCTGCTGGTCGCCGACGTCGTGCATGTTGGATTGGTGGTTGGAGTAACGGACGGGCTAAGTGTGTAGATCAGCGCCGGCACTGCGCCGCCAGCAACCATGGTCTGGTTGTTGGCCGTTACCGTCACCACCGATTGCGTGTCAGGTGCGTTGGAGAAGTGCGTCAGCGCCTCGAAGACAGTCAGATGAGCGCCGGCATCCGTATCGGCAGCGATATTGATGCCATAGTTATTGATCCAGCTATAGGTGTTCGAGGTGCCTTGGACACCTGTAGTGCCCGATGCATCGGCCATGTTCGGATCATGCAAACGGTTGTGATATTCGTTGTATCCGATGACGTAGGTCGTGCCATCCCCCAGGGTGATCGCGTCTTTGGTGCCGGTGCAAAACTCTGCCGGGGCCGTGGTGGATTGCGCCAGTTGTATCCCAGCATTGACATTCATCATTTCGACCAGCCTGTTTTCTGCGTCCACCTGGAAGCTGGGTCCAGTCCAGGGTGCTGGTGGCGTATAGGTAGCCGTGGAAGTGTATAGATTGGCGGTGAGGTTGGACTGGATGTAATCGGTTTCGGCGGCGGCTATCGCTGCCGATATGGAATATCCGGCGTGATTCAGATCGCGACAGGTCTCCTGCGCTACGCCGCTGGTTGCAGCAGCGAAAATCTCCTGCCCGTTCCAGGTTGTTCCACTGCCGTTGGAGCGGGGAAAGGGTACAGGCCACGGGTCGCCGCTTGCGCTGGGAGTGGTTCCATCGTCGCTATAGTCATAGAAGGTTGCCGGAATGCGCTGGATCCACATAGCCTGCGCCTTCTGCAAAAGAGCTTGATCCTCAGTGACCACGGCGATGCCCATCATACCCTCAATCATGGCCAGTTCCCAGTTGCCATTGTCGGGTGAGCCGTTTTCGATCAGGGGCAGATAAGCATTCGTCAGCATCGTTTGGAAGGCCTGGAATTCGGCCGCAGTCCATCCGGAGCCTGCGCCGTTGGTGCTGGCAGGCCGGCCATAATAGATGATCTCCGCCGCGCGCGGCCATTTCGTCGAGTCCCACGCTGCTTGCAAGGGACCGTTCTCGCAAGCTTTCCCGGAACTGTCAGGGCATGCGCCCGGGCCAGTCGAGCCGAATTTGTATCCCTTCATGTTTTGCGCATACGTGTCCATGTAGGTGATAGCGTTGTTCGCATACGCCTGGTTGCCCGTGATGTACCATAACAGCGCCTGGATATACGCGGCTGCAGAGTCCGCATCCGCAAATGTACAACCATCGTCGGGGTTCGAGTCGGAGCCGCATTGGTTCCATCCGCCCGACGAGGGACCCTGAACCTTGTACGACAACGATCCCCACGCGATGTGGGAGCTGTTTTTAACGACGGTCTGCGCGTTGGTGAACTCATTGGCCCATGGCTCGACTTGGGCGTTGACTTCTTCCGCCATCCAGTCGAGCTGCGCTTTGCTGAGCAGCACACCGGGATGCACAAAGGGGTCAGGCGCTTGAGCGGTCGCGGATTGGCACGTCAGCAAGATGGCCATCGCCACCCAGAATGCACAAAGCAATTCCTTCAAATTCAATGTTTTCATTGTCAGCCTCCATTTCATTTTTTCTTGCAATTCACAATGCGCCCTGCCATCGGCGGGAATATTTTCCTTTGACTTCTTCCATGCCCGAACCTATGTGGCAGTGCATGGAAGAAGTTGTCATCGATGCGTGGCTTACTTCGCGGTTATGGTCAGAGTGATCGGCACGCTGGTCGAGATTTGGCCGGAAGCTCCGGAGACGGTTAACGTGTAGGTTCCAGGGGGTGTGCTGCCCTTCGCCTGCAGGGAGAGAGAAGTTGTTACACTGCCGTTGGCTGCCGGCGTCACCGATTTGGATGAGAACTTCGGCGTCTCGAAGGGAGAGGGCATTCCGGCGATGGTCAACGTTACTGGGGAATTGAAGCCACCTTGGCTGGTCACGGTGATCGTGTCGGTGGTGCTCCCGTCCTGGGCCAGCGAAACAGAGCTGGGCGAGGCCGAGAGGGTGAAGGTTGGCGTGGCCGCCGTCACCGTCAACGTGCCGGACCCATAACTGATGGCAAGGTTCGGGCTTGCCCCGCCCGTGCAGTTGATCGGATAGCCGCCCGCCGGACTGCTGCTGGTCGCCGTGGTCGCGCAGGTGGGGTTGGTGGTGAAGGTGATCGGATTGCCAGCCGCCGTGAGGCTGGGAGTTACCGTGTACGACAGCGCAGGCACCGTGCCGCCCTGCTGCATCGATGCGTTGCTCGCCGCGACCGTCACCGCAAGCTGCGTGACATTCATCGAGCCGCTGGCATAGGTAAAGCTTTCGTTCGTCCCCGCCGCGCCCGAGCAGTTGGTGGTATAGCTACCTACAGCGCTGGTCGAAGTCGCCATCGTCGTGCAGGTGGGAGGTGTGGTGAAGCTCGCGCCCGCCGGGGTGAATGTGTAGGTCACCGCCGGAGGATTGCTGCCGTAAACCATCGTCCCGCTGCTGGCCGTCACCGTGACTTGCACTGGTGACGACGTGATTGTCAGCGTGCCGTTGTTGTAGGTGAAGGTGTCGCCCGCTCCGGCTGCGCCCGAGCAGGTGATTGGATAATTGCCTGCAGGGCTGCTGCTGGTTCCTGTGGTCGTGCAGGTGGGAGCTGTGGTCAAGGCCACACTGGGAGAAACCGTATAGGTTAGGGGCGGCACCGCGCTGCCCTGAAGCATTGTCTCGTTGTTCGCCGTCACCGTTACCGAAGTCGGACCCGCACCCACTACCAGTTCGAATTGCGCCCAGAGAGGGTTGGGAACCTTGGTACTCTTGGCCGTGATGTTGATCGGGTAGATGCCGGGGGGCGTTGACGCAGTGGTGGTCACTGTCATGGTCCCCATGCCGTTGACGCCAACAGAGCCGAAGGAGACGGAAACCCCGACAGGAAGTGCGCTATAAAGTGCGCCAAATTCCAGAGCTGTAGAGGTTGCGGAGGTCGAATACGGATTATCTGCCACCACCGCCAGCGTGGCATTGGGGTCAGACACGAAAAGGTTGTAACTCGTGCCGCTGCCCGGCGAAACGACCTGGCAGTAAGGCGGCGTAACGGCGAGAACGATGTTAGACGTTACCGCCTTCTGCGGCGAGGTGGTGGTGGGAAGGCTCTGTCCAGAGACATTGCCGGAGCCATCAGTGGCAGTGAGGGTGTAGGTGTACTGGGTGCCAGACACCAGACCGCCGATGTCAGTTCCGTTGTCCACGTAGGTCTGTTGAGCGGGAAGCGCGCCGCAGCCCTGCGTCACGGGAAGTACCGCTTTTGCCGCACCTGGAATGGGCACGCCATTGCGAAGGATCTGGTAGCTGGCAGCAGTCGGCTGCGGAGCCCACAAGACTATGTTTGTGCCATCCGGCAAGGTATTGCTGGTTACGCTGCCCGGGGGCAAGATCACCGAAGAGGGCGTCGAGGTCGTTACCGCATAGGCTTCGTTGCTGAATTCAGACTGATTGCCGCTCTGGCTGTAGGCCTTGACAAAGAAGTAATAGGGAGTTGAAGCCACCAACTGCGTCCCGGCGATGTTGGTCACCTGGAAGCTGGTGGTGCTGGTCTGGCCGAGCAGGATGCCGCCATTGCTATAGACCTTGTAGCCGGCGATCGGGTCGCTGCCCGACGAGCCGGTGCCGGCGGCAGCCGCCGTCCAGCTCAGGTCGATCTCCGTCTCGCTGATCGGCGTTGCACTCAGTGTCGTGCCTGATCCCCAGGATGGAGGCGTGCCAGGCAAGCCTGTGTAGCCAGGATAGACGTTCAAGTTCGCGAAGTACGCCTGGGAGGGAGTTTGCGGCAGCCACGTGTTGGTAGGCCAAATGTACTCGACCCGTTGCGAGGCGCACAACTCCTCGTAGATGGCTTGCGTGATGCCGGTGGGGGTGCCCCCCGGGATTGAATCGTTTAGACATGTCAGCCGCTTGGTCTCGTTGCCGCCAAAGAAGGTGCTGAAGAACAAGGTATTGACCCGCGCGTCGATGCTATCTGGCACGGGCGATGCGCAGAGCGGAGCCGAACCCTGCCAGTAGGTTCCCGAGCCTTGGAGGTCGCACTCGTCCCGCAGCGCCACGTTGTTGTACTGGATAGTCCCCTCCAGCGTGTTGGTGCTCAAATTCGTAATGCCCAGATAAACCAGGCCTCCCTCTGGACCGTTGGCGCCTATCACGATAGGATCGCCGAAGGCATCGAGCAAAGTGTTGCCCGATCCGTCGGTCGCATAGACGACTGCGTTGTTGGCGTTGACTGCTACAGAGATCGTGATTTGGTACCAAATCCCGGTCTGGAAGCGAAACTTCCCGTCGCCGGGAACCGCATTGGGATACTCATAGGCTGGATCGCCGGCGGGACCACGCTGACCAGTTCGTCGATGCCGCAATTGCCGGAGGGGCGGCTCTGGTCGTAGGAGTACAGCTCGACACGACCATTCTCGCGCCACATCACGCGCTCACTCCAGCGATTGGGAGTGCGCTTGATGCTGCCGTCATCGGTGCAACCGCTATCGAAATCGTCAGCTCCCAGGCCGGGCAGCTTGCCTCCCTTGGCGAAGTCGAAGCCGGGCGCGAAATACACGTCGTAGGTCAGTGTGTAGGCGTAGTTCGGCGATGGCGGATTGGCATAAGGGGTCGCCGACTCGCTGATCGGATCTTTCTTGGTTCCATTGATGGATGGGTTGATGACGATGTCGTTCTGAACGACATCGGTGCTGGTGTTTGTGGTATATACGCTCTCAAAGTTGTCGGGCGGCACACCAGCCGGAGACCAGCCGATGCAGGGAAGCCCCGCCGAGGCAGTGCCTGCCGCATCGCAGTCGGGTGAGCCGGGAATCGGCGCCACGAGCACCGGGTTGCTAGGTACGGCCTTGACAATACCCGTGGTGGTGGACCAGCCGCCGTCGATGTTATAGATCACCTGAAAACAGTTTGTTGTGCTGATGCCCGCAGGGCATGTAGCGATAAGTGCGCCGCCATCCTGCTTGATCTTGTCTCCGTCAATGTCGGGCCAGACCACCCCGTCTTGAAACCGGAGAAGTTCTGCCCCCAGATTGGCGTCGAACTCACAGCCGGGGGAGGAAATGTCTGCTGGGTCCAGGCAAACCCTGCCAGCATCATCAGTGGTAAAAACAGCAAAATGCGTGTTGTCTTTCCGCTTCTGCGAAGTGGCTTCCAAACGCGTGTGGGAGATAAATTGCGGTCTTTGAAGCTCATGTTTATGCTCCTCTTTGTTTCATGAAACAACGTTGGCGGAATCATTGGGTCTTAACGAACGAGAAGCTCATCAGGCCAAATGAAAGACACAGTTTTCCTCACCGACTGGTGAACGCAGGTGCCAGTCGCTATCTGAAAACTGATGAATACGTTCTGCGCCGCACCGTCAGATGCGCCCTTGGGCTTCAATCCACCCTTTGATTGATGGGGAGGAAACCTAACAAACAGAAAGCGGGATTCTTGGAAAATGGGATTCTCCTTTTCGTTTGGGTCCAGTTGACCGTCTTGGTCTAAGCGCAAATCTTCGATCCCGGATTGTATTCGCAGCTCGAACGCACGTCCGTCAGGCATGATTTGACTCACCGTTGAATTACGAGGAATGTGGGCATTGGACTTGATGTCGAAGATGTCTCCGATTCTTCCCCGGATTTCAGACCCTCTCGTACCAAAACGAGCCAATCCTCCGCCCCGCCCAATTCATGTGACAAGTGACTCACCGTTTGACCCAAAACTGGAAGTGTCAACCTGTTTGGAATCTTTGTGTCAACGTTATGGTTTTGATTGTGCCAAACGTTCTGTTTCCGTTTTTGGCTAGATCGCGTGATATGAAAGCGCGTGGCCAGTACTATTTGTTAACGTTCCTGTTATCATGCCTATTCCTTGGAGACTGTTGGATTGGGTGAGTTTAACCTCGAAATCCCGTTGAGTTTATGTCCGTAAAGTTCTTTAGAAACATTTGGGTGGCGGATTCGAACAAGTCTTCCATAGAGCTGTTCAGAAACCTGGGTGATTGCTACTGGAGCATAGGGGCGCTAGTCCTTGCGGTTCCAATGCCTTGCTGGCTGTATATTGGAATCAGGGATTAGATAAGGTTCTCGAAAATGAAAAGGTCCACTGCGGCACGGGGCGACAGGCCCCCCACAATCACCGATGTTGCGAGAGAAGCAAAGGTCGGCGTAATGTCTGTCTCACGCGTGATTAACAATCATCCGAGCGTGAAGGCTTCTACACTCAGCAAGGTGATGAGAGCCATTGCCAAAACCGGCTATTCGCCCAACGACGCGGCGCGGATGCTGAAGGGACGGACTGGACGGACCATCGGCTTGGTTGTTCCAGATTTGTCCGACTTCTTCTCGAGTTGCTTTCATGCAGTCCAGGAAGTCGCCATGCGCAACGAATTTCAGACCATGGTGGTTGCCACCGGAAGAAGCGTGACCGTCGAGGACACTCAGCTCGAATCTATGCAAAAACATCGGATTGCCGGGCTGCTCATCGTAACTTCAGGCAGTAACGGAAGGCAGCTCAAGTTACTGCAAGACAGCGGCATTCCTATTGTTGCTCTCGACAGGCCCGTTTCTGGACTGCAGACGGATGCGGTACTTGTCGAGAACCGGGAAGGCGCGGAGCAGGCCGTTCGTCATTTGATCAAACATGGTCACAGGAAGATTGCTTGCGTGGGTTTCGATTCAGGCAGCTACACTGCGCATGAACGAATCGAGGGCTACAGGCTTGCGATGCGTGATGCCGATCTTCAGCCTTATCTCTTTACAAATATCAACAGCCTTGAAGCTATGCAGGCTCTCGCACTTCGCTGGTCAACCGCTAAAGATAAGCCAACAGCAGTGTTCTCGGTAAAGCGAATTTCATCGATTTTTCTCCTTCAGTCGCTCCACCTTTGCAAGATGCGGATACCGCAGGATATCGCGGTTGTCGGGTTTGACGACTTTGAACTGGCCGAGGTGCTGGGCACACCCCTGACCGTTGTGCGCCAATCTCCAACAGAGATTGCACGCGCAGCCGCCGAGCTTCTCTTCATGAAAATCAAAGAAGTGCAAGCCGGACGGCCCGCGGAAACGAAGACGGCGAAGATGTTATTTTCTACCGAGTTGATTATTCGGCGATCGTGCGGCTGCTCGGAAAGCGATAAAATGCTGACCGCGTAAGTTCATTGCAAACTTTCGCATCACTCTAACACCTGGCCGCGCGAACAATTTCCACGTATTGCCGTGCGTTCTGCGTGACGACCTCAGGCGTGCCATTGGCTATCGCCTCCAGGTTGACCAGGTCGGCGCCCACGCCCAGAGCGAACGCGCCTGCCGCCAGAAACTCTGCCGCGTTGAATAACGAAACCCCTCCCGTGGGAATCACTTCGATTTGAGGAAAAGGCGCCTTCAGAGCTTTGAGGTACTTTGCACCGCCCATCGCGCTACAAGGAAAAACCTTCACTACATCCGCGCCCGCTTCCCACGCGGCGACAACTTCGGTTGGTGTAAGTGCGCCGGGTATAACCACAATGCTGTACCGATGGCAGATCTCAATGGTTTTCAAATTTAGAGAGGGGCTTACAATGAACTGCGCACCTGCCAGAATGCAGGCTCGCGCTGTTTCAGGATCGAGAACCGTGCCCGCCCCAATTAGAATTCGATCACCAGTTTGGTTTGCCAGTGTTTGAATGACATCAATCGCATGCGGAACTGTCATCGTAACTTCGAGAGCCGAGATTCCTCCAGCTTCAATCGCTTGAGCGAGCGCCAAAGCTTCTACGGCAGAGGATGCCCTCAAAACCGGCAAGAGACCCGTTTCATTGATGCGTTTCAGCACATCTGTTTTCTTCATCGATTTGCTCCTATAGTCGTTGAAACAGCCTTCACGATGCTTCTGAGAACAACAAGTGTCTTCGGCAAACAAATACGTGCGTGACGCAGTCTACTTCTCTTTCACCTTGATGACGAAATAAATCAATGTTCCGCCCTTCGGTACCAGGAGTTGGTGAGGCAACGATGCGGGAATGTGAACGACATCCCCCTGACCAATGGCTGTTTGAATTCCGTTCTCGATAGCCGCGCCCCGTATCTCTCCGGGGCTGACTGTCTTGCCTCCAACCACTGTACCGCCAGTCAGTAGCGTTGCTTTCCCCTGCAAAACATAGAAAAAGTCCGCAAAGTTCTCATGAATCTCAGCTCCGCCATCCTTGTGGCGAATAGAGATCATCGTGTAATGGTTGGGATACTCATCCAGCTTGGCGCTCGCCGCTCCTTCAGCGCCTTCAGCTTTTGCTTCCAACTGCTGAGCCTTTTCGATCAGTTGACTTTGCGTCATGTGATCAACAGTGATTGTCTGCGCCATGACCGCGGGGAACGTACAGGCTGCCATGGCCAGGGTTGCGACTTTCACTCGCATTGCTTTGCTCCTCTTTCACATTGTGGAATCGACTCCGGGCACGCGGTCATTGCCGGCATCACCGGCTCAACCATCCGCCATCGACAACCAGAACGTGACCATGCACGTAATTGCTGGCGCTGGACGCAAGAAAGATGACTGCGCCCGCCAAGTCTTCAGGACAACCCCATCGTCCGGCCGGAATCCGTTCCATGATTTGACGGGATCGTTCCTGGTTTGCCCGCAAGGCCTCGGTGTTATCTGTTGCCATGTAACCGGGTGCGATGGCGTTCACGTTGATGCCTTTTGCGGCCCATTCATTAGCGAATGCTTTTGTCAGTTGTCCGACGCCGCCTTTTGCCGCGGCATACGAGGGAACGAAAACTCCGCCTTGAAATGTGAGCAGCGAAGCAATATTGATGACCTTTCCCGAACCCTGTGCCAACATATACTTACCGGCATGTTTTGTAAGGCGGAAGACGCTCGATAGATTGGTATCGATGACGGTCTGCCAATCTTCCTCAGAGTGCTCGGCGGCGGGTGCGCGCCGAATGGTCCCGGCGTTGTTGACGAGAATGTCGATGACGCCAAAATGGTGGACCACTTCTTCAATCAGGCGCGAACACACGGAAGCATCGCTCACGTCGCCGACCACCGCGAATGGATCGGCTCCCATCTTGCTGAGCATCTGTCCGGTGGATTCAGGCTGTGCGTGCGAACCGTGAATCGCAACGTTTGCACCTGCCTCAGCCAGAGCCAATGCGATGCCTGCCCCTAGACCGCGAGACGATCCCGTAACCAGCGCGGTTTTTCCCTTCAGACTGAATCTCTCCAACATCAATGATTTTTCCTTTCCAATTAGGGCCGGTTAACAGCTCCTAAAGCAAATCGGCAATCGCCAAAGCGTCCATATCACTATAGACCTGATTCTCTCCGCCCATGCCCCAGCAGAACGTGTAGTTCTTGGTCCCCACGCCTGCATGAATCGACCAGCCAGGAGAAACGACTACCTGCTTATTAGCGATTACGATGTTGCGGGTTTCATGCCCCGGACCCATCAAGTGAATGACCCGTTGCTCCGCATCGATGTCGAAATACAAGTACACCTCAGACCGCCTCATATGTGTATGCGGCGGCATCGTGTTCCAGACACTTCCTGAAGCAAGCCTGGTGAAGCCCATCACCAGTTGGCAACTGCGGGTTCCCTCCAGATGAATGAGCTTCGTGATCTCGCGCAGATTCGCCGTTTCAGGCGCGCCCAGCGTGACTTTTGATTGCTCGGCAGAGCGAATCAACTGGGTTGGATATTCAGTGTGCGCCAGATAACTCAACAGATAGAACTCGGCTGGCTGCGATGCATCCGTGCTGGAAAATACAATCTCTTCATTTCCACGGCCGACATACAAGGCATCGAGTTTTTGAAGCTCGAATGGAGTGCCATTGACAGTCACTTTGCCGGCGCCTCCGATATTGAGGATGCCAAGCTCGCGGCGCTCGGTAAAGTACAGCGACCTCAACATATCATCGGTGGGCAAAACCAGTTGCTGGCCGACGGGCACAACCGAGCCGACTACGGTGCGATCGAGATCCACATAGGTCAGTGTGACCTGTCCCGGCTGAAAGAGACCGTCGATAAGAAACGTGTCACGCAATTCGCTGGTGGTCATGGTCTGATAGCGGATCGCATCCGCCATTTCAAGTATTTTCATTAAACTCCCACTTTCTGAATGTCGCACATCCAAAGTTGCATCAGCAAGCTATCGTGAGATGCGCGCCGCTCCACCGCCCATCACGCGCAGCACTTCAGCCAGGCTTGCGGTGCTCGTATCTCCCGGTGTCGTCATGGCCAGGGCGCCGTGTGCCACACCGCATTGAATGGCCCATAGCGCATCCTTGCCCGCAAGCAAGCCATAGATAAGGCCGGAAGCGAATGAATCGCCGCCGCCCACGCGATCGAGAATGTCAACCGTTCTCTGGGGTACGTGAACGATCCCGCCGCTATGCAACGCGATTGCTCCCCAGGCATTCTGTGACGATGTATTCGCCGTTCGAAGTGTCGAAGCAATGACTTTCAGATTCGGATATGCGTCGGCAAGTTCGCGCAGCATCTTCGCGTAACTCTCCACCGGCAATTCATCGAAATCCTTGCTCACACCCTCTACCTCCACGCCCAGCATTGCGGAGAAATCTTCTTCGTTGCCGAACAGAACATCGACTTTGCGCACCAGTTCGCGGTTCACTTGTTGACTCTCGGTTTGCCGCCAATCGATTTCCATAGCGACTCCCGGTAGTTGAGATCGTAGGAGATCACGGTGCCGGCATCCTTTGCCGCATCCATGGCCTCGCCTGCAACGCTGATCGTTGAATCGGAGAGCGCGGCAAAGATACCGCCAGTGTGAAACCATCGGCTGCCAAGCCCCGCTCCAAAAATCTCCTTCCAATTGAAGTCGCCAGGCTTCAATTGGGAAACCGCCGTGTTGCCCCGGTCCGAACAGCCCACGGCAGCCCGAACGCCATAGCCGCGCTCGGTGAAGTTCAGTCCATTGCGCACGCTGCGCCCTGTTCCGTCATAGGGAACCCAGCGGACCAGATCCCGATCCACGCCCCCTTGCAACATCAGGTCTTCAACCAGCCTGCCGACGGGATTCTCCGCCAATGCGGTAGCGATAGCCGTACGCAGTCCAAAGCAGCGCCGCAGCCCGCGAGCAACATTGTATTCGCCCCCACCCTCCCATGCCCGAAAGCTGCGCGTGGTATGAATTCTATCCTCGCCCGGGTCGAGCCGCAGCATCACCTCTCCGAGACTGATGCAATCCCAACGAACAGAGCGTGATGTTTGCAGAATAGCGCGCAGGTCTACCATTTCTCCTCCAGATTCGATAACGATACTACTTATAATCAGAGCTAATAGTACACCATAAGAGAATGCTTTACAACCATTTATAGTGATAAATTATCGCTTGAAAAAATTTTTATTGCCCTGCAATACATCAATTATGAATATAAAAAGGTAACGTTATTTTTTAATGCAATGAATAGAGATCGAGAGGGCGGGACTGGGGACCGAAGATGCCGGGCAGACACTCGATAAGCGCGAAGAGTGGAGATGTGCTTTTCCGCCTCATGGATCGCGTTTCTTGATTGACAGTACGAGCGATTCTGTTGTACATTCGATCACAATGAATAACGTTATTCTTTGAGGAGCGCCCATGGCTTCTGCTCAACTTACTCACAAGGCGCTTCATTCCAAACCTTTTACCGCGAGCATACTTCATAGTGCGGCTAACGCGGGTTCCGCGACCGGACTCTATCTCCTGCGCCGCAGCTCCGTGGTGTTGGCTATCACACTTCTGCTCATCGCTCCGGCAGTTCCTGGACAGTTGACCAAGGCCGAGCGAGATACTTTGGCTGGCGATGCTGCAATGACAGAACTTCCCCTGGCTAGCGACCTTTCAGCAAGGCTGAACCGTAAGGATATTAGCCAGGCAATCCAGAAGGTCGCGGACTGGCAATTGGAAAAAGTTCATGCCAGATTCGTTCAGGATTGGACCTTCGCGGCTCTTTACGCTGGGTTCATGGCTGTGCCAGAGGGCGCCAACGGCAAAAAATATCGTAACGCGATGTTGGCGATGAGCAAAGGTTTCCAATGGCAGCTCGGTCCCCGTATGCAGCATGCAGATGACCATGCCATTGGCCAGACCTATCTTGATCTCTATTTCCTATATCACGACCCGGCAATGATTGCACCAACGCGGGAGCGGATGGATGCAGTCATGCGTTTGCCTGATGACGCGGAGAAGCCGTTGTGGTGGTGGTGCGACGCGCTGTTCATGGCGCCCCCCGTGCTGGCAAAGCTCGCTCGGGCAACCGGAGAGCGCAAGTATCTGGACTTCATGGATCGCGAGTGGTGGATTACATCAAGCCTTCTCTACAGTCCAAAGAACCACCTCTATTTTCGTGATAAGTCATTCTTTGACGCGCATGAGGCGAATGGTAACTCAATCTTCTGGGCGCGCGGCAACGGATGGGTATTTGCTGGACTCGCGCGAGTGCTGGCTGAGATGCCCGCGGACTACCCATCGCGTCCCCGCTATGTTGCCCTGTTTCGAGAGATGGCTGAGGAAATCGCCTCGCTTCAAGGCACGGACGGACTCTGGAGATCGGGTCTGCTCGATCAGGCGGCCTATCAATTTCCAGAAAATTCAGGTTCAGCTTTCAACGCCTATGGGTTTGCGTATGGGATAAATTCCGGAATTCTTGACCGGAAAAAATACAAACCGGTTGTGGAGAAAGCATGGCAAGGCTTGCTTTCTCATATTTACCGGGATGGCCGGCTGGGCTGCATCCAGCCGGTAGGAGCGGCCCCCGGAGCTTTCACGGCAACTTCGAGCTATGTATATGGAACCGGGGCATTCCTTCTAGCTGGGTCGGAAATATACCGACTCGCCCGCTGAGACCTGTTTTGTTCGCCCGATCCGCTTGAGGAAGGGATATAGTTTCCTGCACTTGCAATGCAAATGTCACATTTCATCAACGTGCATTATGGAAAAGAAGGAGTGTCGGAAATGGTGCAAGGATCTGAACGGGTTGGATTGTCATTGAGTTACCCTGTTGCGCGGGCAGGACGTTTCATGCTTGCTTGCGAAATTTGCTTGTCGATCATTTTCACCGCACTGCAACCGAGTACATGGGCTCAGCACATAGATCTTGTCAATCCTTTGAACATCGATCGCGGCGAAGAGGTTGTGGAGATTCCACTTGGGCAAGTTACAAAGAATCTCCACTGGTCCGCAGCTCAGGTCCAGTCTCTCGTCGCCTTCGATTCTGCCTCTATGCAACGCATTCCGAGCCAGCTCTTCAGTGGTCGGCCTGGCGCATATCCGGATACACTTCTCTTGCTCGTGAAATTGACTGCGAAGGGAAAAATCAAGGTCGCACTCAAACTGGATCCAACTGCTCCGCCTCAGGAGTCCTTGGTATTCGGCCGCGCGGTTCCTGAACGCAAAGACGATTTTGCCTGGGAGAATAAAGATGTTGCATATCGAATTTACGGCCCGACATTGGAGGCGACAGGTGAGATATCCTCAGGGATCGACGTTTGGTCAAAGCGCATCCCCAATTTCGTTGTGGACAGTTTCTACAAGCAGGACCGTCAAGCAGCTCTCACCCACAATCCCGCTTTGTCATATCACCGAGACAACGGAATAGGACTCGATTCCTACGATGTGGGGAAAACTCGGGGATGCGGCGGCACAGCCGTCTGGGCCGATGGCAAACTGAATGTCTCCAAGAATTATACGACAGCCGCAATCATTGCGGCGGGGCCGATCCGTTTTGAATTCGAAGTGAACTACGCGCCCTGGCAACTAGGCGGAAGAATAGTGACCGAAACCAAGCGAATTACTCTGGATGCCGGCTCGCATCTGAATAAGATTGTATCGACCTTTACTTTCGATGGAAGTTCACCTATCGACTTGACGGCCGGTATTGCAATCCATAAGGGAGCCGATGCCGTAACGCTGACTGGGAAAAGCATTGCCTCTGTATGGGACACGCCACAAGACGCGTCAGCCGGGAGAATATCCACGGGCCTTGTGGCGCTGCCTGCGGAGCACGCGAAATCCATGATCGCCGCGGATCATGCGCTTTTGCTGTTTGAACGGCATTCGGGCGAGCCTTTAACATACTTCGCGGGAGCCGGATGGTCGAAGGCCGATATGCCGACCCAGGCCGATTGGAACATATACCTTGACAAGTTCATGAAACTGCGGCAAAGCCCGATTGTGATTACCTGGTCAAAACACTGAGTGAGTCAGCTGAATTCTCACATCTCCCTTCCAGTTCAATAGAAACTATCTGTCACTGAGCGTAGTCATTGCGAAAGGGCACAAACACATCCAGCACTTCGGAGTCCTCCAGTGCAGTCGCTTGATGCTCAATATTGCCTTCTACGATCAGGCTATCGCCGGTGCGCAGATCGATAGTCTTGCCACCGCCCTGAAATCGGATGCATCCGGTTACGACATAGACCAGTTGGTCATGCGGATGCCAGTGAGCTTGCCCCTTCCATCCCTTTGAAAATTGATGACGAACTAACATCACATTCTGGTTATAGGCCAAAACATGGCGGCGCATTCCTGGTTCTGGAGACAGCACAGTTGCTGTATCTTCCGGCTTGACGATCACTCCGTATTTCTTCATAGCTTCGTCCTGGGGTATCATTCGTTCGTGCTGTTCAGAGTGCCTAAAAATGCGCCTGCTCATGAAGAGCAGGCGCAATGAACGTTGCAGCGAATGGCCTAAAATGTTAAACGCGCGCCCAGTTGTATTTGCCGCGGCACGCCCTGGGCAGATGAGATTACGCCAAAGGTGCCGGAGGCGGCTTTGCCCGTAGCCGAGACAGGACCGCTCACTCCCGGTGAAGCCAGACTCACAAGATTAAATGCGTTTGTAGCTTCCGCACGGAACTGTAGCTTGGATTCCCTCCATAGCGGAACGGAACGGAAGACGCCAAGATCAATGTCCCTGTAGCCCGGAGCGCGAAGAGCGTTAAAGGGAACATCACCGTCGGCGCCTCCCGGACCGGTGCCCATGCCCACTGGGGTTACGCATGCGGTAACTGGCAGGTTGCCAACCTGACAAGCATTTCCAACGAATGCCGCTGTATTGAACCATTCTGCTGCAGCTTGCGCGCGAGGGCGGTGGGGAGAGAGTTTCGGTGTTTGACCCGGAACGTAATTCGGCCGGTTGTTGCCGTATTCGTCGTCGTTATTGTTGGCTCCAGAGAGCAGGTTGATCGGTATTCCACTGTTCAAAAACACGACCGGTGATATCTGCCACCCGTTCACAATGCCGGCGATGAGCTTATTGCTCCCGTGGTAATACGAACTGTCCCAGATTCCAGACAGATTGGCAGTATGAGTTTGATCGAAGGCAGTTACAGCACGCTCTCCGGTCATGGTGCTGAAGTCCTGAGGAACAGTTCCGATTGTCGCCCCACCAGGCGAGGCGCTCTGGAAGGCTTTGCCCCAAACATAGAAACCGCTCATTGAGAAGTTGTGGCTTAGTCTCTTGTTCGCCGAGATCTGCAGGGCGTTATAAGAAGCGGTAACCTCTGAATCCAATATCTGGACCTCGTTCAATGAGCAACTGACCGTGCACGTTGCGGTTTCGTTGTCATAGGGATGCCTGGCGTTCTCACTGGCGGCTGATGTGGTTGCACCATTTGCCCATTGGTCATAGTTCATGTCCCGTTGAAAGGGCAGATCGTGCGAAAAAGCTCCTACATAAGCAATGGTCACACTTGCGCTTCCGCGAAGCTCCCGCTGCACCGAAGCATTGACCTGATAGGTGTATGGCCACTGAAACTTGAGGGAAGCTCCTTCTTCATTGGAATCAGCCGGAAATTGCGGGTGAGATGCACTGTACACGTAAGGGAATGGATCGCCGTTTGGAAACGACGCCGCACTTCCATAGATGTTCGTAAGCGACGAGATGTTTGCAAAGGTCTGACGAAGCGCGTACGGCGCAAAGTTCGATGTCGCATTCCATTCGTTGCCTGAAACTCCACCGTAGAAAACTCCCGCAGCCGCACGAATCGATGTTTTTCCGTCGCCAAATGGATCGAAGGCCAGCCCCAAGCGCGGCGAAATATGATGGAATTTCATCGAGACTGTTCCATTGCTTACACCCGAGTCGCCTGCAAACAACATACCAGCGGGCGCGGTCGGTATGACCGTTGATACAGAGCCCGGAACAAAGGTCGACTCACGGTTCTGGGCATTGTCAGTTGGTGGAGTCTGGAAGTCGTAACGCAAGCCAAGATTCATCGTAAGGCGCGGGATAATCCGCCAACTGTCTTGCAGATAGAAAGCGTAGTACCAACTATTCGTAATCGCCTCGTCGATCGTATCCTGCTCCATGGTGGCGGGATTGCCGGTCAGGAAATCAGCCAGGGCGTTGCCGGTGGTGTTCGGAGCGGAGGTGGTAAACGAGAAAACTCCGTAGTTATTGAGATCGGTGATCTGAACATCTTTGTCGAGCGACATCTCGGCGCCGAAGTCGAGCGAGTGCTTGCCAATAGACTTGCTGGCAACGTCACGAAGGGAGTAGAAGTTGCTGCCTGCGGTGGGACCTTGAATGGTCTGTCCCAAGGTGAAGTAGCCGCTTGTGGTGATCTGCGGCAGTGACGGCGGTCCCTGAATGTTAAAGTCGGAGCCGAAACTGGCTAGATTCGTATAGCCTGATCCACTGATCGGAGGCATTGCCGCGTTGGAGCGTCCACCGAAATTTCGAGTATAGGTAAACCATGTCTGATTGACCAGCAGCGATTTGAATATATGCGTGTCGCTGATATTCAAATTGTCTTGTCTGGCTTGATCTGTCTGCGCCGACCAAAGTACATTGCCGCCGCCCGAAACGGTGGTCAATGATTTGATAGTGAAATAACTCACAGCCAGATGGTTGGAATCGGAAAATGCATGATCTACCTTCGCCAGATATTCGGAATTATTGTAAGGACTCGGAAAGTATCCCGCCCATCCATTCATCTCTGAAACGGATGTTCCGGCACCCGGCAGGCCTTTTGCGATCGTAACATTGTGCGCTACATTCGCCGCCGGAATATAGGCGTTCAGGATAGCTTGAGCGGTTGGGTCAAAAGCGCTTGGCGACATGCATCCCGTGGTTGCTATGGTGCAGTTTGTCGAAGTGTTCGTGCTCTTGACTGCCTTCTTGGTACCGGGATTGTCGGGAACCACCGGCGATTGCGTGAAATCACCCAAGCGCTCCAATGCGGTAGGAACAATCGCTCCCGTCTCGAGTGAATCGGTTATCTGCCTCAATGCAGCGGCGCTGAAAAAAAAGAAAGTCTTATTTGGCTTGATCGGTCCACCAATGGATCCGCCGAACTGGTTCCTGTGATACGGCGCGTTCAGTGGTTTTCCAGTGAGAGGATTGGTAGGAGCACCCCAAGGCGTGTCATTCAAAATGGTATTCCTGTCAAACTCAAACAGCGACCCGTGAAACTTGTTGCTGCCCGAACGTGTGACCAGCGTAACTACGCCGGCGCCAAAGCGGCCATACTGCGCAGCGTAGTTGTTTGTTTCTACACGAAACTCCTGCAAGGCATCTGGATTGGGAGAGGGATTTCCATAGTTGCGAATCCCGGTCATGTTGATGCCGCCATCCAGATAGAAACTCACTGAACCCACACCGCCGTCAAACCCTCCATTGATAACGACCTGTGTCGACGGAAGACCAACCACCTGGTTATAGCTCGCGCCACTGCCGGAGGGATTGCCGCCTCCGCCATTCGCGGACGAAGAGAGCACGCCTGGGGTCAGCGAGAGTTGCGTATATGGGTTGCGATTCGGCAGCGGAAGGGCGGTGATCTCTTCCGATTCTACGGTACGGCCTAACTCGACCGTGCTTGTATTTACCAGGAGCGGCGCCACTGAAACAGTGATGGTTTCTGTCGCCAGGCCAATTTCGAGTTTGACGTTGACTGTTTCAGTCTGGTCAACCAGGATGACGACCCCCTCTTGCAGAAACTTCTTGAATCCATTTGCTTCCGCGGTAACCTTGTAGTTTCCAACCGGCAGATACTCCACACGATACTCGCCTATATCGTTGGATTCCGTCGCGTGCGCAAGTCCAGTGTCAACACTTGTGACGGTCACCTTTGCGTGGGGCACAAACCTGCCTTGAGCATCCTGAACCGTGCCAACAAGTGTACCGGCGATCTGCTGTCCATGTGCAATCAGGATCGGGGAAAAGATAAGAACGAGCATCGCAAAGAACCGCACACCCGCACTTATCGTCAGAGTTGTTGTCAGTCGTAGTTTGTACATGCTTCCTCCTGAAGTGGTTGTTAATTCAGATATCGTTCTCGATACTGATTGCGTTTCTGAGTGGCAAATACTTACATATACCACTGGAAACACATAATACACGAAATGATAACGTTCGTCTTTTTGCTTGACATATTTCCCGGATTCGACGATTTTCAACACTTCATGATCATCCTCCTTTTCTCCGGGTTGCTTCTACTTTCCTCTGGGGGAGGAGGCTGACTGGCGGTTGTTAAACATGGAGCGATGCGGCAGCCAGTCCTTCTAGTGTGGCCTCGATTCTGCATTCCCCTGCGCGAACAAATGAGATTTCTGCACGTCCATTCGAAAGCTGCAATTCGCGGGAACCGCGCGTGGTTCCGAGGTTGTCGAGTAGTCTGCCCTGACCAGCAAGCGAGAAGCGCACCGTTCGGGTCGAGTCGCGGCAACAGATGTCTTTTGCGTCAACCAGTAAGGCCTCGACAGTAACGACGTTGCTGTTGCGCGCTTTTTCCAAGAGCTTCACCTGCGCAGGTTTGTCCCATGGGTCAGTCTGGTAGATCAGGTCGATCTGATCGGAAACAGTAGCTGCCCCCTTGACAGCAGTGGCGCACAGACGATTTGATCCGCTCGCAAACGAAACCTCCCAGCGCAGGCCGGCGGCGGGATAATTCTGGCTCTCGCGATTCATCACGCCGAGAGATTTGCCATTCAGGAAGAGTTCGGCGCGCTCACAGTTTGAATAAACATAAACGGTTCGTTTTTCGCCAGTCTTGCCCCAGCGAACGGGCCAGCTATGTCCGTAGATATGAATCATCGGTTTTTCAGCCCAGTAGGACTGAAAGACGAAGTAGGACTCCTTCTTCGTCAGATCGCGCTCTACAACGCCCTTCTGATTCACGCGGGGGATGCCATTGTCGCCGCGTAGCGGCGATGCAAAATCCTTGAAGACCCACTGCGCGGATCCAGAAAGCCAATCGAGCTTCTCCTGGGTTTTCAGATGCCAGTCGAAAAGGCCGCAAGCGTAGGTTTCAGACCAGTCGCCGTCTCTTGAGACGCGAATGTCTCCGCCAGTCTTCAGATAATCCAGTCCGCGTTCATCCGTCCCATTGCCCGTGGCAACTTTGCGGAGAACAGCTTCGGGATCCTCGGAATGCCGGCCAGCCTGACTATCCGCACCCCATTCAATATGGATGAAACGCTTGACACGGTCGCGCTCAGTGAGCAAGCTCTGTTCGTATTCCCGATAGCTGCCCCGGTACCAGCCGGCCCAGATGGAGGGCGAATAAACATCCGGAATGTCGCGCGCAAAGTCGCATCGGCGGAACGATGTGAGCCGGGAGCTATCGAGCTGATGCGCAAGGTCACGCAACTCCGTCATGAAGCCGCGGATGGCTTTCTCATCCACGCTGGGATACTCATCCGGCCAATCGTCTTCGTTGCCGAGTCCCCACAGAATGATGGAAGGATGGTTGTAGTGCTGATCGATCATGTTCGACAGCATCGCTTTTGCATTCTCCTGAAATGCTTGACTCCCAACCCCTGCGCGGCACCATGGCACCTCTTCCCACACCATGAGGCCAAGCTCATCGCAAAGGTCGAGGACAAGCCGGTCCTGTTGGTAGTGGCCGAGACGGATGAAGTTTGCGCCCATCTCGCGAATAAGCGTCATCTCCTCGCGTACCAGATCGTCGCTCATTGCAGCGGCCACTTCGGCATGATCGGCATGGCGCTGCGTACCGCGCAGGAGCAGACGTTCTCCATTCAGCTTGAAGGGGCCATGCTCGACAAACTCAATCTGGCGTATGCCAAAGCGTTCTTCAATGTGCGATAGCCCCGCAGCGGTCGAGAGCGAAACGCGGCAGCGATAGCGGTGAGGTGACCGGGGCGACCAGAGCCTGGGGACTGCTACGCGGAACTCGGCAAGCTCGCTGAAGCCGGTCCAGACGGAGAGGGTTTGTGCAGATTGATGAACGGATTCGCCCAGTGCGTCATCCACCTGGATCGAGATCGAGCAGGAGATGTTTTGGCCGGTGGGATTGTAGAGTCTGGCCTTCACCGAAACGTGGGCAGATTCTCCTGCAATGACTTCGGGCAGGATATGGATGGCGTCGAGCGCGACTGCCGGCAGATAAACAAGGTTCACATGGCGATAGAGGCCACCATAGAGGCAAAAATCACTGATATCCGAAGGAACCTGATCCATGTCGGGGGAGTTGTCGCAGAGAATAGCAACGGGAACGCCATCCTTCCTGTCGGTGTGTGATAATCCCCGGATGGCCTCGGTAACATCGAATGCAAACTCGTCGTAGCCACCGTGGTGGGTGCCAATCAGGCTGGAGCCGATCCAAAGCGTAGTCGTCTGCCCAGCGCCCTGAAAGTGCAGCATGGTTCGTCCATCGACGAATGGGTTTTTCGCCGACAGCCGCGTACGGTACCACCCCTCGCCACGATAATAAGGCCTGTCTGGATCACATGCATCATAAGAGTTGAAGCAGTGGGGCAGATTGGTCGTCTGCCATGAATCGCTCGTTTGGGAAGACCAAACCTCGCCGATCCCACCTATGGCCCCCTGCCGAAACTGCCAACCGGAGTCTAGCCGCCTGAAGCCGGTAACTGTTTCAACCTCTGCTGCATCGGATCCTTTGGAGGCGGCATGGAGTGGAACGGAAAAGAAAGCGCCAAAAGCCGAACATGTTGCTGCCAGCATGAACTGCCGTCGGGAAAGATCGGACAGAAGAGACCCCTTCCCTGCTATAGACTTTTTTCCGCCGTCCCGCTTGCTTGATTTCGCCAAAGTATTTTCCTTTCGAGACGGTCTCCAACCTATTGATTGAACCCAATGTGTTTCGGCCCTCGTTTTAATTGAGGCAATCTTCCGCTCCGGCTTTCCGAATGGCAAGTGACTCACCGTTTGGCCCAACACTCCATCCACAACATGTTTAGAATCTTTGTTTTAACGTTGCTTTATTGTTGTGTTGAACGTTTTCTAATGTTGTGTCGAACGTCTTGCAGGTCGTTGAAACGGGGTAGTATAATCCGTGAATCAGAATGGCCAGAATCAACGCAGACCGGGACGCATGGCATCCTCATACCAGAGAGGACCGTGAGGCGATTCTCCGCGAGCTGCGGGAGGTATTGGCCAGTTCTCATTTCAGCAACAGCAAACGCTATCCTGCTCTGCTGCAATACGTTGTTGAGAACACACTGGATGGTAAGTCGGAGCTTTTGAAGGAACGGACTCTTGGCATCGAGGTCTTCGACCGGCCTCCAACCTACGACACAAACAACGACACGGTGGTGCGCTATACAGCCGGAGAGATACGCAAGCGTCTTTCGCTCTACTATCTTGAGCGGGGTGGTGGCGCCAACATTCGAATCTCCTTGCCGCCTGGTTCCTATATTCCTGAGTTTCTGCGTGGTCAGGAGGAACCGAAGGATGGAGTGCACCACTCCGGTCTTCCAGCCTTGCCGATTTCGGATGCGGAGTTCTCTGCGGAGCAGGCGGCGAAGATGCCGGGAACGCTCCCGAATTCTCTATCTGCTGATCCGGCTCACATTCCTCTGCCAGCGCCGACGCATGCACTTCACCCTGGCGCGGCTCTTGGAAAAGCCAAGCCATCCACCATGCGCATCCTTTGGCTGGCATTCGCTGTTGTGCTTATCATCGCTGCAATCGCTGGATTGAGGTGGAAGTATCGCGCCCTTCACCCACAGACGGCTGTGGATGATTTTTGGGGGCCAGTGTTACGCGACCAGCGAACGGTTCTGATTTGCACCGGAAGCGTGGTCTTTGCCCCCGACAGGTTTTCCGGGACTCTTACCGCCGGCAAAGATGCTGAATATCCCTTTGTTTCCATGGAAGGAGCATCGGCAATTTCGCTGGTAAGCGGCCTGATTCGGAGTTCTGGAGTTCAAACGCAGCTCAAATCCGCAGGCGAAACTCCCTTGACGGAACTCCGTGAACACACTTCCATTTTATTGGGGGGATTCAACAACCAGTGGTCAATGCGTTTGCTTCAGCCTCTGCGATTTCATTTCACTTCAGAGCCGGCTCCGTCGATTGTCGACCAGATGCGGCCTCAAGTTCGCTGGGCACGCGACCCGTCACTCCCCTACTCAAGCGCTGGCGATTATGCTTTGGTGGCTCGTTATCGCGACATCACGACAGACAGTTGGCTCGTCGTTCTTGCCGGAGTGGGTCGTAACGGCAGCGAAGCCGCCGCTGAATTTGCAACGAGTCCGCACTACATGCAACTGCTTAGGGATCAGTTGGGACAGGACTTCTCGAACCGGAATATCGAAGTAGCCTTGAAAGTAAGCGTCGTCGACGGTAGAACGGGTGCGCCCTCGATTCTTGCCGTACATACTTGGTAAGCGCCCGACGCAACAGATCGTCACACACAATGCAGAGCTGCCGAATGTGGTGGTTGTGGATGATTTGTTTGTCCGATGGACAGGGATCAACATTCAAATGATCTACATACGATCACTCGTGTCCAAGACAGATTTTTGTTGCAATACGTCTTGGACAGCACCCAGATCAGCGCATGACTCGACACCCCAACCTGGTTTCCGATAAGGCCCGGAAGGCGGTAGTATGCCTCTATAAGAACATCCATTCAAACGGCTTTCACTGTTGTGGACGGCAGCTGAAAGATATGCAAACGGCATAAAACTACGCTTCAATCGAGAAAGAAACTATAAAGAATGGTTAATCTTCGCTTCTTGTCATTGCACTGGGATCATCGACGTTTCCTGACAGCTTGTTTTCAGCAGGCAACAGCCACTCGTCGTGAGCTGTAGACCGGATCGGTGGCACGCTCCTTTAACGCGGTGCGAACCGATTCCATCACTGCGCGCCAGTTGCCCAGACAGGGTTGGCGGAAGAGGCGCATCGTCGGATACCAGGGACTGTCATCGCGGTTGAGCAGCCAGCGCCAGTCGGCCGCATAACCGAGCAGCGTCCAAACCGGCACGGCCAGCGCGCCCGCCAAGTGAGCGATGGCTGTATCGACCGTGATCACTAGATCCAGATGAGCCATCTGTGCGGCGGTGTCAGCCAGGTCCGAGGTGAAAGGGGCAAGATCAACGACGACGCAAGGTGCGTCAACAAGTTGCCGAGAGGCATGACCCATTTGCAAGGAGAAGAAATGAACGCCTTCCATGCGAAGTAGCGGTATTAGATAAGTGAAGTTCATGGAACGGAAACGATCCTTGGCGTGGCTTGGACTGCCTGCCCAAACGATGCCCACGCGCAGCCCGGTAGCAGGCCAGACCAGACGCGATGCCGTCCGCGCGGCTTCATCGGGAATGCTGAGATAGGGCACGCGCGCCGGTATGCTCTCCAAAGTTGTGCTGAAGGCCAGCGGCAGGCTCATCAGCGGAATCTGCCAATCAAAGGGCGGGAGCGGGTCACCGGTCGTAACCAGAGCCTCCACGCCGGGCAGAAGCCGGGCGATGCGACGAAGCCGCGTGGGCAGGCAGAGCACGACGGATCCACCGGTAGCCTGCACCATGGGCAAGTAGCGTAGAAACTGAATCGTGTCGCCCAACCCCTGCTCCGCATGCAGCAAGATACGCGCGCCGTCGAGCGGCTGGCCGCGCCAGAGGGGCTGGGGAAACTGGCGGGGGGAGCTTTTGGTGCGGCGGCGGGCTTCAAAGTTGCGCCAGCCGGAGGCAAAGTCGCCTTGAAGCAGTTGCAGCAGAGAGAGATTCCAGGCGGCATAGGCGGAGTCTGGCTGGATATCCAGCGCATGCTGGTAGCAATCCAGCGCCGAGTCGAAGCCGCCCTGATCGTGCAGGATTGAACCCAGATTGCAGAGCGCTTCCACCTGAGTGGGATTGGCGGCCAGCACCTGGCGATAAATGTCTGCGGCCGCCTGAAGATTGCCCCGTTTCCACTCCACATTTCCCAGATTGAAACGCGCTTCTGCGTACTCCGGTTTCAGCGTAAGCGCACGGATATAGGCGCTGACTGCCCCGTCCAGGTTGCCCTGTGCCTCCAGCACCACACCCAGATTATTCTCGAGTTCGGCGCAATCCGGTCTTTGAGCCAGCGCGTGCCGATAGCAGGCGATGGCCTCCTCCATCTGGCCCTGCCGGTAATATGCGGCAGCATCGGCAGTTATCCGCTGAAAATTGATGGGCGTTCTTTCCTGGAATGAGATCGGAATTAAATCTCGCACAGCACGTGCGCTGCCAAAAGAAAGGAACTTTCTTGGAAAATATTCATTAATCGCGGAATCGTCGCAGGGTATTGATATTTCGCAAGGAAGTCGCAAGACTCAACTCCTGCGAATAGACTGAAGGAGATGACACAGAAACTGCAACCGCCCATCGCCCGCGTTGACCATAAAGAGACCCTACTGCACGGCGCCGTCCTCATCGACGACTATGCATGGCTGCGCGACAAAGAGAATCCGGAGGTTACCGCATACCTGGAAGCAGAGAACACCTACGCCCAAGCGGGGATGGCGCCGCTCGACGGTCTGCGCGAGCAGCTATATCAAGAGATGCTCTCGCACATGAAGCAGACCGACGTTTCGGTTCCTTATCGCGATGGCGGTTGGTGGTATTACACGCGCACCGAAGAGGGCATTGCAATACGCCATCCACTGCCGCACGCATGGTGCTCCGAACGCATCCGAGGACACGCCGGAACAGGTGATTCTCGACGGCAACCAGCTCGCCGAAGGGCACGCATTCTTTTCGATCGGCGCGATAGACATCAGCCGCGATGGCCGCTGGCTGGCTTATACCACCGACATGACCGGCTTCCGCCAGTACACGCTGCACATCAAGGATCTGGAGACAGGCGAGACGCTGGCCGGGGAGGTTGAGCGCGTCGGCTCTGTTGTCTGGGCAGCGGATAACAGAACGCTCTTTTATACCGTCGAGGACGAGGAGCAGAAGCGGCAGTATCAGCTATGGCGGCACGTTCGAGGAGCGCAACATAGCAAAGATGTGCTGGTCTATCAGGAGGACGACGAGCGATTCAATGTGGGCGCTGGGCGCACGCGGGATGGCAGCTTCATCGTGATGGAGTCGGCTAGCCACACTACGACCGAGTCTTGGGTTCTGGCAGCCGATCAGCCGGAGGGCGCAGTTCACGCTCATCTGCCAGCGCCAGGATGAGCATGAATATTCCATCGATCATCGCAAGGGGTTGTGGTTCATCCGCACCAATGATCGCGGGCGTAACTTCCGCCTTGTGACTGCGCCGGTCGAGACGCCGGATCGCGAGAATTGGACAGAACAGATTGCTCACCGCGACGGCATGATGATTGAAGAGATCGATCTCTTTGCGGATTTCTTTGTGGCTTGCGAACGCGAAGACGGGCTTCCGCGTCTGCGCGTGTGGCGCTTCAATGGCAGCGGGGCGGAGGCTGTGCCAGCCAGCGAAATCGACTTTCCCGAGCCGGCCTACAACGCGCAACCGCACGTGAATCGCGTCTTTGAGTCGCCCACCTTCCGCTACTCCTATCAGTCGCTGGTCACACCGGCTTCGGTCTACGAGTATCACGTGGCGACCAACGCGTCGACACTGCTCAAGCAGTTGGAGATTCCTGGCGGCTTTGACCGCGCGCTCTACGCCAGTGAGCGCGTCCACGCCACTGCGCCCGACGGCGTGCGGGTGCCAATCTCGCTGGTTTATCGCGAGACAAATTTGCCAATCGCAAAGCGGGAAAGAACCCCTTGTATGTCTATGGTTATGGCTCTTATGGCTATGCATTGCCCGTGGGCTTCAGCTCCAACCGGCTGAGTCTATTGGATCGCGGCCTGGTGATGGCTTACGCGCACATCCGCGGCGGCGGCGATCTTGGCGAGCCGTGGCACGACGCGGGCAAGATGCTGGTCAAACGCAACACCTTCACGGATTTCATCGCATCGTGTGGAGCATCTGACTGCGGCGGGTTATGGCGATTCGGCGAAGGTGGTGATTGAGGGCGGATCGGCGGGCGGCCTTTTGATGGGCGCGGTAGTCAATCTACGCCCCGATCTCTTCCGTGCCGTGCTCTCGCATGTGCCTTTTGTGGATGTGATGAACACCATGCTCGACGCTTCCCTGCCCCTCACCGTCCCGGAGTATGAGGAATGGGGCAATCCGAATGAGGAGAAATACTTTAACTATATGTTAAGCTATTCCCCCTATGACAGTCTAAAGGCAGCTAGTTACCCGGCGATGCTGGTGAAGACTTCTTTGCATGATAGCCAGGTGATGTACTGGGAGCCAGCCAAGTACGTAGCCAAGCTGCGCAGGCTGAAGACGGACGATAATCCGCTGCTGCTCGTTACCAATATGCAGGCCGGACACGGCGGCGCGAGCGGACGCTATGACTATCTGAAGGAGATTGCGCTGGATTATGCTTTTCTGCTGCGGGAAGTGGAGGCCTTGTAATGGATTTCCAAACCAGAGCTAATTCGCTTGCCTTTCGCTTCAGTCAAACGAATCCACCCCCTACGGAAAACGGCACTTGTAATTTCTCTCCGCGCACTCTACTATTCGCAATAGAAACCGACCTGCAAAGCAGGTGGGCGATCAACGCTGGTTGAACCAACATTCATTGAACAGGGGCTCAACTCGACAATCGGTTCTGTGTGCCGTGTCCGCCAGTCCGGAATGCCTAATGAACCGCGGAGAGCTCCACCTTCTTAGGAAGGGTTCACCGGCGCATCTACCCCACGGCCCCGCGGGTCGGGTTCTACCTTTCTGCAGTACACTTGTTGCGGCGCGGTTTTGAGCGCCGAAGTGGCGTGAAAGGGATAAGCAAGAATATGAGCGAGAACGCCTCCGATCTCCATCGTCAGCAGAAACTCTATTGGGACCAGATGTTTGAATTGAAGGTGGCAGCTTCATATATCCGCCTTTACAGAGATTATTTGGGCAAATGGGTTTCGGGTCTTGGAGCGCTCAAGGCTATTGCCTCATGCGGAGGTATTGCAGCTTGGGTCATCTGGAAGGAATACGCATTTGTCTGGGGCGCGATCATTGCCGCCTCCCAGCTTGCCGATGCTTTGAAAGATGTATTTCCGTTTGCAAAAAAACATAAAGCCGCCTGCGAACATTCTTCAGTGCTTGCTGGACTCTTCATCGATGTGCAGTTGGAGTGGGAGAATATCTTTTCCGGTCGATATACGGACGATGAAATCATGAAGCGATTGCATCAACTCCGGAAGTTGCAACTTGATGCTGAAAACCGCAGCTTTCCTGATGGTCTGGCAGAACGGAACGCTCTGCTTGATCGCGCCAAGCAGGATGCGACCGAGTATATCGCAGCAACATATGGTGTAAACTAAGGTAGGAGGTTCAAATGTCTGAGCAGAGAAATAGCAGTACGCTTACGCAGGATAGTCAGATCATGCCGCGTGTGATCAATCCTCTTCCGATGCCCGCTGGCGCGGCTGTTCCGGCGCGTGCTCCCCAATCACAGCCAATTCCTCAAACCAAGCCAGCACGGCCAACTGCGGCGCAGTCGAAATAGAGAGTCCAGTTAGTCGACGTCTATTCGGCATTACATCTTTGTGTGTTCCGCGACACCTTCCTCACAAACCCCTCCAGGCATTTGCCAGCGTGTATCCCATCCTTTTTCATCTCGGACCCCTCCTTATCCCCTCCTACGGCGCTACGGCAGCCCTTGGCGTCCTGCTCGCCCTTTTTCTGGCGCAGCACACGGCGCGCATCCTCAACTTCGACGCCGCCAAAATCTGGAATCTTTGCGTCCTCGCCCTCTTCGCTGCAATACTCTGCTCGCGTCTGCTGCTCATCGCTCTTAACTGGAGTGCACTGCGCCTGCACCATTCCTGGCTGCTCGCGCTGGCCATGGTCCACCATCCCCTGCTCGCCGCCTTTGGAGCGCTCGCCGCCGCCCTCTCAGCCCTCTTCTACGCCCGTTGGCAGCGTCTGCCCCTCCGCGCTACAGCCGACGTGCTGGCCGCGCCCTTGGCGCTGGGTCTGGCCTTCGAGCAACTGGGCGCGCTGCTAGCAGGTTCAGGCTACGGAACCGAAACCGCCGTCCGCTGGGCCATCACCTACACGCACCCCCTGGCCGCCCTCTGGAGCGGTGCTCCGCTCGGCGTTACGCTCCATCCAGTGCAAGCCTACGCGGCGCTGGGTTATCTCACGCTCTCGACCTGTTTGCTGCTTTGGCTCACCCATCGCCGCCAGCAGGGTGATTTAGCGGGTCTTTTCCTGCTGGGTACCGCCATAATGGTATTCATCACTGAGTTCTGGCGCGACCCCGAAGGTCGCGGCACGCTGCTGGGCGGCTCATTCGACGGCCCGCAAGCTGCCTCAATTCTGATGGTTTTGGCTGGCGGCCTCGTGCTGCTGGAGCGCAAAGCTGCGAGAATAGAGGTTGAGGCAACCGATGATTGAACTGCGCACCATCGAAGCACCACCGGAAGCCAAAGGCCAGCGCCTCGACCAGTTTCTTGTCACGCAACTGGAAGGTGTCAGCCGCTCCCGCGTCCAGCTCCTCATCGACCAGAGCAGCGTACTCATCGACGGCCATGTCGAGAAAGCTTCGCTCAAGCTGCGTGGCGGCGAGCGAATCGACATTACCGGCGAGCCGCATCCTGCTCCGCTCAAAGCCACAGCCGAAGAGATCCCGCTGGATGTGATCTACGAGGACGACGATCTGGCAGTCATCAACAAGCCGGCCGGAATGATGGTTCATGCCGGCTCGGGACAGAGTGATGACGCCCGCAGCCGCGGCACGCTGGTCAATGCCTTGCTCTACCGCTTCAAGGCGCTTTCCTCTACGGGCGGCGAACTGCGCCCGGGCATTGTTCACCGCCTCGACAAAGACACTAGCGGACTCATCGTCGTGGCCAAAAACGATTCTGCGCACACGGCGCTTGGCGAAATGTTCTCCAGTCGGCAGATCAAAAAGACCTACCTTGCACTTGTGCAAGGCGAGTTGGCGCGCGCCAAAGGAACCATCAACTCCAGCGTAGGCCGTGACCCGCAACGCCGCACCCGCATGACCACCAAGCCGCTGGGCGACGCGCGCACAGCCGTTTCGCACTACGAGACCGTCCGCCGCCTCGCCAACCGCTTCGGCAAATTCACGCTCGTTCGTGTGCGCATCGAGACTGGCCGCACCCATCAGATTCGCGTCCATATGGCCTCGATTGGCCATCCGGTCGTCGGTGATGTACTCTACGGCGGATCGGGCCATCTAACCGATCAGGTCGCATCCAACGCTGCAACCTCTAAGGCCGCCCGGCGCAATGCCGAGCCGGAGAAGCTCCGCCTGGGACGCAACTTCCTGCACTCCGCGCAGTTGGAATTCTCCCACCCCCGCACCGGGAAGCTGCTGCAACTGGAAGCGCCGCTGCCTGCCGAACTGGAGGCATTTTTGCGCAAGTTGGAAGGGTAATGGGGTTGTAAGATGAAGACCTCAGGCTGCAAGAATACCCCGGCACAAAGAACACAATGGTGAAGACGCAGGAAAAGCTTGACCGGATTGCTCGGCTCCTCGCCGAACAAACGACGCTATCGCTAGCCACCACCGGCGAAGATGGCCGGCCCTGCATCGCTCCTCTCTTTTATATCGTGGACGAGAATCTCTCGCTTTACTGGTTCTCCTCAGAGAGTTGCACGCACAGCCGCAACCTGCGGCAAAGATCCCAAGCTGCCGCCACTATCTACCGCGCAGCCCAAAACTGGCGAGAGATTCGCGGCGTGCAGATCAGCGGAGAGGTCAGTATCATCACGGACCCGGTGGTTCGAGCGACAATCACGGAGACCTATTGCAAGCGGTTCAAATTGGGCAGAGTCTTCAGACTGGCCATCCGGCAGAGCATCTTGCACATCTTGAAGCCGGAGTTCTTCCGTTATATCGATAATTCGAGAGGCTTTCGATTCAAATTTGAACTTCACCGCCCACTACAGGAGTGATGTTCAACTTGCATCAGGGATAGTTATTTCCGCGTAGGCTGCCGTTGGTAGCTCAAGCACTGCGCATTGGCTTCGGGTTGAACCCGGCCAGCCCGGAACTGGATCCTGCCATGAAAACCATGGTGATACAGACTATCGTGCTCCTCCACTCTCTATACGCCGAAACTATTAACCGCTGGCGGGAGCGTTTGTTTGGAGGACCCAGGAGTGAAAGAAAAGCAAGGTCTTTGATTTTATTTGACAATCTCCCTGTCCGCCGTGGATACTGTTGCCATGCTGAATGCAAGCAATACTGGATGCCGGAGCATTGCCATGTGTATGTACATGGCGTGTCGGTCCGTCCGTTTGGCTTGTGTGAGGCAGATGCGTTAAGCGCAACCGATCTTGAAGCCGACGGCCCGGTCCGATGAGGATACGGGCTTTTTTGTTTGTAGGAGCTTCATGGAGTCCCACCTATCAACTGGAAAGTAACAGTTGGGGGTATCCAAATTTTGTAAGATTCAAAAATCAGAAATCCGAAGGAGAACGCAATGTCCGAAGCCAAGCAGCATCTTGCCACTCTTGCCGTTCACGCCGGTCAAACACCTGATCCCACCACCGGATCGCGCGCCGTGCCCATCTATCAGACTACCTCGTACGCTTTTCAGGACGCGGATCACGCCGGGCGGCTCTTTGCGTTGAAGGAGTTCGGCAATATTTATACCCGCATCATGAACCCCACCACCGACGTGCTGGAGAAGCGTGTGGCGGCTTTAGAAGGTGGCGCGGCAGCCTTGGCCGTGGCCTCCGGGCAGGCGGCGGAGACTCTGACGATTACAACGCTCGCGCAAGCCGGTGAGGAGATCATCTCCACGACTTCGCTGTACGGCGGCACATATAATCTGTTTCACTACACGCTGCCCAAACTGGGCATTACCGTCAAGTTCGTCGATGCCGACGACTTCGATGGCGTCCGTGCGCTAATCAACGACAAGACCCGGGCGATCTATACCGAAACTTTGGGCAATCCAAAGCTGGATGTCGTTGATATTGAAAAACTGGCGGCCATAGCCCACGAGAACGGACTGCCGCTGGTGATAGACAATACCTCGGCCTCGCCGGCGCTGGTGAGGCCCATTGAGTGGGGCGCGGACATCGTGCTCAACTCGGCAACCAAGTTCCTGGGCGGCCACGGCACGAGCATTGGCGGCGTGATTGTGGACGCGGGCAAATTCGACTGGGCAGCTTCCGGGCGCTTCAAGGATTTCACAACGCCTGACCCGTCGTACCATGGCCTCGTCTACACCGAGGCCTTCGGGCCGCTGGCCTTCATCCTCAAGGCGCGCGTGCAGGGCTTGCGCGACACCGGAGCGGCGCTGTCGCCCTTCAATGCGTTTCTGCTGCTGCAAGGGATTGAGACGCTGCACCTGCGTCTCGAGCGGCACTCGTCGAATGCTCTGGCCGTGGCCAAACATCTCGAGAAGCATCCCGGCGTTGAATGGGTCAACTATCCCGGCCTTGAGTCCAGCCAATATTACGAACGGGCACGAAAATACTTGCCCGACGGCAAGGGCGGACTGCTGACCTTTGGCGTCAAAGGAGGCTACGAAGCGGGCAAAACGCTGATCAATTCGCTCAAACTCTTTTCGCTGCTGGCCAATATCGGTGACGCCAAATCCCTGGTGATTCATCCGGCCTCGACCACGCACGCGCAGCTCTCGCCGGCTGAACAGGCCGATACGGGTGTGACGCCGGAGTTAGTGCGGCTGAGCGTTGGCATCGAGGATATCCGGGATCTGATTGCCGATCTGGATCAAGCGATTCGAGTGGCCAACGGACAAAGCGCGGGATGAAGAGGACAGAAATGACGAGCACAGGGGACGGTGCGTGTAGCACAATAGGAATCATGAGTGAAACACGAGCCGGGACCGGAGTCTCGCCGCCCGCGAAGAACTATCTTGCGCCCACCTACGAAGGTGATTTCGTGCTCGACGAGCCTTTGGAACTGGAGTGTGGGCGCACGCTTTGCGGCGTGACCCTGCATTATGCCGTCTACGGAAGGCTGAATGCGGCACGGAAGAACGCCGTGCTGGTCTGCCATGCGCTGACCGGCTCGGCGCTGGTGGGTTCCTGGTGGCCTGAGATCTTCGCTCCTGGGGCGGTTCTATCGCTGGAGAAGGATTTTGTCATTTGCATTAATATGCTGGGTTCCTGTTACGGATCGACCGGTCCGGGTTCGGTGGACCCTGAGACTGGCAAGGCTTACGGCTCCAGCTTTCCACTGGTTTCCATTCGCGACAATGTGCGGGCGCAGGCCAAGCTGCTGGACTCGCTGGGCATCCGCCGGCTGCGTCTGGTTCTAGGCGGCTCCATTGGCGGAATGCAAGCATTGGATTGGGCCATCCACGATCCGGGGCGCGTTGAGCGGGCGGTCATTATCGGCGTGGCGCCGCTGCAGGCGATGGGCCTGGCGCTCAACCACCTGCAACGTCAAGCGATCCAACGCGATCCAGAGTGGGAGGGCGGCAACTATCTGCCGCAGAAGCCCCCGCGTAACGGACTGGCCTTTGCCCGGCAGATCGCCATGTTGAGCTACAAATCGGCAGAACTCTTTGACGAGCGCTTTGGGCGCAAGCCGAACCGCAGCGGCGAAGACCCCTGGGAGGCAGGCGATCAAGCCGGATGCCTGGGTTTGATCGGCGGACGCTTTGACATTGCCGGCTATCTGGACCATCAAGGCGAGCGCTTCATCAGCCGTTTTGACGCCAACTCCTATCTGGCGATTCTACGCACTATGGACACTTGGGATCCGCAACGCAGTTGCGCATCAGCGGAGGAGGCTTTTGGTGGAATTCGCGCCCAATTGAGCTTCGTCGGCATCAGCTCAGACTGGCTCTTTCCGCCGCAAAGCGTGCGCGACTTCGCCTACACCATCCGCGCGACCGGCGTTCAGGCCGATTACCGCGAGATGACCAGCGCCCACGGGCACGACGCCTTTCTGGCCGAGCAGGCAGAGCTGGTCAGGCTTTTGCAATAACCTTGGGAACATTTTTGTCGAGGGGGTGTCTAAGTCAATAGGCAGGCGCAATAAGCTCCAAGCCACAATGATTCGCAGTCCGAGCTTTCACCCTGCGTCGTTCAGGTTACTGTTGAGATTGACGCAAAAATGACAACGGAGCGAGGATTGGAAAGCCCGCCCCAAGGGCTGCTGATCGGCTGGAAAATGGGAATTCTTTCATAATCGGAGAACTTCTCTTGTCACAAGGAGCACGGCTTTCTATAATCCTTCCAACACCGTATTGAAAACCGTGGTATGGTTTATCCGTACTGCGGCGCGAGTTCACCCGGACAAAACGAGTGGGCAAGCCAAGAATGAGTGCTTGAACATTGATCTCCATTTCAGCAGTTTCCAGGAGTACTGAATGAAGAAGTTAGTTTTTGCGTCTATGATGGCAATGGCGAGCGTGAGTCTCGTCTCCGCGGCTCTGCTGCGTGCCCAGGATTCAACCCTGCAAGCGGCGGAGTATAACGCTTACGACATGGCCTGCGGCAACTGCGCACAGCACCCGGAGCAGGATCAAACCACCATCCTTACCAAATCCTCGGCCCCCGGCTTGGAGAGCTTTTTGACCGCGTATCCGAATAGCATCGTCAAGAAAGCCGTTCTTGATCTGCTTTTGGATAAGTACTACAACCCCGCGCCGGTAGGACTGGGCGATCAAGACAAGGCGCTTGCTACGGCCAGCCGCATCCTCCACGATGACCCTAATAATCTGAAGGCCATTCTCTACACGGTCATCATCAAGAAGGGCCAGTGCGCCAAGACCCAGGATGTAGCGACATGCGACGACGCGGCGGCCTACGCCCGGAAGGGCCTTCTAGCCCCCAAGCCGGCCAGCGTGTCAGACGCTGATTGGAAGGCGCAAACGGGAGGCTCCTACCCGGTCTTTCACTCGGCTATCGCCTTCGATGACGCAGCTGCCCATAAGGATTTCAAGGGCGCAATCGACGAATATACGCAGGAATTGATGCTCTACACCGATGCCCAATCCAAGACGGCCGGCTTGATGGATACCAACTATCTGGCCATGGCCTACTCCCAACCCGGCCCTGCCAAGGATTTGCCGAAAGCCATATGGTTCTATGCCCGTGTTTGGAACTTTGCGCCCGCCAAATATAAACAGGGGATCGAAACAAACCTTGAGATCTATTACAAAAAGTACCATGGCAATCTGGACGGCCTGGACGACGTCAAAGCCAAAGCGGCACTCACCACCTTCCCGAGCGGCTTTGAAATCAAGCCGGCTCCCACGCCCCAGGAGAGGATTCACGATCTTATCGTCACCACTCCCGATCTGCGTGTGTTGAACCTGGGCGACAAGGAACTGATTCTGGCCATTGGCGCCAAGGAAGATGCCGACAAACTCTGGTCCGTGTTGAAGGATCAGGCTACCCCGGTTCCGGGAACGGTCATCAGCGTTCCCGTGTCGGCGATCAAGGTGATCGTCACCCAAGGCGTCAAGGCAACGGACTTCCTCGTCAAGCTGACCACGCCGGTCGCATCCGACAGCTTCAAGGCACCGGATCCAACCGATCTGAAGGCACAACAGGAGTTCATCCTCGCCAATGGCGTCAAAGACGATACGGTCAAACTGGGCGAGATTTTTGACGATCTCAAGACCGCGATCAAGAAGATCGTCATCGAGCCAGAGGCCACGGTGATTAACGTAGCCGTAACAGATAGCGCCAAGGCCAGCAAAACTGCCGATTTCATCGTCAATCTGAAAACGCCCATCAGTGGCAAGGAAATTCCGGCTGCGGGTTCTTCACTCGGGCTTTCGAGCAAGGGCGAAGCAGAGTTGGACGGCACCTATGACACCTATGAGCAGATTCCAGCTACGGACGCCGCGCCGCAATCGGCGCAGATCGTGCTCCGTGATGGAGTCCTCATTGAGGAAAAGAAGAAGCCCGCGGGCGCTGCGCATCCCAAGCCATCCGCTGCGCACCACGCCGCCGCGCATTGATCGATTAACCCGGTTCATGGATTTTGGGGACCGGCAGATCAACTGATTCAATTACCTCCGCCGAAGCCGGCGTGCTTCCGGCGCGGGATCATCCACTCCTGGACCATCAAGGGCAGCCCACAGAGGTTGCCCTTTTGTTTTTCTGTTGCTCTTCCAATATTCCTAGATGCCTTACCCTAGCCGCGTCATTGCTATAACAGCAGGGGTTGGCGACTAGCAATGGTGTTACGCTAGGAGCAGAATGGAACGAATCAAACGCATCCTCGCCGTTCTCGCCTTCACCGCTCTTGCGGTGCTCTGCGCCCCTTGCAAAGCCCAGGAGGCGCGCAGCCTTCCATCCTCGCCTGAACCAATACCGGTCACACGCCGGGCTGCGCCGCGCCCCATGCCATTTTCTCTGGACGGCGACGGGCCGGAAGCCGCGTTGATTGACTTCCGCTCCGTGGATCAGATCAACCAGCAAGACCGCGAACTATGGGCCGAAGCGCGGACTTCTATTCGAGAACGAGCCGACATTGCCGGGATGGACTTCAATCAAAGTTCGTGGGAGGTGCGGCAGATTGTCTGCTCCGCGCTGCCCGCCCACCTCTTTCTTACCTTCACGCGCGATAGTGGTACCAGTGTGGCGAGCGCCTTTACCGCTTCGATTCCGCGCGGTCCGGGCCAACTGCGTGTCATACCCATCCTGCGGCGCGGCTATTCGCCTTACTCACCCGCTCCGGTCAATGAACAGACCCTTTCAGCCTTCAATCATCTCCGCGCAGAGGAGCACCCGGCCCAGCCGCCGGAATGGCTGGCCACGGGCCTCTGCTATGCGGCCTTGGCGGGAGCGCACCCTGCAATCGCCTTGACCGGCAACCTCCACCACAGCGAGGATTCCAACGCCGCGCCCGCAAGCCTCACAGTTTCACCTGACAGCGGAGGCCAGATCTCATTCATTGATCTCAATGCCAATCCACAGCGCGCTCTCTGGACAATGAGCTTTGATGGCAACGGAAAGCTGCTCAAGGTTACGCAATCAGCCGCGCCGAAATCCAGGCGGAAAGTGATTCAGACAAATCCAGCTAAAATCCACGAAAGACTCGTGCCTCAATCCTCCGGTATCCAAGGCAAGCCAGTGCCGCAGTCCAAGGCTGTTCCTCGGGCCAAACCGGTTCCAGCCACGGAGCCGGTTGCAAAGATTCTTCCAGCTCAGTAATCACCGTTTCCAGTCGAGGACCAAAACAAAGGACCTCGCCGCCGCGCCATTCACAAAAGATGCGGAAGTATTAAAAACGCTTTTGGACGGCGGGGATGGCTTCAGGCAGGTCGGTGACGCGGACGTTGGCGGGCACTTTGAAGAGCGCGGGGTCCGGCTCGGTTCGGTCAATGTTGCTCAGTTCTGTGGTCACTGTTCCCGTGCGCGGGTCGCTGCTGACCTGGCGGACGGTGGTCTTCAAATCTGCCGAGGTCCATGTCTCCGAGACGATGGTGAAGTCGCGGTCGTTATCCACAGTCCCGGCGGGAATCACCTGCGTGATGCGCGCACCGGTAGCTTGCACGCCCGCGATGGATTGCTCTGGCAGGCTCTCGGCTTGGAGGCTGGAAGAATCCTGTGCGGACGCTAACGACGCGGTCAAGGATCGCTGGAGCGGTGTGCGCGCGCTGGTTGCAGGCGTGGTGGCGAGCGTGCTCAGAAAGCTGTTCAATTGCGATTCGGGCAGATGCGTCACCGAGGCGAAGGTGGCCGAGGGATTGCCGGAGATCCAAGTAATCGACCTGCCGTCGTTGGGATTCCAGAGAGTGACGATGCGGCCTTGCGATGCGCCGTTCGCGTCCGGCTTAAGCGGCGCATCGGCCCGCAGGCGGCCCTCGGAATCGCGCGAAAAAAGCACCTCGACTGTACTCTTGATGACCGTGCCGTCGGAGAGAGTCTGCTCGCGCGTAGTGGTCTCGGTGGCGGAGAAGGGTAGGCTCTTCACTGCGCCCCAGTTCGCCGCGCGGGGCATCACGGCGGAGATCACGGCATGAATGGCTGGGTCCGGCGTGCTGGAGGCGGCGGGTTGGGCCGCGAGGACAACCGGTCTTTGGGCGCTTGCAAGAGGCGCGAGGACAAGGGCGGCGAGAAGCGTTACCGAAATTCTGCTCATCAATGACTCCTCAATGCAAGGCCATCTGAAAACCAAACCTGAGTCAACCTATAATGGTGCCAGTTTACTCTCAGTCTCGCCTGACTTCAATGGACGCACGGTTCCTGTTCGGCGCTCACATCCTTGGCCAGAAGTGCTGTTCAGAACTCTCACGCAACCGCTCAGCAGCGCCTTCGGGCGTGATGTCGCGCTGCGGCATGGCCAGCATCTCAAAGCCCACCATGAACTTGCGTACCGTGGCCGAACGCAGCAGAGGCGGATAAAAGTGGGCGTGGAAGTGCCACTCCGGATGCTCCTCGGAATCGGTGGGCGATTGGTGAAAGCCCATCGTATACGGAAAGCTGGTTGCGAAGAGATTGTCGTAGCGCGTGGTGATGCGCTTCAGTGCGTCGGAGAGGCCATCGCGCTCGTCGCCGTTCAGCTCTGGCAGCGCGCCCAAGTGGCGGCGGCTCACAAGAAGCACCTCGAAGGGCCAGATCGCCCACCAAGGAACAATCGCCGTGAAGTGCTCATTCTCAAAGATGATGCGCTCTTGCTGCTTCTGCTCCGCGGCTAGGTAGTCGCACAGCAGGCAGCATCCAGTGCGAGCCAGGTGTTCACTCTGTGCAAGGGTTTCTGCGGCGGGTTCGTCGGGGACAAAGCTCGTTGACCAGATCTGGCAGTGAGGATGCGGGTTGCTGGCGCCCATCATCGCGCCGCGGTTCTCGAAGATCTGCACGTACTTGATCCAGTCGAGAGCGGCCAGCTCTTGATACTCCAGCGTCCAGGCGTCCACCACGCCGCGAATCTCAGGCTGCGTCATGCGCGCCAGCGTCAGCGAGTGGTCTGGATGAAAGCAGATCACCTTGCAGAGTCCGCGCGCCGGCTCGGCCACGAGCAGCGGCGAGGCTGGCGCCTCGCTGCCGGTAGGGGAATCCGGAAGCAAGGCGGAATAGTCGTTGACGAAGGAGAAGACCCCCTGATAGTCCGGATTTACGGCTCCTCCCGCGCGCTGATTGCCGGGGCAGAGGTAGCATTGCGGATCATGCGGCAAAGCCGAGGGCGCGGCCTTCTGGCCGGTTTCGCCCTGCCAGGGGCGTTGGGTGCGATGCGGTGAAACCAGAACCCAGGATTGACGCAGAGGATTCCAACGACGGTGCGGATGTAGTTCTTTCTTGTCCATTTCTCTTTCCAGAATACAGGATTCCGGCACCGGCGGTCAGGAATCAAAGATAAACCTTGCCCAGTGTTCAGCGCGCATCAGTCCGGAATTCGCAGATGGAAGAAATGCAGTTGGTCCCGGTCAAACCATCTGAAACTATCTGGCAGATCATCCTTTCCGCTTTACCGCAGCCTTCTGCGGACCAGGTCGAGGGCATGCTGGGTGGCCCATTGGCGGATGCGGTCGCGGTCGCCGCGAAAGGTGCGCTCCACGGACTCGGTCTTCTGTGCGTCACTGAGGGCGATGTAAACCAGGCCAACGGGCTTGGCTTCCGTGCCGCCGCTGGGTCCGGCGATGCCGGTGACGCCCAGGCCGAGGGTAGCGCCGGTGTAGCGCCGGATGCCGTAGGCGAGGGCTTCGGCTACATCAGCGGAGACTGCGCCTTGGCGGGTGATCAGCTCAGGAGGCACGCCGGCGAAGGCGGTCTTCAACTCATTCGAATACGCAATTGCTCCGCCGAGAAAGGAGCGGGAGCTGCCGGGGACACTGGTAATGCGCTGGGCGATCATGCCGCCGGTGCAGCTTTCCGCGATGGCCAGCGTGGCCTGTCGCAGGCCGAGATGGTAGAGAACGATCTGCTCCAGAGAGTCTGCACTATCGCCGCCGGAGGAGTAGAGCCAGTCTTCCAGAGCTTCTTCCATGCGGCCAGCCAGCTCATCGACGCGCTTCTGGGCGGCTTCGATCTTTGGCTTGGCGCAGAGCAGCGTGAGCTGAATGTCTCCGGCGTGAGCCAGGATGGTGGTTTCCACGTCCTTGTATTCGGTGTAGATCGGGGCCAGCAGCTTGTCGGCCTGAGACTCGGGGATCATGGCGGCGCGCAGCGTGCGTTTGGCAATGGCGCGCGCGGGAACAACCTCGCGCAGGCGCGGGATGCACTCCGAGTCAAAGAGCGGGCGGCACTCGTTGGGCGGGCCGGGGACGAGCATGAGCAGCTTGCGATAGCCATCGAAGATGATGTCCAGCCACTGGCCGGGAGCGCTGCCGTTGGGGTTGCGGAGGATGGTTGCGCCCTCCAGCACATCGGCCTGCTTGAGGTTGTTCTCCGGCATGGGGATGCGCCAGGTAGCGGCGCGGGTTGCCAGCGCAACGACCTGATCGGGATCGCGGCGCAGGCTGATGGAGAGCGCTTCGGCGACGGCCTCGCGGGTGAGGTCGTCTTCGGTGGGGCCGAGTCCGCCCATGACTACGACGATGTCGGTACGCCCAAGAGCCACGTGCAGGGCGCTGACCAGATCCCGCTGGCGGTCGCCGACGATGGTCTTGAAGGCGACGGTAACGCCCAGCAGATTGAGCTTCTCCGTGACGTACAGGGAGTTGGTGTCCTGACGGAAGGGAGTGAGCATCTCGGAGCCGACGGCGATAATTTCGCTTTTCATAAGGTAGTGGTCAAGGTTCAGAGATTACGTGTCAGTTGTCTGATTCTTAAACAGATTCAGGCCCTTTGCCCTCAAGTCCACATCATAAACTGATTTTCCAGGAAAACTGCCAATATCTTCAATGTTTACCAGATGTTTCAACGGAAACCGCCGGAGTGAGATATCCGCTATCGCTCAGCCAATCGGCCATGCGCTGCGGCCAGGTATTCACCGAAATCAGTTTGGAGCGGTCGCCCATGTTGAAGGCGTGCTTGCCCTTGGCCAGGAAGATGGCCTCGACCGGAACACCGGCGGCGCGCATTTTCTGGAGAAGATCAAGGGTCACTTTATCGCAGCCGTATTCATCGTCGTTGGCGACCAGCAAAAAGGCGGGAGGCGCATCGGAGGGGATTTTGTCAGGCGTTTTACCGCCGGGATAAACCAGCATCTGAAAGTCCGGTTTGCCGTTGAGGCGGTCGATGGGGTCGGGCGGCCGCAGTGTCTCCGTCTCCAGGCGCATAGGCAATCAACGAAATAACCGCGCCGCCAGCGGAAAAGCCAAGCATCCCGACACGGTGCGGATCGATCTTCCATTCGCTGGCGCGGCTGCGCACCAGTCGCATGGCGCGATAGGCATCCTGGCGTACATTCTCCATGCGAATAAGGAGAGTTCGGCTCTGCCGGCAGGCGGTATTTGAGCGACAAAGGCGGCCACGCCGATGCTGTTGAGGAACTCGGCGGCGTGCATGCCCTCGGTGTTAATAGACCAGCTCGCGAAAGCCTCCGCCGGGGGCAATCACGACAGCCGCGCCGGTGGCCTTTTCTTTGGGCGGAAGGAAGACGGTAATCGTGGGATTATTGATCATTGCGCACCCAATAATCCTTGGCTTGCTTCGGGAATGTCTTTGCGATTCTCGAATCCGGGCGCGCCGTTGCTCCAGAGAGGGATGACTTGAGGCGCAGATTGAGCGCCGGCTGCAAGAGAAAGAGCCATCGCGGTGGAGAGAATTGCAAGAGGGAATTTCATCATGGCAATGCTCCAAACAGCTAGAAGAGATTCAAGCCTTCGACTCCCAAGTCCACATCGTAAACGGCTTCACTCGTGGCGAGGATGGTGGTTCCGTGAGGGGAGAAGGCTAGGCCGACGATGTTGGCGCCGGAGAGGACCAGCGACGCTTCACCTTGCGGCGTGACGCGCACTACGCCGCGTTGGCCGTGGAGGCAGGCGGCGAGATAGACATCGCCTTCGCGGCTGATGGCCAGGCCCTGCGGACGGCCGAGGCCTCGGAACCAGACACGCGCCTCTCCGTTCGGCTCGACGGCATAAATCACATCATTCGAGGAGAGAGTGGGTCCGGTGACGAAGAGCGTGCCCTGGGCGTTTACTGCCAGGTGGTAGGCGGCGGCGCTGGGTTCGAGGGTGGCGTGGACGAAGATCTCGCGGCGGGTGTCGATCTTGAAGATGGTGCCGCTGCGGTCGCCGACGAAGAGGTTGCCGTCGGCGTCGAAGGCCGCGCCGGTGGCCACGCCCATGCCCTCGGCGTAGAGGGTGGGTTCGCCGGCGTCGTCGATGCGGTAGACGTTGCCCTCGGCGCGGGAGGTGACGTAGAGGTCGCCGTCGGGGTTGAAGGCCAGGCCGGTGGGGTTGAGGATGCCGGTGACGAAGGGGGTTCCGCGGCCGTCGGGGCTGATGCGGACGATGGAGACAGGGGTCTGCTTGCCGCGCTGGCCGCTGATGGTGGCGTAGATCATGCCGGAGCGGCTGACGGCGGGGCTGGTGACCGGATGCAGTCCTTCGGAGAGGCGGCGGGCGACGCGCAGAGGTGCGGCGTTGCTGGGGCCGGCGGGGTTGCGGACTTCGATCAAGCCGGTGGTCGCTTGGTCGGGGACGCGGATGCGCCAGCGCGGCCGGGGCGGCACATCAACAGATGGGCCAGAAGGCCGTCGACATGAACCGTGGGCAGTGCAGCATTAGCGGGCCGAGATTTGCGCCGGTCAGCTCGACTTCGCCACCAGGCAGCGCGGCGGCGGGGACAATGTCGTCGATGCGCGGGAGGAAGTTCGGCGGCGGATTGGGTGCTGGCTTTGGGCATGGCTAGATCCAAATGCGTAATAGAGATGCTACACCCAAAGCATACAACCCCGCGCCTACATCATCGAGGACAATGCCCCAGCCCTCGGGGAGCTTTTCCAGTTGGCGGACGGGAAAGGGCTTGGTGATGTCGAAGAGGCGGAAGAGAACGAGCGCGATGAGGCCGTGGCGCAGGTCGAAGGGGCTGAAGAGCAGGGCGATCCACACGCCGGCGGCCTCATCGACGACCACGAACTGCGGGTCGTGCAGGCCGGATTCGCGGGCGACGATGGTGGAGGCGGGAATGCCGAATAGAAGCGTTAGATGCGATGCCGATGAGCAGGGCGATCAGCAAGGCTTGCGGGGTGGGATGAGCAAGCCAGCCATAGGCTGCCCAGAGAAGGACGGCGGCGACCGATCCCCAGGTGCCGGGACCGGGCTTGCCGAAGCCCGCGCCGAAGAAGGTGGCGATGGTCCACGCCCAGCGCGTTCTGCCGTTCTCGTTTGTAGGAGTGGTAGCGATAGAAGAATCAGTTTTCATAGGTGTTCCCGATGCCGCACTACGAACGCCCAGATCATCCAGGACATCAGGATCGAGGACGGGCGAACTGATCTTGTAGACGCCCATCGCCCATTTGCCGAGGTCGATCTTGCGGCAGCGGTCCGAGCAGAAGGGAAAGTCCTCGTCACTGGCGCGGACGAGCATTTTGCAGGTGGGGCAATGGAGGAGCTTGGCGGATTTTTTCTTCACTGGCATAAGCGCTCCTGCAACAAAAGTGTGACCTGCTTTCATGGTACAGGGCGGCGTGCTTGCAAATCGAATCGAAATGACCCTGTTGCGAGAAAACGCCAGGCAACTCAGAAGCCGTGATTGCCGCCGACCTCGATGAACAGGCCTTTTGATCGCGCCAGTTCGCGGCCTCTTGCGTCCCGGATACGGGCTTCGGTCCAGTGCTTGCGGCCCTCGCTGCGCAGCAGATGGCCCTCAATGCGAATAGGCACGGCCTGAGTGGACCGGGCGGAGATAGTCGATCTCCATCTGACCGGTTACAGCCGTCACCCCTAAAGCCCGCACAGATTTGCTCATGGTTTCATCCAGCAGCGTGGCGATGATGCCGCCATGCAGGTATCCGGACGGGCCTTCAAAGCGGCTGGGAATCGTGGGCAGGCAGACGATGCTCCCATCCTCCGCTCGCAGGAACTCCAAGCGCAGACCAGCAGGATTGGCCGGGCCGCAGCCAAAGCAGCGGCTTTGGGCGGAGTGCTCGATGGGGGTCAGCTTTTCTGTGGGTGTTTCCATTCCTTTAGCATAGCGAAGGGAGCACGGCAGGCGCGAGCTTCGCGTTTGCCGAGTAGAGTTTGAGGCTGCGAACAATAGCAGCGTCCATCTCAAAAGAAGCCTGATGGCCGTTGCGCGCATCTTATATGCATAGGAGGCGGGATGATCTATTTGACTCGGCGGGCGACATTTTCCGCCTCGCACTACTATTGGAATGCGGCCTGGAGTGCGGAGAAGAATGAGCAGGTCTTTGGCCGCTGCGCCCGTCGCTCAGGCCACGGACACAACTACACACTGGAGGTCACGGTCGAGGGTGAGCCGGAGCCTGTGACCGGCTTTGTCGTCGATCTGAAGTGGCTGCGGGATGTGATCGAGCGTGAGGTGCTGGCGTCCTGGGATCATCGCCACCTGAATCTGAAGTCCCTGAATTTGCTGCGACGGAGAGTTCGCGACGATTCCGACGACGGAGAATCTGGCCATCGCGGCATGGAAGCGGCTGGAAGCGGCTGTAAGTCGCGGGCGGCGCGCGGCTGAGCCGGGTGCGGATCTACGAGACGCCGGAGATCTTTGCGGAATACCGGGGTGAAGCATGAGAAAGCCTATTTCGGCCGCCGCTACACCATCAGCGCCAGCCACAGGCTGCACTCTGAGGCACTTTCAGCGGAAGAGAACCGCGCGATCTATGGCAAGTGCAACAATCCACACGGCCACGGGCATAATTATGTAATTGAAGTGCTGGTGGGCGGAGACGTAGACAAGGAGACCGGCATGGTCATCAACCTTGTTGCGATGGACGACGTGGTGCGGGCACAGGTATTGGAGCGATTCGACCACTGCAACCTCAATCTCGACCCGCTGTTTGTGAATCGCGTGCCGACGACGGAGAATCTTTGTAGAGTGATCTTTGGATTGTTGAAGGATACGCTGCCGGTGGGAAAGCTGGAGCGGGTGCGCGTGGAAGAGACGGAAAACAATTTTTTCGAGTGTGACGGCGAGTGAGAGTTTGAGTGTCGTGGTTTCCATCCATTCGCAAAAACGCGATTGCACCAGCATCGTTTATAACCATTTCGTAATAGAAAACGCCCAATTCCCTTGGGTGAAAGGATAGAAGTGATGGCACAGCCAATTGCATTAAGTAAAAGGATCGATCGACCGGCAGAGATTGACAAAAGCCTGAGCGGATTCAGCACGGAAGAGATTATCCGCGAGGTTTTGCATCGCTTGGGCGAGGACCCCAGCCGCGACGGTTTGCTGGCTACGCCGGGGCGGGTCGAGAAGTCGTTGGCCTTTTTGACCAAGGGCTACGACGAAGATGCGACCGAGATTCTGCGTGGGGCGCTCTTTGACGAGGACTATGACGAGATGGTCATCGTCAAGGACATTGAGATCTTCTCGCTCTGCGAGCATCATATGCTGCCCTTCTTCGGCAAGGTGCACGTGGCCTACGTTCCGAACGGCAAGGTGATCGGGCTGAGCAAGATACCGCGATTGGTTGAAGTCTTTGCCCGCCGCTTGCAGATTCAGGAGCGGCTCACCCGCCAGATCGCCGACGCGATTCAGGATGCGATTGCGCCGCAAGGTGTTGGTGTGGTCATCGAAGCACGCCACCTCTGCATGATGATGCGCGGCATCGAGAAGCAACACTCCTCGACGGTGACCAGCGCGATGCTGGGCTGCTTCCGCAAGAAAGAAACGCGATTGGAGTTTCTCTCGCTGGTGCGCCAACCGGGCAACGGCGGAGTGTAACTTCAAAGATCAAACATCACAGCAGGCCATTCCTGAAAAGGAATGGCCCGCTGCTTTTTTCGCTCAGATACAGTTAACCGCACCTTTCAGCCTTTGAAGCATCCCGCATTGAACGCCCTGTATTCAGATCTCCAGAATCACCGGCATAATCATCGGCCTGCGTCCGGTGGTTTTCTGGATCAGGCGCTTGAGTTCGGCGCGGACCTTTTCCTTGACCATGCCGTAGTCGGATTTCTGCTCGGTGTTCAGGCCGTCGAGGGTTTTGAGGACCACCTCGCGCGCTTGCTCGGTGATGTCCGCGCCGCCAAAGCCGCGCATCACCACCTCGGGCTGCTGCTCCACCTTGCCGGTGCGCTTGTTGATGGCCAGCACCACCAGCACCACGCCGTCTTCGGAGAGGATGCGGCGGTCGCGCAAGACCAGATCCTCGACCACATCGGTATTGGAGCCGGAGTCGATCAGGATGCGGCCGGTGGTCACCTTGTCGTTCTTGCGGGCGTCGTTCTTGTCCAGCTCCAGCACGTCGCCGTCTTCGATGACGATGGCGTGCTCGACGGCGCCGGTATCCATGGCCAACTGGGCGTGCTTGCGCAGGTTGCCGTAGTTGCCGTGGACGGGAATGAAGAACTTGGGGCGGACGAGGTTGATGAGCAGGCGCATCTCCTCCTGCGAGCCGTGGCCGCTGACGTGAATCAGGCCGTTGGAGCCGTTGTCGTAGATGACGTTGGCGTCGCGGCGATAGAGGTGGTCGATGACGCGGAAGATGCCTTCTCGTTGCCGGGAATGATGCGCGAGCTGAGCACGCACGGTGTCGCCGGCTTCGATGCGGGCGTGCTTGTGGTTGTCCACGGCGGCGCGGCTGAGGGCGCTCATCGGCTCGCCCTGCGTGCCGCTGATCAGCAGCATCAACTGCTCGGGCGGGTAGTCGCGCATCTGGCCGGGATTGATGATGAGCCCCTGGGGAACCTCGATGTAGCCCAGGTCCTGCGCAATCTCGGTCGCTGTCCATCATCGAGCGGCCGATGACGGCCACCTTGCGGCCGTGCGGCGCGGGCCAGATCGAGAGCGATGCGGATGCGGAAGACCGACGAGGAGAAGCAACTGAAGAAGAGCTTCTTCTTGGTGCGCGAGAAAATCTCGTCCAGGCGCGGAATGACGGCCGACTCGCTGGGCGTGTAGCCGGAGCGGTCCACGTTGGTCGAATCTTGCAAGCAGGGCCAGGACGCCGCGCTTGCCGTACTCGGCAAAGGTGTGCAGGTCGAAGGATTTGCCGTCGAGCGGCGCGAGGTCGATCTTGAAGTCGCCGGTGTGGATGACGACGCCGACCGGGGTTTCAATGGCCAGCGAAACGGCGTCCACCATCGAGTGAGTCACGTGGATCGGCTCGATGGTGAAGGGGCCGATGGTGAATTTTTCCTTGGGGACGATCTCGATCAGTTCGGTCTCGTCGAGCAGGCCATGCTCTTCGAGGATGCCCTCGACGTAGGCCAGCGTGAACTCGGTGGCGTAGACGGGAACCTTGATCTCGCTCAGAGATCCAGGGCAGGCCGCCGATGTGGTCCATGTGGCCGTGGGTGAGGATGATGGCGCGGACATGCGCCTTGTTTTCAACCAGGTAGGTGATATCGGGGACAACAATATCCACTCCCAGCAACTCCGACTCCGGGAACATCAGCCCGGCGTCGATCACGATAATGTCGTCTTCCCAGCGGAGCGCGAGGCAGTTCATGCCGAACTCGCCAAGACCGCCCAGGGGAATGATTTTCAGTTTTTTTGTCTGCATCTGTCAGATTCGATGCTAACACCGATGGAGATTTGCTGCTTTCAATCGAGCATGCAGGCTGACCGGCTTGAGCACTGCATGAGGTTGTTTCTTTGGCTGAGTCTTTCAGCGCTCTCTTTCTGCGCGAATCGCCGTCACAGAGAAGGAGAATCCCGGCAGCTTGATCGGATACTGGGGCCGGCGCAGATTTATTGAGCAGAATCCTGCGCAGTCAACAGGCTAGGACTTCTTGGAAGCGGGTCTGAGAGGATAGTCTAGTAATGGTTCGTCGAAGAAGGTGGCCGGTCAAGTTCCATGGCGGCTTCAAGCGGCGGCTCTCAGGGCTTCAGCCCCGGAGCGATGCCGCCGTCCCAGCAATGCATTGAGGAGAGTCCCAAATTGAAGAGTAAGTTTCTGCTTTCGGTTTTGGCCACGGTCGCGGCCACGATGATGCCCTTAACGGCTACCAGCCAGATTGCCCCCGACAAGCCGCAGCGCACCGTGTCGACAGAGGCCAATCCAAAGTACGAGTTCTTCGCCGGAGCCGGCTACACTAGCCTCAACAACGTCAACCAGTCGCGTAACGGACAACTTGGCGTGAATCTCTCGGCGACCCGCGACTGGGGCAAGTACTTCGGGATCACAGCGGATGGCGGCGTCTATAAGTACGCCTATGACTCGAGCAATCCTGGGAACCCGACCGTGGATATACTGCTCTTTGGCCCAGTGGTTCACGCCCATCTACTCGGCCCGGTGGATGTCTTTGTTCATGTCCTGCTGGGCTGCGAGCACATCAGTGGCACGCCCATTACAACCGGCCTCTCAAGCTCAACACCGAGCCAAGCGTACGCGACTCCTGACTTCTCCTTCGCCGGAGGGTACGGCGCTGGTTTCGATTACAAAGTGATTTCACGCTTCTATCTTCGCGCGTGGGGCGACGACATCCGGTCAGCAATTACCGCCGATCTGCCTGCATCCTGCGCGGGCATGGGCTGCTCATCTCATGAAACCCGCAGTGCGCGCGCCGGTCTAGGCCTCGTCTACAAGTTCTGATCCATCGTACTCGACAGAATGTAAAAACAATCCGCGCGCCGGAGCGGTGGGTCCGGCTGCGGCTCGGCTGCGGGCGGCCAGAATCTCGGGGATAGATTCGGCACTGAGCCGTTCACGTCCCACGTCCAGCATGGTTCCTACCAGGTTGCGTACCATGTGGTGCAGAAAGCCGCTGCCACGCACGCGATAGACCAGCAGCGAGCCAGCCTCGCACCTGCGCTCTTCCCAGCCGGAAGAGTAGATTCGCCGCACGGTTGGGGCTGTTGGCGGTTCGGGCTGAAAGCCATCGCGCGGGATGGGGCGTTGGTCGGGGGGGGCATCCGGATCGAAACCGCGTTGCGTCAACTCCGGGCCGGTTGCGGCAAAGCTCGTGAAATCGTGCTCGCCGACCAACAACTTCGCTGCGCGTTGCAGCGCGTCGAGGTCCATTGGCCATTTGCAGGCATGAACATAGCGGGCCAGACAAGGCGGGCAGATCGACTCGCGGAAGACGCGATATTCGTAAGTCTTGGCCAGCGCTGAATGCCGCGCATGAAATGTTCTTCGCGCCATTCCAGTTTCAAGAATACGAATCGCCGGAGGCAGCGTGCGGTTCAGTGCGCGTTGCAGGTTTTCCGCCGGAATGGGCGCGGCCAGCATGAAGCTGGCCACTTGACCCAGGGCATGTACGCCGGCGTCGGTGCGGCCTGAGCCTTGCGGAAGAGGCGCTTCACCGGTGATCCGTTCGAGCGCGGCCTGCAACTCGCCCTGGACAGTGATCTCGCCCGGCTGCACCTGCCAGCCACTGAAATCCGTGCCGTCGTAGGACAGGGTCAGCTTCCAGTTTTGCTTGATGTGCGCGGCTTGAGTCTCGTCGGTCATTTTGAGGTGCATTGTCAGTAGCCTAAATGACGGAGACCAGCAATCGGTAGAATTCCCTTTCCCGGCCCAGGGCAAAAACAATTCGGTCTTTCACGATAGCCGGAGCGGTTTGGGCACGGCGCTTCGGTTTGAATTCGTTTCAGAGTTGAGTGCTCCTGATTTGGGCATGTGCATGCTCACGATGACTGGTGTGCGCAGTCGCACACTATCACTTGCGCGGCTCTGCTACCATAAGGATGATCGCAGTTCCTGCCGTCTGAGAGGCACGTTGTCTGCTCTGAAGCGCCCAAGCGGGCCGTCGGCTGGACCCCAAACTCAACTTCGCCGGAATCACCGGCACAGGAGAAACTCAATGCCTCTAGTCACCACGCGGCAACTCCTCGACGAGGCCGCCAAGGGCGGTTACGGCGTCGGCGCATTTAACGTCAACGACATGGAACAGATCCAGGCCATCATGGGGCCGCCAAGGAAACCAATTCACCGGTGATCATCCAGGCCAGCCGCGGCGCGCGCAAGTTTGCGCGAGGACAACTACCTCTATCACCTGATGCTGGCCGCCGCCGAGCTTTATCCGCAGATTCCGCTGGCCATGCATCTGGATCACGGCAACAGCTTTGAGACCTGCGAGAGCGCCATCAAGCTGGGCTTCACCAGCGTGATGATGGACGGCTCGCTGAAAGACGGACGGCAAGACCCCGACCAGCTTTGAAGAGAACGTCGAAGTCACCCGAAAGGTGGTCGATTACGCGCATGAGCGCGGCATCTCGGTCGAAGGCGAGATCGGCGTTCTGGGCGGCATTGAAGACGGCCACGGCGCGGGCGGCTCGCGGCCTGGATCACGTCACCGATCCCGATCAGGCGGTCGAGTTTGCCGAGCGCACCGGCGTGGATTCGCTGGCCATCGCCATCGGCACCAGCCACGGTGCGTACAAGTTCACCAAGAAGCCGGATGGCTCGGTCCTGAAGATGGACCTGCTGATTGCCATCCACAAGCGCCTGCCCAACACCCACCTGGTGATGCACGGCTCCAGCTCGGTTCCCAAGGACCTGCAGGACATCATCAACCAGTACGGCGGCAAGCTGAAGGAAACCTGGGGCGTGCCGGTCGAAGAGATTCAGCTCGGCATCAAGAACGGCGTCCGCAAGATCAACGTGGACACCGACAATCGCCTGGCCATCACCGGCGCGATCCGCAAGGTCTTTGCGGAGACGCCGGAGAAGTTTGATCCCCGCGATTACCTGACCCCGGCGCGCGCGGCCATGCAGAAGGTTGTGGCGCTGCGCATGACGCAGTTCGGCCAGGCCGGCCACGCCGGCGACTACACGGCTATCTCGATTGCCGATATGGCCAAGGGCTATGCCAGCGGGACGCTGGTCACCAAGCCGCTGGTCGCCGCCTAGTTGCTGGCGCTCAATCTACTCTTCTAGCAACAAGGGCCATTCCGCTGCCGCGGAGTGGCCCTTGTTGCGTGCTCGTGGTTAGAGACGCCTCATCCCATCTGTACTTCCACTTGATTATCCGCGAGCAGTTCGCCGACGGGAATGAAGATGCCTGTCACTTCTTTTCCGTTAAGAATAAGTTTCTTTACACCTTTTTGCACACCGGATGGGTTCTTAACTACGACTGTCAGATGCTTGCCTCGAAAGACGCGCGTAACTTTGAATTCCTTCCACGCGGAGGGAATACAGGGATCAATGCGGAGACCGTCGTACTCCGGCTGAATGCCTAGGATAAATTGCGTGGCAGCGTAGTAGGACCAGGTGGCCGAACCGCTTAGCCAAGGCACGCGTGATGCGCCGAAGCGCGGGCTATATTTACTGTGCGTAAATTGGCAATAGACGTACGGCTCGATCTCTCTAACTTCCGCGCGCGAGTTATAAGCGGCAGGCAGATAGTTGCGAAAATACTCATACGCCAGATCACCGTGGCCGAGCAATGTCTCCGCGATCACCGCCCATCCTTGCGTATGCGTAAAGATGCTGGCGTTTTCTTTTTGGCCGGCGTTGAAAAGCGCGGCACGCATCACGTGAAAATCGGTATCAATATAGGGCGGGTCGCAGATCATCAGGCCGTATTGCGTAGCCAGGCGTTCGCGCACTGATTGCATGGTGCGCGCGGCGCGCTCACGATTGGCATGGCCGCTGATCAGCGCCCAGGATTGAGGATTGAGAAAGATCTTGCCCTCGCCGCTTTCCTTCGAGCCGAATTTGAAACCGTCCTCACGGTAGGCGCGCAAATACCATTCTCCATCCCATGCATCTTTTTCCAGGTGGGCGTCCAATTTTGATAACTCGGCGGCGGCCCAAATCTCTTCCTGTTCTTCTTCCAATAACTGGCAAATTTCCAGATAAACAGCCAATGCAAAGCGCAATTGAAAAGCCACAAAGACAGTTTCGCCCTTTTGTCCCAAGCGGATACAATCGTTCCAATCTGCGGAGAGTCCGCAAGGCAGTCCATGCGCTCCGCTTCGCTCAAGATTAAATCGAATGGCGCGCTTCATATGGCCGAGAATTGTATCTTCGCCCTCGTCGGCATAGGGCAAAATCTTGTGATAAAAAGAAAGATTGCCGGTCTCTTTCACATAAGCAGGAATAGCATTGAAGAGCCACAAACAATCATCGGAACGATATTCTTCTTCACTCGGAGGTTTTTCGCCGCCTGGGTGATGAGCGAACTGGCGCACCACCGGCATGGCTCCGCCAGTGGAAACCTGCCCAGTAATCATCAGTTCCAGGCGGCGTCCAGCCTCTTCGGGGATGGCGTGCATCACGCCTAGCATATCCTGCACGGTGTCGCGAAAGCCCAGCCCATCGCGTTCGCCCGCATAAATCAAGCTCGCCGCGCGCGACCACGCGTACGTCATCAGGCAATTGAACGGACCCCACATATTAAGAGTGCTGTTCAACTCGGCGTCAGGAGTCTCTACCGTCAGTCCGCCGATGCGCTCATGCCAGTAACTCTTCAGCTTAGCGAGTTCCTCGTCGACCCTTGTCAAGTTAGAGAATTCCGCGACGGCGGCTTTGCCTTCGACGCTGGCCAGTCCGATGCCCAGCAGGACGAGAAACTCTCTTGTTTCTCCGGGCGCCAGAGTTATAACTGCTTGTAGCGAGCCGCAGGCGTTGTCGCCCACAGCAAGGGAATTTGCGCATCGGCCTTGCTCGACGGCAATGGGGTTGCCATAGCCGCGATAGTTACCGAGAAAGACGGCGCGGTCGGTTTCATAACCCACGATCTCCGCGCCCACCAAAGCCTGAAAGGAGTGGCGTCCCTGGTCTGCCTCGGCGAAGTTATCCGGCATATTCGGAATGTTGACGTTCGTTCCGTGATCGATGATGTTATCCACCACATCCATCTTCACCGTGTGCTGTGCATATTGAAGATTGATAAGATCATTCCATGCATTCCAGTTTCCTGAATACTCTACGTAAGTAAAGGCACTCAGCTCGCGCGGCCTTCTGCTCAGGTTGGTCAGTTTCACGCGCCAGCACTCGAAGTTCCTGCCCAATGGGACAAAGTAAGTAGTCTCGGAGCGGATGCCTTCATATTCGGAGGAGATGATAGTATAGGCACTGCCATGACGGCACTCGGACTTATAGCGATCGAGGGGCTTGCCTACTGGCTGCCAGGCCGCGGACCAATAGTCCTTGCTCTCGTGGTCGTGAAGATAAATAGTGCGGCCTGGTTGATCGAGGGGCACGGCATTAAAGCGAAGCCGCATGAAGCGGCCCAGGGCGGCTGACTTATAAAAACTGTAGCCTCCGGCGTTGTTGGTAATGATGGCGCCGTACTCGGTCGAGCCAAGATAGTTGCTCCATGATTTTGGAGTGTCAGGGCGAGTAATTACATATTCCTTTTTGGCGTCGTCAAAATAACCGAATTGCATGAGATCGTTTTTCTCCGTAGATAAATGAATGAAAAAAAGCGGCGAGTTAGCACCCGTTCGGCGGGATCAGCAAGTTAGCGGACGACTGCCTTGCCTGCAACTCGTCCTGCATCTTCATCATGCGAGCTTCGTTCAGCGGATAGAAGAACATGCCCAGACCGGTAAGCAGGAAGCCGACCGCGGGAATGACGGTAAAAAGCAGGAGAATGCCATGCAGCGCATGCGGCGTCTGCGCAACGCTGGCTTGATAGCCGAAGACGGCGAGCAGCCACACAGTGACCGGCCCGCCGATGGCCCAGCCTAACTTGTTGGACATACCCGCCGCGGAGAAGACAAGCCCCGTGGCGCGGCGTCCGGTGCGCCACTCGGAGTAATCGGCTGAGTCAGCGAACATCGCCCACAGCACGGCGGAGGTCGGCCCGGTGACTGCGCTGTAAAGCACCTGGAAGATAAACATCAGGGCTATCTGCTCTGGCTTCACCCAGTAAGAAACAACAAGGAAGACGGAACCCAGGGCTGCCAATCCGACATAGGTTGCCTTCCGTCCGGCAAACTTGGTGACGTGCTGAATGGCGATTGATCCCAAAAGCGAGAGCAGAGTGCCGGCGACCATGAAGGAGGCGGCCAGCTTTTCATTGCCTACGTAGTACTGGAAGTAATAGAGGATAGCGCCGCTGCGGATGGCCACCGAGCAGACCGTCAGCGTTCCAACCGCAAAAAGAATAAGCCAGGGAACGTTCGTCGCCAGATCCACCAGATCCTTGCCCAGCGAACTCTTCTGCGGGGCCGGTTGCACCCGTTCTTTGGTCAACGCAAAAGTGAGGAAGAAGAGCAGGGTTGCCGCGATGGCATAAATGCCCATTGTCAATTGATAGCCATGTGCCTTGGCCGAAGCCAGCAGCACGCTGTCCATCCCTGGCTTGATGCGCCCGAAGTAATCCACCAGATAGAGCGTCGAATACTGAACCACTAGACCCGCTCCAAAGGCAAAGGCGAAGCGGTACGAACTGGCGCTGGTGCGCTCTTGCGAATCGGGCGAGATGACGCCCATCAAAGCCGAATAGGGAATGTTGATAGCCGAGTAAACCATCATCATCAGGCAGAGAGTGATGTAGGCGTAGATCAGCTTACCATTGGGGCTGAAGTTGGGCGTGGTGAAGGTAAGCGTGCTGATGATGCCGAAGGGAATGGCGAACCAAAGCAGATAAGGGCGGAATTTGCCCCAGCGCGTGCGCGTGCGGTCGCCTAGCACGCCCATCGAGAGGTCAAAGGCCATATCGAGAATACGCGTCAGCAGCAGCAGAGCCGCCAGCTTTTCCAGCAGCGAGCGCTCGAGCGCGGCATCGGGAGTATAGAAGAAGACATCGGTATAAAACTTGCTTTGGAAGTAGATGAAGGTCATCCAAAACAGATTGGAGGCGGCATCGCCGAAGGCGTAGCCTGTCTTCTCGAAAAATGTGAGTTTTTGCGATTGCGGATTCATGGGTGGAACCTTCTTTTCCCGTGGAATATCTTAAAAGGCCTCAGATTCAATCTTGCTCCAAGCAGTATATTCCCTCAGGGTCTAAAGCCCACATTCATTATGAGGCATTTGCGGCACGACTCAAGCCGTGCCCTTTCAAAACCAAACGGTTGCCATAGGCTGATACGCTGCGCCGTCACAAGATGCGCTCGAAGCTGAAGGCGGCCTCGCGCAGCGCATGGCTGATGGCGGCGATGTGGGCCGCGCCGCGCGTCTCCAGCGTTACATCGATGACCGTCTCGCCCAGGCTGACGCCATAATAGGAGCGGTTGTGGATGGTCTCGACGATATTGGCGCGCTCACGGGCCAGGATCTGCGTCAGGCCGAGCAGCGCGCCGGGGCGGTCTTGCAAGTGAACGCGGATACGCAGCAGGCGGCCGTCCTTGACCAGGCCGCGCTCGATGATTTTGGCCAGCAGCGTCACGTCGATATTGCCGCCAGAGACCAGCACCACGGTGCGGCGCTGGCGGAGATTGGCCTTGGATTGAAGCACGGCCGCCAAGGCAGCCGCGCCCGCGCCCTCGGCCAAGGTCTTCTCGTGCTCCAGCAGCATCAAAATCGAGCTCGCAACCTCCTCGTCGTCCACGGTGACGATCTCGTCCACATAGCGCTGGACCAGCGGCAGAGTCAGTTCTCCGGAGCGGCGGACAGCAATGCCATCGGCGATGGTGGCCTCTGCTTTGAGGGTGACCGGCGCACCGGCCTCGCGTGCACGCAGCATCGAGGGCAGCTTCTCCGGCTCGACGCCGATCACGCGGATTTTGGGATTGGTCTCTTTGAGCGCGCAGGCCACTCCGGCGATCAGTCCGCCGCCGCCGATGGGCACCACCACGGCCTCCAGGTCTGGCACCTGCTCCAACAGCTCCAGGCCGATCATGCCCTGTCCAGTGATAACCTCAACGTCATCAAAGGGATGGATGAAAGTGCGTTCCTCCCCGGCACAGCGGCGCAGAGCCTCTTCGCAGGCCTCATCGTAATTGGCGCCGTGCAGGATCACATCGGCACCAAAGCCACGGGTGGCCGCCACTTTGATCTGCGGGGTGGCCAGCGGCATCACGATCTGCGCGCGAATGCCGAGCGCGGCCGCGTGGAAGGCGACGCCTTGCGCGTGATTACCGGCGCTGGCCGTGCAGACTCCCCGCACCCGCTCGGACTCACGCAGCAAGAGCAGTTTGTTCAGCGCGCCGCGTTCCTTGAAGGAGCCTGTGCGTTGCAGGTTCTCCAGCTTCAAGTGCAGTGGCAGGCCGGTCAGATCGGAAAGATCGCTGGAAAGCTGGCAGGGCGAGAGATAAATGGCTTCAGCCATGCGTGCACGAGCCGCCTGGATGCTGTTGAGGGTTACGGATTCCAATGGATGCCTCCCTGGTTGTGCGACATTTCGGATTCGAAGTGAATCGTGAATGCAGCTGAAAATGAAAAGCCACCAGCCGCTGTTGCGGGTGGTGGCCTGGATGCAGCAAAACAGCACTTTGATTCCTCAGGCGTCCTTTCCCGCGTACGAAATGGAGATCATAATTCGCATGGAAGGAATTAGCGCGGCGCTCGACAAGAGCGGAGTGAGGCTCGAATTGGCACACAGAGGCAGCATGGCGTTGATAGAAGTAAACCAGAGAGGCAAGGGGTGCGTCAAACGAAAAAATGAAGATGGGCCATAGGGTCCAATTTCTTCAACCGTTCAGAATTGAAGAAGATTCCTATCGCTTTGATATAGCAAGGGGATGCTTGTTCAGAGTGACCGGTACGTGTGCATTTTGATTACTAACGAACATTAAATGCAGCAAATTTATTTCAAGTGAAGAGATTTGTTGGCGATTAGATAAATATAATAATGGAGTTGCCCTCCCATTTCAGACCCCATGGAGCCAAGAAGAATGCATTGTGCAAAATGTCAAAGCCATAGAATGAGACGGATCAGTCGAAAAGGACTTCTGCGCAAGGTACTGGCACCGCTATTCGGCTACTATCCGTGGCGATGCTCCAGTTGCTTGACAGAATTCATGATCAAATCGCGCGGTAAACAGAAGTCAAATCGGGGTGAAAATCACTCAAGTCCGAATTCTACTGTGCAATCCGGTTCCTCGGTTTAGCTGGTTCTTGTAGCAGTTCGTTGAAAGCAGGCAGATTACGCCGGTATAGCGCATTGCATGCGGCGCTTCTTCATGAGTTATTGGCCCAGGGCTGCGGTTGCGGCCCCGGGCTTTTTTCTTCATTGGGCCTGCTCCTCTATCAAACGCGGTGTCTCTGCGCGCGCAAACCTTGCACGCACGCCGGATATGCTGGTAAAGAAGTGTTGATCATTCTCTGCATGCAACCTGACCAACCGAAGCTGAAAGAGTGAGAACAGATAATTTCCACGCAAAGTCAGAGCTGAAAGAGTAACACATCCGGTACTTAACCTTGCTGATTCAACTAAAGTTCGAAGTACGTGACGCGGAACGCAGCTCTGCACCATGGTTAACCGCTTCCTGGTAAAATCACCTCCGTCCAAAACCATGCGATCCGGCGGAGAAACTGGCCAGGTTATTGGCAACCGCGCTTCTAATCTTCGCTCAACAAAGGCATGACAAAAAACAAGGCCTACAGCGTGAATGAACCGGAGATGAAGTGCATTGCCAAAGGTAAGGCCGACAACAAGTATTCGGGTCTGTCAACACAGTTAGTGTGGTAGTTAGGGGTATCGTCCAGCATATCCACTCCACGGACGTTGAGCCAGACACCTTCACGGTGGAGCAGTTCAACGACGGTGAGAGCGATGGGATTGGGACGGTTTCGATCTTCATTTATCATCATAGAAAGTATGTACTCTCTCTTTCGTCTTTTATTCAAGAGCGCCTATTGGCGAACAATTCTGCGAAAAGCTACGTGGATTGAAGCGGGCCGGAGCCTGCAGCGCGCGCATAAGGACAAGCGGGCCCGCAAGCATCTGATGCGCCTTGGGCTTCTGCTTGCAGCGCCGGGGCTTTGCATCGCTTATCTAGCCTGGATTTGGGGCCTGGGCGCATGGTTCATCCTTCCCATCGTGGTTCCTCTGGCCTGGTGGTTCAATCGTGGCGCGAAGCAGGCAGGCGAGACCCTGCACATTGCGCCCACGCCAGAGCCGCTGCGGCGCGAAGTGACCGAAGAAGAGATCAAAGCCATGCGCGATAGTTTTGCCCGGATGGCGCTGCTGATCGCCACAATGGTGGATCGCGCGGGGAGTGAAAAATACCTCAAAGAGAAGGAACTTCCGCCGGGGGTTGAACCTACATCGAGACGGATTCATCTGGAACTGCTGAAGAAGCACGAGCTATGGGAGAAGATGGCCCGCGCCGACCGCGAGGCCATGATGATGCCAGACGGCCACTGGGAGTGGCCGCTCATCCATCGCGTCACCATGGCCATGGAGCCGCTGCGGCTGCTCCGCTGGATTCTTCGCATTGACTTTCATCTTCCCCTGATCGGCCAGCAACTCAAAGGCGACTTCAACCTGGCGCATGAGCTGGTGCTCGCCCCGGAGAAGCTCTTTGAAGGGAAGAACCTTGCAACAGAAGAGATGATGGAGACAGGCAGAGATGCCGCCGACCATTTCTTTCAGCGCTGCCTGGCCGAGGCCATTCACCGCGGATATTACAACCCGAACGATGAGGGGATGACAGAAAGGGCAAGGCGAATGGCGGAATCGCTGGCCGGCAAGCAGGACAAGGATTTTGTACTGGGCACAAAACTGGTGAGCGAAGCCAGCAAAGACGAAGTTCTTTGGGCGACAAACCTCTCGCAGCGGCGCAGGGACTTCCTCAATTGGTTGATCGGGCGAATGAACGCGGCCAAGCCTCTCGAACCACCTATGGTTTGCACTGTTGGCGAATGAGGGCAAGACCGACCGCGATATCCGTAATGCCTGCACCCCGCATTCGTGAAACTCCACACGCAACCGGCTCGTCTTGCTATAGTGTTGCGCGGAGGCTTTCAAGATGTATTTGGGCGCGAAAATGATCTGTAGTTTGACTATCGCCAGTCTGGCGCTGGGAATTTCCATGGTGGCTCAAGCCGGTTCACTTAAGGTGAAAACCGAGCAGGGCAAGGTCGCCGGTAAGACCATCTACTACGGCAAGGTCAACGCCTTTCTTGGCTTGCCTTACGCTGCGGCCCCGGTGGGCGATCTGCGATGGAAGGCGCCTCAGCCGCCCGCCAAGTGGAAGGATACCCGCGACGCAACCCAATTCGGAGCGCATTGTGCCCAAGGCAGGGTCTTTGACGACATGATCTTCCAGGACGGCGGACCAAGTGAAGATTGCCTCTTCCTGAATGTGTATACGCCCGCCGACGCCAAAGAGAAGAGCAAGCTGCCGGTGATGTTTTGGATTCACGGTGGCGGCTACGCGGGCGGGGCTAGTTCCGAGCCGCGCCACAATGGCGACTTTTTGCCCTTGAAAGGCGTGGTGCTGGTTACCATCAATTACCGGCTGGGGGCCTTCGGCTTTTTGGCCACGGATGATTTGGCCAGGGAAGCCAACGGCGCGGCGGGCAACTACGGCTTGCTCGATCAAGTTGCGGCGCTCCAATGGGTCAAGGAGAACATCAAGAACTTTGGCGGCGATCCGGGCAATGTGACCATCTTTGGCGAAAGCGCCGGATCTTTTGCCGTAAGTACGCTGATGGCCTCTCCAGTGGCCCGCGGACTCTTTCAGAAGGCGATTGGCGAAAGCGGCTCCGCCTTTGGCGGACTCGGCTACGAGGCGCTGGAAGTACGTGAAAAGGCGGATGCCGCGTGGGTGGACTCTCTTGGGGTCAAATCTCTGGCCGAGCTGCGCGCATTGCCGACGGACAAGATTTTGGATGCAACCAAGAAGAAGGGCATGATCGGCTTTACGCCGGTAATCGACGGCAAGCTGCTCGTCGAGCCGATTCCCGACACTTACGCCGCCGGCCGTCAAGCTCATGTTCCGCTTCTGGCTGGCTGGAATGCCGACGAAGGCAGCTTTTATGCCATGCGCCCCGTAACCGCCAAGCAGTTCAAGGAGATGATTGGCGGCCAGTTTCAAGAGCGCGCCGAAGAATTTCTGAAGCTTTACCCCGCCGAGACCGACGCCCAGGCTTTGCGGGCGGCTGTCGATTACGGCGGCGACAACTTTATTGCCTTTGGCACTTGGAAGTGGATTGAAGAGCAGAAAAAGACAGGAGAATCACCGATCTATCGCTATCACTTCGAGTTGGCGGCTCCAGCAAGTAAATTCCATCCCGGCAGCTTTGCCTTCCACTCCGACGATATCGAATACGTCTTCGGCACTCTGGACACGCGGCCCGGCGCGGAGTGGCGCCCTGAAGACCGCAGGCTGAGCGCGCAGATGATGAGCTACTGGACCAACTTTGCCAAGACCGGCGATCCGAATGGCCCCGGCCTGCCCGTCTGGCCCAGGTACGACAGGGACGGCCAAATCATTCACCTGGACAGCACCATCACGACTAGTCCTGATACGCTGCGGCCACGCTATGAGTTCCTGCAGAAAGGAATGCCGCCATTCCACTTCTAGTGCCTCGACAGCGTTCAATTATGGGTGCCCCATCGTTTCCGCGGTCTTCTCAGTTCTGGTCGTCGCGGCGATGCAGGGTCGGCTTGTCGTCGTCGACCGTAGAGCCGCTGGTGCTGGAGGGGCTGGTTGGATCGCCTGTGCTGGTTCCCGCTTTGCGCAGCGAGGGCTTCTTGGCATTCTTCGAGTCGCTTAGCCGGCGTTTGTTCTCGATCCGCGCCAGCCGCGCCTTCACGTCGTCAAACTCCGAGGTGGTCACTGTGTATTCGTCGCGCGCGGGCAGAATGCGGGCAATCTCCTCTTGCGAGTGCAAAATGCGGTCCGGCGTCTGCGGGTGGTCGCTGAAGGCCTTGGAGACCAGCCCTGGCTTGCGCTTCTGCAAGGCTTGAATCTTCTCAAAGAAGGTGATGAAGGCCTGCGGATCATAGCCGGCGCGATACATATATTGAATGCCGAGATAGTCGGCCTGCGTCTCGAACTCGCGATCAAATTTGAGGAAGGCCATCGGAATGGCCAGTTGCGAGCCTTCATAGATGCCGTAGCCCGTCCAGCCACCGACCAGGATCATTACTGGAATCATGCCGATCTGAGCGTAGTTGGCGCGCGTCATCTCTTTGGCAATATGGTGGGCGCAGACGTGCGCCGTTTCGTGCGCCATCACCCCAGCCAGTTCCGACTCTTCGTCGGCGTTCAAGATCAGGCCTGAGTTGACGTAAAAGAAGCCGCCTGGCAGCGCAAAGGCGTTGATCTCATCCGTATCGATCACTTTGATGGTGAACGGCACCTTGCAGTCGGAGTTCTTGACAATATTCTGTCCGATGCGGTTTACGTACTCGGTGACTACAGGGTCGGTGATCAGTTTGGCGGCCTTCTCGACCTGCTGGGCATAACTCTGGCCCATGCGAATCTCATAATCTGTCGAGTACCAGTTGCCGATCCCACGCCCGCCTATCTCTCGATTGCCCACGGCATTCACGTCATCGATCGAGCCGGGTTTCACTTTGATCGGTTGACTGCCGACTTCAATGACCTTGTCCGGGTTGACAGTGCTCGCCGCGGCATCGCCGCCGGCAGGTGCGGTTCCCGGTGCGGGAGACTTGGCGGGCGAGGAAAGGTCGCCGCCGACAGGTGTCGTGCCCGGAGCCGGCTGGGCATTAGGGGAAGGAGACGCGGGCGAGCTTGTTGAAGATGAATTCGCCGGAGCGGGACTGGACGATGTGGCGGATGGTTCGTTCTGCGCCCAAGAGATTGAAGCGCAAACAAATGCCAACACGCATACAGACAGCGCGGCTGACTTGGCAGCAATCCGAACTGTCCTCATGACCTAACCTCCGATATAGATTTCATTCTCGCAGCTTGGAGCGCGGCGGACGAGCGCCTCTGAACCCAGGAGGCGCTACGCCACTCCTGTTTAGACGCTACTCTTTGCCGGTTTGACAACAGCGTTTGGAAGATTCCTCTCTCGGATGAGGGGTTCTTCTATTATCTTGGATGCCGATTTCACCACATTGAATGATTTTTCGAGGTCTACTTGGAGGCGGCGTTCGACTGATTTAGAGTGGAGTACACATGGAATCGGGGAGAGAAACCTTGCGCCGACTGATCGTTTGGGGAGTACTTGCCGTATGCGGAGCCTTGCAACTCGCTGGCCAGCAGCCGCATCCCCATCCGCCATTGCTGGATTTGCTGCCTCCCAAGCCCCATGGCCGCCCCGCGCTGTCCGATCCCCTGCACACTCCGGAAGTCATCTACGACGCCACCAGCCTTGGTTCACCGCTGCTGCTCGACAAAGGCTGGCGGGTCGGCATTACCGCCAACACGAAGGCCGCCGATCCAGATTTCGACGATTCAACCTGGGCAGTCCGCGATGCGAAGGAGTCTTTTGAAGAGGTTCCCGACGAGGATCATCCCGCAGGCACACCCAACTGGGATACTCATACGCCGCACCCCATGGGCCACCAGCGTCCCGATGTCTGGTTTCGGCTGCATGTCAAGTTGCCGCCAAACCACCTGCCTCTAACCCTGATTATCGAAGTGCCTCCCTCCGATGATGCGTCCACCAGTCAGGAGATATTGAGCGCGGATGTATTTGCCAACGGCCGACGGATTCGCCCCGAAGGTCCGCATGGAGACGCTCCCGAACGTTATCAGCAGATTTCGCGTATTTATTATTTGAAACTGGATCCCTCTGAGACCTCTCTGACCTTGGTCTTGCGCACGATCTACTTCTCTTCCGGGCCTGGTTCCTACACCAAATTCTTTGCCAATCGCAAAATACGTTTGGGGTATCCTGACGAACTGAACGGAACGCTTGATAATTGGCGCATCCATAACCTGCTCCAGCGCATTCCCCGGCTGGTCTATAGCATCCTGCTGACAGTGCTGGCGCTCTTCCTGCTGGCGCTCTATCTCACACAAAAGGGCCACATCGAATATTTATGGCTGGCGGTCTTTGAGTTATTCCAGGCTCCGATCGCTTTTATGGAACTGTCTTGTAGTACGGCGATTCTTGACCAATCGTGGTACCAGGCCGCTGCCCTTCAACTGTTGGCTGCTTTGGCCTATCTCTACTTCGAGTTTCTTATTGCCTTTCTGTCGTTGCGCCGGCGCTGGTATATTCTTCTGCTGCGCTGGACCGCTCCCCTCATGGCCGGAATCGGCCCTCTGCTGATCTTCGCCAGTCACAATCCTCTGTTTGGGATTATCTTGGCAGTGATCATGCTGTGCAGTCTTTTGTGGATGATTGGCTGGTTTGCCTTCGTCTTCAGCACTCTGATCCTGGCCACGCTGCGCCGCAATTTTGAGGCCAGTCTGCTGCTGCTTTCTCTTTTGTTGAGTTTGGCGGCCTGGATTGAAGGCCTGCTCACATTCCGCATGAGCCTCTTCGGAGGCCAGACGTATCACTCTCCGCTGACCTTCCAGGCCGGACCCATCCCCATCAAGATTGAAGCGATTGCCGGTTTCGTCGGCATCTTCGTCATCGTGCTGATCATCTTTGTCCGCTTCTTGCGCGTGCAGCGTGATCAGGAGCGTGCCTCCAGCGAACTGGCCGCCGCGCGCAGCGTACAGGAGCTGATGATCCCCCAGGAGAAGATGGTTACACCCGGCTTTGAGGTCGAGTCCATCTACAATCCGGCCAACGAGGTGGGCGGCGACTTCTACCATGTACAGCCTACCTTGGATGGCGGTCTGCTGGTGGTCATTGGCGACGTGGCGGGCAAAGGACTCAAAGCCGCCATGAACGTCTCCATGCTGATGGGAGCTCTGCGCGGCACAACCGAACGCCGCCCGGCGAAGATACTCTCGGCGCTCAACCGCGTGCTGGTGGGCAGCGACAGCTTTACCACCTGTCAGGCCGCCTGGTTCGGCGCGAATGGCGAACTGGTCGTTGCCAACGCCGGTCATCTGCCGCCGTATCTGAATAGCCAGGAGGTCCTGCTGCCCGGCGGTCTGCCGTTGGGTGTTCTGGCCGAAGTCATCTACGAAGAGGTCCACCTCTATCTGCATCCCAGCGACCGGATTTTGCTGATGTCCGACGGAGTGGTCGAGGCTCGCCAGCCCTCCGGTGAACTCTTCGGCTTTGACCGCGTTCACAATCTCAGCAACCAATCCGCCTTTTATATCGCCGACGCCGCCAAAGATTTCGGTCAGGAGGATGACATTACCGTGCTCACCGTTCGCCGGCTGGATATGTGATGCGGTGCTGATGAGTAATTTCAGGCCGCGGTTTCCTGATCAACTTTTTAGTTTATTCTCGTAATTGGCGTCAGTCCCCTGCTTCCATTACACCACCGCCTGCACTGTTCCCCGGCCGACTAGCTCCTCGACCCGCTCCACCCAGCCGCGATCGGCCGTAACGCTCATCCCATCCGGCTCCAGGATCACCGTATACTCGCCCTTCTTCTCCAGATTAAGCATCACCTTGCCCGGTCCCGGTGCCGCATCTGCCACGTTTTTCAATCCCAAAAACATCTCCTCCGAAGCACGCTCCAAATTAATGCGAATCCTGATCCCCGTGGGCAGCTTGACCTGCACCTCTTCCAGCGACTGAATCGCGCTGACAGCTATCTTCGGCGCTGAATCCTCGTCGCCAGTCAGAGTTCCCCGCAGCAGCACCGGAGCCTCCATCTTCAATTGCCCTACCAGCCGCTCATAATCCCGCGGAAAGCAAACCAGCTCGATCTTGCCGGAAGCGTCCTCCAGCGCCCCTTGCGCATAGAGCTTGCCCTCGCGCTTGGTCTTCTGCACCTTCAGCCCCAGAATCATACCCGCTACTTGTATCTCATCCGCCGGGTCTGCCTGCCGCCCCCAACTCTTCTCCGGCGGCTTTCGCTCCAGCGCTTCGGCCACGGGAATCACTCCGGTCAGATTGCGCAGCTTCTCGGCGTACTTATCCAGTGGATGCCCGGAGACAAAGAAACCCAACACCTCTTTCTCGTTGGCCAGCCGCTCACCCTCTTCCCATTCAGCCACCTTGGGCAGATCGTCGCCCTGCGCCTTCTTCGGGCCGTCGTCGAAGATGCCGAAGAGTCCGCTCTGCCCCTGCGCCGCATCCCGCTGCGCCTTCTGCGCCCGCTCCATCGCCTTGTCCACGGCGGCCATCAGCGCGGCGCGTTTGCCCAGCGCGTCCAGCGCGCCGGCCTTGATCAGCGACTCGATCACCCGCTTGTTCATCACCCGCAGATCGACCTTCTCGCAGAACTCCCAGAAGCTCTTGAAGCGCCCGCCGGCCTCGGCCCGCGCCTTCATGATCGATTCAATCGCATTCCCGCCGACGTTCTTCACCGCCGCCAAGCCAAAGCGAATCGCCAGCTCATCCGCCGAATTATGCGGCGTAAACTGACTCCCGGAGATCTGCACATCCGGCGGCTCAACCTTGATGTTCATCTCCTTGCATTCGCCGATATACTTCACCACATTTTCCGGCTTCGACGTTTCCGAAGTTAGCAGCGCGGCCATGAACTCGGTTGGATAATGCGTCTTCAAGTAAGCCGTCTGATAACTCACCAGCCCATAGGCCGCTGAGTGCGACTTATTGAATCCATAACCGGCAAACTTCTCCATCTGGTCGAAGACTTCGCCCGCCGTTCCCTTCGGATGCCCAAGCGCCTCTGCCCCGCTCATAAAGCGGTCGCGCTGCTTGGCCATCTCCTCAGGCTTCTTCTTGCCCATGGCGCGGCGCAGCAGGTCGGCCTCGCCCAGCGAGTAACTCGCCAGCACGTTGGCAATCTGCATCACCTGCTCTTGATAGACAATAACTCCCAGCGTCTCCTTCAGCACCGGCTCCATCTCGGGCAGCATATATTCAACCTTGCGCCGGCCCCACTTGCGCTCAATAAAGTCATCCGTCATTCCGCCTTGGATAGGACCCGGCCGGAAGAGCGCCGTCAGCGCCGTCAAGTCCTCAATCTTGTCGGGCTTGTAGCGCCGCAGCATATCCCGCATTCCATTCGATTCAAACTGAAAGACCCCTGAAGTGAGCGCCGCTTGAAATACCTTCTTATATGTCTCTTCGTCGTCCAGCGGAATTGCATCTATGTCGATCTTCTCGCCGCGATTCGCTTCAATCAGCTTCAAGCAGTCATCAATCACGGTCAGCGTAGTCAGGCCTAGAAAGTCCATCTTCAGCAAGCCCATCTTTTCGACAGCCTTCATATCATAGGCAGTTACAATTTCGTCGTTCTTGGTCTTGGCCAGCGGCACTAACTCAGTGAGCGGTCGCGGCGCAATCACCACCGCCGAGGCATGAACTCCTGATCCGCGCACCAGCCCCTCCAGCTTCTTCGCCGTGTCGATCAGCTCGCGGATCTGCCCGTCGGTATCGTAAGCCTTCTTCAGATCCGGTACATTCTCCAGCGCCGCATCAATCGTCATCCCCACCGTAGCCGGAATCAGCTTGGCAATCCTATCCACGTCACCGTAGGGCATATCCATCGCCCGTCCGCAATCCTTGATTGCCGCCTTGGCCGCCATGGTATTGAAGGTAATAATCTGCGCTACCTGCTCGCGCCCATACTTCCGAGTTACATACTCGATAACTTCCCCGCGCCGGTTCTGGCAGAAATCCACGTCAATATCAGGCATGGAAACCCGTTCCGGATTCAAGAAACGCTCAAAGAGTAAAACATTTTGCAATGGGTCGATGTTGGTAATCTCCATCGCATACGCCACCAGCGAACCAGCGCCCGAGCCGCGCCCTGGGCCTACCGGAATCCCATTGTCCCGCGCATATTTGATAAAGTCCCATACAATTAGAAAGTATCCGGAATACTTCATCTGCTTGATAACACCTAATTCATAATTCAAGCGCGCTTCATACTCGTCCAATGTTGCCCGCAGCACGCCCCGCGCCCGCAGCGCTGCCACGCCTGTTTCCAGACGCTTCTTGAATCCCTCCCGGCAAATCAACTCGAAGTAACTGTCAATAGTATGCCCTTCCGGCACGGCAAACTCAGGGAATGGATTCTCTACCGGATGCAGCTTCAAGTTACACCGCTCGGCTATCTCCATTGTCCGCTGCGTCACGCTCGGCGCATCCGGAAAAATCCTCTCCATCTCTTCCGCGCTTTTGACAAAGAACTGATCCGAGTCAAAGCGGAAGCGCTCCTTGTCATGTATCTTCGCGCCCGTCTGCACGCACAGCATCACGTCATGCGCATGACTATCTTCGCCGCATAAGTAATGCGAGTCATTGGTCACCAGCATTGGAATCCCGGACTCGCGCTCCATGCGGAAGAGCGCCTCGTGTATCTGCTTCTCCTGTTCCAGCCCTTGATCCTGAATCTCTAAATAGAAGTTACCCTTGCCGAAAATATCTTCATACTGCTGCGCCACACTCTTCGCCTTCTCGTAGCGTCCGGCCATCAACTCTTCACAAAGCTCACCCGACAGACACCCAGAGAAGCCGATAAGCCCCTTCGAGTTCTCCGCGAGGTAGCGCTTGCTCACCCGCGGTTTGCGGTAGAAGCCATGCAGCGAGGCCTCCGAGGTAATCCGCACCAGATTGCGGTATCCCTCCTCATTCTCCGCCAGCACCAGCAGGTGGTTGTTCTCATCCCCGTCCCCCGGCTGGCGCTCGATCCGATGGTCCTCGTTCTTGCAGATATACAGTTCGCAGCCCAGGATCGGCTTGATTCCCTTGGCTTTAGCCGCCGCAAAAAAATGCACCGCCCCATAGATATTCCCGTGGTCGGTCATGGCGACTGACTTCTGCCCCAGCGCCGCCACCCGGTCCACCAGCTTATGAACGTCACACGCCCCATCCAGCAGCGAGTACTCCGTATGCAAATGCAAATGCGTAAATTCACTCATGTCTACCTCAATTTTACCCGTCAGTTGGAATCCGTTCACCGTCTAAAAGGTAGGCGAGAGTGCCACACTAGGCAGTGAAAGAAGCAAGGAGCGGCAAAGAATTTGCTTTGATTATCGTAGCTTCCAGCGTTCCCTCGGCATTCTGCGCGTTCACAATCACCCGCACGAGCCGGTTCGCTTCGAGGCGCTCCAGCAGTTCCAGCGGCAGAAAGTTCTCCGAAAGCGCTTCACTGCGGCCACGCGCGGCCATCTCTGCGGAAGTGTGCAGAGTGATCGCTTCCAGTTCTCGCCCGATGAAGCGCCTCCGATGTGTCAACCATTTGCCGGACGCAAGTTCTCTCAGCACCGCCATACGATCCGCGACAACCGCAGGAGGGACCGGCCTCTCGGCGTGCATCGCCCAGCCTGGAGTTCCAGGGCGTGGCGAAAAGGGAAACAGATGCAGGTATCCGAAGGGCAGTTCCCGGATCAACGCCACGGTCTCCTCAAATTCAGCATCACTCTCGCCGGGAAAGCCGACCATCACGTCAGCGCCCAATGTCAACTCCGCTCCGGCGGCCTCGACCAGCGCCGCGACCTTTTCCGCGTAGTGCCAGGGCCGATAGCGGCGATGCATCCGGCGCAGCACGGCATCCGAGCCGGATTGCAGCGGCAGGTGAGCGTGCCGTGCCAGACGCCGGCCTCCAAACTCCGCCATCAGGCCGATCAATTCCGCGTCCCAGTCCATCGGTTCAATTGAACTGAGACGCAGACGTGGCAGCTCCGTCTGTTCGAAGATGTTTCGCACAAGACGGGAAAGCGTCCGCCGGAACGGGCCTTCCGAGCCGGATATATCTCGTCCCCAGCGGCCCAGGTTGATTCCACTGAGCACCAGTTCCTTGCCTCCAGCAGCGACGAAGCCTTCCACTTGGCTGAGCACCGAAGAGTAGTCCAGACTCTTGGACGGGCCTCGCGTGAACGGAATTACACAAAAGGTGCAGCGGTTGCCGCAGCCCTCCTGGATTTTTAGATTGGGCCGGGTCTGCACGCCGGGAGTGACTTGCGCTTCTTCAAGAAAGGAGTGAGCAAAGTGGTCGTCGGCCCAAACCACCTGTGCCACCCGCGGTGGGGCCAACTGCTCACTTATCGCTCGCTCAAGGTTCGATGCTGTTTGGATTTGTACCAGACCTTTGCCATCTTCGAGCGCGGCACGTCCAAAAAGCTGATGAATAATCTCCGGGGCCAAGGCCTTGTGGCTGTTGCCGACGACGGCAGCTACACCTGGCATGCCTGCCAGGTCCTCTGGTGCACGCTGTGCATAGCAGCCGGTCACCACAATCTTTGCTTCCGGATTGAGCCTGTGCGAACGCCGGATGAAGGCCCGCGCCGCTCGGTCGGCCTCCGCCGTTACGCTGCACGTGTTCACGACCACAACGTCAGCGGTGTCGGGTTTGCATGCATAGAGTCCCTCGGCACGGAGGCGGCTGCTTACCGCCTCTCCGTCGGCTCGCGCCGCCCGGCAACCGAAATTTTCCACATGAAAGCTGGCCGCCATGCTTACAGTCTACTTCCTGCCCCAATCTCCGAATGCCGCCTCCGCTATACTGGAGATGATCAATCCATTCCCAGGTCTGCAATTTATCGCATGGCATCCCCTTCCTCCGCCGATGGTCCAACGCCGCTTCCCAAGGTGATCAAGGGGAGTTCGCGGCACATTATCGGCTTTGTTTACTTCACTTTTATCGCGTATCTTTCCATCGGTCTTCCACTGGCCGTCTTACCTCCTTACGTCCATCTTCGCATGGGCTATAGCGCGACGCTTGCCGGGCTGGTCATCAGCATCCAGTACATGGCAACTTTGGTCAGTCGCCCCTGGGCAGGGCGCATCAGCGACCGCGCGGGCGCCAAGGTCTCTGTCTTGTGGGGAATGGCTGCATGTTCGGTGAGCGGAGGCGTTCTGACCGCCGCGGCCTTGCTGCACGCCATTCCCTGGCTAAGTCTGACGGTTTTGTTAGTCAGCCGCCTCTTGCTGGGCATCGGCGAAAGTCTGGGATCGACCGGCTCCACGCTTTGGGGCATCAGCAGCGCCGGGCAAGCGAATATGGCCAAGGTGATCTCTTTCAACGGCATTGCCACCTATGGCGCGATGGCGCTTGGCGCGCCTCTGGGCGTGATTCTCGATCAGTATGGGGGGCTGGGCGGAATCGGCCTGTTGATCCTGCTCATCGGCGCTTTCAGCCTTGTACTGGCCAGCCGCAAGAGTCCCGTTCCTGTCACACACGGCGAGCATCTTCCCTTCCGCGACGTGATGTTTCGCGTGGCACCGCACGGCTTTGGCCTTGCGCTCGGCGGGGTAGGCTTTAGCGTGCTGGCTACCTTCGTCACACTCTTCTATGCCAGCCGCCATTGGACAGGCGGCGCGCTTTGCCTGACAGCCTTCGGAGCCGCCTTCATCGCCGCGCGGCTGATCTTCATCCAGGCGATCAACCGCTATGGAGGATTCCCAGTCGGTATGGCCTGCCTCTCGGTGGAATCACTGGGGCTGCTGCTGCTGTGGCGCGCCAACGCGCCGTGGATTGCCCTCGGCGCCGCCGCGCTCACGGGCTTTGGCTTCTCGCTGGTTTTTCCGGCGATCGGCGTCGAGGCGGTCAAGCGCGTTCCAGTCTACTGCCGTGGTACCGCGCTCGGCGTATACACCGCCTTCTCTGACGTCTCCTTCTTTCTGGTCGGTCCTGTGGCCGGTGCGGTCATTGGAGGCTTCGGCTACGCCAGTGTCTTTCTCTTAGGTTTGGGCTGTGTTCTCGCCGCGCTGGGAATCGTGGTTGTGCTGCGCCAGTTTCAGAGTCAATAGAACAGGGCAGAACCGGCGTGTTCTTGCCAATCCTGCCCCGTTCTTCCAGCGAAATGTCAGTTGGTATCTCTGGTTGTCAGCTTGCGCTTGATGAGGCCCGCCAGCCCGGCCAGTCCGCTGCCCAGTAGAAGGAAGCTGGATGGCTCTGGAGTTGAGGAATCCTCTGCGCCGAGAATTTGGAAGGTGTTCGACGGGGCCGAACCGAAATCGCTGATGGTCGAAGCCGATGAACCGCCGCTGACATCCCAATTCACCTGAGCCGGACTTCCGTAGAGTGTCCCGGCCAGATTGTCGATCTCCAGGTAGTAAGTAGTATTCGCAAGGATCTCCGGGTCGTCAATGTCAAAGGTGATCTGGGCCGGAGCTATAAATCCACTATCACCCGGACCCAACACAGATGCAAAATCAATCTCGGTAAAAGATGTTGCCACGCCAGAATCGATCTGGCTACCGCCGAAGGGGGCTGTGGTAACCTGCCAGCCGACCTCGGTCACAGGATCAAGTGCACCACCCATAAGTTCAACGCCGAGCAAGATGCCGGTAATCGTGGCGTTGGCCGAGAGCGAGAACGAATCCGTGACCGAAGTGCCTCCGCCTACATAATCGCTGTCGCCCTTGTAGGAGGAGCTCGTAGTGTTGTTGTAGAGTATGGTCGAATCGGCGTAGGCTGGCAGCGCAAGCACACTTGCCATACCAAAGATAAATACAAAAACTATTTCTGATTTTTTCATCATCGTTCCTCTTTCTACCGCAATTAAATCGACGGACTCAACCCGGAGTGACCTGGACTCTCAGCCCGTACGAAGCACTTCTGTATCAAAACGGGGCAATTAATTGGCCAATGAATGTGATATTTGAACGGTTGAATGTGATAACGAATCATCCGTACCGCGCTTGACTCCAACGCGTGTACCGCCCTTTCACTGGATAGCCGACCTGCAAATCGGCCTTGGCTCAAGGTGCAATCATTTGCATTTTGGAGTGAAATGGATTGGTCATCAATCCACGCTTCGTCGGCTGGTTTGAACTACAATCCACTACGCAAAGCGGCCACCCCGAAGGATGGCCGCTCTGCTAGCGCATTGTTGAAGAAGTTGATTACCGCTCGCTCTTCCAGTTGATAAGATCGCCGAGCGTGGTGGTGGAACTGGAGACGGGAGCCTTGTGGGCATCCTTCTTGTAGCTCTCGACCTGAGCGCGGCTGGCCTCGTGGTGCGAAGCGGAGCGCAGGCTGAGGCCCACCTTCTTCTCTTCGACGTTGATTTTGATGATCTTGAATTCGTTCTCCTGGCCGGTTTCCAGCTTGGAGCCGGCTTCGTCACCGGCCTCGGAGATGTGGCAGAGACCCTCAACACCTTCCGCGATTTCGACAAAGGCGCCGAACTGCGCCGTGCGAAGAACCTTGCCGTGGACCTGATCACCCACACGATGCGTGGCGAAGAAGCTCTCCCAAACGTCGGGCTGAAGCTGCTTGATTCCCAGCGAAAGTCGGCGATTCTGCGGCTCGACACCGAGAACGACGGCCTTGACCTTTTCGCCCTTCTTGACGATCTCCGAGGGATGCTTGACGCGCTTGGTCCAGCTCAAGTTGCTCACGTGAACCAAGCCGTCGATGCCGTCCTCGATTTCGATGAAGGCGCCAAAGTCGGTCAGGTTGCGAACGCGGCCCTCGACAATGGTTCCGGCGGGGTACTTGTCCGTCAGATTCTCCCAGGGATTTTCCAGCAACTGCTTCATGCCCAGTGAGATACGTCGGTCAGCGGGATTGACGCTGAGAACCACTGTCTCGACTTCGTCGCCCGGCTTGACCAGCTTGGAGGGATGCTTGAGCCGCTTGGACCAGGTCATCTCGGAGAGATGAACCAGCCCCTCGATGCCCTGCTCCAACTCAACAAACGCACCATAATCGGTAACCGAAAGCACGCGTCCATGCACGTGCGCGCCGACCGGGTAGCGCTCAATGGCATCGAGCCACGGATCGGGCGTCAACTGCTTGAAGCCCAACGAAACGCGCTGCTTGTCTTTGTCGAACTTGAGCACCTTGACCTGAATCTCGTCGCCGACGTTGACCAGATCGCGGGGATGGGTCAGCCGTCCCCAACTCATGTCGGTAATATGCAACAGGCCATCAATGCCGCCCAGGTCCACAAATGCACCGTAGTCGGTCAAATTCTTCACTGTGCCCGTAAGCACCGCACCCTCGCCCAGTTGATCCAGTGTGGTGGAGCGCTTGGCGTTCTGCTCCTCCTCCAGAATCTCCTTGCGGCTGACCACGACATTGCCGCGCTTCTTGTTGAGCTTGATGACGCGAACTTCAATCTGCTGACCAAGATAGCCATCCAGATTTCGAACCGGGCGAATCTCCAACTGCGAGCCGGGCAAAAAGGCTTTGAGGCCGATGTCCACCGTCACGCCGCCCTTGACGCGGCTGACCACGGTGCCAGTAATGGAGGTCTTGTCCGCGGCTGCCTTCTCGATCACATCCCAGACGCGCAGACGCTGCGCGCGCTCATAGCTGGCCAGGTAGCCGCCCTCCGGCTCTTCGCGATCAATCACCACTTCAATCGCATCACCGGGCTGGAACTTTACAGCTCCCGTGTGATCCAGTACCTGCTCCAGAGGCACAAGCCCCTCGGACTTCAGGCCCACATCAATCACCAGATGCTTTTCCGTCTGCTTGATCACCGTGCCGCTGACGACCTTGTCGCCATAAGCTTCCACGGCGGCTGCCTCGGCGGCCTGCTCGCGCTCAAAGGCCTCAAGCGCGGCGGAGAAGTCATCCAATGACTCCAGATGTTCGGTCAGCGCTACCGCTTTGGCGGGCGCGGCAGTTTCTGGCGCGATCACCTCTTCGGCAACAGGCGCAACTGCTTTCTCCACAGCTTCTGTTGGCGCCGCGAATGCGGCCTGCGCCTCAGCCATGGCTTCCGCCACGGATACGGCCTCGACTACAGGCTCGGTTAGGGCATCGGCGTCCAGCGCGGGTGGTACGACTGCTTCGGCGGTCTCTGGGGTGGACGTGGATTCTGGCAACGGCTGCTCAAGCTCCGTCGCAGGGTCAAGGGTTAGGGCTTCCAATTGAGTATTCAGGGTTGTGCTCTCGGGTTCGGGATTGAGGAGATTTGCCATGTACGTGCCAGCTCCGGGATTCCTTGGCTCCCGCGAAAAAAATATGCCTGTCGCTGGGGTGCTCCGCGGCGGCGATTGCCGTCAACCGGGGAGCGAAGACCGCTTCCATCCTGCAGGCCCGCCTGTGACAAGGGCATCTTCACAAGGAACACTTCTCCCCAACAGTCCAGGTTGGAGTGGAAGCTTTCTAGTCTCCTTGGGATACACCCGGCAGGCATTGGAGTAGCTGGAGGGCGGTCGCAACTCGCTGCTGGAATCCGCGCAGCAAGCTACGCCCTCAGTGTAGCAATCTCCCCACGGGACCGTCAATGCAACTTCAGCATTTTACCCGTAAATTCGCGTTGAATTCCTTATGGTTCGCATTCAACCAGATAGGAGATAAACATGATTCGGGAAGGGTTTCGCAGATGAGAACGGTCCACAAGTCGCGGAATGCCCCCATAAAATTCCTGTTTTGTAATCGTCGCTTGCTATCCCAATCGACTCCAATCCGTTTTACTGTACTATTCAAACGAGCGATGAATTCCAATGACACAATGGACTCGGCCGTGTCCGGCGGCGCGCTGGGGCGGTTTGCCTCCGCTCTCCGCGTCCTGGACGAAGCAATTGCCGCGGGCGCCTTTCCCGGCTGTGCCTTCGGAGTGCTGGCTGGCAACGAGGTTGTACTCCAAGGCGCACGGGGACACTTTACCTATGAGGAATCCTCGCCCGTCGTCCTGCAGGATACCGTCTACGACGTCGCCAGCCTTACCAAGGTTGCTGCTACGAATGCGGCCTCGATGCTCCTTCACCAACGCGGGCAACTGCGCCTGGAGACACCGCTGAGAGAGTTGCTGCCCGGCTTTGTGGCGAACCGCTCGGCGTCTGATCCTGCCTGGCGGGTAATGCTGCGCCACCTGCTGGCGCACAACTCTGGTCTACCCGGTTACGTGCAGTTCTTCCGCACCGCCGCCACTCCTGAAGCGCTGTTGCAAGCCTGCATGGATCTGCCTCTAGTTTCCGAACCGGGCACCTGCGCCGACTACTCTGATCCGGGCTTTATTTTGTTAGGCAAGGCGCTGGAGACGCTGACCGGCGAAGCCCTTCCGGCATGGCTGGCACGAGAAGTCTTTCAGCCAATTAAATTGACGGCAACCTACTATAACCCTCCCGCGGAGAGGCGCAGCCTGATCCCTCCCACCGAAGAGGACACTGCTTTCCGTCATCGCCGGATTCAAGGCGAGGTGCAGGATGAGAATGCCTGGCTCCTGGGCGGAGCGGCCGGCCACGCTGGACTCTTCTCGAATGTGCCTGATCTGCTTCGCTTTGCCCGTGAAATTCTATCGGGTAACAAAAACCACGGCTCTCTCTTCGACCGGGAGACGATCCAACTCTTTGCGCAGCGGCAAGGCCCGCCGGGAAGTTCGCGCGCGCTGGGCTGGGATACGCCTTCACAGCCTTCCTCCTCGGGTCGGTATTTTTCGCCGGATTCGATTGGCCACCTTGGCTTTAGCGGCTGTTCTCTGTGGATGGATCTGGAAGCCGGAATCGCCATTGCTCTGCTGACCAACCGGACTTGGCCGGACCGCGCCAGCCAATGGATCCGGCAGGTCAGGCCCGCCTTTCATGACGCAGTCCGCCAAATCTTATAAAATATACGCGCCGGTGCGTCACGGCCTTGCATCCCTATTGAGAATTCTCTTCGGAGTTGACAGTTTTCCAGTTACAATAAAAACTCGGGGATTGACGCAATGTTGACAAGTTCGATGACGCAGGAGACGGCCAACGCTCAGAAAGACCACCGAGGCAAAGACCAGTCCGACCAGCTTCAACAACTCACCACCGAGAGCCTGAACGAGGCCTCGCAAGGCTTTGACACCAAATCTGCGCTGGAGATCGCCCGCATCATCAACCACGAGGATGTGAAGGTGGCGGGCGCCGTCAAGAAGGCGCTACCGGAGATAGCGCAGGTCATCGACCAGGTGGCACGCAGTCTGCGCGAGGGGGGAAGGCTGATCTACGTCGGCGCCGGCTCCAGCGGGCGGATTGCGGCTTTGGACGCCTCGGAGTGCCCGCCGACCTACTCGACAACTCCGGGACAGGTACAGTACATCATGGCCGGCGGACCCAAGGCGCTGGCTTCGGCGGTCGAGGTCAACGAAGACTCTGAGGAGCTGGGTCAACGCGACATCGCTCGCCGCCGTCCGACGCGCAAGGATGTGATTGTGGGTGTCTCCGCCTCAGGCCGCACGCCCTATGTGGTGGCGGCCGTGGCTTACGCGCGTGCCCGCGGAGCGCACACCGCCGCCGTTACCTGCAATCACGCCACGCCGCTGGCCGAGGCTGCCGACATCACCATCATTGCCGATGTAGGACCCGAAGTCATCTCCGGCTCCACGCGCATGAAGGCCGGCAGCGCGCAGAAGATGGTGCTGAACATGATCACCACCGGCGCCATGACACGCCTGGGCTATGTCTACGACAACCTGATGGTCAACGTGCACATGCAGAACACCAAGCTGGTCGAACGCGGCATCCACATTCTGATGAATGCCTGCAAGATCGACCACAATGCCGCCGTGCAGATCATCAAATGCGCCGGACGCAGTGTCCCGGTGGCTCTGGTTATGCTCAAAGCCAAGGTTGACAAGCCGGAGGCCGTACGGCGGCTGGCCAAGAGCGATGGCAATGTCCGCCTTGCCATTGAGGATAATGTGCTGGAGCTGTAGGACGCGCTATGGCCTGATTTCCAAGGCATTTCTGGCGTGGATATGCCGCTCACAGATGCGCGCAACGCAGCAGCAATCCGGCCAGCACCGCGCCCAGCAACGGGCCGAAGATCGGGATGGGCGCATAATGCCAGTTGGAGCCTTCTTTGCCGGGGATGGGCAGCAGGGCATGGGCGATGCGCGGTCCCAGATCGCGGGCCGGGTTGATGGCATAGCCGGTGGTGCCGCCCAGCGAAAGGCCGATGCCCCAAACCAGGCAGGAGATCAGCCATGGTCCAACTCCCGACGCAGGCCCGGTCATGGACACGCCCTTTGAAACCACGGCGGCAGCGACCACAATCAGCACGGCCGTCCCGATGGCCTCGCTCAAAAGGTTGAAGGCGGGATTGCGGACAGCGGCATTGGTGGCGAAGACACCAAGCTTGGCCACGGGATCGGGCGTCAGACGCCAGTGCGGGCCATAATGCAAAGCTGCCAGGGAGGCGCCAGCAACTGCGCCCAGCAACTGCGCCAGCGACAACAGGAGCACCTGCGAGAAATCGCCGCTGACAATGGCGTTGGAGAGCGTGATGGCGGGATTCAGGTTGGCGCCGGGGCTGCCGAAGGCCTGCGCCACCAGCACACCGCAGAGCACACCCAGCGCCCAGCCAATGGTGATCACCAGCCAGCCGCTATCTGCGGCGTAGCTCTTGCGCAGCGTTACGCCGGCATTGACGCCGCAGCCCAACAGCACCAAAACCAGCGTGCCGAGAAACTCACCCATCCAGACTGAGTGCATGGTTCTTCCTTAATTTGAAAGGGTACGGCATGAGCCGTACCCTTTCAAAGCAATTGGATTATCGTGGTCCTCATTCGCCGGTAAGGGACCGCCATTACTTCGATGTGGGAGCCGGAGCGGTTGCCGCCGGAGTGTCTGTAGAATTGTCCGCCGGAGTCTCGGCTTTCTTCTTTTTGTCGGTCAAGCGGGTTTTATCGCCGGCGGTTGTAGCAGCTTTCTTCTTTTTCTTGGCGGAGGTGTCCCCAGCCAACCCCAATGGACCAGCCTGCGCTCTGCTGGTCGGCAACCTCAGCCGCACTCGGCGCCACCGGAGCCATCGAATCGGTCTTTGCGGCTCCTTTGGCCTTGATCCTGGCCTGCTTTTCCTCTTTGGCGCGAGAGCTGAAGCGCGTCTTCTGCGTCGGCTTGCTGCTTGCCTCCAGAGGGTTGACCGGCTCCGGAGCGGAGTCAGCCGAATGATCCACTGCGCCGGCATCCTCGGTTGCCGCCGCCGCCGCCTTCGGCAGGGTCTTGGTCGGAGCCTGACCCAAACGGATCTTTTCCTTCTTGCCAGGCTTCATGGACGCGGTATCCGTACTTGGACTCTTGCCCTTCTTGGCCGGTGTGGCGGCCCGGAGCTGCACCCTCGGCAGGTGTAGAGGCCAGAGATACCTTCTGACGGAAGCTTCTAGTATTTTGGCGATAACGCGTCCGCTCCACCTTCTTCTTCTTTTTGGGCGCGGGCGGCGTGTAGGCGCTATAGATCGGCTTGGTCTGCTTGGCGCTGGCGCCGGTATCGGTATATCCCGGCTTGATGTCGATGAAGGCCTGCTCGCGCATGGTGGTCAGATAGCCGCGCATCGCCGGCTCCATGCGGGACATGAAGAAGTTCTCCTCCACCTGCGACTTGACATCCTTGTACGCCGGAATGCCACCGGGAACGTGCTGCACCACCTTCATGATGACAAAGCCCTGCTTGGTGCGAATCGGCTCGGTGAATTGCCCCGTCTTAAGTGAAAAAGTCTGGTCCTCGAAGATCTTGGCCAGTTCGCCGCGTTTGTATTGGCCCAGATCGCCGCCCTCGGCAGCCGTGGTGCCATCACTGAAGCTGCGCGCCAGTTGAGCAAAGTCGCCGCCGGCTTTGAGCTTGGCTTCCAGATCGTCGGCCTTCGCCTTGGCAGCGGCAATTTTTTCCGGATCGTCGGGCTGCGCACCGCCTTGGTTGATCACCGATGGCGCAGGTGTCCCTGTCGAAACGAGAATCTCGGAGAGTGTAACGCTCTCCTGCTGTGCATAATCCTGCTTGTGCGCCTCAAAGTACCTCTCCGCCTCGCCGGGCGTGAACTGCACCATCTTGCCGACTTCCTCGCGCATCACCTCCTGGGTGATGATGCCGTTGCGGATGTTGGCTTTGAAGTCCTCAAACGAGATGCCTTGTTCCTTGGCGGCTTTTTCCAGGTCTTCCATCGATTCCAGATGGTACTGCTTGCGTATCTCGTTCAGCTTGTTGACCAGCTCGGTCTCGCCGGTAATACTGAGTTCCTTGCCCTTGGAGAGCCAGAGTTGCTGGTCGATGAGATTGCGCAACAGATCCTTGTGGGCCGCGGAGATCTCCTGCATCGAGGCACCGTGCTGGCGCGCCTCGTCATCCAGTTCCTTCATGGCGCGGTCATAGTCAGAGCGTGTAATGATCTGATCGTTGATCCGGGCGATGATTTCTTCGACCGTGACGCCGCCATAGGGGCTTTCGGGCGCGGCGGGATGCGTTTGCGCCAGGGTGAAAGTTGCAAGCAGCACCGTCGAGAGCACGAAAGCCGCGGGAGAGCGAAAGTTTCGAAGATTCATAAGGGTCTGGACACAGCGAGGCGGCATTGAATCGCTCACCTGATGCTTAGACGCCATTGTAAATGGCTGGGGAGCGGCAACGCCATTACGCGCGTAAAACCGGGCAAATCCGTTGTTTTCTTTGCGGGTTCAACGAGGAAAGCAATGATTGTCTTTGGGACTTCCGTCGCCGGTAAAGTGGAAATGGACAGGGCATATTGACCGGCGAGCCGGTCTGGCGGGCCAAGCTACTTGCCCTACACGATAAACTTGATGAGGAAAGAGAGCCAAGGTTGACCGCAAGAACCGCACGGAGGCTGGACGAGTTTTTCAGCGGATTCATACTGAACGAGCAGCCGCTCTTGCTGCTCGATTATGACGGGACGCTAGCACCATTCCGCGTGAATCGCTTCACGGCACGCCCTTGGGCGGGAGTGCGCGAGCTGCTGGGAGGGATTCAGCGCCAGGGCCGGACGCGCATGGCATTGATTACCGGCCGTCCCGCGGCAGAGATTGCCCCCATGCTCAAGCTTGACCCGCCGCTTGAAGTTTGGGGACTTCACGGCGCGGAGCGCCTCTATCCCGACGGCCGGCGCGAACTGGAGCTGCCACCGGCGGCGACCCAAGCCAAATTGAATGAGCTGCGCGAACTGCTCAAGCAGTATCCTCTCGGCGGCCTCTTCGAAGACAAGGCGAATGGCGTTGTAATGCACTGGCGCGGCGTCTCGCGCCGTCGGGCTGAACAGATTGAACAACGGACCCGCGTCCTGTTTGAACCACTGGCGCGGATGGAAGGCGTGACGCTGCTGGACTTCGACGGCGGCATAGAGCTGCGCGCCGGGCGTAACAAGGGCGGAGCTGTTGAGGCTATCCTTGCCGAGGCTGCCGCCAGCGTGCCTACGGCCTATCTGGGTGACGATCTGAGCGATGAGGCAGCCTTTCAGGCGGTCAACCGTCTTGGCTCGCGCGGATTGAGTGTTCTGGTGAGGCGGATGGCAAGGCCAAGCGCAGCCGAACTATGGCTGCGCCCGCCGGCGGAGTTGAAAGCTTTTTTGAAGAGTTGGATCTGTGCGGCGGATCGGAATTCGACCATCTGTTGATTTAACGAGTTCAACCTGAATCCCAAAGTTGAAACTCCATTTTGATAGCCCTACAACTCTATCTCCCGGAGTTCGACAAGAACTGATCTGCTTCCGGTTTATTGCGCTTGCGACCAGTACCAGCAAGTCTTGCTCTTTCAATGCAGGAAATGGATTCCAAGCTGTGATCAGCCGGTCTTGCGCTCATCTTCCAGGACTTCGTCGAGCAAACCGCGCAGGCTGACGGCACGGGCGTGGGTTGGTTGCGCGCCTCCGCCAGTGCTCTTGCGGGCCTCGGCAAGCTCGTCTGCCAGATTCAACGCGGCAAGCACGGCAACGCGCAGCGAGTCCACGGTCGTCCCTTGGGCGGCGACGGCGCGCATCCGCGCATCGACCAAGCCGGCCAGAGCGCGAATGTGCGCCGAGTCCTGTCCGGAGAGGTAATACGTCTGATCGTAGATTTGCACGGCAACATAGCCAGCCCGGTTGCCGGATTGCTCTTGAGCCATGGGCGACCTCATAGTTCCAGTGCATCCAGTTGCGAGAGGATGCGCTCGACGCGCTGACGCACTTGGTTGCGCTCTTCGCGCAGGGTGCTGATTTCCTTCTGGAGTTTTTCTGCAAGCGGAGCCTGCTCGCGCAACTCCAACTCGGCCTTGGTGGCGCGCTCCTCGGCGGTGGCGCGAGCCTGACGCTCGAACTTGACCAGATTCACGGTGCGCAAGACACGCTCTTCCAGCGCGGAGAATTCATCCACGCTGAGCGTAACAGTGCTTGCGTCCGCGGCTGTTTCGGCGACCAGTTCGGCAACAGGCTCGGCGACAGCCTCCGCTACTGGTTCAGCCTCCCGCTCTTCCGGCAGCGCCTCATCCAAACCATCTGTCTTCCAAAACTCTCGGACATAGAATAACCTCCAGGGAAATCGATCTTATCGCAGCGAGTATAGCGCAGAATGATCTGCTTTTCCGATTAACTGCGCAGGCGCGCCCCAACTTTGCCAATAGCCTCAATGACCTGTGCCTGGAAGACTTGCAACTCTTCTTCGCGCAGCGTGCGGTCGGCAGCATGGAAGGTTGCGCCCAGCAGCAGCGCGTATTCGCCCGCGGCCAGTTTCTTGTCGCGGAATAGCTCACGCGCGCGCCACTCCACTAATTCGGGAATGCGCAGCGAGGCAACCGCCTGATCAATCGTTTCCCAAGTGATTTTTTCGTCCAGAATCAGCGAGAAGTCGCGGCGAACCGGCTGAAAGCGCGAAATCTCCCGCGCAACCGGCTGGCGCAAGGGCAGCTTGTAGAGGCGGTCCAGGTAGATTTCTCCAACGAGAACGGTATCCTTCAACTTGCGCTCGGCGGCCTGCGCAGGATGAAGCTGGCCGAACCAGCCCACGGTTGCGCCGTCGATAACAACCCGCGCAGCGCGATAGGGATGCAGCCAGGGCGGCGTGATGCCCGCCTCGGCAGGGAAGCGGTCGAAGAGAACTGCGCGGAATTGAAAGCGCGCCAGAAGCTGCTCGACCGCGCCTTTCAGGTCGTAAAATTCGATGGGCCGGGCGGCGTGCAGCGCACCCTGCTCCGGCATTGCGCCGACTGCGCCGAAGGAGAGCGCGGGCCGTTCATCAACTTTATCTGTAGTACCGCTGAAGACCGTGCCCAGTTCGAAGAGACGCACATCGCTTACGTCGCGGTGCAGATTGCCGGCAATCATGGAGAGCATTCCGGGAATGAGGGAGGGACGCAGTACGCCGGCTTCTTCGCTCAAGGGATTGCCGAGCGGCACGGCAAGCCCCGGCTGCGGGGCGGTGAGAGCGGCCTCTGCGGCCGAGCAGAAGGTGCTGCTGATGGCCTCATGGAAGCCGGCAGAGAGCAGGGTGCGACGAAGTTCCAACTCTTTCTCTGCCCAGGGAAGTGCGCGCACGCCTTCGCCAAAGGCGGGCAGGGTGTTGGCAAAGCGGTTATAGCCATAGACGCGGGCGACCTCTTCGATCAGGTCGATCTCGCGGTCGATGTCCAGGCGCCAACCGGGCAGCGTCACTTGCCAGGCAGCTTCACTGATCTTCTGCAAATCGCAGCCAAGCGCCCGCAGCACTGCCTCGGCAGTCGCCGCTGTGATTCCCTCCGCGTCAATCGTGGCACCCAGAATGCGACGCACTTCGCTCAGTTTTATTTCGATTGGAAGGCGTTTGGCGGTACGGGCTTCGAGGGCGGGCATGCGCACATCCACCAGATCGCCTTCGATCCAGCCGCCGCTAGCCAGCAGAATGCGGCTCACAATGGCCGAGGCAACTTCGGCGGCGTTGAAGTCCGCGCCGCGCTCAAAGCGATGGCTGGCGTCGGTGTGCAGGCCATGACGGCGGGCGGTGCGGCGGACCGCGACCGGATCAAACCAGGCCGCCTCGACCAGAACATTCTTCGTCTCGGCGGTAATCATCGAATCCCAGCCGCCCATGACGCCGGCCAAACCGAGAGGCTTTACGTGGTCGGCGATAATCAGGTCTTCGGGGTCGAGCGTACGCTCCACGCCGTCGAGAGTCTTGAGCTTCTCGCCCTTCTTTGCGCGCCGGACGACGATGCCGCCTTCCAGCTTGTCCAGATCGAAGACGTGCGTGGGCTGGCCCATCAGAAGCCATGCAAAGTTGGTGGCGTCCACGGCGTTGGAGATTTGCTTCTGCTCCAGCAGGCCGAAGTATGTGGCCACCTCAGCACCGGCAAACCAATCGCGCGAGGGAGCGATGGTTACGTCGCGCAGCACCCGCGCCGTAAAGCGGCCGCAAGCGTCTTGGGCTTCAATGCGCACGGAGAAAGGAGCGGACACTGACTGTGCTTCGGGCAGCACAAAGTTGAGCGCAGGCAGCGTGAGTCCATAGATCGCCGCCGCCTCGCGCGCCACGCCGTAGTGGTTCATCGCGTCCACGCGGTTGGTGGTGATGTCCATTTCGTAGAGCGAGCCGTTGCCCGCGCCGAGATCGTAGATGCCTTCGACGGCGATGCCGCGCAGGGTGAGGTCTTCAGCAAGTTGCGCATCGTCCACCGGCAACTCAGGTAAATATGCGCGAAGCCATTTTGTGAGTATCTTCATTGGTGTCCTGTTAGCAAGTTAGCGTGCACTGCACGCACATTGCGAGTTAGCAAGTTAGCTGGATTCATTATCCCGATCAGGGGTTCAATGCACCCAGTAATCCATTGATGAGTTTTGCGGTTTCCGTAGCCAGTTCGAGCAACTTTGCAGCGGATTCCTTGGCGATAAAGCCCATGTCACTCGCCAGTTCATTCTGCGTTTCAAACTCGTAGAGCGATCCACGTGCTGAGCCAAGAGATTTTCGCAAATCCATATCAGTTAGCTTGCCATGGCCTTCGGCGATATGGCTTGCAACTGCAACTGCAGACCGGCGCATTTGCATCCGCAATCCAAAGGTTTCGGACTTCGGAAACTCTTCTGTATGCAGATAAACCTGGCGAGCTAATTCCATTGCTTTTTGCCAAACGATTAAATCACGAAAAAACCTGGTTCTGGGCATAAGCACCTCATTCTCAACGCAACCGCTTACCAGCTAACTCGCAAAACCGCGCGAGGCGCGCGCTAATAAGCAGCATTCATTCTTTCCGCGTGGTTCATGTTTACACAAACTGCCCCAGAAACCTCATATCTCCAGCATAGAACTGACCAATTTCACTTACGCCGTACTTCATCATCGCGATGCGCTCCACGCCCATGCCGAAGGCAAACCCGGAGATTTTCTTCGAATCATACGCTGGCTGCTTCTCCGCCGCAAAGGCGAAGACCGCCGGGTCCACCATGCCGCAGCCCAGCAGTTCAATCCAGCCGGAGTTCTTGCACTTGCGGCAGCCCTTTCCTCCACAAAAGATGCAACTGATCTGCACATCGGCGCTCGGCTCGGTGAAGGGAAAAAACGATGGGAAGAAGCGCGTCTTGACCGACGAGCCGAAGAGAGCCTTCATCGCGTGGTCGAGCGTACCTTTCAAATCGCTGAAGGTGATGTTGGTGTCCACGCAGAGTCCCTCGACTTGATGGAAGATCGGCGAGTGGGTGGCGTCTTGCGCGTCGTTGCGATGTACTTTGCCGGGAATCACAATGCGCACTGGCGGCGGTTGCGACTCCATCGTCCGCATCTGCACAGGTGAGGTGTGTGTGCGCATCAGTAGTCGGTCGCGCTGCGGGCGGCGCTCTTGCCCCGCCACCACCAGCGTGTCCTGCGTGTCGCGCGCCGGATGCCCCGGAGGAAAGTTCATGCTCTCGAAGTTGTAGAAGTCGGTCTCGACCTCAGGACCAACACCGACCGAGTAGCCCAGCGCCGCAAAGACCGAGACAATCTCATTCAACGTGCGAGTAATTGGGTGTTCAGCGCCAAGCAACCGCCGCGTGCCGGGCAGCGTGATGTCGATGGCTTCGCGGATGAGCGCCGCGTCGGTCGGACCCGCTCCCAGCGCCGCGCCCAACAGCCCCTCAACCACGGCCTTGAAGGCGTTGAAGCGCATGCCCAGCGCCTTTTTAGCCTCGGCGGGCGCGGCCTTCAGCCAGCGGCCGGAGACCTCGTTGAGCAGCCCCTGCTTGCGGCCCAGCCATTGCAGCTTGAAGGCCTCGACGGCCGCCTCATTGCCGATTTCCGCAGCCGCCTCGCGCGCCTGCCGCTCCAATGCCGCAAAGGCCCGGTCAAGCGCCGACTCATCAAAAGCGTCAAGATTGGGGATTTCGATGTTCATATATGTAGCCTTAGGATAAACCATGGAGTTGTGCTCCATTCATTGGGACTGAAACGGAAAGAATGGGTTAACTCACGCGCTTGAGTGTGGAATAATCTGGCGGTGAGCCTTGAATCGACAATTGTCCATGGCAGCTTCTTCCTCCTCGCCTGCGCCGCCGCAACGGTGCTGCTGCTTCTGCTGCTGATTACCAGAGTTCGCCTGCATCCGGCGCTGGCGCTCGTGATAGCCGCACTTGGTTTAGGGGTGGCTTCGGGAATGCCGCTCAGCCAGGTTCCGCTTTCTTTCTCCGCCGGGGTCGGCAATCTGATGGGCCACATTGCCATCGTGCTTGCGCTAGGCGCGGTTCTGGGCCGCCTGCTGGCTTCAAGCGGCGGGGCGACCACGCTGGGCAGAGCTTTGGTTGAGAAGTGCGGCCCGAAAGGCTTGCCGTGGGCGCTGCTGGCGCTAGGCATCCTGGTCGGAATGCCGGTCTTCTTTGAGGTCGGGCTTGTCCTGCTGCTGCCGATTGTCGCAGCCACGGCAGAACGCAACCATCGACCGCCAATTCTGGTCGCCATGCCTCTGCTGGCAGGCCTTTCGATCGTCCATTGCACGCTGCCGCCACATCCGGCAGCGATGCTGGCCGTCACGCAGTACCATGCGGATCTGGGCCGCACGATTCTCTGGGGACTTGTCGTCGGCCTGCCCGCCGCGGCGCTGGCTGGACCGGGCCTGGGATGGCTGATGACCCTCCGTTGGGAGAAACAGGCTTTGCAAGCGTGCGGGGGCAGTGGCGCCGTAGACGCAACGAACACGAATGCGGCTTCAGCCGTCGGCGAAACGCCTGTGGAGGAAGAGCGAGTTGCGGAGTTGCCGAGTCTGCAATCGGTCATTCTGGCGGGTGAATGTTCAACCACGGGAAATCACTCGGCGCCTGCCGGTCCCTTCCTTGCAGCCTCTGCGATTCTATTGCCTGTTGCGCTGATCTTTCTCGGCAGTTGGGCCGACGCGCTCGCCGCTCGCCGCGGCATCGCCAACCAGATTCTACACTTTATCGGCACACCGGAGGTGGCGCTCTTGATCGCCGTTCTGGTGGCGCTGGTCACACTGGGAGGCCACCTTCAGTCCGGCCACCATCACGGTCGCGAGTTGTTGCGCAAACTGACTGGAGAATCGTTTGAGCCTATCGCCAACGTGTTGGTGATTCTGGCAGCGGCGGGCGGGTTAAGCGGTATTTTGCGTGACTCAGGAGCCGCGCAGGCCACTGTCGGCTTGGCGCTCGGCGCATCGATTCCGCCACTGCTGCTGGCCTGGCTGATGGCCGCCGTGGTACGCGTCTCTACTGGCTCGGCGACGGTAGCGATGGCTATTGCCTCATCGATTCTCTCGCCGATGGCCGCCCACGCCGGCGTGCGCCCGGAACTGCTGGTTCTGGCCACCGGCACCGGTTCCATCATGCTCTCGCACGTCAACGATCCAGGCTTCTGGCTGATTCAATCTTTCTTCAAACTGGAGCTGAAAGAAACGCTCTCCACTTGGACAGTGCTGGAGACGGTGCTCTCTGTCGCCGGGCTGGGAATGACGCTCGCGCTCTCGGCGCTGCTGAGATAAATTAGTTGTTGATCGCTTCCATCACCGCATCGGTAACGGACTTCACCAGCGCCTCCAGGTCCGCATTCGATGGCATGCCAGTGTGTCCGTTATCGCCATCACAAGGGGTGGGCAACAGCGCAATCGATCCCGGCACCTCCAGGTCGCTGAGCTGGCACTCCTTCATCCTGGATGTGTCGAAGCGAACGTCTGGAAGTCCCAGTTTCTTTTTGAGGGCCAGCAGGTCGGCGCCCTTCTGCTCGGAGATATACGAGATCGGCGCGCCGAGTTGCGAGGCGATCAGCAGAGTCCAGCAGTAAGTCTCCAGCACTTCGGCGTACCATTCGGCATGGGTCACTGTGTCTGCCCAGCAGATGATGCCGTGGTTGGCCAGCAGCACCGTGTTGTGCGTCTTGACGTAGGGCAGAACGGTCCTCGCAAACTCCGCCGTGCCTGGTGTCTCATAGGGCGAGATGGCCACCTTGCCCACAAAGACCTCGAACTCCGGAATGACCAGATTTGGCGGGACTCGGCCCGTGATGGCGTAGGCCGTGGCGTGCGGCGGATGGCAGTGAACGCAGGACTTGGCCTCCGGCACTGCTTTGTAGATTTCAAGATGCAGAAAGATTTCACTGGTACGCGGGCGGCTGCCGGCGATCTGGTTTCCCTCCAGATCGACCATGCTCAGATCGTCGGGCGTCAGATCGTATTTGCTGACGAGCGTGGGCGTGCAGATAACTTCATTGGGTCCGATGCGATACGAGATATTGCCGCCGTTGCCGTCCACAAACTGGCGCATCCACAGCTTGCGCCCCACCGCGCAAATCTCTTTTTTGATGGCTTCGGCTTCTGGCGTAAAAAACAACTTCGGGTTGGCTTTGCCGCGCGTTGGCGGCGCGCTGCTGTTGCCATAGGCACTCGCGGCTGGCGCGCCTGCTTGGGCCGCAGCGCTTCCCTTCCCTCCCTTCACCAGAGCGATATTATGCTGCGCCAAGAAGTCGCGAGCCGAAGGAGTGACGACGCACTTCTCTGCAATCACCACGCTTGTTGCTCCCGCCGCGCGGGCATTCTGGGCATCGCGCACTGACAGCAGTTTCTGACCAGAAACCTCAAAACTTTTTGTCTCGCTCTTCATTGGAAACACCTCGATATTCTCAGAAAAAACTACGAATGAAAGTGAATGGAATCGACAATCAACGAACAATACGCATCGACGGGCACGGCATCGGGCCAGAAGGGATTGGCTGCCTCGCGGCCCTCCGTGAAGCCAACAACCTGACCTTCCGCCGCTCCGAGTTCATCAACAGCGATCAGCGCCTTGCCGCCGCCCGATCCATTTGCCGCGCATAGATTCTCCATCGTCACTGGCTCCAGAACGACAAGCGTCTTGCCGCGCAAAGCCGCCAAGGCGGAATTGAGAACCACATGACCGCGAACGATTCCCAGCCTCATGCACCGCCTCCGCGCTGCTGGGCCTCGTCAACAATTCCCGCGACAACCATGCGCACCGGCGTTGTGTTGCCCAATCGAATGCGCGCAATATCGCCGTCGGTGGAGACGATCACCGTCGAGCCGCTGGCCGCTCCCAGCCAATCGATCACCGCGATAGGTTCATCTCCAGACTGCCGTCGGCCACTATGCGTTGCGCAAGCAGGAAGCGGCAGCCCTCCAGGGTGGGATGCTTGATGGCCGCTACGACTGTGCCGCTGATGCGCGCTAAGAACATATTCGATTCAACCGACTTTCCGAAGGGGCTAAAGCCCCGATTTCATTTTGTTGACTTATCGGCACGACTGAAGCCGTGCCCTTTCAAAGCCACATCTTGCATGAACAATTACTACACAATCCTCAATGCATTGCCGACGACCATCTGCCGTTCGCGCGTAAAGGTCAGCGGCGTGGTGATGCCTTCTCCGGTGGGCGTTGCAATGCTATGACTGAAATACCCTGGGCCTCCAACTCCAAGTGATGCCGGCGACGCCGCGTTGTGAATGAAGAGCGTGGTGTTCAACGCGCGCGCCATGCGGGTTGCCGTCTCCACATTCTGCGTGTGAATGATCGCCGTGTGCCGGTAGCCGTGCTCGGCCTTCACCGCCGCGGCAATGCCCGCGTCCACATCGTGACGCGCACCACCGGAACAAAAGGCATCATCTGCTCTTCGACAACGTAAGGGTGATCCTCGTCGGTTTCTCCAAAGAGGAGCTGCGTATTGGCCGGCACGCGCGCGCCCGCCGCTGCCGCAAGCACCGCGACATCCTTGCCGACAAAATCCTTCTTCACATGCGCGCGGGCACAGCCTTTACCATCGCCATCAAAGGTGAACGCCGCTTGGGTAAGCCGCTCGATCTGCGCGGCATCCAATTGATAAGCTCCAGCGCGGCGCATCGCGTCAATGAACCTGTCTGCGACCGATGCGACGACAAAGACTTCCTTCTCGCCGATGCAAAGCAGATTGTTGTCAAAAGAAGCTCCAGCGATGATGCACTCCGCGGCTCGATCCATATCCGCGGTTTCATCCACAACGACAGGAGGATTGCCGGGGCCGGCGGCGATCACGCGCTTGCCGGATTTGCTGGCGGCCTTCACCACTACTGGGCCGCCGGTGACGCAGAGCAATGCAATCTTCGGGTGATTGAAGATCTGCTCGGCGGCTTCAATGCTTGGCGAAAGGATAGTGGTCAACACATTGGCTACGCCAAGTTCACGCTCGATCTCGCGATTGAAGAGCTGCAGCGCGTACTGCGCCACGCGCGCGCCGGATGGATGGGGGCCAAAGACCGCCGTATTGCCCGCCGCCAGAATATTGATCGCGTTTGCGGCCATCGTCGGCACGGAATGCGTCACCGGCAGCATCATGCCAATCACGCCCCAGGGCGCGCGTTCGATGATGCACAGGCCGGTCGAGTCGCTTCGCGCACTGGTGCCCGCGGCGCGCATTGCTTCCACCCCTTGCACATAACGCATATTCGTCAGCTTGAGAATTTTATGATCGAGGCGGCCTACCTTGGTCTCTTCCAGCTCCATGCGGCCCAATTCCTCACGACGGTCATTGCAGATGCGCCGCACAATCTCGATCATGCGCCCGCGATCTTCCAGGCTCATCCGCGCGACTTTTTTCTGCGCTTCAAAGGCAGCGCTGGCGGCCTCGTCCACCGTGGCGAAGACGCCGTCCCGCGCCACGAATGCAGGCGCGGCAGCTTGCACAGCAGGCCGCTCCGGCAGTTGCATCTGGATGCGCAGCCGGGTCACGACTTCCTTGGCGATCTCCGCGATCATCTGCTCTTGAATCTGCATTTACGGCTTCTCCAATACGTTGCCTTCCACCTCGACCGAGTCAACGATGCCCACGATCACGGCATCCACTGGCGCATCTTTTGTGGCAGGCGTCAACCGCGCCGAGCTGCCCTGCGTGAACAAAATGCACTCGCCCGCGCCGGCTCCCACGCTATCGACGGCAACCACACTGCTGCCGGAAATCTGTAGCCTACCGTCCTTGCTGACGTACGGTTGAATCAACAGCAGCTTCATTCCGCGGAATTTCTCATTCTTCTGCGTAGCGACAACATTGCCGATGACTTTCGCAATAAACATAACGGCTCACCTCTCGCGTGTGCTCGACCAGTTATTTCGGCAGGACTGCGCTGAGCGTACCGTGCGGGCGCGCAATCACGTGCACGCTCTGTACCTCGCCAATTGCGCGTGCGGCGCTGGCGCCGGCATCGACCGCCGCACGCACACTGCCCACATCGCCCTGGACAAATACCGAGCACAGACCACTGCCGATCTTGTTCCAGCCCACAAACTCCACGCTGGCAGCCTTCAGCATTGCGTCGGTAGCCTGAACCAGCGCCACCAAGCCCTTCGTTTCGATCATTCCAATCGCTTCATTGGCCATTTGTCTTCTCCTCAATCTCTCTTCTTACAAAAAACTTTCCACCAGCGCATCATGCGGACGCGCAATCACGTGCGAAGCGACCAGCTCTCCCACATTCTTGGCTGCTGCCGCGCCCGCGTCCACTGCGGCGCGCACACTGCCCACATCGCCGCGCACGATCGCGGTCACGTATCCGCCACCGATCTGAACAGTCTTCACTAGCTCAACGCTGGCCGCCTTCACCATCGCGTCACACGCCTCGACCAGTCCGACGAGGCCCTTGGTTTCTATCAATCCGATTGCTTCACTCATCTGGCTCTCCTTGGCTATCTCGCCGGTTGTACGAACGATGGCAGTTCGTCGTGAGGGCGCGAGATCACCTGCACGCTGACCACCTCGCCGATTCTCGCCGCTGCCTCCGCGCCCGCGTCCGTGGCGGCTTTCACCGCCGCCACGTCTCCTTCCACAAAGGCGGTTACCAGTCCCGAACCTACGGACTGCCAGCCGGCGAAGGTCACATTTGCTGACTTGAGCATGGCGTCGGTCGCTTCAAACAGCGCCACCAGGCCCTTCGTTTCAATCATTCCAAGCGCTTGCTTCATCGCTTTCCTCTCTTCTCCTGTTGTGTTACTTGAATAGTTCAATGTCCTTGGTCAGATGCGCTCCGCAGGCATTGGCCTCATCGGTGTCCATGTGCACATTCAGGCGCGACGCGGGATCAATGCGCACATGAACATTGTTGAATGTCAAGCCCGCATCGCCGCCGATGCGCAGCTTCATGCGGTCGCCCTTTTTCACGCCAAAGTATGCAGCTTCGGCGGGATTCATGTGTACGTGAATCGCCGCGCGAATCAAGCCTTCCTTCAACTCAACCACGCCCTTCGGCCCGATGATCACCGCGCCAGGCGTGCCCGCAATGTCGCCCGAAAGCCGCACCGGAATCTCTGTGTAGCCCAGCATGATGGCGTCGGTAAAGGCCAGTTCCACCTGCGATTGCTTGCGCATCGGACCAAGGATGCGAAGGTTGGAGATCAGTCTGCCGCGCGGACCGACAATCGTAACCGTCTCCTTGGCCGCGAAGTTTCCCTCCTGATAAAGCGGACGGTCAAATGTCAACTCCTTTCCCGGCCCAAAGAGCACATCCATATCTTCGCGGCAGACGTGCATATGCCGCGAGGAGGTTTGCACCGTGAGCAGCGGCGCGGGGCCTTGGCCGCGCCCCAGATACTCCAGCGCCACCTGGCGGACGATCTGCTCGACGATTGAACGGTCAATCGTAGCCCGGCGATATTGTGTTTCCACGTATCATAAGAATTCCCGTGTTACTTTGCAGCTACCTTGCTTGCGCCTCGCCCACTACCTTCACCGTCTCCCGCGCCACAATCAACTCTTCATTCGCTGGAACAATCAAAATCTTCACCGCCGAGTTCTCCGTCGAAATTGCTCCCAGTCTCCTTCACGCGCGCGGTTCTTCTCCTCATCCAACTCAATACCAAATCCTAATAAATTCTTCAAGACATCTGCGCGAAGCTCCGACGCTGTTTTCGCCGATGCCGCCGGAAAATGTAATCGCATCCACCCCACCCAGCTCCAGCAAAAATGCGCCGATGTAGTGCCGAATCGCGCGTACAAATACATCCAGTGCCAGTTCGGCCTGCTTGCTGCCCAACGCCGCGGCCTCATCCAGATCGCGCAGATCACCGCTGGTCCCGCTGATGCCGGCCAGGCCGGAAAACTGCCCAAGAATGCGCGCCATTTCATCCGGTCCTATGCCAAGCTTTTTCATCACGTGCAAAACGGCGAAGGCATCCATATCGCCGACGCGATTGTTCTGTGGCAGCCCCGACTGCGGTGAGGTTCCAAAACTGGTGTCGATGGCTATGCCGTCGCGAAAGGCCGCGATGCTGGAACTGCCGCCCAGATGGCAACTGATATGGCGGAGGCCTTTTCGGCCAAGCAGCGCCGTCGTATGCTCGTTTGCCGCGCGATGACTGGCCCCATGAAACCCATAACGCCGAATGCCGAACCGCTCGCGCCACTCGTAGGGCGCGGCGATAGGTGGTAGCCGCCTCGTCCATGAAGCGGTAGGGAGCGGTCTCAATCACCGCCACCAGCGGCACGCCGGGAAGCTCCTGGCGAAAGGCCTGAATCGCCGCAATATAGGGAGGATTGTGCGCCGGAGCAAAAAAAGTGAACTCCTCCATCGCCTGGAGCAGTTCGTCGCCGATCAACTGCGACTCATTCAGCGGCCCCGCATGAACCACTTTGAAGCCCACCGCGCCGATCTCGGAAAGATCCTTGAGCGCCTTGCCCTTCCCGGCTATCGCCGCAATGCATGTGCGGATTGCATCTGGATAATCGGCGCACTCGCCGCCCCGCTGGCCGATCCGCCCGATACGACCTTCCGCCAGAACCGTCTCGCCGGGCATGTCCAGTAGCTGATACTTGAAAGAGGTGCTGCCGATATTTGGGATCAGACATTTCATTCGCGTGAACACTTTTGAACACTCTTGAATTATTGTAAAGCATATCGTACAATTCTTATCAGAGTCAAATCGAATATTTGACGGAATTCGAGCGTGAACATGGCGGCCAATCCGGAAGAACCCGTTGCCAACGCTTACCTGCCCACATCGTTGGTTCGCCTTGAAGAACTCGGCATTGTCGGCGCGGGCGGCGGTGGCTTTCCGGCAGCGGTCAAGTTTGCCTCCCGAGTTTCGCAACTGATTGTCAACGCCGCCGAGTGCGAGCCGCTGCTGCATAAAGATAAAGAGCTTCTGCATCATTACGCCGAGCCGTTTCTGCGTGGGCTGGGGATGGCCATGGAGATCGTTGGAGCCTCGGAAGCGGCCATCGGCGTCAAGGAAAAGTATCAGGAAATCATCGAAGAGCTGGAGCGCATCGCCCCTCGCGGTGTGCGCATTGTGCCGCTGCCTGATGTCTATCCGGCTGGCGATGAGTTCATACTGGTGCATCTGGTCACTGGGCGCATTATCCCTCCCGGTGGGCTGCCCAAAGATGTGGACGTAGCTGTCTCGAATGTCGAAACGCTGCTGAATATCGGCCTCAACCTGCCGGTCACGCACAAGTATCTGACCGTTGCCGGCGCGGTTGCCTCACCCGTCACACTGCGTGTTCCCGTCGGCATCACTATCGGAGAAGTGATCGAAGCCGCAGGCGGCGCAACCGTGGACGATATTGGCGTGCTGCTGGGCGGCGTCATGATGGCCAAGCCCGCGGCCAGCCTGGACGTACCGGTGACCAAGACTACCGGCGGCATCATCGTCCTGCCAGCCTCGCATAGCCTGATCCAGCGTCACAATGCTCCAATGATTCAGGTGAACCGCATTGGCCGATCGGCCTGCGATCAGTGCCGCTTCTGCACCGAATTCTGCCCGCGCTTTCTGCTCGGCCATCCCATCCAGCCGCATCGCGCCATGCAGTCGCTGGGCTTCGCTACCGGCTCGGAGGCCATGGTGGCCACACTCTACTGCTGCGAGTGCAATCTCTGCACCCTGTACGCTTGTCCGGAGGATCTCGATCCAAAAAATGTCTGCGTGCAGGCCAAGCCTCTGGCGCGCGAACTGGGGCTGACCTTCAAAGGCGATCCCGCCTCGATCATGCCGCATCCCATGGCCGAATACCGCCGCGTGCCGATGCGCCGCTTGATTGCAAGGCTGGGCTTGGGCGAGTACAACAATGCAGGACCGTTGGTCGATTACAATTTTACGCCGCTCAAGGTCAATCTGCCATTGAAGCAGCACGCTGGATCGCCGGCGATTCCCGTAGTCAAGTGTGGCGACCGGGTCCGCCTGGGCGATCTGTTGGCCGCGCCGGAGCAGGGCAAGCTGGGCGCGCGCATCCATGCCAGCATCGACGGCGTGGTGACGGTGGGTCGCGATGCGGTGGTCATCGAAGCGTAGTGCATTTTTTATCTGTTGTGCGGCGTCCAGGTATCTCGCCTTAGCCGCAAAGTGTCAAGAAGCAGCTCCTTCGACTGTGATCAGGATGACAGCGGCGAGGATGGAGCACCCAGGTCCATTTGGTTGTTGTTGAAAATGGGCGGGGGGAGAATTCAAAGGAGCCAAAAATCATGGCGGAAATCACTTCTATCGGACTGATCGAACTGGCCAGCGTGGCCACCGGCTTCCTGGTCCAGGATGTCATGCTGAAGGCCGCTTCGGTGCAGCTCTTGATGGCCCGCAGCATCTGCTCGGGAAAGTTTCTCATCGTGGTCTCCGGCGACGTAACCAGCGTCCAGGCCGCGGTCGAGGCGGGTGGGGTTGCCGCGGGACCATCGCTGATCGAGCGTCGGCAAATCGCGCGCGTGCATCCTTCGGTTCTCGGCGCTATCTCAAATGCAGTCGAGATCGATCCCCGGCAGTTGCGTTCGATCGGCGTCATCGAGACATTCTCCGCCGCCAGCATCATCGAGGTTGCCGACGCCGCTGTGAAATCGGCTGACATCACGCTGCTCCGCGTTCATTTGGCAATGGCTCTAGGAGGCAAGGGCTTTGCCTTGATGGCAGGCGACGTGGCCAGTGTACAGGCTGCTGTTGCGGTTGGCGCGAAAGTCGCCGCCGAGGATGGAATGCTGGTGGGAAAATGCGTCATAGCAGCGCCCTCCCCGGAACTCTTCAGGGATTACATCTAGGGCAATGTCTCGAATGTGACGGCGAAATAATTCGTATTGCCGGATGAGGAGTTCGCTGAATAAGATCATTCAATCTTGATCAGCGAAACAGGATTGTGCGCCGATAAACGAGAGTTGGAAGGGAATAAAAATCTTCAATTGTTGGACCCCAGCCGTTCCAGAATGCACCGCGCGGGTTTCCATTGAAGAACATTCAGAAGTAAAATGCCCGATTTTGATGATCCTCCCGCGTACGACGCGCTATCGTAATGAAAGGGATGCCATATTCCCAGGGAGTTCCCATTGACGCAGCCGGATTATTACGAGTTCCTCCAGATCAGCCCCAACGCCGAGCCGAGCACTGTCCAACGTGTTTACAAGTTTCTGGCCGCCCGCTTTCACCCCGACAATCCGGATTCCGGCGACGCGGAGAAGTTCGCGCTGCTGAAGCAGGCCTATGATGTTCTTTCAGATCCAGCGAAACGTTCCCATTATGATTCGTCGCGCGATAAAGAGGCGGTCGAGGCAATACCGATCCCCGACACCATGGATTTTCTCGACAGCATTGACGGAGAGCTGAACCGGCGCATGGCAGTGCTGGCTGTGCTTTATAAGCGCCGCCGCACCAACGCCACAAAACCGGAGGTCTCATTGGGAGAGATCGAAAGCCTGATGAATTTTCCCCGCGATTATCTGGATTTCACTGTCTGGTATCTGCTGAAAAAAGGCTATGTCACGCGGGCCGACAACTCTGCGCTCACCCTCACCGCCGAGGGCGTGGACTTTGTCGAAACCCAGCGCGTGAATATGCCGAATCTAAGCAAATTGCTCACCAGCAGCACCGGACCGAGCATCTCTGACCGCCACCAATAATAAGGATCGTGCGCTCCCCGTGCTTCTTCGAAGACTGGGAGCACCACCGAAGTTGCTCCTGCATTGCTCTTGCAGGGGCAAGGGCCTGACGACGCCGCAGTGCGCGTCTTTATAAACCGAGGTGGACTGCATCGTCCTATCCACGGGCATCGCATTCGATCCATGCGGCATGGATCCCTTGCGGTGAACAGAGCATGGGTCGTGGTGCCGTTTGACCCAGTGGCGACGACCCAGCGCTATCCAGGCTCGGATCTTGTGCATGGAACCTTCAGGGGAATGGCGCGCATCTCAAGGCCACGCGAGCCTATCCTTTATCGCAAGGCGCAATCAGCGGGGAAGAGACGATCGATTGGAAGGATAATATTATCCGCGCTCGCTCAAGGCAGTTGCGCCCAGCGCGAGCAAGGCATTTGTCACCCGCTCTGAGTGATGGCGCACGACGGTCTCCTCACTGGCAAAGTGGCCGGAAATCACACGCACACCCATCGCTTCGATCCGTTCGAGATCCGCCTCGATAGGCGCGGCTCCTTGCGCGGCGTAGCGCGCGCGCGTCTCCGCCGAAAAGCCTCCCGTATTCACCAGAGCATAGTCGAAGATCGGCGCGCGGGTGTGTTCGTAGATCCGCTCAATGTGCTGCGACGCGGTGAGGTTCAAGCTCTCGTTGGCCTGGGTCATCAAGTTGCAAATGTATACGCGCAAGCCGCGCGCTCCGGTCAGCGCCGCAGGCATCCCCTGCACCAGCAGATTACAGATCAGCGAGGTGTACAGCGAACCCGGACCCACAGTAATCAAATCTGCGCGCTCGATGGCCTCCAACGTCTCAGGCAAAGGCTTTGCATCCGGTGGATCGAGCATCAACTCGGCGATTCGTTTGCGGCTGGCGGTGATGGTAGTCTCGCCGCGTACCAGTGAACCATCGTCCATGCGCGCCACCAGCGTCGCGTTAGCCGTGGTCACAGGATAAATGTGCCCGCGCGTGGCCAAGATCTTCGACGCCAGTTGAATCGCCAATCCAAAGTCGCCCGTGATCTCCGTCAGAGCGGCCACAAAGAGGTTGCCGAAATTGTGTCCCTGAAGAGCATCGCCTCTGCGAAAGCGATGGGCAAAGAGCCTTGCCAACACATCTTCTTCCTCGCTCAGCGCCACCATGCAATTACGCAGGTCGCCCGGAGGAAGCATCTTGAAGCCCTTGCGCAGCCGCCCGCTGGAGCCGCCGTCGTCGGTCACGCTGACCACCGCGGCCAGGTCGCCGATCTGCCCTGCTTCGCCTGTGGCCTGATTGCGAGGGGTCACATGGCTGCGCAGGCCACGCAACAGTGTGGACAGGCCTGTCCCGCCGCCAATCGCCACCACGCGCATTGCATGGAAGCGCGCATCTCCAGCGCTCTTTGGCGGATTGGTCAATGGAATGTTTATTGAATTCAAGGAAATCTTAGGGCACCTCAGGATACAGCAGTTCGGTGAACCGGGGATCGTCTGCCATATTCTGAAAGTCGTTGTCCACTCGGGCTTGCAGGCGGTTCTTTGGATTCAGCGCAATCGCCTGTCCCATATTCCTTAGGCAATCCTGAGTGCGCCCTGTCATTGCATCAAGCAACGCCAGACCATAGTAGGCAAAATCGGCCTGAGGATGTGAGGCCAGAATCAAGTTGAACTGCTCGCGCGCATCTTCGTAGTACCCGGTGTTCAACTGCGAGACTGCGTAATCGTAGTGTTCCTCGGGCGTCAGAAATGTCAGGCCGTGCTTGTCCATCTGTCGCTGGCAGGTGGAAATGTACATCTTGCAGCGCTCCCGAAGTTCGACGGGAACCGTGGTCAGCAGCTTCTCGAAGGCCACCAGCGCCTTTTCGAACTTGCCCTGCTGCAAGAGCTGAACGGCGGATTGATAGTGCTGCAAGGCTGCCCCCGAGCCTGTGCCGGAGGGACCGCCGCTCTTGCTGGGCGGAGTCGATTCTTTCTTGCGGTCGTACGCCACTGTTTGGGCCTCTTGCCTCATCAATTTACCATAAATCTACAGCCTTCGGAAACAGCTTACATGGATCTAGACCGCGAGTAAACCCGCCTCCGAACATTCTGCTGCTTAGGCACACTTTATACGCATTACACCGCCCCTCGTCAAGGCTGCCCAATCCCTGTGCCTGTTTCGCCGGTCGAATCCGCCTGTTTGGCAGCTCCAAAACGGCCATAAACCGCCGGATTCAGCGACGAGTCATTGTACATTTTCAACTGGCGATAGAGCTTGAAGCGCCTCGTTCCGGCCAGGATTTCACTCCACAAGGCATCCAGGCAAGCGGCCAGATCTCCGCGCTGCTCTTCGAGAATCGCCAGCCGCGCACGGTTGCGCTCGGCATGGCCCGGTGGAGCGCCGGCCCGCTCGGCCTCTTCGCGCGTGTGAAAGATCTTCAGCGCCAAAATCGAGAGCCGGTCGATCATCAGCCCCGGCGTCTCGGAGTGCAGCTCCGCCGCCGAGTTGGGCAGCCCACGCGGTTCCAGCCAAGCCAGCAGCGCCTGGTCCAGCCCCTCGGCCAGGTCGTTGCGGCGCTGATTGATCGGGTCGATGCGCCGCTTCACGCTTGCGATCTCCGCATCGCTCGCCCCTGGAACCCGCGCCTCATCCTCGACATGCCACAGCGCGAAGTTGGCCTGATGCTGACGGCGGACCATGCGCAACCAATTCATCTCCACATCACTCTTCGGCTCGGTATCTTTAGTTTCACCCTCCGCCGAATGATGCCACGCCTGCGTATCCGCATCCTGCTGCTTGACGATCGTCTCTGCTGATAACAATTTGGAAGTTCCTCGTTCTTGTCTCTGGCATTCAACTCACTTCATCGAACCCAATGGCGGATGACTTTAGGTCATAAATGAATGCAGCGTTTTCGCACTTTCCGTTAATTGCACTAAAAGTTCTGACTTCTCTCGAGCTTTTCCTTCACGAAGCGCCGTCTCCACATCATCCCAAAGTGTGTGAACGGCTATAGGCATACTATGCCATTGATTCTTTATGTGGTTAATAGATTTTCAGGGACAACTAACGTTTTTCAAACACTTGACCAAACCGCTCAATTTGGGTGCCCCATCCTTGAATCGTTCTTTGATTCAAGGATGGGAACCACGAACCTCAACCGCTCTTTTCAGTGTAACGGAGATCTTCTGGCAGTTGATTCCCTCGCCGCCAACCAGTCCAATGGGATTCGATTTCCACCGTCCCGATCTCGCCGGTCAAGTAGTGACGAAAGCTCGACCACAGCCAACCCTCAGGCTTTTCGAGCAAACCTCCCTTGACGGAATTCCGATGCATGTAACGAAGTATCTCGACGCGCTTCTCTTCGTTATGCACATTGAAATCGTAATACCGCCGCTGCCAGAACTGGACCGCGCCGCGTTATTTCAGCTTGCGCGAGGTCTGCTGCTTCAACACCTGAAGCACAACTGACATTGATGACCGCTGCGGTTCCCCAACCAGCAGATGAACGCGCTCCGGCATCAAAATATACCCTGCTACCACAAAACCGTACACAACCGCAGCCGGTCTTTAGGGAAAAATCTGGAGGGGATGAATTTAAGGGCGGCGCTATTCATTCAGCAGCTCCCTGTTGATGCTTCATAAACCTCTGAAGCCTGCGGTAGCGCCTTACAATGTAGGCAGGAAACTTTGGCGGCTCTGACCAGCGGGGAGGCGTGATAATGATTTCTATGGACAATGCTTTCTTGGTTTTGCGCAAATAGGCACTCGAAGAAACCCGAATATGCGTGTTCTCTGAAATGGATTCCTGCCGCTTCTTCTGCTTCGGAGCAGTGGAATCAGCCGGCTTCCCGATGGTGCGGTTACTCTTGGATGATCCTTCCGGTGTCACAGACATCTACCTCCCTGAAACGACTAGGTTTGAATACGGCGATCCCGACTCTATGCGGCTAAAAATCAAGGAGCGCTTGGGGATATGGGACAAACGTGGATCCGCTCGGTACGGACCAACCATCTGCGCCGTTCGGGAGAACGGCGACGGTTTTGTGTTTGTGGAGGTAATGGAAGAGGCTTGATGAGCCAAGTATATTTTTTCAATTTAAATTATTGAAAATGAATGACTTAATGGCGGAGAGACAGGGATTCGAACCCTGGGTACCCTTTCGAGTACACACGCTTTCCAAGCGTGCGCCTTAAACCACTCGGCCATCTCTCCGCAAAGTGGTGTGTCTATTTGAATGTATCACATGACCTGAATCGAATCGCATCTTATAGAAAATAAATGAAATATTCGTATCCTATTATCCTGTCTATCTGACCAGCAGAGGCTGAATGAAAAAGATGATGAAGATGAAAGTTAATGATTAAGCCGAAGCTGTATCCTGATTTCATTCCATCTCCGTATCGGGAAAGGGTAGGTTTGGTGCTGATAATGAGCCGGACAATGCGAATAGATCGATATTTCAGTGCAACGTTTGTGCCTGGACTGCGCAGCCATTGGCGAATCACTGTATGCGGACTACTCTTGATGATTGTCGCGGCCTTCAGCACGATATTGCTGATCGGCCCCCAAGGAAGACGATCGGCTGCGGCGATTGCGCCATATCCGCACGAGCTGGCGCAAGTGAGCTTTGCCGTGGCGGGAGACGTTATTCCTCACGAGCCTGTGCGTGCCGCGGCAGCTGCTGCCGGAGCCGACTCGGGCGGGTGGGGCGTACTCTTCGCGGATGTCGCCGACATCTTCAAAGGAGCAGACTTCGGCTTTGTGAATCTGGAGACACCCGTGGCTCCGGCGCACTCGCGCGGCTCCAAGCCATTCCTGTTCGACGCGCCGGTTGCGCTGATTGAGGCGCTGAAGGCCAACGGCATCAAGATAGTCTCCTTTGCCAACAATCACGTGATGGACCAGGGCTGGGCAGGCTTTGCCGAGACGCGCGAGCATCTGCGCGAGGAGGGGATGCTGTTCGCCGGTTCCGGCGATACGGCGGCGCTGGCCTGGCAGCCGGTCATCGTCGAGGCCAAAGGGATCAAAGTCGGCTGGCTGGGGATGACGCGCTGGCTCAACGGCGGCCGCAATCCCGATAAAGACGACCAGCCGCACGTGAACTTTTTTCCGTATCCGGGAGAGTCAGTTGGCGCGCCAGGAATGGATGAGGCCGGAGTTCTGGAGGCAATCCGGCAGGCACGGCAGAAGTGTGATTTTCTGGTGCTCTCAATCCACTGGGGCGTGGAGTATGCGCCTGCGCCACGTATCGAAGATGTGGAGACAGCACACAAAATGCTCGAAGCAGGCGCCTCGGTGATTGTCGGCCATCATCCACACGTCTTGCAGCCGGTGGAGACCTATCGCACTACCGATGGACGCGACACGATCATCTTCTATTCGCTGGGAAATTTTCTCTCCAATCAGTCGCGCAACTATGTGGATGGCCTGATGCCTGACAAAAATGGCGATCCGCGCGACGAGATGATCGGGCTTTTTTCCGCTGTCCGCAAAGACTATGGGCCGGCCGGAGTACGCGTGGAAGTGGGCCATGTGGGCGTGCTGCCCGTCTGGGAAGAGAACAACCGCAACGAATTGGCACGTGGGCAGGCCAAAACACCAGTGATTCACCCGATACTGATAGACCGCGAGATTCCCCGGCTGCAAGCGCAGTTGGATGAACTCTCCAAGCTGAACACCCCGGCGACGCCACTCACCGAGGCACAGAAAAAAGAGTTCATCGAAGTGACCAGCCGGCTAAAGCTGCTCACCGACCGCCGGGCCTTGTTGCTGGCGCGCGTTGGTGATGAGTACATCATCGACCCTCCCAAGCAGCCAGTGAAGCCATGATTTCTGGCGCGGCTTATGCGCTTCCGCTTAAACTGAAAGCGCTGCCGTCCAACGCCGAAACTCGGCAGCCGGATCGGGCTGGCGGAAGAGTGCGCCGGCGATAGCGATCGTTGAGGCGCCAGAAGCAAGCGCCTCGGCAGCCGTGGCCAGTGTGATGCCGCCAATCGCAACGAGAACCGGGGTATTGTCTGCCTCCGCGCGCAGGCGTCGGATGCCGTCCATGCCAATCAGCGGCGAACTGGTCTGCTTGGTGCATGTGGCAAAGACCGGGCCGATGGAAAAATAGTCCGCCGGAGCCTTGAGAATCCCCGGAAGCAATCCCGCCGCGCCGCCGCCAAAGGTTCCGATGATGCGCTCCGGGCCAAGGAGGTTTCTAGCCTCGGCGGGTGTTAGGTCGCCTGCATCCACATGAACGCCGTCAAAGCCACATTGCTCCACAAGATCAGGACGGTCATCGAGGACCAGCTTCACCTGGCCAACTGGCAGTGCGGCGCGCAGGATCGCCGCATCTGCCAGCAACTCTGCGTCCGCGCCGGTCTTGTTGCGGTATTCCAGCAGCGTGACGCCAGCGTCGGCCAACTGGCCGCCGAGCCGGCGCAAAAACTCCGCGCGGCCTGTTGCTGGGATGAACGAAGCGTCGAGGATCGGGTAAATCTTGGGGAAAGCGATAGACATGAAACAAGAGTAGCTGAACAGTTCATTGTTGTCAGTTCACAGTTCTCAGTTGTCTGTGGTCGAGGGCCGAAGGATTTCAATACACTCAAAATCTCCGGCGTAATCGCTAGAAAGAAAACTGTGAACTGTGAACTGCCGTACTACATTTCGTCCGCCGATGGTCCATAGCTGCCGGGGATCGGCTTGTCGAGCAGGCGCAGGTAGACGCCCAACTGTGCGCGGTGGTGAATCATGTGGCTGAGCACCATCTCGCGAAAGACCTGGCAACGCGGCTGATCGACATAAACATGACCGCCGAAGATGAACTGCCAATGCTCGTCCCACTTCGCTGGAGTTACGGCAGCGATAGCCGCCCGAACTTCGGGCAGTCGGCTTTCGAACTTCTCCAGCAGCGCGGCCTTGCTAGCCGGCACATACTGCTCCCACTTGTGATCAGCCGGAAACTCCAGCTTGTCTTTGAGCAGCGAATCCAGCGCCCACTGTCCTGTCATATCCGTTATATGCCCTGCCAAGCGGCCAAGGTTCATCGACTTAGGATGAGGTTTGTAGTTGAAATCAACGTCGGCGGGAATCGCATCGAGCATCTTGCGCGTGCGGCCAACCTCGCGGTCATATTCGGCAATCAGTTCTTTTTGAAAATCCATAAGCAACCTCCAATGTTGCGAAACCAGCATACAACAGCACGACGGATAAAGCGAACAAAAAGCGATAAATTTTTGTGGGGTCGATACAGCCCCGGCTGAAAGAGCCTACAAGAAGGCAAAACCCACAAAATACAAAAGGCAGGGTTCTCGCTGGAGAATCCTGCCCACTATCGGCTTGCATCGAATCAGCCCCGCTTGGCCAAAAACCTCTCCATGAAGCTGGTATTGAAGTTGCCATCGCGGAAGTCGGGATCGAGGAATATCTCCCGATGCAGGGGAATAGAGGTCTCGATGCCCTGCACGACGAACTGGCTCAGTGCGCGCTCCATCTTGGCGAGGGCCTCCGCGCGGTCGCGGCCATGGACGATCAGCTTGGCAATCAGCGAATCATAGTAGGGCGGAACGACGCCTTCGGCATACTGCGCCGTATCCACGCGCACGCCGTTGCCGCCGGGCACGTTGAAGGCCGTGATCCGGCCGGCCGAAGGGGTGAACTTGCGAGGATGCTCGGCGTTGATGCGGCACTCGATGGCGTGGCCGCGAATCTCGATCTTGGCAGGCAGAATCTCGTCCAGCCGCAGGCCAGATGCAATCAGCAACTGAGCCTTCACAATATCAACGCCGGTGATGGCTTCAGTGATCGGATGCTCCACCTGCACACGAGTGTTCATCTCGATGAAGTGAAGCTGGCGGTTCTCATCCATCAGGAACTCAATCGTTCCGGCGTTCTGATAGCCAATATCCATGAGGCAGCGGCAGATGGTCTTGCCCAGATCCTCGCGCATCTGCGGCGTCACTTGCAGGCTCGGCGCCTCTTCGATCAGCTTTTGGTGGCGGCGCTGAATCGAGCACTCGCGCTCGAAGAGGGTACGCACGTTGCCGTGCTCATCGGCCAGCACCTGGAACTCAATGTGGCGGGGGTTCTCGACGAACTTCTCCATGTATAGTTCGCCGTTGCCAAAGGCGTTGGCCGCCTCGGTGTGGGCCGCATGATAGAGGTTGGGCAGTTCGTCGGCGCTACGCACGATTCTCATGCCGCGCCCGCCGCCGCCGGCCTTCGCCTTGAGAATGACCGGAAAGCCGATCTCTGCGGCGATCTCTTGCGCTCCTTCCACTGAGGCGACGACACCGTCCGAGCCGGGCAGGATGGGCACTTTGGCGCGCTTCATCGCCATGCGCGCCTTGTCCTTTTCGCCCATCAAGCGCGTCACCTCCGGCGGCGGGCCGATGAATTTAATGTTGGAGGCGCGGCAGACCTCGGCGAAGTTGGCGTTCTCGCTGAGCAATCCGTAGCCGGGATGAATCGCATCCACGTCGGCGATCTCGGCCGCGCTGATGACCGCCGGCACGTTGAGGTAGCTCTCGGCCAGGCGCGGCGGGCCTATGCAGATGGCCTCGTCGGCAAAACGCACGTGCAGCGCGTCGCGGTCGGCCTCGCTGTAAACGGCGACGGTGCGAATCCCCAGCTCCCGGCAGGCGTTAATCACGCGCAGGGCAATTTCACCGCGATTGGCAATCAGGACTTTACGAAACATTGGGGAACCTGCGTTTCAGTGAGTGAGTGAATAAGTGAGGGAGTGAATAAGTAAATCAGTGAATGAGTTAGTGAGTTATGAATGAACGAATAAGATATATTCCTTTTCACTCGCTCACTTCCTTACTCATTCACTTCGTGCATCCTACGTGATTCGAACCGCAAACAGCGGCTGCCCATATTCGATGGGCTGACCGTTCGAGACGAGGCACTTGACGACTTCGCCGGCGGCGTCGGACTCGATCTCATTCATGAGCTTCATGGCTTCGACGATGCCAATCACCTGGCCTTTGGAGATGCGGTCGCCGACGGAGACGAAGGGCGCGGAGCCGGGCGAAGGCGAACCAAAGAAAGTGCCGACCATGGGAGACTTGACGCTATGCAAGCCGGCTTCCGCTTCAACGGGTGCAGGAGCCGCAACCGCAGGAGCCGCCGGTTGAGTGGCAGCGGCGGCCGCCCGCACCACAGGAGCCGGAGCCGAACCGAGCAGTCGTCCCAGATCGCCGAGGCTGGTGGAAGCGCCTTCCGCTAGCGAGAACTTGAGGCGAATCTTCAGGTCGCCACGGTCCAGGTCAAACTCGGCAACCTGATTCTCTTTCAGGAATTCAATCAGTTGTTTCAGATCCGCGATGTCTTCTGGTTTCATTCGTTCCTTGACTTTCCCATATTGGATTGGGGCAGACGGAGTTTAGGTTCAAGGAATCAATCATTGCGTTGTGACTGCAACCGAGATCCCCATGGAAGCTTGGCCTGGAATCTACGCCCAGGCAGGAATATCCCAAAAGTTTTCGGGTGGGCGAGCGATTCCGGTTCCTGCCCAAATCTGTCGAGATTTTACCCAAGAACAACCCGATTTTATCAGAACGGAAGAGGGCTATGCTCGGCTTTGTCCCACACAGGGCAGCCGCATTTGAATCATTGAAGGCCACAAGCCAGCGCCAGGAGGTCCAAAGGCATGACGCGCAACGGTCATTCGTGGTAATCTCTTCAGTAGACACTGAAGAGTGGACCTGAGAAGACAAGAGGAGTAACACACGCCGTGCTGGCGACTGCTAAGAAAACAACCCTGATTGAAAGCTTCCGCACCCACGATACGGACACCGGCTCGCCCGAGGTCCAGATTGCGATTCTGAGTGCGCGTATCAGCGAACTGACCGAACATTTCAAGACGCACAAAAAGGACCACGCTTCCCGGCGCGGCCTTTTACAGTTGGTCAGCAAGCGCCGCCGCCTTCTGGATTACCTGAAGACGCACGATGCCGATCGCTATCGCGAAGTCATCGGCAAACTCGGGATTCGCAAGTAGCCGCGGATTACCCAGAAAGCCTACCTTCCAGTATTCCGCGAAGCGCCCAGACCGATCATTGGTCACGGCCCCCGTTCTATACAGGACCAGGGGCCGTGGTGTACCTGGCGAAGACGACCCGCAGCCAGGGACGGCGCGCAGCTTTGGGCTGCGCTCGCTCCGTCCTGATTGGAATGAGGGAGTTCTGGTGCCCGAGGTCCCAACATCGGGACCCCGGGCAGCCAACATTATTGTCAGGCCTGCCGCCTTTTTGCCCGCGCCATTCCGCGCATTCCCCCCACAAGTTTCCCAAGCGAACACAATGAAAAGAGGATACGTATGTCCAAACATGAAGTAGCTGTAGAGCTTGCCGGTGGCAAGCGATTGATCTTTGAGACCGGGCGCATGGCCAAGCAGGCCTCCGGCGCCGCACTGGTGACTACGGGCGAGACCGTGGTTCTGGCTACTGCCGTTGCTTCGCCCGAAGCGCGCGAAGGCATTGACTTTTTTCCCCTCACGGTGGATTATCGCGAGTACACGTACGCCGGCGGACGCATTCCCGGCGGCTTCATCAAGCGTGAAGGCCGTCCCAGTGAGAAGGAAATCCTCACCTGCCGCCAGATCGACCGCCCGCTGCGTCCGTTGTTCCCTGACGGCTTCCGCAATGAGACGCAGTTGATCGCGCTGGTCTTCTCGGCCGACAAGGAGAACGATCCTGACGTAGTGGCGATCAACGCCGCCGCCGCCGCCGTGGCTCTCAGCGACATTCCCTTCAGCGCCACCGTTGGCGCGGTGCGCGTGGGCCGCGTGAATGGCGAATTCGTCATCAATCCGACCTACAACGAGCGCAATGAAACCACGGTGAACATCATGGTCGTCGGCCATAAGGACGGCATTGTGATGATCGAGTCGGGCGCCAAGGAAGAGTCGGAAGAGACGATTCTGGCGGCCATCGAATTTGGCCATGCGGAGATCAAGAAGATTTGCGCGGCCATTGACGAGCTGGTCAAGCTGGCCGGCAAGCCCAAGCGGGCCTTTGTTGCGCCGGAGTTCGATCAGGCTTACTTTGACGAGCTGAAGCGCCAAGGTCAGCGACAAGCTGAAAGACGCGCTGGACACGAAAATTCACGAGAAGCTGGAGAGCCAGGATCTGGTGAAGGCGATCAAGGACGAGCTGGCAGCAGCATTGCCCGCCGACGATCCGAATGCCAAGAAGAAGCTCTCGCATTATTATGAAAAGCTGCGCGAAAAGATCTTCCGCCAGCAGGTGACCAAGGACCGCATCCGTCCCGACCGCCGCGACTTCGACGAGATTCGCCAGATCACCATCGAGACCAGCGTTCTGCCCCGCGTGCATGGCTCGGCGCTGTTTACCCGCGGCGAGACGCAGGCTCTGGTCACGGCCACGCTGGGCACCGCCGACGAAGGCCAGCGCATGGAAAACTATGAAGGCGACAAGAAGAAGCCCTTCATGCTGCACTACAACTTCCCGCCCTTCTGCGTGGGCGAGACGGGCCGCATGGGCGGCACGGGCCGCCGCGAGGTAGGCCACGGCGCACTGGCGGAGCGCGCCATCAGCGCGGTTCTTCCCAGCATCGAAGAGTCGCCTTACGCGATTCGCATCGTCAGCGACATTCTGGAATCGAACGGCTCTTCGTCGATGGCTACGGTCTGCGGAGCGAGCCTTGCGCTCTTTGACTCCGGCATTGCGCTCAAGGGCGCGGTGGCCGGTGTGGCGATGGGCTTGGTCAAGGAGGGCGACGACTACGCCATCCTTACCGACATTGCCGGCGCGGAAGATCACTACGGCGACATGGACTTCAAGGTGGCCGGCACCCGCAAGGGCATCACCGCGCTGCAGATGGACATCAAGATCGGTGGCCTGACTCGCGAAATTCTCCAGCAGGCGATGGAGCAGGCCAAGCGCGGCCGGCTCTTCCTGCTGGACAAGATGGATGCCGTGCTTAAGCGGTCCTCGCACCGAGCGCTCGGCCTACGCCCCGCGCATTGAAACCGTGATGATTCCCGTCGACAAGATTCGCGACCTGATCGGCAAGGGCGGCGCCACCATCCGTGGCATCGTCGAGTCGACCGGAGCCAAGATCGATGTGGACGA
>CAWDQB010000036.1:0-93241 GCA_963804315.1 uncultured Acidobacteriaceae bacterium
TGGGGCTGTAGCTCAGTTGGGAGAGCGCGTGCTTTGCAAGCATGAGGTCAGCGGTTCGATCCCGCTCAGCTCCACCATCATCATTCACTGTTTCCTGATCGCCGCCATTTTTCAAGGTGACGCCGATCAGGAGACAGGCTGGTCAGTCTTTCAAGACTGTCGGCAGGTTTTCACCGCCTCAGGGCGGGCCTTCTCGATAAAACGACAAGGCTGGATCTTTGACAACGAAATTGATTGGGTAATGCGCATCCGGCATTGATCCCTCGTACCAGCCGCCGCAAGGCAGTTGGCGGGATACGTTGCATGGATGACGCAATACAAGGCCGAGCACATTGCAATGGATCGTCGTGATGACGGTTCATGCAAGTGTTCAATGTAAGAAGAGTGTCTTTAGGAGTGCAATCAGGTGAGTGCGTGAGCATAACTGAGTTGTTCTCAGGCGAAGTTAAGTAGGTTTTCTCTGATCAGGACCGCAGTGATGCGGCTCCCTGCGCTGGAGTTAATTCTATGGTCAAGCTACTAAGGGCGCACGGTGGATGCCTTGGCAGAGACAGGCGATGAAGGACGTGGCAAGCTGCGATAAGCTTCGGTAAGCCGCACACAGGCGTTATAACCGGAGATCTCCGAATGGGGAAACCCTCCTAGGCAAACCCTAGGAACTTCCCGCTGAATACATAGGCGGGATAGAGCGAACTCAGGGAAGTGAACCATCTCAGTACCTGAAGGAAAAGAAAGAAACCTCGATTCCGCTAGTAGTGGCGAGCGAACTCGGAACAGCCCAAACCCGTAGCATTTCGGTGTTTCGGGGGTTGTAGGGCCCGCAACAGTAGAGTTACCAATCTGGTTGTTAGCCGAATCTTCTGGAAGGGAGATCCATAGAGCGTGACAGGCGCGTAGGCGAAAATAATCCAGACTCGAAGCGGATACCTGAGTAAGGCGGGGCACGTGAAACCCTGCTTGAATCCACGGGGACCATCCCGTAAGGCTAAATACTCGTCTCTGACCGATAGTGAACCAGTACCGTGAGGGAAAGGCGAAAAGAACCCCGTCGAGGGGAGTGCAAAGTACCTGAAACCGTGTGCCTACAAGCAGTGGGAGGGCTATGCTCCGCAAGGGGAATGCCTGACCGCGTGCCTATTGCATAATGAGCCGGCTAGTTATTCTTGTCAGCAAGGTTAAGCGTAAGCGAGCCGAAGCGAAAGCGAGTCTGAACAGGGCGTTCAGTTGGCAGGAATAGACGCGAAGCGGGATGATCTACCCATGGCCAGGTTGAAGGTGGGGTAACACCCACTGGAGGACCGAACCGGTGTTTGTTGAAAAAAGCTCGGATGAGCTGTGGGTAGGGGTGAAAGGCTAATCAAATTCCGTGATAGCTCGTTCTCTCCGAAATAGCTTTAGGGCTAGCCTCGGACGAATTGCACTGGTGGTAGAGAGATGATTGGACTAGGGGGCTTTCCGGCTTACCGAATCCAGCCAAACTGCGAATGCCAGTGACAACATATCCGGGAGTCAGACGGTGGCGGCTAAGCGTCATCGTCGAGAGGGAAACAGCCCAGATCGCCTGCTAAGGTCCCAAAGTTACAGTTAAGTGGGAAAGGAAGTCGGAACGCTCAGACAGCCAGGAGGTTGGCTTAGAAGCAGCCATCCTTTAAAGAAAGCGTAATAGCTCACTGGTCAAGCGGTCCGGTGCCGACAATACAACGGGGCTAAAACTGTACACCGAAGCAGCGAATGCGTATCTTAAGATACGCGTGGTAGGAGAGCATTCTCAACAGCAGTGAAGCCAGACTGAGAAGACTGGTGGAGCGTTGCGAAGAGACCCTGCCGGCATAAGTAGCGATAACGGAGGTGAGAACCCTCCGCGCCGAAAGTCTAAGGTTTCCTGAGGAAGGTTAATCCGCTCAGGGTTAGGCGGTCCCTAAGGTGAGGCCGAAAGGCGTAGCCGATGGAACAGACGGTTAATATTCCGTTCCTCCCAATGTTCGTTTGACGATGGGGTGACGCAGAAGGATAAGCATGCCGCTCTATGGCTATAGCGGTAGTTGCACGTAAGCTGGATTCGATAGGCAAATCCGTCGAGTCTTAACAGTGAGGTGTGTCTCAGTCCCGTATGGGGCTTACGAATGCTGATTCCACGCTGCCGAGAAAATCCTCTAAGGAGAACAAAGGGAACCGTACCCCAAACCGACACAGGTAGACGAGGAGAATATCCAAAGGCGCTCGAGTGAAGGCTCGTTAAGGAACTCGGCAAATTGGCTCCGTAACTTCGGGAGAAGGAGCGCCCGCGCAAGCGGGCCGCAGTGAAGCGCGAACGGCGACTGTTTAACAAAAACACAGGTCTCTGCTAAGTCGAAAACGACGTATAGGGGCTGACACCTGCCCGGTGCCGGAAGGTTAAAAGGAGAGGTTAGCCGCAAGGCGAAGCTTTGAATTGAAGCCCCGGTGAACGGCGGCCGTAACTATAACGGTCCTAAGGTAGCGAAATTCCTTGTCGGGTAAGTTCCGACCTGCACGAATGGTGTAACGATCGTTCGACTGTCTTAACGAGTTGCTCGGCGAACTTGTAGTACCGGTGAAGATGCCGGTTACCCGCAGCTAGACGGAAAGACCCCGTGCACCTTTACTACAACTTAACTATGGGTTATGATTCTCGCTGCGCAGGATAGGTGGGAGGCTTTGATGCCAGGTTTTTGGACTCGGCGGAGCCAACGGTGAGATACCACCCTGCGATAGTTGTGACTCTAACCTACTCCCGTAATCCGGGAGAGGGACATAGTTAGGCGGGTAGTTTGACTGGGGCGGTCGCCTCCTAAATTGTAACGGAGGCGCGCGAAGCTACTCTCAGACTGTTTGGAAATCAGTCGTCGAGTGCAAAAGCATAAGAGTGGTTAACTGTGAGACCTACAAGTCGAGCAGGTACGAAAGTAGGCTTTAGTGATCCGGTGGTTCTGTATGGAAGGGCCATCGCTCAACGGATAAAAGGTACGCCGGGGATAACAGGCTGATCAATGCCAAGAGTTCATATCGACGCATTGGTTTGGCACCTCGATGTCGGCTCATCGCATCCTGGAGCTGTAGAAGGTTCCAAGGGTTAGGCTGTTCGCCTATTAAAGCGGTACGTGAGCTGGGTTCAGAACGTCGCGAGACAGTTCGGTCCCTATCTGCTGTGGGCGTAGGAGATTTGAGGAGGGCTGTCCTTAGTACGAGAGGACCGGGATGGACGAACCTCTTGTGTTCCAGTTGTCCTGCCAAGGGCACGGCTGGGTAGCGAAGTTCGGTTGTGATAACCGCTGAATGCATATAAGCGGGAAGCACGCTCCAAGATGAGATCTCCCTGAAGGGCCCAAGAAGACCACTTGGTTGATAGGCTGGGCGTGAAAGCGCAGTAATGCGTGAAGCTTACCAGTACTAATCGCCCGTTCGGCTTGTCCATAGAATTAACTCCGCGCAGTAATAGCGGACTTTCTTCTTACAAGCCTTGTAAAACCAATCAATTTCGTTGTCAAATAGCTCATACTCGAGCAAAGTTTTGGCGCCAGATTGCATTTCGCGTTCCTACTCGGCCCGGGAGAAACCATCCGGGACAAACTAGACGCCGCGAATAGGCTGCGGGCAACCACCCGCCAAGCGCCATTCAAGTTTGCCGGTGACCATACTGCGAGGGATCACCCGTTCCCATCCCGAACACGGAAGTTAAGCCTCGCTGGGCCGATGGTACTGCACGGGTAACTGTGTGGGAGATTAGGTGATCGCCGGCAATTATTTCTAAGCACAAAAGCCATGCCTTCGGGCATGGCTTTTGTGCGTGTGGACTATTTTCAATGATTTTGCGCGGACTTAATAGGTATTTCCCGGAATATCCGTACCCGGTGCCGAGTAATGAAGGTAGAGCAATGGGCTATCAAGAGAGTGGACCACTGTAATACCCCCTTTTTCACCTGTCTCAGCCTGGATACTGACTTTCAGGTGTCTCCCGCCCGTCATGCAGGAAAGATAGTAACTGCGTTCCAGTCGATCTATACCGGTTCCATCAAAGCCTTTCTGGTCGAGATACTTCAGGCAGGTTTCGAGTTTGTCATGGGCAGACCCTACGATCTTGATGCATGAAATACCAGCGGCCCAGCGTTCCGCAATCGTTATCGGAACGGCTGTCCCTTCAGTTTCAGACGGAAGGTCGAATCGCATCCAGGAAGGAAGAAGTGACCAAAGGATCGGTACTTCTTTTTCCCGCTCTCGTTCTCGCTTTGCTCCCAGGACGAATCGGGGTTTGATGTCAGTTATTGCCTCTTCGCGGGCCCAATATTTATCGCCTGAATCTGGATTGCGCAGAGTTACGCGGCCATTTTCCTCGCCGCCATAAAGCAGATACTTTGGCCGCTGCTTGCTTCGAAAGCAATGAGGGAGTTTTTGGCCGTACTTGACCGTCCAGAAGACGATCTCCTTGTGTTGGAAGATATCCAGGTTGAAGTAATGTATAGAGTTTTCTGCATAGAAACCGGGTTCGATGCGAGAGAGTTGAGTCATCTTCAGCTCATGATCTACAACAGGATTCTCAATGCGTGCCAAACCGCCGAAGTCTGCGCAATCTTGGTAGAAGGATAAGATACTCTCGGCGTCGCCGCGCATACTGCGACTTTCAGTTATAGGACGTTCAGGGTTTTTGTAGTTGAGCGATTCGCGCAGTTGACTCCCTTCGGGAACTCGAAGCCAACTGGGTTGAGGTAGTTCTGGATAATCTTGATAGCTGAAGGCCATATCTCCGTCAGGAAGATAGCAGCCAAATTCAGATACCCACAATGGCTTAATTCCACCAAGTATTTCAACGTTCATTCGATTGATTGATCCGACGGGTGACTGTTACGGCCAAACTGGCGAGTGGACCACATCACAATTATCATCGCACAATCGAGTGATTCTAAAATAGAAATTTTTTTCATAGTGATTAATTAGGCTCGGGAGTGGCTGGGCTCTAGAGGCGGGTTTCGGTCGCCCCTACGGGGCTTAGTTTTGATTCTGCCAGTTTCCCCGGGTTGCGCCCGCCGCATTTCGCGGCGGACTCCACCCGGGGCTACTCTCGTAGCATCCCTCCGGGATGCTCCTGGCGTAACCGTTTGAGGATCGCCTCAAAATTAGAGAATCGCATCATATGTTAACGGATCGGCTCAAGCCTACAAAATCGCCTCAAGTCCCTCTCGGTGGATGACGTTGAGCAGGGCGAGGACCGGGCCTTTGGGCTGCTTGGTTCCGCGCTCCAACTGCAAGATAGTGCCATCGCTCAGGTTAAGAGTGCGGGCGAAGGCGGCCTGGCTCATCTTGGCGCGCTCGCGCAGGCTGCGAATCTCTTCGCCTTGGATCGGTTGGGCCGTAGGAAGCGGCTTAATGCTCAAATGCCGAACGGTGATCTGGTGAACCTCTTGGTCGTCGAGCAAGCCATGCCGGTGCTGGTCTCCGGCTGTTTCGAGGATCATCTCCGCAATGGAACGCCTGTCTTGGACAAGAGAGATGTCCAACCAAATCCCAGTCAGAAAATCCGAACCTGGGGCACTCTGTTATGGAGCATTCGCAGAATAGACCGCTCACTTCTTCAGCGGCTTGCGCGCAAAGTAATAGAGTGAGAATGCCAATGCGGCGAAGGCGGCCACGGCGACATAGTTGTTATCGAGAAAGGTGTGAGGGAAGTTGAGCAAGTCGCGGCTGTCTTTGAAGGTGGCTTCGTAGCCTTTCAGAGCTACGCCGATCAGGCCAACGATGCCGCCGGCCGCAATCAGACCCGATGCGAAGAGCGAGCCGGGAGAGATTTCGCTCTCAGTGCTGTCTCCACCCGCTTTCTTCACCGCCGCATCGACGAACCAGCGCACCATGCCGCCGCAGAAGATGGCCAAAGTAGTGCCGATGGAAAGGTACGCTCCGACGGCGAAGCTGAGCGAGCGGACGCCCAAAAGTTCCACAGCAATCACAAGGAAGACGCCCAGCAGCACCAATCCCCAGGCAAGCTTGCGGCTCAAGATGCCGCTGATGACGGTGGCCATCAGGCGAGCCTGCGGGGCGGCTGCTTTCTCGCTGCCGATGCCCTGAATCCACTGGACTTCAATCTGGTGCGTAACGGGCGAGTAAAGATACTTGCCGTCTTCCAGTTCTGACGATCCGAGGGCATTGAGAATAATGTATTCGGCTTTATGGTGAGTGGTGGCGGATTTGTTTGCGCCTAGGACGTGAAAGGTTTCGGGCAGGCGCTGGGCATCGTTTTGAACCGAGACGCCGGAGTGGGAAGCGGAAAGATTCCAGGCCTGCGGGGCCGCATGAAACTCCTGCAAGCCGGTATTCATCAGGTTCAGTGTGAGGCCGATGAAGATGGTGGAGATGACTACGCCCCACATAAGGGCGACCTGCTGTTTCCACGGCGTGGAGCCAACCAGGTAGCCGGTCTTGAGGTCCTGCGAGGTATCGCCCGCGTTGGCTGCGGCGATGGCGACGATGCCGCCGATGGTGATGGCGAGCGCGCCGTAGGCCGGGGCCGTCCAGCCCTCGACGAGGAAGACGGCGCAGGTAGCCATCAGCGTGGCGATGGCCATGCCCGACATGGGGTTGGCCGAGGAGCCGATCAGGCCCACGATGCGCGAACTGACGGTGACAAAAAGAAATCCAAAGATGACAACCAGCAACGCCGCGGCTAGATTAGGCAGAACACCCACCTGCGCTCCGGGAACAGGCTTGAAATAAAGGAAGCAGAAGGTGAGAACCACAACGGCGAGCGAGCCGAAGACGACGGTGCGCATCGAGAGATCATCCTCGGTGCGCAACGGTTTGGCGCTACCTGCCTTGCCTGCGCGGAGGTTCTTGAAGCCGGCGCTGAGCGCGCTGAGTATGGTGGGCAGAGTGCGGAGCAGCGTGATCAGACCTGAAGCGGCGACGGCGCCCGCGCCCATGGGGCGGATGTAAGTCTTCCATAGGTCGCCCGGTTCCATCTGCGCAATGGGCATAGTGCCGGGATAAACCGGATGGCCGACATCCTTGCCGAAGAAGTAAATCAGCGGCATAAGAACGAGCCAAGAGAAGACGCCGCCAGCAAAGATGACTCCGGCGATGCGCGGGCCAATGATGTATCCGACGCCGAGGTACTCCGGCGTGGCGTCGGCCTTGATCGACGAGCCTTTCAGCACGTGCTGCGGGCCGAAGTCGGGCCTGAATTCGGGCGTGCCGGGCCATGCCTTGAAGAGGTTTTCATTCTGAAAAAAAGTGTAAACGCTGCCAATACCCAGGCCGAAGAAGACGCGGCTGGCGAAAGAGCCTCCCTTTTCGCCCGCGATCAGCACGTCGGCGCAGGCCGTGCCTTCGGGATACTTCAGCGTTTCGTGCTCTTGGACAATGAGCTGGCGGCGCAGCGGAATCATGAAGAGCACGCCCAGCCAGCCGCCAATCAAGGCCAGCATGAAGATGCGCGAGTACTCCAGATCAAAGCCCAGAAAGACGAGTGCGGGCAGGGTAAAGATGACGCCGGAGGCGATGGATTGACCTGCGTTGCCGGTGGTCTGAACGATGTTGTTTTCAAGGATCGAGCTGCGGCCGAAGGCGCGCAAAATACTGATGGAGAGGACCGCGATGGGGATCGAGGCGGCTACCGTAAGCCCCGCGCGCAGGCCCACATAGACCGTGACCGCGCCAAAAACGACGCCGAAGATAGAGCCAAGCACAAGCGCGCGCACAGTGAACTCCGCGCGATTTTCACTGGCGGGAACAAAAGATCGAAAGTCGGGCAAGGTGAGCCTCCGAAGGATTTTTTACGGGAATCCTCTGACTGGAAAGTGTAGCAGCGCGGGGCGTGGGCGCGACAGTGCGGTTATCCTTTACCCTAGAGCAGGGAGCAAGAAACCAATCATGGCTCAAACGCAGATCAAATTCGGCACCGACGGCTGGCGTGCGGTCATCGCCGACAACTACACCTTCGCCAATGTGCGCATCGCCGCCGAGGCTATCGCCGCTTATGTCCACGCCAAGGAGCAGCCGTCGAAGGGCATCGCCATCGGCTATGACACGCGCTTCGGCTCGAAGCGTTTTGCGCGCGCCAGTGCTGAGGTCGTCGCCGCCAGAGGAATTCCCGTGCTGTTGGCCGACCGCATCACGCCCACCCCTGCCGTGAGCTTCGCGGTGGTCAAGCGCGGCTTGGCTGGGGGCATCATGATCACCAGCTCGCACAATCCAGCACAGTGGAATGGCGTCAAGTACAAAGGCTGGTACGGCGGCTCGGGCAAGCCTTCCATGATCTCCGACATCGAGTCACGTCTTGGCCAGACGGTTCCGCTTGCGGCGCAGCCCGCGGCGATTCAGGAGGTCGATTTTATCCCGCCGTATCTGACGGCCATCGAGGGCTTCACCAGCCTCGACGCTCTGAAAAAATCAGGCATGAAGTTTGGCCTGGACGCCATGTACGGCGCGGGCGGGACGATCATCGCCGATATCTTTGCGCGCCTCGGCGTGGCTCACGTGCAGATTCGCTCCAATCCCGATCCACTCTTTCCCGGCATCAACCCCGAGCCCATTGAGCCGCACATACGCGCGCTGGCCGAGGCAGTTGTCGCCAACGGCTGCCAGGCCGGCCTCGCCACCGATGGCGACGCCGACCGCATCGGCGCGGTGGATGAGCATGGCGAAGTTCGTCGATCCGCACAAGATTTATTCGGTTCTGCTGAGTTGGGTTCTCAAGCGCCACAACGACTGGCCCGGAGCGGTGACGCGCGCCTTCAACACCACCAAGATGCTCGACCGCATCTGCAAAAAGCATGGGCGCGAGCTGATCGAGCACGGCATCGGCTTCAAGTTTGTCTGCGACTATATGCTGGAGCGCGAGATCGTGATGGGCGGCGAGGAGTCGGGCGGCATCGGCTTCCAGCGCCACCTGCCGGAGCGAGACGGCCTGCTGAACTCGCTGCTGCTGGCCAACGTGATGGCCGAAGAGGGCAAGACGCTGGGCCAGCTCGTCGCGGACCTGCAAGCCGAGTACGGCGAGCATCAGTATGGCCGCATCGATCTGCATATCTCCGACGAAATCAAGAACGGCGCGATTGCGCGGGCCAAGGCGCTGCCAACGGGCGACACGAGCTTTGCCGGAATGCCAATCCTGCGCCAGGAGACGCTGGACGGCGTCAAGTTCTACCTCGACAACCCCGAAGCCAAGACCAAGCCCAACGCCGCCGAGACCTGGATTCTGCTGCGCGCCAGCGGCACCGAGCCGCTGATGCGCATTTACACCGAGTCATGCTCCAAAGAGTCCGTCGCGCGGCTGCTGGAGGCCGGGAGAATCTTTGCGCTGGGCGGGTTAGGATTTGAAAGGAACAAACTGTAGCCGTTGTTCAACAACATCTGACGGCGTGCAAGGTGGAAGAAAACATGGAAGTCAAAGGTGCAACCTTTTTATACACATTGGCTGGCCTGATGATCACGTTCGCGGGTTTCTCGACGCTCTTGTTCGTCGTCCGGCAGGCCGCTGGAGCCAAGCTGTCAATGCTTGACAGATACCTTGCAAAAACGGTCATGATGTATATTTTCGTGTTGGCGGCGGCATCCCTGCTGCCTGCGCTATTCGCACTTTACGACATTCAAGAAAAGTGGATTTGGCGTGACTCTGGTGTGCTTTTCGCTCTGCCGATGCTGTTTCTTCAGGTCACATATCCGCGCCGGCGCCACAAGGTTACCGGCACAAAGCCGCCCCCCGCAATCTTCGCGGTCTTCGTTGTCTTCGGTTCCGTTGTGACATTGGCGATGCTTGGCTATGTTTTAGCGGGCCTTCAATACAGCGCCGCAGCGTACATCACTGCGCTGACAATCGACTTCTTTACCGTTGTATTCGGCTTTCTGATCGCGCTCGATGTCATTATGAAGCAGCCGACGGAACTGTAGGAGCGGTCTGTGCGGGACTGGATTTAAACTCATCAACGCACGTTTTTGCGCCCTACCTGAAGCCAATGTTGTCAGACTCGATACTCTATGCTTCGTTTGCCGTGGCCGCGCCGTGGCGTATCGGGAGCCATGGGCCTCGGTGGATGTCATGAAAAGTTATCATAAAAATAAATTCATTAACGTTCATTTTGCTTTATTCTGATTTATCCTTGTTCATACCGCACGATCACATTAACCTCAAAATCTATCACAGGAGAGTCCTATGCCCAGGAAATTCATTGCTATGGCGGCAGCAGCGGTCGCGCTGCTGCCGGCGGCTATCGCCCCGGCGCAGCAGGCCGCGCCAGTCAAAAACATCGTCATCGTCCACGGGGCCTTCGCCGACGGTTCCGGTTGGCAGCGCGTCGTTGACATACTTAGCAAAGACGGCTACACGGTCAGCTTGGTGCAGGAGCCGCTGACATCGCTTGCCGACGACGTCGCAGCGACCAGGCGCGTGCTGGAGCTGCAACAGGGTCCGACTCTTCTGGTTGGCCATAGCTATGGCGGGGTGGTTATCACCGAAGCCGGGAACGCACCCAATGTCGTCGGCCTTGTCTATATCGCCGCTTTCATTCCCGACAAGGGCGAGAGTGCGGTGAGCCTGCTCTCGCAGGCCCCTGCCGCCAACAATGATATGCGCGCCACCAAAGACGATTTCCTGTACCTTGACCCAGCCGCCTACCCTGCTGATTTTGCGGGTGACATCCCGCCTTCCCAGGCGATATTCATGGCTCGTTCCCAGCCTCTGTTGGCCAAGGCAGCCGCGGGTGCGCCGGTAACAACCGCAGCCTGGCACACGAAGAAGAGCTGGGCGCTGGTCGCCAGTCTTGATCACAACATCAATCCCGATCTTGAGCGCAAACTGGCCAAGCGTGCCGGCAGCGAAACGATCGAAGTGCCGGGCAGCCACGCGGTGTATATCTCCAAGCCGGTTGAGGTGGCTCGCTTGATCGAACGGGCGGCAAAGGCGTCGGCACAGTAACCCTTCCATTCCGATTGCTCTTGATTAAGTCGGGTGGCGCACTCTGAAAGTTAGGTGGCCCCTCCCGCGTCTAACCTCCCCAGCGCACAAAGTTCGTGCGCTGGGGAGTCCGGATTTGCGGGAAGGATGGGCAGAACGGCAGAGATGGTTGGCGCACCCTTCAATTTGGGTCAATATTCCGCTCCAATTGAACCAAAATTCGTGCAGCATTCACGCGGCTTTGATTTCCTCAGTACAAACTTGCTTCAGAGATTCCGATTCCCCTCGGAGTCCTAGTGCGACTTTGCGTTCAAGGAGCGGAAATGCCGCTATCGACTATCTCGTATCTCTGGCGTGACCGGAAGGCAACAGAAGGCTTTCAAACCGGCGTCTCGCTGCACAGCCACACCAACCAGTCGCACGAAACGCTGGACTTCCTGGCCAATCTGGGCAGCCAGTATGCCTGGTTGCGCCCTCTTCTCACGCGCCTGGAGCAGCGCTCTGAGAGCATCCACGGTGTACCCATCAACTACGCCGCCAGTTACTGGACACCGCCGATGACGCCCAAGCTGGCCTTCGATCTTGAGACTCGGCAGATTGAAAAGCTGAACATAGCCCCGATGGTTTCCATCACCGACCACGACACCATCAGCGCGCCGATGCTTCTGCGCACCGTGCCCAGCGCCCGCCAGATACCGGTCTCCGTCGAATGGAGCGCTCCTTACGGCGAGCAATCCTTCCACCTCGGTGTGCACAACCTGCCCAGTGCCCGCGCCAACGAATGGATGCAGACGCTGGCCGATTACACGGCAAGCCCCAACGAAGCTCGATTCACGGAGATTCTGCGCGCTCTGGATGAAGAGCCGAATGTGCTGGTCGTCTTCAACCATCCTCTGTGGGATCTCTATCTGATCGGCCAAGAGCGGCACGAGTTTCTGGTCAACCAATTCCTGCACAAGAATGGCAACTACCTCCATGCGCTGGAGCTGAACGGCCTGCGCAACTGGGACGAGAACCGCGCTGTGCGCCGCCTGGCCGAGCAGTGGAATATGCTGCTGATCAGCGGCGGCGACCGTCACGGCGTGGAGCCGAACGCCAATCTCAACCTGACCAACGCCTCCAGTTTCACCGAGTTTGTGCATGAAGTGCGCCGCGAGAAAAAGAGCAATATGCTGTTCATGCCGCAGTACGCGCAGCCCTGGAAGCATCGCCTGCTGCAATCGACTATCGACGCCATCCGGCACTATCCCGAGTTTCCGCTTGGTTCGCGCACCTGGGATGAGCGGGTCTATCATCCCGATGCGCGGGGAGTCATTCGCCCGCTCTGCGAGTTATGGCCCCGCGGCACGCCTCCGCGAGCCTTTGGCTGGCTGCTGGGAGCCGTGCAATTGATGGGCTACGCCCCACTGTCCGGTGGATTGCGCCTGGCCTGGAGCGAGTCCCGCCAGTTACGCCTTGCACTCGAGTAGGGCGTATGAAGTGAACCGAATTGCGAATCAGCGGAGTTATCGATCTGGCACGATTGTGTTGCGAAAATCTACGGAAAAGCAATCGCAGGTCCTTCGACTCCGCTCCTCTTCGCTCAGGATGACAGAGTTTATGTTTCTTGGGGTGAAAGCGTGGGTTTACCGGCCTCACAGCAAAGTCCGGAGTCCCGTGGGAACGGCATTACTATTTGTCTTTTGCGCCTGAGGAAATGAATGTTCGCACAAGCTGTTCTCGAAAACAATCACTCGTCAGCTTCGCAACCAATGCTGACGAAACCAACCCCATCTCGCGTAGCCTACTTTCCTGACTCCTTCCATGAAGTCAACGGCGTCGCCCATACAAGCCGGCAATTCGAAGCCTTTGCGCGGCGTCGCGGCTTGCCCTTTCTATGCGTCCGCGCCGGCTCGCGCGCCCAGGCCTTCACCGAGGATGGCAGCGTTTGGACCCTCGAACTGCCGCGCGGCTTCCTCTCCATCCCCCTCGAAAAAGATCTCAGCTTCGATCCCGCATACCTGCGCCACTATCCGCTGATCCGCGCCGTCTTTGAGCGCTTTCAGCCTGATCTGGTGCACGTCACCGGACCCAGCGAAGTTGGGATGCTCGGTGCGTGGCTGGCACGCCGTCACGGCCTGCCCATCGCCGCCAGTTGGCACACCAATATCCATGAGTACGCCGCGCGGCGCTCAGCGTGGTTGCTGCGCCTGCTGCCGAAGCATCGCGCGGCAGCGGCTGGCCAGAAGATCGAAGACTGGTCGATGGCCGCGACGGCCCGGTTTTATCGCATGGCCAAGGTGCTCTATGCGCCCAATCCTGAGCTGTGCGCACTGTTGGAGCGCGCGACGGGCCGAAGCTGCCATCTGATGCCGCGCGGCGTCGACGCCGTGCTCTTCGATCCCGTCAAGCGCCGTCGCAACCCGGACGACCATGAATTCATTCTCGGCTTCGTCGGCCGCATGTCGGTCGAGAAGAACGTCGCGCTGCTGGTCCGCATTCAGCAGGAACTGGAGCAGCGGGGCATTCGCAACTTCCGCTATCTGATCGCCGGACAAGGCAAGGAAGAAGCCTGGCTGCGTGAGCGTTTGCCGCGTGCCGAGTTTGCCGGCGTACTCAAGGGCGAGCCGCTCGCCCAAGCCTTCGCGCGCATGGATCTCTTTGTCTTTCCTTCGCATACGGATACCTTCGGCAACGTAGTCCTGGAGGCGCTGGCCAGTGGCGTCCCCGCCGTTGTCACCCCCAGCGGCGGACCGCCGACGATTGTGCATGACAAAGTCACTGGGCGCATCGTCCCCGATGATGCATTCACAAGCGCCATCTCTGCAATCCTCGCCGACCCCGAGCGCCATGCGAAGATGCGCCTCGCCGCGCGCAGTTATGCGCTCACCGCCAGTTGGGATTCGGTCTTTGAAGGCGTCTATGCGGGCTATGAAGCCATCCTGCCGGAGCGGTCCATCGCGGAAGAATCAGACCCTCCAGGCGCATTCTAAATCGCGCCCAAGAAGGCAGCATCCTAAAAGAATAGATTGAACTGAAGGGCACCGCAGGATTCCCGATGCCCTTCGACGCGCGCTATAGACGTTTAAGACTTGCTCTTTGCCAAAACGCTCCTGGAGGATTTTGCGGCGGAGCGTTTTGGCTTGGCGGGCGTGGTCTCCGTGGTATCGGCTTCGACGGCTTCCTCCACAGCAGCTTCCTCGACTACCTTTGCCTCGCGTGCGGCGTTGAAGCGCGCGGCATCCTTGTTTTCGCCCATGACGTGCAGGCGGAGGAAGTTGGTAGAGCCGGATTTGGTGCGCGTGCCGGCGACAATGGCAATCACCTCGCGCGCCTTGACGCGGCCATCTTGCGTCAGCAGGCTCTCGGCGCACTCGACCATCGCCTCGTTGGAGTTGAGCTTGGGGCAGAGGATAGGCTGGGTTCCCCACAGCAGGTTCAACCGGTTGATGGTAATCTCGACCGGGCTGAAGGCGAAGATCGGCGCCGAGGGGTGGTACTTGGAAAGCTTGCGAGCCGTCGATCCTGATTCGGTAAAAAGCGCGATGGCGCGCAGAGCCAGATCGTCGGAGGCGTGCGCGGCCGCCTCGCAGATGGTCTCGGAGATCGAGAGCTTGCTGCGGCGCTGCTTGCGGCGATCGTTATACTCGTCATCCTTGATATTACGCTCGGCGTCGGCCACGATGCGGGCCATCATCGCAACCGCATCGACCGGGTACTTGCCCACCGCCGATTCGCCGCTGAGCATCACGGCGTCCGTGCCGTCGTAGACCGCGTTGGCCACGTCGGAGACCTCGGCGCGCGTGGGGCGCGGATTCTCGATCATCGACTCCAACATCTGCGTCGCGGTGATCACCGGCTTGCGGAAGTCCGTGGCGCGGCGAATGATATGCTTCTGAATCGCCGGCACCTGCTCCGGCGGCAGTTCGACGCCCAAGTCGCCGCGTGCCACCATGATCGCATCGGCCGCGGTCAGAATCGCATCCAGATCCTCAATCGCCTGAGGCTTCTCCAGTTTGGCGATCAGCCACGTCTCCCCGCCGTACGCCGTCACGCGATTGCGCACCAGACGCACATCTTCGGCGGTGCGCACAAAGGAAACAGCCACGGCATCCACGCCATTCTTCAGAGCAAATTCCAGGTCGTCCGAGTCCTTCTCGGTAAGCGACGGCACGCGCACGGGTATTCCCGGTAAATTGATGCCCTTGTTCTCGCCCAGCACGCCGCCGTTGACGATCTGGCAGACCACATCGCCGCCTTCGACTTCATGAACGCGCAGTTCGATCAGCCCGTCCGAGAGCAGAATCCGCGAGCCCTGTTCCACATTCTCGGCCAGTGTCTCGAAGGTGGTGCCCACCAGGCTGGCCGTGCCGCAAACCTCGCGCGGCGTAATGACCAACTGTCCGCCGGCATGCAGCAGCACAGGCTGATGGTCTTTCAGTTTCGAGGTGCGAATCTTGGGTCCTTGCAGATCGCCCATGATGCACAGCGGCTTGCGCTCCTCGCGGCTCACCTTGCGGATCATTTGAATCATGGCCAGCTTTTCTTCCAGCGTGCCGTGAGAGAAGTTCAGGCGAACGACATCCACGCCGGCGCGGACGAGATTGCGAAAAACAGGAACGGTATTCGAGGCCGGGCCAAGAGTGGCCACGATCTTTGCGCGGCGTTGAAGGGTAGAATCGGTCCAGCTATTCAGTGTAAAAGGCAAGTGCTTTCTCCAGGGAAGGTTGGTTGGATTATCGATCCGGCTTGGTTGAATTGCAACACCATGCCAGACATTTTTGCGCTCTCATCAATCGATGCGGGAAAGAGCCGGCAAACATTTCAAGCCGGATCAGCAAAAGAACAGATTTGCACGGGCCTGATTGGCCATGCGTGGAGGCCGGAGAGCGGCTTCCTCTTCTCTATTATGCGGGAAATGGAATGAAAGACCCGTGAAAGGGATCACAGACACTCTTCATTTGCTTTGGAAGCAGCGGAAACGGAAGCCCTCTTCTCGCGTTCCCGAAAGAGAACGCCGTTCAGTTCCGCACCCAGCAGCGCGCTGAAGCTGGTGATGTAAAGCCAGACGAGGGTCGCTATGCCTGCGCCGAAGGATCCGTAAAACATTGAGTAGTCGGCAATCCGCGTCACATACCAGCCAAAGGCCAGCGTGGCCGGGAACCAAAGCAGCGTAGCGGCCACCGCCCCTGGCGCAACCCACAGCCAGTGCTCTTTGCGCCGCGTGCCAAAGTGATACAGCGCGCCCAGAACGCTGATGCTGGTCAAGAGCGCGATCATCCAGCGGACCATCCTCCAGAAGAAGAGCACAAGGTGGCGCAACTGGTGCGTTGCGTTCAGCACCATCCAAATCTCGATCTGCCGCCCGAAGACCAGCACCAGCGTGGCCAGCGACAGCGGAAGCAGCACGATAAAGACCAGCGCCAGCGCCCGCTTGCGCTTCTGCCAGAAGCCCCAATTGTCCCTCCGCTGACGGTAGGCCCGCCGGAAGCCATCCATCAGCGAGAGCATCACGCCCAGCCCTGCAAAGACCGACAGGCCCGCCGCAGAAAAGATCAGTTGCGTGGAGTGCAGACGACGGGTCTCCATGGCAGATTGCAACAGCGCCATGGAGTCAGCGGGCAAAATCTGTTCGTAAGAGGCGCGAATCTCGCCCACCAGCGTGGTGCCCTCCGGCCCGCGCGCCAGCAGAGCCGTGAAAACCACCAGCGCCGGAAAGAGCGCCAGCATTCCGGAATATGCCGCTGCCTTGGCTGTATTCAGAACGTCGTGCTCCAGAGCCAGCCAGAGCGCTTTGCGGAGTTGGCGAAAGATCGAGACCATGGCCACTTTCAAGAGTAGAGTATCCGAGCGGTTTCGGCGAGTCTTGCATTTACGACTGGCGCGGAGGAATCTAAAATGAAGTAACGGCAATTGGCAGGGCAGTTCTTCCAGCAGTCTTTGCTTGCGGGGCTGTCCGGCAGACCACGAGCCAACGATCCGCGGGCCGCAATCCAACAGAAAGGGTGAATCCCGATGATGCGCTCTGTTGTGCGCTGGACGCAGAAAGTGGTGGTGGTCATCGCGGCCGTCTTCGCTCTCAGTTATGGGAGCGACTGGATTCTCTTCAAACTGCGCGGATCGCCTTTCTCCAAAGTAACCATCAATCGCTACGTCACCATTCCGCTCAAAGGCGGCAAGCAAGAGTTCGACTACCTTGGGTCCTTCGATGTGCCTTGTTCGCGCTCTCTGTTTCCTCAAGCCGGCCAATCTGCCTGCTGGCAACTGAGCCGCAATCCCAACCAAGGGATGACGATGTGAGAAAGATGGTTTTCGGCGTTTAGGCTTTTTCCATAAAAATATTCGGAGATCGTGAGAACTTTATTGCAGAACTGCAGTGTGCCTCTCTATGCTGGTCGCGCCAGCTTGAAGCCATTCGTTGCGCGCGACTGCATTTCTGAAAATACTGTAAGCTGGTGAAAGCATGAAAGACTCCGCCGTTTTACTCATTGATTGCCCGGATCGCAAAGGTCTGGTGGCCCGCGTCTCCTCGCTGCTCTACCAGCATGGCGCCAACATTCTGCACGCAGACCAGCATCAGGACCACGACCAGGGACTCTTTTTCATGCGCGTGGAGTGGGGGCTTGGCACTGCAAACGGCAGCCCTGCTTCCGATGGGAATTCATTTGACCTGGAGGCCTTCCGGGCCGAGTTTGCGCCGCTCGCCGGCGAACTGCAAATGCGCTGGAAGCTGACGCTGGGCGACCGCCGTCCGCGCATGGCGCTCTTCTGCTCGCAGTATTTGCACTGCATGGCCGATCTGCTGCACCGCTGGCGCTCGGGCGAACTGCACTGCGAAATTCCGGTGATCGTCTCCAACCACCGCGCCGTCGAAAAGCTGGCTGCCTTTTATGGCATCCCCTTCGAGTACATTCCTGTGACCGCGGAGACGCGCGCCGAGGCCGAGGCACGGCAGTTGCAGGTGCTGGCCAGCCACGGCGTTGAGCTGGTGGTGCTGGCGCGCTATATGCAGATCCTTTCGCCGGGCTTTGTCGCGCATTATCCGGCTGCGATCATCAACGTGCATCACTCGTTTCTGCCCGCCTTTACCGGAGCCAAGCCCTACCACGCGGCCCACGCGAGGGGGGTCAAGCTGATTGGGGCGACAAGCCATTATGTAACCGAAGTGCTGGACGATGGTCCCATCATTGAGCAGGATGTGGCGCGCATCTCGCACCGCGACCAGGTGGAAGATCTTGTCGAGCGGGGACGCGATCTGGAGCGTATTGTTCTCTCCAGAGCCGTGCGCTGGCACCTGGACCGGCGCATCCTCTGCTATGGGAACAAGACGGTGGTCTTTGATTGACGCTTGGTCTTCCGGAGCCGGATTCCCGAACAGGTACGCCGGATGATTCTAACTATCGCGACGAAACTATTTTCCGCCTTGAATCTGCACCAGCGCCGGTTGTTCCGCCGTGTGCGCACCGAGCCGGACCATCCCTGATTGCGGCGCGCGCCAGTGGTCAATGTAGCTGATCCGGTGCACGCAGCCGATGGTGCAATTGGGCGCGCAGCTCTTGGCGGTCAAAAACTCCCGCTTCACGTCCGCTGTGGAATACTCGGCCAACGGCACTCCCGGATACCCGCGCTGCTGGCTGCAATAGTGAACCAGCCCATTCTCGCAGATATAGAGGTAGCGCGATCCGGCGCGGCAGCGCCAACTGTTGGGCCGCCCTTGCGCAATCGCCTCTTGGAAATCGTCAAAGCGCGAGTAGTTGGTCTTTCGCCGGCGAGTCATCTCAAAGTAGACTTTGGCTTCGTCCGGCAGCAGCGGCTTCAGTTGCCCGCTGTCGTCGTGGATGATTCCGATCGTCGATTCAAAGCCCAGCTCCAGCGCCCGCTTGCCAATGACCAGCGCGTCGTTCGGATTCTTGAAGCCCCCGCCCACGACCGAATTGATATTCACATGAAATTCGGCGTGCTCGGCCAGCATTTGCAGCTTTTTATCCAGCACCTTCAGGCTCTTCATCGACACATCGTCGGGCACCAGGTTGTCGATGGAGATCTGCATATGGTCGAGTCCGGCGCGGTTCAGCCGCTCGATCCGCTCCACATTCAGCAGGTAGCCGTTGGTAATCATACCGGCAATTGCGCCGGTTGAGCGCATGCGCCGGATGATCTCATCCAGATCTGGATGGGTCAGCGGTTCGCCGCCGCTGATGCCGATCATGGCCGTTCCCAGCCGTCCCAGATGGTCGATCCGGCGGATCATCTCATCGAGTGGCACCGGCTCCGAGACCTTGTCGTATTCGTTGCAGTAACCGCAACTGAGATTGCAGAAGCGCGCCGGCACAATCTGTGCCAGCACCGGGTGACCTGTGTGGGCCAAAGCCCGCGCTACCATCGCCAGCTCGCGCGCCTTTCGCGTCGCCGCCACCCATCGCCCGTGCGCCGTCTTTTTTTGGGGAAGAGCCATCTCTTTCATTGAATCATATTCCGCTATCTTTCGCCTTCTCTTCATCACAAATGCGGCCGTTGCAAGGAGATCCGGATTGGGCCTGTCCGAGGCTTCAGAATTCAAGGCTTGCCGATAGCCTCCTTGCGTCAACCGGTGACACCGATCACTGTCCGACGCCGGCGCAAACGAGGATCATTTCTTCTGTACGGTTAGCGTCCGCGTGTGTGGAGGCGTTTCTTGAGCCGGTCCAGATTGCCGAAGTTGCGCAGGATTTCGCAGATTGTCTTCCTGCTGCTCTTTCTCGGCCTGCTGTTCTTCACCTCGTGGACCCTCTTTCCCGGCGGGACCGAGATTCAACTCCGCCCGCCTGTACGGCTGTTCTTCGAGTGGGATCCTCTGGTTGCGTTGATGAATGCGCTGGCCGGGCACGCGCTCTATCGCGGACTGCTCTGGTGCTTGCTGATCCTGCTGCCGACACTCTTTCTGGGCCGCTTCTTCTGCGGCTGGATCTGCCCGATGGGCACGCTGCAACACTTCGTCGGCAATCTGCCGAGCGAGGCCAAGCGCGGCAAGCAGCGCATCGAGAGCAATCGCTACAAGCGTTGGCAAACCTGGAAATATTTTGTCCTGATTGTTGGCTTGGTCGCGGCCTTCTTCGGCTCGGCGGCGCTGGGCTGGCTTGATCCATTCAGCTTGCTGGTGCGGTCGTTTGGCTTATCCTTTCTGCCGGCGATCAACGTCGTCGCGCGCGCCATCTTCACCCCGCTTGAACGCAGCCACATTGCCGTGATCAAGTCGACGGGCGGATTGCTGCATTCGATCCTGCAAGTGCTGGTGCTCGATCTGCGTCAGCCGCACTATCAGCAGGGGCTGATTCTGGGCGTGCTGTTCCTGGTGATTCTCGCTGCCAGCCTGCGCGTCACGCGCTTCTGGTGCAGGGCCATCTGCCCGCTCGGCGCACTGCTCGGCGCGCTCTCGCGCTGGTCGATTCTGGGACTGCACAAGGATGCGGCGAGTTGCAACAACTGCAACCGCTGCCTGCTCGACTGTCAGGGCGGTGACGATCCGATTGGCGGCGTGCCGTGGCACAAGTCCGAGTGCCTGATGTGCATGAACTGCGCCGGCAGTTGCCCGCATGAGAGCTTGAACTTCAAGTTCTTCCGCAATGAGGCAGAGGTTGCCTCGCCCGATCTGAACCGTCGGCGTGCGCTGACCGGCGTGGCTGCGGGCGCGGCGCTGGTGCCGTTGATGCGCTCGAATGTGGGCCTGGGCAAGGGCCGGCACGAGCGGCTGCTGCGGCCGCCGGGTTCGCTTGATGAGTCTGACTTTCTCTCGCGCTGCATCCGCTGCGGCGAGTGCATGAAGGCCTGTCCGAACAATGCGCTGCATCCGACGCTGGATCAAGCGGGCATCGAGGGCTTATGGTCGCCGACGCTGGTGCCGCGCATTGGCTACTGCGAACCGAGTTGCGTGCAGTGCTCGGAGGTCTGCCCGACCGGCGCGATCTGGCAGATTACGCCCAGGGAAAAGGGCTGGGTAGTTGGTGTTGGCGCGCAGCAACAGAGCCAGCCGATTCGCCTCGGAACGGCCTTCTATGATCGTGGCCGCTGCCTGCCGTGGGCGATGGCCACCGAGTGCATTGTCTGCGAGGAGTGGTGTCCGGTTTCGCCCAAGGCAATTTATGTGCAAGAGGCGCAAGTGATCGATTCAGCGGGCAACACCAAGACGCTGAAGCAGCCGCGCATTGATCCCAGCCGCTGCGTGGGCTGCGGGGCGTGCGAGTACGCTTGCCCGCTGCAAGAGCACCCGGCAGTTTACGTCACCAGCATCGGCGAGAGCCGCTCACCCAGCAGTCAGATTTTGCTCAACAGAAGATGAAGGAGAATGATTCGTGAAGTTCAATTCAAATAAAGTCCTCGCCGTTGTGGCGATTGCTGTGCTTGTTTCAGTTGCGTGCTCAGGTTGCAAGAAGAAAAGTGCCGATGTCTTTCCGGCCTCGGGTGCGATAGCCGGTTGGGAGAAGACGAGCGAGACGCGCACCTTTGCCGCCAAGGATCTCTATCAGTACATTGACGGCGATGCCGAGCAGTACATCAGCGCGGGCGTGGTCAGCACATCGACCTCCGACTACAAGTATCAGGGGCAGTTGGAGGCGACGGTGGACGTGTACACAATGGGCAGTGCGGATGGCGCGCGCACGATTCTGGAAAAAGGACAGAGCAAGGATGCGCAAACGGTTCAACTGGGCGATGCAGGCGTGGCTTACGCGCAGAGCGTGATCTTCCGCAAAGGACCGGCGCTGGTGCGCATTACCTCATTTGAAGCCACGCCCAATGGGCAAGCCGCGCTGCTGGCGCTGGCGCACGGAGTCGAATTGAAGTTGTAAGGGGAAGCATTTGCGAAGGTCACGGTTGCTGTGAAGGGTATGGGCTTTAGCCCGTACAGCAAAGGTGGTAATCAGTTTAGGGCTTCAGCCCCTGAGGGAAATTTGCTGGGGTAGTTCACATTCCTTCGGCGGCTAAAGACACAGTTCAAACCAAACATTCAACGGACGGGCTAAAGCCCGTCCCCTTCAAACCGCAGGAATGCGAGGATAGCCATGAAAAACCGCCGTGAATTTTTGAAGGATGCAGCCGCTGGCGCGGTGCTGATTGGCGCGCAGAGCAAGCTGGGATTGGCCGCTACAGCAGCAACCAAATCAAAGGTCGTGGTGGCTCGCGACGCGGCGCTGCATGATGCGAGCGGAGTGCTCGATGCGAAGCGCGTGCAGGCGCTGCTGGACCGCGCTATCGCCACTTACACCGGGCACGACAAGCCGATTGCGGCATGGAAGAGCATCGTGCCTGTGGGCAAGGTGATTGGCCTCAAAGTCAACGGCCTAGGCGGCAAGGGAATCCACACGCATCTCGAACTGATCATGGCCGTCTGCGAGCGCCTGCAACAGGCGGGTGTCAAGCCGGGCGAGATCATTATCTGGGATCGCGACGCGCATCATCTGCAATCGTGCGGCCTGACCATCAGCAGCGATCCCAGCAAGATTCGCGTGATTGGCAACGATGTGGCTGGCTATGAAGAAGCAGGCGTGGCCTTCGGTTCGGCGGTGAATGTGAAGCTGGCCAAGATTCTTAGCCGCGAGTGCGCGATGGTAATCAACCTCCCGATCCTCAAGGACCATGAACTGGCGGGCGTCACCTTCTCGATGAAGAATATGTATGGCGTGGTGCAGAAGCCCAATGAACTTCATGCGGGTGGCTGCAATCCGTCTGTCGCTGATCTGAATTGCATTCCCGCGATTCGCGAGAAGGTTCGCTTTACCATTGGCGATGCAATGAGTTCAGTTTATGATGGCGGACCGGGCTTCCATCCGGAGCGGCTCTGGCAGCCCAACGCGTTGATCATCGGCGAGGATCGCGTGGCTGTTGATCACACCGCGTGGCAGATGATTGAACGCAAACGCGCCGAGGCGGGGATGCCTACGCTGGAAGCCGCGAACCGGCCGCTGCGCTATATTGCCACTGCGGCGGACAATGCACATCATCTGGGCACCAACGATCCGCAGCGCATTCATCTGCTGGAAGTGTAGCCGGGAGATTCATCATGGCCGAGGAAACCGATCACACGCCGGAGGCGGCAAAGCAAGGCCTGACCCGCCGTGAGGCTCTGCTGCAACTGCTGCGCGTAGGCGGTACGGCGGCGGTTGCCGCGGGCGCGGCGGTCTGGCTCAGCGAGCGCAGCACTCGTCCGCTACCCGCCAAGGGTGAACAGGCGCGCCGCGATCATCGCATTGCGGCCAGCGCTCAAGACGCGCAATGGCCGCACTTGACCGTGATTCAGAACGGCGAGCCGCGCGCGCTGGTTCAGAAGGCTCTTGAAAATCTGGGCGGTATCAGCCGCTTCATCAGCCGCCAGGATGTGGTGGTCATCAAGCCCAACATCGCCTGGGACCGCACGCCGGAGCAGGCCGCCAACACCAACCCCGACGTGGTGGCCGAGTTGGTGCGCCAGTGCTGGCAGGCAGGCGCCAAGCGTGTCATCGTCACCGATGTCAGTTGCAACGAAGCGCGCCGTTGCTTTCATCGATCAGGCATTCAAGCCGCCGCGCTGGCCGAGCACGCCGAAGTCATTCTGCCCGATCCTGAACTCTTTCGTGAGGTCGAGATGGGCGGCGTGGTGCTGAAGTCCTGGCCCGTCTTCGCGCCGTTTCTAGAGGCCGACAAGATCATCAACGTGCCTGTCGCCAAGCATCATGTGCTGACCGGCGCAACGCTGGGCATGAAGAACTGGTACGGCATTCTGGGTGGCGAGCGCAACCGCCTGCATCAGCAGATTCATCAGAGCCTGGTTGATCTGGCCAACTTCATGCTGCCCACGCTCACGGTGATGGACTGCTATCGCATTCTGCTGCGCAATGGACCCACGGGCGGCAACCTGGAAGACGTTGCGACCAAGAAGACCCTCGTCGCCGGAACCGATCCGGTGGCGATTGACGCCTATGTCGCCAAGGCCTACTGGAACCTCGACCCCGCGCAGATGCCGTACTTGGCAATGGCCGCCGCGCGCGGCCTGGGCGTGGTGGAGTTTGAAACGTTGCAGGTGAAAGTCAGCCAGTTGGGGTAATCCCGCCACATCCCAGCGGCGCCTTTCATTCCGAACTCAATCAATATTCTTTTTCTTTTCAGAGGGAAATTTGCCAGCGGCGCAGCAGGTTCATTTTGCGCCGTTGCCGAGGAGCCGTTTGAAAAAGAAGTGGAAGAGGCGCTGGATCGCGATAAACTCATGGTGGCTTGGAGGAATTGGCATTGAACGATGAAAAAAGCCGTGTGCTGGTCCTCAATCCTGGAGCTACATCCACAAAGCTGGGAGTCTACTCGCAGGACGGCGCCGAGTGGGAGAAGACGATCCGCCACGGGGATGATGAGATCGAGCGCTTTCGCGGGCGTCCGATGGTGGACCGGTTGGAGTATCGCGGAGAGTTGATTGAGCGCGCATTGGCCGAGGCGGGTTACGCGGAAGCGCGCTTTGCCGCCGTAGTGGGCCGGGGCGGACTGTTGCCGCCGCTGTCTTGCGGCACGTTTCTGGTGGATGAAGCAATGGCCGAGGAGTTGCGGCTGGCGCGGCGTGGGCAGCACGCATCCAACCTCGGCGGGCTGCTGGCGCTGCGCTTTGCACGGACGAGCAGAGTCAACGCCTATATTGTGGATCCGGTCACAGTGGACGAGTGGCAGGAGTGCGCGCGGCCCACCGGTTCGCCGCTGTTGGAGCGAACGGCAATGGGCCACGTGCTGAACACCAAGGCCGTGGCGCGGCGCTTTGCGCGCGAGCAGGGAAGCAGCTACCCGGCGCTGCGGCTGATCGTCGCACACATGGGCAGCGGCATCACCGTTTCTGCTCATCAAGAGGGCAAGATGATCGTATCCGTCAGAGCAACCGCATCTGTTGTGCGGGCTGAGTTTGTGATGAACTTTCTTTATGAGTGAAGCGGGAGCGGTGAGTTTGAAGCATCGTCGCCGGAGCCGTGCGGAAGCCGCGCAGTTGGTTGCCGAGTATGAAACCAGCGGATTGACGCGGAAGGCGTTTTGCTCGCGGCGCGGAGTGTCGGTGGCGGCGCTGGATAAGTATCGGCGGCTTTATCGCCAACCGACCGCGCGAGCTGCAAAGCGTTTGCTTCCGGTGGAGTTATTGCACGATAACTCGGCAGTTACGGCAAGCGGGGACGAACCGTGCAGTCATTTGTGGCTGGAGTTCACCAACGGGCGGCGGATCGCAGTGGGGCGCGGGTTTGATGCACCCACGCTGGAGCGTTTGGTGAGTCTGTTGGATCGGGCGTAGCGCGTGTTCGGCCTGGGCGCGGCGACGCGCATCTACCTTGCGCCTGGCGCTACGGATATGCGCAAAAGCTTCAATGGCCTGTATGGCCTGGTGCGCGATCAGTTGCTGTGCAACCCGATGAGCGGCCATGTGTTTTTGTTTTCCAACGCGCAAAAGAATCGGCTGAAGATATTGTTTTTCGATGGCACGGGACTTTGGGTTTGCGCGAAACGAATCGAGCGAGGCCGCCTTCACTGGCCTTCTGATGATGCCGAGCAAGGCAAGGTGGTGTTGAGCCGTGAAGAATTTGCGCTGCTTGTGGGAGGCATCGATCTCGGGCAAACAAGCAAGCGCAAGTGGTATCGCAAGCCTGTTGGCGAGGAATCAAATATGTCACGAATGACCGCATGATTACTGTTGATTTCCATACTTATCCACAGCGTTATATGTTACAAAAGAAGCATGGTGAGCGTGCCTCTCCAACCGATTGTTTCGCCACACTCCGATCCTCTCTCCGTCGAAGTCATCTCACAATTACAACGCGAGCTTGCCTATGCGCAACTGAAGATCCAGTTTCTCGAAGAGCGTCTGCGGCAAATGCGCATCGCCAAGTACGGCAAGGCCAGCGAGAAGCTCAGTGATCTTCAACTGGAACTACTCGAAGCTGAGCCCGGAGTCAGCCGCGAAGAAGTTATTGCCGAGAGTGAGCGTGATCCTTTCGCGGAATCATCGCCGGCAATCGATAACGAAAGTGCTTCTCCGCAACAGCGAGACAAGAAGAAGCATCCGGGCCGGCAGACGCTGCCCGCGCATCTGACTCGCGTCGAGAAGATCATCGTTTGCACGCCCGATCAGTGCATCTGCGGCGGCTGCGGCAAAGAAACTGCGGTCATTGGTTACGAAGAGAGCGAAGTGCTCGACGTGAAGCCCGCCGAGTATTTCGTGCGCGTGACGAAGCGCGAAAAGCGCGCCTGCAAGCGGTGCGAGGAGTTAGGCGTGGCAGTTGCTTCGGTGCCTGAGTCGATCATCCCCAAGTCACTGGTCTCCGATCAAATCATCATCGGCACGGTCGTCGCCAAATATTGCAACAGCCTTCCGCTCTATCGGCAGAGCGCGATTCTCAAGCGCGATACGGGCCTTGACATCAGCCGCTCCACGATGGACGGCTGGGTGATGCAAGTCGGCGAGATGCTTCAGCCCATCGTCCGCGTGATGCGCAGTGAGTTATTAAATGGTAACTACATCCAGGCTGACGAAACGCCCGTCGATGTGCAGACGCATGACAAGCGCGGGTGCAATCATCAAGCCTATCTATGGCAATATGGATCGCCGGGTGGATCGGTCATCTTCGACTTCCGCATGGGCCGCGAGCGCGAAGGGCCAAAACAATTTCTCGGCCAGTTCAGCGGCATTTTGCAAACCGATGGCTACGCCGCCTACGAAAACGGTATCGGCGGGCCAGCGATGGTGCATGCCTGTTGTCTCGCGCATGCGCGCCGCAAGTATATCGATGCCATCAAGGTCGATCCCAAAGACAAGGACTCGGCAAGCATCGTCGCGTTGATGGATGAGTTATTCGCCATCGATGCCGAGGCGCGCGCGCAGAAGATGAATCACGCCGAACGTCATGCGCTGCGCATGGCAAGCGCGCCTGCGCTCGTGGCCGAACTGCGCAAGCAGATACAGGCCGCGCAGAGCAAGGTTCTGCCCCAAAGCGCCGCGGGCAAGGCCGCGCGATACACCTTGGATTTATGGAAAAAGCTGACCATCTTCCTCGAATATCCTGAGCTGGAGTTATCCAATAATCTGGCCGAGAACTCCATGCGCTCGGTTGCGATCGGCCGCAAGAACTGGGTGCATCTTGGCAGCAAAGAAGCCGGGCCAAAAGTGGCGGCGATCTTTTCCATCGTCGAAAGTTGCCGCAGACTTGGCCTGCCGATCCGCGAATACCTGGCAACCGTCCTGCCTGGACTTGCCGACCGTTCCGTGAAAAGCCTCGACCAACTTACCCCGGCAGCCTACGCGGCCAGCAAAGCAAAGTAACCTATCTGAACGCCGCCGCTTCGGTCAACCGTGTAGTTGGTCGGACGCATACGGCTTTTCCACGATGTGCTGAGTTCGCAGGTGCGCGTCGAGCGCCTGCTGGGACATCGTGTCGTTGGAGACGATGGATCGGAAACGGAGTGGATCAGTTGCGATCTGGCGCGGTATGTGCGCCGTTGCGTAACGGGTGTCCAAGGGTGCGGGTCCCGCCATTGCCTCGAAAAGCATCGCGGAGTCTGCCAAGGTCCGAACGATCCAGGGGTCCATTGCGATCGCGATGAAAAAATCCGATCCGGCGCATTCCAGGATTGCGTTCAGGCCGGTAGTCAGCGTTAAGATTGATGCCAAAGAACGGATGCCTGAAAACTCCGGGAATGGAGGAAAAAGCCAAGAATGGACTCAGAGGACATGGACCGCACTGTATCGTCAATTCCCTTTGTATACGACCAACTCAGAGGGTTGGGAGTGAGCGCGAGCGTTTGGGATGATGTCCTTGACGAGATGTTCGATGAACCGTTCGGAAACATTCCCGGACCGTTTGGTTTTCTCTTGGCTGATTTGAGTGGGAAGATTGGGCTTCAGAGCTTGGACTACTCCCGGCCTGAAGATATTTCCGACCACGACTACGTGCGGAACCTGTTGAGGCAATCTATCGAAGAATTCGCAGGCGACCCGGAACTACCAAACGATGATGGTTCCGATTGCGATAAGGCAATAGCAGAGTATTGGGCACATCGGGCCTCTCTCAATTGAGGTGTACCGCGGTTTTGAAGAAAATAGAGCTGGCCGCCGGAAACTTGTCGGATCGGTATTCGCCAGAACCAATCAGCCACAAAAGCGGTCGATGTCTTTTTGAATTCTCTGTTTCAGGATGGGGTCGTAGGCGGCCGTGACTGCACGACGAGCGAAAGCACAGGCAGATGTGGGTTGCTGGCTCGTGTAAGCAATGAGCGCGCGCGTCGCAAGGATTCTCGCCATCAGGTTTCCGTGCAATTCATGGTTCGCTTTCCACTGCGGTTCGAGGAGTTTTTCTGCCTCGGAGGCGTGGGCCTCAGCCTCTTGCGTCCGTCCCGCTAAGTGTTCGAAGCTGGCGAGATTGTTCAACGTTGTGGCTACCAGTGGCAGAAATGCATCTGGATTGGCTGCTGAGAGGCTGCGGTAAATAGCAAGTGCCGCGCCGAAGGCATTGTCCGCTTTCTGGGGTCGCTGGGTGTCGCCATACAAGATCGCGAGGTTAGTTAACGTCATCGCGACGTCGGGCCTGTATCTGTCTGGATTCATCTCGGCGAGCTTTTTATAGATTATGAAGGCCTTGGTAAGGGCCGATTCCAGCTCCTGAGGGCGTTCGGTTTCGCTGTACAGAGCCGCGGAGTTGTTTAGGGTTCGGGCAACATATTGCAGATATTCGTCCGGATTATCCTCGGCCAGCGTTTCGAAAACAGTCAGAGCCTCTTTATAAGCCTGCTCCGCCTCTTGAGGGCGCTGGCTGTTCCGGTATAGTACCGCGAGATTAATTAGCGTAATTGCCACCCCCGCTAGGTATGTCTCTCCTTTTATCTTGGAGAGTTCGCGGTATGTGGCGAGCGCCTCGTCATATGCTTGTTCAGCTTCTCGGGGTCGCTGGGTGTCGTTGTACAGAACAGCGAGATTATTCAGCGTAGTGGCCACGCCGGGCAGATATACACCCGGGGTTTTCGCAGCAAGTTTACGGTAGAGATCGAGTGCCTCCTGACCAGTCCGCTCCGACTCCTCGACGCGTTGGTTCACGCGATACGCGGCCGAAAGGTTACACAGTACGGTGGCGCGATCTGATTGCTCCGTGTAAATGCAAAGCAGCGTTTCGTAGGCGGCGATGGCCTCGTTTAAGTGGTTTAGCTTTTGCGCGGCAACTGCGTATTGGAAGCCGTAGTCCGGTCTATTGTCGAGTTCCCAAGCCTCCCGGTATGCGTCGAGGGCTTGGGGCCAGTCGAAGCGAAGCTCGCAGATAATGCCAAGTTCATAGAGATCACGCGGCAGCTTCATTGACTCCGATCGACGCTTCTCCACCTGTTTGGATTTGAGACGAAGAGCCCCATCTATGTCGCCAGCATTGAGAAGTAACGAAATTTCGGCTTCAGCAGGCTCGGAGGAGCGCAAAGCGAGTTGCTCCTGAAGTTTTTTAAGGCTCTGGGTTAGCTCTTCAATCTCACGTTCCTTTTCCCGCAAATCTTGTTCTACTTGCTTATCCCCGCTGCGGGCTTTCTCTTTCTCATAGAGAAACTCGACCATTGTACGTATTGCAAGTGTGGTTTCATTGATGCGAGATAGCAGTTTCTTTTGTTCTTCCCGAAATATAAGTTCGGCCTCGTTCCAAGCCTGCTTGTGCTCATCCTTGACGATGAGGGCACAAAAATTCTCTTTGAATCGCTCAGGAAGTCGGGCGCTGAGTTCCTTGATGAGCAGTGCGGGGGCCAGCCGAGTGCTGAGAACCATTGATTGGCTCTTCTCCCGTATGGAAGTGCCTTGAGCGTCGAGACGTTCCATCGTGTGGGGAAAGATCTCGTCCAGTTTTTCGGGGGCGAGTTGGGCGGTATCAATTTCTTCTAGCCGCAACGGAACAGAAGCTTTTAGGCACAGATCCCAATTGGAAAACCAATCTTCATACTCTAAACCTGCGTGGATAGAAATCTCGGAGAGGCTGAGACGGAGTGACTCGCGGTAGACGGACTCCAAGTTAGGGGCCGATTTCTTGAGCTTCTCTGCAAGGGAGTCCGCGCCAGCTTCGAGGAGTTTTTTTGCTGCTTCTTCTCCGAACTTTTCTACATAAGTTCCAATCAATTGCGCCGCAGGATCGCCAATGGCTTCCCCGATGAACGCCCCCAACGCGCAGCCAAGCGGGCCAGCGGCAGCGGCCCCGAGTCCGGCGGCGGCAACGCGGATAGCTGCCTTTATCAACGGGTTTGGGCTGTCCGAGGCCATTGCCGAGCCGATCTCCAATTGGATGCCGGAGTTGAATGAAGCAATATTAAATGATCTGTTCTAAGGTCGCACAATGTATCTCGGGACGAGCCCAAGGATCAGCCCTCTGAAGCGATTGCCAACTTCATTCCAAGAGTCTTCCATCAAAGTGGTCACCCGAAAAGCACTGGCTGCGAGGGTGCGTTTTCAGGTTCGTGGAAGTTGCTCAGGCCAACGCCAACCAGACGGAAGCGTTGTCGCGGCCCAAGGGTTATACGCTCTCGGAGCGACAGGGCGATGTTGGTTAGTTCATCGCACGAAGAGGGCGGATGCGGCGACGTGTGGCTGCGAGTAAGGATCTTGAACTCGCTGGTTTTGAGCTTGAGAACCACAGTGCGAGCGATTCGCGACTCCTTGCGAGAGGCAGCCCAGGTTTTCTCCGCGAGCCGTCGAATCATCGGCTCAGTTTCCGCAAGCGGCACGTCGCGTTCAAACGTATCTTCAGCGGAGACCGATTGCGTGGGCCTGTCGGGAACGACAGGATTCTCATCAATCCCGCGGGCCAACTGGTATCGTTTCACCACCTCGCATTCAAATGCCCAGTCTCATGACGAGATTCTTACCGACTTGTCAGTTTCGATCACACCAATCGATTGAAACCGGAAATATCTGAAATCTTCTGGTGGCGAGGAGGGGCAGCGTTCGCCTGAGTGTGTGGGCCCGAAAAGCAGCCCTCATAGTTGTCTCCGCTGGAGGTTTCGAGCCCCCAGCTTTGACACCTAGAGAATGGAACCGGCCTTGCGGCCAGGCTTCAGCCACCCCTCACGGACCATCTTAACGAAATTAGTAGACCCGCACGACCTCTTTTTTTTGGAGCATGGTCAGTATGTCCACCCCTTCCCAATTGATAAACCACGGACTCCGCCGACTGCTTGCGAGAAAGGCCTGGATTTCCTTGGCACTATAGGTTGGAAGGGAGAACTGGGTGCGAAATGCAGTGAGCTTTCTCACACAATCATCGAAAGGCGTCATCATTACTTCAGCGACGGCGGCACTAATCACCAATCCGGTAGGGATGCCGGGCTTTCCGGCTGCTACATGCTCCCGCAGGACGGTGGTTAAGAGTTCAACTGTTGTTCTGCTCACGGCTCCGGCGGCAACTCGACGTAGCGACTCATCTACCAACAACGAATCAAAGAAGCGACGCACATCAAACCGGTACAGGCGGAAACGGATTTCCTCCTGGAGAAACGAGAGAAGGACTTTGATTAGACGGCTGCGTTCGCTGGGTCCGGACCTAGTCAAAGGTCGAAGGTTGCTTGCAATTTTCCTCAGGACCAATGTTGCGGGGTAGGAATCGACACTGCAAAAATCTCTCGTGCCCTTCTTTGTATAGCGCAGCCCGCACCCGCCGGAGAAGTTGTTAGCAGCGCGGGCAACCGCGTCGGCGACAAGTTGGTCTTTGGTGCTTTTGCTAAGAACCTTCCTGTATTTGCGAAAGTCCGACTGCCGCACCTCCGCGCCAAGGCCGCTGCTGTCAAATGCCTGCCGCTGTAGGTTCAACGATTTGCCCCCAGAACACTTTCGAGATAATTTTATCGCGAACTGGTGGGGCCAGGCTCAAGATAACAGGGCTTAGCGAACCGCTGAAACTCAATTAACGGATTACTCTTGGGAAACGCCGCAGTGTACGGGGAACTCAATCCGCTATGCTATTTGCAATATGTGTGGTCGCTTCGCCAGAAAATCCACGCAAGAAGTTCTCGCTGACTGGTTTGGTGTCGAGCTTGAGGATATGCCGTGGTTTGCACCCAGCTTCAATGTCGCTCCGCAGAGCGTTCAGCCCGTTGTGCGCTTGAGTCGTGATACCGGCAACCGGGAATTCGCGTTGATGCGGTGGGGATTGGTGCCGGCGTGGGCGAAGGATGCCAAAATCGGGTACAGCACAATCAATGCGCGTTCTGAAGAGGTGGCGTCGAAGCCCGTCTTCAGGGAGGCATTCAAGAAGCGGCACTGTCTGATACCTGCCGACAATTTCTATGAGTGGATGCGCCTGGATGCCAAGTCCAAGCGGCCGTATGCGATTGCGCTCAATAGCGGGGAGCCGTTCGCCTTTGCAGGACTGTGGGAGAGCTGGCGACCAAAGGATGGCGCGCCACTGGAGACCTTCACAATTCTCACCACCTCCGAGAATGAGTTGATGCGACCAATTCACGACCGGATGCCAGTGATCCTCGAACCAAAAGACTATGACTCGCTGGCTGGATGCCGGAGACCCTGCGAGGCCGCCAGTGGATTTACTCCGGTCCGTATTCTTCCGAACTGATGAACGCCTGGCCGGTGAGCGGCAGAGTGGGCAATGTGCGGAATAATGATGCTACGCTGCTCGAACGATTGAGCTAGCTGAACAGATGTCGGGTTCAACTCCAACTGCCGCTACCTAGAATACACGTTAATCCAAATCCTTGTTTCATACCTCAAGATTGCCCTGCCCGGCCCGCGACAGAAGATTGGATTTTCAGATTGCTCACCATTTATCGAACGGCATTGAGCCAGTTTCAGTTTGTCTTAATGGAGAGGTTCACCTCAAACGACTGTGCCCATTTTTGTGCCCATGCTCAGTCAAAATTGGTCACAATTCAGGCTGTATGGATAGCAAGCCGCAATTTTTGCGGAGCTCGTAAACGTATCTTGTATAGTGGTTTATAGCAAACGATAGCAGCAGGAGGACTGGCGAATTCGGTGGCTCTTAACCGACAGGTTGTAGGTTCGATTCCTACCGCGTCCACCAAGAATCAACAAGTTAGGCCGCTTCCCGTGCCAATCCCGTGCCGTTGAGCGCAAGGTCAACGATCTTGTTTTGCGCTTCGGTCATCTCCGGCGAGAAAACATCTCCGTAAATGTTCATGGTGGTACGAATGTCCGCATGACGCATCAGCCGTTGCTGTACGCCTACCGGAGTGCCCACGGAACCAAGCCATGTGCGGAACGTGTGACGCAAGCTGTGTGTCCCCAGTCCGCCGATTCCGGCTGCTTTCCCCGCTTTCTGATAGACGCGCCAAACTTGGTCATACGACCAAGGAAGACGCCCGATTTTGAACGGCGAAACAAACACCCAATCATCCGGCGCGGAGAATTGAGCCGCTTACCTCCAGGTCCGCAAGGCCATGAGCAGTTCACCGGCAATCACCAATTCCTTGCGCGATTCCGATGTTTTGACTTCATCGACATTCTGACAGACAATTCCGCGCTCAACTTGCAACTTTCCGTTGAGCCAATCCACGTCTGACCACTTCAAAGCAAGACACTCACTGATGCGAAGGCCCAAGCAACAGCACAGCAAGGCAACCGTGCGAAACGGCTCCGTAAGATGCTGCGCGAATTGCTGAAACTCTTCAACCGTGAGACTCCGGGGCGTGGATGCCCGCTTGGATGCGCTCTTGATTTTCACCAGCTCCATCGGGTTGCGCTGCACTCTTGGCACGTCACCGCTCCAAGCGGCAAAGTCCCAAAGATTGCGGAGCAGACCCCGGATGTGCGTCTTGCTCTTCGGTGAGAGTGTGAGAGACCCAAGCCACAACTCTACCGGGCGCGGCTCCAACTCCGTGATTGCACAGTCACCCCATTGCGGCATGATGTGATTGTGAATCCAAGCCTCGTATGTCCGTTTTGTGTCGATGCGAGTTGGCATCCGCTCGGTCCTGTATCGCTCAATCAGACTGTTGACGGTTGGTGCGGCTGGTGCGCTGACGCCCGCTTGAGACTCTACCTCTTCCCTTAGCGGTTTTGCAGCAGACCACGCCGCCGCTTTTGTTCTGAATCGGCCAAGTGCCTTAGACCGCCGCTTGCCGTTCTCCCACCAGTAGAAGCGCCAAATCTTATCGCGCTTGTCCTGTACAACGCTTCCCGTGTTTATTCTGCTGCTGCACCCGATCCAATTGCAGACCAAAACACTCTTGCCGCAGTCGGTCCCAGCAACCCAGTAGTGTTTGCGGCCCATTGCCCAGCAGTTGAAACGGAACCCGCAGCAGTTGGAGCCGCCAGCACTGCGCCAGCGCCTACAAAACTAGCACCATAGAATCCGGCGACGCCTTGCGGAGTACCGATCCATCCGGCTTCATTGTTGATTCCAACTGCCAACTGGCGAATGCGTTCATCGTCGGGATCAGGCAGTGGAGCATTGGCAGCAGCACTTGCCATTCCTGGCACCCTCTTGCCCGATTGCGAAGCAGCAGCATTCCCGTGGAACTTCGATCCGCCGCCCCACCATCCGAACGACTGCCCCAGATCGTCGAACAAGCCAGCGACCTGATAGACCATATCCGCCGCATCTAGAAATGGAATCGCAGGCGCTAGTTTACTGAACCATGAGATCCCTAAATCTGAGTCAGTTACTACTCCGTTAGCAAACCATCCGCTAGCAGGGTCCAGCCCGCTCGGATCGACTGCGCCGAACGGCGAGCCGCCCACATAGGCATAGCGGTTCATGCTTTGTGGGTTGTATAAGTTATAGCTGCCAGGATACGGATCGGGCGTCGTCCAACGTCCGAAGGCCGGGGCATACGACCGGTACATGGCATTGTCGAGGCCCGATTCGCTGTCCGATTCAAGCCCGGCGTACAACTCTTCCGTGGGTGTGGCGCTGCACGATTCACCATCCCCATAGGGCAGGTTTGTACACGTCTGCTCCACTACGCCCTCGTAGTCGGTTTGCACACGGCGCGAACCCGTCCAGTCGTTCAGATAGAAGTGCAGCCCATTCGAATCGTAGGTGCCGATCAACGCGCCGTTGGCCCACACATTCGTATGCGCCCAAGCCACGTTAGTGCCGTTCACATTCGTCTCGGTGAGTTGCCCACCGGTCGGGCCAAGGATCGAGTCCTTCGTCGCCTGGAAGCCGTTAATGCTTGGATCGCAGCTTCCCCAAGTGGTGATCGTTCCTGACGAAACCCGCGTCCCATCGGCCCCGTAGATGTAGCCGGTCATCGTGCCGAACATAATGTTCTTTACCGCGCAGACGCGACCGTCGCCATCATACAGATGCTGGTTCCGGTTGTCTTCAATCAAGATGCAGGCCTCCCCTCAATCAACAATCCGGCACATCGAGCTATTTCACCGTGGCTGAAACCCTCGTACTCGAACGATTCCTCCTGAATCTCTAGGACGCGAAGATCATCGGAGGCTAGACGGTCTGACTTCCAAACAAACTCACCATTCGAAGACACACATGTTATATCCCAAAACCCTACGAGCCATGTGACCCTTCGATAAGGATCGGAGATTAACTGTGTAATTGGATACCAATCGAGGGAAGACACATTTCGTGTTAGAACATTTAGGAGATAAACTTGACCGCCCGCAAGAATAAAGCACTTATCCTTAGCATATGAATTACAGATCTCTGAGTGCTCATCGCCTTTGGTTCCGATTTCCAGTTCTGCGAACCATGGATCTCCAGTCTCTGGGTAAATTCGGATACTAAAGAAGTCGCCCGACGGTTTGCCAAGAAGCCGTATCGGAGAGAATGCTCTGATGACCGGCTCATTTACATTGGGCCAGCCGGGTGACAGATCGATGACAAAACTTGCGTCGTAATGCATAACCCTCCTACTAGAAAGCCACAAACGTTGCGTGGGTAACTAACACTTCACTATAAGACGTGAAGTATCCGCCAGCTTGAAACGCGCCAGAAATCCCGTTTAATACTCCTGGCAACTCGAATCCGACCCACGAACTCGGACCTGCACCACTTCCAACTTCATATATTGTTCCATTCTGGAAGACAGCGCTTTTGAAAAGGCGGCCACCTCTCGGCAACCGCCTTTTTTCTTTAGCTGCTAAATCTTTTGTTTTCTTGGGTTGCCATAGAGCAACCCAAGGTTGCTATTCAGCTCCCATTCTGGGGTAGTGTGTCCCTCCACTCCCGGTGCAAAGCACCGCGCTCAGTCTTTAGGCTAGGCCTGCAGAGTTTGCCCATCGATTTCAACCCGACATTCCCTATACTTCTGTTCAGCCGCGCGCTTGATGCGAAAACCAATGTCGCGAACTTTCTCGACTGGAATAACCTGTGTTTCGTTGTCCCAGGCAATTGGGGATTTTAACTCCACGATGTATAACTTAGGTCCGAACAGAATTCGAGCCACAGCGGGAAGCCAGTTGATCAATGAGCTTGGCAAATTCTCTATACGACAATCACATGTCAAGTGCTTCCCACCTTCGACGTAACGAACGAAGTGATTATTCATGTAATCGAGGAGATAGACTGTGCTCTCGCCCTCTCTTACATGCCGTGCATTCGGCATCAGTTCGCAAATCTTCCGCTCTACGGAATCACTGACCTGTCTCATCGTCTCCCACCCTGTTCACCCGCTCTAGGGAATTAGATTGATTGAAGAAGGCCAAGTCACCATCCTCATGTTGACATTCGGGTTGGCAAAGAGGCTCAGGTAGTTCAATATTTGTCCAGACCTGTCCCTGGTTCAAGATGTACGCTGTAACACCACCAGATGCTCCCGATGCCCAATAACGGGAGGCAATTCCCCAGAAGAAATCTGCTACAGGCCCGCTATTCCCCACAGTGGCTGAAATCGCACGTCCTGCAAGAGTTTGTCCGATCGTTTGTCCTACTCCTGACGACTCAGCCATTTCAAGTGCACCTTGGCTGTAGCCAGACCAAAATAGCCTACCTGCAGCCGGTCCGAGCAATCCTTCGTTAATAGCTGCTCCTGCTGCAGGGGCAGCCACCACACCCGCAGCCCCTACAAGGCTAGCGCCATAGAATCCGGCGACGCCTTGCGGAGTACCGATCCATCCGGCTTCATTGTTGATTCCAACTGCCAACTGGCGAATGCGTTCATCGTCGGGATCAGGCAGTGGAGCATTGGCAGCAGCACTTGCCATTCCTGGCACCCTCTTGCCCGATTGCGAAGCAGCAGCATTCCCGTGGAACTTCGATCCGCCGCCCCACCATCCGAACGACTGCCCCAGATCGTCGAACAAGCCAGCGACCTGATAGACCATATCCGCCGCATCTAGAAATGGAATCGCAGGCGCTAGTTTACTGAACCATGAGATCCCTAAATCTGAGTCAGTTACTACTCCGTTAGCAAACCATCCGCTAGCAGGGTCCAGCCCGCTCGGATCGACTGCGCCGAACGGCGAGCCGCCCACATAGGCATAGCGGTTCATGCTTTGTGGGTTGTATAAGTTATAGCTGCCAGGATACGGATCGGGCGTCGTCCATCGCCCGAAGGCCGGGGCATACGACCGGTACATGGCATTGTCGAGGCCCGATTCGCTGTCCGATTCAAGCCCTGCGTACAACTCTTCCGTGGGTGTGGCGCTGCACGATTCACCATCCCCATAGGGCAGGTTTGTACACGTCTGCTCCACTACGCCCTCGTAGTCGGTTTGCACACGGCGCGAACCCGTCCAGTCGTTCAGATAGAAGTGCAGCCCATTCGAATCGTAGGTGCCGATCAACGCGCCGTTGGCCCACACATTCGTATGCGCCCAAGCCACGTTAGTGCCGTTCACATTCGTCTCGGTGAGTTGCCCACCGGTCGGGCCAAGGATCGAGTCCTTCGTCGCCTGGAAGCCGTTGCCCCCCTGGCTCACTGGGGACGGATCGCAGGTATTCATATTCTGTATCGTACCCGTCGAGACACGCGTCCCATCGGCCCCATAAACGTACCCGATCATGGTGCCGAACATCAAGTTCTTTACCGCGCACACCCGCCCATCGCCATCGAGCAAATACTGGTTCTGGTTGTCCTGCGTCACATCGCCGGATGCATCGTATCCGACGGTTCCCAGGCTTGTGGACGATATCCAGTTGTAGTGAGCGGAATTGTTGTAGGCTGCCGTGCTGTTAGTTGGTACCGGCATCTGCGCTGTCCCGCTGAAGGTCTCGCTTGTTCGGTTGCCGAACGGATCGTAGCCCCAGCTTGCTTGCAGACCCGCATAGGTCCCCGACGTAGCGCTCGCCGAAGTCAGCCGATTGAACTGATCATAGCCGCCCGACATACTCCATGTGCCCATCACCGAGTCAGTGTAGCCTACGATGTTCCCGTTCGCATCATAGCCCGTTGGTGTAGAGCTGGAGACGTAGCTCGGAATGCTGTAGCTATATATCGTCTGCGGGTTACCCGAACCAGCGTTGGTTCCACCGCTCAGGGCACCGGTTACCGGCGGGTAAGCGAAGGATGGATTGGGAAAGTCCGCCGAATCCCATCTCGTTGTCTGAAGCGTGTAGTTATAATCGGCGGCCGTGCCGGTTTGTTTCGATTGAAGAAGTAGAGAGTTGCCACCCGACCACGTGACATTTACCGGCGAGCCCGAGGTGACGCCCGCGGCAAGCCCCTGGGCAACGGTAGTCGTGGTCGCCCCGTCACCGTAATTTGCGGCAGCCGCAACCACGCCATTGACTGTCAGTGTCACAGTGCCCGAATCCACAGTCTGCGTCACTTGGGAAGGGAACCCCGAGTCAACCAGTTGAAACGACGCCGTCGAACCGACTATATCGAGTGCTCCGTAGGACGCGCCCTTGAGCTTGAAGGTAATCGTCGTCCCGGATGCATACGCACAAAGACCAGACTTCAGATAGTCGTTTGAAAACTTCGCCGCAAAAGCAGACGCGATCGACTGCGTGGTCGAATAGGGACCGTAAGTTATGGTCTCGGTGAAGCCATTAAACGAAATCGTGATCGTGCCCGCATCGCCAGGCAGTTCGCTGCCATTCACTGTGATCGTAGCTGCTTTGTAGAGCGGTGCGGTTCCAACGATACGAATGGCATTATTATTCGTATCCGCAATATAGATATTGCCGGACGGATCGACTTTTACACCTTCAGGATTGTTGATTGCCGCACTGGTCGCGGCACCGCCATCGCCACTGTAGCCCGCAACTCCATTTCCCGCAACAGTGGCGATGTTTCCGGTGGAAACTGTGATCTTGCGAACCCTCTGGTTGACGGCATCCGTGACATAGACGTTTCCAGAGCTGTCCACGACGACGCTCCAGGGCTTAGATAATTCCGCGCCGCTTGCAGCTCCGCCGTCCCCGCTGTAGCCAGCAGCTCCATTTCCTGCAAAAGTGGTGATGACGCCGCCGGTGACCTTGCGCACGCGATGGTTGCCGGAATCGGCGATATAGACGTTCCCGGAGCCATCCACGGCAACGCTGGTTGGATAGTTCATTTTGGCGCTGGTTGCGGCCCCTCCATCCCCGCTGTAAGCACCTACAGATCCACAAAAGCCATTGTTGATAATGGTACAACTTCCGGCAAATGTTGTGATGATGCCGGTCGATACCGTCACCTTACGAACCACGAGATTTGAACTATCTGCAATGTAGAGATTGCCGGCTGCGTCGACCGCGACGCTCATCGGCAAGAAGAGCTTCGCGCTAGTCGCCTGTCCACCATCTCCGCTATATCCTCCCATGCCCGCATAACCGTCGTTATCGCAAATCCCGGCAACAGTAGTGATGACACCAGTGGACAACGGGACCTTGCGAATGCAGTCACTTAAAGTGTCGGCAAAATACAGGTTGCCAGAACCATCGATAGCAATTCCCCCAGGAGTTGTCATTGTCGCGCTGGTTGCAGCGCCTCCGTCCCCGCTGTAACCAGAAACGCCACTGCCTGCAATCGTGGTGATGATCCCGGAAGCCGCAGCGATCTTGCGGATGCGAAAGTTGTTCTGATCGGCGATGTAGATGTTTCCGGAGCCGTCCACGGCTATGCCGTCCGGAGCACTCAGGATGGCGCTGGTCGCGGCTCCCCCATCTCCTCCGTAGCCGGCGCCTCCGGTTCCCGCAATAGTAGAAATCGTTCCTAGCGGCGGAATTACAACTTGAGCGCACGCATATCTTGACGCCATTGTCACGCACAAAATAAGACCGAAGGCCTCCACAATTTCACTGATCAGGTGCCACGGTTCCCCATTTCTCCATCTTTCAGCGCATGCCATATTTCGTTCCTCGTTCAATCGCGTCCAGTGCTTGTTGCAAGGCAGTTTTGGTTTTGATCCTGAGCAGATGCTCTCCCCAGTGGATCAACCACTAAAGAGATTCACTTGTACTGCTCTGCCCCAGGGACAACAACCGTGCCGGAGGCTGCCGTTGCGGCGCTGCTGCCCTTATCGATTTCCGAAATGGGGAGCAACTGGCTATTGAAGACTCGGTTCACCGTGATCTGGTTTCCATAGAGTGCGTTTGTTACCGCACCGAAAGGAGCGTACGCGGAAACAGTCGAGCCACTTTGCGCGGAAAACAGGCTCGACGGATGCCGGTTGTCACTCCATGTGCTGGTAACTGTTTGCAGGCGCCCGGCGCTGTCGAACGATTGATAGAAAGTCAATGGACTCGCGCCAGCCCCAGGCGTGCTCGCGAGTCCGTTCGAATACGATGCCAAATTGCCGGCAAAATCATAGCCGTAGCTCACTGCGTAGGGAGTGGTGGCGGTGCAGTTTGACGGGGTGCATTGTTGTTCGCTCTGGGGCCTCCCCATCGCATCGTAGGAGAGTATGGACCGCCGAGTATGATATCCACCGCTTGTCAGCAAGCTCGCGTTACAGGCACCGGCCGAGGCGCTCTGTGTCCACTGATTGGTCAGATGTCCCAGCAAGTTACTTCCTGCGCCTGAGATCGCCGAGCTGTCATATTGAAAGCACGCAGTAGGTGTTCCGCTTGGATCGCTCGAATAGCTCTTCGAGGTCATTCGATTGAGCGCATCGTACGCATACTGCGTTACTACGCCGCGCGCATCCGTCTTGCTGCAGGGCAGAGATACATCGCCTGCACAGAGTGCATTGCTCGACAAATAACTGTATGTCGTCGTTCCGCCCTCGGGAGTGGTGACCGAATGCAGCCGCCCCACCCCGTCACTGTAGTTAAAGAGTCTTTGCCGATCTCCCGGCGAAGTTGCGCCGTTCGCGCCACCCCACTGGTCTACCTGAATCAGTTTGTCGAGGGCGTTGTACTGGTAATCCGTCTCATACGTCGGCGTCCCGCTGGAGTTTGGCTCGAGGACGCTGGTCAAATGATGAAATGCGTCGTAGGTGTATTTGGTGCTGTTGGACAGAGCATCCTTCACCGTCTGTGTGTTGCCTCTATAACTAGCGGTCGTGGTACTGTTTGGCGCAACCACGCTCGTCGTTCGGCCCAAAACGTCGTAATAGGTTTTGGTCGTGCCGTCAGTCGAACTGGTTCCCTGCAGGTGCGGACTAGTAACGCTATAGGGTCTGCCTGTTGTATCGTAGGTAGTTTCCGAGCTGATATAGCCTTCCGGAGCCAGCGTCACTGATTGGTAAGTCCGCCCGTACGCATCCAGAATCGACTCATGAGTAACGCTCACCGATGAGGATTGGGTCACGGCCTGGTCTGTTTCCACGCTCGATGGGTAGGTGTAGGTTGTGGTTCCGCCATCCGGTCGGGTAACAGTCTCCAGACGCCCCAGATTTGTGACATTCGTGTAGTAGGAATACGTGGTCTGCTGACTATTCATATCCTTAGTCGAGTTCACTAACCCCGAAGGACAGTCATAGGAGGTGGTTGTCTGGAGACTCTGCCCATTTACGGCCAGAGGATAGGTAACTGTCTGCACATAGGCGTCCGAGCACATTGTCGAATAGCTCGTCTGCTTGTTGTTGGCATCCGTGTCGTTTTGCTTGACTCCGGCGTCGTCGTAATTCGATGAAATGGTGGCGGTCGGTCCCGTTCCTTTCACCACGCTTGTGAGATTGCCCCGATTTCCGATCGCACCCATCGGCAACGTGATTACCTGGCCCGACAACTCGTCAACGAAAACAAAGTTATTGGAATGGTTTGGCAGTCCGGAAGTTGCCGAGAGGCTGCATGTGCGCGACTGGGAAGAGGTGCAGTCATACGTGTAAGTCGTCTTTCCGCCCGCCGTCAGATTCCCGTTGCAGTCGAGCTGATCCGCTTCTGTGACATAGGCTGCGCCATTCACGAAATACCCGTAGGTATAGTCGGTCTCTTTCGTGGGAGTGTTGCCTCCCGTGCAGCTTGCGGGCGTCGAATAGTCCCACACCCTCACCTTGTCAGGCTTGCCGTACTGAGGATGGTTATATACGTATTGTGTCTGGGTCGACTGCCCGGTGTCGCTCAGCGTCGTCGTGGTTGACGATGCTGTAACCCACTGCACCCCGTTAGGGCCGCCGCAGATGCTCTGCGGACAGCTATTCGTAAAGTTGTAATTCGTTGCGGTTGAAAGAACGTGAACGAGTGATCCTTTTACATTGTTGTAGTAGTCGGTCTGCGAGTTCCATGCCCCATTGTTCAGAGTCAGCAGATAGTCAACCTCGTTGGAGTTTCCATCGGTGACCTTCATCTTCTCCTGGCAGCCAACGCTGCTCGATCCTGAACATGAAGTAACCACCTGCGGAACCAGCGAATAGGAACCATTGCCGCCGGAATAGGTATAAATCCAGCGGTTCTGGTTTCCATACGAATCGAGATAGTTTTGATAAGTGAAATGGACTGCGCCACCTGTAGGAAGGTCTAATTCGGTTAGCTCCCCGTAGGTTCCAAGGCTCTGGTCTACATCGTAAAGGAAACCGTAGGACGTTCCATCTGGCAAGTCCAGGCTCTTGACTACCGTCAACTTGCAGGTATTCGTACCCGTATTCGTGCAATCCGTAACTCCGGATTGGCCAAAGCCCGTGCTTACATTGATTGTTTCGTAGTTCACCGTATAGCGCTTCGTCACCCCACCGAGGGATATGACGTCTAAATAGACGGTATTGCTATTGGCATTCGTCTGCACGAAAGCTCTGCGTCCAAGTGTGTCTGTCCAGGTAAAGGCATTAGAGGACCATGAATAGGTGACGCCGATATAGTTTCCATTGCGATCCTCTGATCCGGGTTGATTGCCATTTTGATCGAAGATCGTGGAATAGATACCTCCATTTGCGTCTTGACAGACGACAATGTAGTATCCGCTTCCATCCACGGCGTATGCGGTTCCGGTACTTTTGTTGGTGATCCCGCCTGTGTTGCCGTTCGGGCAGTTCGGCGAATAGAGAGAATAGATTCCCGGCGCGAACATATGGGCGGTTCCGGATGAGTCGGTCCACGTATAGACTGTTTCCAAATATCCTTGGTTTCCGCTGGAGCCTGAACACGGGACCGATTCGTTTACCTGACTCTCATCCATTCCCACACCGCCATATGCCGATCCGCCAAAAGTCCATCCTCCGCCGGATGCCGCCTGGAAACTGTAAGACGTTCCGCTATTCACGATGGCCCAGATTCTGCTGTCGTAGATTACCGACTCAGTGAGCGGAAGACTTCCGCGCTGCGGCTGATTCCCAATCGGAATCTCTATGTGAACGTTGCCGTTGGCGACATTGATAAAACCGTTCTCGATGGGAAGATTGATCCCCCACACAGGATTCCCGGTCGCATAGAGGTAGTTCTGCGCGACTGCCGTCAAATTCGCGAAAGCTACAAGCAGCGTAAGTTGAATTCCAACTCGAAATGCGCGTCGCATGGGATCTTTCCTCAGAACGAATAGGCGTCTGTCGGCAGCGCCGGGTTGATAGTGACCTGACTGAGTTGCAGCGTCCATTGCAGTTGACCGTTCAAATACTGCTTGATTGCCGTGGGCACCTTGACACCGCTGAACGGCTGGTAGTCTCCATAGGCGGTCACCCGGCTAAAGGTTTGCATTGACCCCTGAAATTTCACAACGTCCACGCTATAAATGAGGAAATGAGTGCCTGGGTCGAAATAGAGATCGGTCACAGCTGTCCGTCCCCCCAAGCGTTCGCCGGCGGCACTCTCGATGGGATATTCCATGGTGATGCGGTGCAGGTTTTGTCCTTCCCCTTCATAAACATTCTGGTTATTCAGGGAAATATGCGACGACGTAGCGGCGACGGTCCATATCCTGGGAAACGCCACGATGCCCGCACAGGAAGTTCCGGGCGGAAGAAATCCCTGGTTTCCCTGCTCGTCCTGGAATCTTCCGGCAGCTCCTTGCACCCGGAGGCTCCGCGTTCCAGCTCCCATCTTAATGTCCAACCGCGAGTGCCTGGCCCCCGTCAGATACAGCATTGCCTCGTGTGCGTCGCCTTCCGGATAAGTCAACGTGCCAGTGGCTTGAAGAGCCTGCCATCCACTCGCCTCAGCCGCTAGCAAATGCGCCTTAATTTCTGCCAAAGCCCCAGGGTCTTTCTTGCCGATGACTCCTGTCGTCGACGGCAGGGGAAAGCTTTGCTCCTGGCCGAGAACAGAGAGAGGCATCAGCAGCAAGAGGCAAAGCATCGAACTCAGGGCGATGGTCTGCCGCTGTGTGGATTGTGAAACTCGGTATTTCATTGGTCCTCGATTCAAAGACTTGGCGACTTCCCCTACTGCAGCGTAACCAACACTTCAATCACTCCGGTTCCGGAATCGAGTGAACCAAGCGCCTTGCCGACTACGGCTCCGAGCATTCTGCTGCGGTCTGTTCCCTTCATCGCGTATCCAAGCGTGGACGAGGTAACCAATAGATCCCCGCGCTTGATTGGGCCATTCTCGGCACTCACCTTGGCCGGAACAATGCCCACCATGGCCATTGGAACCTCGGTCTTACTGGCCTTGTAATCCGTAGTCTGCCGCCTGCCTACCGTGCCCGGCTTGGTGGAATAGATTCCGGCAACGAGAGTCGAGTAAGGCTCGGCTGACTTGAGAACATCGGACCCGCTTTCCGCGCCGATCACCAGCAGATCGCCGGGCTCGTAGTTCTTCCTGTCCCCGGCCACGTCCACGGACTCGGCGTAATCGCCGCAGGTCACACCGGTGTATGGCTGCATTTGTGGAGTTGAGCTGCCGGGGAAGTAGATTCCGCCGTTTCCGACGGTAAACGTGCCATCGATCTTGGCCGTGCCATTGACTTCGAGGGTTGCGCCCGGGTTCGTCGTGCCGATGCCGACATTGCCGGCAGCACTCACTCTCATCCGCTCGGTTAACCCACTATACGTATTGGCACCTGTGCGTTGATTGGTCTTGAAAACAAGATCCGCAGAGTTTCCGTTGCTGTCTCCCCCCCATTCATTGTAAGAAGCGATGGAAGCGCCACCAACATTCGAGACGCTGGCAGGACCAGTACTAAACTGAATTTCAGGACCTGCACCTGCGGTCCCAGCATATCCCCCTTGTAGGAGAACAGTTTTTCCGCTATTTGTATTCCAAATATTTAAAGGTGCGGTCGGAATGTTCGCACCAATTCCAACGTTGCCGCCGTACTGTTGCAGTATTAGATTTATAGTCGCAGTGTTTAAGTAGTTCACCCCTTGAATAAGGCCAAAAGCCCCAGATTGACCGGACAAATATACACCGGAATTATTGGAGGAATTCCGTGTAAATAGCCCGTTACCTTCAGCAGTTAAGTCGAAACCACTTGAAGGTGCCGTCGTGCCGATCCCGACGTTACCGGTGCTTGTGACGGTAATTGGCGTGCTGGTACTCCCGACGGTCGAACTTGTACCGCTCCCGGTGAAAACCGCGACTGTCCCTGCTGTGCCGCTGCCTGTCACCTGCGCCGCCGCGCTCATTGCAAACGCCACCATGCAGATTGCCACTGCCGCCATCATGTTGTGCATTGTCTTTCTATCCTCTCGTAGTCGATCTGCATCTGCGGAAACTCGTTTGTTCACTGCGCCGCGTTGCGGGCAAAACGGTGCTCTTCACCGTTGCCACTTCGTGGCAAGCAAGTTGCAATAGCAAAAATGGACTTGATTTTATACGAGATAATCGTTTCAAACAGCCCCTGCTTTGTCAACACAGACATGTGAAAATCATGTCCGAAATCATTCTTTATAAATATCTGTGAGCTGGATCGCGTTCACGGCCCTTCCATGGAGGGGCCGTGGATTCTCTGGGAATGCGGACAACGCAAAGCAGGATCGGACCGCCAGGATTTACAGATACGACGGAGCATACATCCGGTACTGCAACTGGGTGTGCTCCGGGCTGGAGTGGACGTAGATCATGGTTGTCTCGACAAACGCATGGCCGAGCTGCTCCTTGATGGCCAGCAGATGAGTCCCACGATGAAGCAGGTTCGTCGCCAAACTGTGCCTCAAGAGATGCGGGTACGCTTTGCGCATTCGCGAACGACGTACCAGACAACGTTCTCGGAGATTCCTCGACCCCAGCACGAGCCCTGTCGGCTCACCGCGCGGAATATACGGCCATGCTTTAGTTCAGTAGCGGCTAGCCATTGGTCCACTGAATCCTTTTCAATCTATCGACAACATTCTTTGGTACAAATGCGAGATTATGGCCATGGAAGATTGTCATAACTGCACCAGGATGCAAGCGCAGTTATGGACAGCGGCAAATCCGGGGGCATCTGGCGGCGTAGATCGCTGAGTATGTCGGCGTAAAAGCCGCGCTGAGAGCGGGTGGCGTCGAAGTCCACCTGTAGAACCGCAATTCCAGGACGCCGCGCAGACTCCATCAGCAGATCCACGGTCTGCTGCTTCAGCTTCGTTTCATGATCTTCATCGAATCGAAGACCGAGACTCGTCTCGATACGAACCACGGCGATGCGCACAGCTGCCGCTGGATATCCAAGCGATTGACGGCGAGGCTGGCTGGTTGCTTCATCGCCAAGTAGAATAGTCTGGTCCAGCCAGGCGATAGCTGTCGTCGTGGGATCGATGCCGGTCAGGTCCTCCGGCCGCTCCCAAGCCCAGAGCGTGCGGGCGGGCAGCCGTTTCATACGCGAACTGACGCCCATGCGCGCTCCTGCATCCGGACGGATCGGCAGGCATATCAGCGCCAACGACGCCATCCAGATGACATGTCTCAATCGAGGTTGCATGGAATACATAACCGGGAACAGACACCACAATGATAGATGCTGGCCATTCTGTCAAGCGCAACACAGCGGCAGTCTAAATTACTGGGGCTTATTCGCGAGTTGCTCAACGACCTTGCGAATTCCTTCCACGACTCTCGCGGTCCTATCGAAGTTGATTTAGTCTACGGTATCGTTTGGAGTGTGGTAATAGGGGTAGCGAAAGTAAGCGGTATCCGTGACCATGACGCCGGGATAACCCTTTTGCCAGAAGGACCACTGATCCGACCATCCAATGCCGGGCCAGTCGGCGGGAGCCGCGATACCCTCCGAGGGAAAGCGGGTGGACTCGCGAAAGCTGCGAATGGATTCCCGGACCAATCCTCGCGATTCAGTATTCCCAACAAAAGTGATGAAATTCCCCTTGCTTGGATAAAAGAGGTTCAACACAGGTGGATACTTTTGACTGCCGGGTTCATCGGAATAGAATCCAATCGTCTCCAGTGAGAGCATGACCGATATGGGCACGCCTTCCTGGTGAAGTTGATGAGCGTACACGCGGCTTCCCATCTTCGCAGTCTGAAAGTACGGGGGCTCCTCATTGACAAAAAGTACCAAACGAACGGTCCGGCGGAACTTCATCTGCCGCAGGGATCGTGCGAGTTCGAGAACGGCTGCCACTCCGGTGCCATTGTCATTGGCTGCGACGGTGCCGGCGACGCTGTCGTAGTGCGCCCCCACGATCACCTGTCCCAACGCGCGGTCGGTCCCAGGCAGGATCACCTCAAGATTGGACACCTTATCGCCATCGACTGAATAGGGATGCTCGACCACCGTGTAACCCTGTTCGCGAAGAGAACTTGAGAGATACTCGCTGGCGGCTTGCAGTGACTGCGGACGTGGCAAGCTTCTGTCGCCGATAGTGACTGAGAGATATGTGACCTCTGACGAGAGGCGATCACGCAGCTCCGACTCTTCGGTGGTTAACGGCTGAAGAGCGCCTGCATAAGAACGGAGCGGCATCTGCGTGATCCAAAGAAACTGGCCGAGAACCCCGAAGATGGTCAGGGCCAGCAGCACCAGGAGAATACGTATTCTCCACTTCGAATTGTGTTCTACAGTTGTTTCAAACATTGGATACAGAGTTATTCATAAGATTAACCGATTCGAATCAGACTTGCGCCGAATCAGAGATATAGCGATAATGTATTGTGGGCTGCAGGCACCCAGTCGCCTGCATTCCAGAGACTCAACGAAGCACCGGAGGAAATTATGTCGCCCATTGCGCAGAACCCGATGACGTTGAGCCCGCTCGCCGCCGTCTAAACCAGCCGATCGGCTGGGCAGGCTCTCATCTTTCAACTTATCAGTTGAAGCCGTAAGCGCACTCGTGCGTCTGCAGGCTCTGCGCGCTTGCGCGCAACAGGAGAGCTTTATTTTGAAACGGCAAAATCGTCGAGGAAAAATGGCGGAGTTCCCAGATTCGCATTTGGACGCGGACTTCGCAGAGATTCTCTATGGAGAGAAGGACAATAACCGATCCAACAATCGCCAGATGGAGCGGAAAACCCAACAGTTCTGCAGACAAGTGCAGCGGGCGCTGAACCTCGCACTCGCGGATACGAGCGTGGCCGACATCGGCTGCGATCTGTTCGTCGATGAGGTTTCGCCTGGGCCGGATTGCGGTCACTTGCTGGTCCATATCGTTGTACAGGATGGCTATTCGATCGCCGATGCGTTGAGCGCACTGCGTCGCGATGCAGCACGTCTTCGCTTAGAGGTGGCGATGGCAATTACGCGCAAAAGAGCGCCAGAACTGGCGTTTGTGCCGGTCTCGATGCAAGGAGGCTGCGATGAGTGCTTCAACAAAGTCTCCGTTGCGGAGTTGGCTGGCAGCGCCACTGGATTCTGACGTGTCGGAGGCGCTTGAGCGTCTCCGACGCGCCCCGGACGTTCAACAGATCGCTGTGATGCCCGATGTACATCTTGCTTCTGAGGTGTGCATCGGTGTTGTCATCGCGACCTCTCAAATGATTTATCCGCAGGCCGTGGGAGGAGACATTGGATGCGGTATGCTAGCTGTTGCCGCCGACGCAGAGGCTGCAGCACTCAAAAATCCGAGGGTTGCAGCTCAGTTGCTGAAGGAACTTGGGCGAGCAATACCGGCGCGCAGGCGTAATCGGGATGCAGTTCTCACGCAACCGGCGGAAATTGTAAACGAGCCGCAGAGTCATGCCAGCCTGGAGGCGATGCGCCGAAAGGAGGGCGAGATCGAGTTTGCGACTCTTGGCAGCGGAAACCATTTTCTGGAGTTGCAGGCGGACGAGGAGGATCGGCTGTGGTTGATGGTGCATAGCGGATCGCGAGCGCTCGGGCAAGCGATCCGCGATCATCATCTGGCGCGTGCGATGCCAGTTGAAGGCCGGTTGCGCGCACTGGATGCCGGATCGGATGCAGGCAAGGAGTATCTTCACGATGCCTTGTGGGCTAGGCAATTTGCTGCGGCTTCTCGGAAGGCAATGGCAGAGGAAGCAGGCAAGGTGCTGTCTCAAACGCTGCAATGTGGCCTCAATTGGGAGACGATGATCGCAACCGATCACAACCATGTCGCGCTCGAACGGCATGGCAACCGCGAGTTGTGGGTGCATCGCAAGGGAGCTATGTTCGCCCAGCAGGGAGAGCTTGGAGTACTGCCTGGATCAATGGGCACTCTCAGCTTTCATGTAGAGGGACGTGGCTGCGAAGAGGCGCTTTGTTCAAGCGCTCATGGCGCGGGACGAGCCTTGAGCCGCGGCGCGGCGAGAAGCAAGTTCACCGATCGTGACCTACAGCGTCAGATGGAAGGCGTCTGGTATGACTACCGCCTGACAGGCAAACTCCGGGATGAGGCTCCCGCCGCGTACAAGGACATTCGTTCGGTCCTCAAAGCGCAGCGGGAACTTGTGAAGGTCGTTCGCACATTGCGACCGGTACTCAACTACAAAGGCATCTGAAACAGTGGGGGACGGTTCATGAACTTCCCCCGTGCCTTTAACCTCTTTGCCAGCTCTCACATTTGGCTGGTGAAGATCAAACTTTCATAGTAGCGAAGAACGAATTCGCCTATCCAAGAAAACTCCGGCAACAATGGCCAACCAGTACGCGAGAATGTCCCAAGCGGAGAAATAGCGTCCGAGAAAAAGGATGCCAGGAATTGTCAGGCGGAAGGAGTCGAGTGCAGGCGCGTGGTAAAGCTTGAAGAACTCCACGGCCGTGGCGATGCCAGCGGTGAGCAAAGCTACAGAACACAATCGCACCTAGGGCAAAAGAGTTGAGACGATCCAGTAGATCATCAAAGCCCAGAGCATCGATCCTCCGTACTTCACAATAAATGGCGCCAGGCCGTAGTGTGCAAAACGAATCACTAGACCGCTGATCATTGTGACGGTCATGAGAACAAGCGTGAGTGCCAGAGACCGAGGACGCATTCTTTCTAACCTTGCAGTGGGCGATTTTGTTCCCGGTTCGTGTGCAATGTGCATTGGTTGAATCGAAGGAAGAAGGAAGACTAAATCAATCTTGCTGATGTTCAAGCACAAGAATGGACCGCCTGCAGATCAATAGCGGCACCGCACCGAAGACGCCAAAACTGCAATCGATGAGACGCCAAGGAAGTGGGATTCCGCGAAAGTGGCCGGCGATGAGAGCAAGCGGAATGACTCCGGCGCAGGCGATCAGACCGAAGGTGATGACCCACTTGTTGCGAACCGGATCGATGCAGGGGCCAATGAATGCAACTGCAATGACGAGGTGAGCGAAGGCGAGCCAGTCGGTACCGTAAGCAAGGAAGGGAAAAAGCGCGTTCGTGTTGCGGAGTGCATCGTTGACGCGTTCGATCCACGGAAGCAGGCCAGTTGATTGGGCAATTGCCTGCAATACGCTCGAATGTAAAAGAGATACGAGCCAACCAAGCTCTGTCTGGAGAGGAAAGGCTGTCACGCCACTGAGGACCAGGCCAACGATGAAGATGGAGAGCCAGAAGCGAATGCGACGAAGATGGTCAGGCGTTTGCATGGATATCACCAGAGTAGCCAGTTAAGGGCGTGGATGTCGAGATATGTTGTTCGTTCATTGAAGCGTGGATAGTAGGCAACTGACCGTGTTTCACCTTTGTCCCCGTTACTCGCGAGAGCACTGTCTCTAGCAACGGCGTCATTCGGGTGAGTTGTCTGGCTCGAATCATCAGATCCCACAGCGGTTCGAATTTCTTCCATCCTGCAGCATAGAAAAAGTGCTTGGCCTGATGTTTGAGCGTGCCGTGTTGCAAGGATGCGTGTGCGATAGAACTCCAGCGATAAAACTCGCGGTAGGCCCAATCGTACCCTGCTTTCATTGCTTCTGGCTTGAGTTGCGCCGGTTTGAAGACGACGTGCCGGGTATCGTATTGTGTCCAGTCATTCGTCAACATACGCCCCTCACGCACCATGCGGGCATGAAGTTGTGTACCGGGATACGGCGTTTGTATATGAAACGTGGCTGTAGTAATGCCGTGCTCAATGGCCCAGTCAACGGTTCGCCGAAAGACATCCACTCCATCATCATCCATGCCAAAGACAAAGCTTCCGTTGATCATGATGCCGAGCGAGTGTAAACGGTCAGCTACCGCTTTGTAATCGCGGCCCAGATTCTGGCGCTTGTTGCTGCGGCGCAGATTTTCTGGAGTGAGCGTTTCAAAGCCGACGAAGATGCTGCGCAGCCCTGCTTCGGCTGCACGTTCGATCAGGTCGCCGCGCAAGATCGAGTCAACCGTTGCCGCGCCCTGAAAGAGCCGTTTCATTCCCTTCATACCTTCAAAGAGCGATTCGGCAAAACGCCGGTCGCCAAGCAGATGATCGTCGAGAAAATAGAGATGGCGTCCGGGCAGGCGGTCAATCTCGGCGAGAGCGTTGTCTACCCTCTGCGTATAAAAGCCACGGCCGCCCTGAAAGAATGCGTCTTTGTAACAAAAATCGCAATGCTGTGGGCATCCGCGCGTGACGACGATCGAATTCGGCACCAAATAGTAGTTGCGCTTGATGAGGTCGCGACGAACAGGAGGAACTCGCTCCAGTGTGCGGCCTTCAGTGGAGGCATATGCATGCTGCGGCGCACCCGCACGAAAGTCTTGCAGGAATTGCGGAAATGTCTGTTCTCCGGGTCCAAGGAAAATGGCATCTGCATGAACTGCCGCCTCGTCTGGGAGCGAAGTGACGTGCAGCCCGCCGAGGCAGACAAATGCGCCCAGACTTCGATAGTGGTCTGCAATCTTGTAGGCTCGATAGGCGTTGGTGATGTAGACCTGAATCACCACCAGGTCCGGCGTATCGTCGAGGGACAACGCCTCCACATGTTCGTCCACAATCACGGCACGGTCATCTGGAGAAAGGTATGCAGCAAGCGTGGCCAGCCCGAGCGGAGGAAAGAGCGAATACTTGATCGGACGCCAATAGGGATCAGTCGCTTCCAACAAAGCAGGCAGAATGAATTTGGCGTTAATGGGGCGTGCGTAAGAGAGCAACCGGCAAACGGGGATAATCATTGCACTCCTCCCACCAGCAGCGCAGTCGGTTCAGGAACAGCACCAAAGCGGCGCTCCCTGCGGCTAAATTCCTCCAGAGCGGCTTCAAGGTCAGCTTCGTCAAAGTCGGGCCACATGCGGTCAGTAAAGTGAAGTTCTGCGTATGCAGACTCCCACAGCAGAAAGTCTGAAAGGCGCTTCTCGCCGCCGGTGCGAATCAGCAGGTCAACATCTCCGCTCCCCGCAGTCAACGTCTGCGCGAGTGTCTTTGCTATTTCGTCGGGAGTGAATCGCATCTCATGAAGAAACCCGTCATGTGCGCCAGTCGCGGCGAGCGCAATTGCATCGCGCGATGAGTAATCGATGGCAACGCGCAGATGGAGTCGGTGTCCCGCGGCGGTTGCGCGTTCGGACTTTTCAATTTCGCGCAGCACCGATGTCGCCAATCGATCACGACGGCCGATGACTGGGAGCCGCGCACCGCGCAGCTTGAGTCTCTCGGTTTCGAGGCGCAGGAATGCTCTCAGCAGCCAGAATATGCTCTCGACCTCGGCAGGAGGCCGACGCCAGTTATCGGAGGAAAAGGCGTAGACCGTAAGGCAGCGGATGCCCACGTCGGCCGCACGCTCCACAACTCGCCGTAGTGCGACAACTCCTGCGCGATGACCGGCGATACGCGGCAATCCACGCCGCGTAGCCCAGCGTCCATTGCCATCCATGATGATGGCTACGTGCAGTCCTTTCGGGGAAATACTTTGCATTGTAAAGTTACCTCGCGCAGTTTTTCTTACTTTGGGGTACGGCAGCGATTCCTATGTGGATAATCTTGAACCCACCAGGAACCGATGCCGTAACGCATTGCTGTCATTTCCTTGTGTTACGAAATTGATGAAGTTGTCTGGTTTTGGGTTGAGCCTGATCCAGGCAGTGAACTGTACCAGTCGATTCCGCGTGTGAAATACATGGCGGCTGTCAACGCCAGGAAACTGGCAATCGCGCCCACCAGCAGAGCATTGTCCTCCAACCGCAATAGAAGATAGATCAGCACATAGAGCAAGGTGAAGATAGCCAAAGACCTTAGACCTTGCAAACGGCTTGCAAATACCCATCCCGCATTGACTGAAAGCAGTACCACGGTGGCAGTGCCGGCTAATAGAAATCCAAGATCGAAGCCGATTCTTTCCGCGAGAGACAACAGCAACAAATAGAAGATGATCTGCGCTATCCCAACCAAAACATATTGTGCGGGGTGAACGCGCTTGCCTGTCGTAACTTCAAAGACGAAGTAGGAGAGAAAGATTAGCCCCAAAAACAAAGCAACGTATTTGAGTGAGCGGTTGACGGACTGGTACGGATCGGCCACTTCGATGAACGAAACGCCGAGTGCGGTAGCATCAAGCCCGGTGATCGAATCGCTTTGTCCTTCGGCACGCACGCCGCGAGCAATGAATGGAACGGACCACTCAGCGCTGAAACCGTTACTGGAAATCGACTGGTTGATTGGCAGGAAGCCTCCATCAAATCCAGGACTCCGCCAATCGCCCTGCACAGCAAGATGAGTCGTTTTGCCATAGGCAAGCACTGCCACCCGTTGCGCGCCTGAAAATCGCAGGGATGATGTCACATTGAACTGTGCGTTTGGCTTTGCAACTGCATCGGCCTTCGCGCCGAAAAGAGTCAGTTTGGCTTGCTGGTTCTGTTCTCCGCCGAGCGCAAGATTCGTGGACACTTCAGCGGGGACAAGCGTTACAGTCTTTCCGTTCGCTGTCAGTGTCGCATCGGCCAGCGCGCCGCGTGCGTCGCTTACCCCAACCACGATTTCCGCATGGCTCCAATCGAGTTCAGCGCCTTGCGGGGCAGAATTGGGCACTCCTGTCAGATCGAACGCCGCATCGAACTTCAAATCCGCCTGGAAGACCGGCACCTTGAAGAGTGAACGGCGCCGCTCTTCAGTGGCGGTCTTCACAACCGCTGACGCTCGCGCGGGAAAGACCAGGTAAATTCCATAGCTTGCATCCGCATCTTTATGTTGCGGAGGGATGCGGTAAGGAATAGCCAGAGTTGGCCCAAGAAAGGTTTGCTTGCCGCCCACATGGCCGCTGATTTCTTTGATAACTTCCTCTGCTCGACTGGTTCTGTCCTCCACTAATCCCTCCACAAAGAACGCCGGAATGGTCATAAGCAGGGCCAACACGCAGACGACGATAAGTTTCATGCCCATGGAACGGGAGCGCAGTTTGATTTGCAGACCGGACTGCAACAACGAAGAATCGTTCACGGTTCTCTCCTTTTCTGAAAAACACTTTGCAACACAAAGTTGATGTGCAAAAAAATAGTCAGGCCCGCGATGGAGCCAGAACATCCACTGAGATTGGGGCAGCATCATCTTGAGCGACCTTGGCCGCATCTTTGACCACTTGTTCAAGTGTTGATAGGTATTCAAGATAGCGCTTGCGCCCGAATGCCGTGATCTTGCAAAGAGTCTGCGGGCGATTGCGATCATGGCCCTTGGCAATCACCACCATCTTTGCCGCCTCCAGCACACTCAGATGCCTGCTCAAGTTGCCGTCTGTCAGCGCACACAACTGCTTGAGATCCACGAAGGTCAGGCCTTTTGGATTGGTAATAAGAGAGGTCAGGATGCTGAGGCGCGCACGCTCATGAATCACGCGATCCAGTCCTTCGTATGCGAATCGAGCCTCGCTGCTTGTGGATTTAGCTTTCATCGCTGCCCTCCTCTGCCGTGAAGTACAGAATCCCCGCTACAAGCAACTGCCCCACTCCATACGGAATGCCCATGGCCCAAGGGGAAAGCGTATGTGCCTCTCCCAGTGAGATGCAGATCAGCCCTGAGAATAGATACCAAACACCTGCGGCGAGCATGGGGCAAGACAGAAACCGGCATGAGGAAAAGACGCCGAGGCTGAAGATCACCTGCCAAAGTCCCGGCAGCATCCACAGGGCAGTCGGAACCGCACGCACCAGCACAATCGTCATCAGCGCGCCAGCGCCCGCCGCGGGCAAAAACTGCTCGACGGCCATGCGGATCATCTCGTCCGCCATGCCGGAATGGATACGATGAGTGCGCGTGACCATATGTACGCCGATCAAGAAGCAGACAAAATAGCGGTCGAAATCCAAATGGCCAGATAGGCCGCAATGTGATTCGCCGCATCCGGCAACCATATCGCCTGAGCCCCCGCCGCCAGAATCGCGAACCCGGTCGTGGCCGCCAAAGTCGCCGGCCCATAGCCGCGAAACTTTGTGCTCTGAGCAACCTGCCTGCGGATGCTGCTGATGTCACCGAGTGCTTTGTAGAGTTCATTCATGCGAAAGTCACTTTACATTGCAAAGTAAATCAATTTGGGGCACTTGTCAATAGGCATATTTGGCGGATTGCCAAGCGCCAGAGCACGCTCAGCCACAACCACCCATTACCCAATGTTCTACACTGGATTGCCAATGCTTCTATCTGTCACAACAACGCATGAGCCAGCGACGGATCTCGGTTATTTGTTACACAAGAATCCCGCGCGGATGCAGGCCGAGGAGTTTTCCTTCGGCAAGGCATACGTCTTTTATCCCGAAGCCAACGCCAATCGATGATCGAGCCATTGATCCACTGCGACCGCTATACTATCGCAATGATCCCCATTGGTTCTCATCCGGCCTGGCATCCAGTGATGGAGACGCTGGCGTATGCCTCTGGGTTCGCGGTCTTCAGATGGCTGCGCGGGCGGCAAGGCGACGTGGTGAACGAGCCGCAGCGGTGGACGGTGCTGGCTGCGGCGGCGGTGGGTGCGCTGATCGGCAGCCGGTTGCTGGGGATTGCCGAACAATGGCCCACGGTGATGGAGGCGTGGCGGAGCGGGCGGCTTTGGGAGCTGCTGTTCTCGCCGGGAGGAAAGACGATTGTCGGGGGACTGTTGGGCGGCTGGATGGGCGTGGAGGTTGTGAAAAAGTTCAGCGGACTCCGGCGTCGGACGGGCGATCTGTTTGTGTTGCCGCTGTGCGTGGGGATTGCGGTGGGGCGCGTGGGCTGTCTACTGGCTGGTCTGGCGGACGACACATTTGGAAAGCCAACCACTCTGCCCTGGGCTGTGAATCTGGGCGACGGTGTGGGGCGGCATCCGGTGCAGGTCTATGAGATTATGTTTTTGATTCTGCTGGGAATCATCGTGAGTAGAAGAGCCAAGCTCCCGGATGGCGCGCGCTTCAGAATCTTTATGGCGAGTTACCTAGGCTGGAGAATCGTGATCGACTTCTGGAAGCCACAGCCGCTGATCGACGGCATGAATTTGATTCAGTGGTGCTGTCTGGCGGGGATTCTTTTTCTGGTTTTAGATTTTGTTCGTGGAGGCATGGAGCGTTATGAGCGAACGGTTGATTGACCGGATTCCATTTGCAAAGATTATTGCCGTGCTGGCGACAGTCTTTGGAGTTTCGCTGGGGCTGTGCGGAGTTACATTCTTTTTTTCAATCGGCGGAAGTCGCGGCAGCATCGGCGGCTTCTTTGTTGGTTTGGGAGTGCTGGAGCTGATTGCGATTGTGCTTTCGGCGGCTGGGCTGGCATTAACGCTTCTGGTCGTTGTGACACTTTGGATTTTTGGGAGCTTTTCAGAGAAAGTGTCACAACCGCAGAAACTTTTTGACGAAGAGGATGATACAAAAATCGATAGGGACGAATAGTGTTCCTGAAACGTGCGGAGCAAGCACGAAGGGAGCAAACGCATGGTGAAGAAGCAACTGCTAACGCTGGCTGCTGTGGTGGGGATTCTGGCTTGTGGGGCCTGCTTTATGCCAGACTTGCCGGAGCATAAGCCGGCTTCGCCGCCGATGCCGCCCGCATTAGCTTCTGTGCATATGATTGCTATTCATGTCGAAGACGGAATAGGTGGCAATCTCTTCGATCCGAGCATCATGAGCAACGCCACAGCACGCAATTTCAACCAGCTTTGGCAGGAATTTCCAGTTCGGGCTGAGGCTTACAACGCACTAGGACCAAGCAATGCGGCTCTGAGAATAACCGTGCTTCGCAAAACGACATCATGTAAACCTGGATACAATGGCAATCAATTTTGCTCTTTTGAAATGATCGCTTCCTTCACACTCACGGACGCAGAAGGCAGGATATTAATAAGCAGGCCGCAAGAAAACTGGAATTTCAATTTTTGGCAAAAGAATGATTCACTGCCAAATAACCTGAATTCAAACCCGTTCCGACAAAGTGCGGCATATGCATTGGCAATGACTGCCGGTGGAATACTTTGTTATCCCGCTCGATCCAAATAGTTTTCAGGAGCAAACATGACTGAGAAACTTCGGCCTTATCTGTTTTATGACGTGGCGATCTCGATCTGCTCGACCTGTTACAGGCGGGTGGACGCGAAGATTGTCTTTGAAGACAGCAAGGTTTGGATGCTGAAGCGCTGCCCTTAGCATGGGCACGAACGCGTGCTGGTGGCCGACGATGTGGAGTACTATCGGCGGGCGCGCGAAGTCTTTATCAAGACGCCGGAGCAGCCGATGGTCTATAACACGCCGGTGAAGCATGGGTGTCCGTATGACTGCGGGATATGTCCGGACCACGAGCAGCATAGCTGCATTGCGTTGGTGGAGATCTGCGATGCGTGTAACTTGACCTGCCCCATATGTTATGCGGGCAGCGGGCAGCACAGGAACGAATACCGCACGCTCGCGCAGATCGAGGCGATGCTGGATTGCGTGGTGCGCAATGAAAAAAATCCGGACGTGGTGCAGATCTCCGGCGGGGAGCCGACACTGCATCCGGATTTTTTCCGCGTACTGGAGATGTGCAAGGAGCGGCCCATCCGCCATCTGATGGTGAATACCAACGGGATCAGAATTGCGCAGGACGAGGAGTTCGCCAAGCGCCTTGCCGGCTTTATGCCAGAGTTCGAACTGTATCTCCAATTCGATTCCTTAGAGCGCGATCCTCTAATGCAATTACGAGGCGCGGACTTGCGAGGGATTCGCGAGAAGGCGCTGGAGCGGCTGAACAGGCTGGGTATTTCAACGACGCTTGTCGTGACGGTTGCGCGCGGCGTCAATGACAATGAACTGGGCGCGATTATGGATTTCGCACTGACTCAACCAGCGGTACGCGGTGTGACCTTTCAGCCGGTGCAGCAGGCGGGGCGCTTGCTTGGCTTTGAGAGCGCGCATCACCGCTTGACGCTGACCGAGGTGCGGCGGCGCATACTCGAACAGACCAGCGTCTTCAAGCCGGAGGATCTGATTCCGGTTCCCTGCCATCCAGATGCGCTGGCCATGGCCTACGCGATCAAGATGGGCGGCAAGACGATTCCGCTGACCGGTATGGTGCCGCCGGAGGTGCTGATCAACGGGGCTAAAAACACCATTGTCTATGAGCAGGAGGAGGGCTTGCGCGACCATATTTTCAAGCTCTTTGCGACCAATCACTCGCCGATTGCGCAGGCTTCTACGTTGCGCGAACTGCTCTGCAGCTTGCCTCGCGAGTTGTTCTGCTGCCTGCCCAAGGTATGGCTGCCCAAGGATCTGGGATACAAGGATCTCTTTCGCGTGCTGATTGTCCAGTTCATCGACGCCGAGGCCTTCGATGTGCGCAGCGTGAAGAAGAGCTGCATTCACATTGCGCATCCGGACGGAAAGAGGCTGATTCCCTTCGATACTTTCAATATGTTCTATCGCGGAGACTTGGAAGAGACGCGACTGGCAGGCCTGCGCGGCGAGGGAAAGGAAAGTTATCATGCATGATGCAATCCAACGCATTGCGAATCAATCCATCAATCCATTTCTGTTCGTCGCTGGAATGAACGTCATTTATTTTACGTGCTTGATCCTGTTGGTGGCAGCCGCTCTCAAGTTTTTGGAGCACGCCGCGGTCCCCACCAAGATTGCGCGAAAAATATCTCACCCATTTTCGACCCGCGAGATGATTGTCTGCATTGGGGCGCTCTTTCCTTTCTGGCTGCGCAGCATCGGGCAGGTCAAAATGAATGCCCAGTTTCAATTCGTCTATTATGGAATTGGCTTTATGATGATTCTTTGCGCCATCACCTGGCATATATGGGCAAAATTCAATATCCGATCCATGTGGTCCAATGAAATAGAAATTAAGCAAGATCACAGGCTGATCTCGACGGGAGCCTATGCGCTGGCCAGACACCCGATGTATGCATCCCTGCTGCTGTGGTGCTGGAGCGCAAGCTTCATCATGTTCAACTGGATTACTCTGACGCTCTCCACTCTGGTGATTCTGCCGCTCATGATTGCACGCGCGCGCGCCGAAGAAAGAGAACTCAGCAAGGTGCTGCCAGATTATGTCTCCTATCAGGAAAGCGTTCACATGTTAGCGCCAACTATAATCAGCTTCTATGCCGTTGCCATCAAGATCTTGGCTATCTGCCTTTTTGGTTATTTCATTTGGCAGGGCCTGACATTACCCAGCGTGATTCTGCTTTTTACCATCCATCTGTACTTGGGATACTGCTTGACACCCGAAAAGGTCGCCTTCTCTTATCGCTCCAAATCCGGGATGATGGTTGTGATATGGAGCCTGAGCCTGCTATGGCATCCAATATATTATCTGCTCTACATGATTATGGCAATGTTTATCTACGGGCTGAAATTCAACTGTCCGTGCATGATTGTTTACAACAAGTACCAACGATGCCCTTGTTTCGATCTGGCGGCAAAGTGCGTCATGAAGAACCCCTCGGCAAGATAAGACACACAAATGATGAATGCCATGGACCCGTTGGGCCACTGGCCACTACCAGGAGTGCGCGCAGCGGTTCCCAACATCTTCGGCTCCGCTGAAGCCAAAGCCGTTCCATTGATAGACGGCCGTGCGAGTTGTCACCGAATCACTGTCCAAAGACAGAAACGAATCCCCTCGGTGCAGTGCGCAAATTGTTCCGGTTTTATCATCGACCACGGCATCGAGGAGCGGCCATGCAAGGGCGGAGCCTCGCCAACGCGCGATTAGTCCGTGCTCGCCCACTGCGTAGACATACGGTCGAACACCATCTTCGTGATCGAGTGACGAGGAGTGACGCTCAAGGATGAGCAGTAGTGGCTCGGCGTCGGCACCGGCGAGTCTGCCGGAGTCGATGGAGAGCAGCTTGCGCCGGGGCGTGCGCCATTGCAGCACGCCGTTCTTCCAGCCAGTCAGCGCAACGCCGTCCTCGGAGGCATCCAACGACCACGGTTCTGGCCGGATTTCATATCCACCGATCTCCAGAGCGGGTGCCTGAGCGGGTGAACAGCCGACGAGTACGTTCTCTGATTTAGAGTCGTCCTCAGCGAGAGCGGGAATATAGCTTCCGGGTTCAGTGTGGGTGCGGAGGGCATCGCAACTCAAGAGGCCGGCGTGAATCCGGCAGTCGGCGATCATGCCGTCTTTGGTCTCCAAGTACTTCTGGTCAAAGACGTGGTTGCCGAGGGAGAAGAAGACCGGCCTGCCGTGAACGCACTCGGGAGACTGCACGACGTGAGGATGGTGGCCAACGACGAGGTCCGCACCGTGATCTACCAGCCACTCGGCCTGCCGGTGCTGCATTTCGGTGGGCCAATCGATCAGTTCCGCTCCCCAGTGAATCGAGACAATCACGATATTGGCGAGCTTTCGAGCAGTGCGCATCTTTTGGGCCACTTCGACCGAAGGGATGGTCTGCACACGCCCATCTGCTGCGCGGACCAAGGTGATTGCAACCAGCGCAACGGTGGTATCTCGCAGGCGCAGGAACTGCGGCGAGGAATCGAAGCTGACCGGCATGAGTCCAGCCTGTTGGAGAGCCATTCGTGTGGCCTCTCGTCCGAGTTCGCCCACATCCCCGGAGTGGTTGTTTTCAATGGTTAGTCCACGCAGCCCCGCATCGCGAAGAATCGCGAGGATGGAGGCCTGCGTGGCGAAGCAGTTATTCAGCGAGAGGCAATCGGAGGGGTTGCCAATTGCTCCCTCGAAGTTGCCGCTTACCCAGTCCGCATCCGCGAACAGCGTCTTCAGGTTGATCCACGGTGAGCGCTTGCGAAGCTGGTACTGCGTTTGCACCTGACGAGAGAGCATGATGTCTCCCGTGAAGAGCAGGCGCAAGTCTGCTTGCTCCGGCTTGACCTGCGCCCGGCAGATGGAAGCCAGCAGGATCGCTGAAACAAGCCCTAGAACAAGCCTTTGAGAAGACATGAACCTCCCGGGCCAGAAACGTAAGGTTGAAGCCGGGCTGGACGTGGCCGACTTTTGATCCCAACCAATCGAGAAGGGCCGCGGACCGACGAGCAGGCGGCGAATGGGGTACTGAGTGCTATAAACTAGATGCGAGTGCCAGGTGCCTCCCTTCGGCTCAAAGGCAACGATCTGCCATTGCTGGCCAACCCGACCGGAGACGAAGATGCTCCGTTCCGCGGGATGCAGCGCCAGTGCGTGAGCCTCGAAGTTTGCTGGCAAAGCCGCAAGAACCTCGGCCGCAGAGGCTCCGAGCTTCCAACTAAGCAACTTGCTCGTACCATCCGCATCTCGCACCAGGGCGGCGGCTTCCCCCCGGTGGACCACACATCGAAGTCGATCACCTTTTGCCCTGCGTCCAGCTTGAGTTCACGCGCGGAAACGGGCGACGGCGTGATCGTAACTTGGCGTTCGGCAAACGGGTTGTCTTTTGCAATGGCGGGGATCGTGAACGCAATCAAACAGACAGCAAGATGAAATCGCCGCATAAATACACCCCCACTCTGTGAATTTCCGAGTCCCAGCAATTTTACTCGAAGAACGCGAATTTCCAACGATCAACATCCGCGTTTGACGTTCTGGCTTCAATTCGCGATTCTTCCGCGGCCTTCAAAGAAGGATGGATACGATCACTGCTACTTGATCTTGCCTGCAATCTCTTTGGCGGATTTTTGCGATACGTCTGCCAACTCGGCATAGCTTGGCCAGTTGGCCACGGCACTCTTTACCTTCGCCAAAATCTCCGGCGCGTTTTTTATCCCATGCTTTTTACCCAATGCCTGAAGTTGGGCTGTGCCGGGATTCCTTCCTTCGCCCATGACGAGCATACTTTGCTCGCCGCCCGGGCCATAGGAAAAGACCAGGTCGTATGCGGGCGCGAAAATCCATTCATTGCTCGCGTTCAGAAGGAACGAAAAATTCTTCACGTGATCGTCGCGGTTATGAGCAAGGACGTTGAAGCAGGCCAGCGCATAGGCTTTTTCAGCATCTTGGATATTTCTGGTCAACGCCAGCGTCACGCGCAGAACCATATCGTAGTCGAGGCTGGGAGTGCGATGATCGGCATGGATCAGGCCGCCCAGGCTATGCATATGGATGCGGGCGTCGCCATCCCGGTCAAAGCGTTTCGTGCCGAAATATTTGTTCCTTTTCGTGTGGAAGAGATGGGTTTCAGGCATCCATACGCCTGCATCCTTGGCCATCAGGCTATATGCGTATTCGATAGCCCCGACGTCTCGCGCGTCCTGCGAAGTTGGAAACTTGATCATCCAATGCGCGAAGTTGGGTTGCAATTCCTGTTGGCCGTAAATGATTCTTTTCTTGTCAGCGCTCACTTGCGCCACGATCTTGGGCCGCGCGCCCGATGAGGAGCCATTGAGCCGCAGCAAATCTTCGAAGACCTCTTCATTCTCTCCGGCCAGCACGGCAGCTGATTCCTCAGCGAGTTTGTCGAGCGCCAGCGGCGCATCATCGGTGCTTTGCTGCCCCAGTTCCGGCTCGTAACTGAGAGCGCCCATGCCATGTCGGCCCACATAGGCCAGCCGGTCGAGTGGATTCAGTTGGCCGCGATGGACACCATGTTTTTCCACTGTGCGGTCGATCAGAAGGCGGCCCCATCCGTCTGGCAGGCTGTCATTGAATACGCCATGCAGGCCGTCGAAGATCGTGGTGTCGGCAAGGTATACGCCGGGGCTGAGAGGAAGTTTGATCGGCGAAATCTCAATGCCTGAGGCGATGAAAGAGGCGTCATACTCGAAGAGGATCTGCCTATCTTTGAACGCGAGGCGCCCAACCTTGCGGCGTTGGCTGTGTGCGTCCAGATACACCGTCAGCAACTCTGTCGGGCTATACGCCATGGCTTCGTCCTTTTCTGCCCGTTGCTCTACGCCGCAACGCTGGCGTCGCCAGCAAGGCGTCGAGCGATTGGGCGATTGAGATGGGTTGACTTTCCACGGCCAGCTTGTCGAAGTCGTCAAGGCATTCCAGCACCAAGGCTAGTTTCAGAAGCGAATCCAGCGCGATCAATCCTTCGCGCTCAAATCTCCTCAGGGAACTCCAGGTCACGCCCGAGCGCGACGCCAGTTCTCGCTGCGTCAGGTTCAGGGCAAGACGCCGGGCCTTGAACCGCCCAGCAATTCCTGCCTGAACCTCTTGCACCGTCCTGAGATAAACAGCCAATATTCAACCCCTTAAATTAAATTATACTGCACAAAAGTTAATATATTGACTATATTTATCAACTCAATCACCATGTCCGACGACCAGTGCTCTATGTCTACATGACAGTCTGCATTCGCTTACAAGTCACTGTTGACTGGCCTACACTACAATGTCGCCATGGCCGACACTCCAGATACTGCCGAATTCCTGCAGGCCTTCCGCTTCACATCGTGTTTGGCCTTGGCCGTTGGGCTATTCGTGTTCTTGTCGCTCGGAATATCCATACCCTCAGCCAAAGCCGCGAACAATCAGGGCGATCTCACGGTGACGGCTGTTGGGGACGTCAGGGTTACCGCTGCACTCATGGAAGGCGGGAGCAAGCAACTAAGCAAGATTCACCTGAGAGGCGACCTGGTCTTTGCCAATTTCGAGGGAGTCATCGGAGATCCAATTGCCTCGGATCCCTGGAAGTTTGCTGTCCCTGCGCATATGCCGGATACTTTGCGCCGGATGGGCATCAATGCGGTAAGTCTGGCCAACAATCACTCCTTGGATCTGGGGGAGACAGCCTACCGCAATACCCTTTCGATTCTATCCCACGATGGATTCCAGGTCTATGGTGATGATCCGCATGGTGCGGTTGCGGAGTTTCAAGGCAGCCGGGTGCGCGTCTTCGCCTATTCTTTCGTCGCGCCGTACAACAACGTTAATCGTCCCGATGCCATACCGGCCTCCTTTCCCCGCGAGTCTGGGGAGATCGTCATCGTCTCCGCCCACATGGGTGGAGAAAGCCCCCAAGCGAGTTGGATTCCAGGTACAATGGAATTCTTCGGCGATGAACAGCGAGGCGATGTGATCGCATTCAGTCATCACTGCATTGACGCCGGCGCCGACCTTGTCCTGGGGCATGGGCCTCATCTGCCGCGCGGCCTTGAACTTTACAAGGGCAGGTTGATCGTCTACTCTCTAGGGAACTTCGCCTTCGACTATCCGGGTGCGGCCATTCATCCACATGCGCCGGGATTCGCGATTTCGATTCAACTGAAAGCGGATGGTAGTTTTCGTGTTGCTCATATCGATAGTTACGACTTGCGCAACGGAGTGCCGGTTCCTGACCGGGGCGAAAAGGCATACCGCATCATTCGCGACCTGACCTTGCAGAATCTGAAACAGACTACGCTGACCTTTCCTGGAAACGGGCTGGTTGTGCGAACCACAGAGGAATGAAGATGAATATCCAGATCGTCATTATTGCAGCCGTGCTAGCGTGCGCTCTGCCCGCTTCTGCAAACTGGGGCGGTAGCGCGGGCGGAAGCGTTGGCACTGGTTCCTTCAAGCCCTTCGGCACGGCCCAGGTGGAGATGCAGAGCGAGGACCTGAACATCCTGCTCTATCACGATCATGCGAAGGTTCGAGTTCAATATGTGTTGAGGAATACTGGTGACGCCGTGGATGTGAAGGCCGGATTTCCCTGCCTGGGCGCGAAGGTTACCCCCGAAGAAGGCGAGGTCAAGCCTCGTTACACGAATTACCTTGAAATCGAAGATTATCGCCTGGCGGTCAATGGCCAGAATGTTCCTTATCGCACAGAGCGGGGCGAACTGGGGAATTGGAAGACACTCTTCGACTCGGGCTACTTGGAAGGTGTGGAAGGTGCAGGAGGAGAAGACGAATCGACCTGTGCAGCATGCCGTATCTGGTGGCTCGCCTCCACTGTCCATTTCGACAGGAATGAAACCAAACAAGTCATCATTGAGTATGAATCCAACTACGAATACAGCGATGGCGGATACTCCGACGACTCCGATTATAATAGCGATGTGTTCCGTTATCTGCTCTCAACTGCCAGCGCGTGGAAAGGCCCCATTCAAAAAGGCAAGGTGACGATTCAAGCGGCTACGATCGATCTCAATTCAATTCTTATCAAGCCAAAAGACCGCTTCAAGCGAATGGGAGATAGCTACGTATGGGAGTTCACCAACCTCAAACCGACCCTCGCGGATAATATCGAAGTCTCGCTGAACAATGCATTCTCCACGATCTATGACTATGCCAATGCATCGGAAGAGAACAAGAGCTGGTATTCGTTCGAGAAGAACAAGTATTATTTTGATTTTCACAGCTACGCCGCCATGGCCTCCTCTGAAAAGCCCGACTATCCCGTCAAAAACCTGGCCGATTTTTCCAATGATACTGCGTGGGTCGCGGGAAAGAATCATGGCATCGGCGAAAGCGTGACGCTTACCTTGGCCAAGCCATCGCATGTCGATCAGATCGGCATTATTCCCGGCTTCGCAAAAAACCGCCAGCTCTACTTTGCGAATAACCGCATCGAGCAACTGGATGTATCTGTGAATGGCGGTCCTCCTTCTACCGTCACGCTTCCCGATGAGTACATTTCCTTCTCTCCCTATTCGCAGAAGGGCTACCATCTCATCGATCTTGCTCCCTATGCTGGCCCTGCCAAAACCATCCAGCTTACGGTGAGAAAAGTCTATCCCGGAGCGCGCTTCAACGATACATGCATCAGCGAGATACTGCTACGCAAGCGGCTGGTAAAAAGGCCCATGGTGCAACATGCTCGGTAGGTTGCTGAGTGCCGCATTGCTTCTTGCGGCTCTCCCTTCCGCTTTCTCTCGTGCACACAGTCCGGCAACGCTCCCGGTCTATATCGAAGACGCGCACAACGGCAGCTACTACTGGCTGATTCAGCACCTTTCGCTGCAGCACGATTTTCAACTGGTTTTGGTCGATGCCCACAGTGACGCCAGCGCCATTCTGGACAGTGATGCAATCCGCCGTCGAGTTATGGAGTCCGCCGGCAGCGGCCAGTTGAAGTCACTGACGCGGCAATGGCGCAAGAAGGGATCCATTCAGTGCTATAACTGGATTGAGCCTCTTCTGCCTCATCCCATCACGAAGGTGTGGTGGATTCCCGCTGAATCGCTGACCAATTCCGAAGTCGCGCACAGACAGCAGGAGGTTCGCGATGAAATCGATGCAAATCAGGAGGCTGAGCCGCGCGAGGATGGCGAGTTTGCTAACAAGTACGAGATCGCCGGTCTCGATCGCTTCCCGTGGAATAAGCTTGACGGCCCCGTAGTTGTCACCGTCGACTTGGATTATTTTGCAAGCCTCTCTTCCTCCGAAGAGATCAGGCAGAAGCTCGGCAGGATTCTGGATTCCGTGCTGCAAATACCTGACCTTCAGGCGCTGACGTTCTCCATCTCGCGCCCCTACCTTGCTTCGCAACAACAGGCCGATCAACTGCTCTTTGAAGCGCTCCGCTTTACTACGCATATTGTAAATGCGGATATACATTACGAGCCCTTCGAGTCCACCGGTCCCGACTGGTCCGAGAAGGCAAAGCAACTCTACCGGCAGCGATTACCCGTGCCGCGGTACTACGTGGAAGATGCGCCGCCTCGGCTGAGAACGCTGATCCTGCAGAACGCCTCGCGCATCCGGGTGAGCTACGACTCGCCGCGATGGGAAGCGCTGCTGAGAAGGTGGCGGCAGGATGAAAGGGTTCCCAGCGTCACGCTTAGTGTCGATCGCCATCCGGCTAAAGCTGGCGCGGAGTTCACGCTTGCAGCGGAGCGGCGGTTTCAACTGAAGATTGGAACGCGGAAGCTTCCTCACGGCGCGCAAATCCGATGGAAGGTTCTATCCCCTGAGCACAGCGCATACAACCTCACAGGCGAGAACAAGGAGTTTGCCATCGGCGCTCCCAGGTATATTGTGGATCGCGATCTGCCGGTCGATTCAGCCGACGATCATGCAGTACTGACGGACGAGCAACTCATGCCGTTCTTCGACAAGAAGACAGCTCTCGGCACGCTGCGTGTTTTTTGCGAAATCACGGATGGAGCCAATACCTATATCTCCAACGTCGTCACCATCTCCCGATTCCGGGGAGATGGCTATCTCGGCAAGCTCACCGAAATATTCAATCTGCCTTACGTGTTGGGCAGCGCTTTGTTGAATGTCGATGGGCGAAACAGCGCGGACGCCCGCCAAGGCGCTGATTGCAGCCACTTCATCATTTATGGGCGGCGGCGCGAGGGAGCAAAAATCCCCTACGTAAACCCCAAAGACCTGTTGCCCTATCTGCAGCTTATCGACGACTTTCAGGGCTTCAAGGATGGTGTTGCCTACGGCAGGCACGGGCCGATTCAATTCACTCCAGCACTCCTGAAAAAGGGCCTTCTCTTGCACTTTGGAAATCATGTAGCCGCTGTGTATGGCCAGTCGGGGCACGACGCTGTACTCACCGGAGACTCGCTGGTGGTTCACCAGTTGGAAGGTCCGCCGGAGATTACTACCTTCGCTGTCATGGCTGCAAAGTACTCTCGGATTCGCGTTATGACATTCCGGTAGTGTTCGGCCCATACCCACCATGGGCCTCCGCGGCTACTAGTTTGGAGCAGCACTCACCACAAAGCTCATCGGGGCAAGCACTGCGTTGAGGTCTGGGTTATAGTAGTCGGTCAGCTTTGCCGGCGCGGACTTTGCCCGGATTGCGTACCTGGGAGTAAAGCTGAAAGAGAACTTCACTCCTTCAGCGGATGACGGCCAGAGGTAAAAGACAATCCTGTCGGGTTGGATCTCGTAGCGGTCAATGGTCCAAGTGTCCAGCAGTTTGCCGAGCGTAGCACGATCCACATCGGCTCCGGGCGGCAGGCCCACCTCCGCCAGCATCATGCCGTAACCCTGCGAACCGACGCGGCGCGCGCTCACATTGGATGAAATTGGCTGTCCTACCCTGGCATTCTCCGCATCGCATGAGTAGCCAAAGTCAAGTCCAGAGCTTTTGCCGGGGACGGTGGTGGAAGTAGTGTGTAGAGAGGCCGCGCTCCATGGAAGATAGAACCAAGTTGTGATCTGCGCATTTGCAATTGCCGCGTCACCCGCTCCAGAAAACTCCATCGTATTCGTCCCTGCGTGAACCATGGCTGTCAGGTCCAGTGTGCGCGGCGCATCAATCAGACGGCTGTCTGACTTCATGGCCTGAGCATACTCTTCTCTCAACGGCTGGCCGTTGACCGCAAGCGTAAAGTCGGCCTGGGATGGGTTCTGCAATTGCTTTACGGCCACCGGCAGCAAAGCTTTGAGTACGCGCACCGTCGCCTGCCCGCTCAGCCACACACCATAGACGGCCGCCCTCAACAAGTGAACCGGCGATTTGCCGTCAAGTGACCTTAAGAGCACTCTTACCGTCGATCTCCGATATGTCGGAATTGAGCCTGGCAGATGATTCGCGCCTCACCAGCTATACGTGCATCAACGATGGCTGCGCCAAGACCATTCGCAAACTCACCTCTTCACGTATGCGCAGGTATCTCTGCTTCGCCACGTCCAAGGCCCTGGATGAGGCCGTATCTCAATTGAAGGAAATCTGTGATGTTAACGAAAGCACGGCAAACTATATTGCAATGCGAGCTTTTGGGGAGCCTGACGCGTTTCCATCTGAGGAGTCCAGGATCAGGCGCAGTCTTCGAGAGGCGGGGCCGACTGTCTCTTCAGCACAAGCGATTGCGATGGCGGAGCGGTGGCGGCCATGGAGGGCATACGCAGCCATGCACCTTGCAAAATGATCTTGAAGCCAACATCATTTAATTAAGCGTCTGTTTGACTTCACTTTTTAATGTGACCGTGGCTGCTTGCTTCACTTTTCGGGCGCATCGGATTTTCCCAGAAATCGTAATGTTTTCTACGACTTCTGCGAATATTATACCAAATAAACAGACCTTATATCATTGATTCTTTATACGGTTAATGGGTTTTCAGGGACGACTCGACTCTCATCCAGCTGATCACGCCCAATCGGACGGAGTTCCGAGAATGATGTATTACCGCCTACAACAGGAACGCCCGCTCTGGAGCGGTAACTCCAGAGCGGGTGCAAAATCCCAACATGAAATCATGCTGTCTACGGCGCTGTGATGGTGAAGACCTGGGTGCTCACTACTCCACTACTATTGGTGTAGGTTGCCGTGTAGGTGTTGGTGCCAGCGTTCAACGGTATACCGTTGATCTGACGCGAGGTGGAGCTGTAACCATTCGGACCGGACCATTTCCAGCTTCCGCCGCTAACAGGCTGAGGGCCTAGATTCACTGTGGCGCTGGTGGAAGTAACGCTTGTGCTGGCGGTCTGTTGCCACGCGCCACCGTTCACCTGAATATAAGGCGTGATTTGGGTTTGACTACCGCCTCCACCCGATACGTTGATGGTAAAGGTTTCGGTGCTCTTGCAGCCGCCGGAGTTGGTGTAGGTCGCCGTATATACGTTGGAACCCGTGCTCAATGGTATGTCGTCAATTTCACGCGAGGTGGAGCTATATCCGTTGGGACCGCTCCAACTCCAGCTTCCGCCGGATACGGGCTGAGGGCCAAGGTCGACTAGCGTGGAAGTGGAAGCAACGGTGGTGGTGGTTTCGTCAGACCAGCTTGTGCCGCCGTTCACGGAGATGTATGGGGTAATTCCGGTTGACGTGCAACTACCGCCGCCGCCGTTGTTCGTCTCGACGCTGAAGGAATTCACCGTAAAGGTCTGAGAACCGTTGGTGTCTCCGATTTCAAAGCCGAAATCTGCCGTGGAGAAGGTCTGACTGTCGAGCTTGCCCTGGTTCGCAAGCCAATTCATCAGATCCAGAAGATTCACGCTGCCGCTCGTCGCCTTCGAGATGCGCAGGAAGGAAACGACGTTGTGGCCGGTGTTGCCCTGGAAGACGTCGTAAGCAACGCCATCAATGGTGACGTTGGTGGCAAAGGGGCAGCCGCCGACACCAAGCTGGTTGCAACTGTACGAGCTGGCGATGGGGCCGTTACCGTTCCAATCCTCCCAGACCATCACTTCGTCCACGTTGCCATTCGTCCAGAGATCGTAGGCTGCGTCGTACCATGGGGCGTTTGGCACCGAGAAGTTGAACGACGAGTTCACGGAACTGAGGGAGCTGAGATTTACGTTGCCCAAGCTGATCTCCGAGTCAGGGTACGCCTGGACACCGCTACCGCCGGAGTAATTCGCTACATACCACCAGTTGGTGGAGCTGTTGGCGTAGAGGCACCCGCCGGAGGTCGCGCCCCATTCGTCCGAATACAGGTTATACCCGTTTTCCGTGTAGGTTTCGTACCGGTCACAGGTACTCCACGAGTAGGCCCTTGCTTGCACGGATGTGATTGCGCAGAGAGCGAGCACGCCGACTGCGATTGCAAAAAACTTCATCTTGGTCATTGAAATACTCTCCTTTTGCCCCTTCTGGTCACTGGGGCAGCACAACTGCTCCCGTAAACCTTCGCTGACGGTAATCTTAAAATGCAACGACTGTCAAAACTTTTTATTCAATAAAAAGTCACTTAAGTAACTTAACGGTAACAAATCATTTTTTCACATACTTACGCCAGGTGGCCTTTCATCAGCTCTGTAGAAAGCCCCTGAACCGTGAAAAGTTGTGCCGTTTATCGACAATGTCATCGCGATGAGCGAGCTGGCGAGTGCCCCACCTCCAGATTCCTTTCGCATTCCGCGCCGCTCCAATAGTGCGCAGGCGGACAAGCGCTGATGATTTTGTCCGACACAACCAACTGGATTGATCATCTCAACCACGGCGACAAGGAATTGGTGCGGCGGTTGAACCATCAGGAGATTGAGATGCATCCGGTTGTAGCGGGCGAACTGGCGCTGGGGCCTTTGCCGGATCGAAAAAGACGATCCTCGATTCGGATTGTTTGCCGCGCCTGCGTGGCTCAACAAAGCGAAGTCCGGTATATGATCGAAGCACATGCTCTGCATAATCGGGGACCGGCCTGATCGATGCGCACCTGATTGCCGCTGGCTTGCTCGATCCTGGTACTGTGCTGTGGACGCGCAACGGCATGCTCCGCAATATCGCCATCCGGCTGAAGATGGATGCCAATCTCCCATAGCCGGGTTGCGGCAGACGATTGGGCTGCCACTAACCTCAATCGATCATCATCGTAGTAATATTTTTTTGCTGAGAATCATGGAGGCGCAATGAATCCGATTCATCCAATTGCCGCAACCGCTCTCGTGGCCGTGAGCCTCATCGCATGCGCACAGGCGGCCCAGCCTTCGCGCGCCGACGCCGAGAAAGACCCGGTGCTGAAGGCGATGCTCACCGAACTCGACCGCAGCAAGAGCGACTTGCAGTTGAAGGACTTCGAGAAGCCTTTCTTCATCCAGTACCGCATCGAAGACATTGATAACTTCGAGACTAAAGCGGCCTTTGGCGCGACCACCGGTTCACAGCACAGCCACGAACGCGTGGCGCGGGTGACGGTGCGCGTGGGCGATTACAAGACCGACAGCTCTGGTGGCCGAGGCGACGGCGCAATAGAGTTGGCCTCGCTCGACGACGACTCGATTGCCTTGCGCTCGGCGCTGTGGACGGCCACCGACCAGGCCTACAAAGCTGCCTTGGCGGCCTACGCGCAGAAGCAGGCGGCGCTCAAGCAGGTGCAAACTCCACCCCAGGCCGACGATTTCAGCAAGGAGACACCCATCATCTCGCTGGCCGAGCCGCTCAGGCTGAAGGTGGATGAAGCGGCGTGGACAGAGCGCGAGGCGCGCGAGAGCGGACTCTACCGCACCGGCGTTGACGTGAAGGAGGACCAGCGCAACGTACGCTACTCGGTAAGCAGTTTCACCGCGCGCGTGACCACCACCTGGCTCGTGAACAGCGAAGGCACAATCGTGCGCAAGTCGGTTAGCGGTTATGAGGATAGCTTTGGTGTAGGCACACAAGCGGCCGACGGCATGAGGCTCGACCGCTCCTGTGCGACCTCTGGCATTTCGCTGCAAGATCTGGATTCCGCCGGCGACTTCGCCCAGCGCATCTTCCGGCATATCGCTTCGCTTTCCGATCTGCGCAAGGCGCCGCTGGTCGAAGAGGAGTATCACGGGCCTCTACTGATGAGCGCGGATGCCGGGGCGGACACGCTGCGCGCGCTGGTGGCGAGCAGCGTGGTTGCCACTCGCCCCAAGCTGGGCACCGAGGCGCGCACCAACGGACCCTTCGCCTCCAGCTATCACGCGCGCGTGCTGCCGGAGTTCTTCAAAGTCGAAGACAATCCTGGCCTCAAGAGTTACAACGGCAAAGGCTTGCTGGGTGCATATGATGTGGATGACGAGGGCGTTCCGGCCAAGGATGTCAAGCTGGTCGAGGACGGCAAGCTGGAAAACTATCTGCTGGGCCGCGAGCCGGTGCGCGACTTTCCGCAATCGAACGGCCACGGCCGCGCCGGAATCGCCAAAGCGGCTCGCCCGTCGATTGGAGTCTTCATTGTTACAGCCAAGGACGGCCTGACGGACGACGAACTGAACAGCAAATTATTGGCCTTGGCCAAGGAGCGAGGCCTTTCGAGCGTCTATTATCTCTCGACGATGGGCGGAGAGCTGACCCCGCGCCTGCTCTATCGCGTCAATTTGGACGGCAAGCGCGAACTGGTGCGCGGCGCAACCCTCGACGACCTGGACCAGCGCGCACTGCGCTCCGGCGTGCTGGCCGCGGGCAAGGAACTATGGCTGGACAACTCCTTCGGCGAAGTACCCGAAACAGTGCTGGCGCCCGCCTTGCTGCTGGACGACATCACCATTCGCCGCGCCAATGAGAAGAACGACAAGCTACCCTTCTATCCGCCGCCGGAGTAACTTCACTTTGCGAGGGCATGCGGTGCTTCACTCCCACCCCATGCGTCTTCGGCGCGTGGCGCTTCGCCTCCTTCGCGATTCAGAATGCGGCGGAAGGCTTCGCGGTCGGCGCGGTTGCGGCGGGCTAGAAAGAACTCCTCGGTCTGCATGGCGGCGATCTTTTCCGCGGCGGCAACCACCAGGAATTGATTCATACTGGTGCCATCGCGGTCGCTGATGCTCTCCAGAGCGGTCTTCAAAGAAACCGGCAGCCGTAGCGGAAATGTCGCCACTCGTGTACTCATGATTCAATCCTCCTCAGGGCTTCGCCGGGGCGAATGACGGCAATGCCGAAGCTGTGCCGCGCCTCCCGCAAATCCTTTTCGTTGAAGGTGACAATGGCGTCGGCTCGTCCATTGACGGCGGCTTCCAAAACCATCTCATCTCCCGGGTCGCGCAACTGTGGACGCCAGCGAAGGTGCGCCTGCACCGGTTCGGCCATGCCGATCAATCCATCCACGAAGACTTGAGCCTCGGCATACGAGACTCCCGCAGCCATGCACTGTTCGGCCATCATGCACTTGGCCTCGTACTCCAGCGCCAGTCCCACGCTCAACAGCATCGTGGCTTGGCCGCCATCGATCCGCCGCAACAACTCCGCTGAAGCCCCGAGCGGACTCCGCAGCGCAGCGACGACTACATCGGTGTCGAGCAAAAGTCTCACCGATATTATGATACCACATCACCAGTGATATTATTTTAATTGGAGATATGAAGCCTATACTCTTGGTTTGCGGTTCCCACTCATGTGCCGAACTCGCAAGGGGGAAACGCGTGCTATTTTTTCTTCCAAGCGCCGACGATTGCGCCCATCAGCGTCATGCCAATCAGCCAGAAGCCGGCGTTGATTCCCAGCAGGCTTAGTGGCCGCACCTCGAAGACGTATTCGGTGGACCAGGTAGTTAGAACAAAACCGAACCACAGCAACGCTCCTGCCTTGATCCCACGTATTGCTGTTTGCGGACCGGTCAGTTGCGTCAAGCAGGAGATTGCACCAGCCATAACGACAGCGGAAAGAAAGGCTGTGCCATACTGCAAGGCGGGGTGATAGCCCGCCGCGCTCATCAGCCATTCGCGGCTGCGCCCAATACCGTCCAGCCATGGCTGCATGAAGACGGTGTACCAGCCAGCTTCGAGGAGAAAACAGACAATTGCAGCTACTACAATTGACAGGTAGTTTTGTTTGATCTTAGCTTCCTGAATATTCACTCGATCTCCTTTTCGCATTCATTTCCAACAGTATAGAGCGAATCGGATCATGTTTGTCTACATTAAAATTATTGGGCGCACTCGCTTCGGCGGACGGAATCCCTGCCGAAATACTTTTGCTCCTGTTATCATCGGCTTGGCAATCTGCAGGAGCTATCATGCTTTGGTATTACTATCCGGCGTACTTCTTCGGAGGCGCGTTTCTGGCCAACGGCCTTCCCCATTTCGGCAACGGAATCTCGGGCCGCGCCTTTCAAAGCCCCTTTGCTTCGCCATCTGGAGTCGGCCTGTCTTCTTCTACGGTCAATGTCCTTTGGGGATTCTTCAATCTCGTCCTCGCCTACCTGCTCCTCTGCCGCGTAAGCGGCTTTGACCTGCATAGCAACGAGCATATCTCGCTGCTTGGAGCAGGCATTCTACTGATGTCACTGGTCCATTCCTACACATTCAGCCGCTTTCACGGCGGGAAATTGAGTGAGTAATTGAATGAATTGGCATCTCTATGCCTTGCCATTCGCCATAAAAGCGGGGAGAGGGAATATAAAAAATATTGGCATAATATATACTTTTTCCGCATAATCCTTTATTTTGTCTTAGTATATGGGCAGCATACTGAACGAAACGTGACTTGTTGAAGGTCAGTCTTGTTGGCTGAACTGCGATCGGCATGTATTTGCAGTTATCCATAAGACTGGCGGGCAATGATTTCCCTTGGCGCAACAGGCGCGGAAGCCGGTGTTTGCGCTTTGACTTGCATTGTTTTAATAGCTTTGCTTCTCCGTCGCACTGGTTTGTCAAGCGCGACTTCTCCCCGGATTGCGAGGTTCGTGCATGAGCAGTCAGACAAACCATGGACAGCCAATCATTCTCTTCTCCGAAGAGTGTGAGCATCCTGCCAGCAGTGGAGAAAACCAAGTCTCCGTCCTTCATGTCCATTTGGCGCTTGGAGATTTGCTGCTGATCGCGGATGGCTCAGCGGGCAGCGAGGAAAGCGCCGTTGCGGCGCGCCTGGCGGTGGAGTATTCGTACGCGCAACTGGCAGCTTTGCCGCCCGACTATCCAGCCGAAAGCGCGATTCACGCCGCCTTCGAGTACGCCAATGCGGGCTTTTTAGATGCAGCCGCACAAGATTCCACGCTCCAGGGAATTCGCGCATCCCTGGTGATGGCGCTGCTTCAGCAAGAGGGCGACATCATCAACGCCTGGATCGGCCATGTTGGGGACAGCCGCGCTTATCTGTTGCGCGCCGGACGCCTGCACCCCCTGACCAAGGATCACACCGTCGTCCAGGAGATGCTGGATCGCGATATGCTCTCGCCCTTCGAGGCGTTGCACCATCCGGAAGCTAAAGTCGTCACGCGCAGCGTGGGCATGCGGCTGGGTATGGAGATTGAGATCGACCAGCTTCCACTGGCCGTCGGTGATTCGCTTCTGCTTTGCTCCGGCAGCCTGTGGAGGCGCATCGCGGAGCAAGAGATTCAGGCTGCGGCAGACAGCGCAACGCCCGATTCAGCTACACGCAATCTGTTGGCGCTGGCTCTCTCCTCCGGCACTCCCAGCGACATCGGCATCGAGTTGGCGCGGATCGTTTTGCCACCAGAAACGCGTCGGCCCCAGCAGCATTCACGCTCTGCGTTCGTGGTGGTTATGTCGATCTTCGTGCTGGCTTTTGCGGGAGTTGCGGCGCTAATATGGTACGTTTGGTCCCTGATGTAGAGAACCCTTCCTGAGATGCCGCGCTAGAGCGGAACCAGAATGGGTCTCCCCCGAACTGGTAACAATCAAAATTGCGTTCGGCCTTAGGCTTTCATCAAAGAGCCGAACACATTCAAAACATACTTTGAACTCAGCTACTCCGCCACGCCATTATTGATCTGCGCGCAATCCATGCGTAGAGTTCCGTTGTCGTTGAAGACCAGGCCGTTGAAGCGCAGCACGCCACCCACGGCGATGGGGTCGGTGTTGAGCTGTTGGGTGTTGCTGTCCGCATAGACCACCACAGTGCCAGGGTCAGTCAGTGGCGTGGTTTGGCCTGGTATTACGGCAAGGTCCGGGAACAGGTCATAGGCCGCAAGAGCAACGGTATAGGTTGTAAAGCCGCCACTACTTGAGATTGCGCTGACGGTCCCGTTGATGGTTTGCGGCAAGAGCGTCAACGTGGTGATCGGCACATAGATCGGATAATTGGAAAAGGCAGCCGCATGAGTCGTGATGAAAACATTCTGGCCGTTCACCATATTGGTTGCATTGAAGCTGGCGGTGAAGGGAAGGCTCTTCAGATTGGCGAGCTGACCAGAGGTTTGAAAAACAGCATTGTTAAAACTGAAGGGGTTGGACATGCCCAAGCCATATAAAATTGGCCCCTGATATTCACCGATGGCGGCATTCAAGACCGATTCCGAGTCAGCCAACTCATCCAGAAGCCCTCTTGCCATGGTCAAAGTGGACGCGTTCGTGTCATAGACCGCAACGCGCGTTGCCTGTAGAGAACCGTCCTGCTGAATCGCTACGTCCATATCCACAGGCAGACCGGCGGCAAGCTGTGAAGCGCCTGTGATTCCCTGAAATACGGTGCTGCTGCTGGTGTTGACCTGCCATGTGATACTGCCTGGGTTAGCCTGCCACGTTGGACCATTCGGCGATGTTGCGCTGAAGCTGCTTCCATTCGCAGCCACTGTGCCAATCAGCCCATGAAGGCCTGTCGCCATGCCGTTAGCGCTATTGGTGGGCTGGTCCGCGATAGTTACGGGGCGCAGATTGAAGGTAGGCGAGATGGTCACAGACCCAGAATCCGCTACGCAACTGAAGGAAGAGATGGACTCGGCAACCTGCAAGTCCAGCGCGAGTCCCATGCTGGCTCCCGTCACCGTGATTGGCTCAGGCAGATTCACGGTTGCGCCATACCTTGAAGTATAGCCGCCAACAGATCCATTGATGAGTAGTCCGCCGTCTGCTTCCAAACCAACACAGACAGGGAAGCCTCCCTCAACGGCTGCCGTGGCGGAGGTGTAAACGTCCTGTGGGATGGTTGTGGTAGTGAGTGGTTCCACGTTGCCGTTCAGGTGCATATACTCGGCGCTCAGCGGCGTAGAAACAACAGTGACCGTCCCGCCCGCCTTGTTGGTCAGCGTCAAGCTGATCAAAGTTAGTGGAAATTGCGATAACTGATCGTTGGCGGTGCTTGTCGCAAGAAGAGTCACGGATGTGTTCGAGGGCACGGTTGCCGTTGAAGACGAACTTCCACCGCAGCCCGATGCATAGGTCGCTGCCAGCCCCGCGGCAAGCACGTAGAGTAGACGGAAACTATTGGAGATCGGGGTACTGTGAAGACGAAACGAAGCAATGTTCATGGGCTATCCTTTCAATTACTGTTGATAGGATTGTTGCAGCCAGAAACCGGCAAGCCGCGCAGGCTTTTTCATTTGGGCCAATTATATACCTGCCCTGTCAATCGAGAATAGAGGGATCGGCCAGGAGGCGGCCTTCGCTCACCCCCTCGCCCGTTACAATGAAATCTCGCAAGCAATTTCATCGAGGAGCAGAGTACATGGCCGAACGCACCTTCAGCATCATCAAGCCGGACGCGGTCCGCAAGGGATTCACCGGAGCGATACTGGCCGAGATCGAGCGCGCCGGTTTTCAGATCGCAGCCATCAAGCGCCAATCGATCTCGGTGGAGCAGGCGCGGGGCTTTTATGCCGTGCACGCCGGCAAGCCGTTCTTTGAGAGCCTCTGTGCCTTCATGGCCTCCGGGCCGCTCGTGCTCATGGTGCTGCAGAAGGAGAACGCCATCGCCGATCTGCGCAAGCTGATGGGCGCGACCAACCCGGCCAATGCCGACGAGGGAACCCTCCGCAAGAAGTTCGCCGCCTCCATGTCGGAGAATGCCATCCACGGCTCCGACGCCCCGGAGACCGCCGCCTTCGAGATCGGCTATTGGTTTGCCGGATATGAACTGGTTTAGTGCGGTTCTGCTCCAAATGGATGGAAGAACCATGAAGGCCGCTTGAGTCTCCAGGCTTGAAATATGGTAATTGGTGATCCAAATCACCCTATACGCCGCCTCGCAACCGGTATAACGTAGAACCATGTGCTTGGCGATTCCTGGAAAAGTCGAAGAGATTCTTACCGAGGGCGATCTCCGCGTGGGCTGGATAAACTTTGGCGGCGTGCGCAAGAAGGTCTGCCTGGACTATGTGCCGGAGGTCGAGGTGGGCGACTATACCATTGTCCACGTTGGCTTTGCGCTCTCCAAGATCGATGAAAAGACGGCCCTGCAGACGCTCGACGACTTCCGCGCCATGGGCGTGCTGGAGGCCGAATTGGAGAGCGAGGAGGAGGCCTTTGCGCGGGCGGCGGCGGCTCCGCAGTCCGCTTGCCCGGATGGGAGCTGCGCGGTAGAGGCCCAATTGTCCCATCCAGAACTGAAGCATTGAAGGGTACGGGCTTCAGCCCGTACATGCAGCTCCGTTTGGATGATTCGGCTTTAGCCGCCGAGGGATTGAGATCTAGGATGAGCGTTTTACTCATCAGGAGAAGCAGTACTCCATGAAATACCTCACCGAATTCCGTAACGGCGAGATCGCGCAGCGCATGGCGCGGGAGATCGCCGCTGTTACCACGCGACCGTGGAAGATCATGGAGGTCTGCGGTGGGCAAACGCACTCGATTATCAAAAACGGCATCGACCAGATGCTGCCCGCTGGGATCGAGATGATTCACGGTCCAGGCTGCCCGGTCTGCGTAACGCCGCTGGAACTGATCGACAAGGCACTGGCGATTGCCCAGCAGCCGGAAGTGATCTTCTGCTCCTTCGGCGATATGCTGCGCGTGCCAGGGACCGTCGGAGATTTGTTTCAGGTCAAGGGTGCGGGCGGGGATGTGCGTGTCGTCTACTCGCCGTTGGACGCGGTTGAGATTGCTCAGAAGAATCCAAACAACGAAGTGGTCTTCTTCGGCGTGGGCTTCGAGACGACGGCCCCGGCCAACGCGATGAGCGTCCACCTGGCCAAGCGGCGCGGGCTGAAGAATTTTTCGCTGCTGGTTTCGCACGTCTTGGTCCCGCCGGCGATTGGGGCCATCCTCAGCGCGCCCAGCCACAACCACCCCAACGGCAAAGACCTGCCGTTGGGGACCTCGGAAAAGCAGATCGACGGCTTTCTGCTCGCCGGCCACGTGTGCAGCGTGATGGGCTACTGGGAGTATCCTCCGATCGCGGCCAAATATAAGGTGCCACTGGTAGTCACCGGCTTTGAGCCGCTCGATCTGCTGGAAGGCATTCGCCGCTGCGTGATGCAGCTTGAGGCTGGACGGCACGAGGTCGAAAACGCCTACGAGCGCATCGTCAAATTCGAGGGCAACCAGGGCGCGCAAAAACTGCTCGCCGAAGTCTTCGAGGTCACCGACCGGGCCTGGCGCGGCATCGGCGTCATTCCCAAGAGCGGCTGGCGGCTCAGCGCGGCCTATCGCGCCTTCGATGCCGAGGAGCGCTTTCATATCTCCGGTATTCATACCGCCGAGTCGCCGCTCTGCCGTTCGGGCGATGTGCTGCGCGGGGCGATCAAGCCCTCCGAGTGCGCCGCCTTCGGCAAGCAATGCACCCCCCGCCATCCGCTCGGCGCGACCATGGTCTCCAGCGAAGGCGCCTGCGCGGCTTACTTCAACTATGGACGGTTCTTGTCGGCAGAGCAGTTGGCGGGCGCGGGGTCTACGCTATCCAAGTCCCTCTGAATCAGTTGATGTTTTGAAAGGGCACGACTTCAGTCGTGCCGAAAAAGGCCTAGAATGAACCTGGGCTTTAGCCCCTGAGAGAATGGGAGTGCTCTAAGGGCAATTGACTTAATCGGAATGGACCTTTCCAGATGAGAGTATTACTGAGAATCTTCTTTGTAAGCATTGCCACTATGACTCTAATGCTCATGGTTGGGATAACTTGGCTCTATTTTGACCCTAGAGGACTGCCTGATACGAAATCGCTCAAAAAGTTTGCACCTTCCGCCTCTGCAACAGTGACTGATGATTGTCTAAAATCTACATCAGTTGCCATACCCTACGAATCCGTAGGGATGAATATGCGGGAAGCACTTCGCGTATCTGGATACGAAGAAAACAGCCCGGGAGTTCTCAATCATCTTGTTTATGGGTTTAAGACGCAGACAGTTATTCAACCAATTCCGCTATCCTTGATAATTTCGCGGACAATGATTTGTGAGGATGGTAAGCCGCTAGATCGGCAGTTGAATGAAATTCGAATAGCAGTGCAATTAGAAAGGCATTTCACTAAACAAGAAATTTTTATCATCGCGGTGAACCGTTTATATTTTGGTCAAGATATTGTAGGCGTCGAAGCTGCATCTCAACATTATTACCACAAGGAATCAAGTCAACTCCGCGCAGAAGAAGCGGCCCTGCTTGCGGGTCTACTCAAATCACCAAATCGTTTTTCTCCGATAAAGCATCCAGATCGCGCAATCGAACGGAGAAACGAGCTTATTGACGCCATGCTGCAAGATCATTTTATAAGCGAAACGGAAGCCCAAGCAGAAAAGGAAAGTCCTCTTCATATCATGGATAAATGAGGCTTATTTCATTTCAAAGCTGAGAATTTTGGAGCTACAAATGTCAGAAAATGTAAATAACACCGCGTTGGATTTTTCCAACTGGTCCTGCCCGCTGCCGCTGCGCGATTATCCCACCATCGTGATGGGCCACGGCGGCGGCGGCAAGCTGGGCAATGAGCTGGTCGAGCATCTGTTTTTGCCCGCCTTCCGCAATGCGGAGCTGGAGAATCTGGGCGACGCGGCGGTGCTCGATCTGGGCAGCGGCCGACTGGCCATGAGCACGGACTCCTTCGTCGTGCAGCCGCTCTTCTTTCCCGGCGGATCGATTGGCGAGCTGGCGGTGAACGGGACCGTCAACGATCTGGCCGTCTCCGGCGCGGAGCCGAAGTTCCTCTCGGCCAGCTTCATTCTGGAAGAGGGCTTTCCGCTCTCGCAGTTGGCGGCGATTGTCGCGGATATGGCGCGGGCGGCGGCACAGGCGGGCGTGAAGATCGTGACTGGAGATACGAAGGTCGTCGAGCGCGGCCATGGTGACGGCTGCTACATCAACACCTCCGGTGTGGGTCTCCTGCGTCCAGGGATTTCAGTCGGTCCGCAGCGGGCGAAGCCCGGCGATGCGATTCTGGTCTCCGGGACCATCGGCGATCACGGCATGGCGATCATGAGCGTGCGCGAGGGGCTGGAGTTCGAGAGCCAGATTCGCTCCGATTGCGCGGCGCTCAACGGCCTTATCGCCGAAGTTCTGGCAGCGGCGGGCGGGGCGGTGCATACGATGCGCGACCCCACGCGCGGCGGCCTGGCTTCCACTTTGACTGAGATTGCGCTGGCCTCCGGCGTGGGCGTCGAGATCGACGAGCCGAGCTTGCCGGTGCGCCCGGAGGTGCAATCGGCCTGTGAGTTGCTCGGCCTCGACCCTGTTTACGTGGCCAACGAAGGCAAGGTGGTCTTCTTTGTTGCGCCGGAGGCGGCGGAAACGATCCTTCAAATCCTGCGCGCACATCCGCTGGGCCGCGAGGCCGCGCGCATCGGCACGGTGAGCGCCGAGCACAAGCGGATGCTGGTGGCGCGGACGGCAATGGGCGCGAATCGCGTCATTCCGCAGCAGATCGGCGAGCAGTTGCCGCGGATTTGCTGAATGTTTCTCCGGTATTTGTAAGTCAGTAACTTGCCCATTTGTCCAGAGTGCGGCGCATGGATGGGGAACCCGAGAAGTTTTTTGACGGATCAATGCAGCGTATCCAGAAATGAAACAGCCGTGGACCAGGAGGTCCACATTACAGCCGACCGGGAGGTCGGCGCTACCGATTCGCGGCGGGGCGGAAACACTGATGGTGATTAACGAGAAGGGCGCGGATGACTCCGCGCCCTTCTCGCCGTGCGGTTGGATCGTACCTTAGAAGCGGACCGAAACCGTTCCGCTGATGGTGCGCGGCGCGCCCACTTGCAGGGTGTTGTTATTCACTGAAGTTGGATCGCTGTAGATGAATCCGTTGGTGCCGATCGAGGCCCAGTACTGCGAATTGAGCAGGTCGGAGGCGTTGGCCTGAATCTTCAGCTCTTTGAATGCGCCCAGTTCGGCGCGCGTGTAGCCGAGGCTGAGATCGGTAAGGAAGCGTCCCGGGACGCTGTTGTCGTTGGAGTAGGTGAAGAAGCGCTCGGACATATAGTCCGCACCGAGGTGGGCAAAAGCGCCGGACTTTTTGTACTCCAGGTAAGTTTTGTAGAGTGCCTTTGGCGTGTCCACGACGATCAGGCCCTTGAGCGGCAGGCATGATCCGTTGGGGGCGGCATAGATGCAGGCGCCACTCTTGCCGGTGTCGCTGTCATAGGCTGACTTATTCCAGGTGGCGGCATTGTAGAGGGTGATCTCCGGCGTGATGCGGATGCTCACCGAGCCATCCACGCCGTTGGTGGTGACGCCTCCGGCGTTGGCCAGAATCGAGGCGTTGCCGGCGATGCCCGCGCCCTGCGAAAAGGCCAGCAAGCGGTTCTGGAAGTTGACGTGGAAGTAGCTCACCTGCGCCGAGGCGCGCTTGGCGGTATAACGGTAGCCGCCCTCTTCCGTCCAAGAGGTCTCCGGGCTGGTGGTCGACTTCAGCGCGTTGAAGCCGGCTTGCGTCGTGCCCCAAGGCGAGGTTCCATAGCCATAGCCGCCGGGAACGTAAGAGCGCACATTGTAGGCCACGTCGCCGAAGATTTCGTTGCCTTGGTTCAGCTTGAAGTTCACGCCGAACTGCGGCAGAACTGGCTTGCCTGAGTTCAGCTTGCCCTGCGCATACTGCCCTGGGGTATAGAAAGGTGCCGGCGTGTTCAGGTAGGCATTGGAGAGATTGCCGTTGGTGGTCATCTCGACGGTCTTGAAGCCAGCCGAGAGCGCCAGCTTGTTGCTGACCTTGTAGAGATCCTGCAAGTGGAGATGAATCAGTTCGGAGTTGAAGACGTACTCCCACTGTGTGTAGAAGGGATTGGAAGGGAAAGAGTAGAGCGAATGGAGCGGGTCCGTCTCGCTGGTGGCATAGAAGCGTCGGGCCAGATTCCAGCGTTCGCCCTCGAACCATGCGCCGCCTTCGAGCCTGTTCTTGTCCGTCTCGTAAGCCAGGGAAACGATTCCGCCGGCGCGGTTGATCTGATACTCCGAGGTGCGCAGCGAGATCGGCGAGAGGATGCCTGTCGTCGTGCCATAGTCGGCGTAGAAGTTCTGATAGGTGGGCAGATAGGGCGTGAACCAAAGGCCGCGTCCGTCGTCGTGGTGGCCGTAGCCGATGACTTTGAAGGTCAGATGTTCGGTGAGCGCTGTCTTGTAGGTGACGCCGCCGATCTGATCCTTGCGCAGGCCTGAACCGCCGTAGTATGCGGCGTCAATGGCATCATTATTGTTGTAGTCTGCGGTGGTGGGGCCGAGAGGAGCGAGGATGGCGGGATAGTTTCCTACACCGTCGCAGGCCCAGGCCGTTTGAATCGACTGCTGCCAGTTGCCGTAGTTATCCCAGTTATAGCCCAGCTTCTGCACCCAGACTTTGTTGTCGTCCTGGTAATCGACCTCGCGGCGGTCGCCGACGTTCACGAAGACCGAGAGCACGCCCTTGTCGCCGACGTAATGCACCAGCTTGCCGTTGAGCTGCCAGTAGTTCTGGCCGACCTGGCCATGGCCGCGCCACTTGTCTGTGAGGTTGTAAGCGCCGGTCAGATAAAACTTGGTGTGGCCGATCAGACCGCTCTCAAACTTGGCAAAGGTGCGATAGGCATTCCAACTGCCTAGCGTCTGATTGACGGTATAGCTGCGTTTGTCGGAGGGGTCGGCGGAGTAGAACTGAAGGGTTCCGCCCAGGTTGCTGGTGGACGCGGTCTCCAGCCCGCCGGTGCCTTGCGAGATCACGATTCGGCCCACATTCTCATCCGTAATGGCGCGGCTGATGTGCAGGCCGTTCCAGTTCCCATAAGACATATCACCGAGCGGAATGTCGTCGAGCGTAAAGCCAAGCTGGTTCTGATTGAAGCCGCGCAGCGAGATGCGCACCGCCCACTCATACGAGCCATAAGGATCGGCTGCCTGGAAGTTGACGCTGGGCATCTCCGAGATGCTCTTGATGGGGCTGGTGCCAGGAGTTTCTTCCAGCAGCGCGGCGGATTGCATCTCCTGTTCGACGCGGAACTCGCCAGGTGCGGTCACTACGACGGTCTCGGTATTGGAAATTTTTGGCTGAGAGGCTTCGTCTTCTGGAACCTCGGACGACGGCCCCTGAGCGGCGGCAACCGCCGCGCCAATCAGAACAAGCAAAGCAAGGGATGAAATGTGGCCTCGAATCATGAATTCACCTTTCCTGATGTACGTATCCGCGCTGGCTGCGCGGTATGCGAGTGGAGGACCGCGCAACACCTTTAGCGGCATGCGCACCCAACTCTAGCCCGGCATGGACGAGCCGATGCCAGACGCTATGCGCACCGGGTCGATGAGGGTTACGGCCTCGGCGCACACAAACTAGAGAAGCTAGGAGTGATTCTGGTCAAAGACGAAGAAAGGAAGGTTAGAGATAAGTTAAGAATTGGCAAATCGGAGGAAGAATTGTTGAAATACTAAAGACAACCGCGGCTACTTCGACTCGTCTCCCTGTGGAAACTCTGGCCCGGTTGGATGAATGCGTGCCTTGGGATCTATTCTGATAGCAAGCTGATCGACCGTTGGCCGACAGGCCAAAGGTCGCGAATGAAATGCAAAATCTATAAGGAGAGAGAGAATGAGCGATTCGGAATTGAAGGCGGAGTTGGAGCGGCTGCGGGCTGAGAATGCGCAGCTCAAGAACAAGAAGACGGGTGGATTAAGTTTCAAAGTCAGTGAAAAGGGCGCGGTATCCCTCTATGGAATGGGGCGTTTTCCGGTCACGTTATACAAAGAACAGTGGCTTCGCATTCTTGCCAGCGCTGCTGAAATCGAGGCGTTCATCGCCGAAAACGACGGCAAGCTCAAGACCAAAGAGTAACCTGGTGTCAAACTGCTGGTTGAGGTTCGAGGTTCTCATCCTTCGTGAACGCGCGGGATGGGGCTTCCGGCATTTTAAGGATGCCCACCTGCCCATCATGAACTCCCTATCGACGTATGCGGCTCACTCAGGGAAGCGTCCTACCGATGCCGGGCGCTTCGGCAACCTTCGATAGTCTCTTATCCATGGTCCATAGCGCATCTAATCCAGCATAATTTGATGCTGCATACATATGCACCCAACATAATTGCAGCTTAGCGCCCAATCATGTTGAGTGGGGTGAAAAGAATGCGGCCGGATGGATGGATGATTGCTGTCTGTCTACAGTCTGAAAAAGTCGAGATTCCGCCGATGCGCGACGAGGCAGAAAGATATCTACAGATTCCAAGACCCTAAAATCCGGGGTCCCCAGCACACGAACTTTGTGGGCTGGGGTGGAAATCCGGGGTCCCCAGCACACGAACTTTGTGGGCTGGGGTGGAAATCCGCCCATACTTTATTGTCGCCCCTGCGCTTGGAACGGCCAAACACTACAGACTCCACTTCGTCTGCGCAGTTCGAGACAAGACGAACACATGCCGTGGATATCCCATTCTGAAGATCGAAACCCGCGAACCGCATAAGGGTGTTGAGTCAATTCGCCGGCGGTGGTGGCGGAATTGGAGCGAGTGAGGAGGGGGCACCCGGTGCGGCCACACCTGGAATATGTAAGCATATGTCCCGGATTGATTTTTCGACAGATGTCTGTTTTGTCGCGTACACCATATCTCCATTATTTTCAAAGAGTGATGCGCCATCGACTTTTGCGCCCGCGGATAGGGCTAATCCGGTGAGTCCGCCCATGGCAAACATCGAACTGCGCTCTCCTCCGCGACGGCGGAAAACAAGCACATAATCGGACCTGTCCTGATTATTGGAAGCAATTACGTTAGCCGGGCACACCTTAACGATGTCTGCTTGAATTTCCACTGTTCTTGGATCATCTCCCGCTTGTACATGTTCCACGGCGCCAGCTGATCCGCCATGCCTGTTACCTGACGCCATGGCAATTCCATTTGATTCAAACATTGGATGGTCCGTGACATAAATACGAATCTTTCCGTCAGTGGAATGAAAAGGCGGAGGAGGCGCAGCGGCCGCTGGAGCTTGAGCGGGTATTGAAGATTGCGCAGGTAGTGGCGCAGGCGCGGGTTGAGAAGTTGCAGAGGCTTTCATCACAATTGCCGAAACAACCCGGTCGCTGACGGCTGCTTTCTTCAGCGCAATGATTCCGTCCGCGGATGTATCGTAAACTCCCGCCGAGCCATTGATGGTTGAAACGATCAAATCGTCCGACAGCCCAGCCTTGACCAGCTTGATGACTGAGTCGTTGTTGAGCGCCTGCTGGGCAGCCAGCAACGGGCAAAGGGCTATAAAGATGACTGCTAGAATCTGTTTTCGCACGAGTTCTCTCCTTTTGGAATCAACACAGCCAAATCTCTCAGAGGATGGCAGGAGAATCATCTCCCAATACTCATACCCTCCGCAAGAACAATTTTGAGGATTGCTGAAACTGCCGGGAGGTTTCAAGTCCTGGGAACTGCTCAATTGGTTTTATCACTTCTCCATGGCGGCATATAATTTGATGCGTCAGAGGAAGCTGACTCCGATTCAGCCGAATGATTCTTCACAAAAAATGCAACCTGATCCGCGCCAGGGATGTCTCACCAAATGTTAAGGTATAGATCAAGATGAATGCCGCTCACAGCGCTGCTGAAGACCTGCGAGACGTAACCAGCGTCCTGGCCGGCGACGCACGCGCCTACGAAGGGATCGTCCGGCGCTGGCAGGGGCCATTGGTAACGATGGCTTGGCGCTATTGCCGTGACCGCAGCCGCGCCGAGGAGATGGCGCAGGAGGCCTTTCTGCGCGCGTGGCGCGGGTTGGCCCACTGGCGGCGTGAAGGAAGCTTTTCCACCTGGCTCTTTGCTTTGGCGGCCAATGTCTACCGCAACGAATTGAAGCGCTTCCCCACCGAGACGTTGCCGTTGGAGGCCGCGTCCGAACCCTCCCGTCCTGCCTCGCAGCAACATGAACTGGAAGAACAAAGGCGGCAGGAAGTGTTGCAGAGAGCGGTGCTGGCCTTGCCTTTGCGCTACCGTGAACCGGTCATCCTCTATTATTTTCACGAGATGGACCTGGCCGCTGCCGCCGCGACGATGGGCCTGCCGGAAGGAACCTTGAAGGCGCGCCTCTCCAGAGCGCGCGCGCTGCTGCGGCAGCGCTTTCCGCAACTTGAAGAGCAGCGCGAAGCGATTGAAGTTTCCGCTTTGGCGGTTGGAAAGGAGGCCTGAAGATGAACCAATCGAAGATATTCCGCAACGAAGCAACGCATGCCGAATTTGACCGCAGGATCGACGGCATTCTAGCCGCCGATGACGAACTGATTCCCTCTTCCGGCTTTATGGCCTCGGTGATGGATCGCGTTCAGGAAGAGTCCGCCGCGCCGCCGCCCATTCCGTTCCCCTGGAAGCGGTTGATTCCTGTAGTTTTGACGGTTGCCGGAGTGACCGTCTGGGCGGTGTATGAATTCATTCATCAACGCATGACGCTGCCAAATGCGACTGTTTCAAAGAGCTATCTTCCGCTTCTGATGCAGTTGCCAATGATCTCTGTGGCTTCTATCCATCAGGTTGTTTGGTTGGCGCTGGCGCTGGGCGTTGCGCTGCTCTCCTGGATGCTTTCGCGCCGCTTGGCGGGCAGCGGCGGACTGCTTTAATCCAGCAATTTTTCGATTTCATCCAGATCGAAGCGGGCCAGGCTGCCGGGAAGGTCGAAGGCGCGCGCCTCCAGCGGCTCAAGCCGTCCTTCAAGATAGCGATATTTTGGACCGTCCGGATCGATCACCAGGATCGTCCGTATGCCCATGCGCTCATACCTTCCGCACTTGGCCATCACGCGCTTGAGCGCATCAGTGGGCGAGAGAATTTCGAAGACCGCCACCGGCGGATGGGTGACGATCTGCTCGATGGGCCGATTACGATCCAGCAGCGTTACATCGGGAACCAGAAAGCAATCAGGCGCAACTTGCACGCGCAGTTCCGGACGCACGCGAATCTGACCGGTCTTTCTCTGCTGACGAAACCACGCGGAGATTGCATCTTGCCAAGCGGAATGGTCATTCTCACCCAAGTTTCGCTCCTCGATCTCTCCCTCAATATACTCGGCATCCGGCTCGAAGGAGCTGCGCAGATATTCATCCACAGTGATAAAGGTTGTTGCAGCGGCCATGGCTCCTCCCTTGACTTTTATCTTACTCTCACTCTTGAATCGCGGGAAGAATTGAAGCGCCAAAGCTGGCGCGCTATACTCGAAACATCTCCTCCGAGGCGTTTTTTGTCCCCATCCGCGTCTGCTTATCGGCGGAGAGACAGACTGTATTGAACCGCTTTGCCAATTTTGCATCTCTTGCGGGGAAACCGATTTTGACCCTTTCGCACAAGCGTTGGCTCACCGCCCTCTGGCTGCTCTTCATTGCCGGATTCGCCTTGGTGCATGCGCTGCATCTGAGCGCCGACTTCCCTAATCATTCGCCGTGGACCTCGGACTGGGCCAAGTACACCGATGAGGGCTGGTACGGCAACGCGGCCATTCGCGCGCATCTTTACGGCAACTGGTACGTCGCCGGAGATTTCAATCCCGCGCCGGCCCTTCCGGTTCTGCCTTTTCTGGAGTGGCTGCTCTTCTTTGTCACCGGTGTTTCCATCCAGGCAGCTCGGGGTCTGGCGGTCGCCTTTTTCTTCCTCAATCTTTTGTTGAGCTACTGGCTGCTGCGCGTGCGCGGGCCGCGCTGGATGGCATTGCTCGCCTTGACGCTGCTGGTTACCAGCCCTTTTCTCTACTGCTTCAGCCGCCTGGCCATACTGGAGCCGGTGCAGATAGCCTTCCTGCTTGCGGCCTTGAATCTGGCAGTGCGCCTTGACCGGTTGCGCCGTCCGGTGGCCGCATCGGCAGTCATCGGCCTGCTCTTCACTCTGATGCTGCTCACCAAGACCACCGCCGTCTTCCTGCTTCCGGCGCTGGGCTGGGCGATGATTCTGCCGCTCTGGCGCAACAAGAGGTTCGCCGTCCGCTGCGCCTTGACCGCTGCCGGAAGCTTTGCCTTGACCTTCGGCCTGTGGATGGCGCTGGTACTTCATTTCGGCCTGTTGACCGATTTCAAATACCTCTTCTTTGTGAATCATTACACCAAGCCAAAGGAGTTTTATTGGCCTTTGATCGCCTTTTGGTGGTCCTTTCATGGCGGATTATGGGTGGATCAAATCTTGATTCCGCTGGCTGGAGTGGTTGTTCTGGGCGCAATTGCTGCCGGTGGATTGCAACTCAGGGATAAAACCCGCGCCACGGTGGAAGATCAGTCTCCTATAAGCCGTACCCCGCAGCCTCGCACGCTGCTGCTTGATCCGCTCTTCGGCGCTTCGCTTCTGGCGGTTGCGGGGAACATATTTTTCATGGCTATCCAGAACCATCCTCAGCCGCGCTACTTTGCCGTGGCGGCCTTCTTCTGCTTCTTCCTCATCGTGCTGGGCAGCGCGGCGGCCGTTGCCGAGGGCAGTGGCCTCTGGTCACGCCGCATTGCTTCCGCAGGGATTGCTGTCCTGATTCTGACCGCGTCTTTCAACGGCCTCCAAACTTTGAACTACGTTGCTCATCCGGAATACACCTATATCGACGCGGCGCGTCAGCTTACGCACTACATTGACGCCCACCCCAATGGCAAGCGTCTGCTGCTTTCCATCAGCGGCGACCAGATCACGCTCTTCACGCATCTGCCCAGTTTGTGCGACGACTTCGGCACCGTCGATCTGGATGTGAAGATGGCCCGTTACCAGCCGGGCTGGTACGCCGCATGGAACGACATCGACCCCGGCACACTGTCGGATATTCATCAGCACTTTTCACTCGAACAGGTGGCCAGCTTCCATGCCTTGGACGATGACGACCGCAATCTCCTGCTGCTCTTCAAGTTGCATCCGCTGCCGAACGGAGAGACGCGCTCGCCCGGAGAACAGAATCTGCAAGTCATTCTTCCGGACGACAAGGTGCAGGCCGAGGTTGAATAAGCGCGCATATGTTTCTTGGCGCAAGCCTCATCCGGAGTCCTGCATTCCCAATAATGTCCCAAACCAGATATTCCATTCCTGGAATCAGTGTTCAGAATCCTGTGATTGCAATCACTCGACACGGTTACTTTCGGGTGATAGCCTTCGGATGACCCTTCTTCCGGAGAATGGACGCCGCGTTTTCCGGATTCCGTTCGTGATCAACATCAAATTTTCCGTTTGGAGGAATTGTGACTGCACAGTATTGGGTGTGTTTCTTTCTGGCCATCTGCGGGCTATCGCTCGTTCCGGCCTTCAAAACAAACGCTGTAAGATTCTTGAGCCGTCCGTACCGGACCATGGCGGCTCTTCTGGGCCTGCTGCTCATTCCCGCATTCGCGGGCGCGCAGGAAGCCGCGGGCGGCGAAGCCAGCTTGAAGCTGCCTGACCTGTCGGTTGTGAATCATTTCGGCTTGAGCGGACCCGCACTGTTGATGATCGGCCTGCTCTTCTGCTTCGCCGGCCTGATCTTCGGCCTGGGTATCCTCGTGCAGTTGAAGAACCTGCCGGTTCATAAGTCGATGCGCGAGATGTCCGAGCTGATCTATGAGACCTGCAAAACCTATCTGATCACGCAGGGCAAGTTCATCATGTTGCTCTGGGTTTTCATCGCGGTCATTATCTCGCTGTACTTCGGCGTTCTGGCGCCGGTGGGCAATGTTGCGGTGACTCTACCCATCATCCTGTTTTTCTCGCTGGTTGGCATCGCGGGCAGCTATGGCGTGGCGTGGTTCGGCATTCGCGTCAACACCTATGCCAACTCCCGCGTGGCCTTCGCTGGCTTGAAGGGCAAGCCCTATCCGCTCTTTGCCATTCCGCTGAAGGCCGGCATGAGCGTCGGCATGATGCTGATCTCTGTTGAGCTGCTCATCATGCTCATCATTCTGCTCTTCGTCCCGGCTGAGTTTGCCGGTCCCTGCTTCATCGGTTTCGCCATCGGCGAATCCCTCGGCGCTGCTGCCCTGCGTATCGCGGGCGGCATCTTCACCAAGATCGCCGACATTGGCTCCGATCTGATGAAGATCGTCTTCAAGATCAAGGAAGACGATGCCCGCAACCCCGGCGTCATCGCCGACTGCACGGGCGACAACGCAGGCGATTCGGTTGGACCCTCGGCCGACGGCTTCGAAACCTACGGCGTCACAGGCGTGGCCCTGATCACCTTCATTCTGCTGGCCGTCAAGAGCCCCGCGACGCAGGCCGAACTGCTGGTCTGGATCTTCGTCATGCGCGTGGCCATGCTGCTGTCCAGCTCGGGCGCTTACTTCCTCAATGGCTTCATCGCCAAGATGAAGTATCAGAACTCGGACGAGATGGACTTCGAGGCGCCCTTGACCTCGCTGGTCTGGATCACCTCCATCGTCTCCATCGCCCTCTCATACATCGTCTCCTTCCTGATGATCCCGAACCTTGCCGGTGATCCAACGCTGTGGTGGAAGCTGGCTTCCATCATCTCCTGCGGAACTCTGGCTGGCGCTCTCATCCCCGAATTGGTCAAGGTCTTCACCTCCACCAACTCCGCTCACGTGCAGGAAGTGGTTACCTCCGCCAAGGAAGGCGGCGCTTCTCTGGGAATCCTCTCGGGCCTGGTGGCCGGCAACTTCTCGGCCTACTGGCTGGGACTGAGCATGGTCGCCCTCATGGGACTGGGCTACTACTTCAGCATGATCGGCGGGTCGATGGATCTCATCATGCTCGCTCCTGCCGTCTTCGCCTTTGGCTTGGTTGCCTTCGGCTTCCTGGGCATGGGACCGGTCACCATCGCCGTGGACTCCTACGGCCCGGTCACCGACAATGCGCAGTCCGTTTACGAGCTGTCGCTGATTGAAGCCATTCCCGGCATCGAAGCCGAGTTGAAGAAGGACTTCGGCATAGACGCCAAGTTCGAGCGCGCCAAGTACCTGCTCGAAGCCAACGATGGAGCCGGCAATACCTTCAAGGCTACGGCCAAGCCGGTGCTGATCGGAACCGCCGTCGTCGGCGCAACCACGATGACCTTTTCGATCATCATGGCTCTGACCAACGGACTGACCGTGAACGTCGAAAAACTCTCCCTGCTGCATGCGCCCTTCATGCTCGGGCTGATCTGCGGCGGCGCGGTGATCTTCTGGTTTGCCGGCGCTTCCATGCAGGCGGTCACCACCGGCGCCTATCGCGCGGTCGAGTTCATCAAGAAGAACATCAAGCTGGAAGGCGTCGAGAAGGCTTCGGTCACCGACAGCAAGAAGGTGGTCGAGATCTGCACCAAGTACGCCCAGAAAGGTATGTTCAATATCTTCCTGGCCGTCTTCTTCGCCACTCTCT
>CAWDQB010000037.1:0-206206 GCA_963804315.1 uncultured Acidobacteriaceae bacterium
CGCGGTTACACTCATCGATACACACCCACTTACGCAACTATTCCTGCTGTTGAGTCAAAGGGTTGGCCCTGTGCGGTAGCCTGGATCACTGATAGCCCATCCAGGAGCAGGTCGCAGAGTCGATCGGCGAAGGCGGCTACCGCGTTCGACTCCCGCAGCACATCGTCGTGCGGCGTCCAGTTCGCGGCGGCGAGCGTCAGTGCCACGGCCAATCGGCTATCGAGGTTCCGGCGGAACGAGCCATCCGCTGAACCTTCCTCAAAGATACGTTGCCAGAGCGCCTGTAAGCGCGTCCGCGCCTCGCCTATCCAGGCGGCGCACGCTGCAGGTGCTGCGCCTCGGTGAGGAACACGCGGGCGAGCGGGCCAAGGTCCCAGGCGGTATGCAGATGCGCGCGCAGCGCCAGGCGCAACTTCAGCGGCGCCGATTCGGTGCCGCACGCTACCGGCTGCAGCGCGGTGGTAAAGCAGCGTGCCGCGGTGCTGACGATCTCCAGCAGCAACTCCTCTTTGTTGGCGACGTGCGCATAGAGACTTCCTTTGAGCAGCCCCACGCGTTTCCCTATATCGTCCATTGTGGTAGCATGATAGCCTTGCACGCTAAACAACTCCGCGGCGGCGGCCACGATCTGCTCGCGTCTTGTTCCGACAGTTGTAGACATCACATCTTTCCGCCTTATCACGATCGGGAACATCCCGTGCGAGGAGCATGCCGGACCGGTAGATCCTCATGGTGGGACAAACAGCCGTTTGTTTGTATATTCACAGTGTATGGTCAGGGCCATGCACCGGCAATGCCGATTGTGGAAGCGCCAAGCAGGTAGCCATAAGTCCGGCATGCTTTTGCGGCAGCCTTGCCTCTGGTGGGCCGACGCGGAAAACACATGGACACCTGCTAGGCGGAAGGCACCTGCTTACACCTATGGCCATAATGCCCTTACGGCGACCGGCACACCGGCACACCGACCAGAGTCGCCATGGACGCGGCATGCCGCTATGATGGATGAGTAACAATAGGAAAAGGAGTGAGAGCAATGGCACAGCTCACGAAACGTGAACGGGTATGGGCGGCGTTGCATGGCGAGGCGGTTGATCGGCCACCGCTGACCTTCTGGCATCACTTTCGTCCGCACGGCTCGGCCCGCGCGCTGGCCGAGGCCACGCTGGGTTTCTTTACACGGTATGACCTGGATATCTACAAGATCATGCCTGATCTGCCCTATCCTTTCCCACATGACGGCATCCGCACACTGGACGACTGGCATCTGCTCACCCCGCTCTCCACCGAGAATGGTCCTTTTGCCCGGCAAATCGAGACCGTGCGGCGGGTGCGGTCGGCCATCGGGACTGACGTGCCGCTGATCAGCACGCTGTTCTCGCCGCTCAGCGAAGCGCTGTTTTTCTCAGGCGTCGATCGCTTTCGCACCTCCCTGCGGGAGAGCCCGGCAACCGTACACGGCGCACTGGCAGTGTTGACCGAGAACCTTGCCCATCTTGGCACGGCGCTGCTCGACGCGGGTGCCGACGGCATCTTCCTCTCGGTGCAGGGCGCCGGCGATGGCAACCTGACCGCCGCGCAGTTCGCCAGTTCGGCCGCCCCTACGATATGACGGTGCTCAGCGCCTGGCGTGAAGGCTGGCTGAATATCCTGCACGCGCACGCTGAGCATGACCTGCTGATCGAGGAACTGCTGCGTTATCCGGTGGCCGTCTTTAGCTGGAGCGATCGCTCTACCGGTATTCCACTGCGCCGGGTCTGGGACGCTCGCCCGCAGTCGGCGGTGATGGGCGGCCTCCACGAGCGCGGCGCCATCGTCACCGGTCCGGCGGATGCTATCGCCGCCGAGTTGGCCGATGCGCTGGCACAGACGGATGGTGGCCGCCGACTGATCGTGGCACCTGGCTGCTCGATACCGGACGATACTGCTGACCAGTGGCTGCGCGCCACGCGGGAGGCGATCGATCGCCCTGCCTGAGATCCGCCCTGCTGGTCCGCTCACATCGTCTACGCGACCTCCCTGTCAACGCGGCGGCGTGCGTGCGGAGCCGGCGTTCCCGCCGCACGCCGCCGCTACGCCGCCGCCCTGGCCTGACGCTGATCGCGCTGGGCGAGCGTGTGGATGGCCTCTCCATCCACGCACAGGGTGTGGAGACCGGGGTCGCCTGACGCTAGAGTGTGCTCATGTCCGGCCCGTGCCGACTAGTGGAGAGTTGCCGCAACCAGGCAGCGGCGAAGTCCACGGCGGTTCGTTGGCGGAAGAGGCACCCTTCGCCCGCGCGGCCGGTCCCCGGCGCACGTGGTTCGCGCGCTCCAGCGCTCCTCCGATAGCGATGAACGGGTCTGTATCCAGTTCGATATCCATGTATTCCTGCCAGAGTCGTCGCCCATCTTTCAGTAACGGTGCGCCTTCCCGGACGGCGCGCCGGGAACACGATACTGCGCCAGATGAAACGACGTGTTGTTGTCATAACTCACGCCCAGGAGCAGCACCCAGCCGTCCAGATCGTAGATGCGCGCCAGTGGGGAGCGCTCGCCCAGGCTGTAGTCCAGCGCGTGACGATCGGTGATCTGCCGCGCATACCGGCCCCAGGCGGCGAATGAGACGTGCGGGTGGGCGCTGCGACAGGCACCGGGCCAGGTGCGGAACGTCTCCGCGATGCGTCCCATACCGCGAGTCGGCGTGATGCGCGGATCAAACACCGGCATGGTGTCGCGAATCACGACTACCCAGGATCCGGCACCGGTGGGTCACGCCAATGCGCCGGATCGGAGTAATCGCTCGAGTGCGCCGGCATCACCAGTGTGCCGTCCGGCGTCATACGTCCAGCAGTGCCTGCACCACGGTCACCGCCCCACCGCAGACCCAGCCGAGCGCGCTCAGCGAGGAATGTGCCAGCACGGTCATACCCGGCGCCAGACCGAGGTGACGCAGGTCATGTGCCAGGCTGTCCCTGGTGGCGGGTGTGGGGGTGCGCGCGATCACGCCTGCTTCCGTCACAGTTGATCTCCCTATGTGTAGGTCTCTTATAGTAGAGTATGGACGCCACCAGTGTCTCACGCGGTTCACATTGATGTACACAGGATCTGACAGTACGGTGTCCGATGCGTAGCAGATACCGCGTCGTCGGGCGCCCCGCGCGTATCCTGGTGGGCGTATCCTGGTGTGAGAGGAATCCGTCTGAGAGGCGCGGGCGGTGATATGGAGGGAAATCATGAAGGTTACCAACGTCGAGACCTATCCGGTCTGTAACGGTGCCCGGGAACTGGCTGTTCGTGGTCGTCGATACCGACGAGGGTATCTGGGGCATCGGGGAGTCAAACCTCACTTCACGAGAGCAGGCGGTGATCGGGTTCGTCAAGCATTCTCACGCCGCTGCTGATCGGTCAGGATCCCTCGCGTATCGAACATCTGTGGCAACTGCTCTTCCGTGGCGGCTTCTTCCCCGCCGACCGCGTGGGCGCCTCGGCGATCGCCGCCATCGACACCGCATCTGGGATATCGCGGGGAAGGTCTGCGGCGTGCCACTCTATCAGTTGCTCGGCGGGCTGGTCCGTGATCGCGTGATCTGTTATCCCCATAACGCGGGCACCGCCGGTGACATTGAGACGTTGGTGGAAAGCTGCCGTCGCACTCTGGCGCAGGGCTACAAGTTCGTGCGCTGGGATCTGCCGGCGGAGGGCGATGTATTGGAGCCGCGTCAGGCGGTCCGCACGCTGTTGCGCCAGTGCGAGGCGGTCCGCGTGGCGCTGGGTGACACGGTGGAGATCTGCCTGGACATTCATACCCGGCTCGACACCGTCGATGCCGTCACCCTGTGCCGGGAGGTGGAAGCGTACCGGCCATACTTGTCGAGGATCCGTTGCGGTCCCGAAGACACAAACGCCTACCGGGTGCTGCGCGCGCGCACGGGCGTGCCGCTGGCGGCGGGCGAGCAATTCGCCAGTAAGTGGGAGTATCGCCAGTTGATTGAAGAGGACCTGATCGACTATGCCCGCATCGACCCCACACTCGGCGGCGGCATCACCGAGTCCCGGAAGATCGCGGGCTGGTGCGAAACGCACTATATCAACCTGGCGCCGCATAACCCCAATGGACCGGTGAGCACGGCGGCCTGCCTGCATCTCTGCCTGGCTGCTCCCAATATGGGCGTGCTGGAACTGCCCAGGCCCACCGGCGCCACGCTCACCGACGTTTTCCCGGCGGTGCCCCAGGTTGCCGACGGCTATCTGTTGCCGCCGCCGACGCCGGGCCTGGGCGTCGAGTTCAATGGTGGACCAGCGCGTAACCACCCGTTCCAGCTACTGGAGTTGCCTCATTTCCGTCGTGCGGACGGTGCGTTCGCCAACTGGTAGCGTTACCGTAGCAACGTCCCGCGCCCGGAACACCTTTGACGCCGGTGCCGGAGATTATCACCATGCGGCTTCCCCGCTGGTGTGTCTTCAGCCGGTCATTTTGTCTAGTCCTTTTTCTTGTCTTCGGCTGTCGAATGGGGATGTGCGGTCGCCTCAATTATCACTATACGTAGGTAATCGATCCGGCGTTACGGTACGCCGGACGCCGGAAGTAAGATACCTGGAAAAAAGGAAACGCACCATGATTGCTACCATAGCGCTGGCCCCTGGCGGGATCATTGGTTGGTTGATCATCGGCAGCGTTGATTGCCGGCTGGCTGGCCGGCCAGGTGATGGGCGAAGGCTTCGGCCTGTTGGGTGATCTGATCCTGGGCCTGGTGGGCGCGCTGATTGGCGGCTTCATCGTGGGCGCGTTCGTGGTCGGCACCGTGGGTGTGATCGGCAGCATCGTGGTAGCCTTCATCGGCGCCGTAATTCTGCTGTGGCTGGTACGCCTCTTTTCCGGCACCCGCACCGGCGTGCGCGTCTGACACCACGCAGACAATCAGTCAGGAACAGTAAGAAGGGCCGGCACCACGCCGGCCCTTCTTACTGTTGGCGCGCCCGTCAACCGTGGTGCGCGGCGTACAACGCGGCCGGGAATCAGCTTGAATGCGTCCAGCAGGCATATCTGTCCGCTCCCTAGCCAACAGAAATACCGCTTTGACCAGACCGCGTGCATCGTCGACCAGCCGTGTGAAGACCTCCTGCCCGCGATCGAGGTGAAGTGCTCTACCCAGGAGGTGACGTCAACGCGTTTGTCGGCGATCAGTGATAGCGCGTCGCGGAAGTCGCCGTCATCCGACGCGTAGGAGCACTGCAGGCGTATCTCACGATTGATTGCGCTCAGCAGATCGAGATCGCTCGTTGCCTCGGCCAGCCCCAGCAGCACTACTGTACCACCGGGCGCCGCCAGCGCCAGTGCCTGCTGACGGGTGATCGGATGGCCGACGGCATCAACCACGATCGACGGCGGTTCGCCGCCCAGTGCTGCCTGTACGGTCTTCGGTACGTCCTCTATCCTGGGGTTGATCGTGGCATCGGCGCCCAACTGTGCCGCCACCTCCAGACGGTCTCCGGCGGTATCCAGCACCACCACGCGATGGCGCCGGCGGCGCGGAATGCCTGGAGCGCCATCAAGCCAAGGGTACCTGCGCCGATCACCACCACATCCTGATAGGCCGGCGGAGCCAGGCGGGCCATACCACGCCGTTCGCGAGCGGCTCGGTCAGCGCGCCCTCGGCGAAACCGACGTGATCCGGCAGACGATAGACCAGCCGCGCGGGCGCGGCGATACGCTCGGCAAAGGCGCCCTGAAGGTGGCCACCCATTAAGCGCCGGTGGGGACAGATACTGGTTCTTCCCGCGCGGCAATAGCGGCACCGGCCACAGGTAACGAGCGGCTGCACTACCACGCGATCGCCGATAGCCATGTCGTGCACGCCTTCGCCCAGTTCCAGCGATCTCACCGGCAAACTCGTGGCCCATCACCATGGGCGGAACCCGGATTCCGGAATGACCGAGGAAGCCGTGCAGGTCGGACCGCACAACGCTACCCCGCGCACACGCACCAGGACCTCGTCGGGCGCCGGTTGTGGTTCCTTCCATTCACGCCATTCCACCACGCGCGGCATCGTATAGACCAACGCTTGCACGGGACCTGCTCCTCTCGCTCTAACGTCTCGCCTCTTGGCGCGATCGTCACCAGAGGCCCCGTCGCGCCGAGGAGGACCAGGCGGCCGGGTAGGGAGGTAGGGCATGGTCGGGAAACTGCTCGCGGGAGTTGTCCTCGCCGGCACTTGCAGATGACGCGGCTTCCCCGCACTCAGGAATGGCTACATGGCGGCCTTGATGCTGCCGGACCTGGCGGAACTGGACACCACGAAGTTGTCCCACATGCCGGCCTCGGCATGGCCGGGCACGGACAGATCTCATTAGATACTTCCCGGCCTGACTGGCCACGAACGAGGCTTTTGCGCCGGACCTTTGGGCGCGCCATTGGTCGGGTTAGGCGAATGGGATCCCTTGAAGGCCGCCGCTACCCCGCCCGTCGGCAGCGTCTTGCTAAACGCCGTGAACTCCACACTGTGGGGCAGTGGCGACGCGTTACTGAAGGTCACGTTCACCGTGTCGCCCGTCGGCACCGTGATCGTCATCTGGCCCTTGTTGTAACCGTTGAAGCTGTACCCACTATCGGCGTTTTTGTACGCCGCGATAAAGGTCGATTCACCACCTTACCTTTGGTGGTAATCCAGGTAGGCCGTTCGTCCGCGGCGCAGCCGACTACCCCACCGGCGTTCAGCGCCAACGCGCTGCCCAACGCCAGACACCGGCAAACCGGCACACATGCGTGATCATATAGATGGAACACTCCTTATTGGCGCGCCAATTGCGATGTGAGGGTTCGCGCGGCGCGCAACTCCGCCATTGCCCGGGTACAGGGCAAGGCAACTAGACTGCGATGGCTCCGGAACCATCGACCACCCCGATAACGCAGTATACCGCGCGCAACGTTAGTTTTCCGCACGTGAGTTGCCCTGTTGCCCTGGGGTGCACCTCCAGGTGTCAACGCGACGAGCGGAAAAATAAGACGTCAACAATTATGAGGCGCACCCGTTGCCCCGCGCTTCGGCCCAATCACTACCGCACGGCACCGTTCAGTGGTCGATTCGCAGTGCTCCGGAAGATCTGACAGTCAATCTATCACTGAGTATTCCACATGTATCAATTGACCCACACTGGCTGACAGTCAATCTATCACTGGGTATTCACATTGTGAGTAATTGATCCACAGTAATTGCAAAGTATACAATTGTTGAAGTCGCAAAACGCTTGGGTTTCTGTGTTCCTCTATCGATCGCGGCGGGCGCGGAGGCTGTGATTTTCGTTACTGCTCCATGGATGGGTGAGGGAGGTATGTGAACGAGGGAAATTGGCGAGCGGGAGATCCTCTGAAAGTGGCCGCATGGCTACGGCGAACCGGCCCGCACTGGGCGTTGGCAACATCCAATCGGGAGGATACATAGTTCATGGCTCTCGTCATTACAGTTAATGGGCAACAGCACACGGTACAGTCAACTCCGGATACCCCGCTCCTCTACGTGCTGCGCAACGAGCTCCTGTTCCAGGGTCCGCATTTCGGCTGTGGCCTCTCCCAGTGCGGCGCCTGCGCCGTCCTGCTCACGACCCAGATCCGCTCCTGCGTGACCCCGGTCGCCGGCGTGGTCGGGCAGAGATCACGACCCTGGAGGGGCTGCCTGCGCTCTAGGCGCAGCAAGAGGGCAGCATCCGGCTGCACCCCCTCCAGCAGGCCTGGATCGATGAGCAGGTGCCCCAATGCGGCTACTGCCAGAACGGCATGCTCATCCAGGCGACGGACCTGCTCGATGCAAGAATGCGCATCCCACCGACGCTGCAGATTCGCCAGGCGATGAACGGGCACCTGTGCCGCTGTGGCACCTACTCGGCGATTATCCGCGCCATCAAGCGCGCCGCGGCACGATGGCGTAGAGGAGCATACGATGAGCACATCTCGACGAGAAGAAAAGGCCTCTCGCGTCTGAACTTCCTGAAGGCCAGCGGCGCGCTGGTGATCGCCTTCAGCCTGCCGCTGGGCATGAGCCGGCGCCGCCCATGCGGCCGCACAAGGGCGCCTTCCGGAGGTCGATCCCACGCAGATCGATACCTGGCTTGCCGTCGCGCCGGATGGCACGGTTACGATCTTCATGGGCAAGGTCGAGCTGGGTATGGGCGCTACCACGGGCCTGGCCCAGATCGTGGCCGAGGAGCTGGACGTCTCGATGACCAGGTCACGCTGGTGATCGGCGCCACGGCGCTCACGCCGACCAGGGTCCGACCTGGGGCAGCAATGCCATCGCCACCGGCGGTCCGCCGCTGCGGCAGGTGGCCGCCGATGCGCGCTACGCGCTGCTGATGCTGGGCTGCGCGACTCTCGGCGCGCCCTCAACACTCACCGTGAAGGACGGCGTGGTCAGCGTCAAGGGAAACAGCGGCAAGTCGGTCTCCTACGCGCAGATCGATCGGCGGCAAGCACTTCGACACCACGATACCTGTCAAGGACGAGGCGCGCCCATGCCGTGTACGCTGGTCACCGGCGGCAAGGGCAAAGCCGAAGAAGTCCACTCGAGTATACGGTGGTCGGCCAGTCCACACCCGCATCGACATCCCGGATAAGGTCACCGGCCAGTTCACTTCGTTCAGGATGTGAAGGTTGCCGGGCATGCTGCACGGCCGGGTGGTCCGTCCCACCGGCATCGGCTCGCAAGTTGATCAGCCGTGGGCAAGCCGCCGGCAGGCGTACAGGTGCTGCGGGAGAAGAACTTCCTGGGCGTGGTCTCCGAGAACGAGTGGGATGCGGTCCAGGCCGCCCAGAACCTGGACGTGAAATGGTCCGACTGGGAGGGCCTGCCGGCCAGGCGGACCTCTATACCACGTTGCGCGGCATGGCCAGCAGTATGAGGTGAACGCGAGCGCCGGCAACGTCGATGCCGGGCCTGGCGCAGGCCAAGATCACGCTGCAGGCGAGCTACACCACGCCGATCGAGAGCCATGCGTCGCTCGGGCCATCCTGCGCCATCGCCGACGTGAAGGGCGATACGGTGACGGTCTGGACCGGCACCCAGGATCCGGCGATCTACGCGGGGAACGTCGGCGCAGTTCCTCGATATCCCGCAAGATAACGTGCGGATATCTGGTACGGCGGCTCGGGCTGCTATGGCCGGAACGGCGCGATCCCGCCACCTGGATGCCGTGATCATGTCCAAGGCTCACCGGCAGGCCGGTGCGCGTGCAGTGGATGCGCTGGGACGAGCATGGCTGGGATCCCAAGGGTCCGGCCACCGTCCACGACCTGGTCGGCGGCCTCGATGCCGAGGGAAAACTGCTGGCCTGGCACCACGAGGCCTGGATTCCCTCCATGTTCGACACTACCTTATCGGCACCGTGCTGGCCGGGAATACCGTGGGCCTGCCCTCGAGCGGCTTCTTGGATGGGCCGCTGCTCTATAACTTCCCCAACTACGAGCAGATCAATCATGCCGAGGCCGACATCTCGAATCTCGGCGGCACCGGCCTCGGTATCATCTCGGCCTGGCTGCGCTCACCCGCTCAGTACCAGATCACCTTCGCCATGGAGGCGTTCATGGACGAGTTGGCGGCGGCGGCAAGCTGGATCCGGTACAGTTCCGCTTGAAGCACCTGACCGACTAGCGGATGATCGCGCTGCTGCAGGCCGTGGTCCAAGCAGGCCGGTTGGCAGACCCGTCCCTCGCCCAAGCCCAGGGCGCTTGCCGCCACGAGGATCGCTACCGGGCGGGGCGTGGCGATCTCGCTGCGCGGCGGCACCTATAATGCCCTGGTGGCCGAGGTGCAGGTGGATCGCGTAACCGGGAAAATACGCGTCACCCGCTGGGTGGTGGGCCAGGACAACGGCCTGACCATCAACCCGCGCGCGGTGAAGCTGACCATGGAGGCCGGAGTCACGCAGACGACCAGCAGGGCGCTCTGGAGGAGGTCACGTTCGACCAGTCGAATGTGACCAGCACCACCTGGGCTACCTACCCGATCCTGACCTTCGAGGACGCGCCGGTAATCGAGACGGTGCTGATCGACCGTCCGGAGATCCCCGCTACCGGCGCCGGCGAGCCCGCATGCTGCCCGGTCGCGGCGGCGATCAGCAACGCCGTGTTCGACGCCATCGGCGTGCGCATCCGGGATTTGCCGATGCGTCCCGACCGCGTCAAGGCCGCGTTGCAACAGGCGTTGCAACAGGCGCAGGCAGAGAAGACACAGGCTGGGCAGCGCGCCTTCAGCCTGCTGCGCGGCCGGTGGGAAGCTCTATCGGTGTGCGGGCAGGGACAGCTAACCCTGCCCACACACCAATAGAGGGTGCGTCGATCCATGGCTCGCTGTGCGGCTTCGCACCGGTTGGAGAGGAACAAACGAGCGTGCCTCATGATTGGTGATGGCCTGAGGTCGCTCCGCCAGACGTCACTGTGATGGCAGGAGATACGCCGACACGAGATGAAGAGTACCCGGAACAAGATAGGCTGTTGCTTGAAAGGCGTGTGTTCACTACACTCCATGTAACGTAGCCGCCGCTGCGCCGTACCGCATGTGCAAAGGGAGACGACGACCGATGGATGACACTCAGGGTTTCGCTACTGGTCCTTCTGATACTCCACAGTCGGATGCCAGCGCCGCCAGGCTGGCCGGAAGCCGCGCGTGGCGCAGGCGCCTCATCCTGCACTTGCCACAGCTCGCGCTCGCCGTGGTGCTGGCAGCGATCGTGGCCGGCACCGCGTTGAGTTCGCGGCCAACCATGCTAACCGCCCCGCACCCAGCGCGAGCCAGTCAGGCAGCAGGGCCGACGACGCGATCTATACCGTAGACCAGGTCCGCGCGGGCCTGCTGCAGGATCCCTCGTCGTGGGTTGGGCGCATGATCCGCGTCCGAGGCGTGCTGCAAGGGCCGTTCGTTTTCTGTGGAAACGTCAATCCGTGCCCGCCGAAAACACTGGGCCTGGTTGACGATGGAAACGGCATCATCGGATCCGACCAGTATCTACCGGTAATGCCAGGCAATACATTGAGCATCGCGTCGTTGCAGTATAACGTGCCGTTCACCTATGGCCTGCAGTTGCACGCGGATCCCACGGCCTGTGCCCTGAATCCATCCATCCTCTGCTATCAAGGTACCCTGACGGACGCTACAGTCGGCGCATCCTAGATTCCTGTAGCGCGCGCGGAGCGCGCGGACGCCTGATGTGAACAGGACCACACGGGCAGGGAGGGTACGAGCACCCTCCCTGCCCGTGTTTTTGCCGGGAGTGTCCGCGCGCCGACAGTTTCTGGCGGCCCCGGCGAGTTCGCGGCTCCCGTGCTTTGAACGCGCTCTCCTTTTATCCTGCTCCTTCCAATTCCCTCCATGAAGGAGTGCCGCGCCCCTGACGCCTGCTTGGTGATTGCGCGCCGGTTGTCGCCATGCGACGATGCGATCGTTATGATTGGCGAGACCGTACCTACCGGCACCCTGCCCGCCGACGTCGCCCCACGGACCCAGGACGTGAGGCCGCTCTCGCTTCTTGGTATGGCGCTGGCGCTGGGCGCCGCTATCTTCGTGGTCTATGCCTTCTACGTCTCCAAGGGACCCTATGGAAGCGACTGGCAGACGTTCTACGATGCCGCCGTGCGTCTGCGCCAGGGCCGCCGGGTCTATACGGTTGCCGCAGGCTTCTTCAATCCTCCTCCCGTGCTGCTGCCGCTGCAACTGTTCATCCTGGTGCCCTACATCCCCTCGCGGGTGGTCTGGGGCGCGCTGTCCACCATCATGCTGCTCGCGTCCGCCTGGCTTACGGCGGATGCCCAGGGCCGTCGGCCCGATGCGCATACCCGCGCCCTGGCCGCATGGTGGATCCTATGCTCCGTGCCTACCATGCTGCTGGTGCCGCTCACCGGCAATTTCTCGGCTCTGGTGTTGTTCAGCATGGCGCTCTCGCTCTGGCTTTTTGCACGCGGAAAGGAAGGTTGGGCAGGTGCGGTACTGGCGATCACGCTGGTGAAGCCGCAACTGGCCTTTCTGACGTTGCCGCTGTTGCTCTATAAGCGCCGCTGGCGGGCGGCGCTCGGCTATCTGGCTGTGGTGTGCGGCGCGGTGGCGCTGTCGCTGCCGGTAGTCGGTATCTCCGCCTATCGCGAGTATCTCGCGGTACAGCGCAGCGTGGCCGGATGGACCAGCAACAACGATGCGCTGCAACTGGACGTCCCAGGCATGCACGGTATGTTCCTGCAGCGATGGCCGCATAGCACCGCCGCGGAGATTGGCGCCACTGCCTGTAGTCTGGTGCTCGTGCTGGCGCTCGGCTGGTACTGGAGGGGCTCCTGGCGACCAGGATCGACAAGGTTCGCTGCAGGATGGGCACTGTTGGTGCTGTGTACCCTGCTGGTATCCTCCTTTGCCCATAGCTATGATCTGGTGCTGCTGATCCTGCCCATGGTCACGATCGATGCCCAGGCGTCATCCGGCATCCGCCGGTGGGCGGCCCTGGTGCTCGTCGCGCTCTACGTGGCGCCGGATCTGGTACTGCTCTTCCGCCAGCACTTCCTGGTGCCGGTGATGCTTGGCGCTTGCTTCTTGTTATGGCGTATGTCACCCTTTACGTGAACGCAACCGAAACTCGGGTATCTACCAGAGAGACAGCGCAGAAGTTGGCTGCGGGACGAGGGATCTCTGGGCTGAACAGGGAGCAGACACCACAGCGTGAGCAGCTTGCGATCTACGCGCGTGTCCGCTCTATGGCAGGAGAACGAGCAGCGCATCGGTAGACAGTCGTTGCTGAGCGGTCGGCGGGTTGCCTGTGCACATACGTAGGGTTCGTGCTCCGGCGCGTCGTGCCGCTGTTTGGTCGGTCCCTCCGCTTTCCACAACGACATCGAGCCCTCGCACACGGGCAATCCTGGCTGCAATCCTTGTTCTAGCCCTTGGGCTTCGGCTGTGGGGCCTGACATTCGGGCTCCCCTACGTGCTGCAACCGGACGAGCCATCGGTCATAGATCGCACGATGACGATGTGGTTGACGCGCGACCTCGATCCGCACTATCTCACGTACCCGTCGCTTTTCTACTATCTGCAGGCGGGATGGCAGGCCGCGGCAGGGCATATCGGCGGCCTCCTGGATCCGGCAGTGCTCAGGAACCCTTCCAGTTTCTCACCCTCGTCCCCTGTTCCACCCTTCTATTACGGCGCCGGCCGAGCGCTCACTGCCTTGCTGGGCACGCTGGCCGTGTTTGTGACCTATCTCGCGGGGCAACGCCTGTTGACGCGCATCGGTCTCGTTGCCGCCCTCTTCCTGGCCGTCGCGGCGCTCCATGTCCAGCAATCGCACTATATCACCGTTGACGCCACTACCGCATTGTTCACTGCGTGCGCCGCGTTCTTCGCCCTCGGTATGCCGGTCGTCGGCCGCGACTCATTCCCCATCATGCTTGTTGGGTCCAGTGTGTCTGCGGGGCTGGCTGCGGGCACCAAATACAACGCGGGGCTGGTGATCGCCATGCCGCTTGTCGCTCTGGCTCTTGCCGGGGGGCATCCGATGCGCCGTCGCCTGGCTGCGGCGCTGGGCGCGCTCGCCGCGTGCGTTCTCACGTTCCTGATCACGACACCATTCGCGCTGCTCGATCGGCCGCTGCTTGAAGCATCACTGAGGTCCGTTTTCCAGCACTACACCGGCGGGCACGCGGGGGCGGAAGGGAGCGACAACGTCGTCTGGTATCTGAGTGATCTCATGATGCGGGCATCGGTGGGCCGATGACGGTGCTGGCCCTGGCGGGCATCCCGCTGGTGGTTTTCAGGTTCAGATCGCAAGGTGTTATCCTGCTGTCCTTTGTCATTCCCTACTACGCGCTTCTGTGCAGCACTATTGTGCGGTTCGACCGCAACTTGTTGCCGATCCTGCCGTTCCTCACGCTGCTCGCTGCCTGCGCAGCGGATACGGCGGTGTGCTGGCTGGGGCGCGCCCTGCGGAGCGAGCCTGTCAGTTGCGCCATCGTCCTGCTCGTCGCGGCGGGCCCATCGCTCTCTATCGCGGCGTACGGCGACCAGCTCTCCGATTACGCATTATCGCATCGCTTCCGGAGGAGGTGGCCGCGGACTGGGTCGCCGTGCATCTCCCGGCCCACTCCGCAGCAAGGAGAATTGGGAAGGCCGTGTCTTTGCTATGTCTCCGCGCCACTTCAACATTTACTGGGCTTCCGCGCTCGGGAATGTGCCGTTCTCTTCCCTGGTTCGAGCGCGGGGGTGCGATTTGTCATTACGGACAGTTACACCGACGGCGAGTACGATGGCGATGCCCGGCGCTTCCCTGTACAAGCGGCGCGCTACCACGCGCTGCGGCAGCAACTGAAGGTCCTGATGATCATCCGAGGCGAGGGGCAGGAACGCCCCGGGCCTACCATGACTATCTACAAGATCCCCTAGCACTGCTATCTCGTTCAGCGTGCTTCGCGCCGTGCTTCCACCACCGTCTCCTGTTCCCACTGCTCCTCTGGTATCTGTCGCTCAGTCGGTCTCAACGCGGCTTGAGACCTCTACCTGAACTTAACACCTCGCCCAACAAGTCCTTAACGTAGGACTGCTACAGTAATCCTGGACATATACCACAAGGGTTGCACTTGTTGGTCCCCTCGTGTATGGTCGCCAGTCAGGGTGGGCCGCCGTGTGGTTGCAGTGTAGAGCGATGATCCAGGAGAATAAAGAGCCATGGCAGAGCACCCTGATCACAGCACGGCAGCCGCCAGGGAGCGCCTTGATCCCCTGGTCCCGCGTAGGGACAGGATAGAAGCCACCCAGCCACCGCTGGTCCCGCGTAGGGACAGGATAGAAGCCACCCAGCCACCGCTGGTCCCGCGGAGCGAGACCTGGCACGCGACCGGGCAGGACTTCCCACGTGACCGGCTGGTCCATCAGTGTGTGACGGCGTGCGCTGCCGCCACGCCCGAGGCCGTGGCGCTCACCATGGGCGATCAGGTGCTCACATACCGCGAACTGGAGAGTCGCGCGAATCAGTTGGCGCACCATCTGCGTACACTCGGTGTGGGTCCCGAGATGCTGGTGGGTGTCTGCATGGAGAGATCGCCCGCGTTCGTGGTGGCGGCGCTCGGCATACTGAAGGCCGGGGGCGCCTGATGTGCCGTGGACCCGGCCTATCCTGAGGCGCGGCTGGCGTTCATGCTGGACGACGCGCAGGCGCCGGTGCTGGTGACGCGGCAAATCTTCGTGGATCGCTTCTCCGCTGGGGCGCGACAGGTCGTGATACTGGATGATGCGTGGTCGGTTCTTGCCGGCGCGCCGATCACACCACCAACTGCCTGCGTCACGCTCTCAAACCTCGCCTATGTGATCTGCTGCACCTCCGGATCGACCGGCAGGCCCAAAAGGGGTGCAGATCGAGCATGCAAGCCTGTTGAACCTGGTGTACTGGCATCAGCGCGCGTTCGCTATCACGCCGGACGATCGCGCGACCCAGCTTGCCGGTCTCGGCTTCGACGCGGCGGTGTGGGAGGTGTGGCCTTATCTGGCCGTGGGTGCCAGCCTCCATCTTCCCGACGAGGTGACCCGCGTGGCGCCGGAAGCGCTGCGTGATTGGCTGGTAGCACAACGGATCACTATCTGCTTCTTACCTACCGCGCTCGCCGAATACATGATGGTGTTGCCCTGGCCGCTGGAGACCGCGTTACGCGTCATGCTCACCGGCGCCGATACGCTGCAGCGCTATCCATTCGGCCGATCTCCCGTTTGCCTTGATCAATAACTATGGGCCTACTGAGAATACCGTGGTGACCACCTCCGGTCGCGTGTCTGCCGCGGATGGTCCGGAGTCGTCTACCGTCGATCGGGCGGGTCATCGCCAACACCGAGGTGTTTATCCTCGATGGCGACATGCGTCCGGCGTCCGCCGGCACGCCGGGCGAACTGCACATCGGCGGCCTGAGCCTGGCGCGTGGCTACCTGCGCCGTCCCGAGTTGACAGCGGGCAGGTCAAGGCATCTGCAATGGCTTCCAGATTCTGGCCGAAGCTGGTCTGCTTCCTGGCGCATTGATGCGCAACGCTGGACTCAAGTTCATCTGCAAGCCGGTTCATCTTCGCGTGGAAACTGCCGATAGTCCCTTTACGAACCAGCTCGACAAAGGCGCGGTGCTGCAGGTGCCCATCGCCCACATGGAGGGCAACTACTTTTGCACACCGGAGGAGTTGCGCGCGCTGGAAGCCGAGGACCGGATCGCCTTCCGCTATGCGACGCCAGCCGGAGAGGTTACGCCCGAGGCCAACCCCAACGGTTCGCTGAGCAATATCGCGGGCATCCTCAACGCAAAGAGGAATGTGCTGGGCATGATGCCACACCCGGAACGCGCCAGCGAAGCCATCCTGGGTTCGGTGGATGGCGCAAAGGTCTTTGCTTCCATGATTGCGGTGCTGGCGGTTCAATAAACTGGGTGCCAGGTTTCGAATTGAAACCTGAGATTCCAAGAACCCCAGCAGGTTTGTTCATGAGGAAACTGGCGCGGCATGATTGATATTCATCATCATCTGATCTTCGGAGTGGACGACGGTTCGCCCGATCTGGAGACCTCCATCGCCATGGCCCGTGAGTCGGCGGCCAACGGCGTGACTCATATTGCCTGTACGCCGCATGCCAGCTACGAGTACCCGTGGGATGCGCCACTCATTGAAGAGCGCTTCGCGGAACTCGCCGCTGCCCTGCAAGGCGAGATGGAACTCAGCCTGGCCTGCGACTTCCATATGACCGCCGAGAATATCTACGATGCTGTGGCCAACCCCTTGCGCTACTCGATAGGTGGCAAAGGCTACCTGATGATCGAATTCTCTAACACCGCCATTCCGCCGCAGATCTCAGACGCCATGTTTATGCTGCAATCGGCTGGCTATACGCTCGTCATCACCCACCCGGAGCGCTACCCGGCGGTGCTGGGCCAGCCGGAGATGCTGGCCGAGTGGATTCGCCGCGGCAGCCTGGTGCAGGTGACCTCTGGCTCGCTTTACGGTCGTTTCGGCAAAATGGCCGAGAGCTTTTCCAACGAATTGCTAGACCGCAACTGGATTCACTTCTTGGCTACAGACGCGCACAACGTTACCTGGCGTCCCCCGCACCTTAAAAAAGGCTACGACTATGTGGCGCATCGCGCGGGTGTGGAGACCGCCGAGCGCCTCTGCTCGACCAATCCGCGCGCCGCCGTGGAAGGTGCACTATTGCCAGTCCAGCCTGAACCCATCGGGCTATGGGAGCGCGTGCCGCTGAAGTTCCATGCCAGGAAATTTGCCTCCCCGCCCAAGAAGAGTTACAGCGACAGCACCGCTAGCGGCGCATCGGGCAAGCCGGGCTTCTTCAAGCGGATCTTCGGGCGTTAAAAATGAGGAGCATGTCTTTATCAGGCACGCCTCATAGAGGGTATCGTCCCGACATTGATGGACTCCGCGCGGTCGCCATTCTCAGCGTGGTGCTCTACCATGCAGGTGTTCCCGCCCACCTCCGGCGGATTCACGGGTGTCGATATATTTTTTGTGATCTCCGGATTCCTGATCGGCGGTCACATCAACAGCGAATTGCACTCCGGCAGCTTCAGCTTTCTGCACTTTTATCAGCGCCGCGCCAAACGGATTCTGCCTGCCTTTTACGCCGTACTGGCTTTCACCATTCTGGCCGGTCTGTTTCTGTTGTCCCCCCATGAGTTTCATTTCTTTGCCGCCTCAGCCTTCGCGGCGACGCTTTCGCTTTCCAATCTATTCTTCCTGCGTTATCTGGAAGGCTATTTTCGCGTCAGAAGCGATTTCCACCCTATGCTGATGACGTGGTCGCTTGGGGTCGAAGAGCAGTTCTATGCGATGATCCCGCTGCTCATGCTCTTATTGGCGCGCATTCGCCGCAACCTGATCATTCCGGTGATTATGGTTGTTTGCCTGCTGTCGTTTCTGCTGTCTTGGCGACAGGTCGGCATCGACCCGACAAGCGCTTTTTATCTTCTGCCAGGCCGCGCCTGGGAACTGGGTGCCGGCGTCCTACTTGCCGTGGCGCAGCAGACGCGAAAGCCGCTGCTGCTACCTGCGACAATTGTTCAACTTCTGAGCCTGACGGGGCTGGCGCTGCTGATTGCGCCCATCTTTCTGCTCAGCGCCGACTCACTGTTTCCCGGCCCGGCGGCGTTGCCTTCGGTGCTTGGCGCGGCCATCGTCATTGCCGTTCCCGCCAGTTGGATCAATCGCCGGCTACTCTCGCTACAGCCGCTGGTTTTTATTGGCAGGGTTTCCTACTCCTGGTACTTGTGGCACTGGCCGCTGCTCTCTTATCTGCACATTGCCGCCAGTGACAAACTGCCACCCGCGGCGGCGGCTTGGGCGGTTGCTGCCTCGTTGGCGCTTGCGATCCTCTCCTACTATTTCATCGAGCAGCCCTTTCGCGGCTCCACAAATAGTCCTGGACCGATGCTCATCCGCTACGCCGCCGTCAGTCTCTTTCTGCTGGCATTGTGCGGCGCCATCTGGGTAGCCTCCAAAATTCCTCAGCTTCCCGAGCGGTTTAAGCGGGTGGCCACAATGGAGCGCGAGGCGGGTTTGTCGGCGATTGACCCTTGCGTGCCCGACAAAGACAAGCTGAACCTGTCGCCTTCCTGCTACGACGCATCGGATTCACGGCCGTCCGTCGCCGTTTGGGGAGACAGTCACTCGATGGCGGTAGCGCCCAGCTTGCACGAACTCGCCAAGGCCAAAAACTATGGCTTTATTCAACTCAGCAAACCCGCTTGCCTTCCCACGACAGGCGCAACAAGCTATGGCGTTCCGTTCCAGGAAAGTGGACGCCAATGTATGAAATTCAATCACATGGCCTTGCAACTGCTGGTGACTGATCCGCATATTCGAATCGTGGTTCTGTCTGGCCGGTGGACGAATTTTTTCAGGCCAGACGGCGGGCAAGGCTGGCTGCTCACGGATTCCTCGATCATGCCGGAAAAACTCACCCAGGATGCCGCAAGCTCCCTCTTCCGTGAGTCCCTGACAGCCTCGATCCGGAGGCTTCAAACTGCCGGCAAACAAGTTGTGGTTCTAGAAGATGTGCCCACCTTCGACTTCAATCCAGTCTCCCGCTATTTGACGGCACACATTCCAGCCCGCCATCTTCTTGCTCAATGGATAAACTCCTCCGAGGCCAGCGATCCCGGCGCAGGACCGGCCAAGGATGCGGCTCTGGTCGCCAGCGCCAATGCACAACTCGAAAAGTCGATTCAAGGTCTGCCCGGTGTGCAAGTGGTTGATCTCTATTCGGCACTCTGCGGCGACGGCGCCAGTTGCCCTTATCGCATCGGGGACAAAATGCTTTACCGGGATGATCACCACTTGACTCGATACGGCGCCGACTGCGCCCTGCGCGGCTTTTATCTTCCTGCGCTGGAACCGGCTGGAACTCGTTGAGAAAAAGCCTTAGCGGCCCAGCGTCAACGACGGATCGCCTGATAGCGCGTCATCGGCAAACTCGCCTGCCAAAAAACGCGGCCAGGCAGCAGCGGCAATCATCGCCGCATTATCGGTGGAGAGTGCCAGCGTGGGAAATGCCGCGCGCAATCCGCGCCGCGTGGCTTCCGCGCCGAAGCGCTCGCGCAGTTCTCGGTTGGCCGCGACGCCACCGGTGATCAGAATTCGCCTCGCGCCCAGCGAATCAGCCGCGGCAAAGCTCTTCTTCATCAGATCGCCCACCACCGCAGCCTGAAAGCTGGCAATCAGATCCAGCACTGGCTGCGAGCAAAGCGCTAGCGCCTGCTCTTTGCTCTGCGGGGGCCGCGCCGCGCTATCCAGCGCAAAGAGCCGAGCGGCGCGCTCCTGCGCCTCTGCCCGCAATTCGTTCAACTCCACGTAGCGCAGCACCGCCGTCTTGATTCCGGAGAATGAGAAGAGCAGATGCGGGTCCAGTTCGGCAATCGGCGCGGTCCGCGCTCCTTTGGTTCTTGGAACCTTCCCAGCTAGATGCAGCTTGGTTTTGATCTGCGAAAAAGCGAATGGCACTGCTTTTGGATTGCCAAAGCGGGCTAGCGCATCGATCCATGGCCCGCCAGGATAGCCGAAGCCCAGCAGCTTGGCCACCTTGTCGAAGGCTTCGCCAGCCGCATCATCCACCGTCCGCCCCACAAGCCGGTAGCTCCAGCATCCCTGCGCCCGCCGCGCCAGATAAAGGTGCGTATGTCCGCCAGAGACTACCAGAGCCAGCGCGGCTTCATTGTCAAGACTCCGCCCGTCCGGCAAGGACTCCAGCTCATGCAGCAGCACTGCATGGATATGTCCTTCCAGATGATTGACAGCGATGAGCGGCAGTCCTCGCCCAAAGGCCAGCGCCTTGGCGTAAGTGACACCCACCAGCAGCGCACCAGCCAAGCCAGGCCCGGCGGTTACGGCAATCGCCTCCAGATCGCCGAGTGTGACACCGGCCTCACTTAGCGCAGCCCTGACTACAGGAACGATGGCGCGCAGATGCTCGCGGCTGGCCAGTTCCGGCACCACCCCGCCGTAGCGTGTGTGCGTGGCGATCTGAGAAGCCACTACGGAAGAAAGCGTCCGTGCTCCGCGCTCCACCACCGCTGCCGCCGTCTCGTCACAGGACGATTCAATTCCGAGAATGAGACCGCTTCCGCTCATCCTTCCAGTTTACCGGCCCCGCCGCACGCCGTCATTGATTTGGGCGACAATAGAAACATCTATGCAATCCGCCGATCCACGATTAGCCGCCGCCCTCCAAATCATCGCCGTCCTGCGCGGCGCGGGCTACGAAGCCTATCTAGCCGGCGGCTGCGTGCGCGATCTGCTGCTGGGCCGTGAGCCTCACGACTACGACGTAGCCACCAGCGCCACGCCCGATGTGGCCCTTGATCTCTTTCCACGCACCTTTGCCGTGGGCGCGCACTTCGGCGTAGTGCTCGTCGCCAACACTTGCGATGCTGCAAATGATAGTCACACCAATGCACAAGCATTGGCCCCACCGCAGGTGGTGACTGAAGTCGCCACCTTCCGCTCCGACGGCGTCTACTTGGATGGCCGCCATCCCGATGCAGTCCGCTACACCCTCAGCGCCGAAGAGGACGTCCGCCGCCGCGACTTCACCATCAACGGGCTGCTGCTGGATACAGAGCGGATCTTCCCTCAGGGGCTAAAGCCCGGTGCTCTGGCCGACCGAAATGTACGGGCTGAAGCCCGTACCCTTCACATTACCGACCGTGATCTTCACGACGCCGTGATCGACCACGTGGGCGGCATGGCCGACTTGGATGCTGGCATTCTTCGCGCCATTGGTGAACCCGCCGCGCGCTTTGAAGAAGATCACCTGAGGATGCTGCGCGCCGTCCGTTTCGCTGCCCGCTTCGGCTTTCAGATTGAAGCCGCAACCGCCGCCGCGATCCGCCGTCTCGCACCAAAAATCAAAGCCGTCAGCCGCGAGCGCGTCCGCGATGAGCTGACCAAGATGCTCACCGAAGGCCACGCCCGCCGCGCCTTTGAACTGCTTGAAGCAACCAACCTGCTTGGCGAAGTTCTCCCGGAGATTGCCCGCATGAAGGGCGTCGAGCAGCCGCCGCAATTCCACCCCGAAGGAGACGTATGGCTGCACACCCTTGGCCTGCTCGCGCAACTGGAGCCAGACTGCCCGCTACCCCTCGCCTGGGCCGCGTTGCTGCACGATGTGGGCAAGCCCGCCACCTTCCGCCAGGCCGAAAGGATTCGTTTTGACGGCCACGTTGAGGTTGGCGTCGCCATCGCCGCCGAGATCTGCCGCCGCTTCCGCTTCTCCAACGATGAAAGCCGCCAGATCCTCTCGCTGGTTGAGAATCATATGCGCTTTGCAGACGCCCCGCGCATGAAGGCTTCCACGCTCAAGCGCTTCTTCCGCCTGGAGGAGTTTCCGCAGCATTTGGCGTTGCATCGCATGGACTGCTTGGCCGGCAGCGGCAACCTGGACCACTGGAAGTTTGTCCGCGAACGTTACGAATCCATGCCTGCCGAAGCGGTTCGCCCCGCACCACTCGTCACCGGACGGGAACTGATCGCCGCCGGTTATACACCCGGCGAAGCCTTTCGCCCCATGCTCAGCGCCGTCGAAGATGCTCAACTGGAAGGACTGTTGACCACGCCCACTGAAGCGCTCGCCTTTCTCCTCCAGCGATTTCCGCCGCCCGCCCGCGAATCATCGTCGCGATAGTGCTGGAACAAGCGCTTTCCCTTTGTCCTGGAGCGGATCGTCCGGTCGCGGATCTAGATCAGGAATTGAAACTTTCGTGCAAGCCAAGGTAAGAGAGAAGGTTCATGGATTTGAAATATTTTAAGAATTACCGCGCGCTTTCGGGTATGGTAGAGGAAAGATGAGCAGAATTGATCGCGGACCGCGGCTTGGCCGATAGACAACAAGAGCGCGTTTCAATAATTCTTGATGAACGGCACTCCGAGGGTAGAGAGGAAACTTGCAGAATGAGTTTTTCCCGCGTATGGGCAGTTGGATTGGTTTTGATCGGTTTTGGCGCAAGCGCTGGAATTGCCGCGGCATTGGATGCCCCGCCGCCACAGCACCGCATCCGGGTTACCGAAAAACATCCCGCCGCGACTCATCGCGCGGCCAGCCACCGTGCCACAGCCGCCAAGCCGGTTGCCAAGGGCGTGCGCAAGGGTGCGCCTGCCCGGGAGCAAGCCCACTTCACTGCGCGCGGCAGCATGCGGGCGAGCGCTCGCAACACAGCCCGCACTGGCAGACGCCATCATCACTACTACGAGCGCTTCACCGCCAGTTCCTTTGCCAACAGTGACCTGCTGGCCGATGATGTGACTGCGGGCGAAGACCCGGTCGTCCGTCAGGCGGCCATTGACGCTCTCGGTGACATGAACGGCACCGCAGTGGTCATCGACCCCTCCAACGGGCGCATCCTGGCCATGGTCAATCAGAAGCTGGCCCTTTCGCCCGGCGCCGAACCCTGCTCCACCATCAAGCTCACCGTGGCCATGGCCGCGCTCTCCGAGAAGCTGGTCACGCGCGACACGCCCGTCCAGTTGCCCGGCTTCCGCATGAATATGACCCAGGCGCTGGCCAAGAGCAATAACCTTTACTTCGAGGAACTGGGGCGCGAGCTGGGCTTTGAGCGCGTCCGCCACTATGCCAACCAATTCGGACTGGGCGAGCTGGCCGGCTACAACATCGAAGGCGAACAGCTTGGCGTCTATCCCGATCAGGAACTGCCCGCCTCCGAGGGTGGCGTAGGCCGTATGTGCAGCTTCGGCCAGGGCGTCTCGCTGACCCCGTTGCAACTCGGCGCGTTTGTCGCTGCCATTGCCAATGGCGGAACGCTTTACTACCTCCAGCACCCCACCACCCCCGAAGAGGCCGCCACCTTTACGCCGAAGGTCAAGCGCACGCTGGACATCGCCCAATACGTTCCAGACATCGAAGACGGCATGGCGGGCGCAGTCGAGTACGGCACAGCCCGCCGCCTGCGCGCCAGCTTCAACGAACTGCCCGTCTTTGGCAAGACCGGAACCTGCTCGGACAAAGGCACCCGCTTCGGCTGGTTCGCCTCTTACTCCGATTCGCCGCAAGGCAGCCTGGTGACAGTCTTCTTCCTTGAAGGCGGCAGGCCTACCTTCGGCCCCCGCGCTGCAGAGTTGACCGGCGAGTTCTACAAGAACCTCTGGGACCGTAACTGGTTCGCCGCCAAAGGCCAGCAAGACGCTGCCTCCGTGCCAACCGCTGCCAGCCAACAGGCCCAACCGTAATCCGGCGCACCGCCAATATTTTGGTTGCAAGAAAGGCCGCCTTCGAGCGGCCTTTCTTGCTCGCATGCCTTTCCACTCATTGCATGAAGCCAAACCGGCGCGAAAATCATCTGATCGTATGAGGCCGCTCGAAGTCTTCTGTAATTTTTCTACCTTGAATGAAGCTGCGGTCTGACTCCTCGCAAGGAAACATAGGACCCTGCCCATGGCTTTGCCCGAACACATCTTGCTCCTTTACGGCTACCTGCTGCTCTTCGCCTGGGTACTGGTGGAGCAGATGGGCATTCCGTTGCCAGCCGCGCCAGTTCTGTTGGCAGCCGGGGCGCTCTCCGCGCAGCACGAATTCAACTTTGTCTTTGCCTTGTTAGCTGGTCTGGCCGCCGCGCTTATCGCGGACACTTCCTGGTTTTTCATTGGCCGCCGTTATGGGCGTCACGTGCTGCGCTTCCTCTGCAAGCTCTCGATGGAGCCGACGATCTGCGTCCGCCGTACCCAGAACTCTTTTGGCCGCCGCCGCGCTCTCACTGTTCTGATCGCCAAATTCGTTCCCGGACTGGCCATGCTGGTGCCTCCGGTTGCTGGGCAGAATGGAATGCCCTACGGCAGCTTTCTTCTCTTCGATGCCATCGGAGCTATGGCGTGGCTGAGCGCTCTGCTCGCCGCGGGCCGCTTCTTTGGCGATATGCTGCGGCGTAATCCAAGCCTCCTCGATTGGGCTGGCCGCTTCTCCGGCGCTCTACTTGTCTTGGGCGTCATCAGCTTCTTTGTCGTCCGCGTCATCCGTCGCCGCATGGTGATCAAAAAGCTTATCGCCGCCCGACTCGAACCCGAAGAACTCAAGCAGCAGCTCGACGACGGCGAGCAGGTCTTCATCGTCGACCTGCGCCATCCTCTGGAGCTAGTGCCGGACCCATTCACGCTGCCCGGCGCGATTCATTTCGCCCCCGCTGACCTGACCGCCCGTCACCAGGAGATTCCTCGTGACCGCGACATTGTTCTCTTCTGCAGTTGCCCCAGCGAAGCCACCGCCGCCAAGACTGCTATGACCCTGCACAAGCTGGGCATCGACCGCGTCCGCCCCCTGCGCGGCGGCTACGACGAGTGGAAGCGGTTGGGATTCCCGGTGGATGCGGTCGCGCCTGTCAAGTAAAATGCTTGACAAGAGAGATTTTATGACTGAGAGCAAAATAGGCGGAATCAAGGGATGGCTTTCTGTGGTCATCGCTTGCGGGATGCTATGCGCGCTTGAAATCAAGGGATATTTGTTGGTTCGCGCGGGACAGACTGTTCTGGAGATCCCGCGCTCATGGAGATATGCTTTTAGCGCATATTGTGTCTGGCTTTGCTGGGAAATCTTGCACGCCGAATACAAAAAGGGCGGTATTGTTTCAGCCCTGATCAAGGCGACTTTTGAATGCTGTGGCATCATCGAATCACTTTATTTATTTCTGCTCGGTATTGCGGGGCACAATATTCTGGAATCACCTCCATATTGGAAGATAGCCTTGTATCTTTGTGCTATTGCACTTCTGGTTTGGGGTTCTTATTTCAAGAAGAAGCAGAAGAACTCCAGTTTGGAGACAAGCGACCGCCAAACGGCCTTAAACTCCGGGGACCGTTGCGCGGCCCTGCTAATAGCCGCTTTTTTCTCATGCAAGATGGGAATGGCATTTGTGACAGGCTCTCAAGCGATTGCGCTTAAAGGCGTGGGATGTATCGCAATAGGATTGGGAACATTTCTGATAGTGTTTAACCGCCTCGATACACTCTCAGCAGATGAAGCGGAGTTTCCTTCAATCTCGAACGCTTTCACGGCCCAGATTTCTCCTGCAACCAAAAACCGCACGATGATGGAGTAAGAATCAACCTCCACGGAGTACTCTCTTGCCCTACGACGACTTGCGCGATTGGATCAAAGCACTGGAAAAAGCCGGCGAACTCCACCGTATCGGCGAAGAGGTCTCGCCGGAGCTAGAGATCACCGAGATTACTGACCGCGTCTCGAAGGCTGGCGGCCCGGCGCTTCTCTTCGAGAACGTCAAGGGCCATCCGGGCCACAAGGTCTTCATCAACCAATTCGGCAGCGAGCGGCGCATGGCGCTGGCTCTCGGCGTGGAGCGGCTCGACGAGGTCGCCGAACGCATTACCGGCCTGCTCAACCTGAAGGCTCCCGAAGGCTTTCTCGACAAATTGAAGATGCTGCCGCAGTTGGGTGCACTCACCAACGCCTTCCCTAAGACTGTCAGCGCCAAGGACGCTCCTTGCAAGGAAGTGATTTTGCGCGACGGCTTCGACCTGAATCAATTTCCCATCCTCAAGTGCTGGCCTTACGACGGCGGGCGCTTCATCACACTGCCCTGCGTTCATACCAAAGACCCGCGCTCCGGCAAGCGCAACATCGGTATGTATCGCATGCAGGTCTACGACGGCCAGACTACCGGAATGCACTGGCAGCGCCAGAAGGGTGCCGCCGAGCACTACCGGGAACAAATGCGCCTCAGCGCCTCAAAATGGGCTGCTGAGGACCACAGTCTTGCAAGTATTGCGCGTGTGGCCCTGATGGCAGAGACAAGCGGAGGCGCGGTGACTGTTCCGGAAGGACTGGTTGGCGGAGTACCTCAGGTGGTGATGGGAAAATTCAAAACGCGCTTGGAGGTTGCCGTCGCCATCGGCACTGACCCGGCCACCACCTTTGCCGCGATCGTTCCCGCGCCGCCAGAGGTAGAGGAGTTTATGATCGCCGGCTTCCTGCGCGGCAAGCCGGTTGAGATCGTGCAGTGCGAGACGGTCGATCTGCAGGTTCCGGCCCACGCAGAGATCATCCTCGAAGGGTACGTCGAACTGAATGAGTTGCGCACCGAAGGTCCCTTCGGTGACCACACCGGCTTCTACACTATGACCGATGAATACCCGGTCTTCCATCTGACTTGCATCACGCACCGCAAGAACCCCATCTACGCCGCCACCATCGTCGGCAAGCCGCCCATGGAAGACGCCTGGATGGGCAAGGCCGTCGAGCGCATCTTCCTGCCCGCGATGAAGATGCAGATTCCTGAAATCGTGGACATCAACCTGCCCGTTGAAGGCGTCTTCCATAACTTGATGCTGGTTTCCATCCGCAAGAGTTATCCCGGCCAAGCGCGTAAGGTCATGAACGCGATCTGGTCGCTGGGCCAAGCCATGTTCACCAAGATCATCGTGGTTGTGGATGAAGACTGCGATGTGCAGAATATCGGCGAGGTCACACTGCGCGTCGCCAACAACATCGACCCCGAGCGCGACATTCAATTCACTCTCGGCCCGGTGGATTCGCTGGACCACGCCAGCCGCCTGCCGAACTACGGCTCCAAGATGGGCATCGACGCCACCCGCAAATGGCAGGCTGAAGGCTTCCAGCGCCCCTGGCCCGCGATGATCGAGATGGACGGCGAGACCAAAGCCAGAGTCGATGCGCTCTGGGCCAAGCTGGGGCTATAGTCATATGCATGACCGCTCGCAGCCTTGTGTTGATTGTGGCTTGTGCCTCAGGTCCGGATCTTCGGATCTGGGAGATCGTGAACCTCAACAAGCGCATTTCTGATCTCTGCCCCCTGTCGTGAGACCACGAACCCCATGCGAGCGGCTGGCCAGAGAGCGCTGGCGATTAGGAGCGAAGGGCCGGGCGCTATCGTTTGACCTGGGTGGTCCGTCTAGTATGGTAATCAGGGTTCCTCATGAGATTCAGTAAAAACCGATCTTTCGCCGTTCTTTCGGCCACGGCTTGCTGCCTGCTGGCGATTCTTGCCTCAACTTTTTGCTACGCTCAATCGCCCGGCAAAACGCCGGGAGGGGGCCAGAGTTCGTCCTCCGGGGCGATGTACGCGCAGGAGAAGGCGCCAACGCTGATTGATCCTGCCGGACCCACCATCTCGCTGATCAGCACCGAGCCGGTTTTTGTGATGGCCGCGGCGCTGAATGCCTGCGGATATGACGAGGGTCTGGAGCAGAGCGATCCGATCCGCAAGCGGGTGCGCGAACAGGTCAATCAGGCGCTGACGCAGAGCGAGGATGCGCGGACGAAACGGGATAAATTGTGCCTGTACATTGCCCAGCATCGCATGACCGGCTCAGAGCTTGACGTATCGCAATACATCTCGCTGTCACTCTATCTGACGCCGCCGCCGGATTTGGAGAGCGCGACGGAGTTGCCCCTGATGCCGCCCGATTCGACGCAGGTGATCGAGATTCTTCCGCTGCTGCGTGATTTTGTGGCCGCCACAGACCTGCACGGCATCTGGCTGGCGACCCATCGTGCCTACGACGTGCTGGCCGACCAACTGCACGATCCGCTCTCGGCGATGATTGTCTCGACGAATTTCTACTTGAAGATGCCTGCCTCGACCTATGACGGGCGGCGCTTTATCGTGGTGGTCGAGCCGATGCTTTCACCCAGCGCGGTGAATGCGCGAGTTTATGGGACGGACTATGTGGTGGTGGTTTCGCCCGCGGCGGGCAAGATCCGCATGAGCGATGTGCGGCACAGCTATCTGCATTACGTGATTGAGCCGCTGCTCTACGCGCGAGCGACCGCCGTTGACCGGATGCAGCCGATTCTGAAGGAGGTGCGGGAGGCGCCGCTGGATTTCCAGTTGCGCTCCGACTCGATTCCGCTGACAATCGAATGCCTCATCAAGGCGATTGAGGCGCGCACCATGGATACGGGTATTCCCGAATATAAAATTCCTGCCAACATCCCCCGGTCGGAGCAGCTTCGTTATGAAAAAGAGCGCATCGAAGTCGAGCAGAAAATGGAGGTGGTCCGGCAGGCTGCCGTGCATCATGATCTGACACAGGGATTCGTACTTACGCAATATTTTTACAGACAGTTGGTTGAGTTCGAGAAGGATCCAGCCAGCTTGAAGGACACCATCGGCGAGATGGTGTATAGCATGGACGTGGACTACGAGGTGCATTTCGCGCGGAATATCGATTTTGACAAGGAAGCGGACGGCGACGTGCTGAGGCGCAGCAAGCCGCGCAAGCTGGAGGGTCTTGATCTGGCCGAGGCGCGGCTTGCCGCGGGTGATGTGGCCACGGCCGCCGCGCTGGCTCGCCAGGTGCTCACGGTGCACTCTGATTCGCTTGAATCGGTGGCGGAGAGTTCTCGCGCCGATTTCATTCTGGCCCGGACAGCGATCCTGACAGGCCATCCCGATCAGGCCATCGACGGATTCCAGAGGACCCTGGCGGCCAGCAAGGATCCGCGCCTGCTCTCGTGGTCGCACATCTATTTGGGACGGATGCTGGATCTGGATTGCAAGCGGGATCAGGCTCTTGCGGAGTATCAGGCAGCGCTGAAGACGCGCGATGGTCAGCAGGACACGCGCTTTGCCGCCGAGCGCGGCCTGAAAGCGGCTTATTCCGTTCATGGCCACAGTTGCGAGCTGGATGACGATGATGATTCAGTACCCGCCAAACCGGGTACAGTGAAGTCTGCACCGCCAAGCGGGACGGCGAAGCCTCAGTAGTTGCCGCCAGGAGAGCAAAACGTTCGATAATTGAAGCAGGAGTTGTCGGTGTTTTCGCGAATGTTCTTGGGCAAACGCGGGTGAGGACGCCCGCGCTATACGACATACTCAAGAGAACAAGAAAAGTGGATGAACGGATCGGATCGAGGCACCTGTGGAAGCTGTTCTTGGTGAGTTGGAAGTCGCGCTGGGCCATCGGTTTACGAGACCGGAGCTGCTGGTGCGGGCGCTGACGCATCGGTCACTGGCCAACGAGCGGGCAGCCAGCGAGCAGGTTTTGGAGAGCGTCCAAGCGGAGGTAGGGGGAGCGGGCGACAACGAGAGGTTGGAGTTCTTGGGCGATGCCGTGCTGGGGCTGGTGGTGGCCGAAGCCTTGTTCCTGCTTCACCCGGAGTGGCAAGAAGGGGAACTGACACGTGTCCGCTCCCAGTTGGTCAGTCGCCAGCATATGGCCGAGGTGGGCGGGTCGATCGGCCTGGGCAGGCATTTGCTGCTGAGCCGGGGCGAGGAGCGAGGCGGGCTTCGGCGCAAAAGCACGGTGCTTTCCAACACCATGGAGGCCGTGCTGGGCGCTCTGTTTCTGGATGGCGGACTAGAACCGGTGCGAGTCTTTGTGCGCCGCTGGGTGATGGGCGAAGCGGTGGCGCAGTTGGCCGAGGAGTTGCGCGCGGGCGCTGCGCTGGGCAACTTCAAATCCGCATTGCAGGAGTATTTGCAGGCTGCGGGCGCGGGGGCGCCGGTATACCGGGTCAAGAGCGAAAGCGGACCCGATCACCATAAGCGGTTTCTGGTTGAGGTGCGGCTCAAATCGGCAGAAGGAGCGCCCGGAAAGAGCCTGGCGCGCGGCATGGGCGGAACCAAGAAGAATGCCGAGCAGGATGCGGCGCGGCGCGCGCTGGAACGGTTCAAAGCAGCCGAAAAAAAGGCTGGAGAGACGGCGACGAATGAGGCTGAGATTGAAATCGAAGATCCGCTTTTAGATGAGGAGGAAGCAGCGGCGCGTTGAAGACCCAACTTTCAGTTTTCGAGGCTCTTCCCATTCGTTTCAAGCAGGTGCATCTGCGTCTGCCTTCCGTAACAGAAGCACTGGCCAGACTGCTTCTTCTTGTTGTCGTGGCGCTTTTTTTCAATACATTTATCCTTCAGCCATATATGATTCCATCGGAAAGCATGGAGCACACCTTGCTGGTAGGCGATTTTGTACTGGTGAATAAACAAGCCTATGCTCCCAGCGGAGTGCTGAGCCGAAGCTGGCTGCCCTTTCGCAATGTGGCGCGCGGGGATGTTGTGGTTTTTCATCATCCCCGGCACCCTTATATCGTCAAGCGGGTGATTGGCCTGCCGGGCGACAGTCTGCACATTGCGGATGGGCGAGTGACGGTGAATGGCGAGCTTCTTGTCGAGCCATACGCAGCCTTCGAACCCGCATTCCACAGTGCTTTTCGCGAGGATTTTCCAGCCGCGGTCTATTCCGATCCCAACGTGGAACCCGATTGGTGGAAACAGATGCAGAGCCTGATTCGCGATGGAAATCTGGTTGTGCCAGAGGGCGAATACTTTGTGCTGGGCGATAATCGCAATTACAGTGACGACTCCCGCTTCTGGGGTTTTGTCTCACGGCAGCAGATTGTGGCCCGCCCGCTGGTGATCTACTTTTCGCTCTCCCGCCCCTCGACGACCGATGTGCCGCCGATCCCATTGCAAGCCGCCGATGATAAACTCGGACACGACTGGCAACTCTCCGCAAGGCTTCAGGGCTTTGCCCGCTGGAAACGCATCTTTCATGTAGTGCAATAGAGTCAGAGAACTGCGAACAGGAAACGATCATCGATCATGACAAAGAACAAAACAACCGCCGAGGCGCAACCCGCCACCCAGCCCGCCGAACAACGGGTCGAAGAGACGCCTTTCGAGGCTCTGGCCAGCATCCTTTCCGTGCTGGTGGTGGGCCTGTTCATCCTCACATTGCTGGGGCAGAACTACGTGATCCCCTCCGGTTCGATGGAAAATACGCTGCTGGTGGGCGACCATCTGCTGGTGGACCGAATTACACTTGCTCCGCCGACGAAGTGGATGCCGCTGGTTCACCAGCGCGAACCCCGGCGCGGGGATATTATTGTCTTCATCAAGCCCGTGCAGGATGATGTGGATGGCACGCCGCAGTACCTGACGCTGGTGAAGCGGCTGATCGGCGTTCCGGGTGATCATATTCATCTCAGCAACGGCGTAGTAGTGATCAATGGCGTGGCGCAGAAACTGCCTCAGGATGCGGACAACTCCCCTAACCTTGATAATCCGTACGACAAGGATTTTCTCGATGAGTTTCCTTCCACGGCTCCTCCTCCCAGTCCTCAAGTTCCTGAATCCTGGTCGATGGTTGAATTTCCCAAGGATGTGGTGAACGGTGAATTGGTTGTCCCGCCTGGGAAGTATTTCATGATGGGCGATCACCGGCATAACAGTCTGGACTCGCGCTATTGGGGTTTTGTGCCGCGCGAGAATATCGTGGGCCGGCCGCTGTTCAACTATTGGTCATTCAAAGCTTCGGAAGATCAGATCAGCCAGAGCGGAGCCGGCAATGCTCTGGCGTGGATGGGCCATGTCGCGCTGCACTTTTTCCCTGACACGCGCTGGAGCCGGACCTTGCATCGGGTGAAGTGATGGTGGTCTAGTAAACAAGGGGATGTAGACAGTTGTCAGTGGACAGAGTCGGTTTGAGCATTTAACAAAAACAAGTGGCCTTGGCAAAAGAGATCCCTGGAGGGCTAAAGCCCAGCCTGATTTTGGTGTGTTTGCGGCACGGCTGAAGCCGTGCTCTTTCGAAACCTGAAGGCCGCCAAACGCTGTACACTGAACACTGTTCACTGTCCACTGACGACGACCATGATTGATGACGAAAAACCACGGCAGAAGAATCGAAAACGGCTTTGGCTTGCGCTGACAGCGCTGGCCGTTCTTCTGGCTCTCCTGATTGTCCCCCCGTTTGTGAGCGTAAGCCGCTACAAGGCACGTATCACACAGTTGATTTCAGCCTCCCTGGGCCGCCCGGTCCGCCTCTCTTCGGTGGAGATGCGTCTGCTGCCCCGGCCGGGGTTTGTTCTCTCCGACCTTTCTGTCGAGGAAGATCCAGCCTACGGTACTGAGCCGATACTTCACGCCAATTCAGTCTCTGCTTCAATCCGCCTGCTCTCGCTGTGGCGCGGACATATTGAACTGGACGCGATCCGCGTGGACGAGGCCAGCCTGAATCTGGTGCGGACGCCTGCCGGTCGCTGGAATCTGGACTCGCTACTGCGCACGGCCGCGGCGCACGCTCAATCCGCGCCGGGAAGCAGTGAGGCAACCAAGCAGAATCAGCAGGTGAAGCTGCCGTATCTGGAGGCGACAAACTCCCGCATCAATATCAAGAGCGGCGTGGAAAAGCTGCCATATTCGTTGGTCGATGCCAAATTCTCACTGGAAGAGCAGAGTCCGGGCGATTGGCGCGTGCAACTGCGCGGCGAGCCTGCTCGAACCGATTTAACCATCTGGCAGGCCGATGCCGGGGTAGTGCGCCTCACGGCCAATCTGCATCAGGCAGCCGAATTGCGCCAGATGCCTCTGCGCGCCGATCTGGAGTGGCGCGAGGCCCAACTTGGCCAGCTCACGCGGCTGCTTCTAGGCTCCGATGCAGGCTGGCGCGGCGATCTTACCGGTGAACTTCATCTGGAGGGCACGGCTGATGCCGCTCAAATCACGACGCGCCTGCGCGCCATTGGCGTTCATCGCGCCGAGTTTGCTCCGGCCGAGCCGATGGACTTCGACGCCAACTGCGCGTTTGTGGCTCATTTTTCCGCGCGCGCCATGGAGAACCTGATCTGCGATTCACCGCTTGGCTCAGGGCGGATTCGCCTCAGTGGGAAACTGCCAGGCCAGGGCAGCTTGCCCAGTTTCTCAATTGGACTGGATCATATACCCGTTGCCGTGGCGCTGGATGCACTGCGCTCGGTGCGCAGCGGCTTTGCGCCAGGCCTGGAAGCAACTGGCTCGGCCAGCGGACAACTCAATTTTTCCCCCAGCGCGGCGGAGAGCGCGGCTAAGCCTGTTCACGCCGCCAAATCCCGCTCCGCGAAGGATCATCCAGTCATTGAGGGACCGCTTACCGGCAGCCTGAAAGTCACTGGCCTTCAATTCAGCGGAAGTGGCCTCAATCAACCGGTTGAGATTCCCGAAGTTATTTTGACGCCGGTTGCTGCTCCCATCGATCAACCGCAAGCGCTCACCGCAGCCACGGCAATCTTCCGCCGGAGGAGCCGCGCCGCTCACCATCACTGCACGCCTTTCACTCTCCGGGTATCAGTTCACAGTGCGGGGTCAGGCTGCCATCGGCCGGGGCAGGGAACTGGCGCGCGCAACTGGCCTGGCCAACGCGCTTTCCATGGACTCGCTGGCGGGCGACCCTGTCGTAGTGGATTTGACTGCCGAGGGGCCTTGGATGCTTGGCACGCCCGTGGAGCAGGCTCAACTGCCGGCGCTTCCAGCTGGGAGTGCTGCTTCTGCTGCTCCCATCGACACTCTCACTGGAACCCTGGCTTTGCACAACGCCAACTGGAAGGCGGAGTTTCTGGCCAATTCCATCCTGATCTCTCAGGCCAAGCTTCATTTGGATGCGGATGAACTTCATTGGGATCCGGTTGTCTTTTCCTATGGTCCGGTCAAGGGAACGGCCAGCTTGTCGCTGCCGGTTGCCTGCGACTCTTCAAGGCCCTGTATGCCGAACTTCCAGGTGCAGTTTGGCGCGCTTGACGCGGCGGTGGTTCAGACAGCATTTCTGGGCGCGCACGAAAAAGGGAGATTGCTTTCCACGTTGATTGAACGCCTTCGTCCCACGGCGGCTCCGGCATGGCCGCAGATGAATGGGGCGATCAAAGCCGAGTCCCTGCTGCTGGGTCCGGTCACACTCCGCAACGTAGAGGCTACAGTGGTTACACTGGCCAGCGGCGCTGAAATCACATCCTTTGACGCTGGGTTGCTGGGTGGCAGCATACACGCGACCGGCTCTTATCACGCGGCGGTTGCTGCCAAAGACAAGCCATCGTACGATCTGGAAGGCCAGTTCGACAAGTTCTCTGCTCCACAGGTGGGACAACTGCTCGGCTTGCGCGGCACGGGTGAGTCCATCAGCGGCAATGGAAAAATTGCGCTTGCGGGTTTTACGGGCGATGATCTTGCTGCCTCTTCCAAAGGCACGGTTCATTTTGAGTGGCGTCGCGGCGCGGTGGCCGCAGCCCCAGGAGTTCCGTCATCTCTGGCTCGCTTCGATCTGTGGAAAGCGGATGCGGCGCTCGCCGACGGCGCGCTCACACTTCAAGAAAACCAAGTCAAACGCGGTGACCACACTGCCCGGGTCCAGGCCACGATTCCACTGGCTGTACCGGTCAAAATTGTCTTTGCCGCACAAAAAACCAGTCCCGCGAAGCCGTAGTGATTGTAGGCAATCGCAGTAGTTTGATATGCGGCAGGCGAATGACCCAGCTAGCGCTGCTGCGAGTCTGCCGCCTGAGGTTGCATTCACAGGACACTGAAGGAAAACACACCGGCCATGAATTCGCCTTTGACTGAATCTGCGCTGCAAGCCCGAATCGTCTTGACCACTGCGGCTGACACCGAGGAGGCTGAGCGCCTTGGCCGCACGCTGGTCGAGGAACGTTTGGCGGCCTGCGCCACCTTGCTTCCCGGCGCGCAATCCATCTACCACTGGCAGGGTGCGGTCGATTCGTCCACTGAGACCTTGCTATTGCTCAAGACCACTGCCGCGCAACTGGCCGCTCTGGAGGCCCGGTTGCACGAGTTGCACAGCTATCAGACCCCAGAGTTTCTGGTGATTGCCGTCGAAGCAGTCAGCCAGCCGTATCTCGATTGGCTGCAATTGAGTTTGCGGCAGCCATGAATTCACAGCGGAGGTAACCGTTCGTCTGGTATTCTGACGCTGGTTCGACTTGATGCGCTGGCTACTTCTGGTTCTTCTCATCTCGCTGATGGGGTTGCTTTTTGCGGCCTTGGGCTTGGCGCGCTTCATCTGGAAGCAGAGATACTGGAGAACCCCGAAGAGTTCAGCAGAGGCCAAAGGGGCTGCCGGCCAGGCAAAGGAAAACGACGCGGAAACAGAGCTTTAGAGGTATAAACCTGTACAAGGAACCCCATTTTGTTTTATCGAAAGGACTACCTTCCCTATGAGTCAAACACAAATTGCGGCAGCCACTCCGGCTGAAATGATCGACATCTCCATCGCCCACAGCCCTGACTCCGACGACGCGTTCATGTTTTACGGGCTGGCGACCAACAAGGTGCGCGTACCCGGCTACAAGTTTTCCCATACATTATGCGACATTGAGACACTGAATCAGAGAGCACAGGATGAGGCATTCTTTGACATTACCGCCATCAGCTTTCATGCCTATCCCTATCTGCAACAGAACTATACGCTGATGGGCTGCGGGGGCAGCGTGGGCGAAGGCTACGGACCCATGGTGGTGTCAAAAAGCCCGCTGACGCCAGAGGAACTGGGGCGCATCCGCGTTGCCGTCCCGGGCACTCTGACCACGGCCTATCTGGCGCTGAAGATCTTCAACCCTGAGATCAAGACCGAGACCGTGCCCTTTGACGAGATCATCCCGGCAATCCTGGCTGGAAGATTTGAGGCTGGCCTGATTATTCACGAGGGACAGCTCACTTACGGCAATAGCGGCCTGCACAAGGTCTTGGACCTGGGCGTCTGGTGGCGCGAGACCACTGGATTGATTCTCCCTCTGGGCGGCAACGCGATCCGCCGCTCGCTGGGCGCGGCTACACACAAGATTCTCTCCAAGGCGCTGCGCGACAGCATCCAGCACGCCCTGGACCACCGCGAGCAGGCTCTGGAGTACGCCATGCAGTTTGCCCGCGACCTGGACACGCGCCTCGCCAGCCGCTTCGTCAGCATGTATGTGAACGAGCGCACCCTCGATTACGGAGAAGACGGCCGCCTGGCGATCCGCAAACTGCTCGACATGGGCCACGAGCGTGGCATTATCTCCATTGCGCCGCAGGTGGATTTCGTCGATTGACGGTTGAAGAGAAAGCTTGATAGAGCGGGCGGCTCTTTCGCTAGAGCCCCAGACCGCCATCGACGGCCAGTAGTTGGCCGGTGATAAAGGTTGGCCCAGCGGCAAAGAAGAGTACCGCCTGCGCTACGTCCTCTACGCTGCCATTGCGCCGCATGGGCGTCTTGCTCGCAAAGTGCGCGGCTTGGCCCGCGTCGCTCTCTTCCAGCTCAATCCAACCGGGCGCGATGCAGTTGACGCTCACCTCAGGCGCAAAGGCCTTGGCCATCGACAGCGTGAGCGAGTGCATCGCGGCCTTGGAGGCGCAGTAGTGCGCGTGACCGGCCCAGGCGCGCATTCCGCCCAGCGAGCCTATGTTGATGATCCGCCCCTGAGCGGACCGCAGATGCGGCAAAGCCTCCCGCGCCACCAGGAACGGCCCGCGCGCATTGGTCTCGAAGACCGCATCCCACTGATCGAGGCTGAGCGCGTCCAGCGGAGAGGAGTCAAAGATGGCTGCGTTGTTTATCAGTATATCGAGGTGATGAAAGCGGTCTATGGTCGCGGCGACGGCAGCTTTGCACAGAAACTTCCGAGCGTACATCGCACTCGACGGCCATCGCCTGGCGGCCCAGAGCTTCCATTTCACGAAGGGTTTGAGCGGCTTCGGACTTGGAATTGCGGAAGGTGATCACTACATCCGCTCCGGCCTGTGCCAGGGCAAGTGCAATCGCACTGCCCACACGCCGCGCGCCGCCGGTGATGAGTGCCGATTTGCCGTGAAGGGTTTGGCTGGTCATGTTCCTTTTCTGCTAATTCGGTGCGACGATCATGGATGCCCATAAAATGAGCATGAGCAAGTTTGCCGGAACAAAAAACCTGCGTTCACCCGGCTGTGCTCCAAAACTTACCATAAACAACACAAAAGCTATCATCGTCCAAAAGAAAGGCACAATGAAGAACAGGAAAGCAGGGAGATTTAGGAACATAAATAGGAGAGGTTTGTAGTCGAGCATCCAACGAAAAACAGACATTATAAATAATGCGCCCCATACTGTGAGCCAAAGAAAAAATAAGGCAGCATTTGCTACACTGAAGCAAAAAAAATTCTTGCTTTTAACACCCCGATGCTTCAAGTGCCAAATCAATTCAACTGCCGGCGCATACAGTAGGACAACCTTCAACAGGAGCCATAACTGATTATCATCCATACAGAGAACCTCTGAATCAGTCTTGGTTGCGGTCCAACATTCCCTCAGGGGCTAAAGCCCAAACATTTATTTACCCATCGAGCGGCACGACTGAAGTCGTGCCCTGATACAAAGCATATTTGCGTTCACGTCGTACGTTACTGCTTCATTTTGGCTGCGTCTGGCTCGGCGGAACCGCAGGCTTGTCTGTAGGCGCGGGAGGCGCAGCGGGCGCAGCCGCTGGCTTGGGTGCATCGGAATCCTTGCCGCCCTCGCCCGCCTCCGGGTGTGGCTTGTAGATCGAGTACTGCTCGCCGGGGCGCTTCATGCGGACCTCGACGGCCATCTGATCCTTGTCAATCTTGTAATCGTCTCCGAAGGTTTGAAAGCCCTTGGCAATAATCTGCATCCGCATGATCCCGCCGACCGGCAGCAGGTCGATGACGACCTTGCCATCCTCGTTCGTCTTCAGCTCCATGTTGCCTTTGGCAACGCCATTCTCGATGGAGTGAAAGATGACCGAGGCATTCTCGATGGGCTTTCCGCTGCTGTCGCGCAGCACGGAGACTTCAATGCGCGCGCTGGGCGGCGGCATCTTGAACTTGCGCCCGCGCTTGGTAGAGCTCTGAGCGCCGGCGGCGAGAGACGAAAGGATCAGGCCAATGACGACCACGGCGGAGATGAGGCGACGAAGGGAACGGCAGTGCATGGTGACATTGTAAATGGTGACAGTGAACAGTAGACAGTTGTCGGTGATCTGGGCAACAAAGCCTGGGTAGATTTTTTCGACAGGCATGCAGAGTATTTGTTGGAATATTCATAGAATATGAGCATGTAACGCTCATATTTATACATTTTCCTCTTGACAAATTTGGTGGGGCTGGCCTATCGTTAGCAATTGAAGGGCGAGAGTGCTAGCAGTATGCTGGCTATAGTGCTCGCCTTGGGTTCCCCGCTCCGTTTCTTGGAGAGACAACCCACAGAAAAACAAGTCTTTATCAGAAAAATTACCAATCTCGCGGCGGGGATCAACCCCGACCGCCTGTGAAGGAGAAGCGCAGCAATGGCAGCAGCAACCTCGTTTACACCGCTTCATGACCGTATCCTCGTCCGGCGTCTGGAAGAGGGCGAAACTATCCGCGGGGGCATCATCATCCCCGACAGCGCCAAGGAAAAGCCCCAGGAAGGCGAAGTGATTGCCGTCGGCAAGGGCAAGTCGAATGACAAGGGTGAAACCTTCCCCCTCGACGTGAAGGCGGGCGACAAGATTCTCTTTGGCAAGTACTCCGGCACCGAGATCAAGATCGACGGCGAAGAGTTCCTCATCATGCGTGAAGAGGAAGTGCTCGGCATCGTAAAGAAGTAGGCGCTCCTCGCTTGAGTGGAGTTAGCGTGGTTAGCAGAGTTCGCCAATGGACCACTGACCACTGTCAACTGTCAACTGACAACTGTTTTAAGGAGATTTACAGCAATGGCAAAGCAGATTTTGCACGGTGAGGAATCCCGTCAGGCGATCCTGCGCGGCGTGAACACGCTGGCGGACGCGGTGAAGGCAACGCTCGGCCCCAAGGGCCGCAACGTCGTCATCGAAAAGAAGTTCGGTTCGCCGACCATCACCAAGGACGGCGTGACGGTGGCCAAAGAGATTGAGCTGAAGGATCCGCTGGAGAACGTCGGCGCACAGCTCGTCAAGGAAGTCGCCTCCAAAACCAGCGACGTGGCCGGCGACGGCACCACGACAGCGACGGTTCTGGCGCAGTCGATCTATCGTGAGGGCGTGAAGACAGTGGCGGCGGGCGCGAACCCGACAGCTCTCAAGCGCGGCATCGAAAAGGCCGTGGCGACGATCATCGGCACGCGCGACAAGGAAGGCAAGTGGCTGACGACCGGCTCGCTGGGCCTGCTCTCCAAGCCTGTGAACGAGGGTTCGGTAGCCCAGGTCGGCGCGATCTCGGCCAATGGCGACCAGGAGATCGGCGACATCATTGCCGAGGCGGTCAAGGTGGTCGGCAAGGATGGCGTCATCACCATCGAAGAGTCGAAGACGATGCACACCGGCCTGGAGACCGTGGACGGAATGCAGTTTGATCGCGGCTACCTCAGCCCTTACTTCGTCACCGACGCCGAGCGCCTGGAAGTGATTCTGGAAGACCCGTACATCCTGATTTATGAGAAGAAGATCAGCGCGATGAAGGATCTGCTGCCGCTGTTGGAGCAGGTGGCGCGCGGCGGCAAGCCGTTGCTGATCATCGCCGAGGACATTGAGGGCGAGGCGCTGGCGACCCTGGTTGTGAACAAGCTGCGTGGCACGCTGAATGTGGCAGCCGTCAAGGCTCCGGGCTTCGGCGACCGCCGCAAGGCGATCCTGGGCGACATTGCCATCCTGACCGGCGGCAAGGCCATCACCGAGGATCTGGGCATCAAGCTGGAAGGCGTGAAGCTCGAGGACCTGGGCAAGGCCAAGCGCGTCACCATCGACAAGGACAATACGACCATCGTGGACGGCGGCGGCAAGGCTTCGCGAGATCGAAGGCCGGGTCAAGGAGATCCGCGCGCAGATCGAGAAGACCACCTCCGACTACGACAAGGAAAAGCTGCAGGAGCGGCTGGCCAAGCTGGTCGGCGGCGTGGCCATCATCAAGGTGGGTGCGGCAACCGAGACCGAGCTGAAGGAGAAGAAGGCTCGCGTCGAAGATGCTCTGCATGCAACCCGCGCGGCAGTCGAGGAAGGCATCGTCCCCGGCGGCGGCGTGGCTCTGGTTCGCGCAATTCCCTCGGTAGATGCGCTGATCAAGACGCTGGAAGGCGATGAGAAGATCGGTGCGCAGATTGTTCGCCGCTCGCTCGAAGAGCCTCTGCGCCAGATCGTCGCCAATGCCGGCGAAGAGGGCGCGGTTGTCGTTGCCAAGGTACTGGAATCCAAGCCGAACCGCACTTCGGCTACAACGCGCAGACCTCGGTCTTCGAGGATCTGGTCAAGGCCGGCGTCATCGACCCGACCAAGGTGACGCGGACGGCGTTGCAGAATGCGGCTTCCATCGCCGGATTGCTGCTGACCACCGAAGCCCTGATCGTCGAGATTCCGGAACCCGAAGTCGGCCCCGGCCGGTGGCGGCCACGGCGGCGGCGGTATGGACGGAATGTACTAAACTAGCCGTCCAGGCAAACGCGCCTTCGGCACAACAACACCTATTGAAAGGCCCCCAGCTTCGGCTGGGGGTTTATTGTGCGCAACAGATGTTTGACGGAGACTAGAAAGGCGTGCTTGGTTGCGGCTGAAGCGGGTCATCAGTGCTTCAGGAAGTAGACGCCGATGCAAATCAGTACGGCGGCGACCCAACGGCGCCGATCAACATTTTCCTTGAGAAAGAATTTTGCGGCGATGGCGTTGGTGACCAGCGTGAGCGACGCAGAGGCGGGTGCGACAAAGCTCACCGGCATGTGGTTCACAGCCAGGAGCAAAGAGAAGAAGGCCAGCGCCATGAAGCATACTCCGGCAAAGAAGAACGGGCAGGTGACCACCGCGCGGATGGCGCCAAGAAGGCCGGAGCGGGCGCGAATCTCATCCAGATCGCCGATGGACTGCATGGCCGCGGCGGTGAGCACATCGCCGGCGGTTGAGCATAGCACGATGGCCCCGATCATCATTGTAGCGGCCCAGAAGCCGGCTTGCATGAGCAGGAAAGGGAAGAGTCATTGCAGTGGCTCCTGTGCCTCGATTTGCGCAGGCCTCTCGGTCAGTGATGGGCCTTGCGCGACATAACCCACTCCGATGGTAATCAGCACAATCCCCGCCCAGCGCTGGAGGGAGATTGGTTCATGGAGCCAGAAGCGCGCGAGCAGCGCAGTCACGATGTTGCCGAAGCCCGCGGCAGGCATGACGAAGCTGAGATCGGCCCAGGAGAGAGCGGTCAAATAGCTGGCGAAGTAACCGATGAGCAACGCGATGCCGAGAACGATCCACGGCGTGAAGACGGCTTGGATGAGCGGTGCGGGATGCGCGAGCGTGATGGGCGGCAGATGCGCCATGCCGCGCGAGAGGCAGGAATCACCCAAAGGAGTGCAGACGGAAACCAGTCCCAAGATCAGGTATTGGCGCGGCTTGAGTCTTGCGTGAGCCATAGATAGTGAACGGTGGACAGTTTACCGATTGAGGTTCGTTGATTCCCAGGTCCGAAGAGCCGGACCTGGGGCACCCAGATTCGATTGAGGGTTAGACGCTGGCGGTGGCCGGCTTGCTGCGCGCGGCCTTGACCATTTTGTTGCGCTGAGCGCGCAGTTTGAGGAAGGACTTGGCCTCCACGTACAGCCGGGGCAGATCTCGATTGACAAAGGCCTTCCAGACGACGCGGAAGGCGGCCTTGGGGCGGAAGTAATACTCGTCGTAGAAGCGGTGGACCATCTCCAGCACATAATCGACGGGCAGGCCTGGATACTCGATGTGCGCCATCTGGTGGCCGCCCTCATCCATGATCGCCGTTGAGTTGAGGATGAAGCCGTTCTGCTTGGCGTAGTCAAAGAACTCGGTGCCGGGATAAGCGTGAGCGATGGAGACCTGAATCGTCTCGCAATCGAGCTTCTTGGCGAAGTTGATGGTGTTGCGGATGGATTCCTTGGTCTCGCCCGGGAGGCCGAGGATAAAGTCGGCGTGAATGGTCAGGCCCAGATCGTGGCAGTCCTTGGCGAAGGCGCGGGCGCGCTCGACGGTAGCGCCCTTCTTGACGTTCTTGAGGATCTGCGGGTCGCCGGATTCGAAGCCGACGATGAGCAGGCGGCAGCCAGCCTCTTTCATCGCTTGCAGAGTCTTGCGGTCGGTGGTGACGCGCGAGGTGCAACTCCAGGTGATGCCCAGCGGCTTGATCTTTGCGCAGAGTTCGATGGTGCGGGGGCCTTGGATGTTGAAGGTGTCATCGTCAAAGAAGAACTCCTTCACTTCAGGGAAGTTCTCCTTGGCCCAGGCCAGTTCGGCGGCAACATCGTCGGTGGAACGCGTGCGCCAGCGGTGGCCGCTGAGCGTCTGCGGCCAGAGGCAGAAGGTGCACTGCGCAGGGCAGCCGCGCGACGAGTAGAGCGCAATGAAGGGATGCATCAGGAAGGGCACGTTGTAGCGCGTCACGTCCAGATCGCGCTTGTAGACTTTGGTTGCCCAAGGCATCGCGTCCAAGTCTTCGATCTGCGGGCGGTCGGGGTTATGGACGATCTCGCCGTTCGGTTTCTTGTAGCTAATGCCGAGAATCTCGTTGAGCGGTTTGCCCTGCGCGTACTCGACGACTGAGTAATCAAACTCGCGGCGGCAGATGAAGTCCAGCGCCGCGCACTCGTTGAGCGCCTTTTCGGTATCTGTGGTAACCGGCGGGCCGACGAAGGTGATGCGGATTGCGGGGTTGGCCTTCTTGATCGCCTCGGCCAGCCGCTGATCGCCATCCCAGCCCATCGTCGAGGTGAAGAGGACAAGGAACTCGTAGCTTTTGCAGATTTCGATGGTTTCAGCGGCAGTGACGTGATGCGGGGAAGCATCCAGCACGCGCGAGCCTTCCAGCAATCCGGCGGGGTAGGTGAGCCAGACTGGGTACCAGTAAGATTCAATCTCGCGCGTCGCCGGCCAGCGCGAACTCGCGCCACCGTCGAAGTTTTCGAAGGAGGGCGGATTCAAAAAAAGTGTCTTCAGGGGCATAGTCATCCCTTTCATTCTAACATTTCGAGGTTTTCAGAATTTGTCTTTCTACTTTCCGTGCAGTTCGTTCAGCCAATCCTGCATATGGCCAAGGGCGCGCAGTAGGCCGAGCCGTGCTTTGCTCAGTTCCAGTCCCGCGTCCAGGGAGTCTGAAAATTTCTGCCGTTCATCGATCCGGGCAAGCTGCTCCGCCTTGGGGGAAAGCTGCGGGGAAGCGCTGGAGCCGCTTGCCGTGCCGCCACCGAGTTCCAGTTGCGCCAATACGGCGTGCAACTGCTCGCTGGCGATCTGCTGTTTTAGACTTGCAATCTCTGCTAAAGTATCCAATTCGCGGAGGCTTCCGGTCAACTCTGAGATTTGCACCTCATTCTGGCGCTGGGCCTGTTCGGCCTCTACCTTGGCGCGAAGGGCGTCGGCGGCGGATTGCTTTGCCTTGGCGCGGCGGCCCATGTCGAAGAGTGGAAAGTCAATCTGAAAGCCGGAACTGAAGTTGACTGGCGGAATATTCTGGGCATAATACTTATCGACAGCATTGATTACTCCCAGAATATCCGTGGTGGCGCTGTATTGCGCGTTGAATGTGATTTCGGGAAGAAACTCGCTCCTGTGATCGCCCTGGGCAATCTTTTTCTTGGAGTTGGCGATCATCCGCGCGGACTGAATGGCGGGTGTTGTCCCATCGGCTTCGCTTGCTTTGACTTCCGGTATCTCCGGAATGCTGGAGGAATCCGGTGTGATGGAGCCGACGGGAAGTGCGGTGAGTGCCGACAGTTGCTTGGCAAGTGTGGCGGCGCGCGTCTCCAGATGAAGACGCTTGAGCTTGAGCTGGGCGGCTGTCAGTTGAGCTTGCAAGAGATCGCTGAGCGGGTCAACGCCAGCCTCGGCGCGCTCCTGTTCGATGGTCACCATTCGAGAGGCAAAGGCCTCCTGTTGGTGCGCCGCGTCCAGTTCGCGATCGACCGTCTCCAACTCGATGTAGGCCGTCGATGCATCCAGAGCTGCCTGTTCAAGGGCATCCTTCAAGTTGAGCGTAGCGGCTTTGGTCCCTGAGTTCGCGGCGGCAATGTACTCATACTGTGAGAAGCTGATGGCCATTGATTGAACTGTACCGCTGAATGTCGCCGGCACCCCCGGCATGAAGCCAATGGTCTTAAAGGCCGGAAGCCCTGAGCCGAAGGTCAGGCTGGGCACAAATGCATCCTTGGCCTGCGCCAAAGAAGCATTGGCTTTCTGCACGTCTGCTTCGGCGAGCTTGACGGCGCTCGAATTGCGCTGCGCCAGGTCCACGACTGTGGAGAGCGAGACTTGCGCCGGCAACAGTGCAGGCGCAACCGTGACGACCGCTCCCAGTAGGATGGTGGCCCAGTCCTGCAACGAATTGTCCTGCTTCTTCACTCTGCCGCTAACCTTTCAATTCAAATCCAGAGCCGGTTTGTAATCGTGAGCCAAAGCCAGCGCCGCCGCCCGTTCCTGGCGGGCCGCTGCTTTGTCGCCGGAGAGTCCCTTCAGGCGAGCGAGCCAAGTATGCGCCACAAAAGCAGGAGCTTCTTCGCTTTTTAGACTGCCAGCCAGATACTTTTCCAGCATTTTGGCGGCCCGCGCCGGATCGCGGTTGGTCTGGACCAGCACCTCCGCACCGTCGTAGAACGCAATGCTGGCGAGTTTGTCGTGCTCGGCGGCGCTCTGGCCGCTGCGCACGGCGGCTTCCATCTCTGCCCATCGCTCGCGTCTTTGATAAAAGCGAGCCAATGTAATCCATTGAAAGGCCGGGTGCGGCGCGGTTGAGATGGTCTGCTTGTACTCGCGCTCGGCCGTCCCGTAATCCTTCTTGCGCTCGGCGATGCTGGCGCGAATATGCTGGGCGCGGACGGGATCGATCTTCTCCATCTGTGCGGCCACCGCCTCTGCCTTGTCCATGCCTCCGCCCACAACTGAGGGGGCGGTGTAATAATACTCGCCCAGATCGGCCAGCGCCTCGGCGTTATGGGGATTCAAGCGGACCGCCTCTTCCATTTCAGAACGAACTCTTTTGGCCAGCTTGAAGGCAATCAAAAAGGATGCCCGGCTGGCCTTTGCGCCCAATGCGCGGGCCAGCCAAAGGTGATCGTCCGAGTTCTGCCTGTCCAACTTGACCGCTTGCTCGCAATCCTCCGCGGCTTGATCCCAATGCTCAATCGAATATTCAACACGGCACTTGAGGTTGTAGGCTTCCGCAGGGCCGCCCGGCTGCGCCAACTGCGTCAGCAGCGCCAGAGCCTTGTCCGCCTCGCCGGCCTGCAAGGCTGCACTGGCTTGACTCAGCTGCGTAGGCGTGGGATAAGCGCCAGCCGCTGCGGCGTTGGCCAGCAATAGAGCTGCCGTCAGCATTTTCATCGCACAACCTTGATCGGAACGCCCTCGCGCAGGGGCAGCCCGTTGACGGTGCTGGTGGCCACCTGATCTCCGTCCGCAAGCCCGGCAAGAATGGCCACTTGAGTCAGATTCAACGCGCCTGTGGTCACCGGAACCCTTTGCAATTCGTTGCCTGCAACCTTGAAGACGTAGGTCTTGCCGTTCTCTGAGCGCAGCGCCTCGCGGGGGATTGTCAGCGCATTGGCTTCACTGGAGATAGTCGAGGTTACGTTCACATTGGTATCTGGCAGAAGTTCGCCATCGAGGTCGTCGATCTTGACCAGAACCTCACCGACGCTGCGGGTACCCAGGTTGATGACGGTCACCGGGGTACGCTCGATGTGCCCGTTCCAGACGCGGCCCGGCTTGGCCTCCCACTTGATCAGAATCTTCTGCCCCAGGGCGAGCTTGCCAATCTCCGGCTCATCAAAATAAGCCCTGATCCGCTCGTGGTGCAGATCGGCTAGCTGGAGCAGCAGCTTGCCCTCTTCTACATACTCCGTCGGCTTGGCATCGAGACTGTAAACGGTTCCAGCCACTGGGGCATGAACCTCAGTCTGCTCGACCACCTGCCGCGCCTCCGCCAGGCTGGCCTCGGCGTCAGCGACGGCGGCCTGTGCGCGCTCCACTTCCGCCGGTGAATAGCGATTGCTTGCGCCCTGCTGCGAGGCATGAAGGCTGACTTCGGCCTCATCCAGCCTCACCTGGGCTGCCGCCACTTCACTGGCCGAAGCGGCTCCCGACGCCTTGAGTTTGATCAGCGTATCCAAGCTGCGGCGCGCCTGATCGCGTTCCAGCCGTGAGCGGGTTTGGTCGGCTGCCGCCAACTGGCGCTCTTGCTGGTTGCCGTTGTGGGTCGCCGCCTCCAGCGCCGCTTGCGCAGCCTTTACGCCGCTCTCCGCCGAGGCCTGCCGCGCACGCGCCAAGGTATCGTCCAGCACCATCAGCAGCTTGCCAGCCGGAACCACATCGCCGGGCTGGACATAAACAGCTTTAACGCTGGTCGCAATCGGGCTGTGAAGTTCGTAGTTCTCATCCGGCTCCACGCGTCCATTGGTGCTGATGGTACTCAGGAGCGGCTGGCGCGCAGCGGGAAAAGCGTGAATCTCCAAACGGTCCCGCGTGAAGGACCGCACCACGAGAAACACGATTACCAAGAGGACAGCCGAGATCCTCCAAAACCACAACCGGGCTGATTGCTTTCTTTCTTGTGTCATTCAGGCGACCATAGCCAGTATATAAGACGCGGGAAGCGCCTTTTGGGACCGGAATCATTCCGCTACCAGGAAGGCTGGCCACAACCTGCCTCGGCTCGTAAAATCAAAGCATGGCTCATGAACCACGCTACACTGACACACATGCCAAAGCCGGACTCGATTTCGCCTTTCCGGCGATCGAAACCTGGCAGAATCAATTTCCTGGCTACGAAATTCTGATTGACGACCCGGAGCTGACCTCCGTCTGCCCGAAGACGGGTTTGCCCGATTTCGGCGCGCTGACCATCCGCTATATGCCAAGCGAGCGCTGCCTTGAATTGAAGTCACTGAAAGAGTATCTCTTTTCATATCGCAATCTGGGAATCTTCCAGGAGAACATCGTCAACCAGGTGCTGGAGGACGTGGTCAAGGCCACTGATCCGGTGTGGGCTGTGGTGCGCGGCGTCTTTCGCCCCCGCGGCGGCATTGGAACTACGGTGGAAGCGCGCTGGCCCCGTCCGCTTGCTGAGTTGCAAACACCTTCGGCAGCGCTGCGCCCCGAGTGAGGCGTTGTGTTTGGTTGAAAACGAGGATAGCTTGCGAGGTTATTACGGAAGCGGCAACTGGCTGCGCATTCGGGTAACTTCAGCGTGAGTCGCGTCGGAGGCGGTGCGGCGGTCGGGGTAGATATGTGGCTCGCCGAAGCACACCCGGGCGCTGAAACCGGGGGTACTGAGCGTGGTCAGCAGGTGAGTCAGGAAGAGCGTATCGCCCACCCAGCAGAGCTTCTCCTCCGGTGTGCCGTCTTCGATCGCATAGCGCACGGCGGCGGCGGTGATCGGTACGCCGGCGGTGGTGGCAGGATCAATCAGCCGGGAGTGGAAGCGCAGCACGCTGCTGCCGTCGGTACTGGTGCCTTCGGGAAAGAGAAGCACGGGCATCGGTCCCTTGAGCCGCTCGGTCATCTGCGCGGCAACGGCTTGAGCGCTGGCTAGACTGGCACGATCCAGGAAGATGGTCCCGCCCATCGTCGCCGCCTTGCCAAAGTAGGGCCAACTGCCGATCTCCATCTTGGCGACAAAGAAGCAGGGCATCTCAGCCGAGATAATCAGAATGTCCAGATAACTGAGATGGTTGGCGACGACCAAGCCGTGCTTGGGCGGCATGCCTTCGATCTGGAGGCGAATGCCCACGATGGAGAGGATTCCACGGCAGGTCTGACTCACCCACAGGGCGCGCCTCTCCAGCGTCAGCGGTCCGCGCAGGCGGAGGAGCCAGAAGCGAACGATGCTCAATCCCAGTGCGAATACCAGCGCCACAGCGCGCCGGATCGCGAGAAAGCTCATGAGGTGAGCGGAGCGAGGAAGCGATTGCGCGCCGAAGGCGAAATCAATTTCAGATCGAGCAGCGTCAGGAAGTCGATGGTGCCAAAATCGCGGTCCCAAGCGGGCGGTGCGCATATACGTGCACCGATGGCCAGATAAGTCTTCAACAGTTTGGGCACCTTGGCCTCGACCGGGGTTGGCGGCATTTCTTCCAATGGAGCAGGCAACTGTGACTGTGGACTCCCTTGCTCGATGGGACAGGCGTACGCCGCTGTAGGCTCGGTCAAGAACTCCGGCGACACCATGTAGCGTTCAAGCTGGCGATAGACCTGCCATCCCTCCGCCGGGTCTTTGGAAGTCAACGACGAGCAACCGATCAGGTAACGCAGCCCCATCTCGCTAGCATACTGGGCGATGCCCCTCCACAACAAGGTCAACACCTCGGGTGTGCGATGTTCGCGGTCAATCGAGGCGCGGCCCAGTTCCAGAATGCCCTCGCGCAGAGGCTCATAGGAAGCGAAGTTGAACTCCTGTTCGGAGTAGTAGCCCAGATTGCGCGCAGCGGTCGCGCCGGACTGCATCCGGTATGTGCCTACCACGCGGCGCGCCGGATTGCTCTCCGTCTTATCCTCCACCAGCAGATGCTCGCAGAAGAGATCAAAGTGATCGGAATCCATGCCGGTCTGATAGGAGCTTTCCAGGCCTTCCTTCAACTCGATATTAAAGACCTTGAAACGCAGGCGGCAGGCAGCGTCGCGGTCTTCCACGCCCTCGGCCAGTCGGAGCCGGTAACGGCCAACCTCTGCCCACACCAGTGACGAAGACCTGCCGCTGGGTACCCCGGGAGCGTAGATGTGCGGTTTGCGCGGAGCCTGGATCGGTTCAGGTTGGTAAGTAGGATAGGCAAGCTCCACCAAGGTTGATAAGGTGGAGGATAACTTCAGAGGCACAATGTTGCGCGGATGATCGTTCACCTGAACAGTATCCGGCGAAGACTGTAAACAGAGAGTCAAAGCGATGCAAAGAAGCTGCAAATACTTTGTTCAGTCTGTAACCCGGCAGTAACATCCCCGGTCGGAGAGTTATTCAAGTCAATGTCTTGGCCAGTTCTAAGTGACTTCCATTTTTAGCCAAAATCTTCACCAAGGGGTTCAAGCCCATTATTGTTTTGTGGCACGGTCAAAGCCGTGCCACAAAACAACTGCATTTAATCCAAACCCGTTGCCCTGAGTTTGAGCGCGGATCAAGCCGCCATTGCACTGTCTGCTGAACGCACCCGAAAGCGCTTCATCGAGATCGACAGTGTGCGCTCGATCTTGCGCAGATCATTGCGCTCGGCCGGTCCGGCAAAGGTGGAGGCCACGCCATGCGCGGAGGCGCGCCCAGTGCGGCCGACTCGATGGACGAAGTCCTCGGCCATCTTAGGCAGATCGAAGTTGATGACGTGCGCCACATTGGCCACATCGATGCCGCGAGCAGCCACATCGGTGGCCACCAGTACGCGGTGACGGCCCTCGCTGAAGCTGCGCAGCGCCTGATTGCGCTGGGCCTGCGAGCGGTCGCCGTGAATCTGCGTCGCCGAATGGCCCGCGCGGGTGAGGCGGCGGGCGACGCGGTCAGCGCCGTGCTTGGTACGCACAAAGACCAGAAAGCTGCCCTGCTCAGCGCCCAGCAGATGTTCGAGCAACTCCTGCTTCTTGTCCTGCTCAACTTCGAAGGTCCGCAGTTCGACGTTATCGGCGGGCTTCAGCACCGAGCCAATTTCGATGCGGGCTGGATTGTTGAGGTACTTGCGCGCCACTTCCTTGACCGCGCCTTCCAGCGTGGCCGAGTAGCAGAGCGTCTGGCGCACGGCGGGCAGCTCGGCGGCAATGCGCTGAATCGCAGGCTGAAAGCCCATATCGAGCATCCGGTCCACTTCGTCCATCACCAGAATCTTGACACCATCCAGCTTGACCAGGCGGCGCTTGATGTAATCTTCCAGGCGTCCGGGAGTGGCCACGATCAGCCGCGCGCCACGGCGGATAGCTTGCAGTTGCGCGTGCTCGGCAAGGCCGCCAACCACCAGTGCAACGGTCTGCGAAGGGTTGGAACGGATGGCGAGAAAGGCTTGCTCCACCTGCATGGCCAGTTCGCGCGTGGGCAGAACGATCAGCGCCTGTGCGCCTTTGCCTTCGGACTTCTGCAGGCTCTCGACGATCGGAATAAGGAAGCCGAGCGTCTTGCCGGTTCCGGTCTGCGCGGTGGCCAGCACGTCGCGGCCTTCCAGAGCGGGGGGAATGCAGGCGGCCTGCACCGGTGTGGGGGTTACAAATTTATTGGCATCCAGCCGCGCCATCAAGGCGGGCGAAAGAGAGAATTCAGAGAACATTGTCAAAATACAGTCATTTCCTATGGCTTCCGGAGCCGCCTGAATATCGGGCGGCCTGCAAACGGAAGCGGACACGGAGGCGCGCGAACACTCGAATTACGAGCGCGGGCCTGCATCTTCAATTGCGCAAGGGAGAACCGAAAGTCGAGCCAAAATTCGAGCCAAGACTGGTTGGCATTCAAGAGGGAATGCACAGACCCGGAGCTGCCGCACGCTGCTTCATCGCCCGGCGGCACATCGCCGAAGGGCACCACACTCCTGATTGCTCCCCGGTTCATGCGCCTGATCTCAATCCCTGATTGCAGGAAGGGATGCAAAACGCCAGACTCTGATTATCTTTCAGAGCAGAGTCACCGGGTAGGAGACTCATGTGGTTCGCGCAGTAAGGGCTTGGGAAAAATCTGTGCTGGCAAACTTGCCTTCAGAAGGGAAATCCGCCGCTCATGTCCAAATCACTGAGCGCAACACCAGTGTAGCACGAAGTTCCTGGATCGTGGGTTTCGTGATAATCCATCCGAGCCACAAAAACAAGAATGCGGAGAGAGTGGGGCACCCCTCATTAGCAGTCAGGTGCCCAAGTTTCGTTTTGAGAGATGAGAGACTATGAACCACTTGCGAGCGAATAGCAAGCGATTGGCAGCAACGCAGGTGCCAGATGCTCAGATGCGCCAGTTGTCGGCGCGCCAGCTCTTGATCCGCTCCTTGATCTGCTTGCGGGTCAGGTTATGTTCCAGCGCCTGCTTGGCCAGCTCCACCACTTCGTCATCGGCGGCGAAGCGCAGGCCGATCAACTGATCTTCGCTCAGCTTGTAGATCTGCGCGTGCCACGCGGCGGGCGCCAGTGCCTGTAGGCGAATGCGCTCTTCCAGCCGGATGACGCGGTCCTGTACCTTCAGAGGATAGGTACGCAGCTTGAAGAAGGGAATAAAGACCGCAATCGAAAGCACAACGAACCATGGACCGGCGAACCATGCGTCCGCATGATGGCGAATCATGTGAACGACAGAGAAGATCAGGTTGGCGATCAGGATGAAGAACAGCACGATGTGGAACGGGGGATCGAGCCGTCCATGATTCTTGAGGTTCTGCTCGGAGGATTGACTCATGCTCAACCTTCATTTCTGTGGGGCCAGATTGGCTGTTTCGTCCCTGCTTGCATAGGCGAAGTCTTTGGCAGCGACGCCGGGGGCCTTCGTACCAGCGCTCAGGGGATTTTGCACGTTGCCCGCTGCTGCTGTCAATGGCGATAAATTGTCCGGAGCCAGAAGCTGGGGATGCTTGGGAATCAGATGATGAGGGCCGCGCACCAAGTAGTCCACGAACAGGCCTCCGGCCAAGTACGGATTTACCAGCACAATGGGGATGGCCCAGCCAGTGGTGGTCAATGATTCGGCGATGCTCTTGTTTGCATGGCTCAAGCGTCGGTAGCCTGGAATCTGCGGGATCTCGTAGATGGCCAGCCGCGTTTCAGGATGCTTGCGGGCGTAACGCTCGAGCTTGTAGACGATCTGCTTGGGGGTGGTCATGCCCGCGTCGGGAAAGATGCTGCGCTTGAAGGTTCCTGGGAAGTAGAAATTGAGAACGAAGCGGGCAAAATCCGAGCAGTTGTTGGTGAGCAGGCGGAAGTGGGAGCGATTCTCGCGGTTGTTCATCAGGGCAATGAAGGCATCATCCTGCTCCTGTGTGGTCTCGAAACGCAATGCGTAGATGCGGCGCTCATAGGAGACGCCTACCAGTTCAGTCCAGCCGCCGCGCGTGAAGCCGCCGGTCGGAAGGTTGTCTCCCAGGCTCTCTAATCGTGCTTCGCGATAGCGGCTACGCAACCGATGAACCATCTCGCGGTCCACTCGCACGGGAACCTGGGAGGCATTCTCGACAGAATAGAGGTAAGGGAAAAGCGGGATCGCCACCCAGTCATAGCTGTCAATCCCCTGATAGCGGGCGATGACAGTACCCAACTCGCCGGCCTGGCAGCGGCGCAACTTGACCGGCGTTTCTGCGCAGATGTGCTCGAAGTACACGGCATTGTGCCCGGTTGGATTAACCGAGCCAAAAAAGCCATAAGGCTCTTCCATAAGCAGCGCAGCTTGCGCCCGGCCTCGTTCAGAATGGAAGGCCACCAAGGATAAAATGATGAGAGCAAATGCAGTTGAGCGCAGCGTTCGCGTTGAGAGCATCGGTCCTCCGTGTTCTGCTACTGCGACTTCCTTTCAGTTTGTCCGCCACCAGGATAGGAATCCGAGGCGGATAAGTCTTCTCTTTTGCAAATATTGACACGGTTTGTCCGGAATAGTTGCAGCGGATGGTGTGAAAATCAAAAAAATGATGCTCTCAACGAAAATAATTTAATCTGGTAACGTAATCATTGCAGCGTGATCCGCCATGATCCAGCCTGAAAGCGGCTCTGGAAGATTGGTACGGCAAAGAGGTTTTCGATGAGATTGCGTAATTTTCTTCTTCTGCTCGTCTCCTGCTCCGCAGCGAGCGCGCAGGTGACGCTGCCCAAGATTTTGACCAGCCACATGGTCGTGCAGCGCGACCTGCCCGTCCACGTCTGGGGAATGGCCGCGCCGGGAGAAGAGGTGCGCGTCAGCTTTCGCGGCGAGAGCCGGTCGACCAAAGCCGGCGAGTTGGGCCGCTGGAGTGTTTATCTCTCTCCGGGCGCGGCGGGCGGTCCCTTTCAGATGACGGTCCAGGGCGAGCCTGTGGCGGAGAGCGCCGCACCGGAGCATGCCATTCTCCTCGACGACGTGCTGGTGGGCGATGTGTGGCTGGCCTCCGGGCAATCCAATATGGAGTTCAGGATGCATCAGGCTAAAACGGCTGACGCGGATCTGCCGCGCGCCGCCAATCCGCGGATTCGCCTTTTGCTCATCCAGACTCATGGCGCTGAATATGCACAGGATGACGCGGAGACAGACGGCTGGGTTGCATCCTCCCCTGACTCCGCCAAGGATTTTTCCGCTGTTGCCTGGTACTTTGCGCGCGAGATCGAACAACGGGAGCAGGTACCCATAGGCGTGATCGACTCTTCGTGGGGCGGCACCATGGCGGAGTCGTGGACGCGTCTGGCCGCGCTCGGCGAAGATGCTTCGCTGGCTCCCTATTTCTTTGCGCAGGGCAGAATGGATGATCGCCAAGCTACCGCGCTGTTGGAGGAGAACCGCCGCCAAAAGTTGCGCGACGCAGCCAAGGCAGCCGGCAAGCCGGAGCCGGAGTTTAGCTGGACGCCTCCGCTGATTAACTGGGCGCCAAGCCAGATTTACAACGGCATGATCGCGCCACTGACGCGACTGCCCATCCGCGGAGTGATCTGGTATCAGGGTGAGAGCAACAGCATCGTTGAACGCCGTCCCGAACTCTATCATCGCCTCTTCCGCACACTGATTGAAGATTGGCGCCGCCAGTGGGCTGAAGGGAATTTTCCCTTTCTTTATGTGCAGATTGCAAACTTCAAATCCAACGCAAGCGAGGATTGGGCAACCTTGCGCAATCAGCAGTTGAAGACGCTGGATGTGAGCAATACGGCGATGGCCGTGACCATCGACCTCGGCGACCCGGACAACGTTCACCCCACTAACAAGCTGGACGTGGGCCTGCGTCTGGCGCGTCTGGCGCGAGCCATCAGCTATGGGGAGAAGATCGAATTCTCCGGTCCGCTCTTCCGGCAGGCGACACCGGAAGGCGGGGCGATTCGCGCCTGGTTTGACCATGCCAAAGGGCTGGCAGCCAAAGGGGGTGAGCTGACCAGCTTTGAAGTAGCTGGAGCGGATGGAAGATTTCTGCCTGCCACAGCCAGGATCGATGGCTCGACGGTGGTGGCGTCCAATCCCACGGTTCCAGACCCGCACTACGTACGCTATGGATGGGCCAATAGCCCGCTGTGCAACTTGTTCAATGGAGAAGGGTTGCCGGCTTCGCCATTTACTTCAGAGAGAGAATAGAGTCAGTTGAGAATCTTTGCCGAGAATCATTCTCTCGCTCGCATTGCCGTGTACAGCCCTGCAATCCCAAAGGTGTAAGGCTGCCAGGCGCAATCTTTGTATCCTGCCGACCGCATCAACTGCAACATCTCCGGCGGGGCGGGGAAGTTGCCCACTGAAGCTGGCAAGTAACTGTATGCCCCCGCTTGGCCGCAGATCAGCCGCCCGATCGCCGGAAGAACACGCCGGAAGTAGACGGCGTAAGCCTTGCCAATCATCCCGCCCGGCTCGCTGAAATCAAGGATTCCCAACTGCCCACGGGGCTTCAGCACACGATGAAATTCCTTGAGGCCAGCCTCATAGTTGGCCAGATTGCGGAAGCCAAAGGCAGAGACAATCAAGTCCATCGACCCGGACTCCAGCGGCAGATGCAGCGCGTCGGCCTCGAGCGGTATGGCATAGGGCTTGCCCTCTGCACGCGCACCTACGCCTGGAGCGCCAAATTTCTCCGCTCCCCGGCTCAGCATCTCGCGAGAAAAATCCGCCGCCACAATCGGCCGCGACCCGCGTGGACGCCGCTTCAGCAGCGCCAATGTCATGTCGCCGGTGCCGCAGCAGATGTCGAGCACCGCTGCACCAGGCTCGGCCAGCACCGCGCGAAACCGCCGCGCCGCTCTCCACCACCACAGCCGGTCCACATTGGCCGAGAGCACATGGTTCAGCAAGTCATAGCGCGGCGCGATTGCATCGAACATCTCCCGCACAGCTATAGCCGCGCTGGCTTCGTCATTGGTTCCGGGCGGCTTGGCTCCTGTGTTTGCCATTCAAATATCCTCTGATTCAATTGATCTATTGAACCACAGGACCCCTGCTCTTTCCGTGATCTCCCCTCAACAATAACAACACTAGCGGCAACAACACTAGCGGCGATGGGCGAGCAGGAACATCAACATCAACAGCGCCACCGGGACCAACGCCAGTCCGCTGTAGTAGAGAATCTTGCGCAGGTTTTGCGATTTGCGCTTTTGCCAGTCGCGCAGTTCGATGCGGTCCTCGACGCCGACTTGATCCAGATGCTCAAGGTCGCGGGCAAACTCGCTGGCCTTGGCGTAGCGGTTCTTCGGCTCCCGCTCCAGCGCACGGTAGATGACCTCTTGCAACTGAGGGGAGATTGCCGGATTGGCCACCGTCGGCGGCACGGGATAATTCAGCAGGCGTTCGTTCATCGCGGCCATCGGATTTGGCCCGTTGAAGGGCAGCTTGCCGCTGAGCATCTCGTAGAGAATCACGCCCATTGAATAAATGTCACTGCGCCCGTCGCCGCGGCGTCCCTTGACCTGCTCCGGCGAAATGTAATTCGGCGTGCCGATGGCGGCGGTGAAGTTGGCATAAGTCAGCCGTTTGGCAGCCGCGTCCCCGGCAATGCCAAAGTCAATCAGCTTGATGTTGTCGTCCTCATCGACCATGATGTTTTCCGGCTTCAGGTCACGATGCACAACGCCGTTTGCGTGGATGTAATCCAGGCCCTCCAGCACTTGGGAGACGATGCGCAGGGCGCGCTCTTGAGGAAGCGGGCCTTCGTCCAGAATCTGGCGCAGCAGGCGGCCCTGGCACCACTCCATCACCATGTAAATGCGCGTGCGTTCTTTGCCGCCAAATACGCGCATCACCTTGGGATGATCGAGTTTTTCACCGATACCTGCCTCGCGCTGGAAGCGATCGAAGAGGATCGGATCGGCCTCCATATCGGGGTGAGGAATCTTCAATGCCACCTGGCGGTTGTCGCGCACGTCGGTGGCGCGGTAGATTGAGGCCATGCCGCTGCGCGCGACCAGTTCCTCAATGCGGTAGGTATCGATCTGCTCTCCGGCGGCAAAGCCGTCATGAAATCCCATCAGGCAGTACACTCCATGTTGTTGCTTCTTACTACTCTATCGGGAATTGGCGGGTAAACAGTAAAGAAATCGTAGTGTTTTATGATTAGCTGGCGGGATTTCATTTTGATGATTTGACGAAAAGCAACCACAATCCTTCGCCTACGCGGCGCTTCGCTCAGGATGATAGAGTGGTTGAATGCTTGACTATATCTCAGAGGCAAAAGCCCAATAATATCTGATTGATTTTGGTGGGCCTGCAGGGATTCGAACCCCGAACCACGGGATTATGAGTCGAGCCGCAACACTGTAAGTTATTGATAATAAAGAGAATATGAGCGTAATCTAGAAAAGCCGTAAGTAATTGAGCGACCGTAATTTAACCCAATTTTCCGGGTTTGGGCAAAGCTGACGAGTGTACCGCTATTGTACCCGCGCGTCTCTTTTGCCCCTTTCCAAAGAAAGCGCATTCGCTTTCCGGGCCGACACTCACTCCGTTGCGAAGTGTGAATGTCCAATTCGGTGCTACTTCGACCGAATTATCTTGCCTTTTCCCCCTTGTCGAATCAACGAATAATTAACCCATAGGGTTAACTATTTGTTGACAGGTTAACCCTACGGGTGAATACTGTATTTGACATGATATGAAAATAGCATTCCCAAACGGCGACGATCCTGACGATTGGAATGAGACCAAGCGCCTCATCAAGCGTCACAATCTCCAGCGTGCGAAGCTGATTCGTCGCAGATTGGATGATCTATGGGCTGCTGATTCGCTTGAAGAGATGCGATTGCTCCCTGGCAGGTGTCACGAGTTGAAAGGTGAACGAAAGGGGCAGTTGTCGCTGGACCTTGATGGCCCTTACCGACTTCTCTTTGTGGCAGCCCACAACCCGGCACCGACAAAACCCGACGGCGGTCTCGATTGGACTCAAGTAGCCGCAATCATCGTCTTAGGAGTGGTGGATACACATGATTGAATTGACCAGAAACGAATATGCCCCGGATACCGTCTCTCCTCCTGGCGAAACACTAGAGGAGGTACTGATTTCTCGTGGAATGTCACAAGCGGAGTTGGCAGAACGAACCGGAAGACCAAAGAAGACAATCAACGAAATCATCAAAGGTAAAGCCGCAATTACCGCAGAAACTGCTATTCAGTTTTCTCGCGTTCTGGGGATTTCTGCATCGTTTTGGATGACGCGTGAACAGAACTATCGTGAAGCGATTGCGCGCACCAAGGAATTTCAGGCACTTGACAAGCAATCAGTTTGGCTCAATACGATTCCGTATCGAGCAATGGCTAAACTTGGGTGGATCGAACAACACCAAGAAAAACGGCTCCAACTAGAAGAACTTCTGAAGTTTTTTAGTGTGGCATCCTTCGAAAGCTGGGAAGGTATCTGGAATAGTGTTTCACCAGCGTTTAGGCAATCTCACGCGTTTCGAAGTGAACCGGGTGCAGTCGCTGCATGGCTTCGTAAGGGAGAAATTGAAGCATCCCTGCTGGAATGCAGAAGTTTCGATGAACAGGCATTCAAAGCTGCACTTACACAGCTCAGGGGTTTAAGCCGTAATTCGCCTCGCGAATGTCTTCCATCTATGCAGAATCTTTGCAGCGCGTCAGGCGTTGCAGTTGTCTTTGTTCCAGAGATACCCGGGACACGAGTATGGGGAGCAACTCGGTGGCTCAGCCAAACACGCGCGCTACTGCAACTAAGCCTTCGGTACAAAACCGATGACCATTTGTGGTTTACTTTTTTTCATGAAGCCGGCCATATCCTGTTGCATGGAAAACGAGAAGTATTTGTTGAAAACGATTTGGACGAGAAGGGAGCGAAAGAAGCGGAAGCTGATGCCTTTGCTCGTGATTGGCTCATTCCCGTACCTCAATATCGTGCGTTTTGTCGAAGAGGTTCATTTTCGTGCGCCTCCGTCAGTAGATTCGCGCATGAAATTGGGATTGCGCCTGGAATTGTGGTGGGTAGACTTCAGCATGATAATCTCTTGGGGCCTGCGCTCTGCAATAACCTCAAAAAAAAGGTCGATTGGATGTCTGAATCAGAATGAAGGTGGGATATGTTCGGGAGCAATCACTATGTACCAATCCTGAAGGGACGAGATGGGGAATATGGTGCTCTCAAGCAACTTTCTCCATCATCTAAGAATCGGACTACACCTGTTATTGAGCTGCCTCCTATTTCATGGGATTTCGCTCAGAATGTGCCGGGGCGAACCATTGATGACCATCTTAAAAAAGTTGCTCGTAAAATCGAAAATGCGTGGGGGTCTGATAGCAACTTGTTTTTGGATTTTCTTTGGATCGGCGAGAATGAGCGGATGGAGGATGGGAGGCATCCAGTTGATTTCACGCTAGACGCCACTCGCACACGCGGACTAAAACTCATTCCTGTCGTCGGATTGACTCGGAATGAGGCGTATTTGCAGGCTTGTGCTAGCGCCGTTCGTCAAGATCGCCGTGGTGCCTGCATACGTATTCAGAGGGAAGATTTCGTTGATTTTTCTGATCTCCCATTGGAGTTTCGACGCATCCTGAAAATACTCGGAACCAACCAGGCAGACACGGATGTCAATCTCGATTTGCGTGCACTTACACCTGAAACACGCCAAATTGATGCCAAGAAAACTTTGGCACTCATTTCGCAAGTGCCCGATCTGAATAGGTGGCGAACCTTTACTCTTGCGGCAACATCATTTCCTGAAAGCCTGATTGGGCTACCACCTTCTGATGTTTCCTTTATTCCGAGAGAGGAGTGGAAACTTTGGAGAGAAGTTGTTCAGAAGCGACCCAAACGAATCCCAATATTTGGTGATTATGGAATTTCTCACCCCGAGCCTTCGGAAGTTGACCCGCGGATAATGAGACCGTCCGCAAGTATTCGATACACCGCAGAGTCATACTGGATAGTGCCAAAGGCGCGCAATTTGCGCGATTACGGTTATGAACAATTTCACGATGTCTGTCGAACGCTGGTGAAGCGACCTGAGTTTAGCGGTCGCCGATTTAGTTGGGGTGATGAATATATCGACGAATGCGCGAATGAGCAAGTGGGGACGGGCAATTTGACAACATGGCGTAAGGTCGGGACATCACACCATCTAAAGTTTTCCCTGAGACAGCTCTCCACCCCGATCGTTTCTTGAGACAATCTCGGACTATGTCTTTTAAGTTTTGAAGTGACATTGAATCGGCGAGAGCCTTCCATAGAACCTTCCGTGAACTCTTCGCATAATTCACAGAAGATGCCTTTTTGCTCAACTGTTCTAATACTTCATCACGCCACAGTAGTTGTACCAGGTCCAATGGGTCAACCCCCTTATTCGGGGCCTCTGCGCGCAACTGAATCAATTTTGGAATTCCATCATGATCGCCAGTTACGGCAGTCTCGATCCCCCACCAGTCTGGAACGACACTCAATGCGCTCTTCAAATGACACTCTCCCACAACGAGCGTCATGGTATCGAATACCCTGCTGTATATTTCTGACTGACGAGCCAACCTCTTCAGCGTGTCCCGGTCGCTCTTAATCTCAAAGCCCTTAATGCAGCCATTTATAACGGCGACATCGGCACGAACTGTTCCACCGCGTAGGCCTAATTCTTCTACTAGAATCGTGTCCTGGTCCGCCTGACAGCAGATTTCGAGACGCTCAGTCAGTACACTTCGGATGTCGTGGTCTCGCATTATCGAACCATATCAGAGACACGTGCCGAACCCAAAATCTTCCCGAACTCGACCCAATTCCCCAGCTGACAGGCAGTGCCAAACCTCTGCCATAAACCAGAAAAGGATATTTACGACCGGCAACCATTGTCTGTCTATCGGCTGTACCTCAACAAAAATATTCCCTACCGGTAATATTTTGTTGACATTGTTCTGGAAATGCGTAAAGATTCCCGTACGGTAATTTGTATGAAGCCTATGAGATATGCGGCGCAGAGGATCGGTCAGATTATCCGGGAGAGCCGGAAGCGGCTAGGCGTCACGCAAAAGGATTTGGCGCTGACCTCCGGCACAGGGCTGCGCTTTATCATCGACCTCGAAAAGGGCAAGGAAACCTGCCAGATCGGCAAGGTGCTGACCGTCCTGCAAACGCTGGGAATCAGGATCGCGCTGACGCCGCCTGCGGTCTCCGGGAGCGAGGAATAGCGCATGGCGAGAACCCTGGATGTCTACCTGCACCGCGAACTGGTCGGCCACCTGATTCAGAATGACGGCGGCCAGATGGTCTTTGACTATGCGGAAAGCTGGCTGCAAAGGCCTGACGCCACGCCCTTGTCTCACTCTCTGCCGCTGCGGCAGAAGCGCTTCACGCGCAAAGAATGCCGAGGATACTTCGCCGGGGTTCTGCCAGAGGAGAGCAAGCGCGAGATCATTGCCCGCAATCTGGGCATCAGCGAGCGCAACGATTACGCAATGCTGGAGCGGATCGGCGGGGAGTGCGCGGGCGCTGTCACATTCATTCCGGCTGGCGAATCCCTGCCCGCCCTCGATGACCATTACCGCGCGCTTTCCTCGCCAGAACTGGCGGGGATTCTCCGGGAACTGCCGCGCCGTCCGCTGCTGGCTGGCGAGACCGGAATTCGCCTCTCGCTGGCCGGTGCGCAAGACAAGATCGCTGTGCGCGTGGAGGGCGATGCCATCTCGCTCCCTCTGGGTGGCGCGCCCAGTACGCACATACTAAAGCCCGCCGTGGAGCGATTCGCCGGGGTTGTCTTCAATGAAGCTTTCTGCATGAGGCTCGCTGCGGCGACGGGCCTGCCAGCGGCCAAGACTGAAATCAGGCGCGTGGAAGACGTTGAATACCTGCTGGTCGAGCGCTACGACCGGACCCACAGCCAGGGTCCAGAGGGCATAACGCTCGAACGTCTACATCAGGAGGATTTTTGCCAGGCACTGGGCATCGTCTCGGAAAACAAGTATCAAAAGGAAGGCGGGCCGTCGCTCAAGCAGTGCTTCATTCTGCTGCGCGATGTCTCCAGCGCGCCGGTCCTTGACCTGGCGCGTCTGCTGGATGCAGTGGTCTTCAACTTCCTGGTCGGCAACAATGACGCGCATGGCAAGAATTTTTCTCTACTTTATCGCGGCGTAGGTACGGCGATTCTGGAGACCCGGCTTGCCCCTCTCTACGATCTCGTCAGTACGCGCTATTACCCAGAGCTGACCCGCGAGCTGGCCATGAGAGATTGGCGGCGAGTATTCATCCGACAAAGTCTCGAAAGCGAATTTCGAGCAACTGGCCGAAGATGCTGGACTTGCCAAGCCGCTTGTCCGCCGCCGTGTGCCGGAAATGGCTAATAGCATACTCTTGAATCTCAGCAGCCTGGGAATCGAGCACCCTGTTACTGAAGCTCTGGCTGAACAGATACGCACACGCTGCAACGGTTTCTTGCGTTAATCAGGTAGAAATCGAAGCGGCAAGGCTTTATGCTTAGGCACAAAACCACACGCCAATCATTTGGCTCGCCGCAAGCGTAGGTCTAGGTATTAGCATTGTTGGTATCGGGAAACTTCCTTAGGCGGGTGTTTTTGAACGTGATTTCAGGAAATCCTGAATGTCGGGTGGACTCTGGACATGAGTTGGACTTTGCACACCAATCCTTCACGAGTAGACGAGCAGTCGTCCTCATCGGCGTCAACGAGGATGCCAAACAGCAACTCCTCGACGCAACCTGTTGATCAGGCCGCAATTGAGGCTGTGCGCCGAGGACTTGAGTCACTCCGCCGTCGATTGCTCGACCTCACGAATCGTAATAGGCTCATCAGTTTCCGCCACGGCAGAACGTCACTTCGCATCGTTAACGTTGACTTGGAGACGCTCTATAAGTCTCTTCTTGATGAAAGAACAATTCCTTTCATGCCGGTTCCTGAACCGCCCGACGAACAGTTTGAATTGCTAGCTGAGAAGCCATCGGCGAAGGATTACGCTGAAGAAATTGGGTGGAACACTGATTTCGAGCGTACTCTCGGTGAGGGGCAATCTGATTGTCTTCCCGTCATTCATTATCAGGATGACTTTGAGATCATCATTCGCAAGATCGGAACTTCTGCCCGCACTGCCCTCGAAGAATCAGGAACCAACATTCTTCACTTGATCTTTGGTTTTCTCGAATGGCGGGAATCTGACGATTCTTCTCTAATTCGTCAGTCACCCCTACTGGCAATACCCGTAACGATAATCACACCAAAATCGAAAGACACTGATCGCTCGATTCGCTTGCAGTATACAGGTGAAGACCTTACAGCTAATCTCTCGTTGATCGAGAAAATGAGGCGCGACTTCGGCTTAGTAATTCCCGATATTGAAGAGGGTGAATCTCCAGAAGAGTATTTCCAACGTTTCTCTTCAATCATTGCATTAAAGCGGCACTGGCGAATTTGCCGACATGTATCGCTTGCGCTTCTGAGTTTTGGAAAACTTCTGATGTATTTGGACCTTGATCCAGAGCGTTGGCCGTCGCAAGCCCCTCTCGAACGCCATCCCCGGCTTCTTGACCTCTTTTCTGGGACTGCCCCTCAAGGGCTGTCCCTTGCGCCAGAGTATGACATTGATGAAGAGGCGGACAAAGGCGATGTTCCACCGCTCGTGAATGATGCGGATAGCTCTCAGCATAGCGCTCTGATCGATGCGATACGTGGCAAGAATCTCGTTATCGAAGGCCCTCCCGGCACAGGAAAATCCCAGACCATTACAAACCTGATCGCAGCATCAATAGCGGCAGGTAAGCGCGTACTGTTCGTCGCAGAAAAGATGGCGGCTCTCGGAGTGGTTAAGAGGCGTCTTGACGCTTGCGGACTGGGGGAATTTTGCCTCGAACTTCATAGCCATAAAACCAGCAAGGTTAGCTTACTCAGGTCTCTGGAGTCCAGAATTCAAGCCAACTCCCGCTTTTCCTCACCAACGACCTTGGAACATAAGCAAAGTTTATTGAATCATAAACGTGACCAACTGAGGAAATACGCTACTCTGCTTCATACGCCCTATGCCGCCATTGGTAGAACTCCTTTCGAGCTAATTTGGCAGCGCGACGCATTGCTTTCCGATATCCCCCCGGTACTGCGTGAGACGAACACACTTGCGTTTCCCGAGGCGTTTTCATGGGACTATAAGGCGGTGAGTGAGCGTAAGGACGCGGTGACAACCTACTCGGCTCATCTGCAAAGAATTCAAGGTTCGGGCGGATCGGTCGAGAAGAAAGAGAACCCGTGGGGTTGGTTGCCGACCTGCGAGCTAGGACTTGCTGAACAGGACCGCATACTTGCGTCTCTCCCTTTGCTAGTCGATTACTGTTCACAGCGAATTGGGCTTCTTCAAGTGATCATCCGAACAGTTTCCGAGGCCCTTGGCAATATAGACATCTGGGCTGACAAGACCGAAGCATGGATTGTGGGCGGCATCCCTGTGGTTCCTCATGACCATCACGACCTCATTGAGCCCCTACGAACACCTACAAACCGAAGGAATGTTGAAGACTTTCTGACGTCTCTCTCTGCATATCACGAGCTGATAGACACTCTGCCGAACGATGCGCAACTGTTGGATAGGGACTTACCCGCTGAATTCACGCGCCTCGACAATGAATTGGCGCGGATGGGCCTAATGTCCTATTCGCTAGCTACACTGCGTGAGTTGGATACAGCGCTGCTAAGAGTTGAACGGCAAATCGCACGCGCTAAAAATGCAGCCCGCCTTCTTAGCAGCGCATTAGGAGCCGATACTGGCTTTACGCTAAGTTCCGTCACAGACCTGGTAACCGCTCGTCATTTGATGTCCGAGGCACCACTTTATCTTGCTCATTTGCGTGGACCACAATTTGCGAAGGACGGCCTAGTTCATCTGCTTGAGCAAGGCAAGCAGGTATGCTCTGCCCTTGCCGCCGAACGGGATTCCCTCTCAGAGCAGTTCCTTGTCGAATCCGATACACCAGACCAGATGCTCCTTGATGCAGCCTCAGTTCTCGACCAGACGCCTTGGTATCGCCGATTTGGAAGATCGTTTCGCGCCGCATCTTTGGTCTATCGTTCGCACAGTAAATTGGTCCAGAAGAGAAATCCCCGCCAGAAGGCGGCCGGTCTTCGTCTTCTGGCGCATCATCGCGTCAAACTCACGGCATTTATTTGTAAGGAGCAATATCGTGAGCATTTAGGCGAGACGTTTCAGGGCATGGAGACAAACTGGGAAGACTTGATTGTTGTTGCCCGGTGGCATGAGGAACTATTTACTCGCCTGCCCGAACATCAGCCTTTTGCTTCCGTCGTGCGTAATGCGCTTCTCACTCTTCCGGGGGCACGACTGAGAAGTATGCTGTCACTTTCTCAGGGTATCGTACCTCAACCTGAGGAATTGGAGTCTTCCCTTCAAGCCCTCACTGAACTACACGCGCTTGTGCCTGACATCGCGTTCGACTGTATCGATGCTGAGATTGACGATTTTCTCGTGAAGGTGCGCAGCATTGTTGCTGTTTCCCGCCGTCTGCTCGCAAGTCTTGAGCCATTGCAGTTGAAAGACTCCTGCAAGCAGGTAGAGATTGCGGACCTTCTAGGTCGGGTGGAGACAGCGCGAGGACTGCGTGATGCATTAACCTCGAACGCGGGGATCAGCAATGTTTTAAGCACGCATTATCGCGGGACTGAGACGAGTCCTGCGCCTATTGCCGAAGTGATCGCGCTTGTCGATACTGTAGAGAATTCACTTCTACACGCCTCAATTAAGGAGTGGCTACTTGTTGATGATTATGAATCAAGAATATCCTTTTTGATGAAATGGATGAAAGATCTCCGGGCTAATGAAACATCTATCCAAGAAGAAGAAAGAAACGTCGTCACCGCGCTTAAAACCGAAAAGCTCTTCGGGGAACGCAACAGCCTGGAAGCGCTTGGAAGGGCGGTATCGAGATTAGGACGCTGCGTTAAAGAACAAGCGCTGTTGCCAATGTAGATTGATGCGCAGCGTTCCGCCCAGCAACTTAGAGTGTTCGGACTGGAATACGTGGTCAGCCTGGTTCTTAGTGGAGCCGTATCTCCTGAGAGCCTGCCAGACTGTTTCGAGTATCTTTTCTGCGACACAATCGTTCGGCGTTTATTCAATGAACATGGCGACCTGTGGGGAATGAGCGGCATCACGCAGGACGAAGTTCGCCGGCAGTTTTCCTCACTGGATCGTTCTGTCATGGAACTAAATCAACTCGACATGGCATATCGTTCGAGTAGACGCCACGTTCCTGGCGGCATCAGGGGCTCGGTCGTAAAAGAGATGACGGACCTTGCCCTTATTCAGCACGAAATATCTAAGCAGCGTGCGCATATTCCCATTCGGCAGTTGATGGAGAGGGCTGGACGTGCGACCCAGGCGTTGAAGCCATGTTTCATGATGAGCCCAATGTCTGTTGCACAGTTTCTCGCTCCAGGAAGGGTAACATTCGACCTCGTTGTCATGGACGAGGCGTCGCAGCTTCGACCAGAAGAAGCGCTGGGAGCAATAGGTCGTGGTGCTCAGATTGTTGTTGTTGGAGACCCGAAACAGCTTCCGCCGACTTCATTTTTTCAACGCACACTGGATGACGAGGTGGAGGACGACGAAAAATCGACCGTCGCAGAGGGAGAGAGCATTTTGGATACGGCTCTTACCTGCTACCAGCCAGTGCGCCGACTGCGCTGGCATTATCGTTCGCAACACCATAGTCTGATCGCATTCTCGAACTCAGAGTTCTATGACGAACATCTGATTGTGTTCCCTTCTGCATATCACGAATACGATGATCTTGGCGTCAAGTACATGGAGGTTCAAGGGGTTTACGAGAATCGCAGAAATGCGCTAGAAGCTGAGAGTGTTGTAAACGCAGTAATCAAACACATTGCCTGCTGCCCCGGAGAATCGCTCGGTGTGGTGACGATGAACTTCGAGCAACGAGAGCTAATTGAGGAGTTGCTTTACGCAAGACTGAAGGGCGATTCATTATCGAATGCCTGGATCGAAACCAAAGAAGAAACACCTGAGCCATTCTTTATTCGAAATCTAGAGAATGTTCAAGGCGACGAAAGAGATGTGATTTTCATTTCAGTTACCTACGGACCTGATTCCAAGGGGAACTACTACCAGCGCTATGCAGGCGTTAATACTCAGAGCGGCCATCGACGCCTGAATGTGCTCATCACGCGCGCGAAAAAGCGTTGTGTTGTGTTTAGTTCGCTTGACCCCGATATGATCCAAACAACAGCATCGACCCCTTGGGGTGTTCGCGCCCTCAAGGGTTACATGCAGTATGCGAAGAATGGCATCTCTGCTAGTCCTGTCATTTCTCCAGGCGCGGAGTCGTCGAATGAACACGAGGCAGCGGTAGGGGCGGTGTTGAAAGCAAATGGCTACGATGTGGTGCCACAGGTCGGAGTCAGTGGATATTTCATTGATCTTGCAGTACGCCATCCAACGAAACCGGGAACTTTCCTACTTGGGGTCGAATTCGACGGCAAGAGCTACCATTCTGGAAGGTCGGTCCGAGACCGTGACAGACTTCGTCAAATGACTCTGGAGAACCAAGGATGGAAAATACACCGCATTTGGTCAACTGACTGGTTCAAAAACAGAAACTCCGAAATTGATCGTTTGCTGAAGCGCGTGCGAACTCTTGAGGCGCAGTAGTTGTGCCATCTCGAATCGAAACCAGAAGAAACCGCTGTGGTGTGGTTGGCGTTTGCCTCTCCGGACAAGCCCGGCACGTCTAGTCCCGCTCGATTTCTCTCCGGCCCTGCAGGTAGGTCTGTTGCTGGTAGCTGGACCGCACTGACTTTTCGTGGTCCTGTGTACGGCCATCTATACGCGCCCACGCTCCGGCGCGTGGTTGGCAACGCGCAACTTCCCGGTCGCCGCGCGGGCCGAAGACGGCCTCGGCGGTGCGCTCGGCGTAGTTGGTCCAGTTGCGGTTCTCTGCATTGTGCCCTTGCCTGGCGCTTTCCTTCAGAGCTTGCGTTACGGCCTGTTGATCGTGGCCCGTTACGCGCATTCTTACCGCAGTCATCCAATCAAGCTGCGAGGCGTTCCGCACCTCGATTCGGTTTTGGCGACGGCATTCCAGACGGCATTACCGGGACTGGCTGGCTCTCGCTGTGATCGCGAACGATCTCTCGCCGCAACTCAGGATTGTTGATTTTGAATCCATGCTGCGCGGCGAGTTGCGCACACAGTTGCTTGAACTCATCGGGGCCGGTGATGGTCAGCGTTCCCCACTTCTGTGCGCCCAACTGGAGCGCGGCCAGTACAGCGTCCTCGTCCAGCGCTTGCCAGACATCAATGCGCTTACCGCGATCCGTAAAGCTGACGCGACTCGGATCGGTGCGCGATGAATAGTTAATTTCGGCCAACCGCGAGTGCACTGACGGACGCACCTGCGCGGTGAAGTCGCGGATGTCGCGCTTGCGTGGCATCTCGTCGCCGTCTCCGAGAATTGCCGCCCCCGCCGTCTCTGTATCCCGATACCTCCATTGCTCCGCGAGCCGTGGCTCTCCCTGCTCTACAAGAAACTGCTCGAAGGTCTTCCGCCGGCCGAACCTCAGGCGGAGACTGTCACGCTCGCGCTTTTGCCGTTCCATCAACTCGGCCCTGCGCTTGGCATGGTCGGCGGCCAAAAGGCTTCTGGCGACATTCAAGGCATTGCCGGACCACTTGCCGCCCTGGTATAGCGCGGACCGTTCTGTGCGGAACTCCACAGACTGCATCTCACGCGCTGCACGATGATCCATGCGCTGCTGGGCCTGGGCAGCGTCCTTTTGTTTGCGGCTATCTCCGAGTGTCTTGCGATACTCAGCCCAGTTCGCTGGCATATCCGGGCGAAGAGGCTCGGCTATGCGCGGCAGGAGCGCCATTGTATTGCTGCGGCTATCAGGCTGAAATTCACCCAGCCGCTCTTCCATCCGTGACCTACTGAATTCACGTCCGATGCAAGAAGCCTTGAGCGGCTGGTCTCCCACCCAAAGCATTGCGCCGCTGCCTTTCCGTTCATAGCGCATATCAACCTGGGCCAGCCCTTCATGCACCTGCGCCCACGACGTTGCATTACGCAGAATTGGTGCGACTATTTCCTGCGCGATTCGTTCGCAGGATTTCTCTCCAGTTGCATTCTCATGGTCCAGCGCTTTCGAGCGGGGCTGAGGATCGCGCACACTTTTGGCTCGTATGACTTCACCGTTTCGACTTGCAAGATAGCGAGCATTTCTCTCTGCCTCCCAGCCCTGCGCGCGGATAATCTCCGCGATGGCCTTGTGCGCTTTGTCGATGCACCATCCCTTGTCTTTGACGCGTAACGTATCGGGATGAACGCGATTGAGAACGACATGAAGATGATAGTTCTCCGTGTTGCGGTGCAATGAGAAAACGGCAAGATGGTTGCTGCTCATTCCGAGATGCCGTTTCAGGATTTCGACGGCTTCATTGCATTGCGCTTGCGTCGGCTGCTCGCCTTCCTTCCAACTCAGCAGCCAGTGATCGACGGGGTCTTTGCTGCGAGTCGCTTCTATTGCCAGGGCAACCATCTCGGCGCGCTGCCCTTGCTGCGAGTCCGAGTAGAAGTTTCCGTTTGCGCCAATGTACTCCGCCTTCTGTGCGTCTGCGCGTCCATCGGCCTCGATGTAGTCGAGCAAACTGCCAATACGCGACGCCTTGCTCGATAGCGTCTTCGGGTTGGCGATGTACTTAACGATCATGGTTGGCAACTCGTTCAATAGCTGCGTGTATTGCGCGGATCGTCGCGGCGCACTCGTCTACAACTTCGTCGTGCAGGGCGAGCTTGTTCATTGCATATTTTTGAAGGCCGCCCAAGCGGCGAAGCTCGCGAATCATCATCAGGTCAATCGCGGCGTGAATCGTCTTGCCAAAAGTGCGTTTGCGGACCAGCTCGCTTATGCTTATCCCGGCAAGGTCGGCCTCGTCGCGAAGTTGCAGACGCTCAGCCGCCGTCAACCGCATTTCAAATCGTGCAGAGGCGCGATCATTGGTTCGTGAAGTGAACGGCATACTGTTTTTCTCTACGCGTAGCATGCGCGGTTAGTTTCAGGATGAGCCTCGATGAGACAAGCGTAGCGCGGAGCATCGCAGGCGATGGGTTAGACGACACAGGGCGAAGCCATGTGTACGGATAACCCGCATCCTGTACCGCTCTGCCAACACATAGCGCGTTACACTCACAACATATCCGAGAAACTACTTTCATGCAAGGCCGCATCGTACGCGGTAATCTTCGCAGAATTTATTTTGTTACGCACCATTACGCTCTATTACTCACTCCTTCGCATAGCTGCTAAACACCCTATAGATAAAGGCGTTTGACGTTTTTCTTTCGGACTTCTTTTGTGCTACTTTGCATATAGTCCTCGTTGCAGGAGACTCTACGGAGACACTCGATGACACAAAGAGAAGTAATCACTGAGGAAATGCTCCAAGCTGCCATTGCGGCGTTGGATAAACGAATTGCAATGCCTCCTCTGCCCGCAGAGAGAAAGTATTCGCGCAGAGAAGCATTTGCAAAGTTGCGCGCAAAGGCCAAGGAAGCACTCGCTGCCGGACACACTCTCGAAACGGTACTTGATGATCTCAAGGGTGTTGGCCTCGGCATGACAATCTCGACTGCGCGGCAATATCTGAAACCGGGAAGAAGAACAAGCAAGTCGCGTGCTGGTATTCGACTGGAAACCCAAGAGAAGCCGCTTGCAAAGACAGCTTCGGCTGCGCCCGCAAAATCAAGTGCTGCCTCGGTAAACACCGTTGCAACGAAGAAGGGAACATTCACGGTAATCGAAGACGACAAGGATATTTGAGGAGGAAGTATGGGAAAGCCTGTGTACATGGTTAGCGGTTCAAAGGGTGGCGTTGGCAAGAGCATCGTCTCAATGTCTCTGATTCATTACCTCTCGAAGCGCGACGAGAAACTGTTGCTGATTGACGCTGACACTGCAAATCCAGATGTCGGAAAGGCGTATGGAAAGACCGTCGAAACTGTCTACATCAACCTGGACGAAAAGGACGGATGGATGGACCTTGTCAATCGTCTGGCTGTGCAACCCGACGAGACCGTGGTCGTCAACACACCCGCTCGCAGTGGAGTGGGTGTAAAACTCTACGGAACGCTGCTCACGGAGTCCATGCACGAACTGGGGCGCGAGTTGGTAACGCTGTGGGTAATCAATTCGCAGCGGGATAGCATCCAACTCTTGAAGGAGTATCTGGACGTAGCCGGTGGGCACACGACCCATGTTCTTCGCAATCTGTATCACGGGCCGGAACGCAAATTTGAGCTATACAACAGTTCCAAGATCAGGGCAACGGTAGAGGCTCAGGGTAAGACTTTCAATTTTCCAGAGGTGGCAGACCGCATCTCCGATCTGTTGCACAGTGAGCGGCTGACGATTGAAAAAGTAATCGAGGTTGCGCCCATCGGAAATCGCGCAGAGGTAAACCGCTGGGTAAAGGAGTGTGCATCCGTCTTCGATGGGGTTGTTGCATGAATCTCGATACAGCCTTTTACTCAATTTATGGCCGTGCTCCGAGTGCTGATGAAACGAATCGTTTCAATCGCATCGGCAAGGAACTCGGCATCCGCGACAATGATGCGATATGGGCCATTGCCTTTTTACTTGGCAATCATCTTGAGATGGCGAAGCAGATGCCGGAACAAATCGACAGACTGATTTCGAGATCGCTCGTAAAGTACGCATCTTCGCTAGACAGTGCTCGCAGGCTGGCTGAATCTGATCTTGCGGCAACGAGGGCGCGCATAGATGAAACTGTGAGCCAAGCCGTCGTAACGTCGACGCAGAACGAGATTGCGCGGACCGCTCAGACTGTCGCGCAAATCACGGCTCGTAAATCCTGGCTTCAGTGGCTCGGCGGCGCAGCGGTCGTAGGAATGCAGCTGATGGGCGGGACGTTTTATTGGGGATATGCCGTCGGGAATACAAATGGATATGCCCGTTCGCTCGATGTAAAGGCGGTGTCTGTCTGGGCTGCGTCAAGTGAGGGACAAGCTGCTTACAAGCTGGATCAGGACGGGGATTTGAGGTCTTTGATTCGATGTGACCGTGACGGTTGGACCGTGCAACGGAGCCAGGATGGAAAGCATAAACTGTGCATAGTGCGTTCTGCCAGCAATGGTTTTGTTTCAGGCTGGTATGTCCCGTAGGCTCCTGGGAAAAGAAAACCATGATTACCGTGGCAACAAGCGTAGAGGGGTCAAGGCTGGCCGTAGGCCATCGCGTCAGCGGCACGTAGCGGCCTTTACGCCTAGCAGCGACCTCACCATCGAGAATGGGTCGAATTCGAGCGGACGTGATGACATTCGAACCATGGTTAGCGAAACTCTCGGCACCTGGATAGCGGCCCGGTTCCGACTGGCTGACGATTCAGGCATTGGCCAATGGTGGATGGATCGGCATGGACTCCTCACCGAGTGGTAAGGGCCAATACCGGCAACGGAAACTCTTGTATAGGGAAATCGATGAGTGCCGGCCGACTTACCGTTACCGATTAAGCGGAGTTCGAGGCATTTCCCGATCAACACGATTCGACTCGATCTCACGTATGTTAAAAGCTCACCTGTCCACGCGATGTAATTCTGCTAAGAGGCCTATAAAGTAGTGTTCCTCCATTGCGTCAATGAGATCAAGACATTGTGCGCGTACCTTGGAGTCCTCCGTTTGAACTAGAAGGCGCACAATGATTTTCGATAGCTCCATTGATGCACCGTAACGATGACCGTGCCCAGTATCGTCATCCCCACCTGCAACACAGATCTTGGCTAGATTGAGGATGAGATCAGGCAGTTGTACCGGAGAATCTTGAAGGAAGCGCAGGATTAATTGCAGTTCGCCAATCTTTGGTTTCGATTCGAGAAATGACTGAAGCAAGTCAGCTTGTTCTGAGGTGATCAGTTCAGGAAGATGCTGGAACGCTAACACCGCCTTGAGCCTAACGGCATCCACTGGATCGAAGAAGAACTGCTTCAGCTTGGCGCGGCAAGCTGGTCCGAGTTCTTTGTGCGCGATCTCGCGCGCATAGACTGCGGCCGCGCCTTCACGCAACGGGGCTGCACCACTACATGCTTCGAGTGCATCTTGAGCAGCCTCTTCTAGCGTAAGACCATGAAGGCACGCCTGGCGTCCCCCGGCAATAGCTACTGCCGGTACTGGCGATCCCATCATCAAGCGAATCACGGGACGAATCTGTTTATAATCCCGGTATCCCGCGTAATAAACAAATCTCTCAAATAACATTGTGTTGAAAAGCTCAGGAGTCCCATCGATTGCCTCATTGAACCATAAGATCGCCTTTGTCGGATCAATGTTCATCAGTGCAATAAGGGCCTGGACGGCGACAGCTCTGATGGAAATGACGCGGTCATGACTGACTGCATAAATGGCCGCCTCTAACCGCTGAACACTTCCGGGGTTGGAAAACAGAATCGTTGCAATCGCTTCGGCTGCGGCACCTCGCGCAGAATTCATTCCAGCCGTGAAAGCGTCGCCTCCGTAGTAAAGAGCCCTTCCTTCAGGGGCCGTTTTCCATACATCGCTTTTGGGATCCGGATCGTTGATCGCATACCAAGCGACGGTATCAATTACATCATCGCTCCAACGGGAACCCTCCCAACGCTGAATCAACCAAGCAATCGCCCTTCCGCAAGGCCGCGACGGGAGAGAATCGATGCGCCGGATCAGAGGCGCCGCTAGTTCTGGGTCTCTAAGCGAGGGATCCTTGTATCCACTTTCTGCTACACCATGCAATATGGATTCAAAGTAGCTTGCAGGCATGTCGTCGGGCATCTGTTGCGCCAATGCAGCAAATCTCATCGGATTCTCAAACGTGCGTTGTTTCAGCGATCGGGCAAGCTCAAGTTCTCCCCCTGCGAAAGAATCGGGAGACCGGAAGTCTCTTCCTCGGTACTTCAGCATCGCTCCCAGCCACTGATCGTCGGTCATCTTCGATTGCGCGTCCTCCGGGATAGGGGGGCCGACCCATCCTGACTGTGAACCCATCGAAACCGGCGGGCATTCGTCGGCCTCGGGGAATTTTCTCTCCAGCTCTGCCAACTTCGCTCGCGCGGCTTTGCTTAGTCGGGACTGATCCAAAGCGCGCACCAAGCGCAATTGTCTCAATCCACGCAACGGCGGGTGAGTTGATTCCCAACGATCCCGCAACGCAAGAATTACTCGTTCTAACGCAATGAACTTTTTTGCAGAACACCGCGCCGAAGCAGCCCGCACCGCCTGGAGTGAAACATAATCCTGCGCTGAACCACCGCCTCCCCACACGGCATACCCGATCTTCAATCTGCGCGGATCTTCAACAAGAAAATCGACAAGACGCTCGCCGTACAAGCCTGGATTTGCCGACCATGCTCTCAACACCAAGTAAGCAATAGTGTCATGGGGTCTTTGACAGTACGGCGCGAGAAGAGAGTCAAGTTGTTCCGGAGATTCGACAGCCAGCCGTTCAAGTGATCGTGCCAGATGGGACAATAGAACGTCATCATTTTGAAGTGCGTCATCTCCGTAGGAGCGGAAGGTCCAGATTGGATCGTTATCAAGTTGGCCTTCTATTTCCTTCGCAGTCGTCCGAACAATTTCGGCGACCGTGGGCAATAGACAGGTGGCATATGCCGAGGGAGCGTGTGCTGCGTCACTGAAAACTGGAGTGCCATCGCCGCCGTCGTTAAGTTCGTCGGACAGAGGGTGATGTCCCGACATCCTGCCGGGCGTCTGTTCGGCAGGTTCACCCGAGGTTTCGAGCCATCTCACGAAGACAGAATGGAGCCAGACCCCAATTGCTTCAGAAGCCAACTCCGGCCGCTCCTTGGATGCGGAATACATCAGATGCCACCAGTCAGCTCCTCCCGTTCCATTTGGCTGGCGGACGCCAATTAGCCTCTTCCTGAGCAGGTCAAGAAACAGATCAAACATACGCCGATCATGATAAAACTCGCCGGAGCGGCAGATTGTCTGGAGATAATCATTCCATCGGTTGTCGCTGGTACGGTATTGATTCAAGAGATCTGCAATGCGCGCGGATCGTTGTTTCAAAACTGGAGTGAAGCTGAAGCATCCGATGACCTCTTGTTCTTTTGCGGGCTCCCCACTTGAGAGGACTCCATCAAAATAGTTGGCTGCATCCAGAGCATCAAACCAACCCGCGCTTCCCAGAACAGTGCCTCGAATGTGAGAAACGAGTCGCGGACACGCTTCCCTCACGTTTCGTAGGATCGACCATTCATCAACTGTTGGCTCGGGAAGTGCAGAAAGCCATTGCAGAACTAGGTTCTTGATGTGGAAACGAATCCGAGCGTCAATGAGAACGCTCCTGAGTTCCCGCAGGTAACACGGCAGATCATGGGAGCGAACATAAGAAAGAATCTGGCGAACTTGCGCACGTCGAAATAAATCCTGTTCGCCAGAAAGTAGAAAATCGACCAGCCTTTTGCCTTGCGATGCAAACCGCCTGGCAAATGCATAGTCAAAGAAAGCTTCGTGAAAGAACCGATACTGGCCCTCCGACGAAATGAGTACCCGCTCCGAGGTCAGTACTGCTGCATCGGCAGCGAAATCGTCAAGAACGTCTCGCGGTGCAGAAAGTCGTTGATGAGTGCTGAGCCACAATGTCAGTTTGTCTATGATCGGCGTCCACGAGATCGTCCGTTCAGCGCGAAGATTTGCTTTGCGCTCAGCCTCAATCCAGAAGCTATCAAAAAGGCCATCCCGGTCGTGAAGAGCGAATTGGGCCTCCGGTGACAAATGCAGAAACATAGACATATGGAGCGGAAGCGCCAGCACTGTTCGGATTTGCGGCTGAATCCGCGTTATATCCAACCCTGCGTTCTGCAGAACCGCATCAACGGCCTCTGGCGACAACGTTCTTAGAGCAATCAGCGAAAATCCGGATTGCGAAGACTTCATCGCTCGCAATCGCTTGTCATGTTCGAGGTCAAACTCCCGGCATCCGACAATGAGCGACATCTTTGGAAATCGTTCGGCTTCACGTTGCAAGCTGTCAAATAAGGACCACAGTTCAACACGTCGTCCGGATGCCATACTGATAGCGTCCAACTGATCGACAACAAGCACACAAGTAGCCCCAGCCGCAATGCCCGCAAGCACGAGTACCGGCGATTCCGGCAAAGAGAGCTTCCTGCCCAATTCACCGGTTGTGAGAATTCCATCTGGCAACTGATCAAAACGAACCGGCACAACATAGAACTTGGATCGTTGAAGCGATTCGACCACATGCCCGAGCGTAGTGCTCTTGCCGCCCCCAGCCCCGCCGACAATTAATGTCTTCCGGCTCTTGGGCGTGCCGTCCCCCGCAAGAATCTCGTCCAAGCCACCCAACGCTAAGAAGGTGCCGTTAATAAGCTCCTCTTTGATCGGATTTATATAGGATTCACAAAGCTGCTCAATTTGTGCCAGAACCGTCCTCTCAACTGCCCAGTCACGAAGCCGGATATTCCGTTCTTCGAGTGCGGCGAGAATCACCGCTCGGTCAATGGGAGTGTGAATCTTTTCAATGAGGAGATCCTCAAGGCGGGTCCAAACCTTCCCCACATCTAACTGCGGCCCAGATGCATCGTAAAGGACCCCCGTATCTTGTCTTGCACCCGGTCGCGGAGTTGAGCTTCATCCGCTGCGTGGCTTCGGATTCGCGCCAGGAGTTGACGGGCAAGCTTTTCATCGCCGCCGCATAAAGGCAGGATGGACGCACGAAATTTTCCGCGGAGAGAAGCGGATTGCTCTAAGCGATCTTTGAATACGGTTTCGTCTGTAATGTACAGACGCAGTTCTTCTAGTTCACCGGCACCGAGAGTAGATGCGAATACGCCATGATTGGTTTCCGCGCGCTGGGCATGTCCGATGAGGTCGCCGAGGATCGAGCGTCCCCGGTCGTCCTTAGCTGTCAGAAGTGCCAGGGTCCATCCGGTTTGAATTGTCTGACGCTTGACCGACCAGTAGTCCACTGTCCCATCTGTATTTGTGACCTTGAATTCGATGCCCTTGGACTCTTCGGAATTGATGGGTTCGAGTGTGAAGTCGATAGCTCTACCATCAAGAATCCTGAGCATCTGGTCGAAGGCCCACAGCATTTCGTACCGGTTTCCGAGCTTATCCGAAGTTCCACCGTGTATAGGCATACACTGATTCTAAGGCGTTTATTTGGATAGCTATGTTCAAATTATGCCCTCGCCTCTCTTTGTCTATTGGGTGGGCTGCCCAGCCCCCGTCCTATCCAAGCCTCCGACTCAGCCCGCTCTCCTGGTTTCAGACCAGATTAGGCCCGAGAAACGCACATTCAACAGGAAATTGCTCGGCGTCTAGGAGAGTCCGATGATTTCAGCGATCTTTTCAGTCGAGAAGTATACTCGGCGGCCCAAGCGCTTGCGCGCTGCATTGACTTGGCGCGAGAACTCCGTGTCGGATCGAAGGCTGATGCGCAGCCCTTCTTCGGAACGGCTCAGGATTTTGGCAAGCTGCCCAGTAGTCAGCAGTGGCCCCGACGATTTGAAAAACTCCTCTTTTGCGCTAGGCACCGTAATCTTCCCCCTCGATTTCGGGATCTAGGAGATAGGGTAGCGATCATTTGAAATTGATTACAGGGAGAATTTGTGGCCAAAAAATCCCGGCAAACCACCCTTCCGTTCTTTTCGCAGCATCTGATATAATAAATGTCATTGTGGTAGGGCCTATCTGACGCTCATCTGGCCGTGGTGTGCCGCTGAGAGCAATTGGCGAAAGAGGGCGCTCGTCGGGTCCATCAGCCTATCCGCTTCGGGCCTTGTGATGCACGAAACCCGATCTGGATCATCTCTCATTCTCCCCTCTGGGTATATAGCCCCTGCGATTTCGTCATCGTTGATTTTCATTTTTGAATTTCGGTGTAGGGCTGCTTCGATGTCCACATAAAGTTGCAGGTCGATATATGGAAGAACACCGTTTGTCCTCCACAACGCAAAGAGTTCCGGCTCTATCCTCTTGGCGTTCGTCTTTACCTGGCACGTCTTGTAGTATTTTTTGAAATGGATTTCTGCTTCCGCATAAGGAATGTTGGCATCCATTGCGAAGAGTGAAGTAAATCCCTCTGGAATGTGGCTTCCAATTGAATCAGTCATGAAATCTCGGTCGGTCTCTACCGCATCGTTGCCAAGAATAGAATTTTGGAAATAAACCTTGGAATCCTTTGCCTTCCATAGCGATAAGAGACTCTTGAACTTTTCCAGGTATCTCGCTATCGCCCCGTGCTCGTGAGAGATGCGAGGAGGCTTCGAATTGGTTTTGTATCCTTCTGCATCATCACGTCTGGCATACCATATCCCGTTATCAGGATATGGAGCATCGCGTTTGATGCGGCCAAGCACATGGTCCATGAAATCTCTTTTTTCGGAATCCAAAAGGGCATATATTGATAGAAAATCCGTGACTGTCAATGGTCGAACTGGGTCACGTCCTCGTTTGACCAGATTTACCGTCGTAAAGTCAATGATACGGTTGTACTTCTCAACGAGTTCGTCAACTGCAAGGATCGGCTTTTGCTGGATTTGCATCAAGATCTGATCGAAGCCAAGATCACGTCCGAATGGAAAGCGCTTATCTGATGAGCGCGCTACGTGTCCGTCCGCGATTTCTTGCCAGAAAAGTTTCAGGTCTATACGGAACGCAAGCTGCTTCAGCCAATCAAGAGGTGCGGTTAATTTCGAGAGACCGTCATAGGCCTCCAATCTAAACCACGCTGGAATAGCAAGTTTTTCGCAACTCTTTCGATTTGCCATCTATCTTCCTTTCGTGTTAGCTGATAGTTCAACGGCCTTTCCTGCTCGGAATAAGATCGAGCTTTTCAACCAAATCCTCTGCCCGCAGATGCGTGTAGCGTTTGAGCATCTGCATCGACTTGTGGCCGCTGATGGCGGAGACTTCCTGGTCAGAAAATCCGGCTTCAACGAAACGGCTCACGGCCTCATGGCGGAGGTCGTGAAAGTGTACGTTGACCAGCTTCAATTCACGTTTGATATTCAGCCATACAGGATTGAACTGGTACGGGCGGCGCTTGCCGTCCCGCCCTGGCTCCCCGAAGAAGATCAGGTCTGTGTCTATTGGACGCACGGGATGATTCAGCGCCTCGCGGAATACTGCCGTGGCCGCCGCACTCAACGGCACGGTGCGCGGTGACGTGTTCTTGGTTTCGAGTAGGCGCACGACGCGGCGCTTGAGGTCCACTTGTGACCGGCGCAGTGTCAGAATTTCTGAGGCGCGCATTCCGGTTGTGAGCGCGACGCGCACAATCCAGCGCAGCATCGGGTTCGAGTGCGCATCGACGGCGGCCAAGAGCCGCTTTTCTTCGTCCTCCGTCAGACGGCGGTTGCGCCCTGGCCCCGGCGCTGGCCGGCGAATGCTCATTACCGGATTCACGATCAGGCCGATGCCCCACTCCTTGATGGCAATGGTGAACAGGTGGCCGAGCAGGGCCAGTTCCAACCGAACGGTATTGTTGGCGCGGGGAATTGGTTTCCCGCTCTCATCCTTGCGATCTTCACCTGCGAGGCGCATATCGCGGAAACGGGCGATGACCTCTGGATTCAGGGCGGCGAGAGAGTATTTGCCAAGATGCCGCTCCAGAATCGCAGCGCGGCGAAGTTCGCCCTCCAGGGTTGATGGCCGCTTGGTAGGCGTGACCTCGGCGGTGTAGCGCTTCAGCGCCGCCGTCAGCGTCATGCGCTCGGCTGTGGCGCGGATGATGTGAACGCCGCGCACCATCTCATCCTCGGTGCGGCGTGCCCAGTCCTCCGCGTCGCGCTTCGTGCGGAATGTTTTTGCCTTGAGTGGCCAGCCAGCCTTGCGAATAATCGCCTTCCAGTTGCCCGAAGGTCTCTTGATAATCGTCGCCACTGTACCTCCAGAACTGTACCCAAAAAATCAGCACTGTACCCAGAACTGTACCCGATGACCATATCAAGGCGCAAGTATGGCGAAAAAGACTTCCTGACGGAAGCCGGGAATTCGCAAAAAAGTTGTTTATTTTGTTTTATTTATCTATCTGTATTTTGGTGGGCCCGGAGGGATTCGAACCCCCAACCAAGGGATTATGAGTCCCCTGCTCTAACCGTTGAGCTACAGGCCCTGAATCGAGACTAAGATATATGATATCAATACCTTAAAATTGTCAAAGGCTATTTCTTCCACAAACTTTTCGGCATGCGCGGATGCTCTTTCTCCAAATTGTACTCGGACAGCACCCAAGGAAAGACGAACTTCAATGCCTGCTGTCGGCACGAAAACACCGTGCAAGCGAACCAACCCACTCGACAATGGACCTGTGCCCTAACAATTCCTGTGCTGATACCAAGTGTATCTTTTTATGGTCATACGCATAGAGAAAGCCTGCCGGCACAGCCACACTATGTGTTTTGCAGCGCGTTATAGCGAGACCAACATGAGGTGAGTCCTGAGCGATTGCACTCATATTCCACTTCGCGGGCAGTGCAAGTTCGCGGCGGCACTGGCAATCAAGGGGGAGTGCCTCGCTGGCCGCAACGAAGCTGGGGAGCCGAAGAAGCAGATGCACAGCAAATGAAACGAATGACGGTATCTGCTTTTTCTGAGGAATGAGGCGGATTTCATGGGTCCGATCATCCTTCATGCGTTTTCATGCCAGGAATGATAGATTTGTCTTTCATGGAGTGACAGGGCGAACCACGGGATGAATACATTGATCGCCGATGGAATCGGCAAGACGTACAAGGGACGACAAGTGGTGCGCGGGGTTGATCTGAAGATCTCACGCGGCGAAGTGGTGGGTCTGCTGGGGCCGAATGGAGCCGGCAAGACGACCAGCTTTTACATGATCGTAGGCTTGGTGCAGCCGGATAGCGGGCGGGTGCTGGTGGATGAGACCGACATTACCGAGACCCCTATGTACTTGAGAGCGCGTAACTTCGGCATCAGCTACCTGCCTCAGGAGCCTTCGGTCTTCCGCAAACTGACGGTTGAGGAGAATATTCTGGCGGTACTGGAGGCGCAGCCTTTGGGCAATCGAGAGCGGAAGGTGCGGACCGAGCGGCTGATTCACCAGTTGAATTTGGGGCATATCCGGACAACGCGGGGCTATGCACTCTCTGGCGGCGAACGGCGTCGGGTGGAGATTGCGCGCTCGCTTTGCATTCAGCCCAACTTCATTTTGCTGGATGAGCCGTTCAGCGGTATTGACCCAATCGCCGTTCTTGAGCTACAAAAGATCATCTTTGATTTGAAGGCCAGCGGGATCGGCGTGCTGATCACCGACCACAATGTGAGAGAGACCTTGAGCGTAACCGACCGGGCTTATATCATCGCCGAAGGGAGGATCTTCCGCACCGGCACGCCGCATGAACTGGGCAACGATGTGGAAGTGCGCCGGGTTTATCTGGGCGAGGGATTTACGATGGGTTGAGTTGGGCGCAGCCAAAGGACCAAGAAGGTTTGGCATTTTCGTCAATCCCCTGGCGCTGAAAGTTGTGCAAAACAAATCAGAGAGAGATTTCCGGAAAAGGTGCCGCCCATTCCGGGACAGTCGAAGCAGTAAAGTTCAGAATTCACTTATGCATTTATCTCGCCAAAGTACACTAACGGTGAGTCGAAACGGGAACGAGTCCATTTTATGGCGCTGCTTCAACCCAAATTGAGTCTGAAGGTCTCGCAACGCCAGATCCTGACACCGGGTCTGATGCAGATGGTGAGCGTGTTGGCGCTCAACAAGCTCGAACTGAAGGAGATGATCGATGCCGAGATGGTGGAGAATCCCGTCCTGGAGGAGATTGACGAGACGGTTCCGATGCTGGATGAAGTGGCCGGCAGGCAGGAGCGTCTGGAGCGCGGGCTGGATGAGGTCCGGATTGATGAGCGCGTCCCGGAGGAGCCTGCGGCCGCACCGAAAGATCCCTTCAATGAGATCGACTTTGGCTCCTACTTTCAGGAGTATCTGGACCCCGGTTATCGCACACAGCCGGAGTATGAAGAGAGCGAAAAGCCCTCGTTTGAAAACTTTCTCTCCCAGCCTACAACTCTGGCCGATCACCTGGCGTGGCAGTTGGGAGCTTTGAGCCTGGAGCCTGGCCTTCATCAGGCAGTCGAGTTCATCATCGGCAATCTGGACGAGGATGGTTATGTAAGCGGCAGCGAAGAAGAGCTGGCGGCGGCTTTCACCAACGCGCAGGATGCGGTGAAGAACGGATCAGTGATTTCGCTTTTGCGGCGCGCTATCGAACTGGTGCAGCAACTGGATCCGGCCGGGGTAGGGGCGCGCGACCTGCGCGAGAGCTTATTGCTTCAGATTGCCGCCCAGCAGCGGGAGTTTACCCAACTATTTTCCAAGCAAACCACTGATTCAGATGAGGATATTCATCGCAGCTTCCGCGCCGAGGCCGAAGCTCAACTGGAAGAGCGCCGGCACAGCATGGAGGTGGCGACGCTGATTGTGGATAAGCACTTGCATTTGCTTCAGAAGCGGGATGTGAAGGATCTGGCGCGCGCAGTGCAGATTACTCCCGCCGAGGCGCATGCCGGAGTGAACTTCATTCGCACCCTCGATCCGCGGCCCGGCCGCCAGTATAACCGGGAGCAGTCGCGGCTGATTGAACCGGATGTGGTCTTCATCAAGCGTGGCGGCGAGTGGGTGGTTTCAATGAATGAAGAAGATCTGCCCAGCCTGCGGCTCAGCCGTCGCTATCGCCAAATGCTCACGGCCGAGGGAACGGACAAAGAGGTCAAGGATTACGTCAAGGAGCGCTTCCGCTCTGCGCTGCAACTGATGCGCAACATCGCTCAGAGGAAGAGCACGATCCTGCGGACCTGCGAAGTGATTGTGCGCCGCCAGCAGGATTTTCTTGAACTGGGCATCGAAGCGTTGCGTCCGATGATGATCAAGGAAGTGGCGGAAGAGATCGGGGTTCATCCTTCGACGGTGAGCCGTGCTGTAGCCAATAAATATGCGCACACGCCGCAAGGGGTCATTGAACTGCGCTTTTTCTTCTCCGAAGGCTCGAACGGGCCTGAGGGCGCTGATACGCCGCTGCTGGTGCTCAAGCGCAAAGTTCGCAAACTGATCGAGGAAGAGAATCCGCGCCATCCGTTGACGGACGATGCGCTGGCTGCCATGCTCCAATCTCAAGGGATTCAACTGACTCGCCGTACCGTGGCCAAGTATCGCGAGGATATGAATATCCCCAGCACGCACCAGCGGAGACGGCGGGAAGGGTGATGCAAACACTCGGTTTCGTGTGAAACATTTGCTTTGCCGGTAGCTGTCAAGCTATTTCGTTTCTTTCCCCCAATCCAGTTTTGGAAGAATAATCAGTTTTGCAGCCGAAGACTGATCACTGATAACTGACAACTGAACCCTATTCATGTAGAATCCGAAGTTCTCCAGTCTTTTTTATGGGCTGTGAGAAGACCAAGAAGCGGAGGATGACCATGGAAGTGGAGTACACCGCCCGGCAAGTGAAGATCTCCAAGGGGCTGCGCACGCAGGCCGAGGAGGGTATGGAACGAATTGCCCGCATTTTGGGCAAGAGCGCGCGCGGCAGCATTGTTTTCAGCGCGCAGAAGCGCGAGCAGATCGTTGAGGTAACGATCCAGGCACGCTTGCAGACGATTGCGGCAGCGGGCAAGGCCGATACGCTGGAGTCGGCGCTGCGCACTGCCTTGGAGCACGCCGAGAACCAGGCGCGGCGTCATCGGGACCGGCGCATTGAGGGCAAGCGGCTGCCCAAGGAAGAAAAGGTGCTGACGGCGCCACCGGTGGCCCGGCCCAAAGCCCGCGCTGCTCAAACGGGCGAGCCGTCCGCAGTGGCGGAGAAGCCGGAGCGTGCCCGCAAAAAGGCCAGCGCTGTGATCGCCGTACATCAATCTCCGACTCGCAAAACAGTTGTCGAGCCGCACATCGTAACCGGTGCGGACGCCTTCGCCGAGAGGGCGATGAGCATCGAGGAAGCGGTCAAGGAGGTGGAGTCCAGTGACCGGGATCTGCTGATCTTTCACAACCTGTCGGGAGAGCAGTATGTGCTGCACCGCCGCCGCGACGGCGAGATGGAACTGGTGGAGCTGCGATAGCAGGTGACAGGTTACAGATGATGGTCAAATACACGCCGCAATCCTGCATAAACTGTCACCTTTAACCTGTAGCCTGTCAAAGGATCAAGCACGTGAGCCTTCCGGACAACTCGGAGCCTGTGCAGCCACGGCTGATGGAAGACATTCTTGCCAGCCTTCCTGAAGCCGTGGTTGTCGAGCGCGGCAATCACGTGGTATTTGCCAACGCAGCCTTCACGCGCATCTTCGGTTTTACCACCGAGGAACTCCGCGGCGGCAGGCTGCAGGATTTCATTGTTCCCGACTCTCATTTGAAAGAGTGTGCGGAGGTTGGCAAGCAATTGGCGCAAACTGGACTTGTTTCGTTCGATACAGTGCGCGCGAGAAAAGACGGCGAACTGGTGGATGTTGCGCTTGAGGTCCGGCCGCTGCTGGTGAATGGCGTCAGGGACGGTCTGGTTTTCTCCATTCGTGATATTGGCGACCGCAAGCGTATGGAGGTCAAACTACAGCACGATGCTCTGCATGACGCGCTCACTGGTTTGCCTAACCGCGCGCTTTTTCTGGACCGCCTGAAGCAAGCCTTCAGCCGCAGATCGCGCAGCCGCGGGCAGAACTGTGGCGTACTCTTTCTGGACCTGGACCATTTCAAAGAGGTCAATGATTCGCTGGGCCATGCGGCGGGGGATGCGCTGCTGATAGCGGTGGCTGAACGGCTCCGGACGGCTCTTCGCCCGCAGGATACAGCGGCGCGGCTGGGAGGCGACGAATTTGCGGTACTGGTGGAGAATATCCTGTCCAGCACGGATATTGAAAATATGGCCAACCGCGTACTTCATGCCATGGAACGCGAGTTTGAAATTGAAGGCCGTTCGGTTCGTGCCGGTGCGTCGATCGGTGTGGCTATTGCGGGAGCGGAGCATATCGAGCCAGAACTGCTCATCCGCGATGCCGATTTTGCCATGTACCGCGCCAAGCAGGCGGGCGGAGGGCGCATTGAAATCTTTGACAAGAAGTTGGAGGTTGCTGCTGCCAGCCTGCAAGAGAGCGAACTGGAACTGCGCCAGGTGATTGAAAAACACCAGTTTGAGCTGTGGTATCAGCCGATCAGCAGGCTGCGGGCGGGTCCACAATTCACCGCCCAGGTGGAGGGCTTTGATGCTCGGCTCTGTTGGCGCAAAGCAGATGGCTCGTTAGCTGGTTTTGGAAGTCTGCTTTCAGTGGCCGAAGAGACCGGACTCTCGATCAGCATCGGCCGTGAGACCTTGGAGGCAGTTTGCCGACAGTTGAAGATCTGGACGGAACTGTTGCCGCGCGCGGAGCTTACATTAGCTATCCATCTGACGCAACGGCAGTTCTATCATTCGGATTTGATAGCGCAACTGAAGAGAACACTGGCGGCCAGCGGAGCAGATCCGTCGCGGCTGCTCTTCGAGATTGGCGAGAGCACGTTGAGCGAAAACCCCAAGGTCGCGCTTGAACTCATGGAGCGGCTATTGGAGTGTAATGTGCGTTTAGCCGTGGACGACTTTGGCTCGGGTCTGGCTCCGCTGAACCACTTGGTGCGTCTGCCGGTGGACGTGCTGAAGCTGGACCCCCGGCTGACCGCAGCCGCAACTTCGACGGGCCGTCAGGTGGCCGTTCTAGAGTCGCTGATTCAGTTAGGGCGGAAGCTGGGCGTGCAGGTAGTGGCGCAAGGAATCGAATCGGTTGAGCAAGTAGAGGCGCTGTTCCGCATGGGGTGCGAACTGGGCCAGGGTCCGCTGCTTTCGCCCGCGCTGGAGCCGGCGGCGGCGCAGAAGCTGGCCGAGAAGGGTAACTGGGGTTTGCCGAGCAAGGCCTGAACCGGGCTGTGCTGTGAGTCAATGATGAACGCAAATGAAAGGTTTTCAGTGTAGGATGTGGCCATGACACCTTCATCACACCCAATGCCTCAAGCCCTCGAATCGAATGCGGTTGAGGGTGCGGCGCCCGATACAGACCAGCCTTGCACGAATTGCAAGGACCTGGTCATTGTTACGGGAATCTCCGGATCAGGAAAGAACTCCGCGTTGCGCACCTTCGAGGATCTGGGTTACCACTGCGTGGACAATCTGCCACTGGAACTGCTGCCGGATTTTGCCACCTTGGTAGAAAAATCCGCAGAAGTGGAACGGGCCGCGATTGTGGTGGATGTGCGCGAGGGGCAAACGCTGGATCGCCTGCCTGAGATTCTCAAAGAGGTGAAGAAGCTGCTGCGCACGCGGGTGGTTTTTCTGGATGCGCAGGACGCGGTGCTGGTGCGGCGCTACTCCGAGACGCGGCGACCGCATCCGCTGGGCAAGATGGAGACGGTTTCGCGCTCCATCGTCGAAGAACGGCAATTGCTGGACCCGATCCGCAACGTTGCAGATACGCTGATCGACAGTTCAAATTACAACGTGCATGAGCTGCGTGCGCAGATTCAGGCCCGCTTTGGCCAAGAGGAGCAGACCAAACGGCTGCTGGTGAGCTGCCTCAGCTTCGGCTTCAAGAACGGCGTGCCGCTGGACGCGGACATGGTCTTCGATGTGCGCTTCCTGCCCAATCCGCATTTTGTGCCGGAGTTCAGGAAACTGACCGGGCTGGACCCCAAGGTGGCAGCGTATGTACGAGGATTTCCGCAGACCAAGGAGTTTCTGGAGCGGGTCAAAAGCCTTCTGCTGTATCTTCTGCCGCACTATGTGGAGGAGGGCAAGAGCTATTTGACGGTGGCCTTCGGCTGCACCGGCGGTCAGCACCGCAGCGTGATGATGGTTGAGGAGATTGCCGAGGAGCTGAAGCGCGCCGGCTATCAGGTGAAGGCCCTGCATCGGGATACAAAACGGTGAGTGACCATCTGATTTTGATTACGTTGCTGGTCAAGCTGGGCGTCGTGGCCGCGGTGGCCAGCGTTCTGGCCCGAGTGAGTACCTTCCGCCGGCTCTTCTTTGCCGAGAGGCGCAGCTCTCGCCAGACCTTGGCTCTGCTGGTGTTTTTTTTGGTCCCACTGACGCTGGGCGTGTGGATACGGATTGCAGTTTCCAACTTTCTGGCCGCTGACATCTCCTTTACAGCGGTGATTTTGCTGGGTCTGCTGTTGGGTCCTGAGTGGGCAGTGCTTGGTGGCATTGTGCTATCGGGTCCAGCGGTATATCACCATGAGTTCCTTGCCTTGCCCTTCAATGCTGTGCTGGGTCTGTTGGCTGGGCTGTTGGGGCGCTTTGTCGAGAAGGATGAGATATGGTCCTTCACGCCGCTGATTGACCTGAGTATCTATCGCTGGATTCGGCGCAATCTGATCAAGCCGCGCATTGACCGCCAGTTTCTCATGCTCTTTCTGATTGTGGCTGCCGAAGCATGCCGCGACTGGATCGCCCATCTCTATCCGCACAGGCTCTTTGCGCTGCTGGCTGGCCGCCTCTGGGTGCAAGGGCTGGTCTGGCTGTGCGCGCCCATCGGTGTAGGCATTGCGCTCAAAGTATGGAATACATTACGGATTGAGATGAAGCTGGAAGAACAGAAGCGGCTGCTGCTGGAGGCGCGGCTGGATGCCTTGCAGAGGCAGATCAATCCCCACTTCCTCTTCAATACGCTGAATTCGATTGCATCGCTGGTGCGAATGAAACCGGATCTGGCCCGCGAGATGATCGTCAAGCTGGGCAATATTCTGCGCGCGCTGCTCAAAGAGCACGATAGTTACGTCTCGCTGCGCGAAGAACTGAAGTTCACCGACGACTACCTTGACATCGAAGTTGTCCGCTTTGGCACCGACAAGCTGCATGTGGAAAAAGAGATCGATCCGCGCTCGCTGGAGGTTCTGGTGCCCAGCATTCTCTTGCAGCCGCTGATTGAAAATAGCATCAAGCACGGGCTGGAGCCGCGACTGAAGGGTGGAACCGTGACGCTGCGCAGCCAACTCATCGAAGACCGAGTGCGCATAGAAGTGGCTGACGACGGCGTAGGGATTGTCAACCGCCCTCATTCGGCGCTGCGTCGCACTGGAGCGGGCATCGGCATGAAGAATGTGCAAGAGCGGCTGGAGGTACTTTATGGCAACCAGGCGAGCTTCACCGTGGTCAGCAATCCGGGCCGCGGAACGCTGGTTTCGATAGAGTTGCCGGCGAATCTGGCGGATGCATCTTAAGCCCATGCTTCGCTGGCTGATTTATTACGGGGTTGCCGGAGTTGACTTCTTTACCACACGCGCCACAGGAAAGTAGCCGGTGCGCGTGCGGACGGTCAGTTTGCTCAGCCCTTTGCCTACCGCTTCCACCTCGACCCTTCGGAAGCCCGGCTCGGTCGTTGGCTTGGTCGAGTGGTAGCCCAGCGTGTACTGGTTGCGGATATCCCGCGCCACCTCAGCCGCAATCTGATCGATCTGCTCGACATTTTTGGGAAAGAAGGCCATGCCTCCTGTCTCGGTGGAGAGCATCTCCAGCGCCCTGCGTGCGTGCTTCACCTCGTCGTGGCTCATTTCATCGCCGAAGAGCAGGCCAATCGAGTAGATCACCGGTCCGGACAACTGTTGCACCCGCTGGATCGTTTGCTCCAGATTGTACCCGGTTGAAGCGTTGTCCTCACCGTCGGTAATCAGGATCAGCACCTGCTTGGGGCGCTTGGCATCGGCTACCAGCTTGTCGGCCGAGGCCACCACCGCATCGTACAGTGCCGTAGCGCCGCGCGATTCAAAGTGGCTCAGCCCTTCGCGTAACAGGTTCACGTCGGAGGTAAAATCCTGGTCGATGAAGGCCTCATCGCTGAAGTTGACCACAAAGGCCTCGTCCTCAGGGTTAGAGGCCTCGATCAGGTCCAATGCGCTTTTGTTCACCGAAGGCCGCTTGCGGCTCATCGAGCCGGAGTTATCCACGACCAGCGCAATCGAAACCGGAAGATCAGTGTGCTGGAAGCTGATCAGGATCTGCTTGACGCCGTCTTCCAGAACCTGGAAGTTTTCCCTCTTCAGATCCGGAACCAGCCGGTTGCCGTCCAGCACAGAGCAGTTCAGCACCACCTCTTCCACATCGGTGTGCAGAACGTAGCCTTCGCCCTCTTTGCGGATCACCGCGAGCGGGAGCGCATCTCCCTCCGGAGAGCGCACCGGATCTCGGTCCACGGTGAGCGAAGGAGCCTGCGCATTGGCCGGAGACGCGGGTTGCTGCGCGGAAGGCGCGAGGAACGCTCCGCCAAGGAGAAGCGCTAGAACCGCGAGATGAAGCTGGCGCATAGAGACCCGTGTAACCATGAAGTGCTAGTGAAGGCACTCCTACACATCAACTTTACGCTAGTTGGCCGCCAAGGGGCAGCCCGCCTGTTTGTGCTAATCTGCAATTGAGTGGCTGCCGATTTTGTTCCCATCTTTCAGGAGGAGTACCGGGCATTGCGCCCCAGAGCGCCGATGCCGCCCATCGTCCTCCGTTTCCGTCGTTTTACCTCACTGAATACACGGATTCGCCTTCGGGAAGGCCAGATATTGGTCAGCCTTTCTGACCTTCTGGAAGGAGCGCCAGAGTCCGTCCTCCGTGCCATCGCCCACATTCTGCTGGCCAAGCTTTACAAGAAGCCGATCGACGCCGCGCAAGAGCTGCGCTACAAGCGCTTCGCCTACAGTGCAGCCGTCACCCGGCAGACGGAATTGATCCGCAGTGCGCGCGGCAACAAGCGAGGCTTCGGACCCGAAGGCCACTATTATCATCTCGATGAGGTCTTCGATTCGCTCAATATACGCTTCTTCGGCGGGTTGCTGGGCCGCCCGGAACTGACCTGGAGCGAGAGCGTGGCCAAGCGCTCGCTGGGCCACTACGACGCCGCCCATAACACCATCGTAGTCAGCCGTATCTTCGACCGCCCGTCCAGCCCTCGCTACGCCATTGAGTACCTGCTCTATCACGAGATGCTGCATTTGAAGCACCCCGTCAAGTTGCGCGGGACGCGGCGCTGCGTGCATTCGCGCGAGTTCAAGGCCGAGGAAAAGCTCTTTCCCCAATACAAAGAAGCACAGAGCTTTCTCAAGCGGCTATAAGGTAAATCTAAAACAAATTACCGAATCTCGACCACATCGGTATTGGCAGCAGCGGCGGATTCTGCTTGTTCCATCAACTTCTCAGCGAGAGCGTAGAACTCGGTGGCCTGTGGACTTTTCGGTCCGGCCAACGCGACAGGCAGGCCGCGGTCACCGCCTTCGCGGATCGCTGGGACCAGCTCGACTGATCCAAGAAACGGCACGCCGAACTGCTTGGCCGTCCGCTCGGCGCCGCCTTTGGAGAAGATATCGATCTCCTGTTGGCAGTGCGGGCAGGTGAAGTGGCTCATGTTCTCGACGATGCCCAGCACCTCCACATTGACCTGGGCGAACATCTCGAGCGCCTTGCGCGCGTCTTGCAGGCTGACGTCGCTCGGCGTGCTGACCACCACCGCGCCGGTCAATGGCACGGTCTGCACCAGCGAGATGACCACGTCGCCGGTGCCCGGAGGCAGATCGACGATCAGGTAGTCCAGCTCGCCCCACTCCACCTGCTGCAAAAACTGGCGGATGATCTGATGCAGCATCGGTCCGCGCATCACCAGCGGCTTGTCGCCGGGGGAGATGTAGCCGATGGAGACGGTCTTCACGCCATGGGTGTCGTTGGGCAGGATGCGGTTGTCCGGGCCGACGCGCGGCGCCTGATTGTTGCCCATCATCAGCGGGACATTGGGTCCGTAGATGTCGGCGTCGATGAGGCCGACGCGCTGGCCGAGACGGCTGAGGGCAATGGCAAGATTGACGGCGACGGTGGTTTTGCCGACGCCGCCCTTGCCGGAACCGATGGCGACGATCTTGGAAACTCCTGGTAATGCGACGGGCGCGGGCGGAACGGGTGCATGAGCCATTCTGTTTCTTTCTCCTTATCGAAACCTATTGGGTAGACATTTCGTGGCTTTGATCTTAATTTTTGTTTTTTTACCGAGACGGACAAATTACCTTATACCGATATTTTTCCATTGCGTGAACGCTTCAACCCACATATTGGTTCTCTTGTTTGTTTTACCTATCCTCATCTGGAGTTGGCCAAGATCGATCATGAGGCTTTCAAACAATTTCTTCCCTTTACGTCGGATTTGATTTTCTTCATCTGTACCAGCACGATCGCAAAAAGCCGAGTCGGCCAGCGATCCTGATCCCCCCCCACAATTCATTTGAGATCAGGAATTTTTCAAAATCTTCTTCCGAACCCGAAAGGGCATCGCGCACAGCATTGGCGTAAAAATCTTCTACGCAGTCTTCGAGAAGAAGCTGAATATCGGATAGAATTCTGCGACGCTCATCATCGCACATGAGCTATTTTACCCCTTTTGAGTCTGTTATTTTTATGTCTCCAGTTTCAGTGGCTTCCCGCGCCGCGTGGGCCGCTTTCTCTTGCTTGCGGCGGGCGGCCTCGGCAATGCGATGCTCGCGGCGCAAGAGCGCGTCAGCGTAATGGCGCTTCTCCTCCACCGTCTCTGGAATCACCTCTGGCACGCGCACCCGGCGGCCCTCTTTGTCGATGGCCACAAAGATCAGATAGGCACTGGCAACGTGCGTTACCATGCCTGTCTGGGTGTCTTCCGCCCAGACCTTGACGCCCACTTCCATTGAGGTGGTGAAGGCGCGGTTGACGCTGGATTTGAGCGTGACCAGGTTGCCCAGATGCACCGGCTGGATGAAGTCGATGTGGTCCATCGCGGCGGTCACGATGTAGGTGTGCGCGTGACGGTACGCAGCCATGGCGCCGGTCAGATCAATGAAGTGCATCAGCCGCCCGCCCAGCAGGTTGCCCAGCGTGTTGGTGTCGTTGGGCAGCACGAGTTCGGTCATCTCCGACCGTGTGCTTGCCACGGTACGCGCAGCGGGATTGAGTGCAGTATTGGCTTCCGGGGGATTCATTGTTGTTCGGCTCCGTTGAAAGGCTTTCGCCTTCAGTGTACTCCCCTCAGGATAAAATGAAGTTGGTGGCGGTTGGCCTAAAGTTCGCCTACGATCAGTTTGAGCAATTGCCGCCAGTTGCGCAAATCCCTCTGGCTGGAGTCAGTAAGAGCTTTGGCCGCCAAGCGAACCCCATGGACAAGATCACCGGCCTCAAAGAAATCCTGGCACTCGACCCCAAGAACAGCTTTGCCCGCTACGGGCTGGCGATGGAACTGGCTCGCACCGGCGAGACCGATGCGGCGCTCACGGAATTCGATACGCTTGCGTCCAACGATCCAGAGTACACGGCTGGGTACTTCATGGCCGCGCAGACGCTGGCTTCGGCGGGCCGAACGGACGAAGCAATCTTCAGGCTCAAGAGCGGCATCGCCAGCGCGAAGCGTAGCGGCAACCGGCACGCAATGAGCGAGATGCAAGCCATGTTGGACGAGCTGGACAGGTGAGAGTGCATTGAATCCCACCCGAGCCGCAGTAAACGCGGCGAGGGTGGGGCACCCAGACGTGAAAATGCAGGCACTAGAGATTGAAGGAATAGGGAATATCTGCCTGCGAGCCTGAATTCCGCATCTGGGACGGCGCTCGCATTAGGCACACGGAGAATCCGCGCCACGCATTCCCTCATCCATTCAATCGAGGAGCATCTATACTGGGATCATGGCAAAGTACTCGATTGTTGTGCCGTTCAATAATGAAGAGGAGAATGTCACCGCTCTGTATGCCCGCCTCAAGCAAGTGATGGAGCAGGTGGGTGAGAGTTTTGAGTTGGTGTTGGTGGACGACGGCTCCTGCGACCGCACCTATAAACTGCTGGAAGAGATCGCGGCGGTGGACAGCCGCGTGCTGGTCATCAAGCTGCGCCGCAACTTTGGTCAGACCTCAGCGCTGGCTGCCGGCTTTGACCACGCCTCGGGCGAGTTCATCCTGGCCATGGACGGGGATTTGCAGCACGACCCCAACGATATTCCTCTCTTCCTGGAGAAGCTGGCAGAGGGTTACGATGTGGTCAGCGGCTGGCGCAAGGAGAGAGTAGACAACTTTGTGCTGCGGCGCATTCCATCCCGCTGCGCCAACTGGATGATGGCCAAGCTCTCCGGCGTTGCAATCCACGACTTCGGCACTACCTTCAAAGGATATCGCCGCGAGGTGATACAGAGCATTCCGCTATACGGCGAGATGCACCGCTTTATTCCGGCGCTGGCCAGCCGGTTCGGCGCATCGATCTGCGAGATTCCAATTAGAAATGTGAATCGCACGCGTGGCCGGAGCCACTACGGCATTGGGCGTACCTTTGGCGTTCTCTTTGACCTGCTTACTATCCGCTTTCTGCTCAAATACATGAGCCGTCCGATGCACTTTTTCGGCGGTCTTGGCGTTTTGGGAATGGGTGCCGGCAGTGTTCTTTCGCTGGCCTTGCTCTGGAATAAGGTCCTTCATCCTCAGCAAAGCATGATGGATCTCCACGGACCCATGTTTGTCCTGAGCGCGGTGCTGATTATTGCCGGCGTACAGATGCTGGCTATCGGCCTGCTGGGCGAACTAGGCGTGCGCCACTATTACTCCTCGCAGCACCACACACCCTACGCTATCGAGCACGTTCTTCGCCTGCAAGTCATCGGAGAGACCAGTATGCTGTCGGAAGGGTGAATAGGCAGGAGCCGGAAGCCCGAGGTGGAAAAGCCTGTTTGTTCAACCATTTCTGGCTTCATCTGCGAGATCAGACAGCGCGATCCAATACTGACGGGCATCCTGCAGGCGCGTTGAAGATAAGGCGCGTCGCACATACGGTCAATATATTCTTTGCCGCACCTGTCAACTGACGAATCTTCGACAATCTCTGATCATCCGACCCTGTGGTGCTAAAATCGACAAGTGCCGGGTCCTACGCGACGTAATCCCGCCAACCCCGCCAGGTCCGGAAGGAAGCAACGGTAACGGGCTAGTACGGGCGCAGTGGGTCACCCGGCGCTTTTTGCGCTTTGTGTATTGATTTGATGGAGATTTGAGCGAAAAGCAATGACGGAGTCTTCGACTTAGCCGCATTCCGCTCGGGTTGACAGAGTTTTATGGCGGGGAATCCAAGGTCCGAAGATCCGGATATTGGTCACTTGCCAGTACGAGGATGGTTAAAAATTGCAGTTGAGCCGCAAGGAGAAATGCATTGACTCTTAGTGTTCGTCCCGTCGTAGGCTGTCGCGCCAAGATAACCGCCATTGGAACCTACGTCCCTCCGCAACTTCTGACCAATCAAGACCTTGAAAAGATGGTGGATACCAACAACCAGTGGATTCTGGAGCGCACCGGTATCCGCGAACGGCACGTTCTGGCCAAAGGGCTGGGCGTGAGCGACATCTGCACTGAGGCGGCGAAAAAATGCCTTGCAATGCGAGGGATTGACGCCGACGAGATCGAGTTGATCATTGTAGGCACAGTAACGCCGGACATGATGTTTCCGGCGACGGCCTGTCTTGTGCAGAACAAGATCGGAGCCAAGGGCGCGTGGGGCTTTGATGTATCAGCCGGCTGCTCGGGCTTTGTCTTCGCATTGCAGGCGGGCGTGAAGATGATCGAAAGCGGTGCGCACAAGAAGGTGCTGGTCTGCGGCGCGGACGCCAATACACGGATGACCGACTACTCTGACCGGACGACTTGTGTTTTGTTTGGCGATGGCGGCGGCTGTGTGTTGCTAGAGCCTTGCGAAGAGGGTGAGATTGGCTTCATCGATTACGTGCATGAGATCGACGGCTCAGGCGCGGATGTGCTGAATCTGAAGGCCGGCGGCAGCCTGAATCCGGCCAGCCACGAGACCGTGGACAAAAAGATGCATTACATCTATCAGGACGGCCAGCAGGTCTACAAATTTGCCGTGCGCAAGATGCTCGACGCGACCAGCCGCGTGCTGGCGCGCAATGGATTGACCGGCGCGGATTTGGGCTGCTTCATTCCTCATCAGGCAAATATGCGCATTATTACCGCGACCGCTGACCGTTTGGGAATGCCCCGTGAGCGGGTCATCATCAACATTGAGAAGTATGGCAACACTTCGGCGGGAACGATTCCCTTGGCGATGGAGACGGCCGTCGAAGAAGGCAAGCTCCATAAGGGCGATCTGGTGTTGATGGCCGCCGTGGGTGCGGGCTTCTCGGTAGGTGCGGTGCTGCTGCGCTGGGAGATTTAACTATCTTATTTTCTTACGCTAACAGTAGGAGCGCTGCTTGGTCGGCGCTCCTACTGTTTCGGAGTGATTTCATCTTCATGGTTGATTGGTTTTGATCGGTACAGCTTGTAAGACAAAGGGCTGCGAAAGGTTCGTGAGAACCGGCTTGAGATCCTTCAACGTGGTATCCAGTTCCGTCAGCAGATCCGCCAGCTTGGAATCTCCCAGTTTCTCCATGGCTGATTGCAGTGTTGCCTGCGATTGGAGAACCTGTTCAGTGACTTTTCCCAAGTCATTCAAGGCACTGGCGGTGCGAATCGTCTCGGCGGAGTACTCAGCCATCGCCCGGCTGGATTCAATGAAGGCCTGTTGGGTGAGATTCCGATGTTTTTCAGCGGCTTGGTCAAGCGCACCCACCACTGATTTGATTTGTCCACCAATCTCGCCAGAGGACTGTAGCAGAGAGGCCATGACGGATTGCGTGGATTCCTTCAATTCGGCGTCTTGCGATTGCAGCGATTGCTTTGCCTCATCCAGCATCTTTTCCAGCAAGGCCTTCTGGGCGGTAATGGTCTGAGCCAGTTGGAAGCCGATGGCCGAGGCGCCGTCTTCGAATGCCTTCACAATGCTGAGCGAGGAGCGCTCGACGGTTTTTTGTGCGGACTGAAGTTCGGCGAGATAGTTCTTGTGCCGTTCATCCCAGCCATCCATCAGTTTCTGACCCGACGCTTCGATCACCTCCATCACTTTATGCGTAGTATCAACGATGGAAGCGGCCCATAGGTCGGAGCTTTGCGGCTCCTGCTCGGGCGCGACGCGCTGTAGCTCCGGAAGAAAGACTTCGGCCAAGCTCCGCTCGATTTGCGCATGGAGCTGTTCTTCTCGCGATTGCAAAGCAGAAGAGAAGAGCATGAGAATCGACGAAGTGACAAGTCCTTGCAGGATCATCAGGAAGGAGAAGAACGCTCCGGCAGTAGCGCTTGCCGAGTTCAACTTGAGGAAGAGTCCGATGAGAGCGCCAAGCAGGCTCAACACGGCGGTGGTCCAAGCCAAGACGCGCATCAGGTGATAGCCGCGTTTTAGATCATTCCGGTCGGAGTTGATTTGCGAATCAAGGAGCAACTGGGCGTTTTTCAGGCTGGGCAGGAGTATCCATTGCTCCAGTATGATGCGGACGCGCCGCAGCAGTGGGCTGTAGCGGACGCACTCATCTTTGAGCGCTTGATCCAGGCCAACGAGGCCATGGGAGTGCAAGCCATCCAACAAAGAATCCAACAGGTTGAGGTCGCAAAGCTGGCGAATCGCCTCCAGACGCTTTCGGTGCCGCAGCCCCAGTAGAATTCCCCAGAAAAAGAGGGATAAGAGAATGGCGGAAACTGGAATAAACAACGCTTCCGGGGGAAAGATTGAGCCGGGCAGATTGATTTTTGGGAGGAGAAAGCTCGATGCGATTGCCAAGACGATGCCGAAAAATATGCTCAAGAAAGCCGTAAGTCCGTGGCTCGAATCGGTGTCGATCAGCACAGTCGGAATATCGAACGGCAGAGGCAACAGAAGGGGGTCCAGCGCGGACTCTTGTTCTGGTTCCAACTCTGGCTCCATCTCTTGCTCAGGTTCAGGTTCTGGTTCGGAAGCAATGGACTCGGCGATCCTCGCCTTGGCTCTCGACGATGAGGCTTCATCTTGCCACAACTTAAACTCCGGGTCCGCGGCCCAGGCCACTCGCTCTCTGACTGCTACGTAAACAGCGTCATGATCGTGTTCCAGCGTAACCAGCCAGGAGCCGGAGGAGCCGCTGACGGGGAGAGAGTGGATGAGTATCCAGCCCGATGCCAGTTCATTGCCAACCATGGATCTCAGCCGCTCTAAAACAGCCTGCGCATCGATGCCGGCGCCTTGGTATTGAACTCTCAAAGGTGTGTAAAGCACGTGAATCTGCGGCATGGCTTCTCCCTCAATCCCTGATCAATGAATGTTAGCAGCCTCTAGTGAGGTGAGTCAGAAGAGACCGTTTGGGGGTCATTCGCTCAGGACGACTGCTGAATTCGTATAGCCTTTTTCTGACTCAGGACAATAGAATAAACCAGATGCGCTTCTCTGAAGCCGGCGAGTTACATTTGCGGCTTCCATGAATCCCATTGTGGCTTATCCGGCCTTGGCGATGACATTCCCTGCTTGAATGGATTTTGGATTTGTGGTGGATGAAAGCTCATTGTGAACCAGAATCACGTTGAGAAATCGCGGTCCGTGCACGCCTTTGATGCGCGTCATTTCAATGTCCGCCGTGGCGCTCGGCCCAGAGATCCAGGTGATGAGTTCAGGCGGCTCTTGAAACCGGTCAAAGTATTCCGGCAGCGTTTCAACCACCTGGTTAGAGTGCAACACGATCAGATGCCAGTCGGGCAGAAGAGAGAGCACACGCCGGCCCTCGCGCTCGGAGTGGTGCAGCACGATGGTTCCAGAATCAGCGATGGCGCAGCAGGAGGCGGTGACTACACCCTCCGCCTTTTCCACCTCGGCAGTCGACAAACCCCGGTCGAACTTCCAATCAAATCCAGCCGCCAGCCACTCGTCCGGTACCCCTGGCGGAACGACAAAGCTGTGCCGCCCGCTGGCGGCGAGTTGCATCCGAATGGCTTCGGGCAGTCCTGTGGGCGTGGTTTCGGTCACTTCGGCATCGTACTCGCGCAGCCGCTCGATCATCAGCTTGATGCGGGCCTTGGCGCGAAGCTTTCCATGGCGGATGTAATCGCGCGGCAGGGCTGCATAAGAGGCTTCTCTTCTTGCAGTGCCGCTAGAGACACCCTCGGTGGCCGTCCGGATGCAGTCAAGGATACGCTGCCGGGATGGGACGAGATCGCTCATTTGGACTCCCTGTTCAATTGTGGGCCGCGCTTGGCATACCACTCGTGAAAACTCTGATTAGGCAGGCCGCGCAGGTCGCGGGTCTGTGTCCACTTGCCGCCGACGCTGGGCAGCCAATGAATCCACCCGTCTTTGGCGGTGAAGAGTTTGAGGCTCATGCGGCCCAACCATTGAGCCGCATGGAAGCGACTAGCCTCCGCGAAGAGCCAATTGGCGATGCGCAGGCCGAGGTACATGGGATCAAAGAAGCGCGGCAATTGCTTGCGCTCCTGATTGACCACCTGCGAGCGCAGTTCCAGCAGCACTTCGGGAATGTTGATCTTGACCGGGCAGACTTCGTAGCAGGCACCGCAGAGCGACGAGGCAAAAGGGAGCGACTGCGCGTGTTGCATCTGCATCAGTTGCGGGGTAAGGATGGCGCCAATCGGTCCCGGATAGACCGAGCCGTAAGCGTGGCCGCCGGTCTGGCGATAGACCGGGCAGGCGTTCATGCAGGCCGCGCAACGGATGCACTTGAGCGTCTGGCGCTCTTTGGTCTTGGCAAGGATCGATGAGCGGCCATTGTCGAGCAGAATCACATGAAAGCGCTGCGGGCCGTCGCCGTGGGTAACGCCGGTCCACAGCGAGGTGTAGGGGTTCATGCGCTCGCCGGTGGCCGAGCGGGCCAACAGTTGCAGCATCACTTCCAAATCCTGGAAGCGCGGCAGAACTTTTTCGATTCCGGCGATGGTAATCATCGTTTGCGGCAGGGTCAGGCACATCCGCCCGTTGCCTTCGGATTCCACAACGGAGACCGCGCCGGTCTCGGCAATCAGGAAATTCGCTCCACTGATGGCCGTCGGAATGGAGAGGAATTTTTGCCGCAGGAAGGCGCGGGCAGCGTTGGTCAGCTCCTTGGGGTCGTCGGAGAGATCTTTGAGGCCCATGCGCCGCGCAAAGATCTCGCGTACCTGACTGCGATTGACGTGCAGCGCCGGAACGACAATATGCGATGGTTCAAGATTGCCCAATTGCAGGATGATCTCGGCCAGATCGGTCTCGAAAGAGTTGATTCCATTGGATTCAAGGTAGGGATTCAATTGGATTTCTGCCGATGTCATGGTCTTGATCTTGATAACATCGCTGGCCTTTTCTTCGCGCAGAATGTCGAGGATGATATGACGCGCTTCATCGGCGTCGGCGGCCCAGTGAACCCTGCCCCCGGCGGCAGTGCAGCGCTCTTCGAACTGTTCCAGGTACACGCCAAGATTTTCGAGGGCGTGCATGCGAATCGCCGATGCCGCCGCTCGCAAGTTTTGCCAGTCGGTTTTCTCAGCCACCAGCCGGGCGCGCTTGGCCTGGATGACGTCAATGGCGTGGGCGACATTCTTGCGCAGTTGCGGATTGCGCAGTACGGGTAGCACAGCTTTGGGGAAGGGAAGCGCTGTGCGCGGGTCTAGCTCGGCGTGAGTCATGGCGGTTTGGCTCATCGCGTCGCCTCCGCTGGAGCTTCTTCCGTGCTGGCCAAAATCTGCGCTAGATGAATCGTCCTCATATCCGCATATTGGCGGTGCATTGCACCGCCCAGATGCATCAGGCAGCTATTGTCGAGCGCCGTGCAGTACTCCGCGCCAGTGGCCATTACGTCTTGCAGCTTGGCGGCCATCATTGCCGACGAGACTTCCGCATTCTTCACTGAGAAAGTCCCGCCAAAGCCGCAACAGCGGTCAACATTGGACAGCGGCATCAGGGTCATTCCTCGCACCTTGGCGATCAGCCTATAGGGGCGTTCGCCCAGTCGCAGAGCGCGCACGCCGTGGCAACTGGCGTGATAGGTGACACGATGAGGGAAGTATGCGCCCACATCGTCCACGCCCAGCTTATCGATCAAAAACTCGCTCAGTTCGAAGACTCGCGGCTGCAGAGCCTCGAACTCCATGCGCAGTTCCTGGTTGCCCAACTCCTCAATCAGCCCCGGGTACTGATCGCGCATCATCGCCACACAGGAAGACGATGGCACTACTACGGCTTCAGTGTCTTGATAGAGACGGATAAAGCGTTTGGCTTGCGAAAAGGCCTCGCCGCGGAAGCCTGTATTGGCGTGCATCTGGCCGCAGCAGGTCTGCTTGGGTTTGAAGTCCAACTCGACGCCCAGCCGCTCCAGCAGCCGCACAACCGCGATACCCGTCTCCGGGTAGAGCGTGTCGTTATAGCAGGTGATAAAAAGCGAAGCGCGCATCAAAGCTCCCAAAGAAAAAGAACCAATGGTTAACCCTCTTCATGCACAGGATTTGAATCCGTGCGCCGCAAAAGCATCCACAGATAGAATATCGCCACCACCACCAACATCATGGACGCGGGCCGGATCAGTAAGACAGTCTTTAATTTCTCCAGGAAGCTGGTGGTACCGAGATGTTGATGATCGGCGATGACGGTGAGAATTCCGAGCGGAATATCTCCTGTAAAAATCAGCCCGGATGCTGTGACCAGCAACGCCATCCACTGGATTTTTTTACCCTCTGTAGAGAGCATGGCGCAGGCGGGAATGGTGAGCAGCAGAAGTTTTGCGTCCCATGGCTTGTGGTAAGTGACCAGCAGGGTGAGCGCGGAGACAGCGGCCAAGGCCAGCCATGCGCTGCGCGGCGAGAATCGCTTCCGCAGTATCTGAACCGCGGCTGCCAAAAGCATCCCGCCACAAATCAGATAACTAAGAAAATTATAGACGCGCGGATCATTATGGAAGATGGCGATAGCGGCTTGCAGATCGATGACCATCGCGGAACTGTGCGCGGTAACGGAGGCGGGGCCTGGTTCATTGATTCCGCCATGCGCTGAAATTGCAGCGAGATTTCCCTGCCAGTCTTGCAGCCAATGCGGCGCAATCAACGCAATCCAAAGGATGGCTGACAGGCCTATAACGCTCGTGATGACCAAAGATTGCAGCGCGCGTTTCCGATAGATTCCGCCCATCAGCAAAAGAAAGAGCCAGACCAGTCCAGCGTCGTGGGGCTTGATGGCCAGACTGAGCGCCATGGCCAGAATGCCAGCAGGCGTAAATCTCTCCATCAGGGAGCACCAAACAGCCACAACGGTCAGACTGACCACGATCCCAGCCGTATTGCCTGTGCAGAAAATTGCTTCGCTGTTGATGAGCACAATGCAAACCAGCCATAGCGCGATCGTCGGCGCGAAGCGTGCTCCAATATCCCAGATCAGCCACGCAGCCAGCAAATAGACCCCAACGGTGATGGCGATCCAAACGACCTCGGCTGATTTCAAGGGTAGGATTGCCAAGGGGGCAGCGAGTAGCAGTGTGGTAGGCACGTTGACAAAAAGCGTGACAGCCTGGTGAACTTGAGCCAATTCCGCGGGCCGGGCGCCCCCTTCGGTCCGGTAAACCGACTCCAATTCGCTCACGTTATACGGGTTCTGATGGTCAATCAGACAGCGCGATCCGAAGTAAATAGCCCGGAAGTCCACCCATTGGTTGCCCGTGCGAGCGATGCCGATGCCCCATAGAATGGAGAATCCTCCGGTAAGCAATATCCAGAGAATAGCGATTCGCCGGTTCTTAACCATCTCAGGCCTCATCCCCATCCATAACAGCGCAAAAACCCAATAAGCCGGAACAATCTACGCATAAGTGTATCGAATCAGGCAAAAATCGGCGCAAGCTGAGCATCGTCCTTTTCCAGCGCTGCCTTTAGCGCGAGATCATGGCGCAGATAGACCCACAGATTGAAGGCGCCCATCAGCAGTAAAACGAGGGGGGTGGGCCGAAGCAGCGTCACGGTGATGAGCTTTCCGGATAATTCCGCTGTTGATACATGAAAATGCCGGTTGAGAACCTCAAGAATGATGAGCGGAACATCCGCGGTAAATATGATTCCCGCGGCATTCAGCAGCAGCGCGAGCAAACGTATGGGGCGGCCCTCGGCCCACAGCAGGGCGCAGGCCGGCGTCACGAGCAGCAGGAGCTTTGCGTCATAAGGACGGTGGTAGCTTGCCAGCATGGCCAGTGGCACAAGAGCCGCGAGCGCGAGCCAGATTTTGGCCTGGGAGTTGCGCGTCTTGAGAGTGCGAATCGCCCAGGCCAGCAGGAGCGGGCCGCAGATCAGATAGCTGACCAGATTGTAGAAGTGGGGATCGTCGCGGAAGACGCTGAGGGTGGATTGGAGGTTGATGACCATCTCCGGATTGCTTCCAAAGTGCGGATTGGCAGGTCCGGGATTGCAATTTCCAATAGGCGATGAAGCGATTTGCAGGTTGGAGCGCAACTCCTGCATCCAATGCGGGGAGACCTGCGAGACCCACAGAACGACAGGCAGGCCGAGGGCCACGGTCAGAGCCAGGGTTTGCAGAGCGCGCTTTCGATAGACTCCGCCTGACAGCAATAAAAAGAGCCAAATCCATCCGGAGTCATGGGGTTTGATGGCGAGGCTGACGGCCAGGCACACAATGCCGGCCAGGACAAACTTGTCCTCCAGGAAGCACCAGAGAGCCACCAGGCAAAGGCTCACGACAATACCTGTGACCGTTCCGGTGGCAAAGAGAATCTCGCAGTTGGCAAATACAAGGCAAAGGAGAAGAAGCGATACGGTGGGCGCGCGCTCTCTCGCCAGTTTCCACATCAGCAAGGCGGCCAGGAGGAAAATTCCGGCATCGAAGCCGACCCACAGCAGGCGCGCGGCTCTCCAGGGCAGCAACGCGACCGGCGCGGTGAGGATATACGCGGTGGGCAGATACATATTGAATGACAAGACAGGCAGAAGGGGGTCGGGAAGCAGATTGTGATTCCCGGTTTCTTCCTGATAGACGCGCAGCGGTTCGCCAGCTTGGTAAGGATCCCGATGCAGAAGCAGGCATCGCGCGAAGTAGTACGGGCCTTTGAAATCAAAGATTCCCGCGGGAATGCCGCGCTCGATGGAATGACCCCAGAAGATTGAAAGCCCGGCAGACAGCAGTAGCCAGAGCAGCCCCCATCGTCGCGATTTTTTCATCGTGCTATTCATTCTCAAGAATCAGGCTTCGCGGCCGCGTAACTCCAATCAATCTCTAGAATACTGCGATTGAAATGAGAAAAAAGCTGAAAAAAAGAAGGGAAGGAACGTATCGGCAATGCTCTTGCCCAACGTATCCCTCCCTGACAACTGCAACGGTTATCTTTGCGCCTTGACCATATTCCGTCAAGGCTCGACTAGACTGCTCGTGTGAACGCCGCAGCGATATTACTCAACTCAGTTGTGAGAATCTGAGCCAACGGCTGTGCGGCAGCAGTCAAAAAGACTCCAAACATGGCAATGACCAAGGCATATTCAACCATGTCCTGGCCGTCTTGGCGTGTAAGCAATCTATGAGATTTGAGTACACGGTTCATGTATATGGGCCACATTGGACTGCCTCATTTAAATTGGGCCAAAAACCCCTATTGGGAAAAATGCATTTACCAGTTTAACCTGGCCAACTCATTTCTCCCATAAAGGTCAAAAGCAACTGTGCTTGGCCATTCTGACGGCAGGCAAGGGTTAGACGGCGTTGTTGAAGGTGGTTGTGATGGTAGTGAACTCATTCTTGATGGCCGATGCCAGTGTTCCCATGGTGCTGACAGCGCCGAGGGCGATCAGAGCAAGAACCAGGGCGTATTCAACCAAATCCTGGCCTTCTTCACGGTTCATCAGGTCCTGGAACTTCACATACATTTTGAGAAGCATGGTGTTCATAGGTATTCTCCCCGAAGGTGAAATCTCCCGGTCTTTGACCGGGGCACTTAATCTTATGCATCTAGTATGCCATTCTCTACAGAGAATACTTTCTTTAAAAATCAACAACTTACGGAGGTGACGAAAGAAAATTTTACATCGAACTGTAAACAAATGTATACAGTTCGATCTCGATCCCTTGAAGTTGTATACAGCATATGAATTCAAATTCAGACTGAAGAGGTCGGATAGCATGGTTCCTGTTATCGATTCCGTCAACATAAAACTACCGACCACCCGATATCGAAACTAAGACAAGTGTGCTCAAAACTGTCACCCTCTATTGGTGCGTGATCAAACAATTCGGGCGAGGATATTCTGATTCTGCTGGATCGATTCCAATATGAAAGGTAAAAGCTGTATCGTGGTGCAAATAAGAAGTTTATGGGCAAGTTCAGTATAGTTCTATTCAAAAGATCACGGGATGAATTGAATCTCTATCACTCTGGATTTAGAGGACTTGCAATCAAAACGTCCAAAAATTCCAACTTATCACCGGTTTGCGTCCGAGTTTGGCAAATGGTGCCCGCCGGCAACTCGATCACAGAATGAGCCGAAAGACAAGCGGAAAGACGCCAAGGGGGTACAGCGCTTTTGAGCTTCCTAATTCTCTTCTTGCGATCTAAATAGACTAGGTCAATAGGGAATTGCATCCAAAAAGTATGCACGGATTCGCACGGAACAATCCAAAGCCCCTCACCGGGTAAAAGAGACGCACGACCGAGTAACCCCTTCTTCCGCTTGGCTGCGCTGTCAGCAACTTCCAGAGTTGCAGCTAATACAGAATTGCGCGTCGTATTCATGACGCGCAATCTGGTTTGCTCTTCTGCTGGACGATGCGTTGCAAAATAATTGCGGATACTCGAAGAAAACCTGCGATAGAATTTCATTCGATTCCTTGAGATCCTCAGGTCTCTACCGCGAATTCATTTGGTGCGACGATATTCCCGCTGGCCGCCTGGAGAGGAAGCCAGCAGGAAACCTGGATTACTGATCCGAAGAAGCGGCTGCCGGCTCTGCAGCAGCAGTTGCAGTTGCTCCGCCTCCAGTGCCGAAAGCTACGCCTCCGCTATCAATCAACATTTGCGGCTCAGGCTTCATGCTCTCCTTCAGTTTCTCTACAGTGATAGTCTGCGGCGCGGGCGGAAGAGTATTGGCCGCGGTTTTGGCGTCTGGAGAATTCATCGGAATGCCGGAGTTTGGCGGCAGGAATTTTTCTGGGAACTTGAGCTGCGGCAGTGCTTCGCCGGCTGGAATGGGAGCCACAACCTCTGGTGTAACAATAACGATCAACTCGGTATTCGCCTTGGTCTTCTGCATCGACTGAAAGAATTTGCCGAGTACGGGAATATCGCCTAAAAATGGGATTTTCTCGAATGTTTCCGATTCGGTATTGTCCAAGAGGCCTCCGATGACAAAGCTCTGACCATCGGCGAGTTCGACCTCCGTCTTGACTTTTCTGGTGGTAATAGCCGGAACTTCAAATCCAGAAATGGAAATAGCATCGGAAAAATCCAGAGCGCTGACTTCCGGGGCGACTTGCAAGCGGATGGTTCCGCGTGGGGTGATGGTGGGGAGGAAATTCAGACGAACTCCGTATTCCTTGAACATGATGGTGACCGAGGCACCGGCACCTCCCGAGCCGCCTTGCACTACAGGATAAGGATATTCACCGCCAGCCAGGAAGCTCGCCTGCTTGCCATTGGTAGCAATCAGATTTGGTTCGGCCAGCACCTGCGCGCCGATCTTGGTTTGAAGGGCTTGAATCGTTGCGCCGATATTCAAACCGGGATAAAAGACGGATAGATTTGTCGGAGTTGTTCCTCCGCTCACCACAGCCCCAGTAGTGCCGCTTACGTCAGAGGGACCGCTTGGATTAGCTGTCGTTAACGTACCAGTTGAAATACCGCCGATTGTGTTTCCAAAACCATTGCTGAAAATATTGATACCCATCTGCGACGACTTGGTACGGTCAACGCTGATAAAACGCACCCTGAGGAGTATCTGCGGATCGCTATCGGGAACATTGACATTGAGAAGATTGATGACCTTGCCGCCCGCTGATGCAATCTTTACAGCGCGCGACGAACTCTCCAAATCCTTGACGGTTCCGCGAAGATAGATAATTCCCGGTCCTGTGCTGATCTTGAGGGGCTGCCCAGGAAGTTCAGTGCGCAGTTCGCGGCGAATGGAATCCAGATTATCGTTCAGCGCGGAGGCGTTGGGGCGTACCGCCAAGTTGAAGAACTGACGTCCACCATGAGTATCCCAGACAATCAGGCTGGTCTCTCCAGCAGCCTTGCCATTGACCATGATCTCGGTCGGACTTGTTCCATGGACTTCGGCGATTTCGCTGGTGCCGATGGCAACGCGCTTGATCGGCCAGGTTGTATCGACCAGTACAGTCTTGCCCACCGCGACAGACAAGTCATTGGCGGAGTCTTGCGAGGCGGCTGCGGCGGTATCGGAAGGAGACGGAGAGGTTTGAGCCTGCAGGCCCGCCCCGGCGCAGAGGATGAAACCCGATGCGCAGAAACATGCAATCGAAACGACAGTCTTCGCTCTCACTGGTGTCCCTCGGGAGATGCAAATTTTTCTTCAGTTGACTTTGAGCCATTCAACACTTCAATTGAATACGGCGCAGGCGCTGAGACCCTCGGCGCGACGGAAACATGCCGGGGCTTGACGGGAGCAGTGGCCACCGCGCCCGAAAACAGACTGCTGGAATCCGTACCCGCCACTGGATCAACCTTGTTATCCAAGGGATTCCGGAGCACCAGTCGAATAGAGAAACTGCTAGCCAAACTCAGCGTCTCTGCCTGTTCCGGGGTGACCAGCAGATTTACCACTTGCACCTGCTTGGCCTTGCCTTCTGCATCTTTTTGAATATCGGTGCCGGCCGACAAGACCTGAATATTCTGGAGCAGCGTCTTGGAAACTTGTACCTGCGGACCCGATGACGCGCCTGGAGGCGTGCCAGAGAGAATGACATCCACACGCAATCCAGGAGTTACGAAACCTGACACGTTCACCACGTCATCTACTTTGACCGCGCAGGCCCTCATGCCTTGCGGAATCGTCGAGGCTAATCCGCCGCCGGAACCCACAGGAGCCAGTCGCCCATCCAGGATGGGTTCCCCTTCATAAAGGTCTGAAATGACGCCCCTTCCAACCGCGGAACTCTCGTCCTTGGCAAGGATGGTGCCTTTGGGAACCGCACCCGAAATATCGACAGTCGTCAGATTGTCCAGAGAGAGAACGGATCCAAGCTTTATGTCCGTTTTTGCCGCAACCACGCGCGTAAGGGCAGGGGCGCGTTGGGCTGTGCTCTGATTATGAACCATTTTTGCCACAATGATGGTGAAAATGGCGGCAATCACAAATGCGACGAGGAGGATCGTGAGTAGTCTTCGGTTCATCTGTAAACCTGTCTGAACTGGCTACCCAGCCAGCTTCGCCTTTCTGTCCCTTGTAGCAACTGCTATGCCCGTTAAAACCAGTTTCAATTCTACGCTGAAACCGATTTTGAGTGGACAGACAATCCAACAAGTTCAAACGCGTGTTCAGTTTATTCCCTTCATGCCTTGTGAATACAGCATCAAGGGCGATTCTGTCGGCTGGAGGTATCAAAAGGGTTATCTGTTAAGCATTCTGATGCCCGACACTGGAGGAGATTATAATTGAATTATGCGCAGGGACGATAGGCATTTCTCAGAGTTTGAGGCTGTCGAGCATGGCAGGCTCACAATCCGCGCAAATTTGCCGATTCAGACCATGAGGAGGAAAATCGTCCGCGCATGAGGGATTCCTCCACGATTTCTTTGTTTTCCGAGCAGCACGAACAAAACAGGCGGCCACTTTCGATCCTGTTTTCGGTCGTTGCACACATTGTTATTGTCGGCCTAATCGTTTTGGGAATTCTAACCGCTCCCAAGATAAAGCCCACAAAGATCGCCGAGCGGTATGTGGTGCGCCATCTAGACCTGGAATCCCTGGATTCAGAGGTGCAGCGAGCGCGGGAAGAAGTGAAGCCGCCCCGATCACATACACCGGTCCATGCCGCTTCGATAGCACCGAAGAGCGAGGAGGCGCCGCCGGCACCCCTGCGAATGGCTCTTCAGGCACCGCAAGGAGCGCAAACTCTGGTTCAGCCGGATCTCCCCAAGCCGGTGGCGCTCAAAGTGGAAATTCCTGTGCCGACGGTGGTCATTTGGTCGGGCAAGCCTGCGCCGGTCAAGAAGGTTATCGCGCCCACCCCAGCGCCTCCGCCCATGGTGACCAACTTCAAGCCCTCCGTTTTGCGGCCGAATGACGAACCGAATCTGACCGAAGTTCCTCTTGCCCCCAGCGCTCTGGCTGTTCATTCCAAGCCGATGCTTACGGGAACAACCATGCCGATTGTCGTGTCGGGACCCAAACCCACCCCGCCCGCTCCATTGACAACAGCTAAAGGCGCCGCGGCACAGCCCACACCCACAGCCATTTTGTCGCTCTCCGATCATCAAATGGCCAAAGGTCCCATCAACTTGCCCCCCGTCAATTCCTCTGCGATCAAGCCTTCGCAGGGCATGGTGGCTGCAATCAAACCTCAGGAGCAGGCCGGGCACGGCAGCCCAACCAATCAGGCGTCGGAAAAGACAGACGGCAAAGCTGGGGCACAGTCAGACGCTGGTAGATCTTCTCAGAGTGCCAAAACCGGAAACCCCCAGGCGGCGGCTGAGCAAAAAGGGGTTGGAATCGAAAGCTATGCTCATGCGGCTCACATGGTTCGGCCGAAAGAAGGGCAGTTCGGATCAGTCGTGGTCGGATCCGCTGTCGTAGATAAGTTTCCTGAGATGGCCGGTCTGCTGAGCGGCAAAATGTCCTATTCGGTTTACGTGCCAGTGGGCCTGCCCAAGAACTGGATCCTTGAGTACTCGCTGCCGCGTTCGGGCGAGACTGCATCCGCTGGGAATGTTGCGAGGCTTGAGGCGCCATGGCCTTTTAACATTGTGCGTCCGAATATCGCTCCCGGATCGATTGATGCCGACGCGCTGATGATTCATGGCTATGTCAATCTGGAGGGCCGCTTTGAGGCGCTCACCGTCGCCTTCCCGCCTCAGTTTGAGCAAACACAGTTTGTTCTCAGTATGCTCAATCAATGGCAATTCAGGCCGGCAACGCAGAACGGACAGAATGTGAAAGTTGAAGTCCTGCTGATTATTCCAGAAATCGAAGAGTAATCGTTGATGGCGCATCATTCTTGTTCGTTGCCGTCCCAGGCAATGAAAATCAACACAACTTTACCTCCGGTTATTTCCGATGACTGGAATGATTCCGATTGAGAACGAGCATATGCGTTTTTCGCAGAGGACCAACTGGAACACCGAGGAGAGTGATCTGGCGAAGGCTCACCGTCTGCGCCTGGCTTCGGGCGAAGCTATCGCGGATCTGACCGTCTCCAACCCCACTCGCTCCGGCTTTACTTACGATTCCAGCCTGCTTGCCGCGCTCGCTAGCCCCACGGCATTCGCTTACGACGCGCAACCGCGAGGCCTGCTCAGCGCGCGGCAGGCCGTCTGCTCCTATTACGCTGGTCACGGAGTTGAACTTGATCCTGAGCAAATCGTACTTACCACCAGTACCAGCGAGGCCTACAGCTTCCTTTTTCGCCTGCTGTGCGATCCCGGCTGCGAGATTATCGCTCTCCAGCCTAGCTATCCGCTCTTCGATTTTCTGGCAGTGTTGGATGACGTGAAGCTGAAGGGCGCTCCACTCGTTTACGATCATGGCTGGCAGATCGATCCAGAGGGAATTCGCCGCGCCATCACGCCGCAGACCAGAGCGATTGTTGTGGTGCATCCCAATAACCCCACCGGCCACTTTACCAAGCCCTGGGAGGCGGCGGAGTTGGCCCGGATCTGCCGGGAGTTTGACCTCTCGCTCATTGTGGACGAGGTCTTTGTAGACTTCAATCTGGGCGCAGAGGCCCGAAGCTATGCCGCAGGACTCGAAGGCGTGCCGGTGTTTGTGGTCAGCGGATTGAGCAAGATTGCCGGGCTGCCGCAAATGAAAGCCGCCTGGATTGTGGCGGCTGGAACGGAGGCCAAAGTGTCGCTGGATCGGTTGGAGGTCGTCGCGGACACATTTCTTTCGATGAACGCGCCGGTGCAAGCGGCGATGCCGGGATGGCTGGAAGGCCGCTCGGCGATTCAACGGCAGATTCAGGAGCGCGTGGCGGCCAATCTGGCCGAATTAGACCGGCGATTGCATCAACTACCTGCGGTGAGCCGGCTGGAGATCGAAGGCGGCTGGTATGCGGTGCTGCGCATTCCAGCGCTTGCGCCTGACGAACAGACGGTGATGGCTCTGTTGGACCGAGGGGTCTGGGTCCATCCCGGTTATTTTTTCGGTTTTAAGGAGTCGGGCTGGCTGGTGGTGAGTTTGCTCGCGCAGGTGGAAGAGTTCAAAACTGGAGCGGCTTTGCTGGTTGAGCATTTGGCGTAGTTGGGCGGTTAAACATAAGATAATGTATCTCTATCGATCCCTTGTACTTTCTGACCAGTCGGCCAGAAAGTACAGGGGATTTTTGCGGATTCCCTTAACGCTTGTACTCAGGCAAGACCTGGTAGCCGGTGTGCAAGAGCTGCTCAGCCTTGTGGCTGGCCGGTTCTCCAAGGAAATCATCATACAGTTGTTTGATGTAGGGATTGTGGTGGGAGCAGCGCCAAAGGCCCGACTGGTCCTCATGATAGAGTCCAGCGGCGCGCTTGGTGCGCAGTTCGTTGGTGGCGCCGTAAGGCTGTCCTCCTCCGCCCACGCAGCCGCCTGGGCAGGCCATTACTTCAACGAAGTGGTAGGGAGTTTCCTCGCCCGCCGCCTTGGCCGCGCGCACCTTTTCAAGCACCTGCTCGACATTAGCCAAGCCATGGGCCACGGCGATGCGCACCTTTTTGCCGGCAACTTCGATTTCGGCTTCCTTGACGCCTTTGAGTCCGCGAGTCACGTTGAACTCAACCCGAGGCGCATCCTTGCCGGTAATAAAGTAGACCGCACTGCGCAGTGCCGCCTCCATCACGCCGCCGGTGGCGCCGAAGATGGTTCCAGCTCCGGTGTATGCGCCCAGAATGCAGTCGGGCTGCTCGTCCGGAACGGTGTTGAAATCGATGCCGGACTGCTTGATCATGCGCGCAAACTCACGCGTGGTCAGCGAGACATCCACATCCTGATAGCCGGAAGAGCGCATCTCCTTGCTGCGAATGATCTCAGACTTCTTCGCCGTGCAAGGCATGATCGAGACCATGTAGATCTTGGCCGGATCGATCCCCTGCTTCTCCGCGTAGTAGGTCTTGGCCAGCGCGCCGATCATGGCGTGGGGAGACTTGCAACTGGAGAAGTGCTGGATCATGTCGCCATGGAATTTTTCCATAAAGGAGACCCAGCCTGGGCAGCAACTGGTGATCAGGGGCAATTCGCCCTTGCCTTCAAGGAAGCGCGCCTTGAACTCGTGCGCTTCTTCCATGATGGTCAGATCGGCTCCGAAGTTTGTATCGAAGACGGCCTTGAAGCCCATGCGGCGCAACGCCGCGTAGATCTTGCCGGTGAGATTCTCGCCGATGGGGAAGCCGAAGGCCTCGCCGATCGCGACGCGAACGGCTGGAGCGATCTGCGCGACGCAGAAGGCATCCGGATCGGCCAGCTTATCCCAAACGGTAACCGATTCATCGTATTCGGTGATAGCGCCCGTGGGGCAGTGGGCGGAGCATTGTCCGCAACGAACGCAGGGCGAGTCGGCCAGAGGAATATCTCCAGCCGCGGCAATGCGTGTGTCGAAGCCGCGGTTGAGAAAACTGAGCGCCCAAACATCCTGATCTTGCTGGCAGACCTGAATGCAGCGTCCGCAGAGAATGCACTTGCGAGGATCGAGCACAATGCTGTGCGTTGAATCATCCAGCGCAAGATCGGGTACGATGTTATCCAGTCCGCTGCCCGTCAGGCCGAAGTCGGCCGCCAAGCTCTGCAATTCGCAGTTGTGGTTGCGCAGGCAGGTAAGGCACTCATTCGGATGGCGGGAAAGCGTCAGCTTGAGCACCGAACGCCGAACCTGCACAATCTCAGGCGTTTCGGTGAGAATGTCCATTTTGTCTTCAATGGGCGTGCAACAGGCGCGCATCATCCTGCCGTTGCTCTTGTTCTGGACCACGCAAATGCCGCAAGCCGCTGTCGCGTCCAGATCGGGATGCTTGCATAGCGTTGGGATCTTCACGTGAACCTTGCTCGCTGCTTCCAGAATGGAGAGCCCCGGCTCGACTTCTACGGACAATCCGTTGATCGTAGCTTGAATTTTCTCGGTCATGTCAGCTTCTTCTCAATTCCTGTACATTGGGCCTTGATTAGGTGGCCCTTTCGATCCATCTCTCGATGGGTCCGGTGGTCAATCCAGTGGTTAGACTTTGACAGTTTCGACCGGCTGCAAACGCTCCGTGAACTCCGATTCAAAGTGCTTGAGGGCGGAGAGGATCGGATTCGGCGCCGTCTGTCCCAAAGCGCAGAGCGAGGCCTTCTGCATGGCCTTGGCAACCTTGCGAATCTTGCGAACGTCCTCCGTGGTTCCTGTGCCGTCCACAATGCAATCAAGCATCTTGAGGATCTGAGTGCCGCCGATGCGGCAGGGGGCGCATTTCCCGCAAGACTCATCGACGCAAAAATCCAGATAGAAGCGGGCCAATTCAATGACGCTATCCTTGTCATCGATCACAATCAGACCGCCGGAACCCATCATCGATCCCAACTGCTGCAGGTGCTCGTAGCTGACTGGAGTATCGAATTGATGCTCGGGAATCATGCCGCCGGAGGGACCGCCGGTTTGAATGGCCTTGACCTTGCGTTCGGTTCCCGTGCCACCGCCTATGGTTTCGACGATCTGCCGGAGGGTAATGCCCATCGGCACCTCGACCAGGCCGTTGTTCTTGATCTTGCCGGTGAGGGCGAAGACCTTGGTGCCTTTGGATTTTTCCGTACCTCTGGAGGCGAACCACGGAGCGCCGCGCAGCAGGATGCGAGAAACATTGGCCAGAGTCTCGACGTTATTGACGCAACTTGGCTGGTCCCACAGGCCCTTGACCGCGGGAAAGGGCGGGCGAGGCCGCGGCGTGCCGCGCTTGCCCTCAATAGAGGCAATCAGAGCCGTTTCTTCGCCGCAGACAAAAGCTCCGGCGCCCAGGCGAACATCAAAATCAAAGGCCCATCCTGAGTCAAGAATGTTCTTGCCCACGAGGCCCGCCGTGCGTGCCTGGCGCAGAGCCTTCTCGATGCGCTCGACGGCCAGTGGATACTCGGCGCGAATGTAGAAGATGCCGTTGGTTGAATTCATGGCGCGAGCGGCAATCAGCATGCCCTCGATGACCGCATGAGGATCGCCTTCCAGCACTGAGCGGTCCATGAAAGCGCCGGGGTCGCCTTCGTCGCCGTTGCAGATGACGTACTTCACATCCGACTGCACCTTGCGGGTCAGATCCCACTTCAAGCCTGTCGGGAAGCCGGCCCCACCGCGTCCGCGCAGCCCGGAATCGAGTACCTCCTTGCAAATCTCTTCGGCGCTCATCGCCATCGCCTTGCGCAAGCCCTGATAGCCGCCGTGCGCCAGATACTCTTCCAGCTTTTCTGGATCGCTGCGTCCATTGTTCTCCAGCACGATGCGGTCCTGCATGGTGAAAAATGGCTCTTCCAGATCGAGATAGTGCGCTTCCAGATCACCGGTCGGCGTTTCAATCGTGGCGCCGCCCAAGACGGGAGCCACCACTTGATCGATGACCGCCGCGGCCATCTCCGGCTTGATGTCGCTGAATAGAACATCCTTCTGCGTCTTGCTGTACATGCGAATCAGCGGTCCCTTGCTGCACAGTCCCATGCAGCCGGTTCCGGTCACTTGCACTTTGGTATCGAGTTGCTTGGCCTTCAGTTCTGCCTTGAGATTGGCGATGATCTCAGAGGCTCCAGACGACTGGCAGCCCGTGCTCGAGCAACATACCAGGCGCACATCAAAGGTCTGCTGCTTGGCCAGTTCCGCGGCAGCCTTGATTTCAAGTTCTTCGGGTTTCATAACAATCCTGTGTCTTGGTTGGTTTGCGGTTGGATAGTACTACTCGGCAGCAACTTCTTCGCGAGCGGCCACCATGGGCTTGTCTTCCTGGATGCGCTCGATCAAATAGTGGCTTTCACTGGTATCGAGCTTGCCATAGACTTTGCCGTTGACCGCTGCCAGCGGAGCCAGCCCGCAGCAGCCCAGGCAGCGGACGCCCTGCAAGTGGTATTCCCTGTCCGGTGTGCTCTGGCCTTCGGTGACTTGCAACTCCTTCTCCAAGCCCTTGAGCAGATTGCCCGAGCCTTTGATGTGGCAAGCGGTGCCGGTGCAGACCGAGATAATGTACTTGCCCGGAGCCTCCAGCTTGAAGTAGTTGTAAAACGTAACCACTTCGTAGATGCGCGCCAGAGGCACGTCCATGGCGCGGCCCAGCTTCATCGCCGACTCGCGCGGCACATAGCCGAGCCGTCCTTGCAGATCGTGGAGCGCCATGATAAGGCTGCCGCGCTTTTTCTTCCACTTTTGCGCCAGAACGACAATCTCGTCCTTGGGCGCAGGCGCGGCCTTGGGTGCCGCAACCTTCACTGTCGTTGTTACATCCATCGGTGTGCTCATTCGTTATCCTGTCCGCCAAAGTTTCCGGGCGTGAGATTCCTGCCCCTTGAGAGAGTGCGCAAGCCCGTTGAATCTGCGGTGACCGCGCGAACGGACAACCTAAGACACTCTTGGGAACCTTCGTCTGAGTTAGACTCTAGAAGCGGTGAGATACATCTGACAGTGACAAGTGTCACGATAGTTTTCGGACTGAGGAAGTTGAATCGTAAATATATGAGAAAACCCCAATAAATCAGGAGATTTCGAAGAAATGGACTTCGCAATGCGAGACGAACCACATTATGGTAATCAGGGCATTACTGCATGAATTTCAGCGCTCTGTAACGCGACCATGCCGCGGGGAACGGCTCCAGCGCGCGCGCGAAGATTCCCAAACTGTAGGCGATGGTTAATCCATAGTTGGTGATAGGAACGCCCGCCTGCTGGCACTCGAAGATGCGGCTGAGCATCTGACGGCGATTCCACATGCACGCGCCGCAGTGAATCACCAGCTTGTAGCTGGCCAGATCATCGGGGAAGTCGCGCCCTTGCATGGAGACAAAATCCAGCTTGACGCCGGTGTATTGCGTCAGCCAGCGAGGAATCTTGACGCGGCCAATATCTTCGCCGATGGGGTGATGCGTGCAGGCTTCGGCAATCAGCACGCGGTCTCCGGAGCGCAGTTTTTCAACGGCCAGCGAGCCTTCGACCTGCGCCGCCAGATCGCCTTTGAAGCGCGCCATCAGGATCGAAAAGCTGGTCAGCGGCACATCGGGCGGCGTGTCGGCGGCGACTTTCAAAAAGGCCTGCGAATCGGTGATGACTAATTTGGGCGGGGTTTTGAGCCGGTCGAGCGCTGTGCGCAGCTCACGCTCTTTGACCACCATGCAGAGCGCATCTGAATCCAACAAATCGCGGATCGTCTGTACCTGCGGCAGAATCAACCGTCCCTTGGGCGCTTCCTTATCGATGGGCACGACGAGAATGGCCAACTCGCCCGCGCCGACAAGGTCTCCAGCGATTGCGGGTGAGTCAATGAAATCCGGCGGCGCCAGATCGAGCAGCGCCGCGCGCAATTCCGCGAGGCCTGTTCCCGTCACAGCCGAGGCCTGCACCACGCGCAGTTTGGCCGCTCGCAGCCGCTCGATCAGTACTTCACTCGGCGCGGCGGCATCGCACTTGTTGAAGACGACGAGCGTGGGCGTCTTCTGCTCAGCAAAGTCGCTGAGCAGGCCCTCTTCAAATTCTCCCCAGACGGCAGCCTCGGCCACCAATACGGCAATCTCGGTCCGCTCCAGCGCCTGGCGAGTCTTTTCCACGCGCAGCGCGCCCAGGCTTCCCTCTTCGTCGATGCCGGCCGTATCAATAAAGAGCACTGGACCCAGCGGCAGAAGTTCCATCGGCTTCTCAACGGGATCGGTTGTGGTTCCGGCAACCTCGGAGACAATGGAAACCTGCTGCCGCGTAATGGCATTCAGCAGGCTCGATTTGCCCACATTGCGACGGCCAAAGAAGCCGATGTGGAGGCGAAGGCCTTTGGGGGTGGTGGTCATTTTGCGCTCTCCTGAGGTACCCGCCAGTCAATTACTCGTTTAGGATGAACTCCATGTCAAATCATGTCCTATGATGAGTTCTTGCATTGTTGCGTGGTGAGTATTCATCATTGAGATAGTTTTGTGCATGAAACCATGACGTGTTGCAATCTGTATAACTTCGTCAGCATTATCATAGGTCATCAGAAGTTCGCCTCTAATCTTCTTTGCTTGAAAGAATAACTCTTCATGGTCCAGCGCGTTATGGGTGTAGAGTCGCGTTCCAGCTCGCTTTCCGTTTCGTCCGGCTGTGTATGGGGGATCAATGAAAAATGCGGCTGACTTCTGTGGCGCATATTCCTTGATCGCTTCGATACCATCGCCTTGAATAAAGGTGATCTTATCGCGAACATATTTGATATTCGAGATTCGTTTGCATAGCGTTTCCGCATACCATCGCGATTTGATCCCTTTGCCATTTTCTCCATGCTTCAATAAGCCACTACCTGGCGCGAGAATGCCTCCGTGATTCGTACGATTTCGGATTAGGGTGTGAAACGCATGTTGTTTTTTGTCGGCGGGAGGAATAGAGAGTTCTTGGCGAACAGCGTCGATGGTCATATCGAATTCTATAATTCGGTTCGTTAACCAATCATTATCATCGGATAACATCGTCTCCCAGAGCGCTGCTACGTCTTTATCGAGTTCGACGAGTACAATCCGATCCGCAAGATTCTCAAAGGCCACGGTAAGACTGACGATGCCACCACCAACGAATGGCTCAATGAAAAGATCAGGTTTGCTTATGAGAGTGCCAAGCCATTGCCTGATATGAGGCACAAGCCACGTTTTTCCTCCCGGATAGCGGAAAGGACTGCGTTGTGGTATCTGAGCGACATTCACAACACAAGGTACACGGAGATCATCGTTAGCCCAAAGCGGCATTTGTTTCATAGAAAGATTAAAACACTTCATCAATGGTTTGATTCATGGGGGCAGTTTCGTTGTTGAGCTTGTCATCGAGTTTCTCTTGCAAATGGACCATGAAATCGTTTACCTCCCCTGCATCCGAACGAGTGATCTGATTCAACGAGTCGTCAAATTTCGTGTAGACTATTTTCTTTCGCTCCAACAGATATCGATTTGTCTGTGCATCGCGGTCAAGGTCGTAAATCAGCCATGCCATCTCTGCCTTGTGTTTCGGCACTTCAGTGAGTTTAGGAAGCGTGTCAAAGAATCCTTGGTCCAAAGCAACCGCCGTCTTCTTACTCCAAGCATTAAGAATTCCGCCCTTAAATATGAGTTGAGGTGCAAGCCGTTTGCGGGAAGACGAAAGATAGTCTGGACCAGGATAATTCGGCTTGCCGCGCCAATTCATATTTGCGCGATTTACTGTGTCACTCATATAAAACTCAAAAGGATTACGAACATTTCCTGAGATATAAACTGCCTGAACTTCCAGCGCACCGAAATCCAAAACTTTCCCATGGCTATCATACGAGACAAGAACTAGATCTATATTTCCAGCCGATTTGCCGTGTTTGTCTTTCAAGCGAACTTCCGTAAGAGATGTCCATCGTGCATTCGCCGGAAAAAAGAAATCCGCACCATCGTCGGCTATAATCCAATTTTCCCGAAAACGAATCGGACAAGTAATAGCGAGATGGTTGCCCTCGAATACGCTGCATACACCAAGAGGATCGTTTGCCTTGTCTTTTGTGCAATTTGGTATCTTGTTATTAAATGGACATAGCTTTTTGGTCCTGTGGCGATTCGCTGCAGAAGAATCATTATCTGTAGGGAATCCAAAGACTTCAGCAAGCGGGTTGTTTCCTGACTGCATAATTTCAAAGTCTAGCATATATGACTACCTGATTCTCGTTCCACTCTTTGATTTCATAAGTGTCCGATATTCGGCGCCCCCAGCCGGCAAACCGCCTCCGGGCTGATCGCTTCGTCAAACTCTACTGCGCTCATCCAGCCGTTTTCAACGACCACAGCACGAAGTGTTTTGCCCTGCTCACGCGCTAACTTCGCCGCTTCTCCAGCCCGCTCATAGCCCATCGCGGGCACCAGAGCCGTGGCGGCAGCGGTCGAGTTCTCTACATGCGCGCGGCAGCGAGCTTCGTCGGCCTCGATGCCGTCGACACAATACCGGCAGAGCAGATCGTCGGCGCGGGCCAGCAACTCCAGATTCTCCAGCAGGCAATGGGCAATCAGCGGCAGAAATGCATTCAGCTCCAGGCTGCCCGCGGCGCAGGCTGCTGCAATCACGCTATCGTTACCCATGACGAGCATTGCCGCTTGCGTGGTGGCTTCGGGAATCACCGGGTTCACTTTACCGGGCATGATCGACGAGCCTGCCTGCCGCGCCGGAAGCCGAATCTCTCCGAAACCCGCATCGGGACCGGAGGAAAGCAGCCGCAGGTCGGTCGAAATCTTGATCAAAGATACCGCGTGCGCTTTGAGAATTCCGGATACTTCGACAAATACATCGGTGTTTTGCGTTGCCTCAACCAGATTTTCCGCGCGGGCAAAACCGATGCCGGTGAGCGCTCGCAACTGTTCGACGGCCTGAAAGATGAAGGCACGCGGCGCGGCCAGGCCGGTGCCGATGGCTGTCCCGCCCAGATTCACCACGCGCAGTCGCTCTTCGCATTTGTAGATGCGCCACCTGTCTCGATTCATCGCCTCGGCATAGGCGCTCATCTCCCGCCCCAGCGTGGTCAGCACTGCGTCCTGATATTGCGTGCGGCCCACCTTGACGATGTGCGCAAACTTCTTCTCGGCGCGCTGAAAGGACTCTTGCAGGGCAACGACTTTTTGCTCCACGGTATGCAGCATCCGGATCGCGGCCAGCCGCAGCGCTGTCGGATAGGTGTCGTTGGTGGACTGATGCAGATTGATGTCGTCGAGCGGTGAGATTCTTTTGTAGTTGCCCAGCGGCTCGCCGATCAACTGCAATGCACGATTGGCCAGCACCTCGTTGACATTCATGTTGGTGCTGGTTCCGGCTCCGCCTTGCAGCGCATCCACCACGATCTCGGCATCCAGCAGCCCTTCGCTCAACTCGCGACAGGCGCGCTCGATTGCATCTGCTTTTGCAGTGTCGTTGCCCCACATGGCCAGTGTGCGATTGGTCTGTGCGCAGGCCAGCTTCACATCGCCGAAGGCGCGCGCCAGCGCCGGATGCACGGGGCGACCAGCCAGCGGGAAATTCTCCAGCGCCCGTGCTGTATGAATGGCATGAAGGACCTGCGCGTCCAGCGATCGTTCGCCGAGGGAATCGTGTTCGATGCGCTGCTGGCTCATGAATGCTCTCCCACATCCATTGTCCATCCGCGGCGCGCAAATGACCAAATGAGGAATGTGACCCGCATCGCAGAGTGGCTTGGCTGTATGGCTTAGCATAATAGATGAAGCATCGAAATCAGGGAGCACTCATGCAAGCCATTGAAGCGTTGAAGAGCCGCCGCAGCATTCGCACCTATAGCGCGCGACCGGTCGAACGGAAGATCATCGAAGAGATTGTCGATTGCGCGCGGTTGGCTCCGACGGCGATGAATGAGCAGCCTTGGGATTTTGTCGTCGTTACTGATAGAGCCGCGCTGGCCGGCATTCCGCCGCTACTGGGCCACGCCGAATACATTGCCAACGCGGCCTTTGCCGTGCTGGTGTTTTCGCGAGAGACAACCTATGCCGTCGAGGATTGCAGTGCCGCCACGGAGAATCTGCTGATCGCCGCCGCCGCGCACGGACTGGGTTCCTGCTGGGTGGCCGGCACGCAGCAGCCTTACGGGCCGGTGGTGGCCAAGGCCTTTGGCGCGCCGGAAGATCGCAAGCTCATCGCTATCGTTTCCTTTGGATATCCAGCAGAAGCGCCGGAGATCGAGAAGCGTGCGCTGGCCGATGTACTGCACTGGGAGCGGTTTTAGATATTGCTGCTTGTTTAGAGTGCGGCGTGGACCGGGAGGTCCACGCGACAGCCGACCAGGAGGTCGGCGCTACCTGTTCTTTCAGCAGCCGAAAAACAATGTGATTAAAAATCCTCCGTGGCTTCGACGGCGGGCAGGATGTCGTCTTCGCGGGCCATCCAGACGTAGAGGGTGGGCAGCAGGAAGACGCCGATGACCAGGTTGGCCAGCAGTCCGCCGACGATGACGATGGCGAAGGGGCGCTGCGAGTCGGAACCGATGGCGTGCGAAAGCGCCGCGGGCAGCAAGCCCAGCGTGGCGACCAGCATGGTCATCATGATGGGCCTGAGGCGCAGAACTGCGCCCTCGACGGCGGCTTCAACAATGTGTTCCTGGGTAGACTCTTCCATTCCTTTGCGGCGGGCGCGGAGCTGGTTGATGAACTCGATCATAATGACGCCGGTCTGAACGCTGACGCCAAAGAGAGCCAGAAAGCCAACGGCCGAGGAGACGGAGAAGTTGGTGTGGGTCAGAAAGAGCGCCAGCGGACCGCCGATGGAGGCCATGGCCACCGAGACCAGGATCAGCATCGCCCACTTGAAGGAGCGGAACATAGTGTAAAGGATCAGAAAGATGGCCATTACGGTGATGGGAATCACGATGTCCATGCGCTTGTCGGCGCGCTTCTGGCTCTCGTACTCGCCAGCCCACTCCAGGTGATAGCCAGCAGGCAGCGCGACGTTTGTATTCACGTTGCGGATGGCCTCTTCGACGGTCGAGCCGAGGTCGCGCCCGCGGACGGAGTACTTGATGGCGATGAAGCGCTGGCCACCCTCCCGGTAGATCTCTTCCGCGCCGTCGTCGGCGGAGATTTTGGTCAACTGCGCCAGTGAGACGCGCTCGCCGGAAGGGGCGAGCAGACGCACATTTTCAATGGCCTCGCGAGTGTCGCGATATTGCTGCTGATAGCGCAGCGTCACATCGAAACGAGCCTCGCCTTGCTGCACCTGGGTGAGCGCATTGGCTCCGACGGCGGTCTGGATGGCGTCTTGAATGTCAGCGACGTTGATGCCCCAGCGGGCGGCGGCGGCGCGGTCCACGGTGTAGTTCAGATTGGGCTGGCCGATGATGCGGAAGATGCCCAGATCCTCAACGCCCTTGATGGCGGACATCTGCGTTTGAATCTCTTCAGCTTTGTGTTCCAGGGTGCGCAGGTCGTCGCCATAGAGCTTGACGGAGAGTTCGCCTTTGACGCCGCTGACAGCCTCTTCCATGTTGTCGGAGATAGGCTGGGAGTAGTTCCAGAGAACTCCGGGAAATTTCTGCAACTCCTTGTCAATGGCGGCGATCAGAGCCTCTTTGTCTTGGTGATAGACGGGACTCCACTGTTCCTTGGGCTTGAGATCGACAAAGTATTCGGTGTTGAAGAAACCGGCGGTGTCAGTTCCGTCGTCGGGGCGTCCGGTCTGGCTGACTACTTGCGTGACCTCCGGGAAGGAGGCCATGACCACGCGGGCCTTGTTGGTGAAGTCGATGCTGGCGGTAGGGCCTTCGCTGGGTGGCAGAGTGCCGCGCACCCAGATGGCGCCTTCGTCCAGATGCGGCAGGAACTCCGAGCCGATGGGACCGCCGAAGGTGAGGTAGAGGGCGATGGCAAAGAGAAGCGTGGCGATGCCAAAGGTTGTGCGGCGATGCTCGATGGCTTGGCGGACCGCGATGCGGTAGTGTTCGGTGAGCCAGATCATGAGCGGATTGTGCCACTCTTTAGCGCCCTTGCTGAAGACCATGCCAGCCAGTACCGGTGCAACAAACATAGCGAAGCCAAGGGCGCCGATCAGGGCGAAGGTGACGGTCCAAGCCATCGGCTTGAAAAGCCTGCCCTCGACGGCTTGCAATGTGAAGATGGGCAGGTATGCGGTGATGATGATGCCGCGGGCGAAGAAGACGGGGCGCTGGACTTCATGCGCTGCTTCACGGATGCTCTGCGCCGGGACCTGCGTTCCCTGATTTTTGGCGAGATGGCGGACGATGTTTTCAATCATCACTACCGAACCATCGACGAGCATTCCAAAGTCGAGCGCGCCGAGCGAAAGCAGGTTAGCGGGGATGTGCGAGAGGTCGAGACAGATGGAGGCGAACATCAGTGCGAAGGGGATGGTGAGGGCGACGATGATGGCCCCGCGGATATTGCCCAGGAAGAGAAAGAGAATGATGGAGACGAGCAGCATCCCCTCGGTCAGGTTGTGCTCGACGGTATCGACGGTGAAGCGGACCAAGTCAGAGCGGTCGAGGAAGGGAACGACTTTGACGCCTTTGGGCAGAATGCCGGGGTGATCCTTGTCGCCGTTAAGCCGCTTGACTTCGGCGTGAATGCCGTCGAGGACAGGGTCGGAGTCGTCGCCTTTTTGCAGCAGCACAATACCTTCGACAGTGTCTGGATTGTCGATGATCTGGCTATCGTCGTAGACTTTCTTGCCGTCGATGATGGCGTAAGGCTTGGCGGTTTTACCGATCTGGCCGAGACGAATCTTGGGGCCTTGGGCGACCGTCGCAATATCCTTGATCTTGATGGCCGCGCCGTTCTGCGTTTTGACGACGGTGTTCTCGATGTCTTGAACGCTGGTAAATAGGCCGACGGATTGCACATTGATCTGCTGCGCGCCCTGTTCGATGAAGCTGCCGCCGCCGTTGGTGTTGTTATTGGAGATTTGCTGTTCGACCTGGCCAATACTTAATCCATAAGAAACCAGCTTCTCGGGGTCGAGCTTGATCTGGTACTCCTTGGTCGGTCCGCCGAAGCTGGAGACATCCACCACGCCATTGACACGTTTGAAAGATTTTTCCAGGGTCCAATCTTCGAGGGACTTTTTTTCCATAACGTCGAAAGCGGGGTTGGTGCTTTCCAGTGTGTACCAGAAGATCTGGCCGACCGGACTCCAGTCGGTGCCCATCTGCGGGTTGAGACCGGCAGGCAGACTGACTTGGCCGAGTCGCTCCATAACGTGCTCACGATTGGTGTCGCCGCTGGTACCGTCGTCAAAAATGAGCATCAGGCTGGAGAGTCCAGCCAGCGTCTCCGAGCGCAAGTGTACGAGATGGGGGATACCGGCCATCTGATTTTCGACCGGAACGGTGACCTGGCGCTCAATCTCTTCGGCGCTGCGACCTGGCCATTGGGTGATGATCTGGACGTAGTTGTCGGCAACATCAGGGTATGCCTCGACGGGCAGGGCGCGGAAGCTGATGATGCCCCAGCCTGAGAGCAGCACCACTGCGCCGAGGACCAGCCATCGGCTTTTCAGCGCGAAATCGACGAGAGCGCGAATCATTACTGGTTCCCCGCGGTTTCGAGTAACAGTGCATTGCCGACAACCTGGCCACCCGGCGCAATTCCGGTGAGAATCTCCTGGCGATTGCCGTCGAGCATTTTTCCTGCGTGGACTTCGACGCGCTTGAAATGGTTGCCGCCCGCTGGCTGAAAGACCCAGTCGCGGTCGTGCAGGTGAAGAACGGCGTCAGCTGGAACCACGGCGTGGATCTCTTTGGCGTGGCTGGTGAAGGTAGCCGTGCCGAACATTCCCAGTTTGAGGAAGCCGGGATTGCCAACCTCGATGCGAACCTTGGCCGTGCGCAGCGTTGGATCAAGAATCGGGCCGATGTCGCTGATGACTCCGTTTATCGTTCGGTCGGGGAAGGCGTTCAGCTTGACGCGCGCTTCCTGGCCGAGTTGGATGCGGGGAATGTCATTTTCGTATACATCGCAGACAATCCAAACGGTGGAGAGGTCGGCGATGGTAAAGGCTGTGGCCGAGCCGGAGAGGTTGACGCCGGCGGCGGAAGCGCTGGTGACGTTCTGCGCGACAATGACCCCGCTGATTGGCGCGTAAACATTGACGATGCTGCTGGGGTGATCCTTGTCCACGCCGAGGGTCTTCAATTGCTCTTCGGCAGCGGTCAGGTCGGCCTTGGCGTCCTTGGCTGTGTCTTCGGCGGCTTCGAGCTGAGCCTGGGAGATGGCGCCGTGATGGAAGAGGTCGTCGGCGCGATTGAAGGCCATCTCCGCCATGTGTTCGTCATTCGAGGCTTTGAGGTATGTGTCGAATGCGGCGGTAATGTCAGGACTTTGGACTTTGAGGAGAAGCTGGCCTTTCTTCACGTTGTCGTCCAGGCGGGCCTTGATGTCCACGACGCGGCCATTGGCCACGGAAATGACGGGAACCTCGCGGGAGATGTCGGGGAAGACGCTACCGGTCGCAGTCAGCTCAGTTGCGGATTCAATCTGTCCGGCGATGAGGATGGGGAACTTCGGCGCATCACTCGGGATCGACGGTGATCAGATTCATGTCGGCCACCTGAATGACCTTGGGCGCTGATGTGCCGGCGATCTCGTCCTTGCCCTTGCAACCGTCAAGAGCGATAGCAAAGCAAGCTGCAACCAATAAACTGGCAGCGAACCGTAGCGCCGACCTCCTGGTCCACGCTTGTTTCTTTCCATCAAATAGCTTCATGAGCGGAGGGAAAATCTCTTCAATCATTGAATCACCTCGCGTCCGATGGCCAGATTCAATTGCCCGGCAGCGGTCAGGTATGAGCCGATCAGTTGCAGATAAGCCAGTTGCACAGCCCGATAATCGCTCTGCGCATTCAGAAAATCCATCAGTGAAGCGCCGCCGTGCTCGTACGAATAAGTCACGGTATCGCGGACGCGCAGCGCCTGCGCCTTGTACTGCGCCTTGTAGGGCCGGAGCAGCGCCAGGCTGCTCTCCATTTGCGCGTAGGCCGAGTCCACATCGCTGAAGACCTGGGCGCGCGCGGCCTCTGTCAACTGCTGATTGCGTGCAATATCAATCTGGGTACGCTGCTTTTCGCCCTGGTTCTTGTCGAAGATGCGCAGCGGAATGCTGACGTTGAAGCCGACATAAGGATCAAGCGGAGGATTGGCGCCTGAATCGACAGCGATGGTAGGATCAGCGGTGCCGTTGGCCTTGGCCAGCTTATGGTTGGTCTGTGCCTGCTGGACGGCCTCGAGCGCGGCGCGCAGATCAGGGCGCTGGTCAAGGGCGATCTGGCGGAAGTCTTCCAGGGACTTCAAATCATCGGTGAAGTCGAAGACGCCGGTCACATCGAATTGTTCCACCGGCGTGTGGTAGTTGAGTAGTTGCTGAAGCTGAATCTTGGCGGTGCGCAGGTTGACCAGGGCTGTCTGAATCTCCACTTCATATTGGACGCGCAGCAGTTCGATGCGGTCCAGATCGATCTGCGCGATGTCGCCGGCTCGCAGCCGGTCGCGGCTGATCTGGATGATCTTGTCGTAGTAAGCCAGATCGGCCTGGGCCAACTCCAGCACCGCTTTCGCTTGCAGCGTATCGACAAAGGCCGAGCGCAGATTGAAGAGCAGATTGCGCTCCAGGTCAAGATGTTCAGACTGGGCAATCTGAGTGCCCTCTTTGGCGCTCTCCAGGCGCAGGTCACGCTTGTGCTCTCGCTCGCACAAATAACTGATCGATCCTGTGGTGAGCGCATTGCTGAAAGGGCGATTGCGCGTGCCGGGAACGTTGGGATCGTAGTGCGCGCCGAAGGGATAGAGCTGATCCATGGTGAAGGAAGCCGTCGGGTTAGGGCGCAGAAAAGCGGTAACCTCGGCGGCCTTCATCTCGTCTACTCCGAGGGCGTCGGCTCGGAGCGCGGGATTAGCTGCTTCAAACGTCACTTTGACTTGATCCCAGGTCAGCGCAGTGCTTTGCTGCGCCGCTGATAAAAACGGCGAAAGCAGAAATAGCGCGTTTGGCGCTAGAGCGTAGAGGGAAGGGAAGAATCTCTTCATACACAGCCTTTTTGCCGCATTCAAAAGGGCATTCTCACAACAGAGGCCCAATTAACACTATCAACAATTAGCGAAGAATCAGGCGGAGGGCGGAGGGCGGTTCTGAATGGCGGCCAATGCGGGATTCTTCACCGGAAGAAGCGGAGAACTGCCGGGAGCGACCTTACACAAATAGAGTAAGGGGAACTCGGCGATAGCCATAGGTGGCAGCGCCGCAACGGCGGAAAAGACTGATTGCGAGGAGGCACCAGTGCAATGGCGGCGGGCGCAGCAATCAAGTTCGGCAGGATACTGAAGGGACTGCAGATCGTCGGTGACTGAGATGACCGGCAGAAGAATCACGATAAACAACAGCAGCGCAATGGCTTGCACACGAGGACTTACACCGCAGTGACGGGCGTGTCGCATCCAAAGCCCTGCGCAGACCACAGCTAGCATCGCCCATACGAGATTGAGGATTAATTCCATTTGCACCTCGATTTTACACCTCAGGTTGCGTGCAAGGTGTGAAACTCTGATGAGTTGCATCCAGACTGGTAAGACGATGAAGATGGCACTGAAGGTTACCAGGAGCGCGAGTCGCATTATTCCGTCCGCTTTCGGAAGTGCATACCGAATACGGAGCATGCGCGTTTGACCGAAGGCGTGGAGTCCTTTTATGATGAACAAGTTGGTTGGGAGAGCCTCGGAGTTGACGCTTGCCCTTCTGGCAGAGTTGCATAGCAGCGTTTTGTAATTGTTGCCCCCTCGTTCAATGGTAGGACAGCCGCCTCTGGAGCGGCATATCGGGGTTCGAATCCCTGGGGGGCAGCCAACAACGCACTTCCCCGCACCTTCCCAAACTCCTCCGTCCAATAAAATTCACTTTATAATCAACAATTTGCGCTAAAAATGCGTGCGCGGACGTTCGCAGAAGTGCGTCAGCAGCTCTCAGAAAAGTGGGGTACGAAATGGGGTACAATTCCCTCAAGATGTGGGGGCGGTGGGTGAAAGCGGACCCGCCCGCCATCCCCGCAGGCCGGCGCGCGATTGGGCGCGGCAAACGTCAGCCGGCGATGGCGCGGCCGATGCGGACCCACCACTCCGGCCCGATGGCGGCCAGGTAGATCACGCCGAACTGGGCGACGTAGTAGAGGGGCACACCGATGCGGTAGACGGTGTGGATGCGCCGGTTGACGAGGAGATCGCGGCACACGCCGAGCGCGAGCATCAGGTCTACGCCGACATACGAAAGGTTGTGCTGCCGCGCATAGGCGTGATCCATGCGGGCGAATGCGGCGACCAGCAATCCGCAGGTGGCGAAAAATATCAGGCGGCGATGGAACTCGGGCGTTTTGCGCCAATAGATGGCGAGCGCCATGCAGAGGCCGAAGACACCGATGTCGAAGAAGGGGATGGCAAGGAAGGCATAGCGGTGTGGCATATGGAGGCTATATGTTTCAAAGTGGACCATGCGGATGGCGGTAATCACTCCAAGGGGCACCATGATGGCGGCGATCGTAGGCGGCCGCCCAACCGATGGTGCGATGCCATTTCACGTTGCGGGTGCGCACCAGGGCCGATTGCAGGATGAAGATGAGAATCCAAGCCGAGAAGGTGACGCCATGGACCCAGAGGATGCGGGGCGGGGCAATGCCGGGATGGAGCAGCCTTGCGTCGACGGTCTGGCTGAAGCCTGCCACCACGGCTGCGGCAGACAGGAGCGACATGGCGAAGTAGAAGTAGCGGTCGAGGAAGCTGTTGCGGCCGGTGAATATGCTCGGACTCGGCGCGGCGACGGTCGGGGAAAGGGAAGGAGGCATCGGCTCTCGCTTTCTTGGGGGAAGGAGAATCTTCGGGGAAAAGGATAACAGGCGGAAAGTACCACGCGAAAGTGGGGGCGCACCACGGGATTGCGGTGGTCCCGGTTGTTCGAACAGTTTTCGCAGATTCTTAAGTGGACGCTCTGTCTTCGGTTCAGGCGGTCAAGGTACTGGCAGGCGGTTGGTGTTAACCGGGGCAGCTCTGGTGCCTTGTCCCAGCATAGATTGACCAGCAGGGTCAGTTTATCGCATTCTGATGCTGGCCGGTGAAGCGGAGGCGGACACTGCTGGAGAGCAACCTGCCAAGGAATAACCGACTGAGACTCATCGATGAGCCAAAGCTCAGAGTTGCGGACGGACCGCTGCCCGCCGTCACCGTCTGAGTCAGCCGGTTTCCGTAGCGGTCGTAACTCGCCGGAAGGCCGTCCATTGAGATTCAGTTTTGAAGATCAGATTTTCTTGCTCAAGGCAGGAACGCGCGAAGGCCGCACGGATCACCGTGCGGCCCTCGAACCATCAAGACAGGCTGCTAAAAATAAAACTCTTCCGCGTTGGCTCGTTGGGAACCCGGCTCATGCGCGCGCCTCTTGCGCACTCGCCATCCATTACCCACGGCGGCGCGCTTGTTCCCTTAGACACCGCCAACAGCAGGAAGTTACTCTACAGCAACCCAAGGTTGCTATTCAGCTCCCATTCTGGGGTAGTGTGTCACTGCTCAACCCGATGCCGTAGGCAGCGCGCTCTTCGGGATGCTCGCCTGGGCACGGAACTACGCGCCGCCACAGACGGCAAGGCCGCCCCGGATGAGAGCGGCCTGCACCTGGATCGTCTGCGCTGGAGCGGTTGCGGAGGCGACTCGTTTGGTCCTTCCGGTATGCATCACTGGCGATCATTCGTGCAGCTTCCAAGAGGCAGCGCCGTTAGGCGAAATCCCGCGAGTATCTTGTTGAAAGTGATCGTGTCTTCGGCACGGCTGGCTTCGTTCGTGACTAGAGACAGGACGTATACCATGTCGCCAAGATTATTCGTCCCAGGCGGACGATAAGCAATGATCTTGACCTCGGAAACAGTCGCTTCGCCAGCGTTGTAGCTCGCCTTTACCATTATCCCTGGAAGCGTAGCCATTTTAACGCTGGATCGACTGAGTATGCGGTAGTCATGCTTCGATTCCGCATCCAACCTAAGCTCGTTGTCAGCTATCGCCGCAAGCGTTGCTAATCCGGCGGCATTGTATTGGCTCCAGAGAGTGATATATCGACTCACCTGATCTGGAAGCGGCAGAGTGCTATCCGGTTTCGCCAAGTCGAGCGTAAAACCGTGATTCGGGTTGGGGGCCTTCGGCGAGTGCCCGACAACGCGATTCGGTAGGAGGACATAGTATCCATAATCGCAGTTTCGGTACTCGCCATCCCATAAAGTCTCTGTAGCGGTCTCTTTCCAGTGATGTTTAGCCGTTGCTTGTCGAGCTTGACCGCACAGAGAGAGCTGCCTTGGCAAAAGAACAAGACAGAAGAGGCCAATCACGCATCGCAGATACCGCATATCGTCCCCTTAATTGACCGTCACTCCGCAATCCGCGGCATGCTGCTTAACGTACTGCTGTTGATCCGTTATGTTTTTGTAGTAATTCGGATTCGCAGTGTTGTAGCCATGAGGCGGAACACTTTTGAGTCCTGCGGTGAACTGATCCATAGTGGAAGTGTTCGAGACATAGGGGGAGTATGCCTTAGAGTAGGCATCCGCTGCCCCCTGATATGAGGAATAGTTGATGTCATTCCCACCAGCATGCGTCATTCCAAATAGTTGGTGGAGATCCTGTGCATGCGGTCCGAGCCAGCCGGTTTCCCACGAGGATTGCGCCATGAGAAATAGCGCTTTCGTGTTTAGCTGCTTTGCAAGAGCGTCGAATATCGGAGCCTGCTTGAAGAAGTTCGCGAATTTCGGCGGGCAGTTTTTCTTTGGCGTTTGAGGTGCTGTCGGTGTCGATGTCTGCGGAGGATTGCTCGCGGTAGCCAAACCGCTAGTCGCTATTCCAGTGCCAATTGCACTAGACAAGGAGAATGTCTGGGTTTGGATGGCAGGATTAAGTACGGAGGCCGTATACGTTCCATCTGCCGCAAGAGATGTTGGTCCGACAATTACCCCAGGATAAATTAAGCTAGTGCCGTCCACTGCTACATCACCGCCAGCCTCCGCGCCTAGTAACTCTGGTCCCAAAAAATAAGCTGCAACTGCTACCCCAACGTCTATTAAAAGCGAACTCCACCAAGATTTTCCACTTGGGTCCGTGTTGTCGATGGGATCGTTGCGTCCGTAGGGATACCGGTTCCACGACTGCGGGTCTCCGGGCGAACCGGCCAGCGGGTCGGCGGAGCAGAAGGTTCCGGTGCGGCTATCGTAGTAGCGCGCCAGCGCGTAATCCAATCCGCTCTCCGAATCGCGCTGATAGCTGGTAAACACGAATTCATTGTTTGCGCCCGACTGATACCACGGCTCGCCAAAGGGGAAATGCCCCTGCTGGGTCAGGATATTTCCGTTGGCATCCGTGGTCAGCCGCACGGAGAGATGATCCTGATGATAGTAAGTCGTCGCGCCGCCGCTGATCATGGCCAGCAACCCACTCGCGCCATGAATATACTCCCGCGAGGGCGAGCCGGGAGCCGCGCCGTTGTCGTACTCTGCAAGTACCGACGAACCTGCGAAGACGCTCACCGTCGTTGTTCCCCCTTGCAGCGATTTGACCACGCGCAGCCCGTTTCCGTCATAAGTATAACTCGCCGCGCCCCCGCTGCCGCTGAAGGCCGTCATACGATTCTCGCCGTCATACGTCATGTTGTTGGGCGGAGAGAGCGGCTCGACCACCATGTTGCCGCTCGAATCGAAGGTGTAACCCGCCGGCTGATTCTTCGCGCCAAAGCTCAGATTCGCCGACGGACCGCTGCCCGCCGTCACCGTCTGAGTCAGCCGGTTTCCGTAGCGGTCGTAACTCGCCGGAAGGCCGTCCATTGAGATTCAGTTTTGAAGATCAGATTTTCTTGCTCAAGGCAGGAACGCGCGAAGGCCGCACGGATCACCGTGCGGCCCTCGAACCATCAAGACAGGCTGCTAAAAATAAAACTCTTCCGCGTTGGCTCGTTGGGAACCCGGCTCATGCGCGCGCCTCTTGCGCACTCGCCATCCATTACCCACGGCGGCGCGCTTGTTCCCTTAGACACCGCCAACAGCAGGAAGTTACTCTACAGCAACCCAAGGTTGCTGCACAGCTCCCCGCTGGGGGTGACGTGTCCCTATACTCCCGGTGCAAAGCACCGCCGCTTTTCGCTCGCTGTGCCGATACTGCCGGTGGAAGCCTCAGAAGCAAGGCCGCCCCGGAAGAGTCCTCTGCTTGCCGCCACACCGGATCGAACTGCGACAGCGGAACGCCTACTTGGCAGAAGACAGCGCGCGGCACTTCGGCGCGGGGATGAAGAGGACCTCGTTTGAGCCGATTTCGTAGAACCGCTCCGTTGACGGTGCGTTGCGAAGTATCTCAGGAAAAGCGGAAATGGCAGGCTTACCCGCTCCGCAAGATGCGACCGTCTTGCCGTCAGAATTGACGGAAATCACGCAGTGATTCTTCAGATCGTTGACGTTCCCCTGTAGGTCGCGGTTGAGCCTGCCGAGCGCATCCAGGTCCTCTATGCTGCTGGCTGAACGGTTGAATTCAGCGTAATACAGGACCAAAAGCGAGTCTACCCGTAGCATCTGTTGCTCCCGCTGTTGGTCACCAAGGCTCGATGTGTCGATAGGAAAGCTACAGCCTTCCGCTTCGGCATTCTTCTGCACTTCATGAACCATGGTAAGAAGCTTGTCGACATCCGAGGGAGTCAGAAACCCCAGGTGCCTCATTGAAATGCGCATATAGACGTTGATCCCGCACACCGCAAGCACCAGCGCCACAACCACGATCAGCAAGGCCAGAAGTGTTTTTCTCATCGAAAGCGCCTCTCAAAAAGTGCAATTGGCCAGCGCATTACCGAGCGCTGTTGCTCCGCTGACTGCATCAGGGTTGCTGTTGAGCGCGTTACGGATATTCTCATTTATCCCGAGTTTTTGACCAATCCAACTCGACCCCGGGATTCCGGCCCACATACCATTTACCTTCGTGAAAGCTCCATTGGCAAACTGGGCAAAATTCACGCCTACACTGGGTCCGCCAGGATTCGGCAAGCCAAGATAGTTGGGAGGCGACACGCCCATGGTGAACCCACCAGGAGCAGTCATGAAAGACATCGATGAGTCAAATGGCAATGTGAGACCTTGAAATGATGCTTGCGAGTAATTAGAGACAGTGAATCCAGCCAGCTTGCCTGCCGAGGTAAGCGTGTAATTCGACAGCGTAACACCAGTTGAGAGGAGCGCTTGAGCCTGCAAATCTTTAGGTACACCATACGTCTTATTACCCGAGCACGGCGGTTTCTGCTGCTTTGGTTTTGGCCGGTCCGAAGCTTGGGCGGCCGCAGCTGTTAACACAAGGCCAGCGGACCAGCCACCAGAAGCCCCGGCTGCTGCATCTCCCGCTCCCTCGGCTAGGCTGGAGATTGCTGCCGCATCCCTGACATGCAGCACCGGCTCAACAACATTTGCGGCGTCGGCCAATGCGGCCGCACTACCGCCGAATAAGTTGCCGAGAAACGAATCGATTTCCGGCTGCCAGACCATCGCTGCGATGGCCCCGGCATCCAGCAGCCAGTTCCACCAGTGCTTCCCACTTGGGTCCGTGTTGTCGATAGGATCATTCCGTCCGTAAGGATACCTGTTCCACGACTGCGGGTCGCCGGGCGAGCCGGCCAGCGGGTCAGCGGAGCAGAATGTTCCGGTGCGGCTGTCGTAGTAGCGCGCCAGCGCGTAATCCAGTCCGCTCTCCGAATCGCGCTGATAGCTGGTGAACACGAATTCATTGTTTGCGCCCGACTGATACCACGGCTCGCCAAAGGGGAAATGCTCCTGCTGGGTCAGGATATTTCCGTTGGCATCCGTGGTCAGCCGCACGGAGAGATGATCCTGATGATAGTAAGTCGTCGCGCCGCCGCTGATCATGGCCAGCAACCCACTCGCGCCATGAATATACTCCCGCGAGGGCGAGCCGGGAGCCGCGCCGTTGTCGTACTCTGCAAGTACCGACGAACCTGCGAAGACGCTCACCGTCGTTGTTCCCCCTTGCAGCGATTTGACCACGCGCAGCCCGTTTCCGTCATAAGTATAACTCGCCGCGCCCCCGCTGCCGCTGAAGGCCGTCATCCGGTTCACGCCGGTGGACGCGATATTCCAGTCGCCTTGGCGACCCGCGGAGACTATATCGGTTCCAGGGTTGATGTTCTCCCAATGCCACAACACTCAAGTTGATGCATCCCCAAGAAGCAGCGCCCTTGAAGTCCCTCGAAAATGGGTATACGTACCCTGGATCTACTCCAAGCCGCCACGCATTCGAATCGCCGAACCTTCGTCCCGATTGCCACGCAGAAGCCGGTTCTTCTATCGGGATTGTCCTGTACTGCGCTGTCGATGTCGACCCAACCCACTGCGTTCCGGCCTCAGACAGCTCGACGTGTTCGTCGGATTTCCTATAAACTGAAGCATCACTTGGAGCAGATGCCGATGCGCATCGCAAGTATTGGTCATGCGATCTTCGCCGTCACCATGATCGGTCTCGGAGCCGTGGGCCTGCTCCATCCCGATTTCGTTCCGTTGTGGAATCCTGTGCCTACCGGTCTCCCCGCAAGCGAACTAATCATTTACTTTGGCTCCCTCATCTCCCTCACAACCGGCATTGGTCTGCTTGTTCCGCGCATGAAGGCCATTGCCGCGCGCTTGCTGCTCGCCACTCTCTTCCTTTGGTTACTGCTATTCCGGCTGCCAAACTTTCTTCATGAACCCGCTTTCGACGCTTGCTGGTCGGTATTTCCGCTCACGGTCATGCTGGCAGCCACGTGGGTGGTTTATCTCCGTTTTGCCGCTGACTGGGACCGTAAAAACCTCAGATTTTTCAGCAGCAACAACGGCCTGCGCATCGCGCGCGTGCTCTACGGCCTCTGCCTGATCTTTTTCGGCGTCGCCCACTTCGTCGACGTCAAAGACACGATATCGCTCATCCCTCATTGGCTGCCGGGCCACTTCTTCTGGGCGTATTTCACAGGCAGTGCCTTCATTGCAGCGGGCATTGCAACCCTCATTGGATTCTGTGCACGGCTGGCCGTCGCGCTCTCAGCCTTTCAACTCGCACTGTTCCTGTTCGTGGTGTGGATACCTATCGTTGCTGCTGGTTCCAAGGATCCGTTCCAGTGGAGTGAGACCATCCTTAATACGGCACTGTTGTCTGGCGCTTGGGTGGTTGCCGAATCTTATTGGTAGCAGCGGTACTGCCGTAGGACAGGACCACGCTTCTTGACAGCCGACAATTCCTGCGGATGGTTCCATCTACGGATAGGGCCTTTGCCCGAACCGGAAAGTCATGAGGAATGTGTTTCTGGCTGGGGAGATAGAAGCTTCTAAACGGCGCCCTCCGGCCACACGAGTCCTCATGAACGCCTATGTCGCCGGGATGTTTTTGCGGTTGTAAAATCTCGGAATATCAAACCGACGGGGAATGCAATCTACTGAACAAGCCAACCGTGAACTGGAAGACGGGCAGGATACTTTCAGTGAAAACGCAGTATTCATATACATTGCGTACTCAGTGAAAATCATGGGATGAAAGCTGGGCGATTCCATGCTACAGCGCAACGATATGGTTTCCGACTTCGCTCAGATCTTCTGGACTGTGATCGACAACAGCCCCGGCTTCGGCAGCCAGCAGTTCGCCCAATGTGGCTTGAGTGCCCTCGATGATTCGTTACCCGAGAGTTGTACCAAGAATATGGGCAACGCAACAGTCTTCGCAACCTGTTTATTATCATAGATTATGGCTCCATGGGTGGCAGCCAAATATTGAAAAAAAGAGTCGATTAAAGGCCAAATCAATCCAAAGTAATCCCGCAAATCCTCAGTAACCCACTAAACATATGACTCATAATCAAGGCGGGTCTATTTCCGCCCAACCACAGCCGGCAGTGGATGGAGTATCCAAGTTGCAGGCTACAGGGTCAGGAGATCCCCGGCTCTTGACCTTGCCCATTGTTGTTCGACCATCTGCCTATGCTGCCGCAGTGGCCGGTCATTCTGTAGATTGTTTGCCGTGCGGCTGAATGCCGCGTGCGATGAGTCCCAACCCGCCCACTAGCAGCGTCAAGATGACGATGGTGTCAAAGAGGCTGGTTGGCCGGAAAAAGATGTGCATATTGGCGATGATTCCCGCAAAGATAAACAATGCACCTGCGATAGTGAGAATCCATCCAAGGATGCTGCGTCCACGCCAAAAGAGAAGGCCGATCCCAAATAACATTGGCAGAAGCGTGATCCCGAAGGAGTTTCCTCCCAAGAAGCTCCAGTAAGAACCGACAATCATCACTTGATTCATCAGCAGGTAACCGCCAATGCATACCATGATGAAGCCAAGCGCATAATGACCAAGGCCGCCGGGCGTACCCCCTGCGTCGCTGAAGGAGCGATTTTCCATGGCACGGAGTATAGCAGAAGAGCAGGCAGTCTCGCACTGAACCATTGATCAGTGAGAACACTCGCACCTTGCAATTTCCGGTCAATCAACAATTGCAATGTGCGATGAATCGCCTGGAACTATGACTGAGAAGATACGTATTTCATTGCACATGGACAGCGAAATGGGTTAGGATTCCTACGACCACGAAAATATCAAAGCAGCGTTTCTAGGGTCGAGACCGAGCAGGAGGATTATGACTGGCAAGCATGGATTTCTCGACACTCTGAAGTCAGTCGCCTTTGAAGACGAACCGGCACCGCCGGAGAAGCACACTCCTCGCCGGCGCCGCCCCTGCCTTCGCCTCTCCAACGTTCTCGCTCCGCGCTCCGCCACGTCCGTGGACGCGGCTTCGCCGGCTCCGTATGCGCTGCCCATCGACGCGGGTGTGGTGCCGGACAGCGACGCGGTTTACCAGACGCTGCTCGCGAAGACCGATTTTGAAGGCACTCCGACGGCCGCGACGATTCACAAGTTTCTTGATCCGCTCAAGGCCATCCCGGATACGGTCATGCCCTCGAATGTCAAATTCAAGACCGCGGTGCTTCAGGCCACGGCGCAGGCAGGATTGACCGAAGACGGGATTCTCGCCACCTTCGACACGCTGAAGGCCAAGCTGCAGCAGGAGCACGATGCCTTTGGCGGCAAAGAGCAGCAGTTTGCCGCCCGCGAGGTTACCGGCCGCCAGGACCAGATTCAGAAGATCAGCGAACAGATCACCAGCTCCAGCAGCAGTTGGCGCAGTTGTCGAATGAGTTGGTGGATGCGCAGGGCAAGGCTACTCATGCGCAGAGCCAGTTTGAGGCGGCCGTGCAGCGCCGCGCCAGTGAACTCGAACAGCAGAAGGCGCTTTATACGTCTCTGCTCAAAGGCTAGAATTGAAAGGATATAAACGCATCATGGGTCTTTCGCCAGTAACTCCTAACTTTACCCAGAACCTTCAGAATTACACTCCGAAATCGTTCTGGAAGCGGCCGGAAGGCCCCTTCGGCATGGTCGTTCTTGCGGCCTTGATTTTAGGCGGCGCATACGGCTTGTTACATCATTCTGCCCTTCTCATCACGCTGTTGACAGGACACGATTCACGCCGCCTTTCTGGCCGCGGTGGTGGTCGCGATTCTGTGGCTGGTCTTCAATCCTACCTTCCGCACGGCGGTCTCGAATCTCTTCCAGAACATCGTGCGCTTCTTCGCTTCCTGGGTGGTGGAAACCGATCCCATCGGCATTCTGCGCAACAATCTCGACGACATGAAGAAGGCCAAGTACAACCTGGACCAGACGCTGCAGCGCTTTGCCGGCAGCGATGAGCGCTTGCAGCGCAGCATCGCCGCCAAATCCGACGAGATCAACGGCCTGGGGCGCAAGGCCACGAAGGCCCAGCAGATGGCCGCCGCCGCTACCGATCCGATGGAGAAGGAGCGGCTGCAACTGGAGGGCCAGACCTTCCTGGAGCAGGCCGGAATGCTGATGCAGGGCGTCAAGCAGTTGCAGGCGCTGGAAGATCAGACCTCGCAAGATGCTCAAGACCTTCCAGCACTGGTCGCAGATCGCCGACAGCAAGATTCAGCGCACCGAGAACAAGGTCAACTTCCTGGCCGAGCAGCGCAAGATGATTCTGGACGCCAAGGCCACGCTGGGCGTGGGCCAGCAACTTCTGCGCGGCAATCCCGAGCAGTTGAAGATGGTCGATATGGCTCTCGAATACCTGGAAGACGACACCTCGCGCACCTTGGGCGAGATTCGCGAGTTCTCCCGCTATACCGACAAGCTGCTGACCGACGACCAGATCGAATCCGGCGCGGCGGCGGACGAGGCGGCGGCGAAGTTCGCCGAGTTCAACCAGAAGCTGCTCACCTCCGGCAACCAGTCCAGCGGCGCGGATATGATTCACATTCCGGGAATCGAACGCCTGCGCCGGCGCAAGATGCCGGGAACGCTGGCCAGCGTGGCCGCGTCGAGCAGCAAGCCCGACAGCGATTACGACAATATGTTCAAGTAGGCAACCAGCAACGAATTCATCGAAGGGAAGAAAGAAATGCCGCGTTTGAAGCCGCAAGCGAAGTTATGTCCTGATTGTTGTTGTGGGCGTGGGAGCGATCTTCGGGCTGCGCTCCGCCATGCAGCATGGCCTGATTCCCACCCCGGGGATCATGAAGTCGATCGTCGCCTCGCGCGTCACGCTTCCGCCTCAGGAGGAGGCGCAGGTGGCCAACGTGCAGGCGCTGCCCTATCCCTCCGCCGCTCCGGCCAACGTGCAGGCCACGCATATCACATTCGATGTGTGGGAGTGGAATGCGATGTTCTCGCTGATCTACGCCAACGGCGGCCCGGAGACCACCAAGGGTTCGCTGATGGAGAAGAACGGCGTGAATCTGACGCTGCACCGCGAGGACTCGAATACGCAGATGGGCAACGATCTGACTGGCTGCGCCAAGCAGCTTCACGATGGCGAGAAGACCTGCTCCAAGGGAGCCGAGGCGATCGTCGTGATGGGCGACAGCGGCGGCCAGTGGCTCTCCAATCTGAATCCGCATCTGAAGAAGCTGGGGCCGGAGTATCAGGCGGTGATCATCGGCGCGGTGGGCCGCTCCAACGGCGAAGATGCGCTGCTCGGCCCCGCCGAGTGGAAGACGAATCCGCAGAGCATGAAGGGCAAGACCGTCGTCGGCGTCATTCGCGACGGCGATTGGAATATCGCGCTGAACTTCATGGGATCGAATGGCCTCAAGAATAATCCCGACCTGAAGACCTATGATCCCGGATGCGGTGAACTGGATTGCCGCGCCGGACGAGGATTACATCAAGGCCGTCACCGACGTCTTCATCCCCAATCGCTGCGAGGATCGCAAGGTGGTCAAGGACGGGCGCCCGACCGGCGAGACCAAGAACGTCTGCCCCGATGGCGTGGTCACCTGGACCCCCGGCGACGAACAGGCCGTGCATGGCCGCCCCGGAACCGCGAAGATCGTCTCCTCGCATGAGTATGCTTCGCAGATGCCGGCCGTCATTCTGGGCATCAAGAAGTTCTTCAACGACAATCGCGACGAAGTCACTGGCCTTTTGGCGGCCAGCTTCCAGGCCGCCGATCAGGTGAAGGCCTTCGACGCCGTGCGCCGCAAGGCCGGAGAGATGTCGGCCAAGCTCTACAACGATCAGACCGGCGATTACTGGTACAAGTATTACGGCGGCTTCCGCGATCCCGCCTCCGGCCAGATGCTGGGCGGCTCGGCGGTCTTCGGCCTCGAAGACAACGTCAACTACTTCGGCCTCGACGGCAAGCATAACAACAATATGCGCGCCACCTACGAGACCTTCGGCAAGATCGCCACCGAGAATTATCCGCTGCTCTTCAAGGACAATCCCGATTCCGCCTTACAAGGAAGCGGTCGATACATCGTTCATCTTCGGCGCGCAGGCGCTGCTGAATACCGGCGGCGTGCAGGGCGCCGCGGCGGAGACGGTGGATTACGCCAAGGAAGCGCAGAGCGGCCAGGTGCTGGGCCACAAGGCCGTTTACATCAACTTTGCCTCCGGCTCTGACCAGCCGTTGCCGGACAGCCTGCCCACGCTCGAGCGAGTTGAAGGATTCGCTGGCCATCAACTCGCAGCTGGCGCTGCAGATCGACGGCTACACCGACAACGCCGGCAGCGACGCGGTCAATGTTCCGCTGAGCGAAAAGCGCGCCCAGGCCGTCAAGCGCTACTTCCAGCAGGTGGCTCCGCTGAGCTTCCCGGATTCGCGCTTCAAGTCTGGTCGCCGGCCACGGCTCGCAGAGTCCCATCGCCTCCAACGCATCGGCCGGCGGCAAGGCGCTCAATCGCAGAGTCGAGATCACGCAGATCGGCCAGTAGTTTATCGAGGTCAACACCGGGGAGGCGCGAAGCCTCCCCGCAGTTGTTTCGGGAGTGCAAACGAATGTGCAAGTCATGAATCATGCTGTCGCTGTGTTTTCACCCAATGCGGTTCTGAACAAGAACGCCGTGCGCGCTCCTGATCGCCATGCAGATCGCCATCGTGATCCTGTTATGGATATTCAGCCCCTTCGTGCTGCTGCCCAAGCCGGGCGAGGTTCTCAACGCCTTTGACGAGTTATGGGAGCAGGGACTGGGCGCGGAGCTGATCACCAGCTTCTATCTCAACATTCAGGCCATCGCCGTCTCCACCATCGTTTCGCTGCTGCTGGCCTATGCGACGGTGATGCCCTTCTTCCGTCCCGTCGTCGCGCTGCTCAGCAAGCTGCGCTTTCTCTCGCTGGTCGGCTTGACCTTCTTCTTCACGCTGATGGCCAGCAGCGGCCATGAACTCAAGCTCTCGCTGCTGGTCTTTTCCGTTTCGGTCTTCTTCGTTACCGGAATGGCCGACGTGATCAACGGCATTCCCAAGGAAATGTTCGACCTGGCGCGCACGCTGCGCATGGGCGAATGGCGCGTGGTTTGGGAGGTGATCGTTCTCGGCCAGATCGACAAGGTCTTCGACGTGCTCCGCCAGAATGCGGCCATGGGCTGGATGATGCTGACCATGGTGGAGGGCATCGTCCGCTCCGAGGGCGGCGTCGGCACCATCCTGCTCGACCAGAATCACCACTTCCGATTGGCCGCCGTCTTCGCCATTCAGTTGACCATCCTGCTGCTGGGCCTGTTCCAGGATTACGGCATCGGATTGGCCAAGAACATGCTCTGCCCCTACGCGGCATTGACGCTGGAGCGGAACTAATGGCGACCCCCAATTACAGCTTCGGCAAAACTCTCCTGAAGATCGACAACGTCTCGCTGGAGTACGATGGCCGCCCGGTGCTGAGCAACGTCACCGCCGAGGTGCGCGACATTATCGTCCCCGGCCGGGTGCAAGGGCAGGTGGTCGGGCATTCTCGGCCCCTCCGGTTGCGGCAAAACCACGCTCTTCCGCATCATCGCCGGCTTGCACGCGCCCACATCGGGCCGGGTCTCGGTCAACGGCTTCGATCGCCCGGTCCAGGCCGGCGAGGTTGGCGTGGTCGCGCAGAGCTATCCGCTCTTCGAGCATCGCACCGTTCTCGGCAATCTGATGCTAGGCGCCAAGAAGAAGGAAAAGAACTCCAGCGCCGCCCGCGACAAGGTCATGACATTCCTGCAAGAGTTCGGCTTGGAAGACAAGTACAACCTCTATCCCGCGCAGTTCTCCGGCGGCCAGCGCCAGCGCTGCGCCATCATTCAGCAGATCCTTTGCAGCGAGCACTTTCTGCTCATGGACGAGCCATTCTCCGGCCTCGACCTCATCATGCTGGAAAAGACCTGCGAGCTGATCGCCAAAGTCTCCAACATGGACGACCTGAACACCATCATCGTGGTCACGCATGACGTCACCGCCGCCTGCTCGGTGGCCGATCATCTCTGGCTGATGGGCCGCGCCACCGCCGAGGACGGAACCACCCCTCCCGGCTCGCGGATCGTCAAGCAGTACAATTTGATTGACCGCGATCTGCTGCTGGCAGCCGGGCATCATCACCACGGCCCGCTTCACGCGATTTCGTGCGCGAAGTCAAAGAAGAATTCAGGAGGCTGTAAATGAGCGACAAAAAGGAAATCGAACTTCTCGTTTGTAAATGCAAGGACTGCACCCACTGGGAGATCGGCAAGGAAGTGCTGATCTGCAAGACCTGCGGCCTGACCCTGCCCGCCAAGATCACCGTTGACGATCACCATATGCTGCACTGGAAGAAGCACGAGCGGTAGTCCTGACAATCCTTTGCAGGAGCCGATGCGCACACGAAGTTTAATGCATGAAGCATTTGGACTTTGTGTGGAAGATTACCGTGGTGCGGTACAGAGACGTACTGCGTCACGGTAAAGGATTGCATTGCGCGAATGCGGGCTCGGACATGACTATTCCCCGAAAATCTTACCCAGTAGCAATGAGAACCCCTCACAGTTGCACGAGCGCTTGGGATAACGATGCTTTGACCATTCGATAGAGATCGCATCAGGTCAGAGGATTTTATGGGACGAAGTGCGGCAAAGCCTTAAAACCAACTCGCCGTCGCCGACTAACCATTCTGTACCAGAATATTCTGACGGCTTTCGATCTTATTCACAATCCTGGCTTATACGATATAGGCAATGCGTCCGCTTGCCTCGCGGTTCCAAGCCGCTTCCACTTCGCTTAGCGAAACCGGCTCGGGTTCAAGGCGAAACTTTCCCGGCAAGATGGCGCTCATCAGTCCGCTGATCGAGCGGATCAGTCCGGCATAAGAGACACTGCCCAGTCCGCTGCCCATCAGCTTCAGGCTGGAGCTGCGCAGTATGGCCGCCGCCAAGGAGATGGCCTCCCCGGCAATCGATCCGATCTGCACAAAGCGGATTGACGGCTCGCTTTCGACTGATCCGTGACCTGTGATAGCGTTGATGAGGCTTTAAGCAGTCAACCCCAAAGTTAATCCAAGATCACGTTGACGCCGTGTTCCTTCATCGTGCGGCGCAAACGCTCTATAAACTTTTCAGGTTCCCGGTCAAGCGGAATAGCAAGGCCGGCACCCAGTTCGGCAAGTGGAGCCACGCTGGTTCGGTTGCGACCGGTCACGATGACCGTCACCACATTGCGCATTCGATCCACGATGCACAGTGAAGCTCGGCGCACTTCTACCCCGGTCTTCGCACTGTCCCGCACCGGGGAAACATAGAACAGGCTGAAACCTCAATACTCGACGGATGCCTCGATTCTGAGTTCAGTGGAAGCGCAACTTCGCCTTCCAGCCTGATTGCGAAGACGCAGAGCAGGTTCAACTTAAGCCTGATTCCGCGATCAGGTGACCTGCAGGCGCAAGGAGGTAATGGCGCCAGAATCTCTATGAGGATGCAACGGTACCGAGCAAGAAGGCGTAAAACAGTACTTAGGTAACTTGACAGCTCCAGATCAAACGATTAAGTTCTCTTGGAGTCACCGATTTGCGTTGTTTTGTCATAATCTGTTCATTTCTTCAACCGCAGTGCTAGTGACTGTTTTCGGTCTACGTTGAGAGTAATCGGACTCGCTTGTTTTGGCCTTGGAAGACGATCTTTTACGACCGTGCACGGATCGATAAGAGAATGGCTTCCTCAGTCAAAGGAAGACAGAGTTACTCCGGCGCCGAGAACGACTGAACATCCATTCGTATCTCATTCTTGCTTCTTTTCACTTGACAACTCGCACAAGCTGGGTTCACGGGCACCAGAATTCGCGCCCGCACGCGCTCGCGAAGTTGCACGTAACTACTGGCTTTTTATAAGCAAATGGCGCTCATCCCATTAGCAGGTGAGTTGTGTTCAAGGAGAAACCATGTCTCAGCAGTACAATTCCTCCCACGGGCGGGCACGCGCTCGCCGATTGAGCGGGTTCCTTGCGTTACTCGCGGTTATGCTACTAACCATCCTGGCGCCTGGCGCTTTTGCTCAAACTCACGTTGCCAATCCATATTCAGGCGCAAGGTGTACGTTAGCCCGGACTACGCCACTGAAGTCGCCACCGCGGCAGCAGCCGAGCCTTCAGCTCGCGGGGCAGATGGCTACAGTCGCCAAGCAGCCGACATTCATCTGGCTGGACCACATTGCAGCCATTACGGCCGTCAACGGCAATGGTACGGCAACCGGCCGCATGAGCCTGCAACAGCACATCAACGCGGCGGTTGCCCAAGCCGGCGGCGCGGAGATCGTCGTCCAGACTCGTTATTTACGATCTGCCCCAACGCGACTGCGCGGCTTTGGCATCCAACGGCGAATTGAGCATCGCCGGCGGCGATGTACCGATCGGCGGCGGACCTGCGCTGACCGGCACCGGCATTCAGGAGTATGAGAACGATTACATCACTCCCATCTATAACATCCTGGCCAAGGCGCCCTCGAATGTTCGCTTCGTGCTGGTGATCGAGGACGACTCGCTGCCCAACCTGATTACAAACACCGGCCTCAGCTTTACAGATGCCCCCTGCGTCGCTGCCAATGACGGCATTAGCAATGCAGGCGGTGCCGCTAACTGGACCCAAACGGCCACCCCCACCCTCAATATTTCGCCGAACGGCGTTTACTATCAGGGCATTTCATATCGCGCTCAACAACTTCCACAAGTTGCCGAACGCCTACACCTATCTGGACATTGGCCACCATGGCTGGCTCGGCTGGACTGCCAACACTGCTTACGCCGTCCAATTCTTCAGCAATTTCGCACAGCAACTGTCGGCTGGATATTCCACCATTGACGGCTTCATCACCAACACGGCCAACTATGGTCCCCTCAAGGAACCATATTATGGTTTGGGATGAGGTTGCGGGCGGACCGGAACCTCCACCAACCTTACCGGCGGGATCTTTACCGGCGACTTCTATCAGTGGGATCCAGCGATTGATGAGATCGACTACGGCGTCGACTTCTTGCAGGCTCTGACCGCGCCGGTTGCTGCTGGCTACACCGACCCGCGTGGCCAGGCGCATACACCCGGCGGCGGCTTCCCGTCGACGATAGGCTTCCTGATCGACACCTCGCGCAATGGCTGGGGCAACACCTCTGTCGCCAACGGCGGCGGCACCAGCGCCTACCAAGTGCGGCCGACAGCCGCGGGCACCAGCACCGTCATCGACACCTTTGTCAACGAAAGCAAGATCGATCTGCGCAATTCCTCAGGACAGTGGTGCAACCAGGAAAATGCCGGCATCGGCGAACTGCCCACCACGAACACGGGCTATTCCTCGACCCTTCCAAACCTGCAGGCCTTTGTTTGGGTCAAGCCTCCAGGAGAATCGGACGGCACCTATCCGGGCAGCACACTGAATCCAAGTCCTACCGGAGGCGATCCGAACTGCAACCCGGTGACCAATAATCCGCAAGCCGGCAGCGGCACTATCGCGAACTCGATTCCGAACGCTCCACCCGCCGGCACATTCTGGCCGACTGAGTTCATACAGTTGGTTGAAGACGCCTATCCGCCGCTTGCATCTACTGGTGGTGGCAGTTTCACACTGACTCCCGCCTCTGCCAATGAGACGCTCGCCCCGGGCTCCAGCGTTACCGACGCCATCACAGTCACCGACATCGGCGGCTTCACTGGCGTTGTCACTCTGAGCGCCATCAGTTCGAATCCCGCAGTCACAGTTGCGGTAAGCGGCGACACACTGACGATCACAGCCAGCGCCACAGCTACCGGATTAGCCACCATCAGCGTCACCGGAAAGTCCGGCACTTTGACATCACCCGCGTCGATTACAGTGAATATCTCCGGTGGCGGCGGTGGCAGTTTCACACTGACTCCCGCCTCTGCCAATGAGACGCTCGCCCCAGGGCTCCAGCGTTACCGACGCCATCACAGTCACCGACATCGGCGGCTTTACTGGCACTCCCACACTGACCGCCAGCAGCACGAACTCCGCAGTCACGGTTGCGGTGAGCGGCGACACGCTGACCATCAGCGCCAGTGCGACGGCAACTGGAACGGCCACCATCACCGTTACCGGCAAGTCCGGCGCGGTGACCGAGACGGCCACCATTACAGTGAACATTTCCACCGTCGTCTGCACGCCCACCCCGATCGTTCCCTATCTCCAGGTGAACAGCGGAGCTTGGCAGCAGACCAATGTTGCAACTGTCACAGCTACCACGGCCACGGTGAACCTTGGGCCGCAACCGATCTCGGGCACATGGAGCTGGGCCGGGCCGAATGGTTTCACCTCCGCAGCGCGGCAGCTCAACGCCATCGCGCTGAGCGCGGGCGCCAATGTCTACACGGCGACTTACACCAACACCACCGGCTGCAAGAGCACGGAACCCTTTACCATCACCGCGCCCACCAGCGGAGGTGGCGGCAGCTTCACCATCGCTCCTGCAACTGCTTCGGTAACCATCACACAGGGCAAGTCGGCAACCGACGTCATCAACGTGACGGACCTGAACGGATTCACCGGCGCCGTAGCGATTACCGCCACCAGCTCCAACGCCGGAGTCAGCGTAGCGGTCAGCGGCACCACGTTGACCCTGACGGCCAGCGCCACGGCCACCGGATCGGCCACGATCAGCGTAACCGGCAAGTCCGGCACGCTGTCGGCGGCCACCTCCATCACAGTGACCGTGAATCCCTCCACCGTTGGCGGCGGATGCACCGTCGACTACACAATCTCTCCGCAGAACTCGACTGCCTTTGGCGCGAACATCACCATCGTCAACGGTCCTACCGCCATCACCAGTTGGACACTGACCTGGAGCTTCGCCAACGGCCAGACGGTTTCGTCTCTGTGGAATGGAAATGTAACACAGAGCGGCGCGAACGTGACAGTGACCAACGAGAGCTACAACGGCAGCATCGCCGCCGGCGGCAGCTTGACTGGAATCGGCTTTAACGGCACATGGAACGGCGTCACCAACGCGATACCCGCGTCGTTCTCGCTGAATGGAACGGCCTGCACCGTCAACTAAAGAACGAATGCTGCGTAATGGGCGGGTCGTACGGCTCGCTCGCATGAAACAAGAACGGCTCAGTCTGGAATTGGAACGTATCAGATCCTTTTCCAGACTGAGCTCAAAGCTTTGTTTTTTTGCTGTGAGTTCCTGCATGTGCTGGAACCCGGTGCAAGTCGTCATCGCAATGGATGCAATGGGAATGAGTCCGAAAGCCTCATACCTAGACATAACACACAACGAAAAAGCCGAGTCCTGCTCATGCCATTGACGGCAGAGTATTCCGCTGGTGGTTGAGCAGTTCTCGTCGCGATAACTCAAAGGAGCGCATTATGAAGTCCCCCGTCCTCCGTGTGTGCGGAATCATGCTGGCAGCAGCGATGATTTTGGCCACCACCGTAGCAGCTCAAACCGCGTGCAAGGTTGTTTATACAATCTCGCCTCAAAACAACACCGCCTTTGGAGCTGCCATCACCATCCAAAATACGGGAACCACCGGCTGGTCCAGTTGGTCGCTCAGTTGGGCATTTGCCAACGGGCAGACGGTTACATCTCTCTGGAACGGCAATGAAACCCAAAGCGGCGCCAACGTTACGGTGACCAATGAGAGTTACAACGGCAGCGTTGCCGCCGGCGGCAGCGTAACAGGCATTGGATTCAATGGAACCTGGAATGGCGTGACCAACGCGGTGCCCGCGTCGTTCGCCGTCAACGGAACCACCTGCGGCGGCAGCGTGACAGGAAGCTTCTCGCTCGCGCCCGCGTCGGCCACCGTTGCGCTTGCCCAAGGCGCAAGCACGACTGACGCCATCACAGTGACCGACCTGAACGGCTTCACCGGCGCCGTAACTCTTGCCGCCACCAGCACAAATACGGGAGTTACGGCCACGGTCAACGGCGATGTGATAACACTGACGGCCAGCGCCACGGCCACTGGGTCGGCCACCATCACCGTCACCGGAAGCTCGGGCACGCTGAAAGCTACTACCACTATCACGGTGAACGTAAGCGGCGGCTCATGCGTTCCGACCGCGATCACTCCCTATCTACAGGTGAACGGGGCGGCATGGCAAGAAGTAGCCAACGCATCAGTACCGGCAGGAGCCACGGTGAACCTTGGCCCGCAGCCGACCACAGGGACATGGAGCTGGACCGGACCGAACGGCTATACCGCCACCACGCGCCAGATCAACGCCATTCCGCTCACTGCCGGTGCCAACGTGTACACGGCGACTTATACCAACACCGCCACCTGCAAGAGCATGGAGACGTTCACCATTACTGAAGCGGGAGGCCCCGGCGGTTTCACGCTTACACCAGCGGCGGCAACAGTTACGCTCGCTCCAGGCGCCAGCACGACTGACGTTATCACGGTTACGGACACCGGTGGCTTTACCGGAGCAGTTACACTTGCAGCGGCTAGCACAAATGCCGGAGTTACTGCCACAGTCAGCGGCGATGTAGTGACACTGACGGCCAGCGCCACGGCCACCGGGACGGCTACGATCACCGTCACTGGAACCTCCGGCACACTGACCCCAGTGACCACCACGATCACCGTGAATGTGAGCACCGCCGGCAGCTTTACTCTTACGCCAGCGGAGAGCAACGTTACGCTCGTTCAGGGCAGCAGCACAACCGACGTCATCACGGTGACGGATCAGAATGGATTCACCAACCCTGTAACCTTAACCGCAGCCAGCACAAATGCCGGAGTTACTACTTCGGTCAGTGGCGACACGGTGACACTGACGGCCAGCGCTACAGCCACTGGGACAGCGACCATTACCGTCACCGGAACCTCCAGCAGCCTGATCAAAACCGTCCCGATTATTGTCACGGTGACTGCTCCCGGTTCCGGCTACGCTGCAACCGCGAAGGCAAACTTCCTCGCAATGTACGGCGACATGACTGCTGCCAACGGATACTTCAGCCCGCTAGGCATCCCATATCACTCAGTGGAGACTTTTATTGTTGAAGCGCCTGACTACGGACACGAGACAGTATCTGAGACCTACAGTTACTACCTCTGGCTGGAAACTATGTACGGCGCAATCGAAGGCAATTGGACACCACTTCAGACGGCCTGGAACAGTTATCAGACCTACATGATCCCAAGCGCAGCCCAGCAACCAACCAACGCCGGCTACACTCCAAGCTCACCGGCTACCTACTGCCCGACGTACGATAGCCCCAGCGATTACCCCTGCCAATTCACTACCGCTTCAGTTGGCCAGGATCCGATTGCGCAGGAACTGGAATCCACCTACGGCAACTGGAACATCTACGGCGCCCATTGGATTCTCGACACGACCAACTGGTACGGATACGGCATCGATGAGAGCGGACCGGGAAGTTCGGGCGCTCCCTCCTTCTACAACTCGTATCAGCGCGGACCGCAGGAGTCAGTGTGGCTAACGATTCCGCAACCGAGCTGGGACACCTTCAAGTACGGCAATACCAGCGACGGCGGCTACCTAAGCCTTTTCACCGGGGGATCGTATACTCCGCAGTGGAAGTACACGGATGCACCGGATGCTGACGCACGCGCCATCCAGGCGCTTTACTGGGCACAACAGTATGGAGCCGGCAACGCGACGGTAACATCCTTGCTCCCGAACGCCTCTAAATTGGGCGACTATCTGCGCTACTCGTTCTTTGACAAGTATTTCAAGGAACAAGGCTGCCAGAGCACCAGTTGCGCAGTTGAAAACGGCTCCAAGAACTCGTCAGCATACCTGTTGTCCTGGTACTACGCATGGGGCGGCGCGGTGCCGGCGGATGGGAGCTGGGCTTGGCGCATTGGCTCAAGCGACGTCCACTTCGGCTACCAGAACCCGTTGGCGGCTTATGCGCTGGCGAATGACACTTCTCTGATTCCAAAATCGCCCACTGCAAAGGCGGATTGGACCACTGCTCTTCAACGCACTCTCGAGTTCTACCGCTGGCTGCAGTCGTCTGATGGCGCCATAGCAGGCGGCGCAACCAATAGTTGGGGTGGCGGCAGCAACACGACCAATCCTCCCACCGCTTGGGGAGGCCAGTATGCAGTTCCTCCTGCGGGAACTCCCACCTTCTACGGCATGTCGTACATCTTCGCGCCTTCGTACGGCAATCCGCCCAGCAACCAGTGGTTTGGAATGCAGGCATGGTCAATGGAACGCTTGGCCGAGTACTACTATGTAACCGGCAATGCGGATGCCAAGATCGTCCTCGATCCGTGGATGAAGTGGGTCGAAGCCAATACCACGGCGACCGCGACGAGCTACTCAGTTCCTTCAAGCCTGAGCTGGAGTGGTCAGCCATCTACCGATTGGAATGCAACCACCCAGGATTGGACGGTCGGCGACCTTGGGGTTACTTACAACGCCGGGTTGTCTGTAACCATTACGGCCAGCGGCGAGGATGTCGGCGTTACCGGTTCGCTCTGCAAGGCACTGCTGTACTACAGTGCGGGAACCTTGAAGTGGGCTGGAACGCAGGATATGACCTCGTTTAACCTTGCCAAGCAGCTCCTGATCGATATGTGGACTTTGCACCGCGACGCCATAGGCGTATCGGTTGCGGAACCGCGTACTGACTACAGCCAGCTCAACATTCCTGTTTACGTTCCTTCGGGTTGGACGGGAACCATGCCTAACGGCGATCCGATTAACTCCAGCTCGACATTCCTCAGCATCCGTACTCAGTACAAGACAGATCCGAGCTATCCGGTGGTTGCTGCTTATGCGGCCAACCCGACGACGGCACCGGTTCCCACCTTCAACTATCACCGCTTCTGGGCACAGACAGACGTTGCTACAGCTTACGCGGTGTATTACCTGTTGTTCCCCAACGAGTAAGGGGAGCGCTGTACTGTCGGGCGTGTGCAGGGAGTCCGTATTCCCTGCACACGCCCGACAAATAGTTCCCTTCAAAATCGGCACTTGGCATTTTTGTAATGGCTGCGTCCCGTTGCATGACTCTCAACCGTGGCACAGCTCAAGTTTCCACACGCTTTGCAACGTAAAGGCGCCCTACCCCCAAGAGGAGTGACCCATGCGTATCCGCGTATCTCTCGTAATCCTTACTGCGCTTTTGCTGTGCAGCACGTTGAAACCGGCTCAGGCCCAACTCAGCATCACCCAAGCGAGCTCTACTGACTGGAAGATCTCCAACGGCGCGATCTCATTGGACTGGGACTCGACGGGCGGTTCGGTATGGAGCATGTACCTGACCGGCTATTCGACCGATCTGGTCGATACCACCCACGGCGGCGGCAATGGGCATCCCAGCGGCCTCTACATGGACAACACGGCCACGGGCTTCACCGGCATCACCTCGGCTCCGAGCGGCGTGGCGTCGACCGCCGGCTACAGCCTGGTCGCCGGCAGCTATCTGGACTGGTGGATCAGTTGGCCGGCCACCTCTTCCAGCCCATGGGCCTACTCGCAGCACTTCATTGTGCAGCCGAACGATCCCACGCTGTACGTCTATACCGTGACCAACCACCCCTCTTCCTCGGGCGCGGCGACCTGGGGCCAATTGCAGTACGTTTATCGCATCAACCAGACGGAGTTCAACAACACCTACCAGTACAACTCGGGGCTTGGCGCTCTGGGCGGCTGGTCGATCAACCTGCCCAGCAAGGCCGATCTCTCTTCCTCCGATCCGGGCCGCGCGGTGGAGAACGCCGTCGAGGATCTGCATGGCTTCACCGATCTTCCGGCCGGCTTTGGCCGCGAGTTCTACACCAAGTACGACTATGCCTCCTATGAATATCTCTTGCAGGCAAACGGCAACTACGGACCCAACTTCGGCGCGTGGGCCGTCTTTCCGACGACCGAGCATCTGGCCGGCGGCCCGACCAAGCAGATCGAGGTTTACACCGGCAACGTGCTGATGGGCGAATTGCTCTCGGGCCACTTGGACAACGAGATCAGCTACAGCGTGGGCGCGGGCGAAAACACCCAGCGCATCTGGGGTCCGATGGGCTTCCACTTCAACCGCTTCACGAATCTGCCCGCCATGTATCAGGATGCGATCAGCATCATTCCCGGCGCGCTGGAACTCTTTGGCAAGGATGCCCAATTGACCGCCAACGGCTATGTGCCGAATGGCAGCGGGCGCGGCACGCTGGCAGCGAATATCACCGGCGCCGGCTCCGACTCGCAGTACGGCGCGTGGACGGTTCTCAGCGACCAGAACACGAATATGCAGTACTCGATCCAGGGCGCGCAGTACTGGGCGGCCAATAACTCCAGCGGCAGCGCGACGATCGACAATGTCATCCCCGGAACTTATCGCCTGAACGCTTATGTGCTGGGCGAGTGGGGCCAGTTGCGCGAAGACGGCGTCAAGATCGACGCCGGCGGCACCACCACCGCGAACCTGACCTTCAGCCCGGAGAACTTCAGCACCTCGCCGATCTGGACTATCGGCACCCCGGACCGCTCGGCGCATGAGTTCCTGCACGGCGCGAATAACTACGGCAGCACCGGCTCCTGCCCTGGATGCGACGACAAGGAGTTTTACGGCAACTGGAATTACTGGAAGGATTTCGAAGCCAATGACGGAGCCGTGATTTATTATGCGACGGCCGTCGGCTCCACGCCTGCGACCAACGATCCACTGGCATGGAACTATGTGCAGTGGGGCGAGTTTGATCCCGGACTGTATGCCGGAATTTATAACTCCTCCGATGACACCACGGATGGCTATAAGTACATCCTGCCCTCGTATGTCAGCGGAGTTACAGCCAAGGTGCCGGCCTGGCAGGTTCACTTTGCCACCACGGCGGCGCAGAACGCGCAGGGCAGTTATGTCGATCTGTCGGTTGGCTTGGCCGCCACGGAAGCGGACCTGACCGCTTCGCTGAACGGCCACTCGATTACCTGGCATGCCAAGAATCAGGCCGATGCCCAGGCCCGCAGCGGACTCTCCGGCTACTACCAGTGGATGGTCTTTGAATGGCCGACTTCGGATCTGGTTGCGGCCGGCGGCAACAACGAATTGACCTTGAGCGTCAGCGGCGGCGGCGGCAACTTATATGATGCCCTGCGCATGGAAATCTCCGCCAAGGGCGCCAACCCCTCGGTCACCGGCTGGCACGACTACGAGTACATGAACTCCAACGGCACCGACACAGCAGAAGATGTCTCCGTATCCAACAACAATACGGGGACGGTGGTGACGGGGGGAGGGAACCCGAGCTTTACGCTTTCGCCATCGGCTTCAACACTGTCGGTTGCGCAAAACGCAAGCGCCACGGCCACCATCACGGTAGCAGATGTCGATGGATTCAACGGCAGCGTTGAACTATCCGCCTCCGGCTTGCCCAGCGGGGTAACTGCCGCGTTTGGCACCAACCCCACAACGGGGAGCAGCCAGCTCACTCTGACGGCTAGCAGTTCCGCTGCTACTGGAACCTCCACCATCACGATCACTGGAACCTCCGGAAGCCTTACTGAGACCACGTCTATCTCGCTTACCGTAACGGGAACCGGAGTCTGCACACCCACTCCGATCACTCCTTATATCCAAGTGAACGGAGGAACGTGGATGGAGACGAATACGGCAACGGTAGCTTCTGGATCCACTGTCAATCTTGGTCCGCAGCCGACCACCGGAGGCACCTGGAACTGGACCGGTCCTAACGGTTATACTGCCCTGACGCGCCAGCTCAGCGCCATTCCGTTAACTTTGGGAACCAATGTATATGTGGCCACTTACAACAACGGTTCCTGCACGAGCACGGAAGCATTTACCATCACGGTAACCGGCTCGACGCCGACTTTCACGCTTGCAGCATCGGCAACCAGCACGTCGGTTACCCAAGGCGGCAGCGTAAACGACACCATCTCGGTGAGCGATGTGAACGGATTCACGGGTAGCGTGAATCTTGTTGCGACCGGCCTGCCCAGCGGAGTAACCGCCGCGTTTGCAACTAACCCCACGACCGGCAGCAGCATACTTACACTGACGGCAAGCGCCTCGGCCACCGCGGGCACATCCAACATCACTATTACCGGAACCTCCGGCACACTGACCGCAACCACTACGATCTCGCTCACCGTCAATTCCAAGACGACCGGCGGAGGATGCACCATCGACTACGTGATCTCGCCGCAGAACTCGACTGCCTTCGGCGCGGCCATCACCATCGTCAACGGTCCGACCGCCATCACCAGTTGGACCCTGAGTTGGAGCTTTGCCAACGGCCAGACAGTCTCGTCTCTTTGGAATGGAAATGTAACTCAGAGCGGCGCGAATGTCACGGTCACCAATGAGAGTTACAACGGCAGCATCGCCGCCGGCGGAAGCTTGACCGGCATAGGATTCAACGGCACCTGGAACGGCGCCACCAACGCCATACCCGCGTCGTTCTCGCTCAACGGAACGGCCTGCACCGTCAACTAACGCGTCACCGCGAGGCGTGGTTGAGCTAACTGGAACGCGCGCGGAGCACATCGTAATGTGTGCTCCGCGCAGTGTATGAAGGTTTCACGTTGATGACAGAGAACTTCTTGAGACCCACGGTGGAGGACAGCAGTGCGGATTCTCTATAAATGGTGGCCAGAACCGAATCTAAATAGATATTAGCCACGAATCACATTCGTATGGCTTGCTTATTGAATTGTCGATCACCTGTAATCCCCACCTGCAACCTATCAAAGGAGAAAGCACATGATGAAAATTCGGACGTTCTTGGTAGCGGCATCAGCCATTCTGCTCGCCGCCTCAATGGCCAGCGCGCAGACGGCGACCATCAGCTATGGCACAACCGAGCAGACCATTCGAGGCTTTGGCGGATCGACGGGATTTCAGCCGGCGCTGACCAGCGCAGAAGCGGCAACGATCTTCGGCACCGGCAGCGGCCAGCTCGGCCTCAGTCTGTTGCGCGTGCGCATCGATGACAGTACCACGACGGGCGGTTCCAACTGGGCCCAATCGTTGAGTGACGGACAGTTGGCCGCCGCGCAGGGCGCAACAGTCTTTGCCTCGCCTTGGAGTCCGCCGGCTGCCTGGAAGAGCAACGGAAGCACCATCATGGGTTCGCTGAACACAGCCGACTACGCGGCCTACGCCAACTATCTCAACCTCTTCACGGCCTACATGAAGGCCGGGGGCGTCAATCTCTATGCCATCTCGATGCAGAACGAGCCGGACGCCAACGTCACCTATGATTCCTGCGTTTGGACCGGCGCGCAGATGGATACCTGGATTGCGCAGAACGGCGCGACGCTGACCACCAAGCTGATCATGCCAGAGTCGGAGAGCTTTACCACGAGTTACTCCGATCCGGCACTGGACGATCCGAGCGCCGTCAACTACATCTCGATCATCGGCGGCCATCTCTACGGGGCCTCGCCGTCCTACTACACCAACGCCGAAAACAAGGGCAAGGAAGTATGGATGACCGAGCACTACTTGAACCCATCCACGGGATTTGAGCCAAATATGTCGGATGCCATCTCGCTGGCCGAGGAGGTTCATAACTCGATGACGGTGGGCGAGTACAACGCCTACGTCTGGTGGTGGATTGAAGACGAGCCGTCGGAGAACTCTTACATCGGCATGGTGGACACCAACGACAACACTACGTTCTACGGGCTTGCGCTGGGTCAATTCGCCAAGTATGTCAGGCCGGGCTATCTGCGGGTCAGCGCGACCGCCAGTCCGTCGTCCGGCGTCTACGTCTCGGCGTACAAGGGCAGCGGGAATTATGTGATTGTGGCGATCAACTCCAACTCGTCGGCGACATCGCTTCCGGTTGCCATCACCGGCGCGACCGTGACCTCATTCACGCCCTACCAGACCACGGCAACCGAAAGCATGGAAGAACTGAGCGCGGTGGGCGTCTCGGGCGACGCCTTCACCTACTCGCTTCCCGCGCAAAGCATTACCACGTTTGTGGGGACGGCCTCGACTTCACCTGGATTTTCGCTTTCGGCTGCTTTGCCGACAGTGTCTATTGGCCTGGGCACCAGCGGAACGAACACGATTGATGTGACAGCCTTGAACGGATTCAACGGCAGCGTAACGCTTACAGCATCCGGCCTTCCGAGTGGAGTCTCTGCTATCTTCGGCACCAATCCCGCCACCGCGAGCAGCGGACTCACTCTGACGGCAAGCAGCACTGCTACCGCTGGAACTTACACGGTTACCATCACTGGAACCTCCGGCACATTGAGTTCATCCACAACGTTTACGTTGATTGTCACAGGTAACTGCACACAAACCCCAATCGTTCCGTTCATCTCTGTGAATGGTGGTTCAACCTGGACGGAGGAGTCGACGGCTACCGTGAGTTCCACTGCAACTGTTGTGTACCTAGGACCGCAGCCTCTGACCGGAACCTGGAGCTGGACCGGACCAAACGGATTCACTTCCACAACGCGCCAGATCAATAACATCGCTTTGAGTACAGGCGTCAATACGTATGTGGCGACGTATACCAACGCCGCGTCGTGCACGAGCACACAGGCCTTTACCGTCACAGTGACTGGATCAACGCCGAGCTTTACGCTTGCGCCGACGACAGGCAGCGCGTCGGTTACACAGGGCAGTAACACAACCGACACCATTAACGTAACTGATCTGGGTGGATTTACAGGCAGCGTGAATCTATCTGCGTCGGGATTGCCCAACGGAGTAACAGCGACCTTCGGAACCAACCCTGCAACGGGTAGTAGCCTTCTCACACTTGCAGCCAGCAGCTCAGCTACCACCGGAAACTTCCCGATCACCATCACCGGAAGCTCGGGATCACTGACTGCATCAACTCTCATCACTCTTACAGTCAGTCCTGCGGGCACCACCGGTTTCGCGTGCCATATTGGCTACACCATTTCGAGCCAGTGGGCCGGAGGCTTTGGAGCCGCTATCACGATCAACAACACGGGAACCACCGCCATCAGCAATTGGACGCTGACTTGGTCCTTTGCCAATGGTCAGACGATTTCCCAAGTTTGGAACGGCAACTTGGTGCAGAGCGGCGCGAATGTCACACTGACCAATCTTAGTTACAACGGCAGCATTCCTGCGGGAGGAAATTACTCCGGCATGGGATTCAACGGAACGTGGAATAACGCAACCAACGCCATACCCACATCGTTCGCAGTTAATGGAACGGCCTGCAAGTAAAGGTACCTTCAACATTGCGGCGGAGCAGGATCCTTGACCTGCTCCAGTCGCGTTCACATTCACAGAGAGGGGTCCCATGCGTCTGATTTCAAACTGTCCCGCAGCAATACAAAGGTCAGGTCTCCGCGTCCTGGCGTCACGTAGAGTTCTCACCATGTCCCTAATCGTTCTGTTATCTGGCATTGCAGCCTGGTGTCAAACAACGGCGTCAGTCAGTGTCAATGCTGGCTCTACCATGGCGCAGGTTGGGCCTGAGGCCTATGGCGTCGATACCGCAGTCTACGACGGCTATCTGACCAGCAGCGGTGTTTCCACCCTGCTCACGCAGGCCGGCATCAACGCCGTTCGCTATCCTGGCGGCTCCTACGCTGACATCTTCAACTTCTTCAGTGGCACAGATAATACAGTCCAACCGGGCGCCTATTTCGCCGCTGGAGACGAATTCAATTTCTTCATGAGCGATACGGTCCTGCCGGAAGGTGGCAAGGCGTTGATCACGGTTAACTACGGCTCCAATCTGACCAACAACGGCGGCGGCCAGCCCAGCGAGGCTGCCTCCTGGGTTCAGTATGCCAACGTGACCAATAACTATGGAATTGTGTACTGGGAGATCGGCAACGAAGTCTACGGCAACGGCTATTACAGCACCGGCCTCGACTGGGAAGAAGATCTGCATGACACAGATACGACACCGGCCGATCGCGTGGGCAATGCAGCGCTTTCGCCCACTGCCTACGGCACCAATGCGGCCGCTTTCATCAAGGCGATGAAAGCCGTCGATCCCAACATCAAGTGCGGCGTCTTCGTTAACACCGCCAGCTATTACACCAACTGGGATCAGGATGTACTGAGCGCGGTATCGAGCGCGCTGAACGGCTCGGGATATTCGCTGGATTTTGTGATTGTCCACTGGTATCCGGGCGGCTCCGACGCACAAATTTTGGCGTCGCAGTATGGAGAATACGGGATTGCAAACACCGTTTCCCAGATTCGCTCCGACATCAAGAACTACTACAAACTTGGCAACGCCAACGATCTGGAGATCATTATCACGGAAAGTGGCGCGGGTTCGGTTGGAGGCATCATGCCCGCCTTGTTCGCCACCGACGACGATTTGACCTGGTTTGAAAACAGCGCAACCAACGTCGAGTACCAGGAACTGCACAATGGCTTCCTCACCGACGCCGGGCCGGGCGTGCCGGAGGGACCGTGGTATGGGACACAGTTTGCCAGCACATTGGCCCGCCCAGAGGACACCATGGTTTCCACAACCTCCAGCAATGCGCTGCTCCGGACTCACGCGGTCAAGCGGACGGATGGCAAGCTGGCTATCATCCTCATCAATGACGACCCGAACAACAGCACCACTGCTACCGTCAGCGTATCTGGTGCAACTATCGGCAGTTCGGGAACCGAGTATTCGCTCGGCACCGCCAACTTCAACGGACAAGCCACATCGAGCACGGGTGTGGAAGAGAGCACCATTAACGGCTTGGGAAGCACATTCACTGTCACCGTCCCAGCCTACACCGAGTACGGAATCCTCACTTCGTCAAGCAGCGGCGGAACGCCCAGCTTCACCATTGCTCCTTCGGCAGCCGCCTTGACCATCGCCCAAAGCTCCAGTGCCACCGATGCCATTTCTGTGGCGGACGTGGACGGTTTCAGCGGTACGGTTACCTTTGCCGTCTCAGGCCTGCCTGCGGGCGTAACAGCCGGATTCACCGGCAACACGCTCACCCTGACTGCAAGCGCCACGGCCACCATCGGAACCTCGACAGTGACCATCACAGGAACCTCCGGCACATTGAAGGAAACCACCAGCATAGGGCTGACCGTAACCGCTGCGACCGTCTGCACGCCCACCCCGATCGTTCCCTATCTCCAGGTGAACAGCGGAGCTTGGCAGCAGACCAACGTTGCAACTGTCACAGCTACCACGGCCACGGTGAACCTTGGGCCGCAACCGATCTCGGGCACATGGAGCTGGGCCGGGCCGAATGGTTTCACCTCCGCAGCGCGGCAGCTCAACGCCATCGCGCTGAGCGCGGGCGCCAATGTCTACACGGCGACTTACACCAACACCACCGGCTGCAAGAGCACGGAGCCCTTTACCATCACCGCGCCCACCAGCGGAGGTGGCGGCAGCTTCACCATCGCTCCTGCAACTGCTTCGGTAACCATCACACAGGGCAAGTCGGCAACCGACGTCATCAACGTGACGGACCTGAACGGATTCACCGGCGCCGTAGCGATTACCGCCACCAGCTCCAACGCCGGAGTCAGCGTAGCGGTCAGCGGCACCACGTTGACCCTGACGGCCAGCGCCACGGCCACCGGATCGGCCACGATCAGCGTAACCGGCAAGTCCGGCACGCTGTCGGCGGCCACCTCCATCACAGTGACCGTGAATCCCTCCACCGTTGGCGGCGGATGCACCGTCGACTACACAATCTCTCCGCAGAACTCGACTGCCTTTGGCGCGAACATCACCATCGTCAACGGTCCGACCGCCATCACCAGTTGGACACTGACCTGGAGCTTCGCCAACGGCCAGACGGTTTCGTCTCTGTGGAATGGAAATGTAACACAGAGCGGCGCGAACGTGACAGTGACCAACGAGAGCTACAACGGCAGCATCGCCGCCGGCGGCAGCTTGACTGGAATCGGCTTTAACGGCACCTGGAACGGCGTCACCAACGCGATACCCGCGTCGTTCTCGCTGAATGGAACGGCCTGCACCGTCAACTAAAGAACGAATGCTGCGTAATGGGCGGGTCGTACGGCTCGCTCATTACGCCCACTTGAGACTCTTAACCCTCGCTTTACGGGTCATCGAATTCGATAACCCCAGACTCTTACTGATGATTGTAATCACACCGGAATTGAAAACGGCTCATGGAGGAAGACTGATGTACTTCGCATTCACCAGATCGCTGAAACAGATGTGCACACAACTGCCAATGAGTTATCTCCTCATTGCTTTACTGGTACTCGCACAGGCTCTCACCTCTCAAAGGACATGGGCGCAAGGCGCGGGATACTGGCATACCAGCGGCAGCAAGATTCTCGACTCGAACGGAGACGAAGTTCGCATGGCGGGAATCAACTGGTATGGGTTTGAAACCCCAGACTACATTGTTCACGGACTGTGGGCACAGGACTACCACACAGTTTTGAATACTATCAAGAGCCTGGGTTATAACGTGATCCGCATCCCATTCTCGAACGAATTGGTGGAAAGCAACCCAGTCCCCTCGAATTACACGACCTACGCGGACGGTGGACCAGTCAATCAGGCTCTCTACGGACAGACTGCGCTGGCAGATCTGGACACGATTGTTAGTTATGCCGGGTCAATCGGTTTGCGCGTGATTCTGGACAACCATCGCTCCGAAGCAGGAGAAACAAACGAGGCCAATGGCCTGTGGTACACCAGCGCCTATCCACAATCGAATTGGATCGCCGACTGGGAAACCATGGCGACTCGTTATAGCGCCAGCAAATTTACCTTCAATGGCAATCCAACCGTGATTGGGTTTGACTTGCGCAACGAGCCACACCTGAGCGGCTCGGGCGCGACAACCGGTTCGTGCTGGACAGGAGATACGGCAACCAACGGTTGCCCTGTGACTCTAACTTCCCAAAACTGGCCTGTTGCCGCTGAAGCCGCAGGCAATGCAGTTTTGGCTATCAATCCAAAACTGCTCATTTTTGTCGAAGGCAATGATTGTTACAGCGGCGTTTGCGGCTGGCAGGGCGGTAACTTGATTGGCGTGGCCAACTACCCGGTCAAGCTGAATGTCGCCAATCAATTAGTTTACTCGGCGCACGATTACGGCCCGAACCTTTATCAACAAACCTGGTTCAATGGCAGCACAACCGCTGCCAGCCTGGATGCGACCTGGAATAAGTATTGGGGTTATATCAGCGCCGACGGAACTGCTCCAGTTTGGCTAGGCGAATTCGGCACGGACAACACCAGCACAGACATCGAGAACACGGCACCGGGCAGCCAGGGACAGTGGTTCGAAAGCCTGGTGGGCTATCTGCAGAATAACCCATCGATCAACTGGACGTATTGGGCGCTCAATGGAGAAGATACTTATGGATTGCTCGATGGAAGTTATGACGCAACGCCAGGCAGCGCGCTGAAGCAATCCGAACTGGAGAGCATTCAGTTCCCCTTGGGCGGTACTCCTTCGCAGGGCTTTGCGATCAAGTCTTCTGTATCTGCGCTCTCAGTTGCCCAAGGCGGCAATGGCACCGCTACCATCACAATCACAGACACGGGTGGATTCAATGGCGGCGTTTCGCTTGCCGCCTCTGGACTGCCCAACGGTGTAACTGCCGCATTCAGTGTCAATCCTGCCACTTCGACCAGTCTAGTGACTTTTTCGGTTAGCCCTTCGGCTCCCCAAGGCAGCGCAACGGTGACTATAACTGGAAGCTCTGGCGCACTGGTTCCCTCCACCGCCGCCATCGCACTGACTGTCGGTCCTCCGGTAACTGGAGCTGGATTTACGCTCACATCTTCGCCGGCTTCTCTGTCGGTAGCGCAAGGTAAGTCCGGCACCGACACCATCAAAATAACTGATGTTGGCGGATTCACCGGCAGCGTAGCCTTTGCCATAACCGGCCTGCCCAGCGGCGTGACTGCTTCATTCAGTCCGCTATCATCGACAAGTTCCAGCGTGCTGACATTAACAGCCAGCACCACGGCCACGCTAGGCACGGCCACAGTCACAATCACCGGAACCTCTGGGAATGCGACCGCAAAGACCAGCATAGTCCTCAACGTCACCAACTCGACGCAGAGCTTCACGCTGGCGGCTTCAACAGCCACTCTTGCAGTTACCCAGGGCAAGACCGCAACCGACACTATCACGGTAGCTGATTCGAACGGATTCACCGGCAACGTAATGTTTGCCGCAGCCGGCCTGCCCACCGGTGTGACTGCTTCATTTAGTCCGACTTCATCGACGAGTTCCACCGCGATGACTTTGACTGCCAGCACCACGGCTACGCTAGGCACCGCTACAGTTACAATCACCGGAACCTCCGGTTCGCTGTCAGCGACCACCTCCATCACAGTTACTGTAACCCCCTCCGGCGAAGGAGGATGCACCATCGACTACGTGATCTCGCCGCAGAACTCTAATGCCTTCGGCGCGAACATCACCATCGTCAACGGTCCGACTGCCATCACCAGTTGGACCCTGAGTTGGAGCTTTGCCAACGGCCAGACAGTCTCGTCTCTTTGGAATGGAAATGTAACTCAGAGCGGCGCGAATGTGACGGTCACCAACGAGAGTTACAACGGCAGCATCGCCGCCGGCGGAAGCTTGACTGGTATAGGTTTTAACGGCACTTGGAACGGTGTCACGAACGCTGTACCCGCGTCGTTCTCGCTCAACGGAACGGCCTGCACCGTCAACTAGCGAACGAACGTTTCAACGAGGCAGAACGAGACTAGCCTCTCGTTCTGCCGGTTGCTTTGAACCCAGCCTCATTCGATAGCAGAGTACGGCATTTTTGGCACTGAAGACTCTGCATCGACATGAGATACCGTGCGAAAGCGAGGGAATGCAATGACCCATAGCATCAAGCGAGCAGCTCGAACAGGATCTGTTCTTCTCCTGATCACATTCTTAGTACTTGCAATCGTTGTATCCGTTCCGGCTGCGATTGGACAGAATGCCGCCGGTTATACCTGGAGCAACGTCTACACGGGTGGTGGCGGCGGATACATTCCAAACATCATCTTCAATCCGTCAGAGAAGAACCTTATCTATGCCCGCACAGACATAGGTGGTGCTTATCGCTGGAACGCGACGACGAACCTTTGGGTTCCGTTGATGGATTGGGTCACTTGGGCTAACTGGAATGAACTGGGCGTTGAAAGTCTTGCCACCGATCCGGTGAACCCGAACAACCTCTACATCATGGCGGGCCTCTACACCAACTCCTGGACCACACAGAACGGCACGCTCTTGATTTCGAACAACCAGGGAGCCACCTTTACGCAGGTTCCCATGCCGTTCAAAGTTGGAGGCAATATGCCCGCGCGCAATATGGGCGAGCGGTTGGCCATCGATCCCAACGACGATAGCATCTTGTACTTTGCCGCCAGAAGCGGAAACGGATTGTGGAAAAGCACAAACGCCGGAGTTACCTGGAGCCAGGTAACCAGCTTCCCGACCCCAGGCACCTATGCGGTCTTGCCTGGAGATGCTTATCAAGGCGACATCATTGGGCCGGCTTGGGTGGTCTTTGACCCGCGCACAGGCTCATCGGGCAGCGCAACGCAGACCATCTATGTGGGAGTGGCGCAACCCAACGGCGACAATATCTACGTGAGCAAAAACGGCGGAGCCACATGGGCGGCGGTGCCTGGGCAGCCCACTTGCACTCTTACAGGTACGCAAGAGACAGGTAGTGTAACTTGCACGAACGGCGGATCGTGGACGATCGCTGACTACGCTCCGGCCCCAGGAATGTTTCCTGACCGTGCAGTCTTAGCACCCACAACAGGCATGCTCTATATCACCTATAGCAACGGAGCCGGTCCGTATGACGGTTCACAGGGCGATGTGGAGCAGTACAACACGGCAACCGGCACATGGAAAGAGATAGCGCCGAATCCTCCAACCGGAACAGGAGGCAACGATTACTACGGGTACTGTGGACTGGCTGTAGATGCGGAAGCGCCAAACACCATCATGGTCTCGGCATTTAACTCATGGTGGCCTGACACCATTCTGTGGCGCAGCACCAATGGCGGTACAACCTGGTCCCAGATATGGAGCTGGTCGAGTTATCCAAGCCGCACCTTCATGTATACGCTGAACGACGCGGCCGCGCCTTGGGTGAACGAGGGGGATACAAATCCGATTGCCCCCATTGAAGCGCCGGAACTTGGCTGGATGGTCTCCGGCCTGGCGATCGATCCATTCAACTCCAATCACATGCTGTATGGAACAGGCATGACGATGTGGGGCACTAACAACCTCACTAACTGGGATGCGGGCAATCAGATCACTCTTTCGATTGCATCGATGGGAATCGAAGAGACAAGTGTACTTGGCTTGGTCAGTCCTCCAGCGGGCGGAGGCGCGCATCTATATAGCGTCATGGGCGACGTCAGCGGATTCGCTCATACCAGCCTTACGACTGCACCCACCTTCCCCTGGGCAAACTCATTTTTCGGAACGCATACGAGCATTGACTTCGCCGAGTTGGAGCCGCAATTCATGGCGATGGCAGGGGATGGAACTCCGACGTCGAGTCCAGTATTGACAAGCACCGCGTTCACTTACTCAGGCGGTACTACCGAGTCCTCCTGGTATGCAGGAAGCGTGGATCCGCCGGGGTATACGACCGGCAGCGGAGGCACCATTGCCGCGGCTGCAGATGCCAGCCGGGTGGTGTGGAACCCAGGAGGCATGAGCGCCTTTTATTCCACCACCACAGGCAGCAGTTGGACAGCATCCACAGGCCTGCCGATCGGGGGCATTGTGATCTCCGACCGGGTGAATCCGCTGAAGTTCTATGATTACGCGGCCGGCCAGTTCTATGTGAGCGTTAACGGCGGAGTGAGCTTTACTGCATCCCCTGCAACAGGCCTGCCGGTATCGGGGGACAACGTAAGCATGCATGCGGTGCCAGGAATCGAGGGCGATATCTGGCTGGTAGGCGGCAGCACGGCCAACGGAATCTACGGTATGTGGCACTCCACAAATAGCGGGACAAGCTTTACCCAACTGTCCAACGTACAGCAAGCCGATGTGATCGGCTTCGGAAAGGCCGCGCCTGGATCCACGTACCCCACCATCTTTACCAACGCTCAGATTGGAGGTGTGCGCGGCATCTTCGCTTCCACCAATGAGGGAGCAAGCTGGACCCAGATCAACGACTCCGCGCATGAATATGCGGCTGCGGATGCGGCTATTACCGGCGATCCGCAGGTCTTTGGGACGGTTTACCTGGCAACGAACGGGCGTGGCATCATCATGGGGACCGGCACACCGACTACCTCGCCGACCTTTACGCTGTCGTCTTCGGCTGCGACTCTTGCGGTCACTGAGGGCAGCAGCGCCACTGACACAATCATGGTGATGGATGCCGGCGGATTCACGGGCAGTGTAACTCTTGTCGCCTCCGGTTTGCCTAGCGGAGTTACAGCGGCGTTTGCCACCAATCCCACCACCGGTTCCAGTGTGCTCAAGTTCACCGCGAGCGCAACAGCGACCGCGGGACTCGCCAATGTCACCATCACCGGTACATCCGGAAATCTCACGGCGGCCACCAGCATCGCGCTCACGGTCAATTCCACAACTCCGGCGAGCTTCGCGCTCTCCGTATCGCCGCCGGCGATCACCATACCCCAATGCGGCTCCGGCACGGTGACCCTCACGGAAACGCCGCAGAACGGATTCACCGGCTCTGTAGCTGTCACCGCATCCGGATTGCCCAGCGGGGTAACCGTGGGATTCGGTTCTAACCCAATTTCCGGAGCCTCGACGATAACCATCAATGTTGGCTGCTCAGCGACTGCAGGAAGTTCCGTTATCACATTCACTGGAACCTCCGGCACTCTAACTGCAACCACGACCCTCACGCTCACCGTCACCCCCGCGTCGACGGGCAGCTTCTCGTTGAAGCCCACGGCGGCTGCTCTATCGATCGCTCAAGGCGCTAGTGGCACCGACACCATCACCGTGATCGATGTTAGTCCGTTCGCCGGCAATGTAACTCTGGCGGCCTCCGGATTGCCCAGCGGAGTTACAGCGTCCTTCGGCGCCAACCCAACTGCCGCGACCAGCCTGCTAACTCTGACAGCCAGCGGCACGGCTACCACCGGAACTTCGACAGTTACAATCTCCGGAAGCTCCGGCACCTTGAACGCAAGCACGGCAATCACGCTCACCGTGACCCCTAGCAGTTGCACGCAGACCGCTATTACTCCCTATCTCCAAGTCGGTACGGCGGCCTGGCAGCAGACCAACGTTGCAACCGTAACTTCCACAACCACCGTGGTGAACCTGGGTCCGCAGCCCACCAGCGGAGGAAGCTGGTCCTGGGCTGGACCCAACGGATTCACCGCGGCTACGCGGCAGATCAACGCAGTCAAGCTGAGCGCGGGCGCCAACGTCTACACGGCGACTTACACCAACGCCGCTGGCTGCAAGAGCACCGAGGCCTTCACCATCACTGCGCCCAGCGGAACCGGGAGCTTTACGCTAGCGCCGTCAGCGGCCACTTTGTCTGTAACTCAAAGCAGCAGCGTGACCGACACCATCACCGTGGCCGATGTAACTCCATTCGTCGGCAGTGTAACTCTTGCCGCCTCCGGCCTGCCCAGCGGAGTCACTGCAACCTTCGGCACCAATCCAACCACTGGCAGCAGCCTGCTTACTCTGACGGCAAGCGCCTCGGCCACCGCGGGCACATCCACCGTCACCATCACCGGAAGCTCGGGAACACTGACTGCTAGCACGTCCATCACGCTCACCGTCAATTCCAAGACGACCGGCGGAGGATGCACCATCGACTACACCATTACGCCGCAGAACTCGACTGCCTTCGGCGCGGCCATCACCATCGTCAACGGTCCGACCGCCATCACCAGTTGGACTCTAAGTTGGAGCTTTGCCAACGGCCAGACAGTCTCGTCTCTGTGGAATGGAAATGTAACTCAGAGCGGCGCGAATGTCACGGTCACCAATGAGAGTTACAACGGCAGCATCGCCGCCGGCGGAAGCTTGACCGGCATAGGATTCAACGGCACCTGGAACGGCGCCACCAACGCCATACCCGCGTCGTTCTCGCTCAACGGAACGGCCTGCACCGTCAACTAACAAGACAGCTCGCAAGGCAGCACTTGCTGTACATATGTAGGACGCCGGGGCAGGTATCCATAGCCTGCCTTGGCGTCAGACTTGTCAAACAACCATACTCGAATCGGCATTTTAATTGAAACTGAAACAGGAGAAACCAGTGAAGATTCGGTCTGTATTCCAAATGTTGGCGATTGCATCCGCAGTTTGCCTTACCTCTCTAGGGATGTCGGCTCCAGCCGCCGCCCAATCTACGTGTGCCATAACTGGCACTATCTCTCTCGACGGCGGTGAGTACATCTTTCAAAATAACGAATGGAACTCCACCCTGGAGCAGTGCGCCACCATTGATGGCATCGGCTTCACGCTCACCACGGCGAATTTCGACCAGAGCGCCTTGGGGAGTTACTCGCCGGCTACTTATCCCTCCGTCTACCGGGGATGCCATTGGGGGAACTGCACAAGTTCCAATCCTTTTCCTATTGAGATGAGCAACCTTGCTTCGGCGACCAGCAGCGTCACCATCACCCAGCCCAGCGGCTACGAAAATGATTCAGCTTACGATATCTGGTTCAATCAGACATCGACTACCTCGGGACAACCTAACGGCACTGAGATCATGATCTGGATCAATCACCAAGGGGGCGCTGGCCCCGCAGGAACCTTGGCGGGCACCGTGATAATCGATGGCGCAAGCTATCAGGTGTATACGGGCCGCATGGCATCCTGGAACATCGCATCCTATGTAGCGAACCCCGGTGTTAACTCCGTCACCAACCTGAATCTTATTCCTTTTTTCAACGATGCTATTTCAAGAGGGCAGTTGGAATCCTCGTGGTGGCTGATCGATGTTGAGTACGGCTTTGAAGTCTGGAATGGCGGGCAAGGCCTGACTGCCACAAATTTCTCGGTCAGCGCCGCAGCGGGCGGCAGCTCCGGCAACCAATGCACAAATGCGCCTTCCGCTCCCAGCGGACTTACAGGGACGGTAGCTTCCTCCAGTGCCATCAACTTAGCCTGGACAGCGGATACCGCTCCGGCCAACTGCACTATCAGTTCCTATAACGTTTACCGCAGCACGAGCGGCGGATTCACTCCATCATCAAGTAACCAAATTGCATCGGGAGTAACGGCAACCAGCTATGCTGACTCTGGTTTGGCGTCTTCGACCACCTACTATTATGCGATCGAAGCTGTTGACGCGGCTGGCACCTCATCGCCATCCTCCGAGGCCGCCGAGACAACCGCGGGCAGCGGCGTCTGCACGCCCACGGCGATCATTCCGTACATTTCGGTAGGCGGAACATGGGCGCAGGAATCCAGCACCACGGTAACGTCCGCCACCACGGTTGTAGACCTTGGCCCGCAACCCGTCAGCGGCGGAAGCTGGGCCTGGGCAGGTCCAAACGGCTTCACCTCGACCGCGCGCCAGATCAACAGCATCGCACTGAACGCGGGCACCAATGTCTATACGGCGACTTACGACAACACCAGCGGCTGCAAGAGCACACAGGCATTTACGATCACGGTAGCCGGCTCAGGAACAGGAACGGCCATCACGCCCTACATTCAAGTGAACGGCGCGGCATGGCAGCAGACCAACACGGCCACCGTCACCTCGACCACTGCGACAGTGAACCTTGGCCCGCAACCCACCAGCGGCGGAAGCTGGAATTGGACCGGTCCTAACGGCTTCACCTCCACTTCGCGCGAGATTGACGGCATCAAGCTGACTGTGGGGACGGATACATATGTCGCCACTTACACCAATAGCAGCGGCGTAAAATCCACGGAGACCTTCACCATCACCGTTAACTGAGAATCGAAAGACCCGACCTCAGGAACCAGTAATCGGAAGAGGCCGGAGACGCATCCATCACGTTTCACGGCCTCGTTCTTGAAAATCACCTGCGCGATCCAATGGTCTGTCATCGATCAAGACTGAGTTACTTTACTTGTTTGACTGGCCTCGCTGCTGAATGCTCACTTTGTTTTCCGATGCAAGCCTTACGAATTGCCTCCAGACGCGTTTTCGATGCTTGTAGGCTTCGGTAATATGTTTCCTGCACTGGTAAGGAAGCCAGTTTCCATGAAGCGGAATGCACACGCTATCTCACCCTCCACCTGAAAGGAGCCTCCATGAAGAACATCAGTAAGAAACTTGAACCGTCAAGGCGGTCCGGCCTCCGTGGCTTAGCGGTATGCGGATCTCTTGTCTTCTCTTTGGCCCTGTTCTTGTCGAGTATCGGCGCCTCGTGCCAAACCACGGCATCTGTCAGCATCAGCGCAGGCTCTACAATGGCGCCGGTGGGACCCGAAGCCTACGGCGTGGATACCGCTGTCTATGACGGCTACCTGACGAGTCCTGGCGTTTCCACCCTGCTCACACAGGCAGGTATCAACGCCGTCCGCTACCCCGGCGGTTCCTATGGAGACATCTTCAACTTCATCAGCGGAACCGACCAGACCGTCCAGCCGGGCGCGTACATGGCTTCCGATGTAACCTTCAATTACTTCATGAGCGATACGGTCCTGCCGGAAGGTGGCAAGGCGTTGATTACCGTCAACTACGGCTCCAATCTGACCGACAACGGCGGCGGCCAGCCCAGCGAGGCTGCATCCTGGGTGCAGTATGCCAACGTGACCAATAACTACGGTATTGTGTACTGGGAGATCGGCAACGAGATCTACGGTAATGGCTACTACGGCACCAACCTCGACTGGGAAGAGGATTTGCACGACCCAGATACGGTCGCGGCGGACCGCGTAGGCAATGCGGCTCTTTCGCCCACAGCATACGGCACCAATGCCGCGGCTTTCGTTACCGCGATGAAGGCCGTCGATCCCAGCATCAAGTGCGGTATCTTCGTCAACGCTGCCAGCTATTACACCGACTGGGACCAGGATGTGCTGACTGCCATCTCCAGTGCACTCAAGGGCACCGGCTACAATCTGGACTTCGTGATTGTACATTGGTATCCGAGCGGTACAGACGCTGAGGTCCTGGCGGCGCAGTATGGGCCGAACGGGATTGCAGCCAATGTTGCCCAAATCCGCTCCGACATTGCGAACTACTACACTCTCAGTAATGCCAACAGCCTTGAGATTATCGTTTCTGAGACCGGCTCCGGCTCGGTCGGCGGCATCGTGCCCGCTCTATTTGCCACCGACGACGACCTGACCTGGTTTGAAAACACCGCAACCAATGTCGAGTATCAGGAATTACATAATGGTTTCCTTACCAATGCCGGCCCCGGTGTTCCTGAGGGTCCGTGGTATGGTACGCAGTTTGCCAGTGATCTGGCGCGCCCCGGCGACACCATGGTTGGCGCCGCTTCCACTAATCCATTGCTCCGGGTACATGCGGTCAAGCGAACGGATGGCAATCTCGCCGTCGTCCTGATCAATCAAGATCCGAGCAACAACACAACCGCCACCGTCAACGTGACCAACGCGACACTGGGCACATCAGGCACCGAGTATACCCTCGGCACCGCCAACTTCGGCGGAAATGACACCGCTACCACGGGCGTCGGGCAGAGCACCGTCGGCGGTTTGGGAAATTCCTTTACAGTCACTGTTCCTGCCTATACGGAAATCGGATACGTCATACCAGCCAGCGGCATCAAACCTGCCGCAACCATCACCTCCATCAATCCGACCTACGGGCTGGTGGGAACAGCGGTGCCTATCACCATTACCGGCACCGGCTTCGGCGCATCGCAAGGATCGAACACCGTGACCGTTGAGGGGAAAGCAGCGACCGTCACTTCGTGGTCGAATACCTCCATTAATGCCACTGTGCCGGGCACTCTGCCGTCAGGCGCAGCAAACGTCATTGTCAACGTGAATGGCGTGGGCAGCAACGCGGCTGTCTTCACGGTCAATAGCGGAACCGGTGCAGCCACCGCGCTTACTCCTTATGCCCAAGTGGATGCTGCGGCATGGAACCAGTCCAATTATGTTTCGGCCAATCCAGGAGACACAGTCAACCTTGGTCCACAAGCGGCCGATGGAGGCTATGGACAATGGAGTTGGACCGGACCCAACGGGTTTACTTCCAACCAACGCGGGATCAATAACATTCCGCTCATTCCAGGCACCGACAATTACACGGTGACTTATACCAATACCCTCTCAGTGCAAAGCAGCATTACATTCATCGTGACGGTTTCGGGGCCGAGCTTCTCTATCTATTCCCAAGCCTCGTTATCGGTTGCCCAGGGCGGAATAAGCGGTCCAGATTACGTCACCATCAACGATACGAGCGGATTTACGGGAAGCGTAACATTGTCCGCCTCCGGCCTGCCCAGCGGTGTAACTGCCAACTTCGCCACCAACCCCACCACCTCACAGAGCGTTCTGACTCTTTCGGCTACCCAAACGGCCGCGCCTGGAACTTACACAATTACCATCAATGGAATCTCCGGCACACTGGTCGAATCCACAACTTTTGTCCTCACGGTAACAGGCACCACGCCGCCTCCGCCTACCTTTACGCTGTCGTCTTCGGCTGCGACTCTTGCGGTCACTGAGGGCAGCAGCGCCACTGACACAATCATGGTGATGGATGCCGGCGGATTCACGGGCAGTGTAACTCTTGTCGCCTCCGGTTTGCCTAGCGGAGTTACAGCGGCGTTTGCCACCAATCCCACCACCGGTTCCAGTGTGCTCAAGTTCACCGCGAGCGCAACAGCGACCGCGGGACTCGCCAATGTCACCATCACCGGTACATCCGGAAATCTCACGGCGGCCACCAGCATCGCGCTCACGGTCAATTCCACAACTCCGGCGAGCTTCGCGCTCTCCGTATCGCCGCCGGCGATCACCATACCCCAATGCGGCTCCGGCACGGTGACCCTCACGGAAACGCCGCAGAACGGATTCACCGGCTCTGTAGCTGTCACCGCATCCGGATTGCCCAGCGGGGTAACCGTGGGATTCGGTTCTAACCCAATTTCCGGAGCCTCGACGATAACCATCAATGTTGGCTGCTCAGCGACTGCAGGAAGTTCCGTTATCACATTCACTGGAACCTCCGGCACTCTAACTGCAACCACGACCCTCACGCTCACCGTCACCCCCGCGTCGACGGGCAGCTTCTCGTTGAAGCCCACGGCGGCTGCTCTATCGATCGCTCAAGGCGCTAGTGGCACCGACACCATCACCGTGATCGATGTTAGTCCGTTCGCCGGCAATGTAACTCTGGCGGCCTCCGGATTGCCCAGCGGAGTTACAGCGTCCTTCGGCGCCAACCCAACTGCCGCGACCAGCCTGCTAACTCTGACAGCCAGCGGCACGGCTACCACCGGAACTTCGACAGTTACAATCTCCGGAAGCTCCGGCACCTTGAACGCAAGCACGGCAATCACGCTCACCGTGACCCCTAGCAGTTGCACGCAGACCGCTATTACTCCCTATCTCCAAGTCGGTACGGCGGCCTGGCAGCAGACCAACGTTGCAACCGTAACTTCCACAACCACCGTGGTGAACCTGGGTCCGCAGCCCACCAGCGGAGGAAGCTGGTCCTGGGCTGGACCCAACGGATTCACCGCGGCTACGCGGCAGATCAACGCAGTCAAGCTGAGCGCGGGCGCCAACGTCTACACGGCGACTTACACCAACGCCGCTGGCTGCAAGAGCACCGAGGCCTTCACCATCACTGCGCCCAGCGGAACCGGGAGCTTTACGCTAGCGCCGTCAGCGGCCACTTTGTCTGTAACTCAAAGCAGCAGCGTGACCGACACCATCACCGTGGCCGATGTAACTCCATTCGTCGGCAGTGTAACTCTTGCCGCCTCCGGCCTGCCCAGCGGAGTCACTGCAACCTTCGGCACCAATCCAACCACTGGCAGCAGCCTGCTTACTCTGACGGCAAGCGCCTCGGCCACCGCGGGCACATCCACCGTCACCATCACCGGAAGCTCGGGAACACTGACTGCTAGCACGTCCATCACGCTCACCGTCAATTCCAAGACGACCGGCGGAGGATGCACCATCGACTACACCATTACGCCGCAGAACTCGACTGCCTTCGGCGCGGCCATCACCATCGTCAACGGTCCGACCGCCATCACCAGTTGGACTCTAAGTTGGAGCTTTGCCAACGGCCAGACAGTCTCGTCTCTGTGGAATGGAAATGTAACTCAGAGCGGCGCGAATGTCACGGTCACCAATGAGAGTTACAACGGCAGCATCGCCGCCGGCGGAAGCTTGACCGGCATAGGATTCAACGGCACCTGGAACGGCGCCACCAACGCCATACCCGCGTCGTTCTCGCTCAACGGAACGGCCTGCACCGTCAACTAACAAGACAGCTCGCAAGGCAGCGGAGCAGGCCATAAAACCTGCTCCGCATATTTCCACATAATAGGAAGCGCGGATAATTTTTAGCACTATCTTGATTTGAAACGTTATTATTTAACACCACTTATAGTTTTGCCCACCCCAAAATCATCTCTTGCGAATTGTGAGGCATTATTTCTTTGCCGCTCGCAATGCTCCATAGAGATGTAAATCCACCTTCTGAAATCCATTCGAATGCAGTAATCCAGGGTGAAGGCACAGTTTTCTCTTGTGCAAATCTAGATCAACTTGCGCAGGCTGCCGCGAAACGCCGCGAACGAATGCAGTTCACTTCAATTGAACCCCACAAATGGAGGATGCACAATGCAATTCACATTCGGTAACTCGAACCCACTGGCACGCGCTCGTTACCGGGCGCTGCATAACCTGCTTGTCTTGGCTATTCTCGCGTTGGTTTTCTCTGCCTCTACCGCCTGGGCGCAGAACGCAGACTACAGGCATACCAACGGCAATCAGACAAGCTCGCTGAAGCAATCCGAGCTGGAGAGCATTCAGTTCCCGCTGGGCGGCAGGGGCAGCAGCGAAGCCGGGAGTTCAACGCCAGACTTTAGTGTGTCGCCTTTGAATTCGACGGTGTCCATTTCTCCAGGCAGTTCCGTTGCCAGCGCCAACGTCATCATGGTCGCAGACGATGGAGCATCCGCACCTGGTTTCACTTTGACGGCTTCTACGAGCAATATGTCGATGGTAAGTGGCAGCAGCGATTCGGTCGTGATTACGGTGACTGGCATAAACGGCTTCTCCGACCCCGTCACACTGTCTCCCGATACAGGCAGTTTAGCAGCAGGTATGACAGCCGCGTTGAGCACAAACCCCACCTCTTCCAGTAGCATATTGACCATAACTTCCTCAACTGGTACTGTGTCTGGAACCTACTCAATCACCATTGTTGGAAGCTCCGGCACATTGAGCGCATCCGCCACAATCTCTGTCACCGTCATTCCTCCGAATGGAGGGATCAGTACTTTTATGCTCTCAGCCAGTCCGAATAGCTTCCAGATCCCCCAAGGAGGCGTCGCCACCCCCACTCTTACGGTTAATCCTTTGTACGGATTCGCGGGAAACGTTACACTATCCGTTGACCCTCTGCCTCAGGGTGTAACCTATGCGATTGAGTACAACCCACTCAATCCCTCTAACTGGTCCACTCCAATGGATATCAAGGTAGCCCCCGATGCTGCACTGGGAGACTTTTCGATTGCCGTTACCGGAAGCTCCAACGGGCAAATTGTATCCACTGTGATCAGCATCTCTATCATCCCGGCTACTACAAGTTTCACGCTGTCCTCTTCCGTGCCGGAGTTGGATATGCCTCAGAATGGCAGCTCCACATTCGCTATAACGGTCAATCCAGTGAACGGGTTTACCGGCAGCGTTGCACTTTCCGTGGGTTATTTGACTCCCGGTGTCAGTTATTCCTTGCAATCCGATTCAGTCACCTCGTCCACGATGCTGACAATCACCACATCCAACACTGCGGAGGTGGGAAACTTTGGCCTTTTCATCACCGGAATCTCAGGCGGTCAAGGAACAACACTCTTGATCCCTATCAACATTGGATTCTCCAATCGGACTTAACCCAGCATTCAGACTAATGACTTATCCGACCGGCCTGAGTATTACTCCCGGCTCTTCTGAACCTGTTGAAATCTTTGTAAATCCGGCACAGGGACGTGTCCCCAGCACTGTAACACTCTCCGCATTCGGCGAAGCCAACGGAATTTCCGTTGCTTTTGACACCAATCCAACCACTAATTCAAGCAATATGACTGTAACAGCCAGTCCCGATGCTCCCGTGGGAACAATTTCCTATCTTTATGTTCAGGGATTTGACGGTGAATATTCTGCTGACTCGTTCGTCATGGTTAGTATCAACGGAGCAAGCGCCGCACCCAACTATAAGTCAGGCTCCTTGTCGCCTTCCGTTCAGGTGACTCCATTGGTGGTGCCCACTGCCCAAAGTACAATACTGACCCAATCCAACCAAGCCACCAAGACGAGCGGCGTCAATGGCAGTGTGGCTCTTTCCGTATCGGGGCTGCCTCCCGGTGTCACTGGAGTATTCAGCACCGGCTCGACTACAGGATCTAGCGTGCTATCGCTCACCGCAAGTTCCAACGCTGCTCCTGGACTCTATGCCGTCACCGTCACTGGAAGCTCCGGCTCAATCACCCACAATTCATTCTTCAACCTTCGCATCACACCCGACGATATTACGTCTGATTGCCATATCGGATATACGATCAACGGCCAATGGCCGGGCGGCTTCAATGCGGGCTTGAACATTGATAATACTGGCACATCAGCGATCTCCAACTGGACTCTGACCTGGAGCTTCGCCAATGGACAAACGATCCCGGCTGGAAGTTTGTGGGACGGAAACGTAACGCAGAGCGGCGCGCATGTGACGGTCACCAATGAGAGTTACAACGGCAGCATCGCCGCCGGCGGCAGCCTCACAGGCGTGGGATTCAACGGCACCTGGAACGGCGCCACCAACACCATACCCGCGTCGTTCTCGCTTAACGGAACGGCCTGCACTGTCAACTAGTCGCTAACATGCCATGGGTGGAACGGTTCGAAGGAACTGTTCCACCCATAGCTTTGAAAATGGAGAGCATGGCTTCAACGCCCGTAACCTCGCCGCGCATCTCTCCAATCTTCTAGTCCGGTGTTGTATCGACGATCGAAAACAGAGGGCATTCTTTTAAGCAGCCCTCCGCAGTGTTGGTGTAGAGGTAGACATCCTCGACGCTGAAGCCGATCCCAATCGAAGCAGAGGCAGTTAAATCGTTTGCATTGAGAACCGAGGGAGTAGTTCATTTCTGAACGCTACCCATCAATATACAAGCTTGCTGGTAATATTACCGAGGTAACTTTACATCTTTGCTTAATCGATTTAGTATCCTTTCCTGTTATTACGAATGAGCGTTCTTGGATGGAAATAGGTCACCACGACAGCAATGGCTTGGGCTACAACTTTTCAGACGGCCTTGATACCGTTCTTTTTAATTCTTTGTTTCTGCATGATCCGACTTGGAAGATCAAATTTCAAATCGAAATTCTTCATGTTTTTTTCGATCCGCGTTCATATTCTTCTGCCGAGCAGAGTTCATCTCCCTTCCTTTTTCAACTTCGATTATTCGACATTCAATTACTAGCGCACGCTCCGGCAATGATTCTGTGGATCATTGTTCCGGCCTGCGAGGTACGGCTTATTTACCGGCATCATGCTGATTTAAGCGAGTTGTGTGATGAAAAGGAGAAACCATGTCTCAGCAGTTCAATCCCTCCCATGGGCGGTCATGCGCTCACTGGTTAAGCGCGTGTGTTGCAATTCTCGCTGCTTTGCTTCTAACCCCCACTGCACCGCGTGCCCACGCCCAAACAGCGTGCAGCGTTGTTTATACGATTTCACCGCAAAACTCCGGCGCATTCGGAGGGACCGTCACCATCAACAACACGGGAACAACTGCCTGGACCAGTTGGACGCTGTCCTGGACATTCGCCAACGGACAGACGATTACCTCCTTTTGGAACGGTATAGAAACACAGAGCGGCGCGAATGTAACGGTGGCCAGCGAGATTTATAACGGCCATGTTGCCGCCGGCGCCAGCACCAGCGGATTGGGATTCAATGGCACCTGGAATGGAATTACCAATGCAATTCCTACTTCGTTTGCCGTGAATGGAAATACCTGTGGCAGCACCGTGACAGGAAGCTTTACGCTTACCCCTTCGGCGCCTTCTCTCTCTGTTACTCAGGGCAGCAGCGGCACTGACTCCATCTCGATAGCGGACATCAGTCCGTTCACCGGCAGCGTAACCCTGGCTGCGTCCGGATTGCCGAGCGGTGTATCGGCAGCATTCGGCACGAACCCCGCCACCGGATCCAGCGCGCTCACGCTTACAGCCAGCAGCACGGCGACAGTGGGTACGGCCAATATCACCGTTACAGGAACCTCCGGCTCTATTACCGAAACCGCGAACGTGGCCCTCACCATCGTTGCCAAAACGCCGCCCAGCTTTACGCTTGCGCCTTCGGCGTCCTCGCTGTCACTTTCGCAGAGTACCAGCGCAACAGACACGATTACCGTGACGGACATAGGCGGATTCACCGGCAATGTGGCGCTTACCGTATCGGGCTTGCCAACTGGGGTATCAGCGGTTTTTGGGGCCAACCCAACCACAGGCAGCAGTGTATTGACACTGACGGCTAGCAGCACGGCCACCACCGGAAGCTCCACCGTGACCATCACTGGCACATCCGGTACGCTGACAGCAACCACGAAGATAGCGCTCAATGTGGTGATCAATGTGCCACCGGGCTTCTCGCTTGCGCCGTCGGCGTCCACGTTGGCGATCACGCAGAGCAGCAGCGCTTCCGACACGATTACAGTCACTGATTTGGGCGGCTTCATCGGCAGCGTAACCCTTGCTGCGACCGGTCTGCCGAGTGGAGTGAGTGCGGCTTTTGGCACCAACCCCACCACTGGCTCCAGCATTCTCACGCTTACCGCCAGTCCCACGGCCACCGCCGGCGCGGGTACAGTCACAGTTACCGGAACTTCCGGCACTCTGACCGCATCCACAACCATCGCAGTGACCGTTAATGTAAAACCGACAGCAGGCTTCTCGCTTGCACCTTCATCGTCGGCGGTGTCGATTGCCCAAGGCCTCAGCGCTCCCATTACGATCGCGGTGACGGATTTGAACGGATTCACCGGTGCAGTGACGCTCTCTGCCTCCGGCTTGCCGAGCGGTGTCACTCCTTCATTCGCAACGAACCCCACCAGCGCAACCAGCCTGCTCACGCTGACGGCCAGCAGCACGGCAACTGTAGGCACGGTTACGGTTACCATTACCGGAAGCTCAGGCTCTTCGACTGCAAGCACAACCATCTCGCTCACCATTACGCCTGCCTCGTCCGGCTCCTCATGCAGCATTGTGTACACGATCCTTCCGCAAAGTATTACCGCCTTCGGAGGTGCAATCACCATCAACAACACAGGCACTACCGCTTGGACTAATTGGACTCTCGCCTGGACCTTCGCCAACGGGCAGACGATCTCTTCTGTCTGGAATGCGTCGGTAGTCCAGAGCGGTGCGAAGGTGACGCTGAACAACTTGAGTTACAACGGCAGCGTCCCAGCCGGCGGCAGCCTTACCGGCGTGGGTTTTGACGGTCTTTGGAATGGTGTCACCAATTCTGTGCCCACCTCCTTCTCGATCAACGGCGCGCCCTGCGGTGTGGCGACGACTCCGAATTTCACGCTTGCTTCTTCGGCTTCCAATCTGACGATTGCCCAGGGCAAGAGCGCAACCGACACCATTACCGTCACCGATGTGAACGGATTCGCTGGCAATGTAACTCTGTCCGCTTCGGGATTGTATGGATTGCCGGGCGGCGTAACAGCAGCGTTCAGTCCCAACCCCGCCACCGGGAACAGCGTGCTCACTCTGACAGCCAGCAGTTCAGCCGTCGCCGGAAACTACACGATCAATATTACGGGTACCTCCGGCTCGCTGACCTCCACAGTCAACGTCGGCCTTACCGTCAATACCGCGGGAGGCTTCACGCTGACTCCCTCGCCTGCCACCTTGAATATTCTTCCGGGCAGCACGGCCAGCGATACCATCGATATAACGGATATAAGCCCGTTCAACGGCACGGTGCTGCTGACAGCATCCGGATTGCCCAGCGGAGTTACTGCCGCATTCAACACCAACTCCGCCTCTTTGACCGGTGTGTTGGCGTTGACGGCCGCCAGTACGGCTGCTGCCGGAACCTATAACGTAACCATCTCCGGTAGCTCCGGCACGCTGGTGGAAACCACCACCCTGTCCCTCACCGTCGCCGCATCTCCGCTGCAAATCGTCTGGGTCAGCCCTGCCGCTGGGATTGCCGGCAGCAATATGACCATTATGCCTTCCGGCATCGGTATGAGCGTCGGATCGTCGCAGGGGACGGGCCAAGTATTCTTCGGCACCACTGCCGCAACTGTAACCGCATGGGTCGACGACGCCATTGTGGTTACCGTTCCTAGCCTTGCACCCGGCACTTACAACGTTACCGTGGAAACGGGTGGCGCAACCAGCAATCCGCTGCCGTATACGATCACCGCAGCTGCACCCAATCCGGTAATGTACACCGGCAACTCTACGTGGTTCAGCTCTCTGGGCCAGCCGTATGGCGGCTGCGGCGTGCCGCAAGCGAACATTGATACACAAAACTTTGTCGCTCTCAATGTTCAGAACGACCCCGGCATCTACGACGACTATCTCCCACGCCCCATTACCGGAGCCGGACTGGCGATCATGGGCTTGTTTGATAACGGACATAACTGCGGCCGGTATGTGCACGTAACCATCGGAGATTTCTGCACCGGCATCAACAATGGCGCTCCCGACTATCCATTCTGCCAGGGCGCCGATGGATGGGTTAGCGACCAATTCACTGGCGCAGAACTCGATATGGTTGTTGCCGACAGTTGCCAGGACGGAAACGCCTGGTGCCGCGACGATGCCTATCACCTTCGACCTCGCGCAGCCGTCGCTGAATCTCTTCGAGATCAACGGCGTGCCTGTCGGAGACATGTTCCCCAACTACTGGCAAAATCGGCAAATCCACTGGTATTTCGAAGAAGCCCCTCTCTACACAGGCGACATCAACATCGGTTTTATTACAAGCGCCAGTTCTACTTGGGGAGCTATCTCCATCACTCATCTGCAAAACGGCATTCACGGAGTGAATTACTTCTCCAACGGTGCATGGGTTGCGGCCGTGATGGATGGCGATCTGGGCGAGGATTTTGTCATTGCGCCTACGGTGACCGGAGGTTCGCAGTATGAGATCCAAGTATTGGATATCACAGACCAGCCAATCAACAACGGACGCATCTACTCGTTCTCGTTCCCGGCGAGTTGCCCTGTGGATGCCTGTCTGCCGCCATTCACGCAGGTAACTTACACCACCTCTCAACCAGCCGTCTCGACTGTTTCTGCTGCTGTTACTTCTGAAAAGTAAGCGGATTTAGTTTGCTTAGTCCGGAATCGGAGCGCATGCGCTCCGATTCCGGACTGACTTAAGGGCATGAGTTTGAACGCCTCATGCATTGTATGAACTCATCAATGAAACGCCGCGCCCCGGCAATCCTGCTCTAGCCGGATGAAGGCCGCCGCGTCGAAGAAAAGGAGATTACCATGAAGTCCCCCGTCCTCCGTGTGTGCGGAATCATGCTGGCAGCAGCGATGATTTTGGCCACCACCGTAGCAGCTCAAACCGCGTGCAAGGTTGTTTATACAATCTCGCCTCAAAACAACACCGCCTTTGGAGCTGCCATCACCATCCAAAATACGGGAACCACCGGCTGGTCCAGTTGGTCGCTCAGTTGGGCATTTGCCAACGGGCAGACGGTTACATCTCTCTGGAACGGCAATGAAACCCAAAGCGGCGCCAACGTTACGGTGACCAATGAGAGTTACAACGGCAGCGTTGCCGCCGGCGGCAGCGTAACAGGCATTGGATTCAATGGAACCTGGAATGGCGTGATCAACGCGGTGCCCGCGTCGTTCGCCGTCAACGGAACCACCTGCGGCGGCAGCGTGACAGGAAGCTTCTCGCTCGCGCCCGCGTCGGCCACCGTTGCGCTTGCCCAAGGCGCAAGCACGACTGACGCCATCACAGTGACCGACCTGAACGGCTTCACCGGCGCCGTAACTCTTGCCGCCACCAGCACAAATACGGGAGTTACGGCCACGGTCAACGGCGATGTGATAACACTGACGGCCAGCGCCACGGCCACTGGGTCGGCCACCATCACCGTCACCGGAAGCTCGGGCACGCTGAAAGCTACTACCACTATCACGGTGAACGTAAGCGGCGGCTCATGCGTTCCGACCGCGATCACTCCCTATCTACAGGTGAACGGGGCGGCATGGCAAGAAGTAGCCAACGCATCGGTACCTGCCGCAGCCACGGTGAACCTTGGCCCGCAGCCGACCACAGGGACATGGAGCTGGACCGGACCGAACGGCTATACCGCCACCACGCGTCAGATCAACGCCATTCCGCTCACTGCAGGCGCCAACGTGTACACGGCGACTTATAGCAACACCGCCACCTGCAAGAGCATGGAGACGTTCACCATTACTGAAGCGGGAGGACCCGGCGGTTTCACGCTTACGCCAGCGGCGGCCACAGTTACGCTCGCCCCAGGCGCCAGCACGACTGACGTTATCACGGTTACGGACACCGGTGGCTTTACCGGAGCAGTTACACTGGCCGCGGCTAGCACAAATGCCGGAGTTACTGCCACAGTCAGCGGCGATGTGGTGACACTGACGGCCAGCGCCACGGCCACCGGGACGGCCACGATCACCGTCACTGGAACCTCCGGCACACTGACCCCAGTGACCACCAAGATCACCGTTGCGGTGAGCTCCACTGGCGGCTTTACGATAACTCCCGCGGCAGTCAATGTGTCAGTCGCCCAAGGCTCCAGCGCCACGCTCACCATCACGGTCACAGACCTGAGTCCGTTTAACGGCGCTGTATCTCTGTCCGCGCCCAACTGGTCGCCGGTGCCTGCTGGCATTACTGTTTCCGGGTGCAGCAACCCCATCAACGGCAACGGGAGTTGCGTGCTTACATTGGCGGCCAGCGCCACGACTCCGACAGGAACCTACGTCTTCACTATCACCGGTACCTCCGGCACGTTCATTGCAACCAGCACGTATACGCTCACGGTGACGGGAGGCTTTAGCGTTTCGTCTTCCTGCGGCGGCGGTTTGACTTTACAGCAAGGCAGCAGCACCACTTGCCCCCTTACGATTACGGGAGCCACAGGCACCGTCACTCTGATCGCCACCAGCTCCAACACCGGTGTTACGGTCACAGTCAACGGCGACACGCTGACAATCGCTGCCAGCAGCACGGCTACTGGAACAGCCACCATCACCGTCACCGTAACCTCCGTCCCAACATCCAAATCAATAACCATTCCTGTTACGATCACAACCTCAGGAACTGGCAGCTTTACGTTAGCCCCGACGGCATCAACGATGACGATCAATCTGAACTCCGGCAGCACTGACACCATCAATGTCACGGACGTGGGCGGATTCAATGGCCCGGTGACGCTGACCGCGTCGGGAATGCCCTCCGGAGTAACCGCATCGTGGAGCGTCAACCCCACCACCAATTCCAGCGTGTTATCCCTCATAGCCACCAGTTCGGCTACCACCGGTAAAGCTACGATCACCATTCAGGGAACCTCTACCGGAACGTCGTTCGGGACTTTGCTGGCAACCACCAGCATCGCTCTCAACGTTACTTCGACGCCGGACGTGCAAATCGCATGGGTCAGCCCGGCTGCCGGGATAGCTGGCAGTACATTCACCGTCATGCCCGGCACTGGAACCTCCTTTGCCGAGACGCAGGGATCAAGCGCGATTTACTTCGGCACAACAGAGGCCACAGTTACTACGTGGGCCATCGACTCCATGGCAGTCACAGTTCCGAACCTAGCGGCTGGCACTTATAACGTGACAGCGGTCGTAGGTGGCGTAACCAGTAATGCGGTTCCATTCACAATCACCAGCGCTACGCCGTCACCGGAGGTCTATACCGGCAACGGAACCTGGTTCACCGCGCTGGGCGGTCCGTATGGCGGCTGCGGCGTACCGCAAGCAAACATCGACTCGCAAAACTTCGTTGCACTCAATGTGCAGAACGATCCGGGCAACTACTCGCTTACGCTCTCTCGCCCCATCTCGCCAACCGGGGAGTACGCAGGCGATATCGGCCTATGGAACAACGGACTGAACTGCGGCCGTTGGGTGCATATCACGATGGGAGACAACTGCAATGGTACGAACGACGGCAATCAGGATCTATCGTTCTGCCGCGGAGGCCTGGGATGGGTTCCCGACCAATTTACCGGCGCCGAACTTGATCTGGTAGTTGCCGATAGTTGCCAGGATGAAAACTCCTGGTGCCGCGATGATCCTTATCACCTTGATCAGGCGCAGGCCGCGCTGGGCAACTATACCCTGAACGGCGCGCCAGTCGGCGATATGTTCCCGAATTTCTGGAATAACCGCCAACTCCACTGGTATTTCGAGCCGTCTCCCAATTACACGGGCGACATCAACATCGGTTTCCTGAACGGTGCGAGTGCTTATTGGTCGGCGATTTCCATCACACATTTGCCGAACGGCATTCATGGGGTGCAGTACCTTGTCAACGGAGTCTGGACAACGGCCGTGATGGATGCCGATCTGGGCGATGACTACATCGTTCTTCCAACTGTACCGGGTGGAACACAGTACGAGATTCAGGTCTTTGATGTGACCAATACGCTGATCAACAATGGGCGCATCTACTCCTTCTCGTATCCGGCAAGCTGCGGAGTTTCTTGCACGCCCGCATTGACGCCGATAACGTATACCACATCACAGTAACAAAGGACCATTTGCTCAGCCCGGAATCGCAAAACGTATGATTCGATTCCGGGCTAACTTCTAACCATCACACACAGAAAACACGCTGCGTACCGGCCCTCCCCATGCAGGGATAATTGCTGAACGCTGGCGTCAAAAATAGGAGCGCACCATGAAGCACAATAGCCTTCGTGCTTGCTGGACAGTCCTGGCAGCAGCAATTGTTTTGGCGTCCACCGCAGCAGCGCAATCAGCCTGCAAAGTTGTTTACACAATTTCACCGCAGAACTCCAGCGCCTTTGGCGCGGGTATCACCATCGATAACACAGGAACAACCGCCTGGACCAGTTGGACGCTTACCTGGACCTTTGCCAATGGGCAAACAATCACATCTCTCTGGGACGGATCGGAAACCCAGAGCGGCGCCAATGTGACGGTTAAGAACCTGAGCTACAACGGCAGCGTTCCCGCAGGCGGCAGCATCTCCGGCATCGGATTCAACGGAACTTGGAACGGAACCACGAATGCGGTGCCCACCTCCTTCGCGGTCAACGGCGTCACCTGCGGAGCGACGGGCGGCTTCACGCTAACGCCATCGGTAGCTACAATGACAATCGCTCAGGGCGGCGTCGGAACAGACACCATCAATGTGATCGACTCCGGTGGATTTACCGGCCCAGTTACACTGTCCGCATCGGGACTGCCTAGTGGCATGACCGCGACCTTCGGGACCAATCCGGCAACCAAAAGCAGTGTGCTTACATTGACAGCGGGCAGCTCGACCAATTGCGTTGTTGGCGGTACTGCAGTGATCACGATCTCAGGAGTCTCCGGGAATCAGTCGGCAACAACTGCCATCACACTCGCCGTCGCCGCTCCAGTGCCGGCATACACATTATCTCCTTCGGCCTCCACCTTAACATTGCTTCGGGGTAGCAGCGTCACCGATACCATCACGATACCGGGCATAGGCGGGTTCACAGGCAGCGTAACGCTTGCGGCAAGCGGGCTTCCCAGTGGTGTGACCGAGTCGTGGAGCACCAATCCCACCACGACGAGCAGCGTACTGACGCTGACCGCCAGCAGCACGGCCACTGTTGGCGCCGCCACGATCACTATTACCGGAAAATCTGGCTGCATGAGTGTATCGACCACCATTGCTCTCGCCGTAACTCAAGGGGGAGGCTTTACGCTCACGCCTTCGGTCACCGTTCTGACTATCGGTCCGGGCAGTAGCATCACCGACACCATCAATGTTACGGACATAAGTCCGTTCAATGGCAGCGTTACTCTTGCCGCTTCGGGCCTGCCCAGCGGGGTTACTGCGACCTTCGGCACCAATCCCACCACAGGCAAGAGTGTACTCATGCTGACCACCGGTTGCGCGGTCAACGTCGGAACGTACAACATTGCGATCACGGGAGTTTCCGGCTCACTGCTGGCAACTACACCTATTGCCCTCACTATTGATGGTGCTATTTCGGAGAGTTTCTTACTTACATCCTCACCGGCCGCTCTATCAATTGCCGAAGGAAGCAGCGGAACCGTCACCATTACGCCGACACAGTCGGCCTGCTTTACGGGCGGTATAACTCTTGCCGCGTCCGGCTTGCCGAGTGGGGTAACTGCAACATTCTCTTCCAACCCCGCCACGGGCAGCAGCGTGATGACTTTGAAGGCCACTAGTTCGACTGCCACCGGAACTTATAACATCGCCATTTCCGGAACCTCCGGCGCCGTGACGGTAACCACCACGGTGGCTCTCACCATCACTGCACCGGTAAAAACCGGCTTTGCGTGCAGCGTTCTCTACACAGTTACCGCACAAAGCCCGACCACCTTCGGAGGAGCCTTCACCCTGGGCAATACAGGAACAACGGCCTGGACGAATTGGACGCTGACTTGGGCATTCGCCAACGGGCAGACGATTTCGTCTTTCTGGAATGGTTTGGAAACTCAGAGTGGCGGCAATGTAACCGTGGCCAGCGAGAGTTATAACGGCGCAGTAGCCCCGGGCGCCTTTGCAACCAACATCGGCTTCAACGGTATCTGGAACGGCGTCACCAACCAAATTCCCGCATCGTTTGCGATCAACGGAACGGTATGCAGCGGGCCGGCACAGGCTTCCGGGAGCTTTTCACTGGCGGCATCGGCCTCCAGTCTGGCCATAACTCAGGGCGGTTCGGGAACCGACACCATTGCCATTACGGACGTGAGTCCATTCTCTGGCAGCTTGACTCTTTCTGCATCGAGCCTGCCAGCCGGCGTAACCGCCTCGTTCGGCACCAACCCCGCTACCTCGAGCAGTGTGCTGACGCTCTCAGCCAGCGGCACTGCCACGGTTGGAACGTCAACGCTCACCATCACCGGCACCAACCCTACGGGCACTCTGGTCTCATCCACGCCCATCACCCTCACCGTCAATCTGCCAGTACCAGTCATTTCGTGGCTCAGTCCTGCATCGGGGATCGCGGGCAGTTCCGTGACCATCATGCCGGGCGGCGCACTGGGAGATGCACCGTTTGGCGCGGCACAGGGAAAGAGCGCCGTGTACTTCGGCACGACCGAGGCCACGGTAACCGGATGGGCTGACAACTCGGTTGCCGTTACCGTTCCGAGCCTGCCCGCGGGCACGGTCAATGTGACTGTCGTCGTGAATGGCCAAACCAGCGCGGCGGTTCCGTTCACGGTGACGAGCACTACGCCGTCCCCAGAAACATACACCGGCAACTCCACTTGGTTCAGCGCGCTCGGTACTCCTTATGGCGGCTGCGGTGTGCCTCAACAGTACTTGGACTCGCAAAACTTCGTTGCACTCAATGTGCAAAACGATCCCGCCGACTATACCCTATTCCTTTCCCGCCCCATCTCCTCGGAGTATGCCAGCGAGATTGGCCTTTGGGACAACGGTATGAACTGCGGCCGCTGGGTGCATGTGACGATAGGAGACTTCTGCGACGGCATGAACGACGGCGAGCAGGACGAGCCATTCTGCCGTGGAGGCACCGGTTGGGTTGCGGACCAGTTCACCGGCGCGGAACTCGATCTGGTGGTTGCTGACAGTTGCCAGGACGGCAACGCCTGGTGCCGCGACGATCCCTACCATCTCGATCAAGCGGAGGCGGCGCTGAACCAATATGTTCTGAATGGCGCGGCCGTCGGCGACATGAATCCAACCTACTGGAATAACCGGCAAATTCATTGGAACTTCGAATTGCCGCCCAGTTATACGGGTGATATCAACATCGGCATGCTGGCGAACTCGACTTCGGCATGGACGGCAATCTCTGTCACTCATCTGGCGAACGGCATTCACGGATTGCAGTACCTCAGCGGTGGAGTATGGACGAAGGCCATCAATGATGGCGACATGGGTGAAGCGTTCTTGATCTCTCCGACCGTCGCCGGCGGGACGGAATTTGAGGTCCAGGTCTACGACATCACCGACACGCTGATCAACAACGGCCGCATCTACTCGTTCACAATTCCGGCCAGTTGCGGGAGTGTGTGCACACCGGCATTTACTCCGGTTACGTACACCACATCGCAGTAACAACGAGAGGTTTGCCGAGTCCGGAATCGGAGCGCAACGCTCTGATTCCGGACTGACCGAAGGGTATGAATTAGTACGCCTCATGCCTCGACATAACTCACCAATGACACGCTGCGCCTCGATTCGCCGATGCTGGGCATATCGTCGCGGGTTGGGCCGCTAGCGTAAAAAAGGAGCGCACTATGAAGTCCCCCGTTTTCCGTGCGTGCGGAATCATCCTGGCAGCAGCGATGGTCTTGGCCGCCACAGCAGCATCGCAAACAGCGTGCAAGGTCACCTACACAATCTCACCACAGAACACCAGTGCCTTCGGCGCGGCCCTCACCATCCAAAATACGGGAACCGCCGCCTGGACAAGCTGGACGCTGACCTGGGCCTTCGCCAACGGGCAGACGGTCTCGCAGCTCTGGAACGGCGTTGAAACCCAGAGCGGCGCAAATGTCACGGTGAAGAATGAGTCGTACAACGGCAGCGTTGCCGCTGGAGGCACAGTCACAGGCGTAGGATTCAACGGCACATGGAACGGCGCCACCAACGCCGTGCCTGCGGCGTTCTCCGTCAACGGCGTCACCTGCGGCGCGACGTTGCCCGCCACGACCACCGCGCTGGCTGCATCCACCACCACGCCGGTGGCGGGCGCGAGCGTCACGCTGACGGCTACGGTTGCGCCCGCGGCGGCCACGGGCACGGTCACCTTCTATTCGGGAACAACTTCGCTCGGAACCGGAACGTTGAGCGCTGGCAAGGCGATGCTTGCTACCTCATTCGCCACAGCGGGAAGCTACTCGCTCACCGCTGTCTATGCCGGATCGGCGACTTACGCCACCAGCACTTCCAGCGCCGTCACAGTGACGGTCAGCACGGCCACCAAGACGGCGACGACCACCACGCTGGCCGCATCCACCACCACGCCAACGGTTGGCGCGAGCGTCACGCTGACGGCTACGGTTGCGCCCGCGGCGGCCACGGGCACAGTCACCTTCTATTCAGGCACAACCTCGCTCGGAACCGGTACATTGAGCGCGGGAGTGGCGACGCTGGCTACCTCATTCGCCACGGCGGGAAGCTACTCGCTGACGGCTGTCTATGCCGGATCGACGGCCTACGCGACCAGCACTTCCAGCGCGGTCACGGTGACGGTCAGCACGGCCACCAAGACGGCGACGACCACCACACTGGCCGCATCCACCACCACGCCGGTGGCGGGCGCGAACGTCACGCTGACGGCCACGGTAGCGCCCGCGGCGGCTACGGGCACAGTCACCTTCTATTCAGGCACAACCTCGCTCGGAACCGGTACATTGAGCGCGGGAGTGGCGACGCTTGCAACCTCATTCGCCACGGCGGGAAGCTACGCGCTCACCGCTGTCTATGCCGGATCGACGGCCTACGCGACCAGCACTTCCAGCGCGATAAGCATTAACGTTAGTCCCGCGACAGGCACGGGTTTTGCGTGCAATGTCGTCTACACGATCACGCCGCAGGGTTCCAACTCTTTCGGAGCCTCCGTCGCCATCTACAACACCGGAACGAGCGCCTGGACAAGCTGGACGCTGACCTGGACATGGGCCAATGGACAGACGATCGCGTCCCTCTGGAATGGCATTGAGAGCCAGAGCGGCGCGAACGTGACCGTAAACAGCGAAGGCTACAACGGCGCCATCGCCGCCGGAGCGAGCTATGGCAGCCTGGGATTCAACGGCACCTGGAACGGCATCTCCAACGCTCCACCGGCGAACTTTGCAATCAACGGCACTACCTGCACCGGCAGTGGCAGCGGGTTTACGATGGCGCCTTCAGTGTCGCCGCTGACAGTTAACCAAGGAAGCAGCAGCACAGACACCATCACAATTACGGATTTTGGAGGATTCTCTGGAAGTGTCAATCTTGCGGTTTCTGGACTGCCCACAGGCGTAACTGCATCCTTCGGAACCAACCCGACAACCGGCTCCAGCGTCGTTACCTTCACGGCTGCTGCCTCGGTCCCTGCCGCGTCGGCCACAGTCACTATCACTGGAACCTCTGGCAATACGACGGCAACCACCACTATTGGTCTCAACGTCAACGGAACTACTGCCATCTCAGTGAATCAATCGAGCAATGGCCCAACCGTGACGGATCAGCTATTAGGAATGAATATGCCTGCATGGTATGACATCGTTACCAATCAAACCGCAATCGTGACCGCCTTCCAGACCGCCGGCATCAAGGCGGTGCGCTGGCCGGGAGGATCGTGGTCAGACGTCTATCACTGGGAGACCAATACCAATTGCCAGAACGCTCCCTATGGCGGCGGCACACCCGATGCCGACGACACGTTTGTGAATTTCGTCAACGACCTCGCCATTCCGGCAGGACTCGACGTCGCACTCACGGCAGACTACGGCACCAACCCAACCTGCACAGGAGGCGGTTTGCCGAGCGAAGCAGCAGCATGGGCCGCGGCCGCGCTCACAGATGGCATCACGGTCAGCCACATGACCGTGGGCAATGAGGTCTACGGTAGCACTTGGGAAGAAGACCTGCACACACCAGCAAATAACCCCGCCACTTATGCCGCGGCAGTAGCAGGAAGCGCCGGCTATTATGAGGCAATCAAGGCTGCCTCTCCGAAGACGTTGGTCGGCGTTGTTGTGGACGCGGATAACACGACCGGCGGATGGGACAACACCGTGCTCGGCAATGCGAAGGGATACTACGACTTCGTTGAATACCACTACTATCCCGAGGCGCCTGGATTTGAAAACGACACTACACTTATCCATCAAGATGCACAGCAATTGACCACGAACATCAACACCATCAAGTCGGAATTGGCTGAATGGGGAACACCGAATACACCCATTTACGTCGGTGAGATGGGCGCGACCTACAGTTCTCCTGGAAAACAAAGCATGTCCATCACGCAAGCTTTGTTTGCTGGCCAGGAATTGGGCGAGATGATGAACGACGGGGTCTCGCGCGCAACCTGGTGGATAGGCTTCGGGGGCTGCGCGGACAGCACCTACGGCGGGAACTTCTCCAGCTCACTCTATGGCTGGCAGAGCTTTGGCGGCTACATGGTCTTCTCCGATGGATTGACTGATTACTACGAATGCACTGCCGAGACCTTGGCGCCAGGAGTCTTGCTGCCCACGGCGCGTGCCTTCCAGCTCTTCAGCAACGTGGCCGTCAACGGTGAAAGCGTGCTTACGGCAAGCGTGACCGGCGATACAGCAGATGTGGTTGCGTACGCGGCAACCCATAGCGGTGGCACGGCTCTGGTGCTCTTCAACCGGAACGAAACCACAAGCGAGTCGGTTTCGGTCAAATTGTCAGCGCAAACAACGGCTTCAACCGTCACCGTCGAGACCTACGACAAAGCCATCTATGACCTGTCAGGTTCGCCGACTGGGACAATTCCGGATCCGGCAGGAACCAGCACTTGGGCTCCGCCAACCACCAGTACGATCAGTTCGCCGACCTTGCCGTTGACTCTTACCCTAGCCCCCTGGAGCATGAACGTGGTGATTATCCACTAGCGGATGCCAGGGAACTTCTCACGTGTCCATGGGCAGTTGACAGCCCCAGGTCCCGCATTCGAGACCTGGGGCAGCATTATCCACTGGGGTCGAAGGCGCCGCATCGAACTTCGGAGATACTTCGGTACAAACAAAATCCAGCAACCGCGGGAGTGTGATGGCATTTGTAAGTGCCAACAGTAAATCGTCTGGCCGGGTTGTGAAGATGGTCTTGTTTTTTACTCTCTGATACCGGCAAGTCGATTCCAACTTTCGCGAAAGAAAAATCACTCCCTTCGAAAGGAACACCATGCGTTTTCATTTGCATCACCGCGCCATTTCCGGTTTGCGGGCATGCGCTTACCACCTGAGTGGTTACTTGACGGTATTCGCTGCCCTGCTTCTAACCCTTGTTGCGCCGAGCGCCTTAGCGCAGTGTGGCGTGGTCTACACGATTTCGCCGCAAAACAACACCACCTTCGGCGCGGCCATCACCCTCAACAACACCGGAACCACCGCCTGGACCAGTTGGACGCTGACATGGACCTTCGCCAACGGCCAGACTATTTCGTCTCTGTGGAACGGCAATGAGACGCAGAGTGGCTCGAGCGTAATGGTGACGAACGAGAGTTACAACGGCAGCGTTCCCGTCGGTGGCAGCGTAACCGGCATTGGCTTCAACGGCACCTGGAATGGAAGCACCAACGCCGTGCCTACCAACCTCGCGGTCAACGGCGTTGCTTGCAACGGCGGAGGCGGCGGTAATCCAGGCAGTTTCTCGCTCACCGCAGGTGCAGTTTCCGTCGAGCAGGGTGCCACCGCCACTGATGCCGTCACGGTCACCGACATCAACGGCTTCACCGGCGCCGTCGCTCTCGCTGTCTCCGGACTTCCCGCCGGTGTCACCGGCACATTCAGCGGCAACACGCTGACGCTGACCGCCAGCGCCACGGCGACCGTTAGAACCTCCACCGCCACCATCACCGGAACTTCGGGCAACCTGTCCGAAACCACCACGTTTGCTGTGACCGTCACCAGTTCCGGCGGCGGCACCTGCACACCGACCGCGATTGTTCCTTATCTTCAGGTTAACGGCGCGGCCTGGCAGGAGACCAACGTCGCTACCGTAACGGCTATTACAGCCATAGTGAACCTCGGACCGCAGCCTACCACGGGCACATGGGCATGGACCGGCCCCAACGGATTCACCTCGGCCGCCCGACAGATCAATGCCGTCAAACTGGTCGCGGGCGCCAACGTCTATACCGCGACGTATACCAACTCCGCCAAGTGCGCCAGCACCGAAGTCTTCACTATCACTGCTCCAGGCGGCAGCTTGACGCTGACACCGGCATCGACTGGTGTAAATGTTGCCCAGGGCGCGAGCATTACGGACACCATAACGGCCACCGGCGTCACCGGAACAGTCACCTATACGGCGAAGGCGACCGGCACGGGTGTTACCGCGAGCCTAGCCGGTGGCGTACTGACCGTTGCAGCCAGCGCCACCGCCCCGACAGGAGCCTCGACAGTCACCGTTACTGGAACCTCCGGCGCATTGACTGCTTCCACGGTTATCACCGTCAATGTGATGACAGCCAGCGGCGGCACTTTGACGCTGACACCGGCCTCGTCCACTGTAACGGTTACCCAGGGCGCGAGCATTACGGACGCAATCACACCCTCCGGTGGCAACGAATCAGCGATCACCTATACCGCGACAGCGACCGGCACGGGCGTTACCGCGAACGTAATCGGCGGCGTTCTGACTGTTATAGCCAGCGCCACGGCGACTGTTGGAAGTTCGACTGTCACAGTGACCGGCACATCCGGGACTTTGACCGCCAGCGCGGTTATCACCGTCAATGTGACGAAGAGCGGCGGCGGCAGCCCGGGTAGCTTTACCATTTCATCTTCGCTTTCTCTGATCAGTGTCGTCGTAGGCTCCACGGCAACCGACACAGTGATCGTGACCCCAGTAAACGGATTCACCGGCAGCGTATCGCTGGCCATCGCCGGTTTGCCCAGCGGCGTAACCGGTTCATGGAGCGTCAACCCCGCATCGACTTCGACCACTCTGACGCTGACTGCAAGCAGTGCTACCGCGCTCGGCAATTACAATGTATCAATCACTGGCATCTATGGCTCGCTTTCCCAAACTGTGGGTCTAGAGTTAGCGGTCACCAATGCGACGGCAAGCAGCTTTACTCTGTCAGCTTCATCGACAACACTGACCGCGCAGCAGAACACCGGCACCTCCGACATCATCACGGTCAAAGAACTGAATGGATTCAGCGGGAGTGTGGGATTCAACATCAGCGGATTGCCGTCTGGAGTGACGCCCAACTTCAATCCCAGTACGACATCCACAAACACCCTGCTGGCGCTGGCTGTCGGTTCTTCGGTGACGCCTGGCTCCTACCTGTTGACCATTGAGGGCAGCTCTGGCAACTTTGCGGCTGGGGTGAATGTGACGCTCAATGTGAGCGCCGGTTCTCCGCTGAATATCGCCTGGGTCAGTCCCATTTCTGCCACCGCAGGCACCACGGTGACCGTTCTGCCGGGCGGCAGCGGGGACTCGTTTGGCGCATCGCAAGGCACAAGCGCCATTTACTTTGGCTCAACCGCGGCGACGGTAACATCGTGGGCCGTCAACTCGATCCAAGTCACCGTTCCAGCTATGGCGGCTGGAACCGTCAATGTAACTGCGGTTGTGGACGGCGTCACCAGCAACGCCGTGCCATTTGTCATCGCCGCGGCAACGCCTTCGCCGACCGTCTACAACGGCAACGCCACCCACTTTGGCGGCACAGGCAACAATGCGGGCGGTTGTGGCGTCCCGGGAAACATTCAGGACACGCAGAATTACGTTGCTCTCAACGTGCAGAACGATCCGGGCAACTACACGCTGAATCTGGCCAGGCCCATCGTCGCGCCTTATCTTGGCGACATCGGCGTATGGAACAATGGCCTCAACTGCGGCCGCTACCTCCATGTCCAGATCGGCAACGCTTGCGAGGGCACCAACGACGGCACAGCGGACGAGACATTCTGCCGCGACGGAGCAGACTGGATCACGGATCAGTTCAACGGCGCAGAGCTGGACATGGTCGTGCAAGATAGCTGCCAGGACGGCAATGCCTGGTGCCGCGACGATCCCTATCATCTGGATCTCAATCAGAACGTGATCGACGATTTCCTGCTCAACGGCGCGGCGGTCGGCGATTTATTTGAGAACTGGAGCAACCGGCAACTGGTCTGGTACTTCGAGGAGGCGCCCAACTACACGGGCGACATCAACATCTACGTCAATCAAAGCTCGGGTCCGTATGCCACCCAGGTGATTTTGACCCACCTTCTCAACGGCCTGCACGGCGTGAACTACTTCAGCAATGGCGTTTGGCATTCAGGTACGATGGTCTCCGACAACGGCAGCGTCTACACCATTCTGCCCACCGTCACCGCCGGCAATCAGTACCAGATTCAGGTCTACGATGTCGACAACCAACTCATCAACAATGGGCGCATCTACTCATTTTCATTACCAAGCAGTTGTGGCACCTCTTGCGGCAGCGTCATGCAGGTGACCTATACAACCTCATCCGCCAACTAATCGGTTGACGGGCGGTCCTGTCTTGATCTACCACCAAGACCGAGTTGTGGCGGCTCAGGTCTCGCTTTAAGGAATCTCGGCGCACGTGTAGAGATTCCCTAGATGATAAAAAATGGGCGGCAAGGTGTGAACCTTGCCGCCGCCCGTCCCTGGGTTGTCTTGAAAGTACTGCAATCTTGCGGTGCTACTAACTTGATCTTATTGCAAGAGCTTGGTCACTTCCTGCTGCACACTATTAGCTTGCGCTAATGCAGCGATGCCGGTCTGGCTCAGAATCTCATATTTGGACATGTTGGCAGTTGCCGAGGCGTAGTCCGTGGCTTGAATCGCATTTTGAGCGGAAACCACGTTCTCCTCTTGCGTTGACATTACCTGGCTGATCGAGTTCAGCGTATTGATTTGCGCGCCAATATAACCATCCTGCGCGGCGACATCGGTGATGGCCGTGTTGAGATCGGTGAGCGCGGTCTCCGCGTCGGTCTGATTGGTGAGGTCAGTTCCATTCAACGCCTCGCCGGCGCCATCCGAGTAGCTGATCGTCGCGGCTCCGCTGGACTCGCTGGAATTCGATTCGAACTCGGTGACGATGCCGCCGGTGGGGTTGGTCTGCCCGCTGCTTGAGTCGTAAAGCGCTGTTTTGATGTTGCTGGAGTTGCTGATTCCGATGTTGTAGGCTCCTGTCTCAGAGTAAGTGAGCGCCACGCCGGTGGTGGTGTCGGCCACATTCGAGGAAGCCGCCGTGATATTCCCAGTCGTCCCGTAGCTATTTGAGGTCAGGACGACATCCCCAAAGCCGTTGTTTCCAGTAGATACCCAATTGGCAGTGACGCCCAGGATCGCAGTATCGGCCTGGATATCCGAGATCAAAGTGGATACCGTCTCTCCGTTGCTCACTGTGACCGACTCCGCAAAGCCGCCAACGGTAAAGCTGATCTTACCGGCTGAAAGCGTATCGGATTCGCTGCTGAAAGAACCCAGCGCGGCGGAGGATGCTGCGTATCCCATGGTGTCGCTGAGCGAACTGCTGCCGACGATGGCTGTGTCGCCATAGGATTTCATGGTCAGCGACAGGCCGGTCGATTCTACAGAAGCGGAGATGCCGATTCCGCTATTGGTAATGGCGTAGGCCAGGTTTTGCAGAGTTTCGCTGCTGGTTGTCGTGCCCACGGCGATGGTTCCCGTACTGGAATTTCCGCCCATGGTAAAGACTTCCGTGCCGTTGGTTCCGGTCAGTGTGATGCTGCCGGTGAGCACATCGCCAGGCTTTGCCGTAGAGAGTTGTCCGTCCAAATCCACGGATGCAGTCGAATACTCATGGAGAGTTCCTGGATCGGGCGAGCCGGCGGTAAAGGACTCGCCAACGGTATCTTGCAGCAATCCTCCGGTCATCAGGATGCTTGTTCCGGAGTTGCTTGAAGACAGTTGCAAAGTGCCATTGACGGGTATGGCGGTCAGCCCCATTCCGCTATCAGTGATGGCCGTTGCCAGATCGGCAAGTGTAAAGCCAGCGGTGTTAATGCTGTTGCCTAGCGAACCGGCGGAAGATGCTGCCATGGTGAAGGTGTAAGCGGCTCCGCCGTTGGTCAGGGTAATGCTGCCGGAGAGTTGATCGGTAGAACCTATGGTGCCCGACGTGCCGAGTGTGGCGGAGGCGTAGGTGGGGCCAGTTGCGGCCTGGCCGGGGTTGGGTGTCAATTCAGCAGTGCTGTATTGATCCACCAAAGCCGTGTTGCCGGCCAAGGTGAGGACGGAGAGGCCGCCCGTTGTGTCCAACGCCGTTAGAGTCAGTCCGTTGCTGCCGATGGCCGCGGTGAGATCGACGCCAGCCGTTCCCACGTATGCGCCGGTCGAGTCGGCATCGATCGCGTTCATCAGGTCTTCCAGCGTGTTGCCATTCACGGCGACATTATTGGTTCCCAGGCCTGTTCCATCCGGGTTTGCAGGATTATTGGCCGTCGCGCCCATGGTAAAGGTTGTGGCCACATTCGTGCCGCCGCTGTCTGTGATCACCAATTTGCCGCTGACTACATCACTGGACAGATTGCTGGTTCCTGAGCCGATCACAACCGAGGCTCCAACTGCCGAGGGAACCACCGCCGCGCCCTGTGTCCCTTGAACTGCCGTCTCTGCCATGGCAGCCGTCAAGCTTGATGTACCGGCCAGACCTGTGACGCCGCCTAATGTCGACTGGATGGTGATGCCGCCCCAGGTTGGATCAGCCGCGGCGGTTAGGCCTAGGTTGTCGGCGCCCAATGAACCGGCTGCGCCTTCCTTGCTGATTGCCGCAATCAGGTCGGAGAGGTTGTTGGTGGCGATGTTGATGGTATTGTTGTCCGCTCCGGGCGTCGCCACTCCAATTGTGTTCGCGGCGTTTGAACCCATCACGAATGTATCCGTAACGACTACGCCGCCGACGGTATTCGTGACGACTAGATCGCCTGTATACACGCCGCCGCCGCCTACGATATCACCTCCATCGGCCAAAGTCAGCTCACCGGTCGCATGCTGAGGGCCGCTACCATCCGTGGGATTTGTGAAGTTTGTCGCGGAGCTATCCATCAAGCCAGTTGTGTTGACATTAATCTTGGTTCCGGGTGTGGCGGTCGAGAAGGTAAGCCCCACGTCATCCAGCGCTCCGTTCTCCTGAGGTGTCATGGCCGCAGTGATGCCAAGATTGCTGACCAGCGTGGCTGCGGCAGCAATGTCCGTAGATCCGCCGGTATTGTTGATGACATTCAACAGACCGGTGAGGTTGCTCTGCGCCGCGCTCAGTGTGATTGTGGTGCCACCAGTGACCGACTGATTTGCATTGTTGCTCATCTGGAAAGTGACGCCGGCTCCTCCATTGGAGAGCACGATGGAGCCGGTCAGCGCATCCCCGGTTGTCGTGACTGGGTCATGATTGGCGTCTTGTGTCACCAAAGTACTCATCGTGAAGCTGGCGTTCTGGCTGGTTGATCCTATCAGATTCTGCGCCTCTCCAGGAACAACCGCGCCGTTGGCCATCGCCAGAGGATCAACCACGTTGCTGGTAGCCGTGATGGTGGTTCCAACAATGTTTGAGGTGAGCAGGATGTTACCGTCCGTTGGGCTGCTCAGTTGAGCGCTGGAGAGTCCGGCCGCGATGGCGCCTGCGCCGGCGTTCATGATTCCCACCAGGCCATTGACGGTTTCAGCAGCTGCGCCGGTGAAGTACTGGTTCTGATGTGTGATGTCATTATCGTTGGCGACACTTCCGCCTACGACAAAAGTGATTGGCGTTCCCGGATCGTCCGTACTGCTATTGGTGACGACGATGCTAGTGCCAGCGGTGAGAGCATCCGTGCCTGTCAAGCCTGGGCCGCCGGTCATTTTCAGTTCCGTGGTTCCAACCGTGCCCGCAAAGGAATTGCTGCCTGACTCCTGATTGGTGAGGGCGAGCGAGGGAGTCGAGGTCAGATTGGAGGTCCCGGCAATGGTGGTTCCGGTGGCCGCAGAAGTGAGCACCAGGCCTGTTGGGCCGGTGACGGCAGTCATACCGAGGGCCGCGACGGCGGTAGCCGAATTGGCGATGCCGGATGTACCGTTGATGGCGGCGGCAATTCCAGTCAGAGTACTGTTGGTGGTGGTCAGATTGATATGCGTGGCGTCGGCCGAGGCGCTGGCGTTATCCATCGTGATGGTCACATTGCCGGCGCCGTTGGAGAGAATGACATTTCCGCTCAACGGGGCGCTGGCGCTATTCGTCACGCTGGAGATTCCCACGGTCGCGGTGGCGTTCGAGCCGACCGTGCCAGTATCCCCGGGCAGGGCAGAGAACGTCAGGTTGACCGGGTTATCAGGAGTCACAACATCGGAGGTGGTGATTCCAGGAATGACGGTGCCCTGCTTGGTTGTGACGGAGAGTGCGCCGCCAGTGGAGTATTCATCCGCCAAGCAAAGGCTCTCGGTACCGTTGCTATTATTAATAATGCTGGCAATAACCTGATTCGAGGAGTCACTCAAGGCTACACTCTGAGCCGCTTCCTGGGAGTTGATTGCAGCAGCTAATTGAGAGAGGGTGGCGATGGTGGACGAGATGGCGATGGAGACTGCCGGGGCGGCGCCGGACTGAATCACCACGGTCTGGCCCATGGACAGCAGCGCGGTAGCGGAAGTTCCCGTCAAATTCAAGATACCGCCTGTGGTTGCTGAGTTGGGATCGACGCCGGCAGAGATCAGGCCACCGGTGATCTGAATGCCGGTCTCGGTTCCACCGACGGCCAGACCGGCATCCGCCTGAGTGGTAAAGCTGGCGCTCATTCCGAGTCCCGCGCTATTGATTGCGCTGATCAATCCGTTGGCGGTATTCGCGTAGCTGGTGCCAGCGCCCACGGTGATCGATGTGTTTGCCGTGGTTTCAGCCCCGTTTGCGCCTTTCACCAGATAGTTGATGTTGATCGTGGTGCTGCCGTTCGCATTCAAGGTGTCGGTGGCCTGCGCATTCTTGGTGCTGGTCGACAGATTCATGAAGACGGTATTGGAACCGCTGCTGTAAGCCATCTTGCCGCCAGTATCGCCCACACTGGATTCCGACAGGGTACGGATATTGAGATCATCAATCGAGGAGCCGGCGGCCGAGGAATCACCGGTGTAGATAGCCACCTCGGAGCCATTGAAGACCTGCTCCTGGTTGTAGGTGGTGGTCTGGCCGATGTTATTGATCTCCGAAAGGATGGACTGGTACTCCTGATTGGCCGCTCCCTCCTGCGTGGTATTGAGAGTGCCGTTGGAGGCCTCGGTGGCCAGCGTAATGGCGCGGTCCAGCAGGCTGGTCACCTGCGAAAGAGCGCCGTCGGCCACTTGAAGAAGCCCCACTCCTTCCGTGGCGTTGGTCTCCGATTGCGTCAGAGCCGTCTGATTGGCTTCAAGACCGTTGACCAGCGAGAGGCCGGCGGAGTCGTCGGCCCCGGAGTTGATGCGCGAACCTGAGGACAACTGCTCCAGCACCTTCTGCAAGCTGGCATCTGTGTTGTTCAGGTTATTCTCTGCGTAAATGGCTGACAGATTATTCAATACACCGAGGGCCATGGAGGGACTCCTTTTGGATGCCTTGATTCGCTCGTTGCCCGCCTGTCCGACCAGGCTTTTGAACTTCTGGGAGAGCGTTCTTGCATCCACCCTTTTCATCGGACCAAGCCAAAATAACTTTAGTCATATTTTTGTGGATGGCTTCAGAACACTCTGTTGCATTCCAAATCAATCTGTCCAGCTTCCATCCATTTTGTGTCCTGAAGCAAGTCAACTACTGTCTCGAAGTGGTTCATTTGATGTATCGTTGCGCTTCAGGATTCTGTCTGGTTTCTGGACATAAATCACGCCATTTCAATCCCATGACGGCGAACTTTTATATTTTCTAGGGACTCAGTTCATCGAGTTTTGCTCCATAAGAAATGGCGGCGGGAGGGTCAACTCCCGCCGCCATTGGTCTTGAAAATTTGCGTTTCTGTTTCTGCTTCTGCTTCAGAACCCTCCCGGATTACTGTTCGGCTCCCGTTCCCGGCGTCACTGGCGCTGCCGGAGGAGGCACAGGCGCCTGGGGACCGTCGCCCTGCGGAGTGGGCGGCGGTTGGCGGTGGAACTGCCCGCCGTTACCCGGGCCGTTGTGCTTCCAACCCTCTGGCCTGTTTCCTCCAGGACCGCTGGATTCTGGACCGCGGCCTTCTCGCTCCCTGCCTTGACCTTCATGGCTATGGCGGAATTCCTGTACCAGCTTCCACTGATCCGGTGTCAGCTTGGCCCGGATGGCCAGCAAGAAACGTGCATTTGCCTTCTCCAACTCGGCCCGCGCTTGCGCAACCTTATCGATCTGCGCCAGAATCTTTGATTCATTAGGCGAATCGTCGCGCATCAGAGGTTCAAGTTCAAGTTCCGCCTTTTCCAAGTTGGCGCGGAGGTCGATCAGTTTTTCCCGGTGCTCCAGCAGGATGTTATCAAATGTCTTGCGCTGTTCATCTGTCAGCTTCAAGTGCTCCACAACTTTGGGGTTGTTCCACCAGCGCCCGTGTTCGTCATGGCCTCCAAAAGCTTTCTCAAAAGGAGGCCGATGCTCCCCAAATCCAGGTCCCGGCCCCTGCGCCAGCGCCGTTCCAGCGAGTAAAAGTCCTGCAAATGCCAATCCAACTACCCCAGTGAATTTCATCTCTTCTCCTTGACCTCGAACCAGCGAGGTCTTTCTGAAAATCTGCTTGCGTTTCTACTTCATCTCGTCTTCGGCCATCATTTGAGCCAGCGGCTCCATGGCGCTGGGAACTGTCTGCGAAATATCGCTGTCCACCTTGGCAAGCAAATCCTCATCCGTGAGCCGGGCCTGCGGAGCCTGCTGCAAGGCGAACCGACGCTGTTGTTCAACAGTGCGCGCCTGCGCAATTCTTAACTGCTGCCGATGATGCCCGTAGACTCCGGCGGTTACGCCTCCAACAATGAGAAGGCTGCTCAGCGCCCACCCAGCCGCCAGCCGCCAAAGCTGCCTCTGAGGAGCAGACGCCAGCCGCGGACGGCTCATCGCCGCTTCGCTCCAGGCATGAACATACAGGCGAAACTCCCGCAGCGCCAACTCCACTTCGGGCGTCATCCCTTCGTCCGCCACGATTCCTCCGCCGGTCTTTTCCTCATTGCTCATCGTTTTCCCCCTAATTCCGCGCGCACTTTCCCCAGCGCCCGCGAAAGGTGCGCCTTGACCGTGCCCTCATTCAGACCGGTGGCTTGCGCAATTTCATTCAAATCCTGTTCTTCCACATATCGCAGCAAGAAGACTGTTCTCTGCCGCTCGCTCAACTTCTCTACTGCTTTGCCTACCTGCGCCACGCGCTCGCGCGCCAGCAGCTTCTGCTCTGCCGACCTCTCACCGCTGGGCAGCCACTCGCTGGCCTCATCCAACCCCACGGCATTGGTCTGCGTCTTTCGCCAGAACTGCATCCTTCGGTTGCGCCAGTGGTCCTTCTGCAGGTTGATGGCAATTCGCATCAGCCAGGTCATGGCGCTCGACTCGCCACGAAAGCTTCCCCAGTTCCGGTGCGCCTTCAGAAAACACTCCTGAGTAAGCGTCTCGGCCAAGTCCACATCGCGCGTGGACGAGAGCAGAAACCGAAAGACCTGCGGACGGTGCTTTGTGACGACAGCCGAAAACTCCTCGGCGGCAATCTGATCTGCCGTTGCCATGTTCATCGCTTCCAATGTGCCGGCTGCCATCACACAGGTAGACGCTGGCACTGGCTGCAAGTTTACAACCATGCGGACATTTCTTGAAGGCGGGAAGTAGGGAAGATGGGAAAGAATCGATACGGAGTGGACGCGCCTCGTACTCTTTTTCAGATATTTGAATCAAAAAAGTTCAATTGCAGGACGGCTGTGATCCTGACTGTGTTCACCCCCTGCCACATTGACATGAGTGACGGTCTGGCTGGCCATTCTATATCTGCACTTCTGCGCCTCCAGCATCTCATTGAAGGTGCGATCAAAGCTGCCGTCCCAAACGAAATCGTACGCCCTTGTCGACATAGACTGCATATGGCTGCGCATCTCCTGGAGCGCCTCCTGCACGTGCTCCAGTCGCTGGCGCATCACATCCTGAAACTGGATATGGCCCAGGGCCTGGGTCAGGCGCTCGACGTTCTCGGCGTAGTTCGCATCGACTTCAGTGATCACATCCAGAAGCAGTTGGCCGTTTTTGGCAAACTCTTCCTGCATCCCGCCCAGATCGCCTACCAGATGGCTCATGGCGCTGCTGGTCTCGTGCTCCTCCAGCGAGGCGCGGGAATCGGCCAACTCCTGTTCGACTTTTTTGCAAGTCGCTTTGATCTTCTCGGCAATGTCGGAGGCGGCTTTGTTGGAGTGCACAGCCAGCTTTCTGACCTCGAAGGCTACTACGGAGAATCCCTTTCCGGCGCTGCCGGCGCGGGCGGCCTCAATCTCGGCATTCAAGGCCAGAAGGTTGGTCTGCTGGGCAATCGAGGTAATGACTTTGATGAGCGGCGAAAGTTCGGCAACCTCGTCGGCGAGGCCTTGAATACGCTCGAAGTTGCTGCGGAACTCCTCAATCTGGCTCGCAAACTGCATATCAATGGCGGCGATAATCTGCTTGTTGTTCTCGACGCGGAGATGTGTGCTTTCCGTCAAATCCCTGCCGCTTTTGATGGAGGCGGCAATGCGCTCCCTTTGCTGGCAGGCTTTTTCATTGAGAATGCCGATCTGCTGGATCACCATCACGACCTCCTTCTCGGATTCGGCCAGTGAATCGCCAATCTGATCGTGCATCACGTCGATGTACGGCTTGGATGCTTGCAATTCGTCGCCCATGGATCTTTTGCGCGCGGCGGCATTTGCCAGATCATCTTTGCTTAAGGTTCCGATGAATCCAAGGTCAGCTATGCCCTTGCGGGCCATAAGCCAATTCATCCACTGACCGATCAGGGTGGGCAAGACGAGGCAAATCATAAAGGCCAGAGCGGTGCCGTTCTCGGTGCCAGCGGGTACCGGACCGACAATGGTGTGCATCGTGAAATAGAACAGCAGAATCAATGCCAGGCGGATGACTGTCTGATAGGCCAGCCGGTTGCGGGCCTTGCAATAACGGGCGTTGCGGGCACAGGAAAGTACGCCGTCCCCGGCATACTCGCGCGTATCCCGCGTGGAAAGGTAGATATCCTGTTCTGGATACGCCGTTGACGCCATGCGCTTATGCTCCTGGCAAAACCTTCTTGATGACGCGGATCAGGTCGTCGCCCGAGCAGGGCTTGACGATCCAGCCGGTGGCGCCGGCGCGCTTGCCCTCGTCGCGCTTGGCGGCATCGCTCTCCGTGGTGAGAGTGAGGATGGGAATGAACTTCAACCCCGGCATGGCGCGCAGCTTGGGGATCAGCTCAAGACCGCCCATGACCGGCATATTGATGTCGGTGACAATGAGGTTGGGCTTGCATCCGGCATTCAACTTGTCCAGCGCCTGCTGCCCATTGCCGGCCGTCTCAACCTCGAAGCCGTTCATGCTGAGAGTGGTCTTCAGACTCATTACCATGGTGATTGAATCGTCTACGACGAGTATCCTCATTGCCATCGAAGCTTTCTCCGGCTCTGCATGTTTTGACCTGGCGCTTGCGGCTGCACATTCCGGATTGGAATCTGCTTACAGAATTCCGCTCGCCGAAATCTTCAGCCCATCCCGTATATCGGAAAAATCAAGCAGAAGTTGAGCATATGCGGGAGCGCCTCACCGGAACTTGGGACACAGTGCGACGTTTCATGCGCGAATGACCGAAATACAAATCTACTTCCAAGATTCCCTTCAACTGATGAAAGCTGTCCGGCGCTTCATGCGCGGAGGCCAAATATGATTTATCCGCTTCCCGGAATGGAAGATGGTGCTCATTCCGGGAAGCGATCGCGAGATCCCTTGATCCGCGACTTGTTTCACAGGATTCATCAATCAATTCGCCGATAGAGCTTACAGTGGATTCTCCCGAAGGATGGGTGTGTCAGATATTGGAAGGTGTCAATGAACTTCTGTGCAAAAGAGACGCAACAATTGCTCCATGCGGGAGCAACAGACGGAACAAAGAGACGCGCCTCAGGTGCGGGAGGGGCAGGCTATGGGTGTAACTCTGGAGCAAAGTGAGGCGCTCAATCTACTTCGTTTAGAGGGGCCTGTCGGCATAAGTTGCGCGGCGGAGTTCAAGGGGCTTCTGTCGCAGGCGCTGGATTCGGGCTGTGAGGTGCGCGTTTCTTTGGAGGGCACGACCGATCTGGACGTGACGGCGGTGCAGTTGCTCTGGGCCGCGGAGCGTAAGGCGAGGGGAGCCGGCGTGCAGTATTCGATTGTCGATAGGCCGCCGGAGCCGGTTCTGGCCGCGTTGAGTGAATCGGGCCTTCAGCAATTCATCTTTCCTGTTAACAACTTATAGCCTAGCGGAGCAGGTGGTTGTCGATGGCAAGCAAGGCAGACCAGTTCAAACAAGCTTTTCGGGAGGAGGGGCGCGAGGTGCTCGTCGATCTCGAGTCTGCTCTTTTGGAGTTGAATGACAATCGCGGCGATCAGGAACTGGTGGGGCGGGTCTTCCGAGCCCTGCACACACTCAAGGGATCAGGGGCGATGTTCGGCTTTGAGGACATGGCCACCTTCACGCACAATCTGGAGACGGCCTTCGACGAGGTCCGCAATGGACGGTTGCAGATCAGCTCGGAGTTGATTGACCTGACTCTATCAGCTCTCGATCAGATTCGGGCGATGCTGGAAGAAGGGATGAAGGATGCGCCAGAGGCGGATGCGGAGGTTTGCGCGGAGATCCTGAGCAAAGTCCGCCACCTGACCGGCAAGCCGGAGAAGACCTGCGGCAAACCGGGTCGCCCTCGGTGATGGTCATGGACTCGATGATGACGGGCTCGCTGGGCGTGCCCGACCGGCTGCCCACGGACTCGATCGCCTTGACGACGTCGAGGCCGCGCACGACCTTTCCGAACAGCCAGTACTGGGGCGGCAGGCCGACGCCGTCGGGGCCGCTGACGATGAAGAACTGGCTGCCGTTGGTGTTCGGTCCCGCGTTGGCCATGGCGATCGAGCCGATCTCGTACCGGCCGGGCATGGGCAGCTCGTCCTCGAAACGGTACCCGGGGCCACCGCGTCCCGAGCCCTCGGGGTCGCCCCTGGCACATGAAGCCCGGGATGATCGGTGGAAGACGATCCCGTCGTAGTAGTGCCAGCGGGCCAGGAAGACGAAGTTGTTGACGGTCCGGGGCCCGATGGGGTCGAGGGAGATGGTCAACGAGCCCTTGCTGGTGAGCATCTCCGCCGTGTAGGTCTTGGTCGGGTCGATGATCATCGGCGGCGCGGCGTCGAACCGCTGGGTCTTCGGGCTGGAGCCGTCTGCTGCGGGGGCCTCGGGGGCCATGGTCCACCTCCTGGTGGGTCGGGAACCGGGGTGGACGGATGCCCGTCCCGGAATGCGTCTAGGACTCGTGACCGTCACCGACAGCATGCGGTGGGTCACCTTGGGCGGCGTGCCGTCGTCGCTGGCGTCGCCGTCGGCGTTGACGGCGTCGACCACGCTCTGCCCGGACGTGACCTGGCCGAACAGGGCGTAGTCGGGCGGGAGGGTCTCACCCTCCGGGCCGGCCACGATGAAGAACTGGTTGCTGGTGGTACCGGCCGGTGCGGCGGACGTCTTGGCCATGGCCAGTGAGCCGATCGGGTACTGGGGGTCGGCGGTGGCGGGCACGGCGCCCTGGACGGTGTAGCCGACCGTGCCACTACCGGTCCCGGTCGGATCGCCGGTCTGGTTCATGAACTGGGGGATGACCCGGTGGAAGGTCAGGCAGTTGCAGTACTTCTTGTCCGCCAGGAAGACGAAGCTGTTGACGGCCACCGGGTCGGTCTTGGCGTCGAGCGTCGCCACGATCGTGCCGAGATCGGTCTTGATCGTCGCCGTGTACGTCTTCGACGGGTCGATGGTCATGGGCGGCGTCGAGAACTGCGGCTGGGCAGGGTCGTCGACGGGCTGGCCGGGCATCCGGCGGCCTTGGACGCCTGGTCGGCGGTGAGCTGGGCGGAGGACGCGGACGTCGTCGACGTCGTCGTGGTCGGTGCGGTGGTGGCCTTGCTGTTGTGGCCGAAGATCAACCAGGAGATCCCCACCACGACGACCCACCACGGCGATCGAGATGAGCGGCGCGTCCCCCGCTTCCGCTTGGCGACCTTCAGCTCCGCCTCGCGACGGGCCTGGCGACCGGCCTTCTGACGTTCACGTTCTCGGTTCCCACGGTCCTGCAGGGTAGCCGGTCCGGTCACCCCGCCGGAGCGGCCACCCGCCCGGCCACGCGACCGTCCGTCCGGTGCGGTCCCGGCCCGGCTGACCCCGGGCGGCGGGTTGTAGCCTTGCGGACCATGTCGCTCGTGGTCCAGAAGTTCGGAGGCACGTCGGTCGGGGACGCCGACCGCATCCGCGCGGTGGCCGACCACGTGGCCCGCACCAGCGCTCCGGCACCGACGTCGTCGTGGTGGTCAGCGCCATGGGCAAGACCACCGACGAACTGGTCCGGCTGGCCAGTGACGTAGCTCGGTGCAGCCCGAGCGGGAGATCGACATGCTGCTCAGCTCCGGCGAGCGCATCTCCATGTCCCTGCTGTGCATGGCCCTGGCGGAGCTCGGCGTGGAGGCGGTGTCCTTCACCGGCAGCCAGGCCGGCATGATCACCGACGCCGTGCACACCCGGGCCAAGATCCTCGAGGTGCGCGGCGACCGCCTGCGCGCCGCCCTGGCCGCGGCGGTGCCGGTGGTGGCCGGGTTAGGGCATGTCCCTCGACGCGAGGTCACGACCCTCGGCCGCGGCGGCTCCGACACCGACGGCCGTCGCGCTCGCCGCCGCCCTCGGCGCGGACGGCTGCGAGATCTACACAGACGTCTCCGGCGTGTTCACCACCGATCCCCGGATCGTCCCGAGGCCCGCAAGCTGCACCGGGTCAGCTACGAGGAGATGCAGGAGATGGCCGCCACCGGCGGTCGGGTCCTTGCGCTGCGCTCGGTGGAATTCGCCCGGAACCACAACGTCCGGCTCCACGTCCGCTCGAGCTTCACCTGGGAGCCGGGCACGTGGGTCGAGGAGGAGGATGCCCAGATGGAACAGGCCGTCGTCACCGCCATCACCCACGACCTGTCCGAGGCCAAGGTCACGGTCACCGGAGTGCCCGACAAGCCGGGCCTAGCCGCCAGCTCTTCCGCGGCCTGGCCGACCGGAACATCAACGTGGACATGATCGTGCAGAACATCTCCCTGCACGGCACCACCGACATCTCCTTCACCATCCCCGAGGCCGACCTGGCCGCCAGCACGGAGGTGTGCGAGGGCCTGGTGTCCGGGCTCGGTGCCACCGGCGTGGTGAGCGACGACGACGTGGCCCAGGGTGTCGCTGATCGGCGTCGGCATGAAACCCACCCGGGGGTGACCGCACTCACCTTCGAGTCGCTGGCCACCACCGGCATCAACATCGAGATGATCTCGACCTCGTCGATCCGGATCTCGTGCCTGATCCGCGCCGGGCAGGCGGAGGAAGCCGTCCGGCCCTGCACGCGGCGTTCGGCCTGGCCTGACCGCACCATCCGGCACGGCCCGCCGCGCCGGCCCCCCGTAGACTGGACGCCATGCGCATCGGAGTGGTGGGGCGACGGGCCAGGTCGGCACCGTCATGCAGGCGATCCTGGAGGAGCGCGTTTCCCGGTTGATGAGCTGCGCCTGTTCGCCTCGGCCCGTTCGGCCGGACGCACGCTGGCCTTCCGTGGTGCCGACGTGGTCGTCGAGGACACAGCCGTCGCGGACCCTTCGGGCCTCGACATCGCCCTGTTCTCGAGCGGCGCACCGCCTCGCGTCGCACTCGCCCCCGGTTCGCCGACGCCGGAGCGGTCGTGATCGACAACTCGTCGGCCTGGCGAATGGACCCGGACGTCCCGCTCGTCGTCCCCGAGGTCAATGAGTCGACGCTGCACGCCATCACCAAGGGCATCGTCGCCAATCCCAACTGCACGACCATGGTGGCCATGCCGGTGCTGAAGCCGCTGCACGACGCCGCCGGCCTCACCCGGCTGGTGGTCTCGACCTACCAGGCGGTGTCCGGGTCGGGCCTCGCCGGCGTGGCCGAGCTCGACGAGCAGCTCCGGGCCACCGTCCAACGGCGCGGCCGCCCTCACCTTCGACGGCCGGGCCGTGTCCGGCCCCGACACGACGGTGGTTCCCCGACCGGATCGCCCACAACGTCCTGTCCGTCGCCGGCTCGCTGGTCGACGACGGCTCGGGCGAGACCAACGAGGAGCAGAAGTTCCGGGACGAGAGCCGCAAGATCCTCGACATCCCGGACCTGGCCGTGACGTGCACCTGCGTGCGGGTGCCGGTCTTCACCGGCCACTCGTTGGCCATCGTCGCCGAATTCGCGGGACCTCTCGCTCCGGACGAGGCCGCCAAGCTCCTCGACGGGGCGCCGGGCGT
>CAWDQB010000038.1:0-72332 GCA_963804315.1 uncultured Acidobacteriaceae bacterium
TGTTACCCCACCAATCAATCATCAATCAACGACCCCCCCCCCACTGGCACCCAGATCCAATCCACCAGTTGCCCACCAATTGTTACCAATCTACGTCACCCAACTGCACCCACCAATTGTTGCCATCAATTACGATCAACATCAATTGCCATCCAGTCAAATTACGATCAATCGATGTATCGCTGTACGAACTGGAAAAGAAGCGCGCCATCAGCAAGAAACTGGAAGACTCGAAGCTGGAGATCAACTTCGGCTCACAGATTCGCTCCTACGTCTTGCAGCCCTATCGCATGGCCAAGGATCATCGCACCAAGGTCGAGGTCGGCGATGTGGACAAGGTTCTGGACGGCTATCTGGAGCCATTCCTGCGCGGCTACCTGCTGGCCAAGCGGCGTGGAACGGCGATTGCTGCTGACTCTGAGGATGATCTGGACGTATAGCCGAGATAAACCGGGAGACGCAGGCGGCTCGTACAATAGGCAGAGAGGGTCTTCTGATGAAGCGCAACACAATTGTCCTGGGAACGGTTCTGTTCATCCTGGTCTCTTTTCCTGGGCTGGCTGGGCCGACTTGAGTTTCGCAACAGGCCCGCGAACGGTTGCTGGCCGCGGCGCCGCAAGGCAGTCGTGGCCGGACCCGCAGGCGGCGAACCGCAATACGTCACTCCGCTCCAGGGCAAGCCCGCGCCCGCATTCACCCTAGAAGACCTCAACGGCAGGAAGTTTCACTTGCCGATTACAAAGGCAAGGCTGTCCTGATCAATTTCTGGGCCACCTGGTGCGGACCCTGCAAGATCGAGACCCCTGGCTGATCGATTTGCGTAATCAGTATGCCGCACAGGGCTTTGAGGTTCTGGGTATCTCGGCGGACGATCTGGACCAGGCAATCCGGAAATGCTGAGCGACGAGAAACGGCAGATTGCCCGCTTCGTTCAGCAGGAGCATATTCCCTATCCTGTGCTGATCGACGCCGACTCCATCAGTCAGCCGTACGGAGGCTTGGACTCGCTGCCAACCTCCTTCTTTGTGGATCGAAACGGTGTGGTGGTGGCCGCCCAACTGGGTTTGACCTCGAAGCAAGCGATTGAAGCCAATATCAGGAAAGCGCTGGGAATTGAGCGGTTCTCTGCATTGATTTCCACCAGTCCTATCGGAGAATCCATCTGAACCTTGAAAGCAGGAGGCCGTTGCTGGTGTTGAAATCATGGTTGCGGCATGGCGTGTTTTGCGCTTCTGATGCCAGCATTCGCGGCGGCTCAGGAGCATCGCCCATTTTTTGATGGAATTGACCGCCCGGCCTCCAAGCCCCGGCAGTGGTCTATCTCTACCCGGAGCAGATCACGATTGCCGGCAAGCCAACCATGGTTACTCTGCACTTCCGCATCGCGTCTGGACTGCATATCAACTCCCACACACCATCCAGGCGACAACTATCTCATCCCCACCACATTTTCCATTCCTGAAGACTCCGGAGTGCAACTCATCTCCGCTGTCTATCCTCCCGGCGCGGCCTTTTCGCTGCCCCTCGACCCGGCGACCAAACTCAGCGTTTACACCGGTGAATTCGCCGTGCGGGCACACATCAAAGCCCTGCCCGGCAACCATCTGGTTGAGGCCACACTCCGCTACCAGGCCTGCGATAACAACGCCTGCATGCCACCCAAAAGCATTTCCGTGGTTATGGATGTCATCGGCAAGTGATTCCCTTGTTTTCCGGTACTTTGATGACATTCAGGCGGCGATTTGCACCTTTACTGACCACTGGCGCATCTTATGAAGGACTGCGAACCGTTACACTGAATGTATGCGGTAGCCGCAAGGAGGATTATGGCTGGATTAGGGGTTTTCGAAGTCAACGATGCAACGTTCGACCAGGAGGTTCTCAAGAGCGAGATTCCTGTGCTGGTGGATTTTTGGGCCGTTTGGTGCGGTCCCTGCAAGGCCATTGCGCCGATCATCGACGCTGTCGCGGCTAGTTACGCAGGCAAGTTGAAGGTGGCCAAGGTGAATGTGGACGAGAACGGCGCCACGCCCTCGCGCTTCGGCGTTCGAGGGATTCCAGCCCTGATGTTTTTCAAAGGCGGGCAAGTGGTTGACCAGATCGTTGGATTTGTTCCTCAAGACACGATTGACGAGAAGATCAAGCGGATACTGGCTTAATGAGATAGCAAGAGAAAAGCGAAAGAACCTGGCCATCACGCCGGGTTCTTTCGCTTTTCTCTTGCCTTGATTTCGTTATGGGTATCAGGCCGAGATGTTTGCATCAATCGTCCAGAATCGATTGAGAGCGCGTTGCCCCCGCGCGGTTTATGCCAAGTCGCGCGGGGGCCAGATAGAAGCTCTCGCGCGCAGCCACCTTCCAACCCGGCAAATGTCCGCGAGGAGTTGAGGCGCGAGTGGTTGATCATCCTGACGATCTATTCGTATCAATAATGAAGCAGGCATCTTTACCTGTACTTGCGCAGTACACCCAGCACGCGGCCCTGGATGGCGACCTCGGCGGCTTTGACGTAGATGGGGCCCATTTCAATGTTGGAGGGTTGCAGGCGAACCTGAGATCCCTCGGTGTAAAAGCGTTTGAGCGTAGTCTCGGAGCCGCGCACCAGAGCGACTACAATCTCTCCCTGGCGTGCTGTGCGCGTTCGCTCCACCAGCACATAATCACCGTTGATAATGTGTTCGTCGCGCATCGAGTCGCCGCGCACCTCGAGAGCGAAGACATCGCGGTTGCCCACCACATCATGCAGTGAGATGCTCTCCTCAGCCTCCATTGCCTCAACCGGCATCCCGGCGGCGATCCGACCGGCTAGAGGAAGGCGGTCGCTTGAGCGCGTGCGCGCTCCTGGAGGCAACACATCGATTGAGCGGCTGCGGTTATGCACCCGGTCCAGCAACCCCTTTTTTTCGAGGTTGGTGATGTGCTTATGCACGGTGGCTAGACTCTTCAGCTCCATGCCGCGCGCAATCTCTTCAAATGATGGGGAGTAGCCGTTGCGCGTAGTGAAGCTCTCCAGGAAGTCGAGAATCTCTTTTTGCCTTCGGGTGACAGCCATGCACGCATTATAGCGAATAAACGGCGAATTGCAACAAGTATTTTTCATATAGTGTTTATGTTGCACAAACCGAGCGTAAAGCTGCACTGTGCAGGAATTTCAGCCTTTACGCGAACCCTCTGGCGATTCAAAGAAAAACTGATGGCAGCCGATGATCACAAGGAGGTGTCTCCGCGCAGCAATCCAATTGCGCGGCCGGCCGCTCGCGAGGCCAGATGATCTCGATCAAAGAATACCTGGAACAGACGCAAGCGGAGCCTGATGCGCCAGGGCCAACTACCCCTATTGAGAATACTGCCGCGGGCGGAGACGGATACCCTTGCAGGTACACACTCTGGCGGCCTATCGCTCGGCGCTGGTCGAGATGGGCAACTGCGGTCAGGATGCTTGTCCGGCTCTGGCCGAAGAGCTGAAGCAGGGGTTTGAACAAACTGGGAGGAGGACTTGCGCCGAGATTACTCGCCAGAGGATAGAGGAGACCGAAAGTCGGCGTGCGCGGCGAGTTACAGGGGCTGGGGACGGCGCACAGCTTTGCATTACCAGCAAAAGACCAGTGAGGTCAAAGAGATGCTGCTGGTGATGGCACAGACCGCCGAGTCGATCGGTGAGCGCGACCAGCAATGCGCCGCTCAGTTCACCGCGGTTACGACGCGCCTGAAAGGGATCGCCAACCTGGAGGATTTGACCGAGATCCGCGAGTCGATCAAGAAAAGCGCCTCGGATTTGAAGAGTTCGATCGACCGGATGACCGCCGAAGGAAAGGCGGCGATCGATCAACTGAGGGCTGAAGTCACGCAGTACCAGGCGAGGCTCGAGGAGGCGGAGACGATGGCATCGCGGGATGCGTTGACCGGGGTCCGCAGCCGTCCATGGGTAGAGGGGCAGATCGAGCAAGCACTTCCCGACCGGCTCCTTTCTGCGTTGCCATCATGGATATAGATAGATTCAAGCAGGTGAATGACGAGCATGGCCATTTGGTGGGCGATGAGCTGCTGAAGCAATTTGCAGCCAAGATGCGCTCGGTCTGCCGGGTGACGGATACTACCGGCCGCTGGGGCGGCGACGAGTTCATTCTTCTGCTGCATTGCCGACTGCAAGAGGCGCGTGCGCAGATTGACCGGATGCGGGAGTGGGTCTGCGGACGGTACACGCTTGAGGGCAACTCCGCACAAGTGAAGCTGCGCGTACTCGCCTCAATCGGTGTGGCCGAACGCCAGCCGGATGAGACGATGAAGGAGCTGATTGACCGCGCCGACGCGGAAATGTACCGGGAGAAGGCCGCCGCGCGGAGCAAGAAAAGCGGCACGGAAAAATAGGGCAATCTTCCCGCTCACAGAACCTGTTTTATTCTCCGCAACAACCGATTACAACTTTATGCTAGCCAATCCACGAACTCAGAGCGAAGTGCGAGCCGCTGGCCGCACTGCAGGTGCCTCTTGCACCAGCCCCCCCTGAGGGTTCATGCTGGACCTGAGATGAAAGCCATTCAGATTCACGAGACAGGCGGGCCGGAGGTTCTTACGCTGGCCGATTTGCCCATCCCGCAACCGGGACCAGGGCAGGTGTTGATCCGCGTGGAAGCTGCCGGAGTCAACTTCATCGAAATCTACTTCCGCAAGGGCACCTACAAGGCCGCTCTGCCGCTTACTCCCGGCAGCGAGGCCGCGGGCACGGTCGAGGAGCTGGGTCCGGGCGTGTCCGGCTTTGCTGCGGGCGACGCGGTGGCCTCGGTGGGCGTGCTGGGCAGCTACGCGGAGTACGCGCTAGTTCAGGCTGCGGCGCTGGTCAAGGTTCCCGAAGGCCTATCGATGCAGCAGGCAGCGGCGGCGATGCTGCAAGGCATGACCGCGCATTATCTTTCGCACTCCACCTATCCGCTCAAGGCCGGCGATAGCGCACTGGTTCATGCCGGTGCCGGCGGGGTGGGCCTGCTGCTGACGCAGATGGCTGTGCGGCTGGGTGCGCGGGTGATCAGCACCGTCTCCACGCCGGAGAAGGCCGAACTCTCGCGCGAGGCTGGCGCATCCGAGGTGATCCTATACACCGAGCAGGAGTTCGAGCCGGAGGTCAAGCGGCTGACTGGCGGCAAGGGCGTCGAAGTGGTCTATGATTCGGTGGGCAAGACGACCTTCGAGGGTAGCTTGAACTGCCTGCGCCCGCGCGGCCTTCTGGCTCTCTTTGGCGCATCCAGCGGTCCCGTTCCACCTTTCGATCTGATCCAGCTTAGCAGCAAGGGTTCGCTCTTTATTACACGGCCCACACTCTGGCATTATGTAGCTACGCGGGCCGAGTTGGAACAGCGTGCGGGCGATGTGCTCGGCTGGGCCGCCAAGGGCGAACTCAAGCTGCGCGCCGAGCATGTTTACCCGCTCTCCGATGCAGCGCAGGCACAGGCTGACCTGGAAGGCCGCAAGACGACTGGAAAGATTTTGTTGGAGCCGTAGAAACGGGAGCCGTGAAACAGAGGTCAGGGCACAGGAAATAGGGGAAAGCATTGGCGGAAAATGAACAAATAGATAATCTTATTCCCGCGCCGGACGTTTTGCTGGAGAAGCCGCCTTCGACTCACTGGTTTGCCATCTATACCTCTCCACGCCACGAGAAGCGGGTGAGTCAGTACCTGACACTGAGAAGAATTGAATTTTATCTGCCGCTCTATCAAGTGAGGCGCAAGTGGCGCAACGGCTCGACTGTGACGCTGGATTTGCCGATCTTTCCAGGCTACCTCTTCGTCCGCATCGACCGCAGCGAGCGGGTGCGCGTACTGGAGGCGCCGGGGGTTCTCAGCTTTGTTGGCGGCACGGGGGGCAAGCCGGCTCCCTTGCCTGAGGCGGAGATCGACGCGCTGCGTTCCGGCCTTCCGCTGCGCAATGCCGAGCCGCATACTCTTCTCACCGTCGGACAACGGGTCAGGATTCGCTCCGGCGCCTTGGCCGGGATGGAAGGCGTGGTGGTGCGAAGAAAAACAGCCTGCGCGTAGTGTTGACCATGGACATGATTATGCAGAGCGTCTCCGTCGAGGTGGATGGATCAGAACTGGAGAGTCTGGATTCTCAGGAATGCAGACCGGAAGATCCCCGTCCGCTAGAGCCGCCGGTCCATGTATGTACATCTTTCGTCACTCCCGCGCAGCGCAAGAACTATCTCCCGCAGCAGCCCCCCGGATTATAAACTCGTTACTGACCAGAGATTCTAAAATGCCTCGACTCTCGCGCTTCATGATCGCCAGCATATTTTTTGCCGCGACGGTTGCGCCTGTGCAATCTCTGCTCGGCGCTAGCCGCCACGATCATCCGGAACCACGTTCCGAGCCGCGCCAGGAGACAGGTTTTCTTAATCGCACCGTCACACTGCACGGCGTAGCCTACCACTTTCAAGTCTATTTGCCGGAGAGTTTCCGCCGCGATGAGCGAATGCCTTGGCCTGTGATTCTCTATTTGCACGGGCGTGGGGAGCGCGGCTCTGAGGGGATGTGGCAGACGCAGATTGGTCTGCCGCAGGCGGTGCGCGACCACCCCGAGCGATGGCCCTTCGTGGTCGTCATGCCGCAGTGCCCTTTGCCCAGCTTCTGGACAGATCCGGAGATGCTCGCGATGGCCATGGCCGCGCTCGACCAGGAGACCGGAGAGTTCCGTCTCGACACCGAGCGCACTTACCTAACCGGTCTTTCGATGGGCGGCTACGGAGCGTGGGAGTTGGCTCGCCTCTATCCTCAGCGCTGGGCGGCAGTAGCCATTGCGGCCGGGGGCATCTTCTGGAGCTATGCGCCGGAGCGCTGGCAGGAGGCTTCCACGCTGCCCGCTGAGTACGCGCGCGCCCTCGGACGCACGCCGGTCTGGCTCTTTCACGGCAGTGACGACAATGTGGTTCTTCCCCGGCAGGCCGAACTGCTGTTTGATGCGTTCAAAACCAACGGCGGCCATATCCGGCTCTGGGTCTACCAAGGCCTCAAGCACGACTGCTGGACCCGCGCGTACAACGAACCCGAGCTGCCCCGCTGGCTGCTATTCCATCACAACGGAGTTCAGGCCAAATCGGAGCTTCCGCCGTTGGCCGAGCGGCTGCAGGTTTCGCTGCATCCACCCGCTGTAAAACTGACCTCAGCGCAACTGGACGCGCTCTGTGGTGAATATCGCTCTGCCGATGGCCGTTCCTGGATGACCTTCTTCCACCAGGGAGATATCCTCTTTGCCAAGAATTACTTCGGCGAGGTCTTCGAACTGGCCGCCGAATCGCCTACCCTCTTTTTTTATCCCAACGGGGCAAGCCTGGATCGGATGAGCTTTGAGCGCAACGCCGCCGGACGCTTCACCACGGCCGTCTTCCGCGATGATCGCCATGAGGAGCGATGGGAGAGGCGCCTCCTCATCTCCCGGCAGTGATTGCGTTAAAAGCAAATCAAAACATACTTCCCTAAAAACATGCTTCTCCGGGATCGGCGATAATATCTCTACTGCATTTCAAGGAGATTCCCCTATGCCCGAACCAACGATTGCTCAAAAAGCCCCTTACGCCGTCGCGGTCGAAGCCGGCAAGAGCTACTACTGGTGTGCCTGCGGCAAAAGCGCCGGCCAGCCCTTCTGCGACGGCAGCCACAAGGGAAGCGGATTTACCCCCGTGAAATACGAGGCCGCCGAATCCAAGACAGTTTACTTCTGCGGCTGCAAGCACACGGCCAGTCCGGTTCTGTGCGACGGCAGCCACCACCACATAACTCTCAGAGCACTCTCTACTTTCATTCATGGCGCCATTACACACATCACGGTGCGCGGGGCGCGCCAGCACAATTTGCGCGACATCAACGTGAGCATTCCGCGCAATACGCTCACGGTGGTCACCGGCCTCTCCGGCTCGGGCAAGAGTTCGCTGGCCTTCGACACCATCTATGCCGAGGGGCAGCGGCGCTATGTCGAAACGCTCTCCGCCTACGCGCGGCAGTTTCTGGACCAGATCGAGCGGCCCGACGTGGACTCGATCGAAGGCCTCAGTCCGGCGATCTCCATTGAGCAGAAGACAACCAGCCGCAGCCCGCGCTCGACGGTGGGCACGATCACCGAAATCTACGATTATCTGCGCCTGCTCTATGCTTCGGTGGGTACGCCGCACTGCCCGCAATGCCAGCGGCCGATCTCGCGCCAGACTCCCGACCAGATCGTACAGCGCATTCTGGAGCTCGGGATTGGGCGAGCGCGTCACGGTGATGGCGCCCATCGTCCGCGGGCGCAAGGGCGAGTTCAAAGAGATGCTCGACCAGCTTGACCGGCAGGGCTTTCGCGCCCGCGTGGACGGCGAGTCGTTGGACCTGTCCGAACCACTGAATCTGGACCGGCGCAAGAATCACACCATTGAAGCGGTGATCGACCGCATCTTGCTCAAGAATCCTCCCGCGCCTACCACAATCCCTTCGCCGACGACACCCAATGGCAAGCCTTCCGCCGAAAAACGATTGGACGCAGCGGTGACCAAGGCGCTGCAAATGGCCAACGGTTTGGTGCTCGTAGCTATAGCCGGCAGCACAGAGCGTCAGGAGCAGTTGTTTTCCTCCTCGATGGCCTGCCCGGACTGCGGCTTGGATGTGCCCAAACTGGAGCCGCGCAGCTTCAGCTTCAACTCCAACTTCGGCGCTTGCCCGGAGTGCCACGGGCTGGGTTCGCTCTATGATCTCGACCCGGCCAAGGTCATCACCGACTGGTCGAAGCCACTGATGGATGGCCTCGGCCCTGGCTCGACTTCGCAATACCTCATCAAGCTGGTCAATCTGGCTGCCGACCGCTACAAGATTGATTTGAGAACGCCCTTCGAGGATCTGCCCGTCAAGCAGCAGCATCTGCTGGTCTACGGCCCGCCCAAGAATGAAGCACCGCGCACCGGCTTCCATGGCATTCTCGAGTTTCTGCGCGACTCGATCGAAGAGGCGCGCAGCGACAGCTATCGCGAGTCGATGATGGCCTATATGTCGGCCACGCCCTGCCCGGTCTGCCGCGGCAAGCGCCTGCGCCCGGAGTCGCTGGCGGTCAAGATCGGTGGTCTCTCCATCGCCGACTTCACCTCCCTGCCGCTCAACCGCGCGCTTCTCGGCGGCCATCAACTTCAAGTTCACCGCGCGCGAGGCTTTGGTGGCTGAGCGCATCCGCCATGAGATTGCCGAGCGGCTGGAGTTTCTCTGCGCCGTCGGGCTGACGTACCTTTCGCTCGACCGCAACGCGGCGACGCTGAGCGGCGGCGAGGGCCAGCGCATCCGGCTGGCCACGCAGATCGGCTCGCGTCTGCGCGGCGTGCTCTATGTTCTCGACGAGCCTTCCATCGGCCTGCATCAGCGCGACAACAACCGGCTGATCGAGGCGCTGGAGAGGCTGCGCGATCTGGGCAACACCGTGCTGGTCGTCGAGCACGATGAAGAGACCATCCGCCACGCCGACTATGTCCTTGATCTTGGCCCTGGAGCGGGCCGCCTGGGCGGTTCCGTCATCGCCCAAGGCACACCGGCCGAGATCATGGCATGCCCGGAGTCAATTACCGGGCGCTATCTTTCAGGATCAGCGCCGATGCTGCAACGCGCCAAGCCGCGTCCGCTCACTGGTAAGTGGCTCACGATCACCGGCGCGAGCGAGCATAATTTGCAGGATGTCAGTGTTCGCATTCCTCTGGGTGTGATGACGGTTGTGACGGGCGTCAGCGGCTCGGGCAAATCCACGCTCATCAACGACATTCTCTATCGCTCACTGGCGCAGTCCATCTACGGCTCGCGCGAGGAGCCGGGCGCGCATGAATCGCTGACCGGCGCCGAGCAGATCGATAAAGTGGTGCGCATCGATCAATCGCCGATTGGCCGCACGCCGCGCTCCAATCCGGCCACCTACACGCAGGTCTTCGCGCCCATCCGCGACCTCTTTTCCATGCTGCCCGAAGCCCGCGAGCGCGGCTACAAGCCGGGCCGCTTCAGCTTCAATGTCAGCGGGGGGCGTTGCGAGACCTGCCAAGGCGACGGCCAGCGGCGGATTGAAATGAACTTCATGCCCGACGTTTATGTGCAGTGCGAAATCTGCAATGGCAGGCGTTATAACCAGGAGACGCTGGCCGTCAAGTTCAAGAGCCACTCCATCGCTGACATATTGGAACTGACCATCGAAGACGCGCTCACCGTTCTGGCTGATGTTCCCCAGGTCCGTCAGAAGCTCCAAACGCTGGTCGATGTGGGCCTGGGCTACATTCACCTGGGTCAAAGCGCAACCACGCTCTGCGGCGGCGAGGCGCAGCGGATGAAGCTGGCGCGGGAATTGAGCAAGCGCCAGACCGGACGCACGCTTTATTTGCTGGACGAGCCGACCACAGGCTTGCACTTCGACGATGTGCGTAAACTGCTCGAAGTGCTGCACAGGCTTGCCGACCTGGGGAACACAGTCATCATTATCGAACACAACCTGGACGTGATTCGCAACGCCGACTGGATTCTTGATCTGGGTCCGGAGGGCGGCGAAGACGGTGGCCGCGTGGTAGCCGAGGGACGCCCCGCGAAGATAGCCACAACTCCCGAGTCCTACACCGGCCAGTTTCTGGCGCGCTACTATAAGTCAAGCAATGGGCGGCTTGCCCTGGACACAGAGATGAATCTGAGTACCCCATCCATTCCGCTTCTGGCTCCAGTCGAAGGAACTGGGTCTTTGGATGCGGAAGGTGTGAGAAACGGTAACCCCGAACTGGAAAAGACTGCCAGGAATCCGGCAAATACCGCTCCAAGCAAGCGCCTTTCCATAAAGAAAGCCAATAATGCAACCGCCAAAAAGAAATCCGCCCCGCGCAGAAAGAAGACGGTGCAGCCATGAGCCATATCGACGACCCCGAAAGCCTCTCTGGAGACTCCTCCGCGTACCCCAAAGGTGTGGAGGGTACGGGCCATAACCCATACATGGATGGTCCAGAAGAAGAAGGGGCTTTAGCCTCTGAGGGAAGTCTTTTATTCATTTCAATGGATTCCCCTTCTCTCGCTTCTGAGACCCTGGAATCACCTGCCCCCGTTTCCGCGCCTTGGCTTCTGAATTCCTCCTTCGAACCGCCTGCTCCTCCTCCGCCCGCGCGCATCCCTCACTTGGGCCACCTTGCGCTACTAGCCGCCTTTCTCTTTGTGGGCTTTATTTGCATGACGGCGGCATTGGGCCTTGCTACGTTTATCTCTTACGGAAGCCTATCGAAAATAGATCAGATCAAGACAAACGTTCCTTTCCTGCTGGGCGGAGAAGCGATTCTTTATCTCGTCACATTTGCACTCGCCTTCTTCCTCTTTCCCCTCGTCTGGCGGAAGAGCTTTTTCGCAGGCATTCACTGGCGCGGGCAGACCGCCCTCTATTGGAGTGGGCGGCTGGCGATGGTTGCCTTGGGCTGCTTTGGGTTGGCCATGATGGTCGAAGTCCTTATACCTGGACCGGAGCACGCGCCCATCGAAGACCTCTTCCGCTCCCCTGGTGCTGCCTGGACGATGTTCTTCTTTGGCGTGACTCTCGCGCCTTTCTTTGAAGAGATGTTCTTCCGCGGCTTCCTGCTGCCATCTCTGGCCACGGCATGGGACTGGGCTATCGAAAAAAGCACCGGCAAGGCTGCGCTTCCCCTCGACGAAACCGGTCATCCGCAGTGGTCGCTCGGCGCCATGATCATCGCCGCCATTCCCACCAGCCTGCTCTTCGCCTTGATTCATGCTGATCAGCAAGGCCATTCGCTGGGACCGTTTCTGCTGCTCGTCACCGTCAGCCTGATCCTCTGCGGCGTGCGCTTGAAGCTGCGTTCCGTGGCTGCCAGTACTTTTGTCCACTCCTTCTATAACTTCCTGATCTTCTCAGTCATGCTCATCAGCACGGGCGGGTTTAGGCACTTGGATAAGTTGTAAAAAGTTATTTATTTCGATCCAATCGGCGCTGTTTTAATGCCGAGTGAACAAGCGCTGGGTTGTTGGTTGCGCTGCTACAGTCACTTCGCGGCCTCAAGACGCCCGCTCATGGAGTGATTCGTCTCTCAAGTTGAAAGAGGCCGAGGAGAAGCAGCGCAAAGAGAGCGCTTATCCAGCACCCGGCCAGCACGTCGGTTGTGTTGCGCCAGTCTGCGGTGACTACGACCGGCCCTTGAGGAACTCGGATAGCGATCAGGCCATCGTCGCGGTGAGGCATATCGGCTGGCGGCCTGCCATTCACTTTGATCTGCCAGGCGGGAAAGCTGAGCAGGCGCAGAACCAGAATGCCAGGATGATCGAATGTGGCCGTGATACGCCTATGTCGGTGCGGCGCTTGGCCGGGAGTCGGCGCCCACACGAATGTGGCTTGGCAACTGCCTTGCTTGGCATTCCAAGCGGGAGGCAGATCCGGCGATTCAGCAGCCTTGCCCAGCGTAATATTGGGATCAGTGACCAGGCAACCTGCGGGCAGGCCGGTCGGGATCAGCGAGAGGTCGGAGCCGGTCGGCTCGTATTCGTCAGTGCCTGGGAAGCCGTAACCTGCACGGTAAGTGTCCAGCATTCCGGGTACGGTGTCTTCCGCGTAACAGCTTTGGAAAAAATACTTCTGCGCGCAGGCGGTCATCGCCATGAAGAGCGCAATGCAGACAGCGCTGACGGCAACCCGATGCCAACGCCGCGCCGGCCAGACAGCGGCGGTGAAGAAGATGCCCATCGGCGCTTCTAGAACCAGCAGCCAGCGCCAGGGAAATTGCAGAAAACGCAGTTCCGGGAGATTCCAGACAGGGCGTGAGACCGGAAACTGGAGGAAGAAAACGGCAAAGGGAATGAGCGCAAGTGGCACCCATATGCGGGAACGGAGGTTGCGCCCCTGTGGGAAGACTCCCCGCAGCCAAGCGGCCAGTATTCCGGTCAGTGTTACGGCGACCATCATGGCCACGATGAAAGAGGCCTGGCGCAGAACTACATCATGATCCGTCAGCACCGGGTCTGCGTGCGTGGCAAAGAGCCAACTATTTTCCAGGGTTTGACCGGGATCGCGGGTCACTTGCAGAATATCCACCCAGCGCTGCTCATAGGTGGCGGGAAGAAGATAGGCGGCAATCACTCCCATCCCCAGCACTCCACTCACGAAGGCACGCAGCACGGGGAGCCACGAACGCTCAGTGACGGCCAGAACGAGCGCCGCGGCAGCCAGCAGGTAGCCGGCCATTACGCCCACCGTAGGGTTGGAAAGCCAGCAACCGGCGAAGGCCACCGCCAGTGGCGCGGCGGAGCCATTCAAAACACGCCAGATTATAGAGCCTGTCCAAGTACCGTCTACCCTGTCATACTGATCGGAGCGTAGCCGGAGTCCCCAACGACGGGCCTTCGTCGTTGGGGTGGGGAGCGAAGTCGAAGGACCAGCGTCTTCGCGGTAAGGGTGGGAAGGGTACCGCTCACGCAGCATATAGAGCAGCACCAGCGGAATCCAAAATCCCCCGGCAAACTCGGCAAAGGCTGAGCGCTCGTATGCATTGAAGAGCGCATAGCCGGAAAAGAGCGCTCCGCAGCCGGCCAGCGTGGCCGCGCCATCCGTCAGCATCAGCCGAGCCAGCGCCCGCGTGGCCAGGCCGGTTCCGGCAAGAAAGAGAAAGACCATCGACACTGGCACCAGTGTCCAGGGAAGCACAAAGCCAAGCGCCGCGCCCAGCATCCAGGTCAGCGGCGGATAAAAGATGAAGCGCGGCTCGCCCGCGCCATAGTTGGCAATTGCATCCCAGCGCGGATACAAAATTCCCTCGCGCCAACTGGCCGCGCAATCGAACCATGATGCCAGATGGAAGTCGAAATCGTGGCCGCACGAGGGTCCGTGCACCACCTGCGGCACAACCGCCACGGCTGCCGCCAGCAGAATAACGGCGGGGCCGGTGAAGCGGCTTCGGAGCGAATGGATCGAAGAGCTAAAAAATACCATGAAAACCTTCTCTATAAATATCCCACCTTTCGCATATGGAATGTGCGGGAGGCCATGCGCTCTCATGCCATACGTCCGCAAAGCCGATATGGAAAACAGAGTACTTACGTCCGAATGCACTTTTCAGATTTGCCGCGCTGTGATTAGATGAGGGTAGGATTCTTAACCGACAATCGAGGTTTCACATGAAAAGTTCCTTTGGCCTGAGCGGATCGGGAAAAACTGCCCGAGTTGCGCGTCTGAGCGCGGCTATCGTAGGTTTCAGCGCGCTGGTATGGTTTTTGCTGCGCGTCATTCCCAAGCCGAGCCGAGCCACGTACCCCTGTCAGCGGGCCGCTTTTCCCGTGGCCAGCGCCTTTGTCATCTGGCTTTGCGCCTCGATGGCCGGACTCTTTTCGCTCAGCGGCCTGCGCTCACTTGTCCGCCGCTACCGATGGGCCGCCGTCAGCCTCTGCGCGGTGACCGTGGTGGGCGGCAGCCTATGGCTGATGCACTCCCGCGCCATCGAAGCCGCCGGAATCGCTACCCGTTACGACTTCCAGCCCAAGACGCGCAATGTGCCTCTGGGTGTCGCGCGCGGAGTCTATCCGGGGCGTGTGGTCTGGGCGCACGATCCCAAGGCGGCGCACTGGACCGGCCACATTGAATCCACCACCGACCAATGGTGGATGGAAGGCAGCACCGATCAGCCGCGCGTGGATGCAATGCTCTCCAATACCCTGCGCCAGCTCACCGGCGCGGCCACCGACGATGCCGCCTGGAAGACAATCTTTACCTATTACAACGGCAACTCCCGCGGCTTGAAGAAGACCGGCTACCAGACCGGTGAGATTGTCGCCGTCAAAGTCAACCTGAACAACAGCGATGTCAAGGGGCCGGGCAATGTGACCAACGTTTCGCCGCAGGTGGCGCTGGCGGTGATTCGCCAACTGGTTAACAACGCCCATGTACCGCCTGCGAGCATCGTCATCTATGACGCCCGCCGCAATATTTATCCCGGCATGCTCACCAAGATTTGGAGCGAGTTCAAGGAGGTGCGCTTTGTACAGGCCGACCCGCCCAATCCCGCGCAGCCCAAGAATCCCGGCTATGGCGACTATCGCGGCTTGGAGGCCGCGCAGTGGGTCGAGGGCGTTCACTACTCAGCCAACAACAACGTATACAAAGACGCCAAGATGATTCCCAAGCAGATCATGGATGCAACTTACATTGTGAATCTGGCTCTGCTGAAGGCGCATTCCTATCCGTACTCGGCCAACGAAGGCGGCGACGAGGGCCAGACCGGCGTCACCATGACCGGCAAGAATCACTTCGGCTCCATTAAGGGCACCTGGGAGCTGCACGAGGCCATCAACACCAATCAGCATGGAACGCCGCACGCCTACTCGCCGATCGTGGATCTCTCTGCCTCGCCCAATCTGGGCGCCAAGACGATCCTCTATCTGCTCGACGGCCTCTACTGCGCCCGCCGCCATCAATCCTACCCACTGCACTTCCCCAACGCGCCCTTCAACAACCAGGTTGAGCCGTACGCCAACACGCAATGGCCTTCGAGCATTCTGGCCTCGCTGGACGGTGTCGCGCTGGATTCGGTCGGCCTGGATATTCTCCTCTCGCAGACCAAGAACAACCTCGACGCCAACAATCATCCGCGCATCGCCATCCGCGAGAACGCCGACGATTACTTGCAGGAAGAGGCTTTGGCCGATCATCCGCCTTCAGGCACCGCCTACATCCAGAACGGCAAGCCGGTGGCCAGCCTGGGCGTCACCGAGCACTGGGACAACGACCTGAGCCGCCAGTACACCCGCAACAAAGACGCCAAGAACGGCAAAGGCATCGAGCTGGTTTATCTGCCGATGAATTAGGACACCTACGGGGGTGGCCGGTCGCTGCAAGAATGGGTAACGCCGGCCTCCTGGCCGGCTGTCGCGTGGACCTCCCGGTCCACGCCTCACCCTACATCAACAAGAAAAATACGCTGGTTCTTACGGCAGCAGCCGCAGCGTATGCCGCGTCCCGGCGGCCACCGCTTCCGTTGTGAACGGCAGCGCAAAGGTCGTCCCGCCGTAGTAGTCGTTCCACTGATCGCGGAAGAACAGCGAGTAGGGGTTACCGCTCTCGCCCAACACAATGTTCTCTGTCGAGCCGTCGATGTTGCTCCAATCCATGGTGAAACGCTGCGAGGGGCCGAACTCGCGGCCAACCTGCTTCACGGTTACCGTATCGCCGCTGAGGGGCTGCGCGCCGGTTCCGGCGATGCGTCCAATGAGCGGCAGTAAGCGCGCCAGAGGATGCTCGATGTCGACCACGTGCCAGCTTCCATAACTCCAGCGCGCAACGTCGGAAGGGGCCTTGCCGTCTTTCATCCCCGCGCGCACGGCATCGGTCAGCAGCTCATCCCAGTTTTTATAGCCAAGCGGGAGCCACTCCGCGCTGCCGTGCATGATGATCTCTTCCTCGGCAAAGTTGGACTCGGACCACTGGTAGTACTTGGCGTCGTCACCCAGCTTGGGCTTGAGAATCAGCGGCCACAGGGCAGATCGAGCCTGCGTCACGACGGAGGCGGCGGCGGAATCCGTGGTCAGCCGACCGTCCCAGGAGCGCATCAGATCGGCGGCTTTCTTCAGCCGGTCGTCAGCACTGGGCGTGTGGTCGATGGCGTAGGCAAAGCGATGGCCCAGCTCTTGATCGACCTCGCTGTAAATGTCCGTCTGCGCGGTGAGCATATCGGCGGGCGTCAGATGGTCGCGGCCATCGAGCAGCTTGTAGATGCGCTCGGCGCGGTAGGGTTCGGGCCATTCATGGGTGATTGGATAAAGTGATTTTTCAGTAGAGACGCGGGAGTTTGCCGTGGCCAAGAATCCAGAAGGCGGATCAAATGCCTGCGGCATGAAGTCAAAGGGGATATAGACTGGGCAAATTCCCGCACATTCTGAGTATCCCCATATAGAGCGTGGGTCTTTTGTATCGTGCGTCAAAGGTACATTGGTTAATCCGACTCCGCCCCCACGAACCGGCACCTTGCCAATCGCATGATACCCAATATGCCCCTGATCGTCGGAGTAGACCACATTCAGCGTCGGCCAGCTCCAGCCCTCCAGTGCGGTGGAAAACTCGGTCCAGTTCGACGCCACATTGAGCTGGTAGAGTTGCATCCCGCTCAGCGCCGGATCGTAGAGTGTCCACTTCAGCGAGATGGGCCGCTTCTCATGCACAAACATCGGATTCAGCAGCGGTCCGTGCTCGGTGAACTGTACATCCACGGCCACGTCCTTGCCGCAACGCACCTTGATGATCTCGTGGTCCACGGCGAGCGGCTTCCAACTGCCGTCATTGGCTTGATAGTTGCCCTTGCCGTCTAGCGCTTCCAAATACAAATCCTGCACATCGGCGTAGAGAGCGGTAAAGCCCCAGGCCACGTGCTCGTTGTGCCCTGCCACCACATACGGCATTCCCGGCAGCGTCACCCCAGCAGCATGATACCCCGGAGCCTTCAAATCGGCCGTGTACCAGATATTCGGCACGCTGAGCCCCAGGTGCATATCGTTGGCCAGAAGCGGCTTTCCGTTGGCCGTATGCGCGCCCGCCACCACCCAGTTGTTGGAGCCGGCAGCGCATCCAGCACACGCGGGCAGGCCAAGCGCCGCGCGCAACGCCGCTGGGTCTTCCTGCAAAGCCGCCGTGCTGCGATCATCTTCCTCCTCATCGTCGTCGTCAGCCGGAGGAGGCTCAGGTTGCGGCTGCGACAGGTCCACCCGCACGCCGGTCGGCGGATGATCGCGCCACGAGCCGGTCGGATAAAGGTCGGCCTCCAGCTTGGGGTTATTCAGCTTGGCGGCGACATACTCCCGGAAGAGCTTCGTCTCCCAGTGCGTATCAAGCGTTTGCACCATCATCAGGCCGATGCTCACCGAATCCACGCCACTCCAAGGCTTGGGCCGGTAGCCAAGCAGCCGGAACTCCGGCGGCAGCGCATCTCCGTGCTGCGCAATGTAGAGATTCACGCCGCGCGCATATGCCTCAAAGCGGGCGCAATCGGCAGGCGGAAGATTCGCATAGACCCGCTTTGCCGTGTTGCGGATTTGCTGCACACGTTGTGCCCGGTCGTGCGCCACCATCGACGCGCCCATCACTTCGGCCAGTTCACCGTTGGAGTTGCGCCGCAGAGCATCCATCTGCCACAGCCGGTCCTGCGCCGTCACGTAGCCCTGCGCCAGAAAAAGATCGATCTCATTGGCGGCTTCAATGTGCGGCACGCCATGCGCGTCGCGCCGCACGGTCACAGGTGCTGAAAGTCCGGCCAAATACAGATCGCCGTCCAACGGCGGCAGAGCGGCCCGCGTCGCCGCCCGCAGCCACAGCACGCCAACAACGGCGGCCAGGAGCAGCAGAACCAGCAAGCCACCAGCGCAATAGAGCAGAATATGCGGCCAACCACGTTTGTGGCGGCACGGGGCATGTGAGGCGAGTGGATCGATAGCGGATGAGTCCTTCATGAGTCCACTCCAGAATAACCCCGCGTCAAGCACCGACCAGATAAAATGAAAGTATTCGTCTCACTCTCCGAGGTCATCATGCATTTTCTGGTTTTAGGTAAAGGAAAGACCGGCAGCCTGGTCGCCGAGATCGCCCGCGAGCGCGGCCACTTGGTCACCGCTCTCGACATCAATGAGAATCTCAACGCCCAAGCGCTCACAGCCGCCGCTCTCGCCGATGTGAACGCGGTCATCGATTTCACCGCGCCCGATGCTGCCGTCCAAAACATCACTGCCGTCCTCACCCACGGCGGCCGTATCGTCGTTGGCACCACCGGCTGGTATGCGGCCTTTGATGAGATGAAAAAGCTCACCGGCCTGCACGGCGGCGCGTTGCTCTACGGCACCAACTTTTCCGTCGGCGTGCAAAAGCTCTTCCGCCTGACCGCGTCACTCGCCCAACTCGAGGGCTATCAATTCTCGATCACCGAGACGCACCACACCACCAAGCTGGACGCGCCCTCCGGCACCGCCGCCACGCTGCGGCAGATCATTCAGGCGGTGCGGCCCAGCGCTGAGGTTGAGATCACATCGCACCGTATCGGCGACGCCATGGGCGAGCATATTGTCACCGCAGTCAGCGATGTGGATACGCTCGAACTGCGCCATGTGATTCAGAGCCGCCGCTGCCTGGCCGACGGAGCCGTCCGCGCCGCCGAGTGGGTAAACGGCAAGCAAGGCGCATGGGAGTTCCGCGAAATCTTCGACCAGTTGTGAACTGCCAGGGACCAAGGGACCAGGGACGAAAGCTGGGTGCCCCATCCATTCCGAGCACTTTGCGGAATGGGTGGGAAAACACGAACCCAAACCCGCCGGTGACCGGGTTTCTGTTAGAATCACCCAAGAAAATCAAGGATTTCCGAGGCATACCAACGTGATTTTGGACTTGCAAAAGCGATTCGAGCAGCATCTCCGCGAAGTTCTGAAAGCGAAGTACGATCTGGAACTGGCAACCATTCCGCTGGAGATTCCGCCCGACCTGAAGTTTGGCGAGTTGGCTACGCCGGTGGCCTTCGAGCTGGCCCGCAAGCTGCGCAAGGCCCCCAAGATCATCGCACAGGAGATCGTCACCGCGCTCGGACCTCTTAATGGCTTCCGCTCCTTTGAAGTTGCCGGCGCGGGTTACATCAATGCGCGGCTGAATCGAGCAGAAGAGGTGTGCGCGATTGCGGATGCAATTTCCCAAGTCCCAGAAGCGGGATCTGGGGCACCTATGGTTCATAGTCTGGTCGAACACACCAGCATCAATCCCAACAAGGCCGCGCACATCGGCCATCTGCGCAACGCCATTCTCGGCGACACCTTCGTCCGCCTGCTGCGCGCCGCAGGGCAAAAGGTGGATGTGCAGAATTACATTGATAACACCGGCGTGCAAGTGGCCGATGTGGTGGTTGGATTTCTGCATCTGTTAGGCAACTCTGCGGCTGAGGTTCGACAGTTACTTGAAGAGTTGAAGAGCAAGGGTGAGCGGATTGATTTCTACTGCTGGGACTTATATGCTCGGACTTCGCAGTGGTACACGAGCGGCACAGAAGTGGAGAACGAAGGGCGGAAGAAGCTGCGCTACGCCACGCTGCATGAGATTGAGCACGGCGGCAATGAGACAGCGGAGATTGCGGAGTTAGTTTCGACAGCAGTTTTGCGGCGGCATTTGGAAACCATGCTGCGCCTGGACATTGAATATGATTTTCTGCCGCGCGAGAGCGAGATTCTGCACCTCAAGTTTTGGGAAGCGGCCTTCGAGAAACTCAAGAAGACCGGCGTGCTGTACTTCGAGAATGAAGGCAAGAACAAGGGATGCTGGGTTATGACGCGTCCCGGCGCGGATGTAACCGAGGGCGAGACCAACGAAGACGCCAAGGTGATCGTCCGCTCCAATGGAACAGTAACATATGTGGGCAAGGATATTGCCTATCACTTATGGAAGTTCGGGCTGCTCGGAAAGGATTTCGGTTACAAGCCGTTTTTCACTTATCCCAAGCATGAGTGCTGGATTTCTGCTGAAAAAGGCGAGGAAAATCATCCGCAATTTGGTGGAGCGCAGGCGATTTATAACGTGATTGATGCGCGCCAATCCGACCCGCAGGCCAATGTGATTCAAGCGCTGCGCGGCATGGGCCACACAGATCAGGCCAATCGCTACATACACTTCAGTTATGAGATGGTCGCGCTCACTCCGCGCTGCGCGGTCGAGTTAGGTTACGAAGTTAGCGAAGAGGATTTGAAGCGCCCTTATATTGAAGTCAGCGGGCGCAAGGGCTTCGGCGTTAAAGCAGACGATCTGATTGATAAGTTGATTGCCGCCACGCGCGCAGAGACCGATGCCCGCCAGACCGGTCACGATGAAGTCGAACGCCAGAAGATAAGCGAGCAGATCGCCATCGGCGCGCTGCGCTACTTCATGCTCAAGTACACGCGCAACTCGGTCATCGCCTTTGACTTCAAGGATGCGCTGAGCTTTGAAGGCGAAACTGGACCTTACATTCAATACGCCGTAGTGCGCGCGCGCAATATCTTTCGTAAGTCAGGTACAACACCGGAAGCTGAGTTAGCCAAGTTAGCGGGGCTTGCGGTTATAGGCAGCTATCTCGATGATGAAGATGCGGAAGATATCTGGACGTTATGGCTGCGCGCGGCGCGGCGGACACTGGTGCTGGAGCAGTGCATTACAACCTCCGAGCCTGCCTACTTGGCCAAGCACGCCTTTCAATTAGCGCAGGAGTTCACCAACTTCTATCATCACCACCACATCCTCACCGAAGACGATCCTGCGCGGAAGACATTCCTGCTGGCGACGGCAGCCGTTGCGCTGCGCGAGTTAGTGCTGACGCTGAGCTGGCTGGGGATCGAAAGCCCGGAGGCGATGTAGGCACCTGCGGTGCGGCCAATCGCTCACTATTCGTTCGCAAGAGGTTCGTGGTTTCGCATGTCTAGAAAGATCTGGCCCTGGAGCACTCAGCATTGTTTATCGAGCTTCCAAAGGTAGGAATGGAAAGGCTTCGAAGTCCTTCCCGTTACGCCACGCTAATGTGAGAGGAATTCCGTATTTCTGCCTCAGAATTGAAATGTATTTGCGGTCGGATTTCGAAGGCGCGCAGTCGAGTACCAACCACCAAGATTGCGTCTCTTCATAAGATGGGTAGTGGTTATACTCAAATAATTGCCCCATCGCTTCTCGAATTGCGTGTCTTGTGTCTTCGGCGTAACAAATCTTGAGTTCAGCGAGATGCTTCTTGGTAGCACAGTCGAATGATAGATCAATGCAATGCTTCTCTTGAGTGATGTTTACAATAAAGCTTTTTTCCAGCCACAGACGGAACTGATTTGAGAGACGAGCATGTAGACGTTCAATGTTCTTCTTTGATGCTGGAGTCTCTCGCTGATAGGCAAGTTCGTTTAGTAATGATTGATTGGCTTTGTCTTCATATATATCAAACACTTCCCCTTTGCCCTTCAGCTCCTTGCTCATTGATGGTTTGAGAGGAAATACTGAATTCTGAGGTGCCGGGTCTTTATATTCGAATGGTTTGAAGCTTTTGTCCCACGCAACAGGGACTTCATGCCTCCAATAGGTAGTGGGGTTGCTCGGTTCTGTCATCGCATTGCCGGCATTATATCTATATGCTCTTTGTCCTGATTCGCCGGCAACAATGCCCTTGCCGATAACCGAGTGGGATACTGAATCACCCACATACACCTCATCGCCACCCTTGATCTCCCAGGCGAACCAAAATATACTCGGCCTAGCCGACCCCTTGACCGCAGGATCAACATCTTCCTTCTTTGTGTTTGTCAGGTTCGTGTTGAGAATAGGGCCATGTGTAAAACTTGCAATCCCGCGATCTCTGCACGCGGGCCACATATCATCTCCTCTCTTTCCTGCTCTCAATTTCATGCGCCAAATGTTCATAGACAACTCTCTCGATCAACTATGCTTCTAAATTTATCAATAACTTCATCCCAATACAAGAATTGAGTGCGCCCGCTATGTTTCATGCCGCAATTGAGTGCTGAACGACTTGTGTGCGTCAAACCGCCCAATCGAATACTGTCTAATCGGAAAGCTAGCCTTCGAGTTTGTAGCGGGTTTCGGCGAGGCGGTAGAGGCGTCTCCAGAGGAAGCGATTCATGGTGACGACGATGGCAGCCAGTAGCACCGTGGCCATGATGAGCGAAGAGAGCTTGCCATCCGTGCCGAGAGCGGCGCTGATCTCGGAGCCGAGTCCGACGGTCTCAAGAGTATGGCTGCCGTAGGCGCCGTATTCAGCCAGAATGGAGGTGTTCCATGCGCCGCCCGATGCCGTGACCATTCCAGTGATGAGGTACGGAAAGATTCCCGGCAAGATCAGGCGGGTCCAGCGCTGCCAGGTGGTGAATTTGTACACGGCGGCGGCTTCCTTGAGGTCGGATGGAATAGCCATGGCTCCGGCGATCACATTGAAGAGCACGTACCACTGCGTTCCCAGAAGCATCAGGGCGACCGCGCCGTATCCAAGGCCGATGCCTTGCTGAATCATCAGGACCATCAACACCGGAAAGAAGGCCGAGGCGGGGATGGCGGCGACGATCTGGGTGATGGGTTGGAGGATGCCGGCGAGCTTGGGACTGGAGCCGATGGCCACGCCAACGGGGATCGTCCACAAGGCCGCAATCACAAGAGTTGCAACCACACGCGCGAAGGTGGCTCCCGCGCCGAGAAAGAGCATGCGCAGATCGGCCACCGTGACGTCGCTGAGCAGATGAACGGCTTGGCTGGCGGTCCAGAGCAGGAGCAAGCCAGCGAAGGCGCCGATCAGGATCGGAGTCCATCTGCTTCCTTTGGCCGCATCGTCATCGATGGGCTGGATGCGGCGGCATTGCGGCGAGGCGGCCAAGTGGTGGTAGATCTTTTCTTCCACGCGGTTGAAAGCACGCGCGGGCAAGCGCAGCAGCAGGCTGGGTGTGCTGAGCAGCGTGAGGATCGGCGATGTAACCCGGGAGGCGGATTCCGTCTGCTCGAATTTGAATTTATCGCTCCAGGCGATCAGTGGTCGCCAGATCAACTGGTCGGTGGCGACGATGATAAGGACAAGTACAGCCGATCCCCAGAAGAGGGCGTGTTTGTCGACGGGCGTGGAAGTGGCGGCGCTGGAGAGATAGCTGCCTAACCCCGGCAGGCGGAAGTCGTGTGCGCCGAAGGTTAGCATCTCGCAGGGGATCAGTACAAACCAGCCGCTGGCCACAGAGACAATCGAATTCCAGATCAGTCCAATGGCGGAGAAGGGAAGTTCAAGCTGCCAGAAGCGCTGCCAGCCTGAGTAGCGATAAATCCGCGTAGCTTCAATCATCTCGCGGGGAATGCTTTTGAGTGAGGAGTAGAAGCTGAAGGCCATATTCCAGGCCTGGCTGGTGAAGAGCAGGATAATGGAGCCGAGTTCTACGCCGAATTGATGACCGGGAAAGAGGGCGATCATGGCCAGCATGACGCCGGGGAGAAAGCTGAGGACTGGGATGGACTGAAGGATGTCGAGTACGGCGATCATCCAAGCCTCGGCGCGGCGATTATAAAAGGCGATGTAGCCGTAGCTGATGGAGAAGGCAAGGCTGATGAAGTAAGCGATGGCCATGCGCGCCACGGAGTAGAAAGCGTAGAGTGGCAGAGCGCGGAGTGAGTGGGAGATTTGAATCTCAGGGACGGGCTTGGCAAGCCAATAGACGCTCAAGCGGATGACGGCGAAGAAGAACGTCAGGGCGCAAAGCATCACGGCCGCGTCGATGAGAAACGGCCAAGTGCGGGCGGGTATGTGGGTGCGCGCCAGAGGCGGTGATTTCATTTGGCCTCCGGGCTGGCATCTTCGTCCAGCGTATCGGGCAGGACGAAGCGGCGATGGCCGGCATCATAGTCGAAAAGTTCGGCGTAGCGGCCCCAGGTTACGGCGGTTTCGATCTGCCGCTGGCACTCTTCTTCGCTGAACTGCTCATCGAGCATATCCAGGAAGAACTCCTCAGGGACGGTGTGGTCGCGCTTGGTCTCCAGAGCGCGGCAGATTTGGCGGAAGAGCAGGATGTGTTCGACGGCAGCCGATCGGAAGAGTTCCTTCTGGCGGAGGATCTCGGAGTTGGCAAACTCCGTCCCGGCGGCGGTGATGGCCGCGTCGCCCTCTTCGACCTGGAGGAAACCAAGCAACTGTGCGGCATCGACGATGGGCAGCAGGTCGTCGATCTCGAAGCTGAGGTCGTCAGCCAGACGGTAGATGTCGTCGCGTCCGCCTTTGTCCAGCAGCAGTTCGAGCAGGCCGGCGATGCCGCCGGGGCGGGCGTGGGGAAGCATCTGGTAATGCATCTGGCGCTGGTCGCGGACTTTGGGGCTGGCTTGCTGATCCGGCGCTTCGGCTGGGGCAACGTCGGGGCGCGTGAGCACCTTGTAGATGTAGTCAACGAGCTGGGTAAACGGCTCCGATTTGCGGTCGCGGGGCTGCGGGATTTGCACGCGGAAGTCGGTTCGGATATGGCCGGGATTACGGCCCAGAACAATGATGCGGTCGGCCAGCAGCACCGCTTCTTCGATATTGTGCGTCACCAGGAAGATGGCTTTGGTCGGCATGGTCTTGTTGGCCCACAGTTCCAGAAGCTCGCTGCGCAGATTCTCAGCGGTCAGCACATCCAGGGCGCTGAAAGGCTCGTCCATGAAGAGAACTTCCGGCTCAACGACCAGGGCGCGGGCAAAGCCGACGCGCTGCTTCATGCCGCCCGACAGTTCCTTGGGGTAGGCGGCCTCGAAGCCATCCAGGCCTACTGTGTCCAGCATCTTCAGGCTGCGCTCGCGGCGCTCGGAAGCAGGAACACCGCGCGCCTGAAGCGGGGCTTGCACGTTATCCAGCACCGTGAGCCAAGGAAAGAGGGCAAAGCTCTGGAAGACAATGGAGACGTTGACCTCCGCGCCGGCGATGGGCTTTTCATGCCAGTAGACTTGGCCGGCGGTGGGCGTGGAGAGGCCTGACAGCATCCGCAGCATCGTGGATTTGCCGCTTCCCGACGGGCCGAGAAGGGCGACGATCTCGCCGGGGACGATAGAGAGATCAGTGGCGGAGATTACCTGAATGCGGTTCTGGCTGGGCTGCGCATAATACTTCTCAATCCCTTCGGCGCGGATGATGGCGGCGGCATCGGGGATCGTGGTCCTGTCCTCGCGGTCGGTGACGGCTTCTTGCATGGCATTCTCCGGTTGGAGTGTCCGCTGGGGTTGAAAGTGTAGCCGGACCTTTCAGTGTAATATGAGCCAGTTTCAGCCCGATGAATCGGCTGCCGCCGAGTTCCGCGTTCAATCCAGACTGATTCTTGGTCTTCGAATGGGTTTGTCCCGGAGAATGATTGAAAACGGCTTAGGAAAAATCCTTGGTTTGAGCGTATCATTCAAGGAAAGTGCCTTGTCCGATCAGTTGATACGCAACCGTTGCCGTCAAAGTGTGCGTAATGTCAGCGCCTGGATGATTGCCTGACTCGATGGATGCCATGAACATTAACGCATGATTCGCAACTCCGCAGTTCTTTGATGACTCAATTCCGAGTGTGCGACGGAATAGGGATACAATAATTTCAGGTTTTGCTGTTAAGCCAGCTTGCGCGGGAGATTGATGCCGGACCCAGTAGCCAAACCGAGAATTCTTGTGGCCGATGATGAACGGGTGATCGCCGATTCACTGGCCATGATCCTGAACCATAGCGGCTTCGAGGCGCGCGCGGTTTATTCAGGCGAGCGAGCGGTTGAGTTGGCAGAGGAGTTCCATCCGGAGATGCTGATCTCCGATGTCATTATGACGGGGTTGAGCGGAATCGACGCGGCGATTCAAATTCGATCGCTCTTTCCGCATGTGAAGATTCTACTTTTTTCCGGGCAGGCCGCCACCGCCGATTTACTGGAGAAAGCCCGCGCTCAGGGCTACGAGTTCGATATCCTTTCCAAACCGGTTCATCCCCAGGATCTGCTTGCGCGGTTGCGCTCCTAGCGTGTCTTTGATCTCATTAAAGCTCTGATCCATCCCACCTTTTGAAAGGCCGCGCTTCATTCCAGCCGCCAAGGATTTATGGCTGCCGCAGTTTACGCATTTTATGGAAACCATCACGGGACAACTTCCTGAGCAGTCTGTAATGAATGTTGAGAATATCGAAAAACCGCTCTTAGCGGCGAAAGCACTTCATTATGATCAACTATTTGTTGAGCCGCAAAAATTGATTCCTTTCAAAACAAGACTAAATTCTTAAAATCTAAGCTTCTCCCAATCCCTTTGTTCCGTTTCTGGTCATCTTTCTGCTTAAATTCTCAGCGAATGGCTACGGCTCAAACACTTCCGCCACCCCCTCCCCCGGTTGCCCCGGCCCACCCGAGCGAGACGGCCTTGCAGACCGAGCAGGAAGAACAGGCGCTGGTTCCCTCTCCATACGCGCCGGCGGAAGGGACAGGCATATGGCTGACACCTGGAATAGCGCGGTTGCCGGTGGAACTGGATGTCTCGGTGCCCGTGCGGGATTTCAGGGTGCGGAATCTGCTGGCGCTCGAGCCGGGCGCGGTGATCGAGACGCAATGGGCACACGGCGAGGATATGCCATTGTCCGCTGGCGTTGTTCAACTGGCATGGAGTGAGTTTGAAGTAGTCGAGACGGCGCTGGCGGTGCGCGTGACGCGGCTGGTTTGAATGATGCTTGGACAAACGGAATAAGGGCTAAGGGGCTGCTGAATGGGAACGAGCGAAAAGACGGTTGGCGGTCTGGCGGGATGGCTGCTGGGGCGGCTGCGGCGGGGCGGGCGCAATGCTCCAAGGCTGTCGCTGCTGGAACGGATTGCACTTGGGCCGCGCCAGTCGCTGGCCTTGGTCGAGGCCGAAGGGAGGCGCTTTCTGGTGGCTACCTCGACCGAGGGCGCACCGGCTTTTTATGCGCTGGATGAGCGGAGGCTGCCAGGGAACAGGTCTTCTCGCCGGCAAACGGGCGCGGGGCGGGCCTCATGGTAGCGCTCTTGTTGCTGGCTGCGCCTGTCGCAGCGCCTTTGCTGCCAGACCTGAATGCCAAGTTGCATCCGGGCGACTCGACTCCGTGGACGATCCTCTTTGTACTGACTCTGATTACGCTGCTGCCGGCGATTCTGATGGCCGTAACGCCGATGGTGCGCCTTTTGGTGGTCTTTCACTTTCTGCGTCAGGCGCTAGGGACGCAGACGGCGCCGTCGAACCCGACGCTGCTCGGATTGGCGCTGATGATGACCTGGTTTCTGATGACGCCGGTACTCAATCAAGTCGATCAGCAGGCGGTGGAACCATACCGCCAGGGGCAGATCACCGGGATGGACGCAATAGACCGGGGCGCGCAGCCGATCAAGCACTTTCTGCTGCATTATGCGCGGGAGAAGGATCTGGCTCTGTTTACCGCGGCCGGCCAGGTGGCGCGGCCCGACAAGCCCGATGATCTGCCGATGCGGGTGGTGGCGCCGGCGTATATGTTGAGCGAACTGAAGGCCGGCTTTGCCATCGGCGCGGTCCTGTTTCTGCCGTTTCTGCTGATCGATATGGTGACGGCCTCGGTGACCACTTCGATTGGAATGTTCCAATTGCCGCCGGTGGTGGTTTCGACGCCTTTGAAGATTCTGCTTTTTGTGATGGTAGACGGGTGGAATCTGTTGGCCAATTCGTTGTTGAAGAGCTTTTGAGGAGTAATTGCAATGACGCCGGACATGGTGAGCGAGCTGTTGCGGCAACTGATGAAGGAGGCGTTGATACTGGCCGCGCCGTTGCTGGTGGCGACGATTCTGATCAGCTTTGTGCTGAGTCTCTTTCAGACGCTGACCAGCTTGCAGGAGCAGTCGTTGACCAGTGTGCCGCGCCTGGGGGCCATTGCATTGATTCTGCTGGTGGGTATGCCCTGGTTTCTGGAGCGGATGGCGGCCTATACGCGGCTGCTGTTTTCGGATTTTCACCGCTTTGTGGGCTGAGGCGCCGAGCAACAAGGAACTAGGACTGATTACCGACAACTGAGAACTGTCCACTGAAAGGAAGCAAATGCCGGACTGGACGAGCTTTTTGACTGCCATGACGCTCTGCCTGGTGCGGGTGAGCGCGATGGTGGCCTTTGCTCCGTTCTTCAGTTCGACGTCCTTGCCTCTGCGTGCGAAAGCGGTCTTTGTGGGGCTGGTGGCGTATCTTCTGGCGCCGCTGGTGGCTGCGCTGCCGCATGCACACGCAACGATTAGCTTTTCGGCTTTGCTGGGCGAGGTCGCGGTGGGACTGGTGTACGGATTAACCCTGACGCTGCTCAACGAGATGATGATCTTTGCCGGGCAGATTGCGGGCGCACAGTTCAGCTTTTCGATGGTCAATCTTCTGGACCCGACCTCGACGATTCAAACGCCTCTCCTTGGCGACCTCTTTCAACTGATGGGCACGCTGGTGATTATTGCGGCAGGCCTCGACCGGATCATGCTGGCGTCGCTCATGCGCAGCTTCCGCGTGGCGCCCTTGGGCGGCTTTGTGCTGGCTCCGGCCACGGCGTTGGAGATCGTGCATGCCGCCGGGGGAATTTTTCTTGCGGCATTGGAACTGGCTGCGCCGGTGCTGGCGGCGACGATGCTGGTGGAGATTTCGGTGGCTCTTTTGGGCAAGCTCAGCCCGCAGTTGCCGGTGATGATGCTCACCGTGCCGATGAAGACGCTGACCGGGTTTGTGCTGCTGTCGGGTTCGCTCGCCCTGTGGCCGCGCTTTATCGAGGCGCGCTTCAGCGGGCTACTGGACTTGGTGGAGCGGCTGATCTCCGCGCCGGGGCAGGTGGCGGGGCCGGTTGCTGGATTGGGACTCATTCTGGGCTGGGGGAGATAACCGATGCCCGGAGAGCCCACAGAACAAGCAACCCAGCACCGGCGGGAGAAGGCTCGCAAGGAAGGCGACATCCTGCACAGCCGGGAGCTGTCGAGCGCGGCGGGAACGCTGGCAGGGGTGATGGTGCTGGGGGCGATGGGCAGCCACTTGCTGGTTCTCTGGCGTGGCAGCTTTGCGGCATTTCTCGATTTGGGGATGCCGGCGCGCTGGGAGCCGAGTGCGTTGCAGCCTACGATCTACGCGCTGCGCAAACTTTCCTTTGCGCTACTGGGGGTTCCCGGGCTGATTATGGCGGCGGTGGCCGGGGCTGCCCTAGGCGTGGGCGTGCTGCAGACCGGCGGCGTGAATTTTTATGTGGGCGCGGTGGGCTTCAAACTGGACCGCATCAATCCGATCTCGAATATCAAGAATCTCTTTTCGTTGCGGGCGGCTGCAAGGTTGGCAAAGTCACTGATTCCGGCGGCGATTCTGGCAGTTTTTGCGGTACAGAGGGTGGCGCGACAGATCAGCCAGCCGCCCTTTTCGATCAACCGGCTGGAGCAGTTGGGCGAGGATGTCTATGGATTACTGCTGGCCGCGGCGTGGCTGTTGTTTGCCTGGTCGCTGATTGATTATCTAGTGGAGTGGCAAAGCCGCGAGTCGCGCTTGAAGATGAGCCGCGAGGATCTGCGCGACGAGTTCAAAGAGACCGAGGGCAATCCGCAGATACGTTCCCGCATCCGCAACCTGCAGCGGCAGGCGCGGCGGAAGAAGGTGAAGAACGATGTCTCGAAGGCCGCCGTGGTGCTGACCAATCCGACGCATTACGCGGTGGCGCTGGGCTTTGATTTTGCGACGATGGAGGCACCCAAGCTGCTGGCCAAAGGGCGGAATCTGCTGGCCGAGGAGATCAAGGCCGAGGCGCGCTGGGCGGGGGTGCCGATCATTGAGAATCCGCCGCTGGCACGCTCGCTCTACAAGTCGGTCGAGGTGGGTCAGACGATTCCCGCCGATCTCTATGCGGCAGTGGCGGCGATTCTGGCCTATCTCTACCGCCAGCGGCTGGAGAGTGAGATGCGTGAGAAGAAGGCTCGCGAGGCGGCGGCGCGCGGCCCGGAGCGGCCCGGCTCCGGCCCTGTTAGACCCTCAGGAGGCGCGCGATGAGCACTGCCGCGATGCCCGCGGGGCCGTTGGCCACCGCCTCCTTCCTGGACCGGCTGCGGGAGTATGTGCTTCCGCTCGCGGCCATCAGCGTAATCTTCGTGATGCTGGTGCCGCTGCCGGCGGCGGGACTCGATCTGCTGCTGGCCATCTCCATGGCTGCCTCGATCATCGTCTTTCTCTCGGCGATGCAGATCCGGCGGGCCGTCGAGTTGAGCGTCTTTCCCACTCTATTGTTGTTATTGACGCTCTTCCGGCTCTCGCTCAATATCGCCTCGAGCCGCCGCATTCTGCTGCACGGACAGGAGGGGACGGCGGCGGCGGGCAAGGTGATCGAGGCCTTTGGGCAGTTTGTCGTGGGCGGCAATTATGTGGTCGGCTTTGTGCTCTTTCTGGCGCTGATTGCAATTCAATTTCTGGTCGTCTCGCATGGCGCGGTCAGAACCGCCGAGGTGACGGCGCGCTTCACATTGGATGCGCTGCCCGGCAAGCAGATGGCCATCGATGCCGACATGAATGCCGGGCTGATTGACGAAGTGGAGGCGCGCAAGCGGCGGCAGGCGATTGCTCACGAGGCCGAGTTCTACGGCGCGATGGACGGCGCGGCGCGTTTCAATCAACGCGATTCGCTGGCCACGATTCTGATTACCGGCATCAATATCATCGCCGGATTGCTGATCGGAACCTTGCAGCAGGGGATCGAACTGGGCGAGGCGGCGCGCACCTATACCGTGTTGACGGTGGGCGACGGCCTGGTCACGCTGATTCCCTCGCTGCTGGTTTCGGTGGCCGGCGGCATCACCTTGACGCGCGCTAACTCGGCCGGCTGACTGGGCGGCGAGATTCGCCAGCAACTGCTGGGCAAGCCGGTGACGCTGTATCTGGCCAGCCTGGTTTCAGGCGCGATGTGTTTGATTCCGGGCCTGCCCAAGATTGCTTTTCTGCTGGTTTCGAGCGCATTATTTATTGCCGCGCGGAAGCTTTCGGCCAGCCCTGTGGCGCCTCCACCACTTACCGATGCCGCCGTGGCTGGCGAGAAGAAGAAGGCGAGCGAGGCGGTCAGCTCGGATCTGGCCAATCTGCTGCGCCTGGAAGATCTGACGCTGGAGATCGGCTTCCAGTTGATTCCCCTGGTGGATGAAAAGCAGGGCGGCCAACTGCTGAGCCGGGTGCGCTCGCTGCGCCGTCATCTCTCGGCTGAGATGGGCTTTCTGGTGCCGCCGGTGCATATCTCAGACAACCTGCGCCTCAAGCCGCGCGAGTATCTCTTCAGCCTGCGGGGGATGGAGATTGGCCGCTGGCAGACCGAGGGGGCGCTGCTGCTGGCGGTTTCGAGCGACCCCAACCGGCGTCCGCTGCGCCGGCAAAGAGGCGCGCGAGCCGGCCTTCGGCGTGCCGGCGATCTGGATTCAGCCGCAGTTGGAGGATCAGGCCAACGCCGCCGGCTACTCGGTGGTGGATGCGACGACGGTGATTACCACGCATCTGGGCGAGCTGATCCGCCAGCACGCTCATGAGCTGCTGGGCCGGGCGGAGACCAAGCGGCTGATGGACTCGCTGAACGAAAGCCATCCAAAACTGATGGAAGAGCTGGTGCCCAAGCTGCTCACCCTGGGCGAGGTGGGCCGAGTGCTGGAGCAACTGCTGCGCGAGCGGGTTTCGATCCGCGATCTGGGCACGATTCTGGAGGCGATGCTGGAGACTGCGCCGGTCAATAAAGGAATTGTTGCGCTGGTCGAGTCCTCGCGCCAGGCGCTGGGCCGGCGGCTGATCCAGCCGCTGCTGGACGGCGAGGGCCAGTTGCCGGTGCTGCTGCTGGATGGGGCGCTCGAAGAGGAGATTCTGGTGACGCTTTCGCCGGAGACCGGGCAAAGGATGCTGGCCTCGGGTCCGCAGCCGGGAACGCCGGTGGTGCGCCGCCTGGCCGATTCTTTGCGGCGGCTGATTCCCGGCGCCACCGCCGCGGCGCTTCCCGTGCTTTTATGCCCCAGTCCGGCCCGCTATTACGTCAAGCGCTGGCTGGAGCCAGTGTTGCCGCGCCTGGCGGTGGTGGCTGCCGGGGAGATTCCGCCGGAGATTCGCCTGCGGCCGGTGGGGACGCTGCGCTAGGGATTAGAGACCAAGGGACCAGGGACTTAGGGATACGCTGACAAGCCGGGATTGGCGAGGAGATTAGGAAGTTGGAGAACAAATCGATTGCTCGTTGCTCACTTTACTGACTATCTCTCGTCCCTAGCTCCCTTTGTCCCGGTTACCTAAGTGAAAATTGATGACCGTCGGGTGATTTTTTTCTAAAGGAAAAACCATCTTTAACGGAGCGTCAAGTGCTACATCATGGCCGGAAGCGTATTCAAGGGGAAGATGGATGGGGATGGAAGCTGCGAATACGGCCACAAGTCAGGCAACGCCGCGGCGCAACGCTTCCGCGAGCGGTTATCCGCCGGGAGCGCAGTTTCCGGTGCTGAGCGGCGAGCAGGAGCGGGTGCTGCTGGAGCACCTGCCGATTGTGCGTTTTCTGGCGCGTCGCATACATGAGCGATTGCCGCAGCATGTGGACATTGAAGATCTGGTCTCGGCGGGGGTGGTGGGGCTGATGGACGCCTTCAGTCAAATTTGATCCCGCCAAGAAGGTGCAATTCCGCAGCTATGCGCAGTTCCGCATTCGCGGCGCGATCCTGGACAGCCTGCGCACCCTCGATTGGAGTCCGCGCGAACTGCGCCGCAAGGGCCGCGCGGTTGAAGAAGCCATCCGTGTGCTGACGGCCAAGTTGGGCCATGCGCCGAATGAGGCCGAGGTAGCGCAGGAGATGGCGCTCGAACTGGAGGAGTATCAGCAGTTACTCGGGGATCTGAAGGGCCTGGAGATCGGCACGCTGCATATGGAGCGCAACGAGGACTCGGGTGAAGAGGAACTGGCTTATGTGCCGGGGCGTCCGGAGGAAGATCCGCTCTTTCGCTGTCTGCGCGGCGAGTTGGAAGAACGGCTGGCCGAGGCGATTCAGAATCTGCCTGACCGCGAGCGGCTGGTGATGAGCCTTTATTACTACGAGGAGATGACGATGCGCGAGATCGGATTGGCGCTGGGGGTGGTGGAGTCAAGGGTCTCGCAGGTTCATGCTTCGGCGGTGGTGCATCTGCGCGGTGCGCTCAAGGATTTGGCGGCGCATGGAGCCTTTGACCGGCTGCGCGGCAAAAAGCAGCCGGAGCGGGCGCGGCGGTAAGAAGCAGTTCACAGCTCTCCGTTCGCGGTGGACGGTTGTCAGTAATGAACAGAGATAGAAGCGGTCAAAAGTGGCGGATACTTGGTTTTTTCTGAGAACTGAAACTGTGAACTGCTTTTCGAGGTTATGCGCAGATGATGGAAAAAACGCTCAAGCAAAATGAAATCGATGCCCTCTTTCAGGCGGCGCGCAGTGCCACACCGGAGGCTAAGAAGACCGAGATACGGGCCCGCGTAGTGCCCTATAACTTCGCTTCGGCGGGGCAGATTTCGACCGATCAGTTGCGCGCCATCTCGATGCTGAACGATCTGTTCGCGCGCAACCTTACGCATAATCTGGCGGCCTGGCTGCGCACCCGCTTTCAGGTCAACCTGGTCAGCGCAGAGCAGATTCCCTTCAATGAGTTTCTGCTGAGGATTCCTGAGATCAGCTATGTGGCCTCGGTGCGCATGGAGCCGCTGGGAGCGCTTGCGGTCCTGCAACTGGATCTGGCTCTGGCGCCTCCGATTATTGATCTGCTACTGGGCGGCGAGGGTCGGGATGGGCCGTTGCGTGAGCTGACGGATATTGAAGAGTCGATTCTGGCCAGTGTGGTTGAGATCATCTGCCGCGAGCTGACGGCGGCCTGGCAGCCGGTGGGCTTGAGCTTCAACTTTGAGCGGCGGCAGATGCAGACGCAGGTGGCGCGCATCATGTCGGTGACCGAGAAGACGCTCTGCCTGAGCTTTGAGATACGGATGCCGCACAGTTCCGGCCTCTTGAATCTGGCTTTTCCGGCGGTGGTGGCCAATACGATTCTGCGCCGGTTGACCTCGGACTGGTCGCGGCGGCGTCGGCACGGCGCGGAGACGCGGGCGCGGATGGAGGCGTCGGCGCGGAAGATTCATTTTGGCGGCGTCTTGCAGCTTCCGACGGTCAGGATTTCGGCCAGCACGCTGGAAAGCCTGGACGTGGGTACAGTTCTGCGTTTGAATCTGGCGGCCGGGACGCTGGCCGAGTGGAAGGTAGGGGGGCAAAAGCTGGCCGTGGCGCAGCCCATCCGCCATGGCGTGCATCGCGCCGCGCGCATTGAAGATCTGTTTCAAGAGGCGCAGCCATGAAGAGCTATTTGGAGGCATGGAGCGCGGTTGCGGCTACGCTCTTTTCGCAGGCTCTGGCCGGAGAGCCGGAGCTGGTCGAGTCCCTGCCCAAGCCGTTGGGGGCCGGAGCGATCGGCTTCTCTGCGACGATTGCAGGCGAGGTGGAGGGGCGTTTCAGCGTGGTCCTGGATGGGGCGATTCTGGAGTCAACGCTGGTAGGCGAGGGGGTGGACCAGAAGGCCGGCTGGGCGGAGATATTGAACGAAGCGGCCAACGCCGCCGCCGGAGAGTTCTTGGCCAAGACAGGCAAGAAGTGCAATGTAGAGAAGTTTGAAGAGTCCAGTGCCGAGAGCAAAGTCAGTTGTGCCTTCCAGTTGAAGTCCGGCGACAGGTCGTGGACGATTCTGGTTCGGGACGAGGTGCGGGCGCCGAAGCCGGCCACACAGCCGAGCGCGGCGCAAGCAGCGCCGCCCGGCGGAGCGCCACCGGTCGAGGTGCCCTCGCCGAGTTTGAGCGCGGGGGTTGAACTGCTGCTTGATGTGGAACTGGAGGCTGCGTTGCGCTTTGGCTGCAAGGAGATGCCGCTGGCCGAGATTCTTGATCTGGGTCCGGGCGATGTTGTGCCGCTGGATCGCAATGTGGCCGACCCGGTGGATCTGATCGTGGGCGACAAGATTGTGGCCCGTGGCGAAGTGGTGCTGGTCAACGGCAACTTTGGCCTGCGGGTGACGGAAGTGGCTTCGCCCAGGAAGCGGCTGGAGAGCATACGATGCCTCTTCTAATCAGGAGTGAGAGCGGCCAGGAAGGCCCGGATCAGGAGAGCCTGGATATGGTGCGGAGGGAGGCGGGCAAGGCTGGGCTGGCGTATGCCGGCGGCGGCTCCGGTGGCCGGGGAGGGCCTGCGCGTGAATCGCCTGGCCGGGTTCCGACCTCGCTGATGGAAGCCGTTCGCAGTGCGCGCAAGGCGAATCAGGAGGCGGGTGATGGCAGAGTGAGCGCCGAGGAGTTGCTGGCAAGGGGCCGGTCACGCAGCGGACTGTTTGCGACCTGCGCCAATCCCATTTGCGCCTCCGGCTGGCTGCATCTGTGGCGCTCGCGGCAGGCGCCCGTCTTTGAGGGTGGTTGGAGTTGTTCGCCGGCCTGCACTGCGGCGCGGCTGGAGGGGGCGGTGCGCCGAGAGCTGGAGGGCCGCGGACTGCCGCAGGAGAGCCACCGGCATCGGGTTCCACTGGGCTTGGTGATGCTGGAGCAGGGGTGGATCACGGCTGGTCAGCTTCGTCAGGCTCTCGATGCGCAGAGAGTAGCCGGCGTGGGCCGTTTGGGGCAGTGGCTGGTGCGCCAGCATGGGGTGAGAGAGCAGTTGGTCACGCGGGCGCTCGGTCTGCAGTGGAGCTGCCCGGTGCTGCCGCTGGAGTTTCATGACGCCGAGGCGCTGACGGTGCTGCTGCCGCGTCTGTTTCTGGATGCATTTGGCGCGCTGCCACTGCGGCTGGCGGCGGGGAGGCTTTTGTATCTGGGCTTCGAGGACCGTCTGGACCCGGTGGTGGCGCTGGCCGTCGAGCGGATGAGCGGATTGCGTGTGGAGAGCGGCCTGGTGCAGGAATCGCTTTTTGCCCCGGCGCATACGCGGATGCTGAACGCCAAGTTTCCACCGGTTGAATTGATCGAGGCCACCAGTGAACCAGCGGCGGTGCACGCTCTGGCCCGGCTGGTGGAGCGGATGAGGCCGGTGGAATCGCGTCTGGTGCGGGTGCACGATTGCCTTTGGCTGCGGATGTGGCTGCGGGAGCAGACAGGGCCGATGCCGGAGCGCGGAGCGATTCAAGATCTGATCTGTTCAATTGGGACGCATTGAACAAGGAAGTGGAGAGTGCAGAATAGCCCCTCAAGGAATGACGCCTATGGCCGATAGAGACAGAAGCAGAGGAGCAAGGCATGAGTGAAGTGCGAACCTTGATCGTGGATGATTCCTCGGTGATGCGCAAGATTGTGGAGCGTTCGCTCCGTCAGGCGGGCCTGAATCCACTGGTGGTTTTTGAGGCTGGCAGCGGCATCGATGGGCTGGAACTGTTGAAGGCCCAGCCGGTGGACTTGATACTCTCCGACATCAATATGCCTTCGATGGATGGACTGGAGTTTCTGCGCCAGCTCCGGGCGCAAAACCTGGCTCCCGGCGTTCCGGTGGTGATGATAACCACCGAGTCGAGCGAGGAGCACGTAAAGCAAGCCATTCTGGCGGGGGCGCAAGGTTACATCCGCAAGCCGTTTACGGCCGAGCAGGTGAAGGAGCGGGTATTGCCGCTGTTGAGTGCGGCATAGCCGGGAGGTCAGTCTCAGCAGTGTGAAGAGTTTTCAGTATTGGAGTGCGTCGGAAGCCGGGAGTTCACACTGCTGAGGAGTGGCTGCGGAGGTGCAACAGTATGGTGTGCGCAGGGCCGTGATTGCGACAGGGCGATTCGGCGGCAATAAGGAAATGGAGCGTACGATGACGCTATCGTTGCGAGAGTCGGTGCATCTGGTCTCCGATCCGAGGAACCTGGATGCGAGCGTGGAAGAGGTCTTTCAGTTGATGCTGGGGGTAAACTGCCGGCGCTATTGAGGGACCGGTGGAGATTGCCGAGCCAGAGTCGGTGACGGCAGTGGTAGGCTTTGGCGGTCTGCTGAGCGGGGCTTGCGTCTTTCGTTCGGGCGGCTCGGCGGCCATCAAAATTGCCGCGCATATGACTGGCATGGAGTTTGACGAGATTGACGATACCGTCAAGGACGGGATCGGCGAGATCTGTAATATGCTCGCCGGAGCATGGAAGGGAAAGGTGCCGGATCTGGCGGCCAACTGCGGCCTCTCTGTTCCGGCGGTGATCACGGGCCGGGATTACAATCTGCATGTGCAGGCGCCGGAGTTCAAACTCCATCACACCTACCATTTTGACGACGCCAGCTTTGAGGTTACGATTATCTGCGACGGACTGCAATAAAGCAGGGGTCAGGGGTCAATTGATTGAACCGCAACGCGGTTTGAGATTGGTGACCTAGGGCCTTAACACTACCTCAGGCGGTGGCCGAGGTAGTGTTAACAGGCCTTAAATCCCCGAACCATGATCTCTGTTTTCTCTCTATAGATATCTATTCATCGTTTCCTGAACCCAGGCACATGATCCCTGACCCTTGGGTTCTGTCTCAATTCTGACCAACTTCTAATCCCCTCCCCATCCTTTCCGGTCCTTTACCTGCATTCTCTCACTGTGCCTGAGGGAGGCTTTTGATGGACAGCGGATATTATGCGGCGATGACAGGCCTCGTTGCGCGGACGCAGGCGCTGGATCTGGCGGCGACCAATCTGGCCAATGCGCAGACACCCGGCTACCGGGCTGAGCAGGAGTTCTTCCGCTCGGTACTGCTGGGGCCGGACGCCACGGACTCGCAGTTGGGGCAAGACGGTCAATAACTACGGTTTGATCGGCGGCGACCATTTGAATCTCGGGCAGGGGGCGCTGGAGCAGACCGGCAATCCACTGGATCTGGCCATCGAGGGTGAGGGCTTCTTCATGGTGCAGACTCCACAGGGGCAGCGTTACACGCGCGACGGCGGCTTTCATCGCACCCCGGCCGGGCAGTTAGTGACCGAGGCCGGTGATCCGGTGCTTTCGGCGACCGGACAGACGATTGCCATTCCGCCCGGGCAGGTGGCGATTGGCGAAGACGGAGTGGTTTCGGTGGCCGGCGGGGTGGTGACTACGCTAGGCATCTATACCTTTCCCAAAGGCACCAATTGACACCGGAGGGGGCCAACCGTTATCGCGCGCCGGAAGCGGTTCTGCCGGTGATCTCGAAGAATATGACGTTGCATCAGGGAGCGATCGAGAACGCCAACCAGGGCGTGATTCCGGGAACGCTGAATCTGATTTTGGTGCAGCGCGAGGCGGAGATGATGCAGCGGGCGCTGACCGTCTTCCACACCGAGTTCAACAAGATCGCCACCGAGGATCTGCCGAAGGTGCTAGTTCACAGTTCACAGTCAACAGTTCTCAGCGAGTTTGGAGTCAGATGCATCCATGAACAGTTCGCGCTTTCAACCACGGGCAACTAAAAACTGAGAACTGTGAACTGATTGGCGACTGAAAGGAGCCAAAATGATTCGAGCCTTGTACACCGCGGCCAGCGGGATGAGCGCGCAGCAGTTGAATCTGGACACGATTGCCAATAACCTGGCGAACTCATCGACGACGGGCTTTCGCCAGTTGCGCCTGGAGTTTCAGGATATGGTCTACCAGAATCTGGTGACCCCCGGAGCGGCGCAGTCGCAGTCAACCGTTTCAGCGGGCTTGCAGATCGGCCTGGGAACCAAGTCGGCGGCGACCGAGGTGATTCAGACGCAGGGTTCGTTGAACCAGACCTCGAATCCGATGGACCTGGCCATCGAGGGAACAGGCTTCTTTCAGGTGCAGCGTCCGGATGGAACCATTGAGTACACCCGCGCCGGGCAGTTTCAGATGAATAACCAGGGAACGATTGTGACCACCGATGGCGATCCGATCATTCCGACGATCACCATCCCGGCCAACGCGACTGCGGTGACGATCACCCAGTACGGAGTGGTCAACGCGACCTTGCCGGGGCAGCAGAATCCCTCGCAACTGGGGCAGATTCAACTGGCGACCTTTCCCAACCCGGGCGGATTGCAGGCCGATGGGGCGAATCTTTTGCAGGCCACACTCAACTCCGGCGACCCGGTGCTGGGCAATCCGGGCGGAACTGAAGGGCTGGGGACGTTGCAGCAGGGTTACTTGGAGAACTCCAATGTGGATATCGTCACCATGTTCGTGCAGATGGTGCTGGCGCAGCGGGCCTACGAGTCGAATTCCAAGGTCATCAAGGCGGCCGACGATATGTATTCGCAGGTCAATAATATGACGCACTAAGCAGGAGCCGGGGACTGGGACTCAGGGACTGGGAACGAACAATGGGCAGGTTGCGTGCAAGATCGAGGCTGGGAGTGGCGCTGGAGTTGGGCGCGCTGATCTGGACGGCTTGCTGGATGCAGGCTCAAACGCAAGCGAACGGACGGGCACAGGTGATGGTCTCCTCGGGCGGGCTGCTGGCGGAGGGTTCTTCAACGCAGCCGAGGGGAGAACTGTATCGCGAGATCGACGATCCGCATACCGGAGACCGCTGGCTGCTGTTACGGAACGAGGAGTTTCCGGGCGGGCCAGGGCGGCTGGTTCGGGTGAGGGCCGGGCAGAGCGCGGCGAGTGGCGCGGATGAGCCGATTGGCGTGCCCCGGCAACTCGATCAGCCTGCCGGACAAGCAGCGCAGCTTCTGCCGGTGATTCGCTCGGGCGACCGGGTGATCGTCGAAGAGCATACGGCAGTGGTGGATGTGGTATTAGAGGCGCGGGCTCTCGCTCCAGCGGCGGCGGGCGCGGTCTTTGTGGCGCGATTGGCCATAGGCGGCCGGGTGGTGCGAGTGGTGGCACTTGGGCCTGGGCGGGCGGCATTCCAGCCGGAGAAGGAGGCGAGGCCATGAAATTGCGCTGTCCGCTATGGATGCTTTTGCTAGCGCTGGCGGCGCTCTCCGTGCCGCAACCGGCGGCGGGAATTGGCAAAAAGAAGTCTACGCCAGGAATCGCAGGTAAAGAGACACCGCCTGAAGAGGCTCTGAAGGCGTACATTGAGCGGGTGCGAGCGCAGCAGGCGGCGGAGGTTCTGACCGCCGGTTCGATCTGGAATCCAGAGGGGCGGCTGGTGCGCTTGGGCACCGATGCCAAGGCAGTCCGGCTGCACGATGTGGTTTCAATTGTGGTCTCGGAGAGTCTGGCCGCATCAACGGACGGGCAGGTGAAGAACTCGCGGGCTTCGAGCGCCAGTTCGGCACTAACCGGACTCTTCGGCAAGCTGAAGGCGTCTAATAATCTGCAGAATCTTCTGAACGCGAATGCGGCCTCAGCTCTGGCGGCGCAAGGGCAGAGCACCACCAATTCGAGTTTGACGACAACCTTTGGGGCTGAGGTGGTGGACGTGCTGCCCAACGGGATGCTGGTGGTGCAGGCGACGCGCGAGGAGACCTTTTCGCAGCAGACGCAGTTGATCAAGCTCCGGGGCTTGGTGCGTCCGGAGGATGTGAGTGCGCAGAATCAGGTGCAATCGACGGCCATGACCGACCTGGAACTGGAGGTGACAGGCAAAGGCATTGTGAACGACTCGACCTACCGGCAGAATGCGGTGGTGCGTTTTCTGGAGAGGCTGATGGTGTTTTGACAGGTGACGGATGACAGGCGACAGGAGGCAGTGGTTGAAAAATTTGCAGGGCTGAAAAATCGAAAGGGAATGTTATGGCATTTTGCGAAGACTCATTTGCGATCATCTCCTCGGCAATCGTTGAGGGCTGGAATTTGGCGACGGACAACTGAAAGCTGATTACCGGCCACTGTCATCTGAAAAGGGCATTCCTATGCAATGGGCTCACAAAAAACCGGCGTTCTTTCTGGCTGCGCTCCTTCTGACTCCCGCGGCGGCAGGCGCCGCTTCGACGGCGCAGATGGCGCGCATCAAGGATGTGGCGACCATTGAGGGCATTCGGGACAATCAATTGGTGGGCTATGGGCTGGTGGTGGGCTTGCGCGGCACAGGGGACAGTTCGCAGACGGTCTTTCCCGCGCAGACGTTGCTTTCGACGCTGGAGCGGATGGGGATTACGGTGCCTCAGACCGGTGCCAATAGCGCCAGCAACATGCAAGTCAAGAATATGGCGGCGGTCTTTGTGGTGGCCACGCTGCCGCCCTTCAGCCGTCCCGGATCGAAGATGGATATTACCGTCTCTTCGGCGGGTGATGCGCGCTCGCTTGAAGGGGGTATTCTGCTGATGACGCCGCTCTACGGGCCGGACGGTCAGATCTATGCACAGGCGCAAGGGGCGTTGGTGCTGGGCGGCTACATGGCCGCCGCGGGAGGCAACACGCGGCTGTCGAATCATCCGACCACGGCGCGCGTTCCCGGCGGCGCGCTGGTAGAGCGGCCCGTACCCTTTGATTTGAAGCAGATGCATGTGGTCAGTGTGGTGCTGAACGACGCCGACTTCCATACCGCCGAGCGGATGGCGGCATCGATTGACAAAGCATTGGGCGGTCCGCGCGCTCACGCTTTGGATAGCCGGAGAGTGGAGATTGCGGCCGCGCCGGAGGAGGATATTGCTTCGCTGCTGGACAAGATCGAGGCTGTCGAAGTGGATGTCTTTCCGCGGGCGCGGGTGGTGGTCAATGAGCGGACCGGGACAGTGGTGATTGGCGGCACGGTGCGTCTGCAGCCGGTTTCGATCTTGCATGGGGGCTTGAGTGTCAATGTGATGACCGAGAACGAGGTCTCGCAGCCCAATGCACTGTCGAACGGAACCACGCAAGTGGTGCAGCAAACCACAGTGCAAGCCACCGACAAGCCGGTCAATCGCATTGAATTAAAAGAAGGGGCCACGGTAGAAGATTTGGTCCAGGAATTGCAACGTACAGGGGCAGGAGCACGCGATGTGATTTCTATCTTGCAGGCGATGAAGGAGGCCGGCGCTTTGGAGGCTGACCTCGAAGTTCTCTAACCATGAAGCGAGCGTGAGCCGCAAATTCGTTAGGAGTTTTTAAGATGAATTCGATCACGGCGGCAGCGGCAGGCTACGAGTGGGGGAACGGCCACCGCGCCTTCGCCACGGCTGGTGAGTGCGGCGCATGAGTTTGAGGCGCAGATGATGAAAGAGCTGCTAAAACCTTTGATGAGTACAAATGGTTTGGATGGTGAGGAGAATGAAACAGCTTCTGGTTCCGGTGGAGCGCTGGGCGAGTTTGCCACCGAGGCCTTGGGGCGGGGGTTGAGCGAGGCGGGTGGCTTTGGGATAGCCAATAGTATTGTGAGGCAACTCACATCTTCGAGTAACAAGCAAGTAACTTCGAAGTAACCCGAAATTTGCACGAGAATACTGTAATGAAATTCCACCAATGACTACAGTGATTAGTGGTCATGCCGATGAAGCCAACAAGGAGTCAGGTATATGGACATTCGCAGCAGTCTTGAAGGATTGAAATCACTTTTGGGAACGCAGGCTACCACGTCGGTGGCGCAACCGTCAAAGAACCCATCCACGACGAGCGGGAGCGGATTGGGCAGTGACAGCGCGACCTTCAGCAGCGCGGCCAGCGAGGTCTCTCAGACGGCCGGCGACGGGGGTGTCCGCATGGACAAGGTGGCCAGCATTCAGGCGGCTCTGGCGTCGGGAAGCTATAGCATCAATCCCTCGGCGATCGCTTCCCGGCTGGTGGACTCCATGCTCGCCAGCCACGCCTAGATCGCTCACACACTCCATGGGAAGCAGGGTGCGGCTGAGGATGGTTGTGCCGATGGATCCGGAAGATAAGGGAAGGGCGCGGGAGCTCAAGCGAAGCTGAGCGCGTAGATGGGCGCTTGGTACCGGATGGATCAGCATCTCTATTCGGAAGGGCACGGCAGAAAATATGATCAAGAGTGATCAACAGTGATTAGGAGCGATTGCATTGGAGCAGCGAGCAGAGCAGTGGCAGCATCCGATGCTGAAGGATCTGGTGATGGAGGCTTCGCAGGCACTGGCGCGTTTGGATGCGGAGCGGCTAGAGGAACTGGCGCTCTCCTGTCAGGCTTTGAACCGTGATCTGGCGCGGATGGATGGAGATGCGCGGCTTGTGCTGAACTCTCAGGCCAAGGCGGCTGCCAAGGATATGGCTGTCTTTGCGCGGGTGCTGGAGGCGACGCGCTCGAATTTGGATGTGATGAACCGGCTTCGGGAGCGGCGCCAGGGACAGTTGGAGTACCGTGCGGCCTCCCGGCCGGGGTGGCGGCCAACGGAGAGTGGCCATGGGGACAATTAATTCAGCCTTCAGCATTATCGCGCAGGCGCTGGACGCCGATCAGCAGGCGTTGAATGTGGTGGCCAACAATGTGGCCAACGCCAACACCCCCGGCTATACCTTGGAGACGCCCGATTGGCAGGAGAATCGGCCGCTCAACGACAACGGCAATCTGGTGGGTCAAGGGGTGACGGAGACTGGCGCCACCTCACAACGGGATCGCGTGCTGGAGTCACGGCTGGACCAGCAGCAGCAACTGGCCGCTTCGACCGGCTCGCGGCTTACGGCTCTGAATACGCTTCAGGCGCTGTTTACGCCGGATTCTGGATCGTCTACTTCGACGGCGGGCGACATCGGCAGCGATATAACAAACTTCTTCGCCTCATTTTCAAATCTGGAGGCTAACTCGACCGATAACTCGCTGCGTCAAGCGGTGCTTTCTTCGGCAGGGACGCTGGCTGGGGACATCTCCAACGCAGCGGCAAGCTTGAATGAACAGCGCTCCGCGCTGGACCAGGAGACAGCCGGAGTGGCTGGCCAGGTGAATTCGCTGACCACGGCCATTGCGCAGCTCAATCAGCAGATTCAGACCACCTCACCCAACGCGGACGCAGGAACGATCGAAGACCAGCGACAGTATGATATTAGCCAGCTCTCGCAGTTAGTAGGGATCAACCAGATCACCTCCGAGAATAACGGATTGGCGATTACCACCACATCGGGCCAGTTACTCGCATCCGACGGAACCAGTTATCCGCTGACTACCGGCACGGTGAACGGAGTTACGAACTTTTTTCTAGGCAACACCGATGTTACTTCAGAACTAGCCACGGGCGGTGGCTCGCTGGGCGGGCAGTTGACGGCACGCGATCTTGATATTCCCAAAGCGCTGGATGCGCTGAATCATTTGGCTTATGGCATCTCGACGGCAGTAAATACGCAGAACAATGCTGGCACGGATCTGAACGGAAATACCGGCACGGCGGCTAGCCCGCTGAATATCTTCAGTCAGCCCACAGCCGTAGCGGGCAGCGCCGTCAATATGAGTGTGGTAATGACGGATCCAAACCAGATAGCCGCCGCGGGCCTGGGTGATGGAACGGGCAATAACTCGAATGCCGTGGCGCTGGCGGCGCTGGCCAATCAATCCATCGTGAATGGGCAGTCGCCAATCGACTATTATTCGAATTTTGTGACCACGCTGGGTTCGACAGTCTCCAATGTGCAGACGGAGAATACGGCGCAGGCGGCCTCGGTGACGCAATTGCAGACGCAGAATGACGCACTGTCCGGCGTGAATCTCAATGACGAGGCCGCCTCAATGACGACCTTTGAGCGCACGTACCAGTCTGCGGCGCAGGTCTTCACGATGCTGAATAACATCATCAATTCGGTTATGAACCTGGGGGAACCGACTACGGTTTCCTGAGGCGGTCACGGCCGCCTCGGCGAAGGCGCGCACGGCGGGCGGCGCAAGCGAAATAGCTGAGTCCTGTGGAGGAAAGCAATGCGAGTGGATCCCTTTTACGTTACGAATCTGGTGGGTTCTCTCGACCAGGCTCAGGCGAATCAGCAGCAATTGACTGCAGAGCTATCGAGCGGCGTCAGCATCAACTCGCTGAGCCAGAATCCCACCGGCTCGGGAGAGAACGTCCTGTTGCTCAATCAGATTCAGCAGGATGATTCCTTTACGCAGAGCGCCAGTCTGGTGACGGGGCAGTTGCAGGTGGCGGATTCCGCGCTGGGCAGTGTCGTGACGCAATTGACTTCGGCCATCTCGCTGGCCACCAGCGCCAACAACGGCACCTTGAATCCGAGCGACGTGAAATCGGTTGGAAATCAAATCTCCGGCATTCTGAATGAAGTAACCGCGCTGGCCAATACCGACTATCAGGGTCAGTACATCTTTGCCGGCGGACAAACCTCAACGGCGCCGTTCAGCACTTCGACATCAAACTCGCCGGCCGTCACCAGTTACAGCGGAGACGAGAGCGTGAATTATCTTGAATCGCCCAACGGGCAAAAGATACAGTTGAATCTTCCGGGAAATCAGATTTTTCTTGGCAGCAAGACCAACAGCGTATTCGGAGCGCTGAATGCGCTGATCGCTGATTACTCCAGCGGCACGGTGGATACCGCGCAGGCCGTAAGCGATACCGAGGCGCTGGGTACGGCGCTGAATTATGTTTCTCAGCAGCGGGTGACAATCGATAACTCGATCACTCAGATCACGGCATCTTCCGATGCTGTGACCAATGTGCAGTTACAGTTGACCACCGCGCATACCGATCTGATGCAGGCCGATATTCCTACGGTTTCTACGCAACTCTCCTTGTCTGAGACGCAGCAGACGGCTTTGGAAGATGTAATCTCGCAGTTGAATTCCAGCCAGAACAGCTTGTTCAGCAAGATCCAGGCTTGATTGCAGGCTGAAGCCGCGCCGATTCAAAACTATTTCCTATGCACATCTTCCAGATCTACCGGTTATTTTCGGAAGATCGCTCAGCGTGCTTTGTCTGTCGAGTTTCAGGATCGCAGAAGATGCACTAGGATAAAAGAATGCCTATCCCTGAACGGATGAATCCAACCTTTGCCCCGGCTCGCCCTCCTGATGCGGACGGCGTGGAAGAAGCGCGCAAGCGTCTGATCGTTGCCTTGGACGTGCCGGATGCCGCTTCCGCCGGTGAGTTGGTTGGCCAACTGGAGAATACCTGCCAGTGGTTCAAGGTGGGGCTGGAGCTGTTTATAGCTGCCGGACCTTCTGTTGTGGAACTATTGACGGCGCGCGGCCACTCGGTCTTCCTCGACCTCAAGCTGCATGACATTCCCAACACCGTCGGCGCTGCCGTGCGCTCAGCCACGCGCCTCGGCGTGAAGATGATGAGCCTGCATGCCGCCGGAGGCCCTGCCATGCTGGCCGCAGCCCATGCCGCGCTGGAGGGGTTCGATGAACCGCCAGAGCTATTGGCCGTAACGGTTCTTACCAGCATGGATCTCGCGCAGGTGCACGCGGTTGGGCTTGATCGCTCGCCAGCCGGGCAAGTGGAGTTGCTGGCGCGCATGGGACTGAAGGCCGGGATTCGCGGCTTCGTCTGCTCGCCGCAAGAGGTTGCCGGCCTGCGCGCTCTTGCCGGTCCTGACGGCGTTTTGGTGATCCCAGGCATTCGCCCTGCGGGAACTGCAATCGGAGACCAAAAGCGTATCGCCACTCCCGCCGAAGCCCTGCGTTCGGGCGCAAACTACCTGGTTGTCGGCCGTCCAATTACACAAGCAGCCGATCCGGCTGAAGCCGCGGAAGCGATCCTGAAAGAGATGGCTGAGGCGAGGATATAGTTCACAGTTTTCAGTTAAAACCTTACACTGAGAACCGTGAACTGCTCATCACTTTCCCGGCAGCGCTTCTCTTTCTCGCGAGTTCATGAAAGATCGCCTCAAGCCTTGCGTCCGCAGATTGGGGTCGCGGATCGGCGGGCGGCTCTCTTCAGCAGTAAAGCCGCGCGCTAGCTTCGGGTTGGGTTTGAATTTGGGCGGACCTCCGTAGAACTGCCGTGCGTGGCTGACTACCATTCCAGCCCGCCCATGCATGGAGCGCACAATCCCGCGCACCTGTACGTCCATATCGCGATACTTGCGCAACTCGCCCACATCGTCGCGGTCTTCCCACAGACTGACAAGGGTGAAGCGGCATTGCTCATCGGGCGTTTGCGGCGCGCACACATCCAGAAAGCGCGTTCCATCCGGCAGTTCGACCACGTCATAGACATGCGCCGAGACGCAGATATCTTTGTCGATCAGCCTGGTCGCCTCATCGGCGGTCACGCACGGCTTCGGTTTGCCGGCAGCGGCCTGAGCGGGCGCAAGGGCAGCCAAAAGCACAAGGACTCCAAAGCTGCGCAGCATCGCGATGGACCTCCTGAGAAGCCTGCCAAAATCGTAACTCGGATCGGTGGGAAAGGAAAGTGGCTCGTCATCCCTGAGCTTCAAAATGATAAAGTTAAGCATACACCTATGTTTGCCACCTCTCAGCACGCTCACTTCATCGGTATCGGCGGCATCGGCATGAGCGGCATTGCGGAGATTCTGCTGAACCTCGGTATGGAGGTTTCAGGCTCTGATCTGCGCCGTGGTCCGATGACGGATCGCCTCGCGCGCATGGGCGCGATTATTCATGAGGGACATGATGCCCGTAACGTCGCCGGGGCTACGGTTGTTGTAACCAGTTCAGCGGTGAGTGCCGCAAACCCCGAAGTGCTGGAGGCACACGAGCGCAAGATTCCCGTGATTCAGCGCGCTGAGATGCTGGCAGAGTTGATGCGCCTCAAGTACGGCATCGCCATCGCCGGAATGCACGGCAAGACAACGACCACCTCGATGGTAGCCTCAGTGCTGGCGGCCGGAGGACTTGATCCCACTGTCGTCGTCGGTGGCCGCGTGGACGCAATGGGATCGAATGCGCGGCTGGGCAGTTCGCAGTATCTGGTGGCCGAGGCCGACGAGAGCGACCGCTCTTTTCTCAAGCTCTCGCCCATTCTAGCTGTCGTGACCAATCTCGACCGCGAGCACATGGACTGTTACCGCGACATGGCCGACGTGGAAGAGGCCTTTCTGACCTTCATCAATAAGCTGCCTTTTTACGGCGCCGTGACCGCCTGCGTGGACAATCCGCAACTGGCTGCGATTCTGCCCCGTGCGCGGCGGCGCGTCTTCACTTATGGCATCACGCCGGACGCCGATTATCGATTGGAATTTATTGAGGAAGGGAAGGGAAGTTTCGCCCGCTTCCAGATAACGACCGCTCTGGGTCAGCTTGGACCCTTTGAATTGAATGTGCCAGGGCGTCACAACGTGCTGAACGCAACAGCGGCCGTGGCGATTGCGCATCAACTTGGCATGGAATCTAGCATGATTGCCTCGGGACTGAGCCACTTTCGCGGGGTGGACCGGCGCTTTCAAAAGCGCGGCTCGGCGCGCGGCGTCAGCGTGGTGGACGATTACGGGCACCATCCCACCGAGATTCGAGCCACGCTGGCCGCGGCTCGCGAGTGCGGCTACCAGAAGATCCATGTTGTCTTCCAGCCCCATCGGTACAGCCGAACCCGTGACCTGCTGGGCCAATTCACAAGCGCATTTGCCGACGCGGATTCGGTGGTTGTGCTGCCCATCTACGCCGCCAGCGAAGAGCCAATTCCGGGCGTGACGGCAGAGAGTCTGGCCGCCAAGATCCAAGGCCCGCAGGTGCGGTTTTCTCAGGATTTTCCAGATGCTGTGAGTGTCGTGACGGCTCTCGCCAACGAGGGTGATCTCATCCTCACTCTGGGAGCCGGCAATGTAAGCCAGTTGGCGCCGCAGATCCTGGCGGCTCTGAAGGCGTGATACCTGTACCCGAGATGCACCATCATCGATTTATTTCCACATATTGTCTCTTAATGTGAGACTGATCACATCTAAACAGACTTTTCCAAAATAGCATGGTCAATATGAATGCAGCGTCGCTACTCCTGATCGCGCCGTGTTCCCTGCTGCTCGGCGCCGCGTTACAGATTCTTGCCGCACGGCTCTGTACGGCAAGGGCTAAAGGGATTCTGGCTTTTCTCTTCTGCCTGCCTGCTGTGGCCTCTGTCGCTGGGCTGATGCGCTACGTAAAGGCTGGGCAAGCCATCGATCTGAATGTGCTGCCTTGGGATGGGCCTCTGGCCCTGGTTCTCCACGTGGACGCCTTGAGCGTCCTTTTTGCTTTGATGGGAACCGGCCTGGGTGCATTCGTCCTGCTTTATTCCATTGGCTACATGGCTCACGACAAGTCGGCGACGCGCTTCTTTGCTACGATGCTGGTCTTCATCGGCGGCTTTGTTGGGCTGGTTTATAGCGCCAACCTCTTTATCTTCTATCTTTGCTGGGAGCTGGTCGGCCTTTGCTCCTTCAGCTTGGTAGGCTTCTGGTACACCAATCGCGAGGCAGTCGCAGGCGCACGTAAAGTACTTCTGATGACTCATATCGCGGGCTACGGGCTGCTGGCGGCAATTCTTGTGGTCTATCACCGCACAGGCAGCGCGCTGTGGACCGATCCGAAGGTTGCGCAGGCTTTCACCGGCGGCGTCTTTGTACTGATGCTGGTGGCGCTGGTGGCCAAGTCTGTTCAGTTTCCGCTGCACACCTGGATTCCCGAAGCGATGGCCGCGCCCACTCCGGTCAGCGCGTTGCTGCACGCGGCTTGCTACGTGAAGGCAGGTGTATATCTTGCCTGTCGCATGCATAGCTTTGGCGCGTGGCCGGTCAACGGCGGTTTCGCCTGGGGCAGCGCTTCGCTGGTCTGGGTAGGCACGGCGACCATGGCTATCGGCGTGATGTACGCCATGGTGCAGACCGATCTGAAGCGGATGCTGGCCTTCTCCACGGTGAGCCAAATCGGCTACATGATGATGGGCATCGGCATCGGCACGCCGCTGGCGATTGCCGCTGGCCTCCTGCATTGTCTCAATCACGGTTTCTTCAAGGGCGGGCTGTTCCTCACCGCCGGCTCGGTGCAGCACGCGGCCGGCACGCGCGATATGAACAAGTTGGGCGGCCTCGCCAGCAAGATGCCTGAGACGACATTATCCTGGTTGATCGGCGCGGGCAGCATGGCCGGGGTTCCGCTGATGAGCGGCTTCGCCAGCAAGTGGATGCTCTACGCGGCGGCGTTGCAGGCCGGATGGGCGGTGCCCGCGATGGTCGCATGGGCTGTCAGCCTGGGCACGGTCTTCCTTTGCGCCAAGGCCACCAGCGCGGTCTTCCTCGGCCCCACGACCGAGGCCACCAAAGACGCGCATGAGTCTCCGCCGACGATGATCTGGGGGATGGGCTTCATCGCCGCGGGTTCTCTGGTTCTGGGCATCGCGCCGCAGTTGGCGGTCAATTATCTGCTCAACCCGATTCTAGGTGCTCTCCAGATGAGCGCGGTAAACGTAACCTGGCTTGGGCTATCGACGGATGCAGGCAGCTTCTCTTCGATCGGCGGATTGGTGCTGGCCGTCTTTTCGCTGATTGTGGGCGGAGTGATCTACGCGATTGCCTACGTCTCGCGCCAGCCCAAGGTTGCCGGAGCGGCGCTGGCCGGCGGTGGAATCTTTACCGGCGGCGAACCGCTTTCCTCCGAAGGAAGGCTGACGGCAGGGGATTTCTCCTCGATCTTCCTCGGCAACTGGCATGAGTTCTTCCGCTGGACCAATGTGGACGCGGTTTATCTCGGCGTTTGGCGCGGCTTGCAGGCGGTTTCACGCGGGCTGGGCGTGGTGGTTTCGTGGATGGAACGTAATGCGATGGCTCTCGTAATCGTATTAGCAGCGGCAATTTTGGCAGGGGTTCGATTTATAGTTTCTGATCACACCTCCGCTGTACCGCATACATCACTCCTTTCCGACCCACTCGTACCCGGTTTGATAATCATCGCCTGTGCAATTGCCGCAGTCGCTCTGATTCTCGCGGCACTCGCGCACAAAGCAAATCGTCGGCTGCTTCCATGGATGATTCTCGTCAGTTTAATTACATTAACAGGTCTACCATTTGCTGATTTATGGACTCGCCTTGGGCTTTTGGAACTAGGTGCGTTACTGACTGTGGCGCTAGTTTGGCAAAGCGCACGAACGCTTTCCGCAAAGCTGACTTATCTCACAGTTGTATTCATCTCTGTATTGACTCTCGTGTCAAGTGACCTGTTAATGGAGCGAGGTCAAAATGAGTGGGCTTGGTCGTTACTCATCACCAGTGTTTGCGTAAAGCTGGCGGCGGTTCCACTTCTCTTCTGGCTGCTAAATCTTGCTGATGAGCTTCCGGCATCGGTTCTGGGTTTGATAATTGCGGTCGTCGATATGGCCGCGTTTGGAGAACTCTATGTTACTGCGAAATGCACAATGCATTGTTTCCTTTTTCAAGGCTTGCCGCTCCAGGGATTATGGCCCACAGGATTATGGCTCGGCATAGCAGCAGCTACGTCGTTAATCGCAGCGCTGCTGATGCTATCGCAAAAGAGCCTCAAACGTCTGTTGGTTCTTTCGACAGCCGAGGATGTTGGGTTTCTATTGCTCGGACTCGCGTCAGCCAACACACTCGGATTCAAAGGCGCAATCTTTGCAGCCGCGACACACTCTCTCGCCAAGGCGCTGCTCTTCATCTGCCTCAGCGGCCCCGAAGCCGACGGCGCTCTCGATGGCGAACCGAAGGGCCTTGCCGCGCGCTATCCCGTTGCCGCTTTCGGTTTCTTGTTCGGAATGCTGGCGATGCTGGGCATTCCGCCGACGATGGGATTCCTGGGACGCTGGAGACTCTACGAGACCGCCGTGCAGATTGGCTGGCCGCTGGCTGCGGTCTTCATACTTTCGTCGATCTTCGCGCTGATCGCCTACGTGCTGGCTCTGACCCGCTTCTGGTGGGGTCCGCCGGATGAGCTTGATCCTTCTTCGCCTCCAGAGCATCCAACTAAGGAGCCGTTGCTCTTGCGGGCTGTGATTGTTGGACTCGTTGGTGTTGATTCTGGCCGCGGGCATTTGGCCGGATGCGCTGCAAATGCTGTTGGGAGGAAGGCTATGAATCTCTGGAAAAAGCTGATGTGTTATAGCCGCAGCCATAGCCCATGGCTCTTCCACATGAACGCGGGCAGTTGCAACGGCTGCGATATTGAGATCATCGCCGCGCTCTCGCCGCGTTACGACGCCGAGCAGTTGGGTGTGCGCCTGGAGGGCAGCCCGCGCCACGCTGACATTCTAGTTGTTACCGGGCCGGTGACGCACAACGCCGCCGCCGCGATTCGGACCGTTTATGGGCAGGTCTGCGGACCGAAGGCCGTTGTCGCCATCGGATCATGCCCCGCGACAACCAATGTCTTCATCGAAAGCCGCACCCTCGACGGGCCGCTCGATAAGCACATTCCGGTGGATGTCTTTGTTCCCGGCTGCCCGCCGCGCCCCGACGCGATCATCCTAGGCGTCGCCAAGGCTGCGGAGATTCTGGCCGCGCGGGGCAACAAACCGCCTGAAGAGTCCCTGATGATTCCGATAGCTGAATCGGCCTGCTGCAAAGATGGATGCGCTTGTGAAGCCAAGAAAGAAGGGGTGCGGGCATGAACACTCTGATCACTTCACTAGCGCGCCTGCTGATCTTTCCCGGCCTTCTCTTCGCCGTGCCTTGCGCGTGGTTCTTCCTGTGGGTGGAGCGCAAGGCTGTGGCGCGGATGCAAGGGCGCATTGGACCGCCCTTCATGCAGCCTTTCTTTGATTTCATCAAGCTGATGGGCAAAACGACGCCTGAACGCAGCGGCATCGCCGGATTGCTGATGCGGGCATGGCCGCTGATTGCGGTCTCCTCGGCGGCGGGCGCGGTGGGCCTGTTGCCGGTATTGCCGGCCTCGGGCGGCTTCCAGGGCGATCTGATCCTGCTCCTCGCGCTTCTGGAACTGCCCTCCATGTGCATCATCGCGGCGGGTTTCTCATCGGGTTCCATCTTTGGCGAGATCGGCTCGGCGCGTGAAGCAGTCCTCAGCGTCAGCTATAACATCGTCTTTCTGCTGGCTATTCTTTCCATTGCCGCCTCACAGCACACCTTCAGCCTCTCGGCGCTGGCGCTGCTGCCATCGTCGCCCTTGCGCTGGCTGGGTATTGCGGCGCTGCGTGGTCTGCTTGCCCGCCAAGCTGCACTTGAATCCCTTTTCACTGCCCAATGCCGAGCAGGAGATTTACTCCGGACCGATGACCGAGTACGCCGGACCGGAGCTGGCCATGTGGGAGCTTTCGCATGGGTTGGAATGGGTTGCAGCCACTGGTCTGGTAGCCACGCTGATGGCTCCCGCGGTGACGGCGGTGTGGCTGGCCATTCTCATCTTCATTGCAATCTCCTTCGCCATCGTACTGGCGCTGTCGGTGGTGGCCTCGGCCACGGCGCGCCTGCAGATTGACACAACCGTGCGGTTTTACTGGCAATGTACGTTGATCTTCGCGGTTCTGGCAGTCGCCGCCGCGCTTTTTGTGAGGATTAAAGCATGAACATTTTGACCATGCTGTGGAAGAATCTATGGGGCGGCTCGCGCACGATGGTCTTTCCCCGGCGCCCAGAGATGGCTGAACACTATCGCGGTTTAGTCACATTCGATCCCGAGCTTTGCTCCGGCTGCGCCATCTGTCAATTCCGCTGCACCGCCAAGGCGATCAAGTTCAAGGGCGGCAAAGGCGAGTTCACTTGGAGTTACGAACCCGGCCAATGCACCTTCTGCGGGCGATGCGTTGAGGGCTGCAAGGATCATGCGCTCTCGCAGGAGTCGGCCTGCCCGCCGATCTATTTGACCGTCGGCGAGTTGAAGAAGTCATATACAGTGGCACGCAAGGCGCCGGTCAGGCCCGCCGTTGCGCCCAAGCCCGCAACCGCAGCGGTTGAGGAACCCGTTCCAGGAGGCACTCATTGACATTGCTCAAAGAAATTCCCTTGCAGTTGAGCAGTACGGAATCGTGGGTGGAGAAGGGTGGAGTCTATTGGCTCGCGCTGGATGATATGAACGTGCGCCTGCTCGCCACTGCAATGAACGCGATGCACGCCCGTTTCATCACAATCACCGCTTATCAATTGCCCAAGGAAGAGGGCTTTCGCCTGGAGTACCATTGGGATCTCGATGGGCGGTTGCTGGGCTTTCCCTTTGATCTGAAGGACAAGTCCATTGAAAGCATCTTCGATCTCTGCGAGGCTGCGGACTGGATTGAGCGCGAGATTCATGAGGAGTATTCTCTGGAGTTCACCGGCCGCGAGTACGAACCGCTGCTACTGCGCCAAGGCGACACAACGGGCGTGAACCTGCGCGACGGCGTGGCCGCAAGCAACGCCGTCGCCGTCAGTCAGGAGAAAAAATGAGCTACAAAATTCCCATGGGTCCATACCACCCCGCGCTCGAAGAACCCTACAAGCTCGACATGATTTGCGAAGGCGAGACGGTCATTGACGCCAAGCTGCATATCGGCTTCAACTTTCGCGGCATCGAACATTTGGCGGAAACGCGAAACTATGTTCAAGTGATCGCGCTGATGGAACGGGTCTGCGGCATCTGCTCGAATATTCATACGCTGACGCTGTGTTCGGCGATGGAGAAGCTGACTGGAATAACGCCTCCACCCCGCGCTCAATATATTCGTACCATTATGGCGGAGTTGGAGCGGTTGCACTCGCACGTGCTCTGGGCCGGCATCGCCGCCAAGCTCATGGGCTTCAAAACCATGTTCATGACCTGCTTTGAGATCCGCGAAAAGGTGATGGACGTGCTGGCGGCCATCAGCGGCAACCGAGTCAACTATTCGATGAATCGCGCAGGCGGGGTCAACCGCGACATCACCGATCCGGAGTCGATTTTGAAGATGGTGGAACAACTGGAAGGCGAGATGGCGCGCACCGTGATTCCCATCTTTACCACCAGCCGTACGGCCGCCTCGCGCTGTGCGGGTGTGGGCGTTCTTACCCATGAAAAAGCTCTCTCACTGGGTGTTGTCGGTCCGGTAGCGCGCGCCTCCGGCGTGCCTCAGGATCTGCGCAAGGCCGCGCCCTATGCGGCGTACGCCGAGATGGAGTTTGACGTACCGGTGCAACCAGCCGGTGACGTTACGGCGCGCCTGCTGGTCCGCGCCCTCGAAATCATGGAAAGCTGCAAGATTCTCAAACAGGCGCTCAGCAAGCTGCCTCCGGGTGAGTTGTACTTTGGGGATGGCAAGTTCGACTTCACCAAACTGGTCGCTACAACGGCCACGGCACGCGTGGAAGCGCCGCGCGGCGAGGTCATGTATTCCGTCAGTTGGAAGGAAGGCTCGCGCAACCCGGCCCGCGTCCATGTGCGTACGCCCACCTTTGCCGTGATGCCGGCAATCCGCTGGATGATCAAGGGCGCACGATTGGCTGACACGCCGCTGATTCAGGCTTCCATCGACCCCTGCTACTCCTGCACCGACCGGTAGCGCCAGATAGATGACTGTCCTCCAAGCAGCTAAAATCAATGTGCTTGCAAATCCTGATTCCGTTTTGAACCTTCAGGAGCTTTGAAGTTGAATCTTACCGTAGCCATCACCGGCGCATCGGGCGCGGTTTTTTGCCGCGAGGCGCTGCGCGCTCTTGAGCAGGATGAGCGTGTGGCTCGCGTGCACTTTGTTGCTTCGGTAAACTCGCTGCGAGTGATGGCAGAAGAATTGGGCGTGAGCGGGCGCAACGATCTGCTGGTCAAGCTGCTGGGGGCGAAGCCCGCGAAGATCGTGCAGCACGCAGATGAAGATATAGGCGCGTCGATTGCATCAGGCAGCTACCCTTCGAGTGGCATGATCGTGCTGCCGTGCTCGATGGGGACGCTGGCGACGATTGCAAACGGGCTGGCTAACTCGTTGATTGCCCGCGCCGCTGATGTGACGCTGAAGGAGCGCCGACCGCTCATTCTCTGCGTGCGCGAGACGCCCTTCAATTGCATCCATCTGCGCAATATGACGCTTGCCGCCGAAGCGGGCGCCGTGATCTTCCCCTGCATTCCCGCCTTTTACAACAAGCCAACGGACTCGACCGAGATGGCGCGGCAGTTTGTCTTTCGAGTACTGGCGCATATCGGGCTTCCGCAGACCGATGCGTTTGTTTGGAAGGGAGAGGAGTAGCGGAGCCTCATTCCGGGCCTTACGCTGGAAAAAGACGTAATCTTCTGCTCCAAGCAAGCCCATTGGCAATTAGAATCGTCTGTACAGTAGGCAGAGTTGCTCTCACAGGCTGCCTGCACCGCCTTTCGGCCTTGAATTGGAGGATAATCCCCCAGACAGACGGGCTGAAAAGGCGCGGAATCCCCAGGATGATGACAAAAACTACGCGTTTACTGCCCTTCGGACTCTTCTTTTTCGCCGCCATGGCTTTTGCCCTGACAGCCTTGCCCGCGCACGCACAGACCGCGCCCAGCGCCACTCCGATTCAGATTGTGCCTGCCAAGGAAGCCGCGTCCGTACCGGACCGCTCTCAGGCCTACTTCCACGCCGCGCTGGCTGCTACGTACGAAGAGGAGGCCGTTACAGAGGGCCATCCGGAGCTGATAGACAAGGCGGTTGAGGAGTACAAGTACGCGCTGAACGTCGACCCCGGCTCCGCGCAGTTGAATTTGGCGCTGGCTGATCTATATTTCAACGCCAACCGCTCGCGCGAGGCAGAGAGCGTGGCGCGCGAGTTGCTGAAGAGCCAGCCGGAGAACGTGGATGCGCACCAACTGCTGGGGCGCATCTATTTGCGCACGCTGAGCGAAGGGCAGAATGCTCCCTCCTCGGCCTCGCCCAGTGGGAACGCTCTGGATCAGGCGATTACAGAATTCGAGAAGATCGTCGCGCTCAAGCCAAATAGCGTGCCGGATCGCATTGTGCTGGGCCAGCTTTACACCGTCAAACACGACGTCAAGAAGGCCGTGGCGCAGTTTGAGGCTGCGCTGGCCGTCGAGCCGGATTCCGAAGAGGTGGTGCTCAATCTAGCTCGTCTTTATGCCGAGAATGGCAACCTGGATCAGGCAGCCAAAGTCATTGAGACCGTTCCAGTTACGGATCGAACTGCCAAAATGGAAGATGTCCTGGGCGCCTCCTATCAGCAGTTGAAGAAGTACAAAGAGGCCATCGCTGCTTATCAGCGCGCCAAAGACATGGAGCCGGGAGACCTGCGTACGCGGGATTCACTGGCGCAATCGCTGCTTAATGACAACCAGCTCGACGAGGCGCTCAAGCAATATCGCGAGTTGAGCAACGCCGATCCCGAGGACGTGGATGCGCTGGTGCATATCAGTGAGATTCAACGCCGCCAGGGGAAATATGAAGATGCGCTGGCTAGCATTCGCGCCGCCCGCAAAAAGGCTCCCGCCGAGGTACATGATTCCGGCTACAACGAAGGGCTGCTGCTGGAGATCGGCTACAACGAGGGATTGCTTTTGGACGTACTAGCCCGCTATGACGAAGCCGCCCTAGTCTACGAGAAGATGGTCGAGTTGACCTCCCACGCAAACGGCGCCTATACCGCTGAAGAGAAAAGTAATCGAGCCATCTTCCTGGAGCGGCTGGGGTCCGTCTATCACGAGCAGAATAAAAGCGCCGAGGCGATTGCCGCCTTTCAAAAGTTGATCGATCTGGGCGGCGATCATGCCGTGCGCGGTTATCAGTTTGAGGTAGACGCCCTGCGCGACGACAAGCAGTTTGACAAGGCTGTTGAGATCGCTCGGAAGGCCGTTGAAGCAAATCCCAAGGACCGTGACTTGAAGCTGATGCTGGCCGGCGAACTGATCGATCTGGGAAAGGCCGACGAGGGATTCGCTCTGGCTAAAAGCCTGCTTGCCAATACCAGTGAGGATCGCCCTATCTGGCTTGAACTGGCCCAGATGTACGTCCGCGCCCATCGCTGGAATGAGGCTGAAGAGGCCATCAACAAAGCCGAGTTGCTGACCGTCAAACCGGAGGACCGCACCTATCTGCTCTTCATGCGCGGCGAATGGGCCGAGCGCCAGAAGCACTATGAGCAAGCCGAGCAGTTCTTCCGCAAGGCTCTCGAACTGGACCCCGCCAATGCCATGACACTCAACTACCTTGGCTATATGATGGCTGACCGCGGAAAGCAGCTTCCAGAGGCCCTCATGTTGATCCGCAAGGCTGTTGACCAGGATCCGCTGAACGGTGCCTACCTCGACTCGCTTGGCTGGTGCTACTTCAAGATGGGTGACTTCGAGTCGGCGGAGCAGTACCTTCGTCAGGCTGTTGACCGCGACTCCAGCGATCCCAGCGTCCACGACCACTTGGGTGAGCTTTACGAGAAGACTGGGCGCATCCGACTGGCTGCAACTCAGTGGGAGATTTCCCTCAAGCAATTCGCCAAATCTGCCCCTGCTGACGTGGACCCCGCCGAGCAAGCCAAGGTGCAAAAGAAGCTGGAATCGGCCCGCGTCAAGCTGGCTAAGCAGGAAAGCGCCACTGGCCCGGCCAAGCCGTAGCAAGGGGACGGTGGACGTATCGAAGAAATCTAACGGGCATAAGATCCGATCATTTCAACGAAGCAAATGCAGGAATAATTTGCTTCTACCTAGAACGCCGTGCCCCATGTATTCCTCGTTTTTCTTCGGAATAGATGGAAAAACAATAGGCTTTGCTCTCCATCACTTCTTAAAATGCTCAAGAATCCTGACAGACTCTCTGGTCCCAGCCAACTTGCGGCGCGGCTGCAGTTCCAAGATTTAGTCGCCTGAACAAAATTGAACGTGCGCTTGAAAACTGAGGTGCTCGCAACGGGGTCTGCTGGTAACCTAGAAAGAGATATGAGCGAGAATTTGCATCAATTGCGTTGTTTTGGGTGCGGGACGCGGATTGCTGGCATCGAGGCGCGACCGGACTTTCGCTGCGCCGCCTGCGGCGATCTCTTTGAAGTGGAATATCCAGGCTGGAGTGAGCGCAAAGGGCCAGACCGACCGAATCCTGGGGCGCTGAAATGGCTGTGGAGGGAGCGGCGCTCGTCGTCCGAAGGACTTGACCACTCCGGCGTTTGGCGCTTCCGTGAACTGCTCCCGATTTTGGAGAGCTTTGGCAATGCAGTGACACTCTTCGAGGGTAATACGCCGCTCTATCATTTGACGCGCGCGGCCACGCGGCTGGGGATCGACCAGCTTTTTGCCAAGCATCAGGGAATGAATCCGACCGGCTCCTTCAAAGATACGGGCATGACCGCGGCGCTAAGCGTGGCCAAGGAACGCGGATTCGAATGGGTGGCTTGTGCGTCTACCGGCAACACCTCGGCGGCGATGGCAGCCTACGCGGCACGGGCCGGGTTGAAGAGCCTGGTGCTGATTCCTGACGGCAAGATTGCCTGGGGCAAGCTCTCACAGGCGATGGACTACGGCGCGGTGACCTGTCAGTTGAAGGCCGACTTTGACGGCTGCCTGACGCTGCTGACGCAGATTGTGCAGGAAGCGCCGATCTATCTGCTGAACTCGGTGAACCCGTACCGGCTGGAGGGGCAGAAGACGCCGGCCTTTGAGATTGCCGAGGCTATGGACTGGAATGTGCCCGATCATCTGATTGTGCCCGGCGGAAATCTGGGCAACTCGTCGGCGCTGGGCAAGGGCTTCCGCGAGATGGTGGAGTTGGGCCTCACGGCGCGGATGCCGAAGATCAGCGTAATTCAGGCGGCGGGGGCGAATCCGCTGGTGCAATGTGTCAACGATAACTGCGGAAACTATATTGAGCCGGTGGAGGCGCACACGCGGGCCACGGCGATCCGCATCGGCAATCCGGCCTCGTGGCGCAAGGCGGCGCGGGCGATTCAGGAGACCGGCGGCTGGTGCCTGGACGTGAGCGAAGCGGAGATTGCGATTGCCAAAGCGGAGATCGGCGCCGAAGGACTTGGCTGCGAACCGGCCTCGGCGGTGACGCTCGCTGGACTGAAGAAGCTGCGTGCGCAGGGCAAGATTGCATCCAGCGAGACGGTAGTGCTGGTGCTGACAGGGCACACCCTCAAGGACGCCGACTATACGATTGACTTCCATCGCGGCACGCTGCTGACGGCGGAGGAGAGCACTGGGCTGGAGACGGAGATTGCCGGCTTGCAGCGCAATGCCCAAGTGATTGAGGCGACGCCAGCCGCGGTGCTGTCCGCGCTGAAGGGCAGAGCGGGATGAGCGATGGACGAAAGGCGAATCCTGAAAGAATCTGGCTGCGGCTGCCAGCTTCGTCGGCGAATCTCGGTTCGGGCTTCGATGCGGCGGCTGTCGCACTGAATTTTTATCTGGAGATTGTGGCAGCACCGGCAGCCGCGTTCTCGATTGAAGCAACCGGACGGAACCACGAGCACATTGCCCGGCTGGAGAACAATCTCATCCTTGAGATTTACAAGAGGCTGCTTGAGTCGAACGGTCGTCAGGTGACTCCTTTGGCGATTCAGATGAAAAATGCGATTCCACTAGGAATGGGCTGCGGCTCGTCGGCGGCGGGAAGACTTGCTGCAATTATGCTGGCGAATCACTTTGGTGAGATGGGCTGGAGTTCAGAGCGGATTCTGGCCGAGGCTTCGGCGCTTGAGGGACATCCGGATAACGCTTCGGCTTGCTGGCTGGGTGGTTTCGTGGCTGCCGCTTGCCAGGGAAGTTGCGAAGATAAGCAGGAGTACATGGCGCGCGTCGAGCCGCCAGCAGCGTGGCGGGCAATCGTGGTTCTACCAACCGAACCACTTGCGACCAGCAAGGCACGCGCGATCCTGCCGGATTGCTACTCAAGGGCCGATGTGGTGGCGAATATTCAATCGGCTGCGCTGCTGGGACTGGCATTTGCTCAGGCGCGCGGGGATTTGCTGCGCATAGCCATGCGTGACCGGATACATCAACCCTATCGCGCGCAGATCTGCGCCTTTCTTCCTCCATTGTTGACGCTGACCGGCAAGCATGGCATTCTGGGCGCTGCTTTGAGCGGCGCAGGGCCATCAGTATTGATGATTGTTTCCGGCGAAGAGTTCGTACCGGAGGCTTCAGCGGCGATTCGCGCGGCGCTAGGAGGTCATCCCGAACCGGAGTTGATGGTTTGCCGCTTTGAGACCGAGGGGGTTCAGCAATCCCCGATGGCCTCCGAACTGACATCGGAAAAGTCTTGACCGAGGCTGAAATGATCGCCTTCAGTCAAATGGTTTCGGTTCCCCAAAAGTAACCATTACACTGTTTGCTTATATTACTTTTTATTATATTTTCAGAAGAAAAGTCACTTTTTTCTGAAGCAATTCACGGTCTTGAAATTACTCTTATTATTACTCAAGATTACTTGTTTTATCTATTAGAAAGGCCTAAATTCACATCGTGGGCAGTTCTGGGGGAGGGCTGCTCTAGCGCCCTGGATCTTAAAAAAGGATCCAGGGCGCTTCTTATTTCCTATTGGTAAATTTGTATCTCCTACCAAGAGCTTCTTGTCGAACTTCACTTAGTGCCGTTTGCATTGGTCCTCTTGCCAATTGACGCAAAATGCCCGTGAATCGATAAGGCTGTTCCACAGCGTATGCACGAGAGTCTTGAAGTTAGAATGCGCAGTCTTCTTTGCCGTCTCGGCTCTTCGCAATGCAGGCGCGACCTTCGCCACGCACTACGTCAAGGTTTTTGCGAATCGGCTGGAGCCGTGCTGCTGTGGACACAAACCAGAGCGGCGCAGAGAACAATATGCTGTGAGCTGTTAGCCTGGTAAATCCTATGCCGTGGCCCGTTGCTGCTCCCGCGCCCCCAAGCGCACGCTCACCACTCTGGAGACACCAGGCTCCTGCATCGTCACGCCGTAGATCATGTCCGCCGTTTGCATCATCCGCTTGGAGTGCGTCACGATCAGGAACTGCGTCTCCTTGCTCAACGAATGCAGCAGATCAGCCAACCGTCCGACATTGGTCTCGTCTAGAGCCGCATCCACTTCGTCCAGCGCGCAGAAGGGGCTGGGCTGGAACTGGAAGATGGCCACCAACAACGCCAGCGCGGTCAATGATTTTTCGCCGCCCGAAAGCAGCAGCACGTTCTGTAGCTTCTTGCCTGGCGGCGATGCAACAATCTCCAGCCCGCTTTCGGCCTGATTCTCCGTGTCCGTCAATCGCAGAAATGCTTGTCCGCCTTGGAAGAGCCGCGAGAAAACAACTGCAAAGTTCTCGTTGATGCGCGCAAAGGCCTCGTCGAAACGGGTGCGCGAAATGCCGTCAATCTCCTTGATCGTCTCTTGCGTGTTGGTAATGGATTCCATCAGATCCGCTCGCTGCGTATTAAGGAAGCCGTGCCGCTCTGCTGTCTCCTTATACTCCTCCAGTGCCATCATGTTCACTGGACCCATCTGCTCGATCCGCAGTTTAAGCGCGCGGCAGCTCTCCTCCTCGCCGGCCAGTTGCTCACCATGCAGGCGCACGATCTGCTCGTCGGCGCGCAGCGCAGCTGCTTCCAAATTGACCTCGGTCAGGCAGCTCGCTTCCAAATGCTCCAAATCCGAGCGCACCTTCGACCCTTCGCTCGACCGGCTGGCGCGCAGTTCTCGTAACTCATCCAGCCCAGCCCGCCCGCTCTTCAATTGCGTTTCCAATGTTGCCAGTTGCAACCGAAGCGCCTGTGCCTCGGCAGTCAGCTTCTGCGCCAGCGCAATCGCTTCAGCGCGTGTTGCAGTCAGTGTCTTTTCGCGCTCGGCCAGTTCCGCGCTCTCCTGCACACGCTGCTCCCGCTCGACCTCAGCCGCTGTCCGCTGCTGGACTATCGTCTGTACCCGGCGCTCCAGGTCAGCATGGAGCCGGTCAATCCGCTGGAAGGCTGCCTCCGCGCCGCGTCTCCGCTCCTCCAAGCCAGCCAGTTCCGCAGTCACCTGCGCCGCCTCAGCCTGCATTCCCTCACGCTTCTGCCGCAGCAGCGCCAAACTCGCTTGCAGCTCATCCAAAGCCGATTCAGACGTGCGATGCTCAGCCTCCAGCCGCAGCATCTCTTCGCGCTTCTGCGCGATGCTGGCCTGCTTGCTCTCGCGCGCATCCTTGTTGCGCGTGGCCTGCGCCGTCCATTCCAGCAAGCGCCTCTCCACGCGCTGCGTCTCGCCTTCCATTTGCTTGAGTTGCGCTCCCAGGTTGGCCGTCTCGCGCTCGGCCAGTCGCCGCTCTTCGCTCGCAGACTCCAGTTGCGCGGTCAATTCCTCGATGGCCGCAATGAGCGCCTTGGCCTCCGCCTCCGCATGCGCTGCTTCAATCTCCAACCTGCCTAGCCGGTTTTCTGCCTCGCGCAGTTCACGCTTCAGCGCCAGCGGACCTTCACTGGCCGGCTTTCCGCCGGTCACCGTCGCGTTATGGAAGCACTCGCCCTCCGGTGTCAGGAAAAAGGCGTGCCTGTGACGTTCAGCCAGCCGCATCGCCTCGCCCGGATCTTCCACTAAATAACTGTCCCCGATCTTGGGCAGAATCGACTCCAGCGAACGCCCAAAACCATTCAGCACTCGGATCGAATCCTTCAGCGGTGTAATTCCCTCCGCGCGAATTGAATCATTGATCACTTCAGAAGCCGCCGACACACTGTGCGGTGGGTGCACCAGAAAAGTCGCGCGCCCATCGACGCCGGATTTAAGCAATTGAACTCCCTCTTCGGCTGCCACCCAGCTCTTCACCACCACATAATTCAGTTCCTCGCGCAGGAACTCATCCACCACATCCTCGTGCTCGCCGCTAACCTCCAAGAAATCCGCCAGAGTCCCCACCGGCGCCATCCCCTCGGCCAACGCTCCCGGCTTTAGCAGTCGCCGCACCGTGTCGGTCGAGTAGCTATGGTTGCGAATCAGCGACAGAAGCGAATCCCGCCGCCCGGTCACCTTGGCCAAGTCGCCGCTCAGTTGATTGCCGCGCGCCCGCACACTGGCCTCCTCTGCCCGCCGCGCCTGCAAGTTCTCTCTCAGCGCAACGATCTCGCTCTCCAGAGTCTTCAACCGCTCAGCCGCCGACTCATAGCGCAGTCGCGACTCCCCGCTTTGTGCACCCAGATTCTCCTGCTCTGCCTGCGCCTGACTCATCTCGGCTTCCAGCCGCTCGGCTTCTCGTTCCAGAGCCGCCAAGCTCTCTTCGCCCTGCGCCGTATGATTGCGCGCATTGCTGGCCAGTGTCAGCAGATGCATCACGTGTCTCCGGCTCGCCTCCAACTGCCGCTCCGAGGCAAAGACTTCTTCCGCCGCCGCGCGCGCCTCCTGCTGTCGAGCTTCCACCTGCGCCCGGAAGGCCCTTGCTTCTTCCGCTGCTGTCGCCATAAAGCTTCGCTGCTGCTCGCGCTCCTCGGCAATGCCCGCCAACTGCGTCCGCGTCTGCTCCAGCTCCGCGCCGGCTGACGTGATCCGCAACTCCAGTTCGCTGACCCGCTCCACGTTCGAGCGCTCTCGCGCCGCAGCCCGCTCCAACTCCACAGCCGCCGTGTTGGCGCGGTTTTGCGCCTCCTGCCCCTCGCTGTCCAGCTCGTAACCCCGCGCTGTCAGCGCGTGCTGGCTGGCCTCAGCTGTCTCAATCTCTAACGCCGAAGCGTTGATTCGCTCTGTAAGCAGAGCAATCTCCCCAACCAGCCTCGCCTGATCCGCATCCATCAGAGCCATCCGGCTTGCTAGCACCACACGCAGCCGGTCGCGCAACTCGTCCCGCACCGCAGCGAAGCGCTCCGCCTTCGCGGCCTGCCGCTTCAGCGAGTTCATCTGCCGCGTAACTTCCTCAAAAATATCGTCCACGCGCGCCAAGTTCTGCTTCGCGCTCTCCAGACGCAACTCGGCCAACCTCTTCTTCGTCTTGAAGCGCGTAATCCCCGCCGCCTCTTCGATGATTGCTCGCCGGTCGTGCGGTTTGGAGCTAAGCAACTGCCCAATCCGCTCCTGACCGATCATCGCGTAGCTCTCCGGCCCCAAGCCGGTTCCCATGAAAATCTCTTGGATGTCGCGCAAACGGCAGAGCTTGCCGTTCAGCAGGTACTCGCTCTCCCCGGTCCGGAAGAGCCGACGCGTAATCACCACCTCGCCTTTTTGAGGCGTCCGCTGGAACTTCCGCCGACGAATCTTCAGCACCACTGCCTGCGGACCCTCGCCGGTGCCCATCGATTGCGTGCCTGAGAGATCCTGCCCATCCTCGTCCAGCGGTTGCCCCGGCTGCTCGTTGGCGATAATCTCCTCAACCTCGTTTGCCCGTGCCTGGCGTACCGCTTCTTCGTCCCAATCGGCCGGACCCTCCGGCTCCACCACCACCTGCGGTTCGACAAGAATCGGTCCCTCGTAAGCCTCCGGGTCTACCAGCGTCAGCGTCACCTCTGCCATCCCTAACGGCTTCCGCTCTCGAGTCCCGGCAAAGATTACGTCCTGCATGTTCGTGCCACGCAATGTCTTAGCGCTTTGCTCACCAAGAACCCAGCTCACCCCATCCAGAATATTGGACTTGCCGCAACCATTCGGCCCCACCACTACGGCAATCCCCGTGCCTGCCACGGTCACTTCCGTACGGTCACAAAAGCTCTTGAAGCCGAGTATGTGTATCTTTTTTAGTTTCAGCATTTTCTCTCCGGATAATTGAACTTGTTCTTGAGCATTCCCAAAACAAGGAACTCAAGGATCCCCATCCATCGCGTTCTTTGCAGTAGGGGCAATTCCACTTCCATTCCGATGGGTAACCCGTCGAAACGGAAGGGCGAAACTCACCCCTCCGATTCAAACTCTACGGACCTGGAAGCGCATGGTCAACGGACAAGCGAGGGGTTTTTGTGGATAAGGCAGTCCGGAATTCCTCTTCTTGGAAAATCCTAAATAAACAGTGCTGTCTTGGGAAAAACCAAGGAATTTCGCCGCTCTTTTGCACAGGTCTTCTGCCATCCTCCTGCCATTAATTGTGAAGCTGCATCCTCTCCTGAGAGCAATGCAGCCCCAAAGTTCGTTGACTCTGCCATGTTTTCCACGAATAGGATGCTTTGAATCTCTTAGCCCCCCGCTTCTTCAAACCAAAGGATTGCAAAAACCTCTCAAATTACTATTGCGCCGCTGCTATCCAGCCGAAAAACAGAGAGACATGGTCCCTGCCAGGGGCACTCGTCTGGCAGGGTTGAGGAGGGAATGATCGGCGCGCGCATGAGGCTGGGAGATTTGCTGGTCGGGGCGGGCCTGCTGCGGCTCACGGATGTGGTCGCGGGGCTGGAGCGTCAGGCGTGCACTGGAACGCGCCTGGGGGACAATCTGGTGGCCTTGGGTCTGATTGACCAGCATGTGCTGGACTCATTCCTGAAGAAGATACCCACCGAGCCGGCCAGCATCGAGGCAACCAAAATCGATCCACTGGAGTTGTTGGCGCTGTTGATGAAGGTCATCTATTCGAACCACCTGGAGACCGCCCGCCAATACGTCGAGGCGATCAAACTGCCTTACCACATCGTTGCCCAGCTGGTGCAGATGGCCGTGGACCGGCAACTGTTGCGTACGCTGGGGACGCGGCTGGCCGAAAGCCCCTTGGATATGGCCTATACATTCACCGAAGAAGGCAAGCGCTGGACAATCGACGCGTTGGAGCGAATGCGCTATGCCGGACCCGCGCCGGTCATGCTGGAGCAATTCAACTTTCAGGTCAGCCTGCAAAAGTTGACCAATGAGTTGGTCACCTTCGAACGCATCCGTGTAGGGTTGGGCGAACTGACCGTGGAAGACAGCCTGATCGAGCAGAGCGGGCCGGCACTGAACTCCGGCCGCGCGATGCTGCTTTATGGACCTCCCGGTAACGGCAAGACCTCGGTGGCCTTTTGCCTGAGCCGCGTCTTTACGGATGTAATCTACGTTCCGTACGCGATAAGTGTTGAGGGGCAGATCATCCGCTTCTTTGACCCCAGCATTCACAGCCCTGTCAGCCAGTCAGAGCTGAACGACGAGAGTCTCTCCTTTATCCGTGCCGAGGAGTATGACGGGCGTTGGGTCCCTTGTCGCAGACCCTTTGTAGTCACCGGTGGTGAACTGACGCTAGAGATGCTCGACCTGCGTTATGACTTGACCGGCCACTACTACGAGGCTCCCTTGCACCTGAAGGCGCTGGGCGGCTGCTTTGTCATCGACGACTTTGGACGGCAACTGGTCAGCCCCACCAGCCTGCTTAACCGCTGGATTGTGCCGCTGGAGAGCCGGATCGACTATCTCAAACTGCATAATGGCAAAAGCTTCAGCATTCCCTTTGAAGAGATGGTGATCTTTTCCACCAACCTCGAGCCAGAGGATCTGATGGACCCGGCCTTTCTCCGCCGCCTGCCCTACAAGATCGAGGTGGGCGCGCCCAGCATGGAGATCTACCAGCGCATCTTCGAAAAAGAGTGCGCGCGTCAAGGATTGCCATTTTCCGTCGAGGTCTTCGAATACATTGTCTATAAGCTCAAAAAAGAAAAGGGGATGGACCTGGCTGCTTTTCAGCCCAAGTTCATCGTCGATCAGGTGGTGGCCACCTGCCGCTTTATGAAAGACGCCCCGCACTTTGAGCCGCGCTTTGTCGATTATGCGCTCAATAATCTGCGCGTGAACCGGAACAAGGCTTGAGGGGGCGGTCTTCAGAGCAGGTCGTTTCGCTCGATACTTGTATTATTGCTGTCAGGAGGTTGGCTTATGGGGTCAGCAGTCCCTCTTCGATTGCCGGTTGATTTGAAGCTTCGGCTAGATAAACTGGCCATGCGCACCGGAAGGAGCAAGACGTATTACGTGGTGGAGGCGATCAGCGAGAAGCTGGAAGACCTTGAGGATCTATATTTGGCTGAGGCGAGGACGCGCGATCTGAAGGTTGGGCGCAGCAGGACGTATACTCTGGACGAAGTGGAGAAGCGGCTTGGCTTGGTTGATTGAGTTTGAAAGCGGAGCCGAAAAAGACCTTCAACGACTTGATAAGCAGGTTGCTCTTCGCATCGTGAGGTTCTTGCGTGAGCGGGTAGCCGTTCTTGACAATCCGCGCAGTATTAGCGAAGCGCTGACTGGTTCGAAGCTGGGCAATTACTGGAAATACAGAGTGGGGGATTATCGCATCATAGCCGACATTCAGAATGCGCGAGTGTGCGTTCAAGTAGTGCGGCTGGGAAACCGACGTGAAGTTTACCGATGGAAGCAAATAGACTGAGCGATACGAAGTCTCGGAAACTAACTGGAATACACGCGTTGAAAGTGATATATGAAAGAGAAACACTCAGATCGAATCAAAGAAACAATCCGCAAAAATGGTGCCGAGATTATGGATTTTATTAACCGGCTTAAAGAAACTCGTAAACAGCGTGAATTGAGTTCTGAAAAATGGAGTGAATGGCAAAATCTTTATACGGATTTTTATGATCACTATAGGTCCCATGCCTTTCCAGGTGGCCTGGATGGTGCATACCAAAGAATCGTATCTGGTGACGCTTATGCTATGGAGGCGGCCATTTGCTTTCTTGAGATTCGTCCTTACTTTTTCCGTTCTGGCTATATGTTCAAAGATATTCTCCGGATGTGCAAACGCGCGCCACTTTCTCCCATGCAGAAGGCCCGTCTTGAAGTTGTTAAAGAAAGACTGTCTGAATGGAAACGGCAGAAGATCCAAAAACAGATTCGATTAAACAGAATCGATTGAAATTTTAGAACTGGGTTTCTCACCCTAGCCGCAAAGACAAAGACGCGCCTAGGGTGAGAAACCCAGTTTCGTGGAGGTTTACAGCGCGGTTTCGCCGCGCTCGTCGTTGCGGATGCGGATGGCGTCGTCGATCTTGCTGACAAAGATCTTGCCGTCGCCGATGCGCCCGGTGCGGGCGGAGCTGATGATTGACTGAATGGTCTTTTCCTTCTGGTCGTCGTTGACCACCAGTTCGATCTTGACCTTGGGAAGGAGATCGACCGTGTACTCGCGCCCGCGGTAGAACTCAGTGTGGCCCTTCTGACGGCCGTGGCCGCGGGCTTCCAGAATCGTCATGCCTTCGATGCCTGCTTCGAGCAATGCATCCTTGACTGCGTCCAGCTTGGAGGGCTGGAGAATGGCTTCAATTTTGATCATGTACAAGTGCCTCGTTTGACAGCGTAACAGCGAAGGGGTTGGTTGTGCCAGCCACCTTAGCAAGCCTTGAAGGGTACGGGCTTTAGCCATGGAGGGAAAATGGGTGGATATAAACCCTCAGGGGCTAAAGCCCAGACCTTTTAGTTCTGATGATGTACGGGCTAAAGCCCGTACCCTTCACAAAAACATATCACCAAAGCAGCGTTTTTACGTGGCGAAGTCGTAGCCTTCCTCGTTGTGTTGCGAGAGGTCGAGTCCTGCGGCTTCATCCTCGCCCGAGACGCGCAGGCCGACGAGCTTGTCTACAAAGACGAGCAAGATCAGCGTACCGACGATGGAGATGGCCCAGGCGATGCCGGCGCCGGCTAACTGGTTCAAGACCTGATGCCAGTTGCCTTCGATGGCGCCGACCGGGGCGTCCTTGCCGAAGACCGGGTTGATGACGCTGGCGGCAAAGAGTCCGGTGAGGATGGCTCCGAGGGTTCCACCGGCTCCATGCACGCCGAAGGCATCCAGCGAGTCGTCATAACCGAAGAGCCCCTTCACGACGAAGACCATGAAGAAGCAGAAGAAACCGGCGATGAGTCCAATGGCCAAGGCCGACATGGGCTGGACAAAGCCGGAGGCTGGCGTAATGGCGACCAGACCGGCGACCGCACCGGAGATCGCGCCCAGTGCGGTTGGTTTGCCGTTGTGAATCCACTCGGCGATGGACCAGCCAATAGCGGCGGCGGCAGCAGCAAAGTGAGTATTGACGAAGGCGCTGGTGGCCAATCCGCTGGCGGCCAGAGCCGAGCCGGCGTTGAAGCCGAACCAGCCCACCCACAACAGGCAGGCGCCGATGAAGCTGAGCACCAGGGAGTGAGGCTGCATCTTGGTGTGCGGATAACCGACGCGCTTGCCCAGATAGAGGCAGGTCACCAGTGCCGAAACGCCGCTGGTGATGTGGACAACCGTGCCGCCGGCAAAGTCCAGAGAGGGGAAACGGCCACCTACATTGTTCAGCAGTCCGCCCACGCCCCAGACCATGTGGGCCATCGGGCAATAGACAACGAGCGACCAGAGCGAAAGGAAGATAGCCATGGCGCTGAACTTCATGCGCTCGGCGAAGGCTCCGGTGATCAGCGCCGGGGTGATGATGGCGAACATCAATTGATAGATCATCACGGTCTGTTCAGGGATGGTCGTGGCGTAATCCAGGTTGGGATTGAGGCCGACCCCCTTCAGGAAGAGATGCTCGAAGCCACCTATGAACCAGTTGCCGTGGCCGAAGGCCAGAGAGTACCCGACCAAAGCCCAGAGGATTGTGACGATGCCCATCATGGCGAAGCTCTGCATCATGGTGCCGAGGATGTTCTTCTTGCGGACCAAACCGCCGTAGAAGAGCGCGAGGCCAGGTCCGGTCATCAGCAGCACCAGAGCGGAAGAGGTCAGCATCCAGGCATTGTCGCCGGAGAACTGCGCATTGATAGCAGCGGCCTGGGCCTTGGAACTGGCGTTCTGGGCTTCCACTACGGCCTTCTGCAAGGCATCGATCTGAGCCTGCGTGGCGGGCAGGGAAGGCGGAGCAGGGCCGATCTCCGGAGCAATGGCCAGAGCCACGGTTGGAAGCGCGAGAACGGCGGCAAGTAGGAGAAATTTGAGGGCGCGACAAGACATGATGATTCCACTCCCGTGAAGATGCAGAGGGCCAAGGCCATGCGATGAGGTAGCGGCCATGGAATTCCCAGCTCTCAGAATCGAAGACTGAGCTTCCGGATCCGCGAAATATTCATTTGAATGAGAGCCGGACGAGGCTCACGCCAGTCCGGTAATAGGATTTGGCGCAACTCTTCGATGAATCTCTTTTCGGAATTCTATGGTTCTTCGTATAAAGACCGCATGAGGATTTTCAAAATACCTGTCGAAAAGCCCGCATGAATAGAAAAATTCTCTGGATTTTTCATTCGTTTCGGGATATAAGGCAACCAAAATTGGAGCAGCTTTTCTGAAGAGAGTATTTGGGCCGGGGTTCATCGCTCCCCAGGTCCATATTACGGGAGACGGGGAGCGGTGCATATCAGTGAATTCAGATGGCGGCTTCGCCGCGCTCGTCGTTGCGGATGCGAATGGCTTCCTCGACACGACTGATGAAGATCTTGCCGTCGCCGATGTGGCCGGTGCGGGCCGCGCCAAGGATGGCTTGGACGACCTTGTCCTTAAGATCGTCGGTGAGGATGATCTCCAGCTTGACCTTGGGCAGAAGATCGACTGTGTACTCGCGCCCGCGATAGAACTCCGTGTGGCCCTTTTGACGGCCATGGCCGCGGGCTTCCAGAATCGTGATTCCCTCAATACCTGCTTCGATCAGGGCTTCCTTGACGATGTCCAGCTTGGCTGGCTGGATAATGGCTTCAATCTTGAGCATATGCGGATTCCTCGAAATACTTTGGGATGATTCAGTGTTGTGGAATCCCAGGTCCGAGAGACCGGACCTGAGCACCTAGATTTTTTGAATTAAGCGTTCAACTCGTAGCCTTCCTCGCCGTGCTGGCTGAGGTCAAGACCGACGGCTTCCTCTGTGGCGGAGACCCGCAGGCCCATTGTCTTATCGACCAAGAACAGCAGCACCAGAGTGCCGGCGATGGCCAGCGCCCATCCGATTCCCATACCGACCAACTGATTAACCACCTGATGCCAGTTGCCGTCGATGGCTCCGGCGGGAAGCGCCTTGCCGGCTGCGTCCTTGCCGAAGACCGCGTTGATGGAGCTGGCGGCAAAGAGTCCGGTGAGCAGTGCGCCCATGGTTCCGCCAACGCCATGTACGCCAAAGGCGTCCAGCGAGTCGTCGTAGCCAAAGAATTTTTTAACGCGGAAGACCATGAAGCAGCAGACCACGCCAGCGATGCCTCCGATGATGAGCGCGCTCATGGGCTGGACGAAACCGGAGGCCTGGGTGATAGTTGCCAATCCGGCCACCGCGCCGGAGATGGCTCCGAGGGCTGTGGGTTTGCCGTTCTGCAGCCATTCCGTGATGACCCAGGTGATCGCGGCGGCGGCGGCGGCAAATTGCGTATTGACGAAGGCGCTGGTGGCCAAGGGGCCAGCGCCCAGCGCGCTGCCGGCATTGAAGCCGAACCAGCCCACCCAGAGCATTCCTGCGCCGATAAAACTTAACACCATCGAGTGGGGTGGCATATCTTCTTGCGGGTAGCCGACGCGC
>CAWDQB010000039.1:0-525744 GCA_963804315.1 uncultured Acidobacteriaceae bacterium
GTTCAATCAGTTGGAGGCGGCGGAGCTATTGGGGATAGGCGAGCGGACGTTTCGTCGCTGGCGGCAACGATTTGAGGACGAAGGCGAAGCGGGCTTGCTGGATCGTCGCCTGGGCAAGGCGTCAGGGCGGCGCGTGCCTGTGGATCGGGAGGGGGAAGTGGAGACGCTCTACCGGACGCGCTATTCGGGCTTCACCGCCAAGCACTTCCACGAGCATCTGGTGCAGCGTCACAACTTCGCGTGGAGCTACACCTGGACGAAGACCTTCTTCATTCGAAAGGCCTGCTGGAGCGAGCCAAGCGTCGCGGAGCGCATCGGCGCAAGCGGCCCCGTCGGCCATTGCCGGGGATGATGTTGCATCAGGATGGCTCGCGGCACGCCTGGCTTGGCGGCCAGCCTGCACTCGATTTGATCGTGACGCTGGACGACGCGACGAGCGCGATCCTGTCGGCCTTTCTGGTCGAGGAAGAGGGCACGGCCTCGACGTTCCGGGCTTTGCACGAAGTGTTCGAGCGTCACGGTCTGCCGCTGAGCCTCTACACCGACCGCGGGGCGCATTATTTTTACACGGCCGACGCTGACGAAAAGGCCGGTCGGGCGGGCCTGACGCAAGTGGGGCGCGCGCTCGAGCATCTCGGCGTCGAGCATATCGCCGCCTATTCGCCCCAGGCGCGCGGGCGCTCGGAGCGCGCATTCCATACCTTGCAAGACCGGCTGACCAAGGAGCTGGCGCTCGCCGGCATCGACGATATCGAGGGCGCCAACGCCTTCATCCGCGATGTCTACATCCCCGCTCACAACGCCCGCTTCGCGATCGCGGCCGAACAGCAAGGCAGCGCTTTCGTCGCGATCCCCGGCGTCGATCTGGCCGAGGTCCTGTGCGTTCAGGAAGATCGAGACGTCGGCAACGACAATTGCGTGCGGTTCAAGACGCTCAGGCTGCAGATTCCCGAGAGCCCGCTGCGCGCCCATTTCGTCAAGGCTCGCGTCAAGGTCCGCCAATATCCCGACGGAACCCACGCCGTCTTTCACGGCCAGAGATGCCTCGGGCGCTACGACCAAAAAGGAAACTTCACCGATCAGAAATTGGCCGCCTAAGTCCGCTCGGCGCCGAGCCTGTGGAAATGTGGACAAGGCAAACGCCTTGCCCACAGTCCCACAGCAGAACAAAAGCAGAAGAAGCGGACATTTGATGTGCTACCAAAACCGGCCAAGTTAATTAGCTATCGACAGGGAGATGGTGCAAGGGGTTTGGCGGTGGCCGTAAAAATGGCCGGACGCTAGGCGCGCCGTCGCTGTTGGCGCGCGATGGTAGTCTGAAATATAGATTTGGAGCGGGCCGGATAGGGCCCATGCGGCACGACCACGGCCCAAATGAGGGTCGTGCCCCGGAAGGTGATTTGGGCCGGAGTGGATAGATAGCCTGCGGCAGCACGAAATTAGGTGCTCTGCAGCGGACAAACCTGACCGGTCGGCACGACCCGTCAGGTTTGTGTAATTGAGCCTGACTTAATAGTCCCTCCTCAGAGGTGCCACGTCGCAGCTAGCGACCTCCCGGGCCGTCCTTTGGTTCCCCAAACCCAGGACGTCTGCCGCCGGGCTTGGGGAACGGCAACGCGTTGAAATCGCATGACGATTTGTTCGACGCGCCCTGGTTTCGGGGTTTGCCGCCTGAGCATGCCAATGCGCAGGGCGGCTACGCCGTTGGTTTTCCTAGCGATTTAGCGACGGAAAGCTCATTGCACAACAGGCGCGTGGGTGACGCTGAGCGGCTGAGCGAAGGCGGCTGCAGACCCGCTGGGGGCCTCTGGAAGGACCGTTGGGGGCCGCTCGAAATTGCCCGATTTGGTCAATTTCTGGCGGGACTTATTATCTGAGAGCGTTTGAAGGGATGAGGAAAATGATCTTTATTGTCAGCCGGATAGCCAATCACGCCAAAAACTATACTTGGATTGGATAGTCTTTATCTCTGTAATGCTTAGAAATAGTTACAATCATTAGTATTACCTCGTGATGAGCGTGTAGTGAATTTATGATACGAGTAATAGCAACGGCGTAGTCTTATAATACTTTCCGTAACGGGCAAGTTTTGAACATAGCAAGTTGGTTCGTGTATGCCAAAATTCCGCCCAGGGAAATCTATCGGGTTCGCCGGTGGCGACTGCGGTTGGTCGAGGTGTCGCTCCGTCTCACGATGAGAGGCCTATTTTCAATGGGTTGCGCGTCGTATTCTCTTGTGCTGAATTTCTTGCATCCACGGGACGGTCGGCCATGGCCAAAAACTAGGGGGTATTGGGCTGAGTTTCAGGGCCGACACAGGCGGCAATTCCTGCTGTCTTTTACTTCATGGCGGAGGCGCCAGAATCGAGGGTTGAAAAATCTTGTTCGAAAATTTGGCGACATAAGCGCTTTCGCCGTGTTCAAAAAAAGGGGGGTACGGTGTGATCACCCAGCGACTGCTAAATTAGCTAAGTCACAACTTATATCCGTGTCATGAACTGTCGAAACAGGACGAAGACCCAGGGTGGACTTAACGTCGAGAATCTCTCGGGAAGATTGTCGCGCCCCCCGCGCGTGCTCGTAGCCACGGAATCTTCCAGACTGCGGCCTGAGAAAGTCGGGAATGACACACGGTCGGCAGCGCCCTGGCCATCGGCCTTCCTTGCACTCGACGTCGATCTGCGGGAGCGGGCCGTATCTAATTCAGCGGTGCCGCGGCAGTTGGGTCAACTCCTGTGATGTCCAACAGGCGTCGGACCGTTTCGCCCGCCGGCGCTCGCCGCGCTCAAGGCGGCGAGGCGAGCCCGCAACGCCATGGCCTTTGCGTAGACCTCGGCCGCCTTCGTTGCGCCGCGCTTTTGCTGTCGAGCCGGTCGATTTGCCGCCACGGTCGTATTCGAAGGGGAGAGGCGCCATCGTCTATTGACGAGTGGTCTTATTTGACGCACATTTACCATAATTCGTAAGACGTACGGGTTAATGGTTACGCGGCGAAACTCCACAAGAGCGACACTGTTATTGTTGAGTCGAGCTTAAGTGTGGTCGGAGTCAATCTATAGTTGGCTGGAGTCGAGTTATCGTGTTGTGTTACACCTGCCGCTGAACGTTCATCCAGTGTCGAATAGGGGCACGTCATCGATAAGAATCACGGTAGGCGCGTCGTGCGCACGCCAGATCGTGTCCAAACTCAACGACCGTTCCCGAGGCGCCAAACCCAGGGGCGGTTCACCCGGTCAGCGGCTTGCCACGCTGCGATGTTATCCTCCCGCATCAGCGTCATGCCGATGTCGTCCAGCCCTTGCAGCAGCAACTCGCGCCGCAACGGATCGACGGCAAAGGCGATTGCATCGCCGTGGCCAGAGACGGCGATGACGCAGCGCTCGAGATCGACAGTGACGTCGCCAGCCGCCGACAGCGCCGCCAGGCGTTCAACCTCGGCCTCCGCAAGCGGGACCGGCAGCAGCCCGTTCTGGAAGCAGTTGCTGACAAAGATGTCGCCGAAGCTTGGCGCGATGACGCAACGGAAACCCATCGCCATCAATGCCGTTACGGCGCCTTCACGCGACGACCCGCAGCCGAAGTTGCGCCTCGCGAGCAGGATCGGCGCGCTTTGGAAGCGCGGCTCGTTCAGAACACAGTCGGAGTTGAGGCCGCCGTCGGGACGATAGCGCAGGGCCTCGAACGCGTAGGGGCCGAGCGCCTCTTCGCCAGTCAATCGCTCGATGCGGATGATGACGTCGGTGTCGACATTCGCCAGCATCAGGGGGACGGCGGGGCCGGTAACAGTCGTGAAGGGCTGCAAGCTCACATCCTCCGTACGTCGGTGAGTTCGCCCGCGATGGCGGCTGCGGCCGCCATCGCCGGGCTGGCGAGGTGCGTTCGCGCGCCTGGCCCCTGGCGACCGACGAAGTTGCGGTTCGACGTCGACACGATCCGCTCGTCGGAAGGCACGCGTTCGCAGTTGGCTGCGACGCACAGGACTGCACCCCGGTTCGCGCCAGGCGAAGCCGGCGTCGCGGAACAAGCGGTCAAGCCCCTCGGCTTCAGCTTGCCGCTTCACCGTCTCCGATCCCGGCACGACCCAGGCGTTGACGCCCGGCGCGACGTGGCGGTTGCGGGCGACGGCGGCAGCTTCCCGCAGATCGGAAAGCCGGGCGTTGGCGCAGGAGCCGATGAACACCCATTGGATCTTGACGCCGGCGATGGGCGGCCGGGCTCCAGCCCCATGTAGGCGAGCGCCGCCTCGCGGGCGTTTTGCGCGTTGCGGTCTGACGCCTGCGCCGGATCCGGGATGACGCCGTCGATCGCCACGGCGTGCTCCGGGCTGGTGCCCCAGGTGACGGTCGGCGCGACGGAAGCCGCATCGATCTCAACCTCCCTGTCGAAGGCGGCGTCAGAATCGCTGAAGAGGGTGCGCCAATGCCGCCGCGCGTGCGTCGAAGTCTGCGCCGCGCGGCGCAAAGCTGCGGCCTTCGAGATAGGCGGCGGTCGTGTCGTCGGGCGCCACCAGCCCGATTTCGCGCCGAGCTCCACGGTCAAATTGCAGATCGTCAGCCGCCCCTCAATCGGCATGGCGCGGATCGCGGCGCCGGCATATTCGACGACGCAGCCTGCGGCCGCGGCCGCGCCAAGGCGGCCGATCAGGGCAAGGATCAGGTCCTTCGGCGCAACGCCGAAGCCCGGCTTGCCTTCGAAGCGCACCCGCATCTGCTTCGGCCGCTGCTGGCGCAGGACCTGCGTCGCGAGCGCGTGGGTGCACTCCGACTCGCCGATTCCGAAGGCGAGGGCGCCGAGCGCGCCGTTGGTGCAGGTGTGGCTATCGCCGCAGATGAGCGTGACGCCCGGCAGGACGAGGCCGAGCTCAGGGCCCATCACGTGCACAATTCCCTGTCCTTGAGCGCCGAGATCGAAGAAGCGGATGCCCGCGTCCTGAGTTTGCGCCTTCAGGGCGTCGTAAAGCCGCCCGCCCACTGGGAATGTGTGCCCGTCGCGGCCCGGCAGGCTCGATACGGCGTGGTCCGGCGTGGCGAAGACCAGCTCCGGATTGCGCACGCGCAATCCGCGCTGCGCCAGCGCCTGCAGCGCCGGCGGACCGGACAGGTCGTGCAGCATGTGGCGGTCGATATGCAGCAGCGCCCACCCGCCGCCGAAGTCGTGGACGAGGTGCTCGTCCCAGATCTTGTCGAACAGCGTTCTACCCACGGCTGAACTCCGCATTGGAGAAGCGTCGGCGCAGGGCGTCCCATTCGCCTGCGCCGAAACGGTCGAAGATCTCGCCGACGGTCGGCTTGTCCGGCGCCGTCCCTGTCTGGCCCAAGTCGCGCAGGGCCTGCTCGGCCGCGTCGATCATCGCGCCAAGGACAAGAGCGGGAAGGATCGCCAGGCGGTAGCCGAGCGCCTGCGCCGCCTGCAGACTGATCGGCGGTGTCTTGCCGCCCGGCACGATGTTCAGCAGGCACGGCCCGGCGACGAGGCGCGGCACCGACGCCAGCTCCTCCATGCTCTGCACCGCTTCGACAAACACAAGATCCGCCCCGAGGCGCAACGCCGCGTTCGCACGCGACACCGCTTCGTCAAGCCCGATGACCGCTCGCGCATCGGTGCGGGCGATGATGACGAAGTCGGGGTCGCGCCGCGCAGCCACGGCGGCGGCGATCTTGGCGAGGAACTCCTCGCGCGCCACGACTTCCTTGCCGTCGAGGTGGCCGCAGCGCTTGGGCGACACCTGATCCTCAATGTGGATGGCCGCGACGCCGGCGGCTTCGAACTCGCGCACTGTGCGCGTTACGTTGAGTTCGTTGCCGTAGCCGGTGTCGGCGTCCGAAATCAGCGGAACGGCGATGGCGTGCGCCATGGTGGCGGCGTTCGCGATCATCTCGCCCATGCCGAGCAGGCCGAAATCCGGGAATCCCTTCGCCAGAGACGCGCCGGCGCCGGTCATGTAGACCGCGGCGTGGCCCGCCCGTTCGACCAGCAGCGCGGTGAGCCCGTCGTAGGCGCCGGGCGCAACCAGCATCTCAGGCTGGCGCAGCAATTCCCGCAATCGCGTCGTCGATCTCATGCTCACTTCCTTCTTATTGCAGCGGGATGTTCAACCGAGGTCGGCGGTCGGGACATAGACGACGCCGTCCATGATGTGCCGCGCCGTGCGGCTGAAGCCGAGGGTCTCCAGCACCAGCCTGCCGTCACTTGTCGATGTGCGACCCTTGACCCGCACCGACATGATGCCGAGCGGATGGCCGATGCGCAGCGTGTCGCGCTCTTCCGGGGGAGCGCCGAGCGCCTCATGAACAATGGAGCCCTCGACGCGCGACGCGGCGGCGGTGCACATCGAGCCAGTGCCGGCCATGCTCTCGTGGCAGCGGCTGAGAAAGATGAAGCGCGCTCTCAGGTCCATCGTCGCGGCGGGAACCAGCTCGCCGCGCAGGCTGACGTAGTCCGCCGGCGGCGCCACCACGACGACGGAGGGAACCAAGGGACTGACCGCCTCCGCCTGGGTCCATTCGGCGCACAGGCCGGATAGCACCGCGCCGTTTCCGCGCGCCCGGCGCAACGCCGTTTGCACGGCGGCGTTGCCGTCGATCGCCTCCGGCAATTCGCCGCCGGTCAGGCCGATGTCTCGGGCCCGCAGGAACACAAGGGGGTTCGCGACGTCGCAGATCGTCGCTTCGACCATGCCGGCTTCGCCCAGGTCGAGCCGGTCGCGCACGCGCCCGGTCGGGAGCATGCGGCCGGTCTTGGCGCCGACGGTCAGATGGTAGTCCATGAAGATCTCGGCCCCGCTACCCGGCACGCCGTCGATCGCAAAATCGCCGCCGACCTTGGCGCGCCCGAACTCCACGGGGACGTGCGCGATCAGGATTTTTTCGGTGTTGACGTTGTAGATGCGCACGACCGTCGTCGGCGATACGGCGGTGACCAGCCCGGCGTTGATGGCGAAGGGGCCGACGCCCGATGAGATGTTGCCGCAGTTGGCGTCCCAGTTGATGGCGTCGCGGTCGATGTCGACCTGACCGAAGGTGTAGTCGACATCGGCGTCCGGCCGCGCTGAGCGCTTGACGATGGCGATCTTGGAGGTGATCAGCCGCGACCCGCCCAGTCCGTCGATCTGCACGACGTCGGGCGTGCCCATGATCCGCTTCAGCAGGCGGTCGCGCAGGGCGCCGGGCCTGGGCAAGTCGTGCTCGAGGAAAAATAGGCCCTTGCTGGTGCCCCCGCGCACGATGGCGCAGCGGATCGCCAGTTGTTCCGGCGACGAAAAGTCGCGCATTGCCGATCTCCTCATCATGTTCGGCTGGCGTGTGGAACGCCGGCGGTCGCCACGGGACCGAGCGCGCCGGCGCCGATGTCGCGCGCGGCCGCGCCGATCGCTTCAAGCGGGGTCTTGGTCGTCTCGACGCCGAAGATCTGGATGACGACCGCCTCCAGCACCAGCACCGCGACCAGCAGGGCGACGATCGCCGGCAGTCCGCCGGCGCCGTAGAGAGAGACGATGACGAATTGCACCAGGACCGAGGCGAGCCGGCCGGCCGCGCCGCAGACCCCGGTGCCGCGCAAGCGGTAGCGGGTCTCAAAGAGCTCGGGCACGTAGACGCTGTAGGAAACCGTGTGAGTAATGCCGAGGCAGGTCGCGAGCGCGACGTTCATGACGACGAACAGCGGCCCCGCGGCAAAGATAACGCCCACCCCGATTGCGGCGGCAAGCAAGGAGAAACCGACGATTGTCGGCTTGCGGCCGAGCCGGTCGGACAGCAGCATGCCGATGGCCGTTCCCGTCGTCAGCCCGAGCGCCATCAACATGACGATCTGGAGCGACGATCCGAAGGCCAGCCCGCGTTTGACGAACAGCGTCGGCAGCCACTGGAGAAAACCGTAGAGCGTGATGCCGACGGTCACGGTGATGAGGATGCCGATGAGCGTCCGGCCGATCACCGGCTGCCTGAACAGCACCGTGATGGGAACGGCGCTCGGCTTGTCGAGCGGGCCGTTTGCTGGGGCGGCCGGCACCGGGGGCAGCACATGCCGACGCGCGACCGTGGCCTCGATAGCGTTCAGCAGCGCGTCGGCTTCCTGCACGCGACCGACCAATTCCAGCCAGCGCGGCAATTCCGGCACCCACCGCCGCGCAAACCCGACCACCAGCGCCGCCGTGCCGGTGACGGCGAACATCGCCTTCCATCCCAGGGCGGGGATCAGAAAATAGGCGAGGGCGAGCGAAGCGAAGAAGCCGCAATTGGCGATGAGCGACATGCAGGCGACCCATCGCCCGCGCTGGGCAGCCGGCATGAACTCGGCCAGCGTGGCGTAGCTGACCACGACCTCTGCTCCGAGCGCGATGCCCATGATGAAGCGCAAGCCGATCAATGTCGCCATGTTGGGGGCGAACACCGCAGCGATGGCGGAGCAGCCGTAGAGCGCGAGATCCATTCGGTAGCAGAAGCGCCGCCCCAGTCGGTCGCCGAGCACGCCCGATCCCCACGCGCCGACGGTCAGGCCGGCAAAGCTCACCGCCAGGTAGGTCGCATTGACGCCGATCGTCGACCACCCGGACTGCACCATCGCCGCCAGGATGCCGCCGCTGGCGTAAAGATCGAAGAGGTCGATGAACAGGCCGGCGGTGATGAGGGTCGTGATCATGTAGTGCCAGCGGTCGATGGGGAGCCGGTCGAGCCGGGCGCCCGCTTGAGCAAGGACCGCATGTCTCGTCGTCGACATTTGCGCTTCTCCGGGTGTTTTGTTGTCTGAGCGGCCAGGACGCTGGATCAGGGGTCGGTGTCGGTCCTTAGAAGCCCGACGATGTCGGCTATCCGCGTCGCGGGGGTCAGCGCAGCTACGCGCCTCGCGATCAGCCCGGCGCGCTCGCCGTAGACCGGCTCGGCGAGCGAGCGGAACTTGCGCTCGAGGGCGTCCCAGCCGAGCGGCGCTTCGGGTTCGCCGAGCGGCGTTTCCACGCGTGCAAAGGCCGTCTCGCCGTCCAATTCGACAACGACGCGCGCGCCCGCTTTCGGCAGCGTCGGATCGACGCTCACTGTGATCCTTTGCGCCAACGCCGCGATGCCCTCGTCCTGCAGACGGTCGTAGACGCTCCAGTCGACAGCGCCGTAGAGCCAGGCGGCGGCGACCTGAAAATAGACGCTGAATTGCGCGTCGACGCTGTTGCGCGGGGCGAGCTTGCCCGGCAGCCGTTCGCCGACGATCTTCATGGCTGTCGGCGACAGGCTGACCCCTATCGAAGCGTGCCGTGGATCGCGCGGGGCGAGCTGGGCGCGTAGGCGCAAGGCGCCGTCGACGGCCCCGTGCGTCAGGCGGCAGGACGGGTAGGGCTTGATCGCGGTCTCCAGCAGGAGCCAGCGCTGCCCAAGCCCCTCAACCAGGATTTCGCGGTCGGGGGCGTCTGTGTAGCCCGTCAGCAGCCCGAAACGGCCTTCCAGCGCCGCCGCGGCGCCGACCACGCCGGTTTCGGCCAAAGTCGTGCACAGCATTGCGTCGTGGGCGGCGAAGCCGGGGTGCAGCCGCTTGTTCCAGGCGCCGTTTTCCAGATACTGCATGGAGCCGGCCGCCTTGCTCAGCGCCAGGCCGAAGGCGTTGGACACCACCTCCGGGGCGAGCGACCGCAGTTTCGCGACCGCGGCGACGGCGCCGAAGATTCCGCTCACCGGCGTGATGTGGAAGCCGCGGTCGTAGGCGCTCGTTCCCAAGGCCGCGCCGATCCGGCAGCAGACCTCGTATCCGACGGCGAGCGCTTCGAGGAAGGCGCGTCCATCGGCCCCGCATCGTTCGGCTTCGCTCAGCGCCGCAGCGATCACCGGGGCCCCCGGATGGCCGATCTGCAGCTGATTGGTGTCGTCAAAGTCCAGCGCGTGCGCATAGGCGCCGTTGAGCAGCGCCGCGTAGCGCCAGGAGTACCCTCGCGCCTCGCCCAGCACTGTGGCTGGCCCGCCGCCGAGGTCGAGCGCCCGCACACCGGCGCGCAAGGGCGCGCTGCTGTCCGCCATTCGCGCGGCGAAGGCGGCAATGCCGATGAAGTCGAGGAAGCAGTCTCGCAGCCGCGTCGTGACTGGCTCCGGTAGGTCGGACAGCTGCGTCTCTGCGGTAAAGCGCGCCAACCGAGTAGTAGCGCCCTCGTCGGCGGTCTCCGCCGCGCCGAAATGAATTGCCGACATGCTGGCTCCTTGGTCTCCCCCTTCGAATTTGAAGTTGACAAATAAGACGACAGGGACGATCGATCCGCAATCCGGAGAAATCTTATCGTTTGATAGAGTTTGATGATCAATCTCGACAACGCGGACCTGGAGACATTCCTTGCAGTGGCGAAGGTCGGCAGCTTCCGCGCCGCCGCTGCGCTGCTGGGCTGCTCGCAGCCGGCGGTGACAGCGCGGATCCAGCATGTGGAGGCGGCGCTGGGGCTCGCGCTCTTTCACCGGACGACGCGCCGCGTGGCGATCACCGAGGCCGGGCAGCGGTTGCTGCCGCGCGCCGAGCGCAACCTGCTCGAACTGCGCACGATCGTGCAGGAATTCCACGACGAGGCTCAACTGAAGCGCGGGCGCGTCGTCTTCGGGGCCTCCGCGTCGGTGGGAGGCTGCCTCATCCCGCCGATCATTCAGCGCTTCCGCCAAAAATGGCCGGGGATCGAAGTGAAGATGGTCGACGATTTTTTCGGCCGGGCCCTCGAGCGTCTATCGAACGGAGATGTCGATTTCGCTGTGATCCCCTACGATCCGGAGGAGCACCAGTTCAGCTTTCTGAAACTGTTGGACGAGGACTTCCTGGTGGCGATCAGCGACGCCCACCCCTTGGCGTCGCAGGCGCGCGTGAGCTTGCACGACCTATGCCGATACCCGCTGATCGGCTTTCCCATTCAGTCGACCTCATGGGCCAACATCGCCACTGCCTTTGCCGAGGCCGGCCTCGCCTACGAACCGGCCTATGTCACGACCAACATCCTGTCGCTGGCCACCATGACGAGGGCCGGCCTGGGCAATTGCATGTTGCCGAAAATGGTCGTGCCGCATCTGAACCTGGAGGGCTTGCGGGTGCTGCCTTTGGAAACGCGGATCAGCCGAGAGATCGGGATTGCGACAGTCCGCGGGCGCTCGCCGACTCCGGCGGCGAAGGCCTTCTTTCGCGTGCTGCGCGCATCCGCGGCGACAGCGGCGGCTGCCTCCTCCGAGGCTGCACCAACCGTCGCGCCGAAGCCGACAGGCTCACCAACCTCCGCGGCCGGCTGACCGGGCAAAATATTGGCCGTCCCTGTCGCTCGGCGCGCGGTCCCGACGCCGATCGGCGTCAATAGAGACCGAATGCTTCAAAATTCGCGCCTGATGAGGATTGATCACGGCCCACCGCGGCTCATGTCCCGTCAAGCCGAATGGGGAGAGCTGTCGCAACGTCGCAGGTCGAGCAGGCGGACGAAATCGTCGATGGGAAACTGGCTCTTGCGCCGACGATGGAGCGGTGGGCCGTCGCGAGTTCGACTAGCAATCAAGACGGTCGCAGCGACCCTCATACGGAGCGACGCTCGGGCGTCGAGCCGCGCGCCTAACCCATCGACGATTGCCGGATTGAGTGAGGCCAGAATTCGCAGCCGGCGAGGGGAGGCGCCGGATTGCCGCCTTCCCAGACGGAGCATGCCGGCAACTCTCTTTTGCCAGGGTGCATCCGAGCAGTAGTCAGCGGCGTTCCAGGTTTTCGACCCAACGATCAAAGTCGTCCGGCGGATAGCGCGGAACCCGCTTGCTGAGATAAACATGCGGCGGTCCCTGGCGTCGAAGCCGGCGCGTCGCCAACGCCTCTTCGGTGAGGCCCAGGCGATCTGCCACCTCTTTCGGGGTGAGCATTTTTTTGGCGGCCGAATTTCCGGTTTGTTTGCGCGGTGGGCGCGACATCGCAAGCCTCCTGGCTGTGATGTCCGGTGCGGCCTCACGGCTCTGGGCGACGCGCCGTTTTGCGGGTGTCACACCTCTAGTCTGAGATGCCGCGATGCAGCCTGTCGATTTGGCAAAATCGACCTCCCGCTCGCGCCGCTCACGCCCCAACTACCAGGTTGCCAGGTCAGACTACCCCTGGGTCCCCTTGCGCCGCTTAAAGGAGCGGCCGGCGTCCCACACGAACCTTTTCGAGCTTGCCGGCTCCAGGTTCGTGATTAACGAACGCATCCAACCACATGTCACAGATCGTTGCAAACGTCCGTCGTGCGTGCGTTCAAAATTTGCCGGTGGGGGCGGTCAACAGTTGCTCCGTCGACGCCTCGCGTCGCTATTGGACTGCGATGGACTTCACGCGGTGGCCCGATCTTCGAGCGCGAGCGGGTGGGACAGCGGTCGAAATCTGACACTTGATACTCGGAGCGAGCAGTTGGCTCGCGCCCAATTGCGGTCGTTCAAGACCGACCCACACTCATCGTAAAGCGCTCATTCCGAACCCGCTCATCAGCCAATGATCCGAGCCTCCTGCACATAGCCGAAGGCGCCCTTGCCCGGCCAAGCGCGTCCGTCAGGAAAGCGCAATTCTATTCCGGTGAGGTCCTTCTCATCCGCCAGACGCATATTGACGCCCATCTGGACGTTGCCGAACTTCGCGATGGCGCTTGCGGTCAAAATAAAATGCGTCGTTGAACCGCATTTTGGACAGAAGTGGATCTCTGCAGCCGGGTCTTCCTTGTCGTTCCGGCTATATCCCTTCGTCGTTCCCACGACGCTGACTTCCGATGGATGGAAATAGGCCCAGCGGGCGCCCGACTTGCTGCAGAGCGTGCAGTTGCACTCGTTGATGAAGTCCGGTCGCTTCGGGATTTCGATGCGGACTTGGCCGCAGAGGCAGGAGAGTTTCAACATTCCCAATCTCATATCAGCAGAGCCGCTCACCTTGTAGAGGCAGTTCCATTTCCACATTCATGCGTTTCCACCTCGGCCGCGCCAGGGCGCGAAGCGTCAGTTTTCACCATTCGTTGTCGCCTCGCGGCGTGACGTGAGAACGAAGAGCTCTGATCGCCGTTTCACCCCGGCTCCGTTGTAGTGGTTTTGGCAACCGAGTGAGATGGCGCAGGGGCTCCTATGGCGGGTGAGCGCTATTGCCCCACAGCTTCGCGATGTCCCGTGAATTCCTCAGGAAGTCGATGAAGGCCCTGGCTGTGTGAGACAGTTCTCGAGCGCTGGGGAATACAACGCTCACCTCCAACGCGGCCATCTTCCATTCTGGCAGCAGCCGGACGAGCCGGCCTTGCCGCAGATCCGGCCCGCAGACAAACTCCGACAAAACGCCGACGCCGCCGCCGTTCACGATCAATCGATGGATCGTAACGGCGTCATTTACGCTGAGGCGCGGTTTCTCCTCGAACCTCATAGCTTCGCCAGTCCCATTGAAGAAGATCCAACCTCTCGGCCGACCGCTGTCGCCTGGGGTCTCGATCCGGTCGTGGGCCCGAAGCTCTTCTATCGTCGATGGCGTGCCTCTGCGCTCCAGGTATGCCGGCGCGGCGCAGAGGTAGCGTTCCATGGTTCCCAGACGGCGCGCCATGAGCTGCGAATCCGCCAGCGGCCCCATTTGGATCGCGACGTCGACGCCGTCGCCCACGAGGTCGAGCGATCGGTCACCCAATCGCAGCGAAACGCTGATTCCCGGGTATCGTTCGAGAAACTGCGGCAATACGGAACTCAGCACGTGGACGCCGAAGCCGATGCCGGCGCTGATCCGCAGCATGCCATGCGGCGCGGAGCCAAAATCGCCGACAAGATGAACGGCTGCGCTGATGTTCGCCAGGATGTCCGCGCAACGGGCTCTCAGCAGCGCGCCGGCCTCAGTCAGGACAACCTCTCGCGTCGTACGTTGGAGCAGGCGGGTTCGCAGCTCCTTCTCGAGTCGCGCGACACTGCGGCTGACGCTCGATTTCGGCAGTTCAAGCGCGCGCGCCGCCGCTGAAAAACTCCGCAGCGCCGCCACCCTCTCGAAGACACGCAGATCGTTGAGGTCCATCGCCGAGTATCGTTCCTTCTGAGGAACGGTTTGTCCAGCAGAAGCATCGATCTCAAAGTTCATCACGACAGTGATCTCCGTATCTCACTGAAAATGCGACGAGAGTCCGGTCCGCACTTTCTCGTCCCGCGCGAACCATTTTCGATTTGGACGAGCTCGTAAGTAGATTCCGAGCCTGCTTCCGGCGCGCGCCCGCCGGTTAGCTGGCGCAATCCTGTTGACACGATAACATTATATCATTATGACCTCATAATCATAAGAAGTCTTCGCCTCTTGGGAAGCCGCCGCAATGTCCAGTCCCCAACCTCAGACGCCGATCAAGACACGCAAGGACGCCGGCACACGGCCGCCAGCGGAGCGACGAACAAGACCGCCTTGCCTGCGCGCATGTTTCCCAAGCGGTCGCGGAAACAATTCCGGCCCGCCGATCAGATCAGGAGAACCTGAATGAGAACGGATCGCGTTGTGGTGATCACCGGCTCGGTCGGAGGCATGGGCTCGGTAATCGCCGACCGTTTTCTCGCCAATGGCGACCTCATCATCGCTACTGACACCAGGGCGGACGCCCTGGCGAGCTTCGCCGCCGCCCGCGGTGCGGGCGATCGCTTGGTGACCGTCGTCGCCGACGTCTCCAAGGAAGACGATTGTCGCAGGCTCGCCGACGCCGCTCGGGAAAGGGCAGGGCGCATCGATGTCCTCGTCCATTGCGCCGGCTACTTTCCAATTCGGCGCTTCGAAGAGATGTCGATCGACGATTGGCGAACCGTCATCGACATCAATCTCACCGGCGCGTTCCTGCTTACCCGCGCCGTGCTGCCGCTTATGAAGTCGAGCGGCTGGGGACGCATCATCAACTTCGGTTCAGGCTCGGTCTTTGAAGGCGTCGCGGGGCAGGCGCACTACGTCGCCGCTAAGGCCGGCATTATCGGATTCTCGCGTTGCATCGCCCGTGAATTTGGCGAGTACGGCATCACGGCCAACATCGTCGCCCCCGGCCTCACGGTCACGGCGCCGGTCAAGAAGAACTTCCCGCCCGAGCTGCTTGCGGCGCAACGCGATCACCGCGCGATCAAGCGCGACCAAATCGCCGAGGATCTCGTCGGCGTCACTTTCTTCCTCGCCTCGCCCGACGCCGACTTCATCACGGGTCAGATGATCAGCGTCGATGGCGGGAAGAACATGCACTGATCGCGGCCCCTCATTTCGGAGCAAAGGAACCTAAAGATGCCGAACCTTTTCGACCCTATCGACCTCCACGGTCTTAAGCTCCCCAACCGCGTCCTGATGTCGCCGATGACGCGGACGCGAGCCGGCGAGGACGGCGTCCCGACCGACGTCATGCGCGACTACTACGTCCAGCGCGCTGGCGCCGGATTGATCATCACCGAGTGCACCCAAGTTTCCGACCAGGGGCACGGCATCATCCGCGCCCCGGGAATCCATCGCCAGGATCAGATCGACGGCTGGCGCCGCGTCACCGACGCCGTGCATGCCGCCGGCGGAAGAATCTATCTCCAGATCTGGCATTGCGGGCGCGTCGCCCATCCCGACATGCGCGGCGGCGAACTACCGGTGGCGCCCTCGCCAATTCCCGCGACTGGCGATTTCTTTCTGCCGATCGGGCCGGGTTGAATTTCCCGTCCCGCGCCAACTGCGGATCGAAGAGATCGCCCCGATTGTCGAAGACTTCGCGCAGGCGACCCGAAACGCCCGCAAAGCCGGCTTCGACGGTGTCGAGCTGCACGGCGCCAACGGCTACCTGCAGGATCAATTCCTGCAAGACGGCGCCAATGCGCGAACCGACGCGTACGGCGGCTCTGTTCAGAACCGCGCTCGTTTCATGCTGGAGACCGTGCAGGCGATGATCGGCGCCTGGTCTGCCGATCGCATTGGCGTGCGGATTTCTCCGTCGAGCACGCTCTACGGCATGGACGACAGTAACAAGATGGCGACCTTCGGCCATGTCATCCGCGAACTGGATGCGCTGAAGGTCGGCTACCTTCACCTGACCGAGCCGAACGCGCGGGTGTTGGAGCAGGGCAACGTTCAGATCAAGAACGTCGCTCGTACGTTTCGGCCGATGATTTCGACGCGACTGATCGTCAACAGTGGCTTCGACAAGAACAAAGCCAATGCGGTCTTGGAAACCGGCGACGCCGACATGGTCGCTTTCGGCGTCCTATTCCTCGCCAATCCGGATCTTCCTGAGCGCCTGCGGCAGGATCAGCCATTCAACAAGCCTGATCCGACCAGCTTCTACGGCGTTGGCCCCAAAGGCTACACCGACTACCCCGCCCTGGCCGCATAACCGTCATCAGCAAACCGAAGGAACATCTCCATGGCACAGCCGGAAACTCGCTCGAAGTCGCTTTGGTTCACACGCGAAACCAGCGCGCTGGTCCTGATCGACCATCAGATCGGCACGATGCAATTGGTCAAGAATGTCGCGTCGGATGCGTCGCTGCGAAACGCCGTGCTTCTGGCCAAGGCGGCAAAGACGCTCAAAATGCCGATCGTGATGACGGCCAGCATGGAGGACCACCTGCAGGGGCCTCTCGCGCCGGCGCTACAGCTGGTCGCCCCCGATGCCTACGCCGCGCGCGTCAAACGCTTGGGCATCGTCAACGCCTGGGCGGATCCGAACTTCAAGGCCGCCGTTGCAGCCACCGGCCGTAAACAACTGATTATGGCCGGCGTCACCACCGACATTTGCTTGGTCTTTCCGACCATCAACGCCATAGAGGACGGCTACGAAGTTCAGGCCGTGCTTGACGCTTCGGGCTCTTCCTTTGATCTCCAGGAGGACACTGCGCGCCGTCGCATGGAGCGGGCAGGGGTCGTGCTGACTGCGACCAACACCGTCATCGCTGAACTCGTGCAGAACTGGGCGACGCCGGAAGGTGGGGCCCTGGTCCAATACCTGCTCGCATCGTCGCCGATGATCCGCCGATCACTTAGCGTCGGCAAGGGGACGACGCGTACGACAAGCAGGCGCGTCTCCGCATACGGCAAAAGAAGAGACGGCGCAGTCGGCCGAGAGCGCTCAGTCGTGACACCGCTTGTCAGCGCCGTCGCCGGATCTGCTCGAAAGCTTGGCCGAACGCGCCATCGGATCGGGCGCTCAAGCCGCAAGCGGCTCCTCAACGCGAACGGCGTTTAGGCAAGCCAGCACAAATGGGAGCGCGGCAAATGGGACGAATAAGTCTGGAACGATCAAGTCGCGTTTTGATTGGGCCCAGGAGCCGGGCGCCGCCGCAGCGACTTGCCGAGTGTGACGTGGGGCACGACGCTCACCCCCGTGAACCACAGCACTTGACGCGGCGGCAAGGCGTTCGCGCCGCGACGATGCCGCACGAGTTCGAATATTCGTTCACGCCGATTCTTCCGGTCATGCCCGACATGCCGAACAAACCCAGCATCCCGGCGTTTCAACGTCAGCGGGGCGAGAGCACGACCGCTTGTCGATCGCGCGCCCAGCCGCTTGCCGAGGGATCGGTTGAATTCCCGATCGTGCATCCACTCAGGCCGAGATTCGTTTGTTGTGAGGAATTGCTGGTGAGGATCGGCTTTGCGGTCAGGAACGCTCTGCCGTCCGGGATCGGGCTGAGATTGGAAATTCTGACAGAACTTCCGTTGGTGTTCGTCGATCCCGCGCAGGCGGAACGCGCGTTGCTCAATCTTGCTGGCAATTCCTGCGACGCCATGCTTGAAGGCGGCGTCGTCACGATTGAAGCGTGCGCGCGCATGGCGGAGCCCGAGGAATCCCAGGGCACCGGATGGATGATCGACTTGTCGTTCATCGACAACGGCGCGGATATGGACGCTGCCGCGCTCAAGCGCGCGGTCGAACCGTTCTATTCGACCAAATTCAACCGAAGAGGTCTCGGGTTGGCGATGGTCAACGACTTCGTCCAAGGCATGAGCGGCGCGTTGTCGATATCGAGTACGCAAGGTGTTGGCACGATCGTCACCCTTCGGCTGCCGTGCGAGGAGCCGTCAAACACCGAGAACGACGAGATCTCTTCCTAGCGGTCTTGCCCGCTTTCCCCAAGAATGAGGAGTATCCCCATGGAACTGTCAGCAGGCGCGCTCAGCGACGGACTCTTGCTGGTGGGAAGGTGCTGTCTCGCGGCCGTCTTCGCCGCCAGCGCCTCGAGCAAATTTCGGCGTGAGCCCAACGAAGTGAAGATCCTTGCAAATCTCCATATTCCGGCGCCGGCGAAGATGGAAGTGTTGGTCGGCGTCTGCGAGACGATCGGCGTGGTTGCGCTTGTTTCGGGCATTTATGCGCAAGCAGCGTCGGTGCTCTTGGCGATCTTCCTGATCGTCATCTCATTTGCCGTGCTGTCGTTCTGGTCGCCTGTCGACCCGCCGCCGGTGCGCGCGCAGAAGTTCAACGCCTTTGTCGCCAATTTCGCCATCGTCGGCGGCTTGATCTACGTGGCGGCGTTGGGGGCCGGGCGCTATTCGCTCATGCCGTAGCGACGGCTTCGAGATCGCTTGCGCCGTGCCTTCGCATCGATCTGCGGAGCCAATGCTTATTCTCCGCTCACTGCGATAGCGGCCAGCGAGCATTCGGCGAAAGCGTCGATGCGACAAGAAGGTGGTCGGCGCGTTCGACCGCCCACCGCGAGAGGCAGCGATGCGAGCGACGCCCGATCGAGAGTCAAGACTTCGTGTTTCCAGCCGGTCGGTGAGGCCGTCGCTGGCGAAGCGCCCCTCCACCGTTTTCAGGGAGAAGTCAGATGGTCGACGTCAACGTCAAACCGTTCGAGATCGAGGTCCGAACTCGCCACGGCGATCTAGTTCGCGCCGACGTCTACTTGCCGCGCAACGCCGAGGGACCCTTACCGGTGCTCCTGGGCGCGTCGCCCTATCAAAAAGCGCTCCGACGCCTGCCGGTCGTTCCGCCCGTGTTTCCCTTCATCGAGTACGGGCCGATGCAACTCTATCTGGATCACGGCTACGCCTACGTCGCGATGGACACCCCCGGCTCGGGGCGATCTGAAGGGTCCTGGGACCCGGTGTCGCGAAAGGAGGGCGAGGCGATCCACGACATGATCGAACATGTCGCGTCGCTGGACTGGTCGACCGGCAAGATCGGCATGATCGGCATGTCGCACTATTGCTGGAGCCAATGGAACACGGCGCGCACGCGTCCTCCGTCTCTGAAATGCCTTGGCGCGTTCGACGGCGCCACCGATATGTATCGCGACTGGATGTATCAAGGCGGCATCCCGATCCAGGGCTTCCTGAATGCGTGGCTGTTTGGCTCGGTGCTGCTGCAGCACAACGCCAACGGTCTGTCGATGACGGAGAATGGGCGCGACCGCGTGATCTACGACATGTACGCGCACCCATTTGACGACGAGTGGCAGAGGCGCCGCTCGCCGTTCTGGGAGCTTGATCAGGTTGAGATCCCGGTGTTCTCGATCGGCGCGTGGGGCAAGGCGGCGCTTCATCTGCGCGGCAACTTCGAGGGATTTAGGCTGGTCAATGGGCCCAAGCAGTTGCTTGTCGTCGGCGCGCGGAGTTTTGCAGAAACCCAGGCGCTATTCGCGACGGCGGAATTTCACGAAGCCGAGCTGCTGCCGTGGTACGACCACCATCTCAAGGGGGTTGCCAACCGCGTAATGGACCGGCCGAAGGTCCGATTCTTCGTCCAAGGCGAGGGCGTCGTGCGCGAGGCGGCCGACTGGCCGCCGCCCAACGCTTCAATCGCCGAGTTCTTCCTCTCCGGCGAGAAGAGCGGCGACGTAGATTCGCTTAACGACGGCTCGCTTGTCGAAGCCGTCCCGGCCGATGGCGGGGCGACGACGTGGAGCTATCCCGACCCACGGTGGATGGCCGGAGTAACCACGTTCGACAAGAACGGCATGCCGGACCATTTCGCGCGCGTCATCACTTACACCACGCCGCCGTTTAGCCGCGACCGCGAGTTTACTGGTCAGGCCGTCCTCCACCTTTTCGTTTCATCGAGTGAGAGCGACGCCGACGTCATCGTGAAGCTTTCGCTTCTCCCCCAAGGCGACGACCGGCCGCGATTCATGAAGATCACTCAGGGGTGGCTTCGCGCCTCGCACCGATCCGAGGATCGTTTGCTCACCACGGAAATGCGCCCGTTCCATGTTCACCAGAGAGCTGAGCCGATTGAGCCGGGAGAAATCTATGAACTGCGCGTGGAGCTGCTGCCGATGTCGGTCCTGGTGCGCCGCGGCGAACGGTTGCGCCTTGAGATCTCGAATTGGGAGTCGGCGATAACCGAGGCCCCGATGACGCACTGGTACGGTCAGAAAGTCGGCGCCGACACCTATCACCACAGCGCGTTGCACCCCTCACGTCTGCGCCTGCACGAGCGTCCGCGCAAAACGCAGCAAGACGGATGAACCATCATGTCTCACGATCTTGGCGCGTCCGCCGTGGCGGTGATGTTTGCAATATCCATCAGGCTCATAGCCGCCCTAGTTCTGTTCATAGCGCGCAGTGATGACTCAGCGAGGGGTTTGCCCAATTCGAGCGCGATCCTGCGCGCTCTGGTGGACGGCAATCTGTTCGCTAACAGGATATCTACCTCGACTTTAGGGCCGGCAATCCGACTGTTCTCATTCGCGTATCTGATCGTGGCGACACAACTCGGGATGTTTTCTGAAGCGGGAGTGACGGAAGCCGTCGTCTTGACACTAACGATAATAGCCAGCGCGTTCCCGATTTGCCGGCGACGTTCTGGAGTGCGGAGTTCATCAGTCGTCATTCGATCTGATTGTGCCTGCGGGCTTCATTGCCACTGAGGTGAGCTGTTCGGCGACTTGGGTTCGACGACAAGCGATTTGCTACGAAGCGGTCGATGGAGGGCGGTATGTTCTGGCCTGATAATGCGCAGATCGCGGTCACGACCTCGCTGATGTTCGAGGCGGGATCGCAAGATCGGCAGCGGACACTGGGGCCGATCCCGGTTGCGCAGCAAGGAGACTTTCCCGACCTGCCGACCAACAGCTGGTTCGACTATGCCGCGAATGAGGGCATTCCTCGCGCGCTCAAATTGTTTGATCGGCACGGCGTGAAGGCGAGCTCGTTCATGACCGGCATGTCTGTCGAACGCTATCCTGATATCGCCCGCGAGATTGTTAAGCGCGGGCACGAGGCCGCCGCGCACGGCCGCCGCTGGGCGCCGTCCTTCAACTTGGCGCGCGATGAGGAGAAGGCGTTCATCGCCGAAGGAAGTGCCAGCGTCGAGCGCATCACCGGCCAGCGCGCCGTCGGTTGGAACGCCCACGCCATGCGCAACTCAATCAACACGCTGGAGATCCTGCAGGAGTTGGGCTTCGTCTATTTCATCGATGATCTCAGCCGCGATGAGCCGTTCATTATCCCGCTCCCGGTGGGTGAGATTTGCGCCGTTCCCTACACCGCCCACCTCAACGATCTGCACAACCTACTCAACGTTTACGACCTCGCACAGTTCGAGCTGTTGCTGAAGGAGGAGTTCGACCAGCTCTACGAGGAGGGCGCGACACGGCGCCGGATGATGGTGGTCAGCCTGCACGACCGGATCGGCACACGCCCGGCTGGTATCCGCATGTTCGACCGCGTCTTCGATCACATCCGGCGAAAGCAGAACGTCTGGTTCGCCCGCAAAGATGAAATCGCCCGCTGGGCACTGACGCATCGTGAACACACGCCGATCGTCAAGCGTGGACCGGCCGGCGAGACGGGGTTGCCTGGGCCAGCAGCCTGAGGGCGCCCAAAGAAGGCGCAGTCGAGGCGATTGCGCGGTTCGATCGCCACGGTCCTTCAATTACGAACCGATGGAGCATCGTATGACGCCGACAGAGGATCTTCCGAAGCGGTCCCGGCTCAATCGCAAAGCCATCGTGCAGGGCTTTGATCAGCCGCGTCGACGGCGTGGGCGTCGAGTTGCTGTCGCGATGTCTCGCCAACGGCGACGGTGTCTCATGACCGATATATCTGACGCGCGGCTCGACAATCCGCCGGCGAGCACGGCCCCGATCAAGACGGGCTCGCGCTGGGTCTTCACCGCCTTGCGGATGATCTTTCTCTTCGCCGCGACATGGCTGGCCTGGTATGTCGCGGGGCACTGGAATCGATGGATCGGCTCAGCGCGCTTCGAAACGACTGACGACGCCTACGTCGCGGGCGACGTGACGCCGCTTTCGGCGCGGGTGTCGGGCTATATCGCCAGCGTCGCGGTCGGCGACTTCCAAACCGTGCACAAGGGCGATCTGGTCGCTGTCATAGATCCCTCCGACTACGTCGCTCAGCTCGCCCTGGCGCAAGCCAATCTGGCAGTCGCCCAGGCGGCCCTCGCCTCGCTGGCGAACCAGCGAGACGTCGACAATGCGCTGGTGCGCCAAGCCGAAGCGGCCATCAGCGCCACGGAAGCCGACGTGCTGCGCTACGATCTTGAGGCCAAACGGCAACACGATCTGCTCCGAAGCGGGATCGCCGGTACGCCCCAGTTCGTGGAACAGGCGGAGGCCAACGACAAGCGCGCGAACGCTCAGCGCAATTTGAACCAAGCGCAGCTCGATCAACAGAGAGCCGTCGTGGCGGGGCTTGACGTTCAGGAAAAGCAGATCCGCGCTCAGATCCGCGCCGCCGAGGCGCAAGTTACCCTGGCATCCGACAATCTGCGCGACACGCGCATCGTTGCGCCCGCCGACGGTTTGGTCGGTGAGCGCCAGGTGCGGCCGGGTCAGTTCGTCAACATCGGCACTCAGGTCATCGCTGTCGTTTCGCTGCCCGACGTCTGGGTGATTGCGAACTATAAGGAAACGCAGATGACCAACGTCCGCATCGGTCAAGCGGCGCGCGTCGACGTCGACGCCTTCCCCGGCCAGGTCTTTAAGGGCCACGTCGAAAGTTGGTCGCCCGGCACCGGCAGTACGTTCGCGCTGTTGCCCCCCGATAACGCGACGGGGAACTTTACCAAGGTCGTGCAGCGCGTTCCGGTAAAGATTGCTCTCGACCGCGGCGCCGCCCTTGGCGCGCTCGTACGTCCGGGAATGTCTGTTGAGGCCAAGATCGACACAGGCGCCAAGGGCGGCGACGTTGGCGAGGCCGCTTCAGCCGCTGCGGCGTCGCCATGAATTTCCGCTTTTCGCCGGTCGCGCCGACCATTCGCTCAGTTCAGCCAGTCTCGGCGTTTCAACCCCGTCTGCGCGCCGACTCGGTGCGGCCCTACATCGGCATTCTAGGCGTGTTGCTGGGCTCCATTATGTCGACGCTCGGCAGTCGCGTGACTTCGTTCGGCATCGCCGATTTGCGCGGCGGCCTCGGTCTTGGATTTGACGAAGGCGCGTGGATGACGACGGCCTTCGGCGTCGGGCAAATGCTGATCGGCGTTGCTTGTCCGTATCTTGGCGCCGTCTTCGGCGTGCGGCGCGTCCTATTGCTGGGCATCGGGCTGTTCTTCATCGCCAGTCTGCTTGGCCCGCTGTCGCCAAATCTCGCCGCCTTTCTCCTCGCCCAGTTTCTCGCCGGCGTCGGCACGGGCACTTTCATTCCGTTGACCCTCAGTTTCATCCTGCGCAGCTTGCCGGCTCGCCTGGTGATCTACGGAATTGCGGTCTTTGCGACGAACTCCGAGCTGTCCCAGAACATCGGAGCCTCCCTCGAGGGATGGTACACCGAGTATTTGTCCTGGCGCTGGATCGATTGGCAATATTGCTTCGGCCTTCCGGTGATGTTCGCCTGCGTCTGGTATGGAATTCCGCGCGAGGAGACCAACACCGCGCTCGCACGCGATCTGGATTGGCCCGGCGTGACATATGCCGGGCTCGGTTTCGGTGCGCTCTACGGCGCCATCGATCAGGGCAATCGTCTTGACTGGACGAACAATGGCGTTATCAACGGCCTGCTTGCGGCAGGAACCATTGTGACGTTGGTTTTCGTCGCGCGGGAATCCTGGACGGCGAAGCCGTTTTTGAACATCCGCCTGTTATTGACCCGCAATCTCATGATTTCATTGCTTCTGCTTGTTTGCCTGCGTTTCATAATTCTTTCAACCGCGTATATCATCCCGAATTATCTTCAGTCGGTGCAGAATTTCCGTGAGTTGCAGGTCGGCGCCGTCCTTCTGTGGATCGCCTTGCCTCAGTTGATCATCGTTCTTCCGCTGGGCGCGCTAATGAAGCGCGCTGACGGCCGATGGATCCTGGCCCTTGGCGCCGCGCTGATCGGAATCGCCTGCCTCATGGCTTCGAACTTGACCGGCGCCTGGGCAACAGACGAGTTCATGGCGTCGCAAATCCTCCAGGCGCTGGGGCAGTCGCTTGCGTTGACCGCTTTGATCGTTGTCACCGTCGGCTTCACCAACCCGGCTGACGCGCTCACGATCGGCGCGCTCTTGCAGATAAGCCGGTTGTTCGGCGGTGAAATTGGCACTGCGTTCATGCAGACGTACGTGCGCACGCGTGAGCAGGTCCACTCCAATCTGATCGGGTTGCACATCGACGGCCCGACCGGGCTCACGGCGGAACGACTGAGCTTCTATCGCAATGCTCTGAGCGCCCACGGGACCGATGTCGTCGCAGCGACCGCCCGCGCGGCGCACTTGCTCGCCGCCGCCGTCGCGCGGCAGGCAGCGGTGCTCTCCTTCATCGACGGCTTTCTGGCGGCGGCGGCGGGCGCGTATCTTTGCGTGTTGCTGACCGCGTTCTTTCCGCGTCCACTTCAACAACGGCGGGACGGCTTCGGCCGAACCCTTGCAGTCAGCCTGCTGGGCTATGCGAGGGCGGCGGTGAGGGTTCCACGATCTCTCCGGCGCCGAACAAGCGGTCTTCTCTAAAGGGACGGACATCATGGCACAGATCGAAATGTCGACAGACGAGACTCTTCGGAAGATCGGTCGCGCCGCCAAACGCCGACACAAGAGCGGGGGGTTCTCGATCGAAATCCTCTATCCCGGCATGAGCGAAGGCGGCGGTGACAGCGGCGTCGGCACCATAGGCCGCATCGACGACGCCGATGTTGCGCCCGGGACGCTGGTCGCTATGCATCCCCACCGGGACGACGAAATCCTGACCTATCTTCGCGCTGGAAGGGTGATGCACAAAGACACCCTCGGCCAGATCGAATGGATCTCGCCGGCGCGGCTCATGCTCATGGGCGCCGGACGTGTTTTCCAGCACGAGGAACTGGTCGATCCGGCAGGTGAGCCCTTGCGCGCGCTGCAGATTTTTTTGCGTCCTCGCATCGACGGGCTTGAACCGGAGGTGCAGTTCCACACCTTTGAAACACCAACTTCGCACGGCGCGTGGCGGCGTATCGCCGGACCGGAGGCGGGCGCGCCCTTACGCGTGCGCAGCTCAAGCTGGGTTGATGACGGCCGGTTCGAGAAGGGGGCGCTGATTGCGCTTCCCCTGTCGGCCATCGACAGACCGACCAGGCTTCTCTACGTCTTCAGCGGGAGCGTGTCGTTGAGCGGTGTCGAGCTCAGCACGGGCGAATCCGTGATTTTGGGCGCCGGTGATTACAGCCTCAAGACGCTCGACGACAGCGAGCTGGTCGTTCTTACGACCGATGTTTCGGCACCCGTCTTCACGGGTGGAATGTTCAGCGGAAATGTTGTCCCGCCGCGCTGATGCCGCCAATCATTTTGGATTTCACGGTTTCGGCGTTGCCGGCGTGCAATGCGCCGGAAATCGCTAATTGGCGCGCGTATTGTGCACCCAATCGCGACCGCGTATTTTTGCCCGTGAGGGACGGCGTGAAACGCCTGAGCTGAGCCAGAACGGGCGCGCTCGCGGTGAGGTGCGGCAAGCTGTTGGTCCTGCCGGGTTACGCCTCCGCGGTCTGCACACTTCATGAGGAGCCATCCACCGTGCCGAAGAACGAAGCCGCGTGGCTGGCTGCGAAGCATCAACCGCTTCAGGTTAAAGACGCTCCCTATCTTGAGCCGGGCGCTGGCGAGATCCTGGTCAGGAACCATGCGGTCGCCGTCAATCCTGTCGATTGGATGGTGCAGTACCTCGGCAGCCTGGCGTTCGGCTGGATTAAATATCCCTGCGTCCTTGGCTCGGATCTGGCGGGCGAAGCGGTAGCAGTCGGAAGCGGCGTGACGCATGTGAAAGTCGGCGACCGCGTGCTGGCCATGGCGGCAGGGTCGGCTAAACAGCGCAATCGGGCCTCGGAAGGCGCGTTCCAAGCCTATACGATCGTTTTGGAGCGGCTGACGACGGTCATTCCCGACGACCTGTCCTACGTCGAGGCGGCCCTTGTTCCCCTCGGCCTGACGACGGCAGCTTGCGGTCTGTTTCAGCGCGATCTCTTAGCTCTGGAGTTTCCGTCGGCGGCTTCGAAGGCGCGCGGTCAGTGGGTGATCATCTGCGGCGGCGCCACCAGCGTTGGCAGCAACGCCGTACAGCTTGCCGTAGCGGCGGGATACAACGTCGTCGCCACCGCCTCGCCCAGGAACTTCGAGTATGTGAGGTCGCTCGGCGCGGCCCACGTCTTCGATTACAAGAGCACGGAACTCGTCCGCGACGTCGTTGAAGCGTTGCACGGCAAAGAAGTCATGGGTGCCCAGGCCATCGGCGCCGGGTCGACAGGGGACTGTTTCGACATTCTCGCCCTCTGCCAGGGCAGGAAATTCATCGCCAGCTGCAGTTCGCCGGCCCCCTTCGACACCATGTTCAAAGGAAGCAGGCCAACCCTCCCCGTCGTTTTCAACATACTTCAGGCGACGGCGCGATCCGTCCTCAGGACGCGGACGAAATCGCGCCGCCTCGGGGTCACCGAAAAGTTCTATGACGCCAGCAGTGTCATAGACAACGAGGTCGGCCGATACATTTACCAAAACTACCTGGGCGAGGCGCTGGCGTCCGGTAAATTCCGCCCCGCGCCTCCGCCCCGGGTCGTCGGAACGAGCCTCAGCGCTATACAGAGTGCTTTGGACATCCAGCGAAAAGGCATGTCTGCAGCCAAAGTGGTGGTCACCTTGGTGTAGACGCATGACGCCAAGCTATCGGCCGGAGCGGTCCATGGATCCTGGGTGAACGTGGGCCTACGTCAGCCCCGAACCGCTCAAGGCGGTGGCCTGGAATCAGCGGTTACTCCTGAAGGGGGGGGAACACTGCAATTCACCATCACCTCGCGTAAGCTGCAGCCATCGCCTCTTGCCCCCCCAAGGCGGGGGCTCTAATTTAGCTTTGACTATTGATCAACGCGTCTGCCGTCACGTCGGAATGGCCAGTCGGCCGTGCGTGGGACGCGGATCCTTCGTCGCCGCGAGAATGTGTTGGGGGGGGGGAACGATGTCCGAAGCCAAGACCGACCGAGCCAATGGTCGAATCGTGACGCGCGCCGACCTCTCCGAGGTCGTTCATCGTCGGGTTGGCCTTTCGCGCACGGAATCAGCGGAACTTGTCCAGGCCGTCCTCGACGAAATTTGCGACGCCGCAGCGCGCGGCGAAGCGGTCAAGCTGTCGTCATTCGGGGCTTTCGTTGTGCGCTCGAAAAGCCAGCGCATCGGTCGCAACCCGAAAACTGGCGTCGAAGTTCCGATTTTGGCGCGCCGCGTGATGGTTTTCAAACCTTCGAACGTTTTAAAGGCGCGCATCAACAGCGAATTGACCGCGCGGCGCGAAGGCGGCGCGGTGGCCGACTGGAGTAAGGGACGGGGAGTAGAACGCCATCGACAGGACCCCGGTGGCGTTTTGCACGACCAGTGAAGTTGCGGCAGTGGCACCCCGATGCGATAGGCATTGCCTATCGCCCCTCCGCTCCGAGCTGGCGAAGGAAGCTCCGGTAATCGGTCCGTACCCACTCCTCGACCAGACGACCTTCATCGTCGAAGCGGAAGATGTTCGAGAGATCCCAGACGACGCGCTGTCCGTTCGGGGGCAGAGGGCCGGCCGGCGATTGCGTGAACTCGCGGACAAATTTTCCCTCGATCCACGTCTGGCAGGCAACCGATTTACCCTCAACGACAATGATGCCCCGACGGATCGAACGATCCTCGAAGGCTTCGCGTATGGACTTGAAGTAGTTAGTGAGCCCGCCGTAGTCCGCCTCAAAGCCGTCGGGTCCGTGGAAACGGAACCGCTCGGTATCGAAGTAGCTATCGGTCTCACCTTGATCACCACCGATAACCTCAAGCTCGCCCGCCTTGATCAATCGGGCCACGATTTCGTCGCGCGTGAGACGCATGTCTTATCCTTTCCGGGGGCTCCGGGCGGCTCGCTGAACGCCCGCTCGATGGCCTAGCTTACGGCGACCGCGATGAATTGAGCCGGCGCGGAGACAGCTCCAGCGACACAGCATCTGTTCGTCGCCGAACAAAAATGTTCGACATCGTGAGAACGTCGTAGCCGGTCCGAAGTTCCCGATGCGTCGACGTGACGACTTCCCAGTAACCAAGCGCCACGGCGCTCAGTGGGTAGCGTCCAATGCCAAGCTCTTCCTCGAAGGCCCGAAGATTCCAATGACGATCATGACGGCGACCATGCAGGCTGAGATGAGCCCGAACGCTCCCAATGTTCCGAAATTCTTGAGGAAGATCGCAATCAGGAAACCTGAGAAGAGGGCGGCGATCCGGCTGGAGGAGTAGCTGATCCCTCCGGCACGAGCCCGAATTGTCGTTGGGAAGAGTTCAACCTGATAGGCGTGATAGACACACGAAAGGATGGTGTTTGCGAGGGTAATGAGAATTCCGCAAACGATCAGCAAGCTGGGTTCTTTGGACAGCGAGAAAGCGGTGCCGACGACGGCGACGGCGAGCGCCGATCCAACAATGATCCATTTGCGATCCACCCGATCCGCGAAACTCAAAGCGATGAACGGGCCGATCGGGTTGGCGATTGCGATCGCCGCGGAATAGCCGAGGCTCTTCGTGAAGCCGACGCCGTTCGTCAGCAGCAAGGCGGGCACCCAGTTGGCAAAGCCGTAATATCCAATGACCTGGCAGGCATTGAACACGACGAGCACGATCACGCGCGCGCGATAGGGCGATCGAAAGACGTCAGACAGTGCGGCGCCGATTTCTTGCAAGGGAACGACCGCAGGTTCTGGGTCGGGAAGAGGCCGGCCCTGCGCGCGAATAGCGTTCGCCTCCATATCGGCGACGATTCGATCCGCTTCCAGCTCTCGACCCTGTCGCTCGAGCCAAAGCGGGCTCTCGGGAATGCCCCGCCGGATGAACCAGACGAGCACCGCTCCAACTGAGCCAAGCAGCACGACCCAACGCCAACCTTCGATCCCGAACGGCGCGATCGGAACGAGCCGCCAGGCAAGCAGAGCGACGATAGGCACCGAGCTGAACATGATCGTTTGATTGAAAGCGAAAGCGCGGCCGCGCATGCGAACCGGCATCAACTCGGCAAGGTAGCTATCGATGGTGATGATCTCGACGCCGACCCCGATGCCGGCGATGAAGCGCCAGAACAGCAAGCCATCTACGCTATGCTGGCAGGCCATAATCGCTGTCGCGATGGAATACCACAACAAGGCGTACGTGAAGACGAACCGTCGCCCGAATTTGTCGGACAGGAAGCCGAAGAACAGGGTGCCGACAAACAGCCCCGCGAAAGTTGCCGCGATAAAGGCCCCGACACTGTTGAATTCGAGAGTCCCCTGCGTCGCGCTGATCAGCAGGCCGCTCTTTGTTAAGCCCGACGCGATGTAGCCCGTAAACAGCAGATCGTAGAGCTCGAACCACCCGCCCATCGAGATCTGCGCGACCAGCTTCCATAGCGAAGCCGTGCCAGGCAGCCGATTTATGCGCGCGGAAATCGGCACGTCCATACGGTCTTACCTGGCCTTCCAATTGCCGATCGCCGCTTTCGCAACGCCGTGCCAGCGCGCCGGTTCGGCCGGTTTCGCCCCGGCCTCATGTTCGCGCCGAACGCCGATGATCTGCGCTTCCGTGGACGGGCTCGCTTGATCTGTCAGTCTTCGTCAAGGCCAGACACTACAGGAACTGTGCGTGGAGGAAAATCGCAGGGGCAGGGTGCGCTCGCCCGTCTTGCCCTGACGTGCCGGGACGCAGAACATCGGCATGGAGACGCCTTCAGCTAGAACTGACATGCAGGGTCGTTCATGTGCGCGACGCAGCGGGCTAGAGCGAGCTCGAGCCCCAGGGCATGGGCGGCTTCGATGGCGAGCGCGTTGTCTTTCCGGCCGATCGTACTGCCCGCTGGTCGGGGCGCGTTCGGCTCGTCGGTCAGACGCCGCACATAGCCGGCGAAGACGCGCGGCATGAGTTCGTCCATCAGCGCCGACTTCGCGTCGTGCGCGCCGACGCCGCCGGCGCGTAGGAAGGCGAATACCTCGGCCAGCAGCTCGCCGATCGTCAGGATCATGTGATTGCCGATCAGCTTGACCAACATCGCCTGCTCTGGCGCCGGGCCTATCCAGCGCGTTTCTCCGGCGGCCGAAAGGATCGCGTCCACCGCGCGGAATGTCTCCTCGGGGCCAGAGCACATGATCGCCAGTTCGCCCCTGGCGGCCGCCTCGGGCCGGCCGAACACCGGCGCTGCGAGGAACCGCTGGCCGCGCGCCGCGTGCGCTTCGTAGAGCGCGCGCGCGAGGCGCGGCGACATCGTTTCCATCGCGACGTGGATGGCCCCCGGCGCCATGGCCTCGATCAGGCCGGCGGTTCCGAACGCGACGTCGCGCACGGCCTCGTCGTCGAACACGACCGAGATTACGACCTCGGCCACGCCCAATTCGGCGAGCGATCCCGCCACGCGGCCGCCGCGCGCGGCGAACGCCTCGAGGCTTGTGGGTCGCCGCGCCCATCCGATCATCGGTCGCCCCGAGGCAAGCACGTGTCCCGCCACCGCGCTTCCGATCGCGCCCAGCCCGACGATGCCTACCAACGGTTCGTGCGTCACCACGCAATCAAGCTCCTCGCCGCAAGCTGACCGATCGTCAGCCGATCACGACCTTGCCGAAGTGCGCCCCGCTGTGCAGGCGCTCGAGCGCCTGCGGCGCGGCGTCGAACGCGAAAGTCGAATCGATCACGGGGTGGAGCGCATGCTCCGCGATGAATGTTGATACGGCCGCGAGATGATCGGCGGAACCGACCGTCAATCCCACGATATTGGCGTTTTCCCACATCAGCCGCCGGAGGTGGGGCGTGGGGTCGAAGCCCGAGAGCACGCCGACCTGGATGATCGTCCCGCCGGTGGCCACCGAACGCACCGAACGGTCGTAGGTGTCTTGGCCGCCGAGCTCCAGGATATGGCTCGCGCCGCGGCCTGCCGTGGCCTCCATCACCGCGGCGTCCCAGTCGGGCCGCTCCCGATAGTTGATCAGCACCGACGCGCCCATCGCCTTCGCCTGTGCCAGCTTGTCGTCCGAGGAGGAGAGCACGATCACCTCGGCCCCCAGCGCCACGGCGAACTGGAGCCCAAACAGCGCCACGCCGCCCGTGCCTTGTACGAGGAGCGTATCGCCAGCTTTCAGGCCGGCTCGCGCCACAAGTCCGTTCCATGCGGTTACGGCCGCGCACGGCAGGCAAGCCGCCTCCGCGAACGAGAGATGCTCCGGGATGGCGACCACGGCCGCCTCCGGCAGGACGACATATTCCGCCAGCACGCCGTCCGTCACGATCCCGCCCAAGCTCGACTTGGCGTAGGTTGTCCGGAAGGGGCCGGCGATCCACTCGCGGAAGAAGGACGTTGTCACTCGCGAGCCGACCGCCCAGCGCGGCGCTCCCGATCCAACTGCGTCTACCACGCCCGCCCCATCCGAGAGGGGGATGCGGTCCTTCATCTCGCCGCGACCCGCAGCGCCAAGCATCAGCAGGTCGCGGCTGTTGACGCTCGCCGCCTCGATGCGGATGCGGACTTCACCCCGACCCGGCTCCGGCAGGTTCGCCTCGCCGAGCGTGATCGCGCCGGCGCCTGAAGCGTTCGTGTAGCGGTAGGCCTTCATGTTCTGGTTCCGATGGGACGCGCGGGGCGGGGAGGCCCGCAAAACCCGGCAGCCTTGTGGAGGCTCATAGAGTGATGACCACTTTGCCGACTTGCTCGTTGCTTTCGAGATACCTGTAGGCCTCGACGGTCTCGGCGAAGGGGAAGACGCGGGCGATCTCCGGCTTGAATGAGCCGTCGGCGAGGTGGTCGTAGATGAAGCGCTTCATAGCCTCCCAGTCGGGCGTGTCCCGCAGTTCACCGAAGGTGTAGCCATACATGGCGATCCGCCGCCCGAAGACTGACAGGGGAAATGGCGTCGGCTGGCCCGACAGCATGCCGTAGAGGAAGATGGCGCCGCCGTTCGCCGTCGCCCGCGCGAGCGCATTGACGCCGTCGCCGCCGATCGGATCGAAGACGATGCGCGCGCCTTTGCCGTGGGTAATCTCTCCAACGCGCGCCACAAGGTCTTCGTCGTTCGTGACGATCACATGGTCGGCGCCGAGGGCAAGCAACGGCTCCTTCTTGGCGGCGGTGCGCGTGGTGGCGATGGAAGTTCCGCCCTGCGCCTTGACGATCTGGATCGCCGCCAAGCCGACCGACGAACTGGCTGCGGTGATGATGACGAAGTCGCCCCTGGATACCTTGCCGAAAGGCACGAGCGCGCCGTAGGCGGTGCAGTATTGCATCCAGACGGCCGCGCCTTCTGCGGCGGAGAGCGACTCCGGCAAGGGCGCGAGGACGCTTGCCGGCACGACCGCCGTCTCGGCGAGAACGGGATACCGGTTCATGGAGTAGCCCGGGATGGTGCCGAAGCGATGGCCAACGAGAGATCCGTCGACACCGGCGCCGACAGCCGTCACGACGCCGACGGCCTCGTAGCCCAAGCCGGACGGCAATTGGGGCTTCTCCATGTAGAAGCCGCGATAGTACATGCTCTCGCCACGGTTGAGGCCGACGGCCTCGATCTTGAGCGAGACTTCGCCTGCGCCGGGCCGGCGATCAGCGATCTCCTCTAAGCGCAGAACCTCGGGGCCGCCGAGCCGGTCAAAGCGGATGGCTTGAGACATGTTCGTGCTCCCTTCGGCATTCAGATAGGCGACGTCGCGTGGGTCGGTAAGGCGTCCATGCATCCTATGATCGCCAACACCAGGGACGCGCGTGGCGACGCGATGCGGCCGATTCTCGACCCGGCCTAAGCAAAGCTATCAGCCTCTTGCGACGTTGATCGGCGTTCAGAGCCTGCGCCGCTTCATGGTCCTATGGTTTGGCGGCACAGCGGGCGTCGAAGCCGCGGCTCAGTTCGGCGAGGCTGACCGCGCCCAGCCGCTCGACCAGCACGGCCTCAGCGTCCCGCAAAGCATTCTCCAGCGCTTGGTTGACGAGGTATTCGACTGCGCAATCCGGGTTGGAACGCTCGTTGCCGATCGCGAATATCCTAGGGCCACCGACCGCGCGGTGGACGTCGAGCAGCGATACGCGCTCGAGATCGCACGCGATAATCCAGCCGCCACCGTGCCCCTTATCCGAGCGGACATAGCCCGCGTCGCGCAGCCCAGCCATCGTGCGGCGTACGACGACCGGATTTGTCCCAAGCATCGCGGCGATCGCATCCGACGTCATCGGCCCTTCGTGCCGCGCCAGATGCAGCAGCACGTGGAGCATCCGGGAGAGACGGCTGTCGTTTCGCATGTGGCCGATCCTTCACACGCTTCTCGCGATTGGCGAGCGCGCGCGGTCATGATACTTATAAAGTTACATGATTCGTGGAGCAGACGGAATGCGGGAGTTCGAAGACCCAGATCACTGGGACAGAGCGGCCAGCCACTACCAGCAGACCGGGCATCCTTTCACTGTGCGCTTTGCGGAAGCGGCGCTCGCGCGCGTTGCGCTGACGCCCGAGAGCTATGTGCTCGACGTCGCAACCGGGACCGGAGCGCTCGCGCTGGCGGCCGCGCGCTCCGGAGCGAAGGTGCTGGCGATCGACTTTTCGCCCGGCATGGTGAGGCGGAATCTCCCGGCTGTCCAAACGGAAAGGCCTACCGGAAAAGTCCGTCACCCGCCCGCCGGCCTCCTCCACCAGCAGAATCCCCGCCGCCGTGTCCCAGGGATTAAGGTTGAACTCCCAAAAGCCATCAAGGCGCCCCGCAGCCACGTATGCCAGATCCAGCGCCGCCGAACCCGCCCGCCGCACACCGTGCGAACGCAGCGTAAACTCATGATAAAAATGGATATTCGGATTCCGGTGCCGCTTGTGGCTGGGAAAGCCAGTCGCCAGTAGCGACTCAGCCAGCACCGGGGTGCGTGAGACACGCAGCGGCCTGCCGTTCAAACGCGCGCCGCCTCCCCGCTCGGCAGTAAAAAGCTCATCGCGCAACGGGTCGTAGATCACTGCGGCTACGAGTCTTCCATCCGCTTCTGGGGCAAGCCCAACAGGGCGCTGCTCCAAACCCAGCGAAACACAAAACTGCGGAAAGCCATGGGCAAAGTTGGTCGTTCCGTCCAGCGGGTCCACGTACCAGCGGAACTCACCCTCAAGGCGGTCGCGCGTTCCCTCTTCGCCATAGATGCCGTGCTCCGGAAAGGCCGCGGCCAGCCGCTCGCGGATCAATTGTTCCGATGTTCGGTCAGCGACCGTCACCAGATCCACATCGCCCTTGTACTCGGTCTCCACGCCCTTTGCGAAGAACGCACGCAGCACGGCACCAGCCTCGCGGGCAATGGCAGAAGCTGCTGGAACCCAAACCCATTTGGAAGAACCGGGTGCCCCAGTTCCCATTTCTGCGAGCTGGGATTCTGCATCGAGACTGTTCATTAAATCACCCCGTTTGCTTCCAATTTCGCAGTCTTGGCGCGGCGCGAAGCGGTCTTGCCCACTTCGGTAATCGTCACGATCTGTTGCTTGTAGATGAAGAGATTGGGTTTCTCTTCGCGGGTCAGGCGCAGCATTCCCTCGTCGAAGTATTCGATCCAGCCGCGCACCGTCTCTCCATCGCGCAGTTTGATCTGAACTGTTATTTGACGCTCGCTCAGAGAGCGCAGATACAGCGCCTCCTGGCCGGTTTCGCCCGGCGGCGGCGTCTTGGAACGGCGTCGTGTGGAGATTGCAAGGGGCATTGGACTATTTAGATGCTATCACCTGCTCAGACGAATGAACGGTTTTTAGAGGAAGGGTAAAAATATCTTCAACATCAAGGCGGAGTTTGCATCCGATTGAAAATCTGCACAGCTTTTGCAGATTATTTCGAAGGCTGGACTACTCTTGAAAACTGAGGCTTGAATCTGCGGGAGTTCCCGAACCGGCAGGAGATTCACGCCCGCCGCGCGCCATACACCAGCGTGCGCCGCAAAGGAAATTCAACCTGCGTGGCATCGATCCTGCCCGGAGCCGCGCGCCCTGCAAGCAAAACAATGGAGGAGATGAGATGGCATCATCGGTACGATCCCTGCGCGACTCTTTGGCGGAAGTTCGCTTTGCCGCCCACGATCAGGACCTGGTCGAAGTTCCCAAACGCGCCATGCTCGATCGCAAAGCCGAGCAGCGCAAAGACAGTCAGCCGCTGGCATTTCCCGAGCCGGTTATGGTCTCCGAGCCGAAGTAAAACATTCATCGGGCGATCCCAAACCTGCCGAGGATCGCTCGTCGCCCATCCTTCGCAACCAACGCGGAGGATGGGATGTACTTGAGATTGCAATCAGTTGAGCGGAGCGGCTGCTTGCACGTAGGCACGGTCGAGTTCCGCACGGAAGGCAAGAAAACTGGAGAGATCAATCACCTCCGGGTCGATTTGGCCGCTGCGGACGAACTCCGCTTGTTCTTCAGTTGTCGGTTCGTGACCGAGATGATTGGCCAACTGCGCTTTCAGGCTGTTCGGACTTGCATCGTTTCCCGACGCGCCTTCCAGCCAACCGCAATCTGCTCCGGCGTTCTGACGCTTGAGAAGCCCGCACAGCATCCATGCTTCGGATTTTGGACGCGGCACCATTGGAACGCCGGACGAAAACTCGGCAGCTTCAAAGCCGTCTTTCATGGAGTCAAACTTATTCTGCCAATCTTCCATGGGCGTGGAGCGAGTTCTATCAGCATCACGGAAAAAGACTGCAATCACGGGAGAATTTCTTTCGCTGGCTACGTCTTTTGACTGCTTCCCAAGAAGAAATGCAGACTTGAAGAAGAAAATATTTCTCTTTTTTTGCCCTCCGCGCGGCATAAACAACGGCTTTGGTCCGCGCAATGCGGAAAGTTCTCCTTCATTCACAAAATAGACACAATTACCGTTATTGGCATTGAGTTCGAGCAATGAATAATTCAGTTTTTGTTCCAGAAGTTTATCGATGATCCACGCCATCGGACCGGCCACAAACTCCCATCCCGTCTCCCTTGGCTGCCGTGCTCCGATATCGGTTGGACCTTCGCCTGAAAGAACAAGAATCATTGCGCGGTCGCTCCGGCTTGTGCGGAAGCGCCTCGTTCCATCTCTTCGGCCTCACGGGCAAGTTGCTCGATGGATGTATCAACGTAGACTTCGCCGGGACCGAGAATGCCGAGTTTCTTTTTGGTCGAGGGCAAATCAAAGTACCGGCAGGAGCGCGATCTGCCTTCAACATTATCATTTCGATAAAGGAAAATTACTGAATCACGGGCTTGATCGTCAGAAAGATAATTGAGAATTAGCGGGCTGTGAGTGGTAACAATCACCTGAACCTTGGATTTGACAAGGTAGTCAATCAGTTTTCCCATTAGTTCGGGATGAATGCCATTTTCTATTTCATCAATCAGCAAAACGCTATTTGGATCGTTTGAACTCTCAATTTGTGTCACGATGGCAAGGATTCTTGTAAAGCCGTCACTAAACTGTGAAGATGGAACGACTTCTCTCAGAAAATTTTCTGTGACAATCTGGCGAAACTGTTTTGACAGGACGTCTTGGTCCGAAAAGATTTCCTGGATACTAGGATAGAACTGTTGCATTCGATCCTTAATTAGTACCCGAACTTCGAGTGGTAACTCCGCTGAGAATCCAGCGAGATTCTCACCGCGTTTTCCCATATTCTTACTGCGTTGCGATTTATTTTTCAACGATTCTGGCGAAAACAATTCAAAGGTAACAATGTCTTTACTGAACAACTCTTTGATTTTCGCTAAAGGCGTTGCGATAACTCTTCTATGAAATGCTTCCAGAGCAGAGCCTCGCAGAGAAAGTCCTGAGATTTGCTCAAATTTTCCATCAGCCTTTTCAATGGAAACTACTCCATTACTTGCTCGAAGCACATTCTTGCCGTTAATCGTTATACTCTCTTCGATGCATTCTTCAGAGTGCAAGTTGTAACTAACCATCCATTCAGCTTGGATGGACGAATCAGTCTGGACCAAAACAGAGACGCTGAAAAGGCCCCATGGAGACGAATCGAATGAGGAACTAAGAGTATCTTCTTCCCATCCTCTATCCTTCAACCAATCGCCGACTTCTCCCCGCATGAAGTAACAGAGGAAATCAAAAATTTGGAGAACAGAAGTTTTTCCGCTGCCATTGGCACCGATCAGGCAGGTGAAATTGGCCAGCGGCGGCGTCCCAACGGGCGGCAGCGAAAAGCCGTCGAGCGACTTGAAATTGTCAATCTGGATTCTGCGGATCATGATTTGGTCTGGCCTGCCTTGAAGCCATCCTACATCCTTCGGCGCGCCCGGGATTGTGAATGGCTCCTTTGTTCAACAGTTTACATGAAAGCGACTTCCGCGAACGGAATTGAATGAACCAGTGAAGCGTGGGCGCTGTATCCTGATTGTGAATGACAGAGGGGCCAACCATGACCATCATCCGGCAGGAAGATTTTGTTGCAAGCGTTGCGGCGGCGTTGCAGTACATCAGCTACTACCACCCGGTGGATTACATCACTAGTCTGGCCAAGGCCTACGAGCGCGAAGAGTCTCCGGCGGCCAAGGATGCGATTGCGCAGATTCTGATCAATAGCCGGATGTGCGCCGAAGGGCATCGGCCGATCTGCCAGGATACGGGGATTGTGACCGCGTTCCTGAAGGTGGGGATGGATGTGCGCTTTGAAGGCGCGAATGGCGGCGCAGCACTGGACGTGCAGGAGATGGTGGACGAGGGCGTTCGGCGGGCTTATCTGGACCCCGACAACAAGCTGCGGGCTTCGATTCTGGCCGATCCGGCGGGCAAGCGCAAAAACACCAAGGACAATACGCCGGCTGTGGTGACGGTCGAGCTGGTGAAGGGAGACAAGGTTGAGGTAACGGTGGCGGCCAAGGGCGGCGGCTCGGAGGCCAAGTCAAAGTTCATCATGTTGAATCCTTCGGACTCGATTGTGGAGTGGGTGCTGAAGACGGTGCCGACGATGGGCGCGGGGTGGTGTCCGCCGGGAATGCTGGGGATTGGTATCGGCGGGACGGCGGAAAAGGCCATGCTGCTGGCCAAGCAATCTCTGATGGAGCCGATCAATATTCAGGAGCTTGCAGCGCGCGGGGCGCAGACGCGCTGCGAGGAGTTGCGGCTGGAGCTGTACGACAAGGTCAACCGGCTGGGGATTGGCGCGCAGGGTCTGGGCGGGCTGACGACGGTGCTGGACGTGAAGGTGGTGGATTATCCGACGCACGCCGCCAATTTGCCGGTGGCGATGATTCCCAACTGCGCGGCGACACGCCATGCGCACTTTGTGCTGGACGGGAGCGGGCCGGTGTATCTCGATCCGCCAAATCTGGATCTGTGGCCCAAGTTGTCCTATGACGTAGGTGCGGCGCGGCGGGTGAATCTGGATATGATTACGCGCGAAGAGGCTGCGACGTGGAAGCCAGGTGAAGTGCTGCTGCTGACCGGGAAGCTCTTGACCGGGCGGGATGCGGCGCACGAGCGGCTGACCCAAATGCTGGATCGCGGCGAGAAGCTGCCGGTAGATTTCCACGGGCGGTTCATCTATTACGTGGGGCCGGTGGACCCGGTGCGCGATGAAGTGATGGGTCCGGCGGGTCCGACGACGGCAACGCGCATGGACAAGTACACGCGGCAGATGCTGGCCGAAACTGGCCTGCTGGGCATGGTGGGCAAGAGCGAACGCGGGCCGGCAGCGATTGCGGCCATCAAGGAATTTGGCGCGGTTTATCTGATGGCCGTGGGCGGCGCGGCGTATTTGGTCTCGAAGGCGATTCATGGCGCGCGTGTGCTGGCCTTTGCCGATCTGGGCATGGAAGCTATCTATGAGTTTGACGTGCGCGATATGCCGGTAACGGTGGCCGTGGACTCTCAAGGCACGAGCGTCCACACAACCGGCCCGGCGGAGTGGCAGCGGCGGATCGCCGGGATTCCGATCCTACCGTGATCAGTGATCAGACCATTGATCTAGTTCGGTTGACCACTTCCTGGATCTCTTCAATCAATTCGATCATCTGGACTTTCTTCCGGCCGTTCAACTCTAAATCTCGTATCCCGAAGGTTCGCTCGTTCAGTTGCACCTGATTGATGCCGGCCAACTTTGTAGCGGTCACCGCTAGCGGCTGATCAGACGGAGAACTTCATGAGCCGTTGAGAAGCGTGTTGCCGGAAGGCGGCTGCCCAGAAGTTTTTCCCTTCTGGGCGGCAAAGGTTCCCAGGTGGAATACGCATACTCGTATTGGGGGTTAGAGGCCTCTTGGGAGCGTTCGGCAGCTAGACGGAGTGCGGCACATTGCTGGGCGTTGGATGTGTCGGGAAACATCATGGCTGGACCCCCTACGCCAACGATGATGAACTGAAGGGAATTCGCGCGCAAGATTACTATTGCCCACTTTTTCCACAGAACAAGCCGGACGCGGACAAAATGTGTTTCACGGCCTCATCTGGGAGAAGAGCATCGACCGGAATGGAAAGATGCGCCATGCGGTAGAGCGGCAAGCGGCGCAGATAACGAGCTTCAAGGTTGGCGTGGTCGGCGAGGATGGGGCGTGTCTGCTCGGTTCCGCGGCAGCGCCGGAGCGTTGTGGCCAGTGTGACCTCCAGATGAATGAGCAGAGTTCCGGGAGTATTGAGCAGCAGAGAGCGCGTGGCTTCGTGCTCGATGGCTCCGCCGCCGAGGGCCAGCACGAGCGCATCCGTTGCGGCCAAACGGGCGATGGTTTGCGCTTCGCGCGCGCGGAAGGCAGGCTCGCCGTGGCGCGCGAAGAGTTCGGCGATCGTCGCGCCGGCCTCGGCTTCGATCACTTCATCCACATCCAGGAACTTCCAGCCCAGGCGCGTGGCGAGGAGCGGACCGAGGGTTGACTTGCCGGAACCCATGAAGCCGGTGAGGACAAGGCGTCTTGGTTGGGCAGCGTGCGGCATGCGCAATGGAACGGAGACTTGCATGGCCTTAGTGTAATGGCTCAGCGGCGTGTAGGTGATGCGCAGCACGGCTCTTGATGAATGAAGCTGGTTGAGATTCGTGGTCTCACACCCAGGCTTCCATAGGCCGTCCCTTATCGGATACTTATGACGGCCGTGTTATCATCCGAGCAATTCCCTAGAAAATTTTAAGGAGCAAAGCCTCATGAAGTTCCGTTTGTTTGCCTGTACAAGCGTAATCGCCCTTTTCCTTGTATTTCTAGCCTTTGCCGGTGCGCCCCGGGCCGTGGCGCAAACCTTCCGGGGAAGCATTCAAGGCACTGTTTCAGACAGCACGGGCGCGGCCATTCCTGGGGCGCAGGTGACAGTCTCCAGCCCCGCCACCGGCTTCTCGCGCATTGTTTCCGCCAATGACCGGGGCGAGTATGTGGCCTCGGAACTGCCGCTTGGCATCTATAACATCACAGTCGAGAAGGCCGGCTTTCGCACCACCACGCTCACTGAGATTCCGGTGCGCGTGGGCGCGCCGACGCGGGCCGACGCCAAACTGGCTACCGGCTCAGTGGAGCAGGTGGTTCAGGTGAACGCCGATGTGCCGCTGGTCGAGACCTCTTCCAATACCACTGGCGGGACCATTGAAGCCAGCGAGGCCGCTGAACTGCCCATCAACGGGCGCGACTACACCAAACTGCTGGAGCTGGTTCCGGGGGCGAGCAGCGATCCGGTCGGCTCGACCGAATCCGCCGGCTCCTATGGACTCTTCAGTTTGAACGGCAATCGCGGACGTTCGAACAACTACCTGCTCGATGGCACCGACATGAACGACGGCTATCGCAACTTGCCGTCGGTCAACCAGGCAGGCGTCTGGGGCTGCCCTTCGACGATTCTTCCGGTGGACGCGCTGGCTGAGGTTCCCGTCACCGGCAACTCGGAGGCAGAGTTTGGCCGCAGCTCAGGCGCCACGGTCAACATCGTCACCAAGAGCGGTGAAAATCATATCCATGGCAGCGCCTTTGAATATTACCGCGATGGAGCGATGTCCGCGCGCAACTACTTCAACATCGGCGCCCAACTCAAGAACTCGTTTACCAATCACCAATTCGGTGGATCGGTCTCTGGCCCCATCATCCGCGATAAGTCCTTCTGGTTTGTCGCCTACGAAGGGCAGAGAGAGAACGGCGGATTGCCGCAGCAAGGCATTGTCCCCACGCAGTCTGAGATGATCGCCGACACTCCCGCGGGTGGAATCAATCCTGTGATCCAAAGCCTGTTGGATAGCATGCCGTGGGGGACTTTACCGGAGAGCGGCACCGGCATCGAAACCTTTACCACTCCCTTCATCAACAACAGCGACAATCTCATTATCAAGGCCGATCAGCATCTGCATCTGTTCAGCGCAGACGACCTGCTGACCGGGCGCTACTATTACAGCCACGGAATGCAGAGCTTCCCTCTCGGAATGCTCTTTACCGGATCGAGCGCGCCGGGCTACAACACCATCACGCCGACCCATGTAAATATCGTCTCGCTCTCGTATACTTCCGTTCCAAAGTCGAACCTGATCTTTGAGCTTCGCGGCGGTTACAATCGCTTCCTGCAGCAGTTCCTGCCTCAGGACGTCAGCCTCAATCCGGAGACGGCCTTCGGACTGGACACGCTGACGCCCGGCTTTACCGCGCACGACCTAGGATTGCCAACCATCGACGTCGGCTCCTATAGCCCTATCGGCGCAACCTCCAGTGACTCGCGCGGTCGCATCGATACCAACTACCAGCTCTTCGGCAACGTCTCGCTGGTCAAAGGCCGCCATAGCTACAAGGCTGGCCTTGAGTGGAGGCGCACCTTCATCAACAGCTTCATTGACTCCGGTCATCGCGGCAAGCTGGTCTTCAGCAGCCTCGATGATTTCCTCTCCGGCAGCATCGATGGCGGCAGCTCGGCCACCGGCGACAGCACGCGCTACTCCTACCAGAACAGCGGCGGAGCTTATCTGCTGGATTCCTGGCGCGCTAGTTCCAAGATCACAGTCAACTATGGAATTCGTTGGGATTACTTCGGCGTCATCGGCGCGGAAGATCAGGCCTTCAGCATCTTTAATGTGAAGACTGGCGGACTGGAAACCATCGGCGCAGCGGGCGCGCCAGCGTCGCTCTATCCCAAGGACTTGACCGGCTTTGCGCCTCGCCTCAGCGTGGCCGATGACCTGCTGGGCAATGGCAAGCTGGTGATAAGATCCGGCGCTGGAATCTTCTATGATGGACCCTCGCAGGACTTCTTCGTCGGCAATCAGCCTTGGAATACCAACCCCGCCGAAGCTGGGCCGGCCTTCAATGGAATTGGCTTCGCATCGCCCGTGGTCTCGACGATTACCGCAGGGACTCCGATCTTTGGCGGCTATACGCCCAGCAGCGTCTTCACCGTGGACCAGAAGCTGGTGACGCCGCGCTATGCCTCCTACAACCTGAACATCGAATCGCAACTGGCCAGCAAGGTTGCGCTCCAGGTCGGTTATGTGGGATCGCAAGGACGCCATCTCTTCCACTTCCGCGATCTCAATCAGGTCAACAACGTCGATGGCAGCGTGGATAGTTGCGGAAACGGCCAGACGATCACTTATATGCAGCAGTGCTTCCCGACTTACTCGGTGGGTCCGTACGCCGGTGATGCACTGGTCTACATCAACCAGATCGAGACCAGCGCCCTCTCCAACTACAACTCCTTGCAAGCCTCCTTGAAGGTGCAGGGCTGGCGCGGCCTCACCTCCACATTGAATTACACTTGGTCGCACTCGATCGATACGGCCAGCGACGGACTGGACTTTGTTCCCAACGCCGCGCAACCCGACGATAGTTTCAATCCTCACGCCGAACGCGCCAGTTCCAACTTTGATGTGCGTCAGCGCGTACAGTGGTACTGGACCTACAACCTTCCCAAATTCGAGCAGGCCAAATCGCTCACCAGCGGCTGGGCTCTTGACGGCATGTTCAACTTTGCCACCGGCCAGCCCTACACAGTCAGCTTTATCTATGAAGGCGATTACAACGGGACCGATGAGTGGTTTGGACGGCCGGACATCATCGGCAATCCCTACGCCGGCGCAAGCGGAACCAACCTGCTCAATCTGGCCGCCTTCGCCGCGCCGTGCACAGTGGACACCAACTCGAGTGATTCAACCTATGAACAATGCCTCAGCGGCTGGCATCCAGGCAGCGAGGGCCGCAATGCCTTCAATGCCACGGATTACAAGAACTTCGACTTCTCGCTGACTAAAACCACGCAACTGGCTGGATCGGCAAAGGTAGAGATCCGCGCCGATTTCTTCAATGTCTTTAATCATCCCAACTTCAGCAACCCATTATTGCCAAACTTTGGCGTGGATGCTTTCGGTTACGGCGACAGCCAAATCGATCCGACAAACGGTCGCCTGGTCGCCGGCGCACCGGGCCAGTTTGTCACCACGACGGCAACCCCCGATGTGGGTAGCGGTAATCCCTACCTGGGCGGCGGAGGCCCGCGCAGTGCGCAGTTGGCGGTGCATTTCACCTTCTAGTTCAGAACCTGCTTTGGCCGGCGCGCTGCGTGAAAACTGGAGCGCCGGCCTCTCGATCGGCTGGGGCGTGGATCTCCCTTCCACGCTTGTTTCACTGTTGTTCCCGCTGGACGGCCTTTCGCATTCTCGACTTTTCCCCATGTTGTTACCCAAGAACCCGCCAAAGGTCTATGGGTTTATCATCTCCAAGTGATGAAAACCTTCTTCGTTCCCGCACTTCGCAACCTGTTGCCGTTACTTTTGCTCCCAGGAGTCGCCAGTATCAACGCAATTGCTCAGACCAAGCCCGTTTCCAACGAGCAACTCGCCTCGCCGGAGTTGAATGCACGGGTTGAATCGCTGCTGAAGCAGATGACGCTCGACGAGAAGATCGGCCAGTTGACGCAGTATTCGGTCGGTTTTGCCACCGGACCCGGCGCCGACGCCTCCAACCAGAAGTGGGACGAGATGGCCGCCGGCGGTCAGGTTGGCTCTTTTCTGAACCAGGCAGACCGCGCGGCCATCAGCCACTACCAGCATCTGGCCGTGGAAAAATCACGCCTCCACATTCCCATCCTCTTCGGTATGGATGTGATTCACGGCCACCGCACTACCTTCCCCATTCCGCTGGCCATCGCAGCTAGCTGGGACCCATCCGCAGCCGAAACCGTGGCGCGTTACGGCGCAGTCGAGGCTCGCGCCGACGGCATCCCCTGGGTCTTTTCGCCCATGGTCGATATCGCGCGCGACCCGCGCTGGGGACGCATCGTTGAATCCTCCGGCGAAGACCCGTGCCTCGGCTCCGCTCTGGCCCGCGCCTGGGTCAAGGGCTATCAGCAGGGCGATCTCTCCAAGCCCGATTCGGTCTCCGTCAGCGTCAAGCACTATGCCGCCTATGGCGCGGCCATCGCCGGGCGCGACTATAACGCCGCGGACATGAGCGAGATTCTGCTGCGCCAGGTTTATCTCGAACCGTATCGCGCCGCGGTCGAGGCGGGCGCGGCCACCATGATGAGTTCCTTCAACACCATCAACGGCGTTCCAGCCACCGCCAATCCCTTCACGCTCAATCAAGTTCTGCGCAACGAATGGGGCTTCAACGGTTTTGTCGTCTCCGACTGGGGTGCAATCTCCGAACTGATCGCTCATGGCATCGGCGACGCTCCAACCGTTGCTCGCAAAGCTCTTGAAGCCGGCGTCGATATGGACATGGAGGGCTACCTCTACGACAGCGTCCTGGCCCCGCAGGTGCGTGCGGGAAAGATTCCCGAGAGCGTCATCGACGAGGCCGTCCGCCGCATACTACGCGTCAAATTCGCATTAGGCCTCTTCGAGCATCCCTTTGCGCCGGAAGGCCCTGCTTTCAAGGTCACGCCTGAAGGCCGCGCCGCTGCCCGTCAGGTTGCCGAAGAGAGTTTTGTGCTGCTGAAAAACAGTCCCGTCGAAGCCCTGCCATTGCTGCCGCTTTCCACAAAGGCTGGCAAGGTGGCGCTGATTGGCCCTCTGGCCGACAATCCCCGCGAGATGCTGGGCGCATGGGCGGTCAGCGGCGATGCGCGCAATGTGGTCACACTGCGCGCGGCCCTTGCCGAGCGCCTCGGGCAGCCGCCTGCTTTACGCCCGAGGCTGCGAACTGCTCTCTGGCGATGATGCGAACGTCCTCAAGCGGGTTCACTTCGGCGGCGGTGGTGACACGCCGGACGCTCCACTGTCCATAAACGATGATGCCAAGACAATTGCCGAGGCTGTCGAAATCGCCAAGCAGGCCGACGTGGCGATCCTGGCACTGGGCGAGTCAGCCGACTGGATGGAAGGCGAGGCCTCCAGCCGCGCGACCCTCGGCTTTACCGGCGCGCAGCAACAGCTTCTGGAGGCTGTCGCAGCCACCGGCAAGCCAGTGATTCTGGTGGTACTCGCCGGTCGGCCGCTGGAGTTGAAGTGGGCCGCCGCGCATATCCCCGCTATTCTCGAAGCCTGGAGTCCCGGCATCGAAGCCGGTCCGGCCATTGCTCGCGTTCTCTTTGGCGAGGTCAACCCCTCCGGCAAGCTGCCCGTCAGCCTGCCCCGCGCCGTCGGCCAGGAGCCGCTCTATTACGCGCAACTGCCCACCGGCCGCCCAGCACGCGGTGACCTGAGCCATCTGCCGCGCGACGGCGGTGAAAAGTTCATGTCGCGTTACATGGACGAGGAAAACACAGCCCTCTATCCCTTCGGCTGGGGACTCAGTTACACCAGCTTCACCTACTCACAGCCCACCGTCAGCCGTGCCGAAGTGCCGCTCACCGAGCTATTGGCCGCTGGGCACATATCCGCCGTCACCGTCGGTGTGGATGTGAAGAACTCCGGCAGCGTCGCCGGAACGGAAGTCGTCCAGCTCTACATTCGCAACACCGCTGCCAGCGTCTCCCAGCCCGTCCGCGAGCTGAAGGGATTTCGCAGCGATCACGCTGGCTCCAGGCGAGAGCAGGCACGTGGAGTTTCCGCTCGGCTTTGACGAGCTGAACTTCTACAATGCCGATGTCAAGCGCACAGTTGAGCCAACAACCTACAAAATTTGGGTCGGCGGCAGTTCCTTGGCTGAGGCGGAAACGCAAATGAAGGTGATTGAGTAAGGGAAAGCGTTGCCGGTCAGTTATTGATCTGGCAAGAAGATACTGCCATTCCGCGCACAATCCGTACCGCAGAAGGCTCGGAAAGAATGGAGCACGGGTTTATTTCAGCCACAGGAGCGAAGCTGCTACTGCATCTGGCAGATCATTCTTACCGAACTGTAAAGCTCTTGATGGCGATGGCGTTGGGGGCGCGGCCGGCAGGCAGAAAAGTAAAGAGCGAACGCGAACTGGCGCGCACCACGGCCACATCGTCCGAACGGGTATCGACGGCGAAGAGTAGATGGCCAGCAGTGGAAAAAGCCAGCGCCGAGGGGCCATCTCCAACGCGGACCGAGGCGATGCGCTTGCCGTCGTCGATGGAATAGATGGCGACATATTGGGAGTGGAGGTTGGCGACATAGAGCAGTGAGTTGTCCGCAGAGACCAAGCCGCGGACAGGATAATCGCCGATCATCGTCGCACCGCCAACCTCATCAGTGGTGTTATAGATTTCGGAGATATTGTTGGAGAGGGCGTTGGAGACGAAGATTTCACCGCCATCGGGCTTGAGGGCCAGTTGAACGGGGGCTTGGCCGACGTCGAGCAATGCCTCGATGCTATCGGGGCGGGGCGCGAGGGGTTGGGGGTTGGCTTCTGTGGGAAGTGCTTCAGTGCGGGCCAGGGCGAGGATCATGATCTGATGGCCGGCCGAGCATGCGGCAAAGACTTTGGACGAATCGGGCAAAATGGCTGAGATCCGCTGCGCCTGGGCAGCCATCAAAGACGGCGCGCAGTTGGCGGCTGTCGGGATCGATCAGGCTTACGGATCCTGCCTTGCGATTGGCGACGACGAGGGTCTTGCCGTCGGGCGAAAGGCGTGCGGCGACCGGCTCCTCGCCCGCGCCTATGCTGGCAATCTCGCGGCGCGCTTTGAGATCGAGAACCGATATGGTGTTGGAGCCGGAGTTGGCCACGTAAGCCAGTTCGCCCGCCGGGTCAACCTCGATGGAGACCGGCGCGCGCCGAACCTGGATGGTGGCCGTCACGGTGTTGCTTTCAGCGTTAAGTACGGAAACCGACCCTGGGGCGCCTGGGGCGCCTGAGTTGACTACGTAGACCTCGTTGCGCGTTGGGCTAACGGCGACAGCGACTGGCTTCTGGCCGACGGCAATCTCGCGGTCGAGACGCAGATTGACTACATCCAGCACGGTGACAGTGTTGCTGTCGCCGTTGGTCACGTAGGCATACTCGCGATAGCTGGCCGGGTACTGCGGAAAATCTTGCGTGCGGCAGGCGGTAAGGGCCAGAACCGGCAGAGCGAGGGCGAATGTACCTACAAGAGTGGCTTGCCGCGAGTTCATGGATTGAATCCCTGCTTTCCGCCAGACTCGCATAATTGAAGACGAAGTTGGCGCCCCCTGGAAACCTCAGTCTAATCTTCTGGATGGGCGGAGGGCAATGTGCAAAGAAAGTTCTGAATCGGGTCATTTTGCTATTAAGAAAGTCTTAGAAATAAATCTATGTGTCACACTTTATTTGTATGCATACACAATGTTGCCAGCGAATGGACTACGATTTGAATTGAAAATGTGAGATGCACAACAGCAGGTTCGATTGCCCTGACGCTCTGATCAACCATTGCCAAGGGCATTACGGTTTGATCATCCACGATGGAGGATGGTCTGTCATCGAAATCAAATTCTGCCCATGGTGTGGATCAAGACTGCCGAAATCTAAAGAAATCACAGGCTGACCGGATGTCCGGATCGCCAAGTTTGCTCCATGCGCCGGGCTGTGTTAATCTTGATTTCTGTGCCGTGATGCGTGCGGAGCTTTCAGTGTGTCCGTGCGGATTCCGGCGCTCTCCGGGTAGTTTTCCGGGTGGAATGGGCTGGCGTAGCTCAGCTGGTAGAGCATCTGATTTGTAATCAGAGGGTCGGGGGTTCAAATCCCTTCGCCAGCTCCACTTATCGGAAGACGGCAAATGGGGCCAGGATCGGCAGAAGTTTTGCCGGCGCTGCAGAGTTTTCAAGCGCCGGGCCTGTCCTCCGCGGTGATTCCACAGAGGTGCAAGCTCCGATAAGCCGGAGATATTCCGGGCGGGATTGAATGCGCTGAAGTGGAGTTGAACTGACGGTACTGGGTTAGATGTGCACAGGTGGCCGAGTGGTTAATGGCAGCAGACTGTAAATCTGCCGGTCTTAGACCTACGGAGGTTCGAACCCTCCCCTGTGCACCATGAGTTTTGAGGGGTAGGAATGCGCGACGAGCCGCAGCCGGGTGAGCGCGAGGATTGGAAGAGGTCCGGTTTCGGATCTTGACCGGAAGTATTGGACGGCGCTGGCGCTTTATGGAATACTCGCATCGCTGGCATGGTTTACTCTAGGCGAGGGCACGGTTCTCGTCGGCGGACCGGCCGGTGGATTTGCGGTTGTTTCCGCTGGTGGTTTTGGGCGGGTTTGCGCTGAAGACGGTTTTGGCCCATCATGCGGAGAAGATTCGCCGGGACGGGAACAGGGGCAGTGAGGTTCTGGTTTCCTGTTAGATTTGCAAGAGGGCTGATGTAGCTCAGTTGGTAGAGCACTCCCTTGGTAAGGGAGAGGTCACCAGTTCAATCCTGGTCATCAGCTCCAGAGATACAGGGATCAGTGGATCAGGGCAGTCAGGGATCAGGAGATCGAAGCGAACGAAAACTGATTCCTGAACTGCTGAACCCTGACCACTGGTTTTGCGGGAGTAACTCAGTGGTAGAGTCACAGCCTTCCAAGCTGTTGGTCGCGGGTTCGATCCTCGTCTCCCGCTCCAAAGTTGGATAGAGTTGAAGTTGGTACTGACGCAGATGTGATCGAGGGCAGGGAATGAAGTTTGAGCAGGCAGCGATTGCCGTGCAGGACGAGCAGGGATACGCCGAACTTCATGCGCGCATCGACGCGGCCTTCGATGCGCGGGATGTAGAGGTTTTTTTGAGCCGCGTGGGCCGGTCGAAGCTGCGGATTCGCGACTTCGAGGGCGCTTTGCAGCGCGGGCTGATGGGCAAGGAAGCCGCAGGGCTTTACCGGGCGCTGCCGGTCTCGGACCAGGCGCTGACCCGCGAGCGCTACCTGCAGCAGGTGGAAGCGGTGCCGCCGGAGCTGCGGCAGAGGTATTTCAAGGTGTACGCCTACTATTGAGGCGTGCAAGACAAGCTATTGCGCTTTCGGAATGCAGGGGAGCGCGACAGAAAAAAGTTTAACGGAAGGGACTGAAGATCATGGGCAAGGAAAAGTTTGATCGCAGCAAGCCGCACGTGAACGTGGGGACGATTGGACACATCGATCACGGCAAGACGACGTTGACGGCGGCGATCACCAAGGTGTTGCAGAAGCACAATCCGAAGAACGCGTTCCGTTCGTTCGACTCGATCGACAACGCGCCGGAAGAGCGGGAGCGCGGCATCACGATCGCCACGGCGCACGTGGAGTACGAGACGGCCAACCGTCACTACGCGCACGTCGATTGCCCCGGCCACGCCGACTACATCAAGAACATGATCACCGGCGCGGCGCAGATGGACGGCGCGATTCTCGTTGTGGCGGCGACCGACGGCCCGATGCCGCAGACCAAGGAGCACGTGCTGTTGGCGCGCCAGGTGGGCGTTCCCTGCGTGCTGGTCTTCTTGAACAAGTGCGACGCGGTCGAGGACGAAGAGCTGATCGACCTGGTCGAGATGGAAGTGCGCGAGCTTTTGGGCAAGTACCAGTTCCCGCGAGGACGCGCCGGTGATTCGCGGCTCGGCTCTGCTGGCGCTGAATGGCGATCCCAAGTGGGAGGCCAAGATCGACGAGCTGATGGAGGCGGTGGATGCGTATGTTCCGCGGCCGGATCGCGCGGTGGACAAGCCCTTCCTGATGCCGATCGAAGATATCTTCTCGATCTCCGGACGCGGCACGGTGGTGACGGGGCGCATCGAGCGCGGCAAGGTGAAGGTCGGCGAGGATGTTGAGATCGTGGGCTTCCGCGAGACGCGCAAGTCGGTCTGCACGGGCGTGGAGATGTTCAAGAAGCAGCTCGACGAGGGCATGGCGGGCGACAACGCGGGCATTCTTCTGCGCGGCATTCCCAAGGAAGATGTGGAGCGCGGCATGGTTCTGGCCAAGCCGGGATCGATCACGCCGCACACGAACTTCAAGGGCGAAGTCTACGTGCTGAGCAAGGAAGAGGGCGGCCGTCACACGCCGTTCTTCAAGGGCTACCGTCCGCAGTTCTACTTCCGCACGACGGATGTGACGGGCGTGGCGGAGCTGCCTGAGGGCGTGGAGATGGTGATGCCGGGCGACAACGTGCAGCTCGTGGTGGAGCTGATTACGCCGGTGGCTCTGGAAAAGGGCCTGCGCTTTGCGATCCGCGAAGGCGGCCGCACGGTGGGCGCCGGCACGGTGAGCGAGATTATCAAGTAAGACAGTTGCAGAGTGACGGGTGACAGATTGCAGATGACAGCTAAGAGCATGCGGTATTTGACTGATCATCTGTAACACTGTCACCTGAAATCTGAAAGGGATTGGAAATGCGGGAAATTGTTACATTGCAGTGCACTGAGTGCAAGGAGCGGAATTACTCGACGACCAAGAACAAGAAGACGACCACGGGCCGTCTGGAGTTCAAGAAGTTCTGTAACCGCTGCCGCAAGCACCAGCCGCACAAGGAAACGAAGTAACGCAGGGAATAGGGATCAGGGACTAGGACAGGAAATGCAAACCCATCGTGGCGATGCAAATCTATTCCCTATTCACTAGTCCCTAGTCCCTCGTTTTTAGGGGCGTAAGCTCAACGGCTAAACTGTCGGTCTCCAAAACCGAACTTGGGGGTTCGAATCCCTCCGCCCCTGCCAGATTGAGCCGAGAATTCGGAATGCACGGCCCGGTGCCGCGCGCGAAGGAACAGCAAGCATGGCAACGAAGGTAGCATTGGTAGAACGGCGAAGATCGCCCGATCAAACGGCAAGGGAAGTCGCCCATGTCCAAGATCGTTGACAATGTGGTTGGGCAGTGGAAGGAATTCACTACCTTCCTGGGCGATGTGCGCGCGGAGATGCGCAAGGTGGTTACGCCGTCGTGGAAGGAAGTCAAATCCACAACCACGGTAGTGATCATCGCGGTCTTCATCTTTGGGCTGTTCTTTTTTGTGGTGGACTCTGTCTTCGGCACCGTCATGGACAAACTTTTCCACAAGCTGGGCAGCTAGCGCACCTTGAGGCGTGAAACGAGAGCATGATGGCAGAAGAAACAGGGCAAACCGAACAAGCCGAGCAGGTTGTAGAAGCCGCCGAGCAGGCAGCGCCGGAAGTGAATGATCGCTTCCGTTGGTATATTTTGCACGCCTATTCGGGCTTTGAGCGCAAGGTGCGCGAGTCCATTCAGAGCCGTGTGCAGGCCTTCGGACTGAGCGACAAGGTGGGCCGGGTGATGATTCCCATCGAGCCTGTGACGGAGATTGTCAACGGCAAGAAGCGCACCGTGGAGCGCGTTTTTCTGCCGGGCTACGTGCTGGTTGAGATGGAGTTGGACAACAACCTGTGGCATGTTCTGAAAGACACACCCAAGGTGACCGGCTTTTTAGGCACGGGCGACAAGCCTGTGGCGCTGACGGAAGCGGAAGTGAGCGGCATTCTCTTCCGCACCGAGACGACCAAAGACAAGCCCCGGCTCAAGATCAAGTTTGAAAAGAACGAACAGGTCCGGATTACCGACGGACCCTTTGCCAACTTCAATGGCGTAGTGGATGAGATCAACGAAGATCGCGAGACGATGAAGGTCATGGTGACTATCTTCGGGCGCTCCACACCTGTCGAGCTGGAGTTCGGCAAGGTTGAAAAGATTGAGTAACGCAGCTTCCAGCTACTAGCTTCCAGCTTCTAGCCGAGAGCAACTAGCCGCTTTCGGTTGGCAGCGAATGCGGAGGATGCGTCACCAAAATATGAATTGGGAAGTTACCAGCGAATAGCTAGGAGCTAGAAGCTATAAGCTGATTCAGAAGGAATCGACACATGGCACCTCCGAAGAAAATTACGGGTTACGTCAAGCTGCAAATTGTGGCTGGCAAGGCAACGCCGGCGCCGCCGGTAGGCCCCGCGCTGGGTCAGGCGCAGGTCAATATCATGGAGTTCTGCAAGCAGTTCAACGCGCGCACCTCCACCAAAGAGATGGAAGGGCTGGTCATTCCAGTTGTCATCTCGGTCTATGGCGACCGCACATTCAGCTTCATCACCAAGACGCCGCCAGCCGCGGTACTGCTGAAGAAGGCTGCTGGAATTGAAAAGGGATCGGGCACGCCCAACAAGGAAAAGAAGGGCAAAGTGACCGAGAAGCAAGTGCGCGAGATCGCCACGCAGAAGATGCCTGACTTGAATGCGTCTTCCGTCGAGACGGCCATCAAGAGCATCAAAGGCACCGCTCGCTCGATGGGAATTGAAGTTGTGGCATAAATTGTGACTGCTTCTTTTGAAAAGCCCTCCCTTGCAGGAGGGCTTTTCTTTTGAGCGCTCTGACTTCTAACTGCCGATCCGAATGTTGTCCAATAGCATCAAGGCAAAGTTACTTCTCCCTGGCCGGCGCATCCGAGTAGTAGCCGGTGCGGAAGCGAAGGTTGAAGGCTCCCGCCGCTGCTCTTGGAATGCTTACATACACACGGTGAAAGGCCTTTCCCGGCTCCTGATTGTGGGGGTAATAGCCCAGCAGGTACTGCGTGCGCAAGTCTTCGCTGACTCGCGCAAAGGCCTTCTCCAGGCCGCCGTCGCTGACGTAAAAGCTCTTGCCGCCGGTCTGCTCGGCCAGAGTAATCATGGCGTGTTCGCCGCCCAGGTCGCGCCCCGCGCTGGCTTCGATCGGCACATCGATGATGGTGTAGATCATCACTTCATTGCGCAAGGCCTGCTCGACGGCCTCGGAGTAAGTGGCGCTGCTGGCCGTGTCATCGCCGTCGGAGACCAGTACCAGAACCCTGCGGCCATCCTTGACGCCCAACCGTTGCGAGGCTTGAAAGATCGCATCGTAGAGCGATGTCGCCCAGTCGCCGCGCAGTTGACCCAGCCCGCGCTCAATCTGGCTCATTTTGTTCGTGAAGGGTGTTAGTTCGCGCACGTCGGTGGCAAACTGCATCAGGCTCATCTGATCCTGGGAGCGGAGAAGAGCGCGGGCAAAGCGCCGGGCTGCATTCTCTTCTTCCGTTAAATCCTTGTGCACGCTACCGCTGGTGTCAATGGCCAGCGTCAGATTCAGCGGCAGCTCGGCCTGGCGTTCGAAGACGGCGATCTGCTGGGGACGCCCATCCTCGAAGAGCGCGAAATCCTCGCGCATCAAGCCGCCCGCAATTGCTCCGTTCTGGTCCCTCACGTTCACAAATACGTTGACCAGCTTCACGTCCACGCGCAACGTCATCTCCTGCGCGGCCAGCATCGAAGACAGTGCAACAAGCACCCAGCAGCCCGACCGGCAGCAACCCTTCCAACCGATGATCTTCGCGCGCATCCGCATCCCTTGCAAAAGAATACCGCCTGCTGGTTAGACGCAGCAGACGGCATTCAGTCGAAGATGCTAGTGGGCATCAACCGAACTTGTACAGGAAGCCGGATGGTGTGCCCCACAGATTCCGGGAGCGATCATCATAGAAGACACTGAACTCGATGCCGGCAATATCGAAGTCGAAGAGCGGTACGCGGTCGAAGGTATAATCGCAGCGCACCGAATACTCGTCGCCTCCGCAGTCGATCATCAGCGTGTCATCGGTGGAGAGCCTTTCGGGGTGTGTCAGCAGCATGCAGGCGATGGTAAAAACGCCCAGCCCGAATTCGTTGCCGGCCATCGAAACACGCGCCCGGCGAGCCGAGCAGCCGCGGTGCAGCATTCCTGCCTGGATGGGGATCACGATGAAATCATTGCCCTGCTGCTGATCGGCCAAAATCTTCTCTGCCAGCTTGGAGCGTTCGGACTGGCGCAGATAAGTCGGACCCAGCCGCCCCGCGATACGGTTTTGAAATTTGCGCTTGCTCGCCAGGACCCCAAGGACCATTTCGACTGCCTCGTTATAACTGGGTGCCAGCGCCTGCCAGCGGGGAATGGCAAACCAGGCCTCCGCGCCTTCCAGCAATGGCTTGCGTGCCAGCTTTTCATGGCAACTGCCCAGCGTGGGGAAGGCTTTTTTCAGCTCCGTGACTTGCGCCTCGACCGGCCGCACCTTGTAGGTGGGAGGATAAACGCGGTTCGACTGCACCTCTTCGTCCTTAAACTTGTCGCTCATGGTGTGCTTATGGATAATTTGCACCACCGATTCGGCGACCTCGGACTTCAGTGTTTTGCCCAGTTCCAGCACCGTTTGCGCACTTTGCCGGTCCAGTTGCTCAATCGCCGCAAGATAAGCTGTCTTGACGGCCGCGCCAAGGAATTCCTGGAGTTGCGAATTCTGCTGATCTGTCGTGTTTCCAGACAGATGCAATGGTGTGATGAGAGATGCTGTTGCCATAGTCACCCTTCGTTGCGCCCATGCGCAATGGATTCTTTGGCTTTTATCGGCACATTCGTAATTTTCAACAGTCAAAAAACGAGAAGGATGCTCCAAATTGGAGCAAAAGAACGAGAGAGTACGGGAGGTGCATCGCGGTTAGCGGCGGCAGCTATTTGTGCAGATGTCCGGTCAGAGTCATCTTGCGAGAGAAATTCCTTCGAAAGCAGTGATACCGTTCAATACTATTTCCGAGCCGGAATGAATGCACAGCGGTGATTGAGCACGATAACGAAGAAAGCTTGAGCGCCGCCATTCAACTGATTCTGGAAGACTGACCTGAATATGAATTGCGCGGCCTTCCGGCAGATGCATTGTGCGAACTGGTAACAATCCAGCGCGGCAGGTGGCGGCTTGACTGATTTGAGCCAAGAGCCACCCACCCTGAGCACAGACTCACCGAACGGACCACGTACTTGCGGCAAGCTCCGCATCTTCATGCGGCAGCGCCTCGGGTCTGATCAGCTCGTGTGCCTTCAGCAGCGGCAGGGCCACGGCCAGCACATCCTCGATGTGGCTGGCATAGTGGATGGTAACACCGCTGATCAGTTCCGGGGTCAGGTCTTCTTCCACATCCTGACGGTTTTCCGCGGGCAAAATGATCGTCTCGACGCCTGCCCTGCGCGCGGCCAGGAACTTCTCCTTGATACCGCCCACGGGCAGCACATTGCCGCTGAGGGTAATCTCACCGGTCATCGCCGTCTTGGGCAGCACGGGGGTGTCAGTAAGCAGCGAGACCAGCACGGTGGCCATGGTCACGCCAGCCGAGGGACCGTCTTTGGGAATCGCTCCCGCTGGCACATGGATGTGCAGATCGAGTTCCTTGGTGAAGTCCTCCGCCAGTCCCAGGCTGGCGGCATTGGAACGCACCCAGGTCAGGGCTGCCTGCATCGACTCCTGCATCACCTGGCCGATCTGGCCGGTCATGGCGAAGTTGCCTTTGCCTTTCATCTTGTTAGCTTCGATGAAAAGAATATCTCCGCCGGCTGGTGTCCAGGCCAGTCCCACGGCCACGCCTGGGCGCTTGACGCGCTCGGTAATCTCAGTGTCCACGCGCACCTGAATACCGCCCAGGAACTCCTTGACCACCTCACGCGTGACGATCAGCTTATCTGCGCTGCCCTCGACGACGCGCCGTGCCTCTTTGCGGCAGATGGTGCCAATCGTCTGCTCTAGTTTGCGTACGCCAGCCTCGCGGGTGTAGTGGCGGATAATGTGCAAAAGCGCCTCTTCAGGAAAGTCGATCTGCTCCGGCGCAATGCCGTTCTCCTTGATCTGCCGGGGAATCAGATAGCGGGTCGCGATGTGCTTTTTTTCTTCTTCGCTATAGCCCTGCAGAAAGATCAACTCCATGCGGTCCAGCAGGGGCGGCGGAATCGTATCCAGTTGGTTGGCCGTGCAGATGAACAGAACCTTGGAAAGATCAAATGGAACGTCGAGGTAGTGGTCGCGGAAGGTATTGTTCTGCTCCGGATCCAGCGTCTCTAGAAGAGCGGAGGCCGGGTCGCCGCGGAAATCCCTGCCCAGCTTGTCGATCTCGTCCAGCATGATCACCGGATCGCGCGTCTCCGCCCGCCGGATGCTCTGAATGATCTGCCCGGGAAGCGCGCCGATGTACGTCCGCCGATGGCCGCGAATCTCTGCCTCGTCGTGCATTCCGCCCAGGGAAACACGCTGAAACTTGCGCCCCAAAGCCCGCGCAATCGAACGGCCCAGGCTGGTTTTGCCCACGCCCGGAGGGCCGACAAAGCACAGGATCGGACCCTTCATGTCCGGCTTCAGTTCCAGAACACTCAAGTAGTCCAGGATTCGGTCCTTCACCTTCTTCAGCTCGTAGTGATCCTCATCCAAAATCTCCTTGGCCTTGTTGATGTCAACCTTGGAGCCGGAGCTTTTGGACCACGGCAGCACGGCCAGCCAGTCAATATAGTTGCGGGTAAGCGAATAGTCGGCGGCCATCGGAGACATGCGCGAGAGGCGCGTCAGTTCCTTCAGCGCTTCCTTTTTTACATCCTCCGGCATCCCCGCCGCTTCAATCTTCTGGCGCAGTTCGTCAATCTCGCGTTGACCTTCATCCTGCTCACCCAACTCCTTTTGGATCGCCTTGAGCTGTTCGCGCAGATAATAGTCGCGCTGTGATTGCTGTACCTGATCCTGCACCTCGGTCTGAATCTTGGTGCGCAACTGCTGCACCTCGATCTCCTTGGCCAGATGCTGGTTCAATAGTTGCAGCCGCGTACTCACCCCCGGCGTTTCCAGTAGTTGCTGCTTGTCGTCCGTGGTCAAGAAGGGCAGCGAAGAGGCGACAAAATCCACCAGCCGACTCGGCTCTTCGATATTCGCGGCGATTGTGCGCAGCTCATCGGAGAGGGTCTGCGACTCGCTGACAATCTGCTGGAACTGGCTGATTACATTGCGCACCAGCGCTTCCGCTCCAGGAGTTGTGGCCGACTCGGTCTCTTCCAGCACCTCGACCTCGGCGATCATGAAGGGTTCGGTCTGCGTATAGCGCACCAGGCGCACGCGCTCCACGCCTTCCGTGAAGACAAAGCGGCTCTGGTTCGGCATGCGCACAATCTTGTGCACGGTGGCCAGGGTTCCCACCGGGTGCAGATCGCCCGGCTTGGGCGAGTCCAAGCGCGGGTCCAATTGCGCCGTGACCACAATGGCCCGTTCCTCGCCCAGCGATTCGATCAACTGAATCGAACTCTCTCGGCCAACAGTCAGCGGCAGAACAGCGTGGGGAAAAAGAACGGTATCGCGAACCGGCAGAACGGCAATCCGGCGCACGCTGGACGCATCCTTTGCAGGAGCAGCTTTGGAAGAGGTCGGGATCGAGAGATGGCTAGACATTGAGTGTCCTCGTATCAACTTTTCTTCATTAGACTACGCATCCTTGATAAAAGTTGCAAATTTCACTACTCTTCCGGAAATCTTCCCTCCACACGCTATTTATCAGACTCTTGATTGATGGTCAAGCGTATCCAGGCAACTCGAAGAGTTTATCGGCAAAAGCGGTAAGAATGTGAGCAAGATAGGAGAGGCAGAAACGGAGAAATCATTTGCCGGGGAAACTGGCGTACTCAAAATAGGCCAACGATGGGAGGAATCTTTACGCCGGCCTGTGTCTTTTACGTGCTGGGCCGCAAAACAAGCGTACACAGGACTCGGCAGGTTATCCTGATAGAGAGTGTTTTGATCCCCAATTTGAAGGTGTTATCCACGTGCCCACCACCAAGCGTCCCGTTGTTTTGACCATCCTAGACGGATGGGGCTATCGTCCGGAAACCGCCAATAACGCCGTAGCGCTGGCCAGAAAGCCCACGTACGACCTGTTGATGCGCGAATATCCCAACACGCTCATCCAGGCCTCGGAGCATTTTGTGGGCCTGCCCGACGGCCAGATGGGCAACAGCGAGGTTGGTCACCTGAACATCGGCGCGGGGCGCATTGTGCAGATGGACATTACGCGCATTGACCTGATGGTGCTCAACAACTCGCTCAAGGACAATCCGCGCATCCAGGCCTCTTTTGAGCACGCCCGCCAGCATGGCCGCGCGCTGCACCTGATCGGCCTGGTCTCGGACGGCGGCGTCCACTCCCACGAGGAGCACCTCTACGCGCTGGTTCGCGCCGCCCGCGAGGCTGGCCTGACGCGCGTCTTCATTCACGCCTTCCTCGATGGACGCGACACGCCTCCTACTTCGGGAATTGATTACGTCGCCAAGCTCGAACAGAAGCTGAGAGAGATCGGCTTGGGCAAGATCGCGTCGGTCAGCGGGCGGTACTATGCGATGGACCGCGACAAGCGCTGGGAGCGTCAGCGCAAGGCCTTCGACGCCATGGTCATCGGCAAGGGCGAATGCGTGACAGCGACCGACGCCGTCACCGCCATCCGCGACAGCTACAACTCCGGCGTGCAGGATGAGTTCGTCATTCCCATCACCATCGTGGACGAGCAGAACAAGCCCCTGGCGCTGATCCGCGACGAGGATGCGGTGCTCAACTTCAACTTCCGCGCCGATCGCGCCCGGCAGGTCACCCGTGTGCTGACGCGCGCGAGCGGGCTGAATGCCGAGGGCGGCCGCAACCTGGATGCATGGGAAGCCCTCGATCAGGCGATCCCGCGCTCCGAGCTACCGAAGAATCTGCATTACACCTGCATGACCCAATACGACGAGAAGTTTGAGTTGCCCATTATCAGCCCGCCGCAGTCAATGGATCACATCCTCGGCAATATGCTCGCCCAGGCCAATCTGCGCAACCTGCGCACCGCCGAGACGGAGAAGTTCGCTCACGTGACCTTCTTCTTCAACGGCGGCGTCGAGAAGCCTTTCGCCGGCGAAGAGCGCGTCCTCACGCCTTCGCCCAAGGTTGCTACATATGATCTGATGCCGGAGATGAGTTCAGTCAAAGTCGGCGACTCGATTGAGAAGGCGATCCTCGACACCAGCTTCGATGTCGTCATCTCAAACTTCGCCAATCCGGATATGGTCGGCCACACCGGCGTTCTTTCAGCGGCCATCCTGGCCGTCGAGGCCGTCGACCGCCAGCTTGCCCGCGTCTATGAGGCGGTCAAGCAGCGCAACGCCATCTGGATTGTCACCGCCGATCACGGCAACTGCGAGACCATGGTCGATCCCATCACCGGCGAACCGCACACTGCGCACACCACCAACCCGGTGCCGCTGATCTACGTTGCGGAAGAGGCGAAGAACTTCCGTCTGCGTCCCGATGGCTCGCTGCGCGACATTGCGCCGACGATGCTCCACCTGCTCAACCTCGGCCTGCCCAAAGAGATGAGCGGCGCCGATCTGCGCCTGCCGCTGGCCAAGTAGCCTCACCGGCAAATGCCGGTGAGCTGCATTATGATGTTGACAATCCGATTAGCCGAGGAAAAATGGCGAACCAGCTCTATTACGGCGATAACCTGCAAGTCTTACGGGATTCGATTGCCTCGGAAAGCGTTGACCTCGTTTATCTGGACCCTCCATTCAACAGTCAGGCAAATTACAACATCCTCTTCAAGTCTTCAAAAGGCCAGCAGTCACAGGCACAAATAGAAGCATTTGTCGACACATGGCATTGGAACGATCAGGCCGAGCTGGCTTTTGATGATGTATTGAAGAGCGGTAACTCAGAAGTTTCGGAGATGCTGCGTGCTTTCCGATCCTTTCTCAAAGAGAATGACATGATGGCTTATCTTACGATGATGGCTGTCCGCCTGCTAGAGCTTCATCGGGTCTTGAAGCCGACAGGCAGCCTCTATCTTCACTGTGACCCGACGGCCAGCCATTATCTGAAAATTCTATTGGATGCAATCTTCGGCGCTGAGATGTTTCGCAATGAAATTACCTGGAAGCGGACGACCACACATAGCGACAGCAAGACGTGGAGCAGGGTCTCTGATACAGTTTTTTTCTATACAAAAGGGATCGCCTTTACTTGGAATACTCCGAGAAATCCTCATTCCGAAGCATATATTGCCGACAAATACTGCAATGACGATGGAGATGGCAGGCTTTATCAACTTGATAACATGACAAGCCCCAATCCGCGTCCGAACATGATGTATGTATGGAAGGGATTTAGTTTTCCTGAAAAGGGCTGGCGTTACTCTCAGGAAACAATGACAAAGCTCGACTCGGAGGCGCGTATCTGGTATCCAAGACGGAAGGATGGCGCACTTGACACAACTAAACGCCCAAGGTTGAAGCGGTACCTGGACGAGATGGAAGGTGGCGTGACGGGAGATATCTGGACAGATATACCACCTATCAACTCCCAAGCGCAGGAGCGGCTCGGCTATCCTACACAGAAGCCTCTGGCTCTTCTGGAACGGATTCTCGCGGCTTCCAGCAACGAAGGCGATGTTGTGTTGGACCCATTCTGTGGCTGCGGGACAACAATTCACGCGGCGCAAAAGCTCAAGCGGCAATGGTTAGGAATTGATATAACTCATCTTGCAATTTCATTGATTGAGAAGCGATTAAAAGCTGCATTTCCGGGCGTCGGCTTTGAGGTTCATGGGACGCCCAAGGATGTTGAGGGTGCGCGGAATCTCGCCGCGCTGGATAAGTACCAGTTTCAATGGTGGGCTATCTCGCTGGTGGATGCTGTGCCGTATGGCGGTAAAAAGAAGGGCGCTGATAGAGGCATTGACGGATACATTTATTTCAAGCCGGATGGAAAGATTTCCGAGAAGGCCATCGTCTCCGTCAAAGGCGGAGAGAATGTCAGCGTTGCGATGATTCGTGAATTGACTCACGTCATTGAGAGTGAGAATGCAAAGATTGGCATCTTCATCACGTTGGCCGAGCCAACCAAGCCGATGCGCACGGAAGCAATCAAGGCCGGATTTTTTGAAACGAGATTTGGAAAGTATCAAAAGATTCAGATTCTAACAATTGAAGAACTATTTGCCGGGAAAAAACCGGAGATTCCCCTGATCGATTCATCGGTTTTCAGAAGGGCCGCTGTCGAGATCCATGAAAAGCAAGAGGAATTATTCTGAGGGAAAATTGCCCAGCTGCTTTGCAGACTCCGTCGTCCCCGAGAGGTCGCACGTCTACCACAACTGCCAGCGCTCCAACCGATGGCTTCGCGAGACACGAACGAAGCCGCGGTTGCTCAACATCGAATTCCGGAAGCGGGAAACCTTTGCGTAGGCATGTGAAGCTTTTGCAGGTGTGTATTTGAATCACATGCCGCACAACATTTACTTGCGCGTTCGGGCCATTTCCGGGCCGAGGAAATCTTCAACAGTCCATCCGGGCATCAGTTCCTGGCCTTGGATCATCTGCTGGCCTTCAGCGAGAGTGCCGTCGGCGGCTTCGGCTCTGAGGTAGTTCTCAGTGAGACCGGTGCGCAGCAGTTCAAAGGCTTCTTCGGGCGTATCGGCGAATTGAAATAGCTCGATGTCTTTTGGCGAGATTGCGCCGGTGTCAACGAGCACCTCCAAGTTAAATACTTTCTTCCAGTACTCCGAGCCGTAGATGACAACGGTGATCTTTTTGGCCAGCTTGCGGGTCTGGGCAAGGGTGAGGATTTCGAACATCTCGTCCAGCGTGCCGAAGCCGCCGGGAAAGACGACCAGCGCCTTGGAGAGATAGGCGAACCAGAGCTTGCGCATGAAGAAGTAATGGAACTCGAAGTTGAGCGAAGGGGTGATGTAGGGGTTGGGATGCTGCTCGAAGGGCAGGCGGATGTTGAGTCCCATGGTCTTGCCACCTGCCTCGTGCGCGCCCCGGTTGGCCGCCTCCATGATGCCGGGACCACCGCCGCTGGTGACCACAAAACGATGGCGGCGCGAGGGAATCTGCTTGGCCCAAGTGGTGAGCATCTTGGCGAGCTGGCGGGCGTCCTCGTAGTAGCGAGCCATCTTGACGGCGGATTCGGCGCGCTTGAGTTGCAACTCGGTAGCTTGGCCGGCGGCGATCTCCGGCGGCTTGGCCGGCTGCTCGTGGCTGGGCGCGGGCTGCACGGAGCCTGTGTTTTCGAGGAGTTCCAGTTCATGGTTGGCTTTTTCGCGGCCGTGAAAACGCGCCGAGCCAAAGAAGACCACTGTGTCCTGAATCTGCTCGCGGCGGAAGCGTGCCAGCGGCTCCATATACTCGGAGACGATGCGGATCAGTCGGCCATCTGCGCTGTTCAGGAAGGCGGAGTTCTCGTAGGCTAGCGGGGCGGATTCGAGTGGCGGCGGCGCGCCGTTGCCGGGAATGACGGCGACTGGTATTGTTCCCTGATCCCTGTTCACTGTTTGCTGTTCGTTCATCATGTCAATCATCCCAATGGCGGATCACGTCCTGAAACGCAAACCATAGATTCAATGCACCCAGTCCTGAGACGACACCGCGCACGGACCCGAACGTGGCGAGATGCCCAAGCGTTGGAAAATAATAAAACAACGGGTTCTGATCCCATAAAATATGCGACCAGGGAAGATAGGTCAGCATCTGGCCGGACCATGGAAGATAGAAAATGACCAGCCCGAAGTAGGCGCGCAGCAGCACCCGCAGATATAACTCCGCCCGCGCCAGCCAGTGGGGAATGCGCTGCGTAGTGTGCCCAGCGGCCTTCCTTGGAATCGGGAGGCCGGAGGCAATGCGGGATGCAGACCCAGGCTCGGAGGCTTGGGTCGGGGCAAAGGGAAGCGTCGTCTGTTCCGGCTGTTGAGGCATTCTCGATTCTTCGCCTGTCGCCCCTGGGTTTCGCGTCAATTCAGGCCTTCAGTGCGTGCCGATCTTCCGGCCCTGCTCAGGGACGCCTCTATTGAAACGGTAACACAGCGGCCAGTAGAGACCCGGCTGAAAACGGAACGAAATGAGACAGGTAGCTGTAGGTTGGACTCAGCGCAATTGCGCTGTGGCCGCATTCGATTCGATCTGGTAGCTTCCGTAGTCGATGGTGAAGACTGCCGTGCCGCCGACGCGCACCTTGGTCTCGCTGCGATTTCGCTCAGGCAGCCAGAAGCCGCTTGTTGGCGCGCAAAGTTGCTCGATACGTGTGTGGGCGATCCAAAAAGAGGGGTTTTTTGCCGGTTCGGCCTCCACCTTCGTCAGCGCGAACTCCGCCGCATCGATCCAAATTCTGCCACGGATCAGAAACTTGTTCAGCGTAGCCGGTTCAATCTCCAGCACGTAGGCCGGACGCCCATTCAGAGACTCGCTTCCCAGCAGTTGAAAGCGGTAATTGGCATTTGTCAGGGCTGTCGCGCTCTTGTCCTGCGCGGCCTCTTTTTCGCTCTCGATGGCCCGCTTCAGCATCTTGTCGCAGAGCATCTTGGAACCGCTCTGCTGCAGGATGCGGAAGCTTTTGCCGGTGGTGGCGTCGTAACGGTACTCGACTTCCATCCGTGCCGTCAGCACTGTGGAAAAGCCGTGATACTCGACCTGGTAGACGCGGTTGGCCCTGACCGTTTTCAGCGCGGCGTTGCGCTCCTGATTATGGCGCTGCAACTGGTCGATAATCTGCGTGGCAGTCAGTGGCGGCGAAAGCGATGAGTCAGCGCTGGCAGGATACGCGACTGCCGCCGCACAAGCCAAAAAAAACGCGGCCAGACTGCCTTTGCCTCGACGGAGATCCATACACGCAGTTTACTTCGGCAGTATGAAAATGCGGCAAATGCGCGCCGCGTCAGAGCCGGAAGTAAATGCCGATCATTGGCTCGGCGGTGTGCGTGAAGGCGCCGGTCGAAGTGAAAACTGTCGTCAGATCCGGAGCTTTGTAGAGGTTGCCCCGATACTGCAAGCGCAGGCCGATATGCGGCAGCAAGCCCCAGTCCACTCCCGCGCCATAGACAAAGACTGGCTTGGTGGATGTGGTGGTGCTGATCGTCGTAGTGGTGATGCCGATTACGTTGCAAAGGTTGTTGCATGGGCTGGTGACGGCGGTCTCTTGCCCACTGCTTGGCACATTGAGAAGAATGCCTCCGCCCGCCAATGCAAACGGCCGAAGATTGGCCAACTTCAGGGAGGCAATATAATCGCCGGTCACTTCATGCGCGTTGGCGGAAACCACACCGGACGGGAAGCTGCAACCGGAGGAGGGGCAGGCCGCACTGAGAGGAACTGTTGAATACGAGTAATTCTGATTGGCGCGGTTGTAGGAATAGGTGCCTTCATAGCCAAGCCATGGATGAGAGATGTGGCGAACCTCCAGCAGCGCACCGGCTGCGTTCGAGGGACTCTGGACCGTGTTGTTTCCCGAGATGGCGCCGCTGAAGGCGCCGTAAACGCTGCCTGCAATATCCGTCTGCGCGCAGGCCGCGGCGCTGGCCAAAGCGGCCGCTCCAATCAGCAGAAAAACTCTGTGCATCCATCTCATTTGCATTCCGGATCTCCTGAGTTGAAATTGGTCAAGTTGCATCCCGCGAATCCTGATTGCCTGATTTCAGATTAGACTCGGAAAACGCATGAATGTTGTGCATTCATTCGGAAACGCTGCAATTATTTCGTGCAGGGGTCTGTGATATTGATTGCTAGCTCGCATCGCGCGCACCGAAGTCGAGATCGTCGAACCTGCGCCATTTATAAATTGCAATCGAGACGATCCAACTCAAGGCAAAGAGTCCGATGATTGCGTAGCCCAGCGCGCCGAAGTTCTCATTCAGTTTGCCAACCCAATTCCACACGCCGCCCGTCAAATGAAACTGGCTGGCCAACAAGCCCAGCGCCTCGATGCCGCCGACGGCCAGCGCCACCACCACGGAGACCGAGGTAATGGTGATGTTGTAGTAGAGCTTGCGGACCGGCTTGACATAGGCCCAGCCGTAAGCACCCAGCATCAGTACATTGTCTGTGGCGTCGATGAGCGACATTCCCGCCGCAAAGAGCACCGGGAAGACCAGCACCGACGCAATGGAAAGCCCTTTGGAGGCTTCAGCGGCGCTCAAGCCAAGCAGGCCGATTTCAGTTGCGGTGTCGAAGCCAAGGCCAAACAAAAAGCCCAGCGGATACATATGCCAACTGCATTGGATCAGATTGAACATGGGGCGGAAGAGACGCGCCAGAAAGCCGCGATTGCCAAGCAGCAAATCGAAGTCTTCCTCGACATATGGCTCGCCGCGGCGCACGCGCTGAAAGCTGCGATAGACCGAATGAAGCACGATCAGATTCACAATGGCGATGGCGAAGAGAAAGAGCGAGGAGACCAGCGTGCCGACAAGGCCGCCAATGGCGCGTGCGCCGTCGATGCGATGCTGAAGCGCCAGCGCGGTGGCGGCGATGACAATTGACCCTAAGACGACGACTGTCGAATGACCCAGCGAGAACATCAGTCCCACGGCGACCGGACGCTTGCCCTGCTGCATCAGCTTGCGGGTGACGTTGTCGATGGCGGCGATGTGATCCGCGTCCACGGCATGGCGCAGGCCAAAACTATAGGCTAGAAAGGCCGTGCCCAGCAACACCGGAAAGTGATGAAAGGCCGCGAAGGCCCAGCCCCACGCCGCCAGGTTGAAGCCAATCAACAGGGCATACATCGTGATGATCTTGGCCTTGATGCTGCCCGGTTCATCGTGGAGCAGGGTCCGCAAAGAAAAGCTCATCCGGTTCCTCGTGGGTTGTGCGCTAAGCTTGTAATCAGGCAGGAAGCAGTAGCACGTATTCTAAAAATGTATCACAAAGAGAAATCAAAGGCTGTCCGCGATGTGCCTTGTTTTTTTGCAGACGAGATTGGAAAGGTTCATGGTATCCGAGGTCCGAAAATCCGGACCTCGGATACCAGAATTTTATGGTGGTACAGGTACGCGGGCCTAATTGCCAAGCGCCTTGAGCCGCGCCTGCGCCAGAACATAGGTGTCGGTTGGGCCGAAGCGTCCAATCGGCTTCTCGACCTTGTGATAGGCGTCGATGGCCGCGTCGTTGATGCCGTACTGCTCATAGATGGAACCGAAGGCATACCATATATCCGAATTCGGTTGAGAGAGGTTCTCGGCGGCCATTCCCTTCAGCAGCAGCTCACGGGCCTCGCTGGTCTTGCCCTGGAAGGCGTAGATGCAGGCCAGGGTGTGCAACTCCGCAAAGCTGGAGTTATTGGTGAGCATGGCAGCCTGCTGCGCGTTCTTCACCACATCGGCATCCACCTTGCCATCGAAGAGGGCCGTCCACGCATACATATTGTAGTCATTGGCATTGGACTTGCCCTTGTCGATCACCGACTGCACGGTCGCGCGCGCCAGCGCAAAATCACCTTGGTCTTCAGCCGCATAGGCCTTCTGCCGCAGCAGAACTTCATCGTCAGGATGTTTGGCGATGTGTTCATCCAGCAGCAGGTACATGGACCTCCAATCTTTCAGCAGAGCATCGGCCCTCCAGGCAAGTTCAATCGCTTCATAAGAGTCGGGATACTTTTGCAAAATCTCAGAACTGATGGTCTTTAGGGCAGGACCATTCTCGGTTTCAACGTAACCCCAAGCCAGCAACAGCCCCAGATCGGTGCGTTGCGGATCTGTTGCCTTCTCCCAGGCCGCGCGAACTGCGGGCAACAGTTCCTTGATGGCCGGTGTGGAGGCCACAAGCGATGCCGCCGCGAGGCGAATCGCGTCCGGCCCTCCGGTGTCGCCAGCGGTCCAGAAGCGGGGGAACAATGGTCCGGAGAGCGGATCGTCGCCGCCGCCGCGGTGCACCTGATCACGCAGCCAGTCCAGCAGCGAACGCGCCTCAGCCTCTTTGCCGGAGTGCAGCAGATAGAGCGCAGTATTGCCCACCTCGGAGAATGTCTTGCCGTCGGTCACCACTTTGTACGCATTCTCTTCTTTGCTGACAAAGTAAGGTTGAGGCTTGGAACCCAGGCTTTGCACCGTGACCCGGTAACCGGTTCGGTCTTCTCCCGCCACCGAGAACTTCAAATGCCCTGCAAAGACATCCAGCAGAACAATGGAGGGCATACCGGACTTCTCGCCTTCCAGGAGCAGCATTCCCTGGCTTTGCATGGCCTTTTCCAGGTTTCTATCCCATTCGAGATCCGAGCTATATGCATGGCGCGAGAGCAGTTCAGTGGCGCTCTTCTCGTTGATTCCACCGGCCAAAAAAGCAATGAACATCCTCTGCACCACGCCGCGCGGATCCGTGGAAGGAAAATAGTCGTTCTTCCAAAGGGGCAATTGCTTGAACAATTCAATCTGCTGAGTCACGCCGGCTGCATTGCTCTGCCCCTCGGCGCCTGCCGCAAGAATTCCCGCCGCCTCCGGATAGAGCCGCAGGCGTACAAGTTGATTGCCGGCCGCGACCAGCGTGGAACTACGTTCGGCCGCTCCCGATGAAAGGTGATCGGCGCGATCCACTCCCGCCTTGATCCCGGCCGCGCCGCCCAACTGAGCCACCGCCGCTGTTATGCCCATTGCGTTGCGCGCTTCCGATGAGGAGATCTTTTCCAGCTCCTCTTGCAACTCCTTGTATTGGCCGCTGTAAAGCAGATCATAGAGCAGATTGTCTTCGTACTCGTCAGCGGTTGCCTTGTCTTTTTCCTTCACCGCACGGTACTGGCGGATGGCTTCGGCCAGCGGCGCATCAGCGGCATAGTGCTCTCCATCATGGCCATACTCGTCCAGAATGGCGATATTCAGCATGGTATTGGTGTCGTCCGGATCCAGTTCCAAAGCCTTCTTGTAGGCGCTGGCGGCGCACTCCCAATCAAAGCCCTGGCCGCGCTGAATGCCGATGGCATTGAACTGGCAGGCCCAACCGAGCATACGGAAGGCCGCCTTCGATTTTGGATCGAGCTGCGTTGCGGTGAGCGCCTCGGCTCTGGAGCGGTCTCCCATTCCAGCCTCAAGGTAAGCGGAGGCAAACTGCGCGTGGTGCAACGCCTCTTTGGGATGGCTATCAATCAGCGCGCGGTCAGTGGCCAGTGCCTCGCGAATCTTGCCTGCGGCCAGCAGCTTGGCGCCCGTCTGATCGAAGAGCACCTCGATCATGTCCTGCTTGTAGGCTGCCAGTACCGCCTCGCGCAGCGCCAGTGCCTCTTCTACGGTGTACTTTGGCTTGCCGGAATCAAAGCGCAGTACGCCAGTGATGATCCCCTTGGGCATCCACTTCGTAGTGCTGGGTGAATTGGGCCGGTCCCATGGCGAGGCTCTTGTCTTCAGGCAGCGCGCGCAGTGAGAAACCCTCCGGTGGCGTAATGGTATAGCGCCACTCAGTGATGAAGGGATGCACATCGTATTCGCTGACCCGCGCCGCCACAGCTTTTTTGTGGTCCTCTTCCTGCTGCGGAGTCAGCTTGTCGTTGTTGGGATTGGGATCGGTGCGGAACCACTCCGGCAGGCGAGCGAAGACTCCGGTGAAGGGAATCGCCACCGCCGCGTCGTCCAGCAGTGTGTTGCCGCGCCGCGCCTCGGCCATATCCAGCTTGAGCGCGAAGGGCTTGCTGAAATCATGGCCGTCGCCATGCTCGACGCTGGTCAGCGCCTTGGCCAGATACTGATTCTTGGCGTAGGTCTCCAGATCAGTTTTCTTCTCGCGCGTCTCGGCACCGCCGTAATCCGAGCGGTACTCCTCATCCACTTCACCGTGGGTAAGCGAGGTTTCGATGATGTGCGCCGGACCGTAATCGGCCAGCATCACATCGCGCAGCTCGGTCAGATGATCGTCTTCCGGCTTTGGCTCCGGGGTCGGCGTCAGCGCGGTGGTTCCATCGGCAATAACCAGCGCCAGACGGCCCTGGTCCATGGCGGGCAGAACGCCCACCTGCGCGTACTCGGCCGTGCCGTCGATCCACAATGCATCATTGCCCTTGCTGTCGGCGGGCAGATAGACGATGGCGTGGTCGAACTGATTCATGCCGGGCAGCTCCGGCGTCACGTCCGCGCCCGGACCGGTATCCAGCAGGGCCATGTCGGCGGCGATGCCATCGGCCCGCAGCATGGCCACCAGCATCGCCGCCTTGTCCTTGCAATCGCCATAGTGGCGCTTGAGAACCTCAGTGGCCGTTTGAGGTTGCAGGGCGGCCTCGCCAAACTCCAGCCCGGTGTAGCGAACCTCTTTGTGCAGGAGCGAGACGATGCGCTGAATCCGCTCCATGCGATTGGCCGAGGCTTCATCCGGAAGCAGCGATTTCACCTTCTCCGGATCGATCTGCGGTTCCGCTAATTGCCGATAAGCACTGGCAACTGACGCCCACGAATCGCCGGTGGAGAACTCGACCATGGGAGCGGAATAGATGATGCGTGGCCAGCTTGATGTCCGAGTTCTCATGCGCCGGCTGGTAGCTCTGCACAAACTTCAGATGGCGTTCGCTGCCCTGCTCTTCGTCGGTAATGACAATGTTGGGAAGCAGATGCGTGCGGTATTGCAGCTTGAGTTCCTTGGCCGCCTCAACCACCAGCTCGCTGTGAACAATGGGCACATTGCGCGAGAAGAAATCGCGATAGACTCCGCCGCCGGTGAAAAAAGGCGACTTGTCTTCGAGAACTGTCTCCTCTTCAACAATGGCGCCGATCACCAGCCCCGGCAGCGGCGCCTTGCGGATGCGCGCATCTGTGTAGGTCTCTTCCTCTTCTTCGCTGGCTGGGCCGTCGGTGATGGTCTTCTGATCCAGTTGAACGACTTTACCGTCCGGCTCGATCACGCGCACGTGAATCTCCGGACGCTTCTGATACCACGGCTCCCAGCGCTCGGAACTCTCCGTCCAGTCATCCACGCCGGCCTTGGTCTCGATGCGCCAGATCATCGCATGGCGATAGGTAACCCGTCCATGCGCATCGATCTGGTAGGCGTCGCGCTCGAAGAGGACCGTGGCCTCGGCGAACTGTTCGGCTGGAACCGTGGCAGCGGCCTTCCGGATCTCATCGGCGGAAGCGCTGAAGGTCGGTCTGTCCAAAGGCCACGTGGGAACCTGCCCCAAAAGCCGCGCCGCTGCCAGTGAAAAAAGAGTAATCAGTGCAATGCCAGTCCATACGCTGTAGCGAAACGGAGAAAATTTCATCCAAGGTCCTTCCAGGAAGCGCAAATATGCCTTGAATTATGATAGCGAAAGAAGGTCCATCCAAAACACCTGGAGCGGTAGGTAAAACCTCCCAGACCTTTGAACCGCAAAATGGCTGGCTGAAGTTCACCGCCATTCTTTCTGATCTTAGCGTCCGCCCGTTCCGGGAAAAACTGATAGACAAGCCGCCAAGTTACCCGCATCCGGCGCGGCAATCGATTCCAGCGTACAATGGAAGGAGAGCTGAGATTCTCAGACCCTCCTTATTCAACAAGCCTGCTCGGCTGCTGCCGCCTTATTGCTTCTGACGAGCTCCGCACCGCACGCAACATCCACCGTTGACCGGAGTGAAGTCATGCGTTCCGACAAGATTCACCGTGCCCTCGCGCACGGCATGAACCGATTTGAAGTCTGCCAGATGGTAGCCAAGGGGGTCAAAGCCACCCACAAGACTGGTTCGCGCTTTGAAGATTCCATCAATGATGTTCTGCAATACCTCGGTACCCACGCCACCATGTCCGAGCATCTGCATCCGGCCGTCCCAGGTGTAAGTGTCAAGAGCCTCAAACCTGCTGCGTAAGACTACCCGGCTCGATATGGAGGCTCACGCGGTGGCGGCACTAGCCGCAAACCTCCCATAAGAACTGAAAGCTCCCCATCCCGATCGCCGGATGCGGGAGTTTTTCATCTTCGCTGGATGAACGATCCTCAGAGCAGAAAACTAAAGCTTCGTCCAAATCCTATTGGCATCCTACCCCTTTCAGAAAAAATCACATATTTATAAACACTTCCTTGGACAGCGCAGTGTGCCCTTTTTCATCTATTTGGCCTCAACAATAATCCATCGTTTCTAAGGGGGCAGTGATTCCTTGTTCTGTGGAATATCTATTACTTAGTTGATCTTAACCTGCGGGAAATCACTCCCATTAAAGCAAATTACTTAAGGTGGGCCGACTGGTTCAATACCGCCGTTGAAGAGCCGATGAATGAGATGGAGCTAAGAAATGGCAGCCAAGAGTTTCCGGTTGCCGGGTTCCAGAGAGCAGTAGGTCGGCTATGTCCACATTTGTCAAAATTTTCGCATTAGTAAAATCTGATTTCACTTTTGGGGGTAAAGGAAAGCTGCTCCCCTTCGGCGGTGCAGACCAGCGATCCACTCGATTCGGAGTTCTCGGATTATCGTTCAGTAGTTTGGTTGTAGCAGTGCTATTGCTGGCCGCTCCGCTGAACTTGAATGCGGAGACACCCGAATGGGGATGGGCGGGCGGAAGCAGATTGGCGAATCAAGCTGGAGTGTATGGGAGCCTGGGAACAGTTGCGGCGGGTAACCTTCCTGGTGGTCGATATGGAGCCAGCAACTGGAAGGACAAGAGTGGGAATCTCTGGCTCTTTGGCGGAGTTGGTTCGGATGGAGCAGCTTCCGAGGGCACACTCAACGATCTCTGGAGGTTCAACCCTTCCACCCAGAGTTGGACGTGGATGGGGGGAAGCAAGACGGTACAGAGGTCTGGCTTTGGGGTATATGGCGTGTTGGGCACACCGGGGGTAGCAAACCTTCCCGGCGGGCGATATGGCGCGAGTAGCTGGAGCGACGACAACGGCAATCTTTGGCTGTTTGGCGGCGAAGGGTATAACTCCGAAGGCGCAGAAGCGCTGCTCAATGATCTCTGGGAGTTCAATCCATCCACTGGAGAGTGGGCCTGGATGGGGGGGATCAGCGCGGCGCAGGAAGCGGGAGTCAAAGCTGGCGTGTATGGCTCGTTGGATATACCGAATGCCCAAAATATGCCCGGGGCGCGTTCCGGCGCAATCGACTGGACCGACAGTCTCGGCAACTTATGGCTTTTTGGTGGCGAAGGGGCGGATTCTGGCAACGCTGTTGGGCAGCTCGACGATCTCTGGGCCTTCAATCCGTATAACCGGGAATGGACGTGGATGGGTGGAAGCAACACGGTGGCAGGAGCTGAAAAAGCAGTGTACGGCGTGTTGGGCACGCCGTCGTCCAGGAATCTTCCAGGTGGTCGGCAAGAGGCAGTAGGCTGGACAGATGCCAGTGGCAATTTCTGGCTTTTTGGAGGCGGCGGAATCGATTCCGTAGGCAGCAAGGGGGAACTGAACGATCTTTGGGAGTTCAATCCATCCACCCGTGAATGGACCTGGATGAGTGGTAGCAGCACGGTTCCCGGTGATTATCTGGGCCAGCCCGGGGTGTACGGCACATTAGGCCTTTCCGCGGCAGCAAACGTACCGGGAGGGCGGTCTTGGGCAAGCAGTTGGAGCGACAGCAATGGCAATCTTTGGCTCTTTGGCGGAATGGGCTACGATTCGACCGGCGCTTATGGCGCGTTGAACGACCTTTGGGTCTTCGATCCATCCACGCGCGAATGGGCTTGGATGGGAGGGAGCGACATCTGCACCGCTCAGCCTGGAGTATATGGCCAATTGGGGACAGCAGCGGTAGGAAATCTTCCCGGAGCACGGTACGGCTCGACAGGCTGGAGCGACAGCAGCGGCCGTCTTTGGCTCTGGGGCGGAATGGGCTACGATTCGACCGGCACATTGGGTGAGCTGAACGATATTTGGGAGCAGGGAAAATCCACTGCGCAGCCCTCGTTCTCTCCTGTTGCGGGAAGGTTTTTAACGACCCAGATGGTGAAGATTGCCGATGCGACGCCGGGAGCAGCCATCTATTACACCACCAATGGCAAGACGCCAACTACCAGCTCGACACTGTACAAGAGCGCGATCATGGTCTCGGCGACGGAAACACTGCAAGCAATCGCCGTTGCCAGTGGCTATTCAAACAGTACTGTGGCCGAGGCGGCCTACACGATTGGTCCGCACTCTGTTACGCCCTACTACGTTGAATCCTGTTGCCGGTCGTACACTTCAACGCAGCCTGAGGAAAGTGCGGAGACCTCGCCAGAGGCGACGAGTACCTACCCCACGAGCCGCGCTTTGGCGGCCTTCAGCCCAGTTGCCTCCATGGACCCGATCAAGGCGGATGCAATGATGGCGCTGGAAGCGGTTGCCGTTCCCTCCGGCTCATCGAAGGGTCTGACCGCAATGGCGGAGAATGCCAACAATATGTCCGCGGCATCGCCCTCCTTCTCATTGACAAGCGGGAGTTGCACATCGGCGCGGACAGTGGAGATTGCCGACGCAACCCCGGGCGCGGTCATTTATTACACGATTAACGGCGAAATACCAACCATACAATCAACCAGGTACTCAGGTGCAATCCGTGTGACTGCGAACGAAACGCTTCAAGCGATTGCCGTAGCCGGCAACACCATGAGAAGCGCGGTTGCTACCCAGACCTGCGCGATCGATCTGCCAAGGGGCACATCAGATTAGTCGAAAATAAAATTCTCGCGGCTATCCGTTTTCTGCGAAAAAACGCTAGAGAACAGGTTGCCGCGAGTCAATTTCCTAACAGGATTGTAGCCTCACGCCGCGCAAGAGGAGCGCGGCGTGAGGGGCTGGATCAACTACTGCTCGATGTAGGTGTAGTCGGCAAACTGCCACACGCCATCGATCATCTGGTACAGCCGCGCAAAGACCTTCGCTCCCTTGGTGGGTACGGTCACTGTCGCAGAGGTTGCAGTTGTTGTGCTGGAGTAATACAAGTTGGCTGATCCAATGCCGGAGGTTCCAACAAGCAGTTGATACTTCGAGGGTCCAACCCCGCCCGCCCAGTTGAAGGTGACGCTTGAGCCTGTCAGCGTTGACCCTGGAGCGGGAGAAGTAATGGTGGCCGGCACAATGGTTCCGGATTCCGTATAGGTGTAATCGTTGAACTGCCACACCCCGTTGATGCGCTGATAGAGGCGAACGTAGACCGTTACACCGTTGGCCGGGATGGTTACGGACGGCGACGAAGTAGCCGTGACTGCGCCAGAGAAATAGAGGTCCAGTGATCCAACTCCGCTGGTTCCCACCAGTAATTCGTATTGAGAAGGTCCAGTACCCGCCGTCCAAGTGAAGATCGCGCTTGAACCCGTCAGCACACTGCCCGGCGTGGGCGAGATGAGCTGGGCAGGAACGATCGTTCCAGATTCGGTGTACGTGGAATCGGTTGACTGCCAGACTCCGTTAATCATTTGATACAGCCGGACGAATACAGTCACCCCATTGGCTGGAATGGCCACTGTTTCCGAGGTCAGAGTTGTCACACCGGAGTAGTACAAATCGTCTGAACCCACGCCAGTAGTTCCAACCAAGAGCCGGTATTCAGTAGGTCCAACCCCTCCTGCCCAGTTGAAGCTGACTGAACCGGAAGGCAGGGTGCTGCCCGAAGCGGGTGAGGCAATGGCGGCAGGCACCAGGGTTCCAGACTCCGTGAAGGTGTAATCGGCGGATTGCCAGACTTTACCAATCTGCTGGTTAAGCCGCACAAATATGGTTACTCCATCGGCTGGGATATTGTTGACTGTCTCCTGCATTGCAGTCGTATTGCCGGAGTAGTAGAGGTCATGCGAACCCACGCCGGTGGTTCCCACCGAGAGTTGATACTGAGAGGGACCTGCGCCAGCCGACCATTGGAAGGTTGCACTGTTACCGGAGAGCGTGCTGCCCGGCGAGGGAGAGGTGAGTACGGATGGGATCGACGTGCCCGTTTCCGTATAGATGTAGTCGATCGACTGCCAGGCGCCATCAATCAACTGGTTAAGCCGCACGTACACATTCACGCCGTCCGCCGGAATATTGACAGCCTGCGACGTCTCCTGCGTGTTGCCAACATACAGCAGGTTGGAAGTTCCCACGCCCTCGGTTCCCACCAGGAGCTGGTAGTAGGATGGCCCTGCCCCGCCCGACCAGTCAAAGGTGACGTTTCCTGAAAGAGGCGTACCTGGCGTCGGTGTGTTGATCGCAGCCGGAATCAGTGTTCCGGATTCCGTGTAGACATAATCGGTATAACTCCACACCCCGGCTACGTTCTGGAAGAATCTCACCCACACCGTTACCCCGTTCGCGGGAATATTGACTGTAGCTGAAGTCAACGTAGTGTTACTGATCGAATACAAGTCGATCCAGCCGGGTTCTCCGGTACCAACGGAGAGTGAATAGGCTGAAGGTCCGCTACCCGGTGTCCAGGAGAAGGTTACAGGCCCTGGTCCCAGGATGGAGCCACTGGCCGGCAAGGGAGCCGAAAGCGCAGCGTTGATCGTCGGATTCACCGTCAAATTGACCGTGTAGGTTGCGGACGTATAGTCGATTGTGTCAAGCGGCGTGAAGACAACCGTAAGCGGCTCGTTTGTTCCAACCGGCGGGAAGGAGCCTGCCGCGGCAGAGTAGTTATAGCTTCCCTGCACAGGCCCGCTCGTGCCAGCAACGGTCCAAAGGGCGGTAGCATCGAGTTGGGCCGCGCCCAGAGCATTGCCGTAGTAGATAGCTGCCGGTGCCGGCCAGGCAATGATTGGCGTGACTTGGAAGACAGTCAACGGCACGGTACTGGTGACCGTGGCGTAATCGGTCGAGTCAGTCGGCGTGAAGGTCACGGAAAGGGTTTGCGCTCCCGCCGTCAGTACCGATCCGGCGGCTGGAGTGTAAGCAAAGCTTCCGGCCACATTCGCTGTCGCATTCAGTTGGGTTGCGCTCAGTGCCGTTCCGTAGTTGATTGGCGCGGGTGCGGCCCAGGTAACGGTTGGCGTGACCTGGTTGACCTGCAACTGGACAGTTTGAGTCGCGGTCGAGTAGTCGGTTCCGTTTGTCGGCGTGAAGGTCACCGACAGGGTATTCAAGCCGGCATGCAAAACAGTTGTTAATCCCGGCGTATAGACAAAGCTTCCGGCTACGTTCGCGGTGGCGTCGAGCTGGGTTGCGCTTAGCGGCGTTCCATATGTGATTGGGGCCGGTGTCGTCCAGGTAATTACGGGGGTAGCTTGTATGACTGTCAGCACAACACTGGTGGTGGCTGTGTTGTAGTCAGCCGTATCAGTCGGAGTAAACGTGACAGACAGCGTGTTCTGTCCAATCTTCGTCATCAGGGTTCCGACGACCGGCGTGTATTTGTAGCTTCCGGCAACGGAACCATTGGCGCCATTCACGATCCAAGTAGCAGACGCGTCAAGTTGGGTTGCACTCAGAGCTGTGTTCCATGGAACAGAGGCCGGGGTCGGCCAGGTAAGGGTTGGCGTTGCCTTGTTTACCGTTAGCGAGACCGACTTGGCGGCTGGAGTGGCGTAATCGACAGTGTCGGATGGGGCAAAGGTAGCGGACAAAGTGTGCGCTCCCGCCGTCAGCACCGCTCCGGCGGCTGGGTTATAGGTGAAGGCGCCAGGCACTGAAACACTTACGCCGCCTACGGTCCAGGTAATGGTGGCATCAAGCTGTGTTGCGCTCAGTGCCGTGCCATAAGTGATCGCCGTGGGCGTTGCCCATGTGATCGCAGGCGCGGCTTGCTTTACTGTTAGTGTCACCGACTTGGTGTTCGTGGCGTAGTCAGTTGCGTCATTTGGCGTAAAAGTAACTGAAAGCGTCTGCGCACCAGCGGTCAGCACCGTTCCGGTGACTGGAGAATAGGTAAAGGTGCCCGCCACGGTTGAGGTGGCGTTGAGTTGCGTTGCGCTCAGTGCCGTGCCGTAGGTGATCGCCGCGGGCGTTGCCCAGGTAATCGCCGGCGTAGCCTGATTGACCACCTGCGTAATGGCGCTGGATGTGACCGGATTATAATTGGAATTTCCTGCCCAACTGGCTGTGATCGAGTGACTTCCGGCCGTCAGAGAAGTTGTGGCATAAGTCGCCTTGACGCCACTCAGCGTGGTGGAGCCGATGGCATTCGCGCCATCGTAGAAGGTCACGGTTCCGGTGGGTCCGCTGGAGATGGTAGCGGTGAAGGTGACCGAACCGCCAAAGGTTGAGGGGTTCAGTGAACTGGAGACTGTCAGAGTGGGCGTTGCCGCACTCACTGTAATCGTTTGCTGCGCCGAAGCGGCGGCATAGGTAGCATTACCGGCTTGAGTAGCTTGCACTACGACAGTACCCACTCCCGTGAAAGTAAGCACGCTGCCGTTCACGGTTGCCAATCCACTGACAACCGAGTAAGTGAATGTAGTAAGTCCTGAAGAAGCCGTGGCCTTCAGCGTCAACGGACTCCCGTAGGTTCCAGTATTCGCGCTGGTAATCGTCACCGTCTGCGGCCAGCTATTCACCGTGACGGCCTTGGCGGCGGAGGTCGAGGGAGCATCGTTGGCCCCGTCGCCTCCAAAGTAGGCAACGATGCTGTTGGCGCCAGGCGCCAGATTTGATGTGGCCACGGACAGCGCGGCGATGCCATTGCAACTGGTAGTTGAGCCAGTTCCGGTGCAGTTGGCGGCGATAGAGGCGCTACCGAGCGAAGTCCCCGAAATAGAACCGCCGGAGAAGAAGTGGACCGTGCCTCCTGGCGCGACCGCACTGCCGCGGCCTTTTGCCGTTACAGTTGCTGTCAGCGTCAGATTGGGCGTCGTGGAGTAGGCAATCGGCGTGGCGCTCACGGCCAATGCTGTTGTGCTGGCAAAGTCGGTGCTCAGCGAATTCCAGCCGTTGACCAGGTTGGCGATGTTGACGCTGCCCAGTCCAGTTGCCAGATCGTATCCCGCTCCGGCCAGAGTAAGCCAGCGTGGAAGAGTGCGTGGCGCCGGTAACCGCCGACAGGCCGGTGGCATCGGCCTTCACCGCGCGATAGCAGTCGGTAACACTTGCATAGGTGCAAGGTTCGACGATATTCGACGCGATGGTGCCGCCCTGAAGGCTGGGTGTGTCTGCCGCGATGTCTTGGAAGATGCAACTCGTGCTGATACTGGCACCCTGCGCCGAGCCGGAGCAGGCGCTCAGATTGGCGGTGTTCGGAGTCGAGGCCGTACCGTACTCCTGCGTTGCCAGCCCATACAACGTATAGTTGGCCTGACCCTGGAGCTGGCCAGTGGACTGATTCAAGAGGGCAAGAATGCCGGCAATCTGCGGAGCCACATACGATGTGCCGCCGGCCTCCAACTGATAGGCATCCGAGGCATTGGTTGAATAATCGCAGGTATACTGGTCCGATTCGCAGTAAGGAAGGGCATGACCCCAGAATCCGTTGCCCGCAAACAGCGAGATATCGGGCTGATTCCGCTTGGTCTTCGATGAGGAATATAGACCAATGCCGTAAACGCTCTGCCAAGTGGGAAGAGCTGTGTAGGCGCTTGGGCCGCCGCTGCCGCCTACAGGGACAACAAGGCCATCCGCATTAGCGGCGCTGTTATTGCAGATGGATTCCGGTGTGGCATTCGCGCCGAAGCCCGTAAAACCGTTCGCATTCAAATAGGAGGCAAAGAGCGGGTCGGAGCAATAGCCGCTCCAGGCCTTCTCGGGAATGTACGAAAGAGCCGAAGATAACCCAGTGCCGTTCGTATTGCTCCACCAAGTTGTGGCCGGGCTGTTGGAGTAGTTGTTGGTGATGTAAGCGTCGCTTAAATCGGTGCCGCCGGCAGCAATATTGTAGGCCGTCGCCGACATCAGGTTCACCGACGGATTATTGGTCAGCGTCTCGCACCCCAGGCTTCCGCCGTCGCCGGTGGACACAACGATCGACTGGCCTTGCGCGGCGTACTGCTCCCAAAGGCCAGAGTAGAAGTTGGTGTTCCCCGTCTCTGCTTCGCATACTCCATAACTCAAGCTGGCCGCCGCAACCGAACCAGCCAGGTAGTTGGCGACGTGCTCGGCCGCCAGATCGGTGCCAAAACTGCCGATAGCCCCGGCCGTGGTGCCGCAAGCCACAAAATCGATGGTTGCATTGGGCGCAGCCGTGCCCGCCCACTCCACGTCGATGTCAGCTTCTCCCTCATCGCCGCTACTGGCGCCATCAGAAACAGAGAGCGGCGCGGTGCAGGCCGCATCGGCCAGAGTGGCAGTCGTGCCTCCATATATATAGTTGATGCCGCCTGCGGCAGAGGTCGGGGTATTGGGATAAGTTGGCAGGCCAAACTGCGCCCGGAATGAAACAGGATCCGCAGGGTTGATCTGGGTCAGCTCAAGCACCGCGATGGTCACACCCGCGCCGTTGATGTTGTTGTTCAGCAATGGAGTTTCGTTATAGATCGTATAAAAGTCCTGAGGCCCCACTTCATAGAATGTTTCGCCGGCGAATTGATTTGTAAAGTCGGCGGAAGGCGCATGGTTCGCGCCCGCAAGGGGCTTCAATTTGCCGGTCTGTGCGTCTTTCTGGAAGACGCCGGCAAAGTGACTCGCCGGCTTGGGGCCGAAGTCATGTAACTGACGGAAGCCGCTGACCACCTCGGCCAGCGCCGTGGGAATCTGAGGCTCGTTCATCGTGGCCTGGTGAGCTACGCCGTCCACGCTCAGGTGGTGAATGTCGATATGGAAGGCCTGACGCATCTGGCCCACCGTACCGGTAAAAGTAATGTGCGTCTTAGAAGCCGGCACATCCTCAATGGTGAAACCTTTGCTCTGAAGCCAGGCCACTACGGCTGCCACGTCTTCATCGGCGGGTCCAAAGCGGCGCCCAAAGTCAGCCGGAGTCAGCCATTTACGATAATTCTCCGACTTCGGATTGTGCAACTGATCTACCAGTGCATCCAAGTCCAATTGCTGGCTGGCACTGCGCTTGAGGAGTAGGATAATATGGCCCACGGGAGCGTTATCATTCACCGGGCCGCGATCATTGAGCGCATTGGCCGCGGGGTGAATGTGCCCGGTAAGCGTTGTCAGTTTGGTCTCGTCAATTTTCTGAGTAACGAGCCGGGGCGCCGGGGTCTGCGCCACTGCGGTGAGACTGGTCAAAACTACGAGAGACAGCAGTCCCGCAAGTCGTGAGAAGAACTTTGAATAAGTCACGATATCCATCCTCCAGTAACTTCATTCCGCCTTCCGCTCTCAAAACCGAGAATGATTGGGGGGAAGGGGAGTTTGGTACGCCATTTACCGGGCGCAGTATGCCTGGTCTCTTATTGTTAAAAGCCGATTCCGCTGCTGGTGGCCCATGATCTACAGTCGATGCGATGAATAAACCGTTTATCGCATGAATAAAATACGCAGAACGACCGGGAGAAAAATAGGCTCAGCATCTAATATGATTCTGAAAGCCTGATTTTAATCTTTACTTGACTTCATTCACACTGTCAAGTAAAGATTCCGCGCGGCCTGCCCAGGGACCGAGAAGAATTATAAACGGGAAACATCTTTTTATATTGCTGATTCTAAACTGAATATCTATTGAAAGCGCCGAAAGACGGACCGTATTTCGGCGTCCGGCGGGTGCGCTGCGAGTAATAATATCCTGAGGTTTTTTAGTAACAAAACCAAAGCCGGTATCCGCAGAGATGCTGTAATAAGCAGAGACTGGTATTTCACGGTTTGACTCAGATCAACATCCCATCTGCAAGAACCGCAGCATCTCCTGATGAAGTTTCTCGCGTTCCAGTTCCGCCGCGAAAAAGCGCTCACTGTTCAGCGACATAGTCTTGCAGTTACTCTCCTTGAGATTTTTGAAGCACTGTCTCAAGGAGTCACGATCACAGGCGGTATAGTTCACCCCAATTCCATGGTCATCCACGAGCTTCCGAAGATCTCCGGGCAAGGAATTCAGAATCGGCAGGCCCGCGGATAAATACGTAGTTGCCTTGTATGAAAATGCCACGCTGGTATCCACAAATCCATTAAAGCCAATATGGGCGCGGCAAAGTATGTAACCGAGTTCTTTTGAATCATAAACAACGCCAAAATACTTGTATGCCAAGCCTCGTTGATCTAACTCATGCAGCAGCCATTCGCGGCGATCACCCTCCCCTACGATAAATAATTGCACTGAGCCGCGCTCTGCCTCCGTCATTTCATCCAGCAATGTTTCAAAATCATAGAGGCGGCCTATGTTGCCAATGTATGCAATGGTGAGAATGCTCTCCTTGGCCACGTCTGCTTGCAGCCTGACTGCGCCAATGTAAAAGCGGCGCTTCCAGCATCCGGCTTTCACAGACTTCGAAGCCTCCGCGAAGAAGCTATCGGAGACCGCCATCATCGCATCCGCTTTGGTGACAGCCAAATTGAAACTGCGCCGCCACAGCGCAAACAAAGGACGAAAGACTTTCACCAGCCGATTTGGAAAAGGAAGAACATCCGGCCAAATATCGATCACATCCACAATCTTGAATTGCGTGCGCGCACTGCAGAAGACCAGCCACGCCAGCAGATTGAAGGGGACTGACGCGTAGACAATTTCATACTGATGGCGATGCTTGCGAAAGTAGAGAGCCGCGCGAAGGGAAAAAATCCCATGCGACAGAAATCGGGCAAGACTTACATTCGTGCGATACGGCAGCGTACGCAGGTAAACAATCTTATCGATCGGCGCGGCCTGGATGGACTTCTTCTTCGTCTTGATCGCGTGATCAAAATCCGTGGTGACCACGTCCACCGGTCCCATCTCCGCCAGAACGCGGGCCACCGCCATCGGCCGGTTCGAATCAATCTCGGCGCTGAAAAATGGCGCTAAGACAATGGAACGTTTGCGGCCCACCTGGGGTGAACTGCTCCCGCCCATCTGCTCGGCCAAAGATCGCTCGTCCAATTCGCCTCCCTACCGCGTTGCCGATTGCGATGCAGAGGAATCGGCCGCCTTGCGCAAGAGATCAAGAAACTTCTCCGCCACGGCATCCCAGTTGGGCGGGAAGCGCGACAAGCCTTCTTTAGCCTTCGCCGCATATTCGCCGGGCTTCCGCCACGCGCAAAACTCTTCAATGCAATCGGCAATCGAGACGGCATCGAAGGGATCGAAGTAGCGTGCCAGATCGCCGCACATCGTGTGTGCAAAATCGCGGTCCGAGGTCAGAATCGGAAGGCCGAAGGCCATGGCTTCAAGATAGACCAGGCCAAAGGTTTCCACGGTTGTGGGAAGAAAGAATGCGCTGGAATCGGCAAGCAGCGCGGCAACATCTTCCCGCCCGATTGTTCCCAGGTTGGTCAGCACGTCGGAGTTATCCCGAAAGCAATCCCTCACACTCGCCGACGGGCAACTGTCCAGATTGATGGTTGTAAAGATCTGTACTTTATCGGCCAAGCCGCGGCGGCGTAACTCGCTTGCTACAGCGGGCAGTATCTTGTGGTTCTTGTGGGCGTAGTAAGCGGCAAGGAAGGTGAGCTTGACCGGCTTCGGATGATCCCGTATCTGCGACGGAGTATCGATACCCAGAACGGAGGAGACGTGCAGCGGAACAGGCTGCGGAATAATGACTACCTTGCGGCTATCGATGCCATACGTGGCAATCACGCGCCGCGCCATCACATCGGTTTGCACTGCTATATATTCGGCGCTGGGCGCAGTCAGGCGGAAGTGTGCACGCAGATAGATGCGCCGGGCGCGCGGCCAGTCGCCGCTTCCCTGCAACTCCGCTTGCGAGTAGACAAGCAGCGGATTGTGCAGGAAGACGACGTGCGGGCAAGGCAATCCCACTGGCGGATAGTCACCGAGCGTAAGGCAGACATCGGCGCGGGTTTCATTTGCCACGCGCGGCAGCCCGAAGTACAACTGCTTCAGGCTCTCCACGTCCTTCCATACTCCGGCTTTGACGGGCAGGTAGCGGGGCGCGGCGTTCGCCGGCAGTTCGAGCGGACGCGCGCGCCAATCTTCAGGAAGCAGGACGGTGAAGGATGCCTCCGGCAGAGCCGAGACAAGCGACGGCAGCAGGCTACGGCCCACCGCCGATGGACCCGCCGCAATCAGATTGGCGGCATTGATCAAGATGCGTTGGAGTGGCATTTGTTCTCAGTTCCTGTCTCGCATCATCCTTGGATTTATTTGATGGCGGACAGCGGGGATGCAGTCTCCCATTTGCGCAAAGAGGTGTTGAGAAATCTTGTGATGGGCCGCTCCAGCAGATACCAGCAGCCCACGGAGACGGCGACCGATGCGCAGACCAGAATGCAGGCGGCCAGATCGACGGGCATCCCATGGCCCCGTAACCCCGCTTTCAACAAAAGGGCAAGACCGGGAAGCGCAAATACCTGGAAGAGGTAGATTGAGTACGAGGCGTCTCCCAGCAGCTTGCCAAAAGAAACTCTCCAGCTCTCTTTCACCTTCAGCGAGAGCGTTCCCCACACGATGAGAGTGGCGGGGATGCCCCACTCCAAAGGCTGATACCAGCTCTTCCACGGCGGCGAATTCCAGACCGAAGCCGCAAACAGAGCAACGCCGAGAGTGATCACCAAATACCCTATCTTCTGGTTGAAGATCGGCAATGCACGCCGATAGGCGATGGCCAGCGCTACACCGGCAAGAAACTCCGTCAAGAGCGGGCCAGTCCAAACAGTCAGCCAAAGAGGCCGATTTGGAAATACAAGACCAATGGCGAGGAATATTCCAAAGATCAAGGCCAAAAGAGGGATCGCGAAACGTCTTTTGACAAAAAGCGTAATCGCAAAAATGGCATAAAAAAACATCTCGAAGTCGAGTGTCCAGCCTTGTCCAATCACGGGGGAGGCAGGTCCCGAGTGCGGAGCAATCTGGAGAAATAGAAACGACCCGATAACCCAAGGCAAATCAACCGTACTATGGAAGAAAAATAACTTAGGAGCGACAGCAAGCGATACAACGGCAACCCCAGTCAATATCCAATAGAGAGGAACTACGCGAACGATGCGCCGGACAAGAAATCGGCTTGGCGCGGCCGGTTCTCCAAATTGCTCGTAATGGACATACATCATCACAAATCCCGAGATGACGAAGAAGATATCCACTCCCGCGGTTCCTAATCTGGATAGATCAGGAAAGTGTGCAAAGAATGAGTGCGGAGCCTCCAATGGAAACGTCCGGGCAGCGCGGTCTATGGAATGAACAGCAACCACCGAGATAGCGGCAATCGCACGCAATATCTGTATTGAATCCAATTTTTTTGCCATATATTCCCTTCGGTATTAGGACTAACTGTTTATGATCTCGACTATGGCATTGACTCTCGTTTCAGAAGCAATCCGGTAAAGTACCGTGTCATCGGCCGCTCAATGATATACCAGCAACCAACAGAAACTGCTATCGAACCGAAGATCAGAATTCCGGCTGCCAGATTGACTGGAATCTTGTGCTCTCTCAGAGCCAATTTCAATACGAGGGCAAGAACCGGCAGTGCAACCACCTGAAATAGGTAGATGGAATAAGACGCATCGCCGAGCAGTTTTCCTAACGACACCCGCCAGGATGGATTCAATTGAATCGATAACGTACCCCAGACGATCAGAGTCGCTGGAATACCCCACTCAAAGGCCTGGAGCCATCCTTTCCATGGCGGCGTGCTCCAGACAGTCATTGCAAGTAAAGCCACTCCGAGGGCAATGAGGAATGGACCAATCTTCGCTGAGAAGATTGGAAGCGCACGCCGGTAAGCAATCGCGAGAACAACACCGGCAAGAAACTCCAAAAGTAAAGGTCCTGTCCAAACTGTGAGCCAAACAGGTCCATCAGGAAATGCGAGACCGATGATCAGCAAAGCCCCAAAAATTCCTGCAATAAATCGTATTGCCAAGCGTCTTGGCATTAAAAGCGAAAAAGCAAATATTGCGTAAAAAAACATCTCAAAATTGAGTGTCCAGCCCGGTGCAACTACCGGCTGCGTGTAGCCGGAATGGGTTGGAATTTGTATGAACAAAAATGACCCAACCATCCAAGGAAAATCAATTTGTCCTTGGTCAAAAGACAGCCAAGGTGCAAACACAATAAGTACTATAGTGATTCCAGTCAGCAGCCAATAGAGGGGAACGACTCGAATCATGCGGCGGGCGAAGAACTGGCGCGGCGCATTTCGATCGCCAAACTGATCGTAATGGACGTACATCATCACAAATCCGGAGATGACAAAGAAAATGTCCACCCCAGACGATCCCAATCGATGAAAATCTCGAAAGTGTGCCGGCGCCGTGTGCGCCGCTTGAGGCGCAAATGAACGTGCAGCAATCGTTACCGCATGAACCGCTACAACAGAGATAGCTGCGACGGCGCGAAGAATTTGTATTGAATCAAGTTTTTTTGCCATTTATTTTCTTATCCCGCGATAATTGGTGTACTTTGTAAACTTTCTTGCGTGATTTGATATCCGCAGAACCGGTTGACGACCGCGATTTGGAAAAGCATTGCAAGGAAAGTCACATCATGAGGACCAACAAAACCTACTTTAACTACCATGTACGTGTATCCAATTGACACCGCGCCATAGGCTAAGAATTGGAAACTGTTAGTATGACGCCTGTCCCAAAAAAGATGAAGCCTGCGCAGCATCACTCCGCAGATAAAACCTTCCAATACAACCCAGAAAAACCCTCCTGATGCGTATGCTTCCCCTAACAATCCCAATACTTTCACCCCGGCCATCCTCGCACCTTGTCTAGCCCATTCATTGAACACCGCCCGATTGATCGTAGAATTCGAGGGCTTATTGGGCCAAAACACTTCGTGGAACCGCAACCACAAAAAGATCAGGGATATTCCCTCCCCAGACATATCCACGCATATCAATTTTCGCGATGATCTCTTCCGAGACTTTGACCTGCTCAAGATTGCCAGTGATTTGATCAATCCCCGGTCGTCTGCTGGAATACCGAAAAGAAGCCAGTCCCATCGCACCGAGTACCATAAGTCCGATCATGAAGGGTGCGACAAAACGAAACAACTTCCCTGCCCGGAGTTCGAGGAATGCAAGAACAGAAAGTAGTAACATGATCGTCAAGTTTCGCGTGGTTACAAGAGAGACTAATCCAACCGCTCCAGCCAGGATCATCAAAATGATGGGCCAGCGAAGCTGAGGAGGTACTGACTTGCTTTGCGCTACGCTGTACATCATCCCTATCGTGCCGATGGGGACAAAGCACATAAGTATCGCCCAGAAACCTGCTGTTTTGACGCGCGCTTCCATATACGCTGAATTGCCTCCTTGAATGACGGCAAACCATCCTCCAGCAGCGTGCAACTCGGCGTAGACGCCAATAAATCCCACACAGAAAAAAAGAAATGAAACAAAAAATAAAGAACCCAAACGGTAGCGAATTGCCAATTCATCATCCAACTTTTGTTTCTTTTTTTCTGTAAGCCGTTTGGGCGGCCCGAGGCGAATCAAAAGACCAATTAGAACGCTGACGATCAGCAGCACCATGGAGATAGCGGTTGGCAACTGCACTTTAATCTGGTCCATCGGAATCACGGTACGCAGGATCAGTGGAGAGAATGGGGCGACGATTCCCGGTAAACAATAAAAAAAGAAGAGAGACATCAAACCGACAATCCGCAGATCCGTGAGCCGTTTCGATTTGAGATAGAAGTGCCAGACGGCGAGGCAGAGAAGCAGGCCCAGGCCATAGCTTTCAATCACAATCAATGTTTGAAGCTGTTCCATAAAAGATCTATCCCTTGCTGGAGGCGCTGGTCGAGGTGGGCGACTTTTTGGCGGCGACGTACATGAGGATGCCGAGGCCGCAGAGGTCGAGCGCGGCGGCGACGGGCCGATGCAATTGCCAGAAGAGCTTGGCCGTCCAACGGGGCTGCCGGGGATGGCGGTAGAAGCTGATTGGCCGCAGATCGCTGAAGCGGTGAACGAGCACGGTGGTCATGCCGCATTGGGCAATGAGGCTGGAGAGCGTGGCGGCGGTGAAGTGATTCAGATGCAGCGGCGCATGGAAGAAGGGATCGCGCTCGCGGCCCAGGAAGCGGCTGTAGTAGCCATCGGCATTCGGAGTGCCAAAGACCACGACCCCTCCGGGAGCGAGCAGTTCATTGATGCGCAGCAGCCAGGCTCGCGGGTCGAGAACGTGTTCGATCACCTGATTGAGGACGATGAGATCGAATCGCTGCGTGGTTTCGAATTGCTCAAAGATGCCGACGTAGGGCTTCACTCCGGTGCGCTTGGCGCATTCTTCGGCAACCACGGCGTCGGGTTCGATGCCCGAAGCATTCAAAGCGCTCCTTGTAGCTCTGGAACAAGGCGATATTCTCTCCATAGCCGCAGCCGATATCGAGAACTTTTCCCTGCGTGCCGAGCCGCGAGAGGACGAAACGCTCGGGGCGGTGGTTGTGTCCTTTTTCCCAATAGCCGAAGGACGCGCCGGAGTCGTGCGCCCGGAAGGATGAATGGCCGGCATACCAGGCGGTCAGCTCCTCGGGATCAGGCCGGGGGTTGACGAAGATGAATCCACAGGCGCGGCAGCGGGTGTAAAGAAAGCCAAACTTCTCCAGATAGTCTTCCAGCAACCCTTGGCAGATCAGGCAGTTAAGGATTTTATCGGTGCAGTGCATGGATTGAACACGTTGACGATGCACGGTGGATGGCCTCCTTCGGATGAGGATGGTTTGCGGCGTGAAGCGGATTGGCTTATAAGATGGGTAGATTTTATCGCGGCAGATTGGAACATTGCGTAGGCAGGTTGTTGGGCTGCTTTTCCATGGATACAATGGTGTTCTTCTCCTGCAAGCCCTTCATGGTCTGCAATTCAGGAGTTTTGACGCGAATGCCTTCGCCGGGAACAAAGCAGAGATTATTTCCTGAGACATCGACGTTGCTCCAACCGCGCACATCGATAGCCGGACGGGCGATGGAGGTGTTGGTCGCTGTTGCCGTGACGCCGGATGGATTGATGACCTCTATATTCGCGACGGAAGAATTTTTGTGGAAGATCAGATTGTTTTGGATGGTCAGGCCGTTTCCGCTGCTTTGACCGCTGACCACGATGGCCGGTCCATCGTTCCCCTCGCCGGTTCCCTGGATGGTGTTGTTGGCAACGGTGAAGTTCTGCACCGGAGTGACTGCGGTGGAGTAGGAGCTGATGGCGGTGTAGGTGCCCGCTCCAGGAACATTTCTGAACTTCGCCGGCAGGATGATGTTGCCGCTGATGGTGCTCTGCGAGCATCCATTGCAGATGATTCCATAGTGGTTATTACCGACCCAAATGTAATTGTTGAGGATGTTGACCTCGGCCGGGGTTGTGCCGTCCACCCAGACGGCTTGGATGGCCGCGCTGCTGGCGTTGCCGTGCCCACAGGTGGCTGGGACGAGGCCAGTGCAATCCGAATCCTGGTTGCAACTCTGGCTGAGCGCGGCGGTACAGAAGTTGGTGGCGCCCGCAATAATCTCGTTGTTGGTGATGGTCACCAGTCCCCAGATCTCACCGTTTACGTGCGTCTCTACATTGATACCCGAACCGTTGCCCCAGCGGGTGTTGTGCAAGAGAATCCTGTTGTTTTTAACCACAAGATTCTGGCCGCCATTTCTGAAAAACATTCCGTCTTGCGGGGTATTGACCAGCGTTATGTTGGCCAGGGTGCTGCTGACAAGCCCGGAAAAGCCAAAGAATGGACCGGATGGAACAGTAGTGATCGCCGATCCATCTGCTTTGAAGTCATGCAGATAGATATTCACATCCTTGCAGTTGTAGTGGCGATTGGCCAAAAGAAGCGTCAACGACATGATGGGTGGCTTCGTGGTCGTGCAATCGGCTGTATAGCTCGGAATATAGCTTGGATTATTGCTGCGGTGCAGAAGAGTGGAGTCGCCGTCGCCATAAAGCTCGATGTTGCTGCCCACCAGCACGGCGCTGTTCATCCAATAACTTCCCGCCGGAATGTAGACCTTGCCTCCACCGGCGTTTTCGGCTGCAAGTTCAGCCTTTTGAATAGCGGGAGCATCGTCGGTAACACCGTCTCCTTTTGCGCCGTAGGAACGAACATTGTAGATAGTACTCTGCGCCAAAAGTGGCAGGACGGTGAGGAGCAAGCCCGGCAGGAGTAGAAGGCCAAGGCGGTATGAAGCGCCTCGGGATCTCATCGGAGACCGCAAACCGAGCCGACCGCTGCCGCCGAACAGTACTCGGAAGAAACTCGTTTTTACAGCCATGCGGGGAACTCTCCTTTCCCGAGATTGCGACTGGGCGCACATACTGATAGACGGATTGTGCGCTCCAATGCTCCAGGTTACGTCAACTTCTCAATCTCAGCCCATGACCAAAGTGGCACCGGCTTCCCATTAAGTCTTCATCCTGCGAAAGCACAGATCGGCCAGCCTTCTGAAGGTGGTGCAATGGCAAGGTAAATGTATTCGACGGACCATAGCTTTCTTTCATTGACTCGCGATCGGGAAAGACGGCTCTCATCAGCGTGCCGGCATCGTCATAAAGATTCAGGCTGTAGAGGATGTAATTCACGCGGGTGAACTTTCTTCCGGCTTTTGGGTAGAAGAAACCGGCGCGCAGCAAGTGCCGTAAAATCCGGCGTCTTTTTGCTTCAGAAGGCCTTAGCTCGGCGAGAACCTCCGCCGGGACGGGTGTACCGATCAGGATGCAAGGCAGCCAAAGGGAGAAATAAACCGCGGTCTTGACCTTTAGTTTTTTGACCGTGTGCAGGAAGAGCGTCCAGTCGATCCGCGTGCCGCGAACCAGCCGCTCCACGTCGGTATGCAGGCGAAGCCCCGGCGCTCTTAAATAAGAGTGCTTGGCGGTATGCAGACAAACTTGCAGCAGGTTATCTTCGGGACTGAAGAGGCGCGCGCGACTTCCGTCCATGGCAATCGAGCGCGCCACCAGATCGTCGGCGCTGGGTTCCTGCGAAGGCTGAATCCAGCGCCCCGCAACGGCGCGCCATTGCAACTCCAGCCACATGCTGCCCGCATTCTCCGTCTCGCGCTGATACTCCAGCCCGCCGGAAAGCGCGTCTCCCGCCGCGTAAAAGGAGCGTGTGCTGCAACGGTAGCCGAGGCTGAGAAGAATCTCATGGGCCGGCCAAAAATCCTTCTTGCGCACAAGAATGTCAACATCGCCCATCGGGCAGCAGCCCAGGCACGGATAGATGCCGCGCGCGATACCAGCGTTCTTCATGGCGATCATCGGAATGCCTTGGGCCGAGAGCGCTTCCGCCATCTCGTCCACCAGAGACATATAAACGCCGATGCACGCCGCGACCTTTTCGTGCGCTTCTTTCCACCGTTCGGTCACGCCGGAGGCGCCGCGAAGATGCAGGAGTTTATGCGCAATGTGGCTCTCCAGCTCGTGCGCGCAGGCAGCAGTCCAGGCAGCTTCGTCGCCGACCTTCTCGTAGAGCGAGGCCACCAGTTCTTCGTCGCCGTTGGCGCAGGCGGCCAGCAACAGCGCTTCCACATCCCCTCTGGCGAACTCCTGCTGTACCTTTCGATCTTCGTCCGTCATGCGCGTTTCTCCCTGGCTGCTTGAAGCGAATTGAATGGAAGAGAAGGATTCTATAATGCCGCGATTCCACTCTTGCAAGAACTAGGAGAAATCCCGGAGCCGTGATCGGGCGAAACGTCCTCCGATGGATCAGGCTCCCCTTGAAAAAACGGCATTGTCGCTTCATTTCCGTGCGAGATGCCGGTGCGTAATACAACGCATTTCACCGTCAGCAAGAGAATGCGAAGATCGAGCAGGAAGCTCCAATGATCTACATACCATACATCCAACTCAAACTTTTCTCCCCAACTGAGAGCATTTCTTCCATTTACCTGCGCCCAGCCAGTGATTCCAGGCAGGACGTCGTGCCGCCGTCTTTGCTTCTCCGAGTAGAGCGGGAGATATTGGAGAAGCAGTGGCCGTGGCCCTACCAGACTGATTTCGCCACATAACACGTTCCAGAGTTGCGGAAGCTCGTCGAGGCTGGCCGAGCGCAAAAACCGTCCAAGGCTGGTCAATCGATCTTGGTCGCTCAGCAGTTGCCCGGACGCGTCCCGTTCACCACGCATCGTCCGGAACTTCCATAGAGTAAATGGTTTCCCCCATCGACCGGCGCGCGTATGCCGGAAAAAAACAGGAGACCCCATAAAGACTCGGATGCAAGCTGCTACCAGGATCATGGGAAAAAGCAGCACTAAAAATGCAACTGCCGCAATAGCCCGGTCACAGAGTGCTTTGAGCAAAGCTTGCAACCCGGATTGCCGATGATAGGAAGTCGAGTTCTGATCTTTCACTGAAGATATTCCGTTCTGGCCTATAAGGTCTCCGCAGACAGATTCAGGCCATGGGTTCGCGCAGCAGGAAGGGCAACGCCCTTTCGTACTCTGCAATCCGGGCGATCATGGACGGGGGAGAGCCGTGTGCGGTGATCATTACGGCCTCGCAATCAAAGAGAATTGATTCGAGAAGAAACAGATGGAGCTGCAAAAGTTGTGCGGCATCTGTAAATGTGCCTGCATAAGCTATGATCCGCGCCGCAAGGTTCTTCAAGAAACGAACGCCGGTGCTGAAAGTCATGTGGTCGTATAGCCGCTGTCTCTCGCCCGAGTATTCCCAATCGATCAGCCAGACATCTCCCCGATCGTAGAGGATGTTCCCAGGCTGGAAATCGCCATGAGAGCGTACCAGTTCTATCCTCTGATCCACGTGGCCGAGAGTGCCGGCCAAACGCCGCGCCAAAGCAAGCGATCCCGTGGAGGCAATTTCGCTGCGAATTACGGTCATGGCTTCTATCCGGCATACGACGTCTTTTGCGTAATCTGCGAGACTCTCGCGCCTTGCCGTTGACTGATACAGCGGCTCCATAGCCTTGATGGCGCGCCGGAATCCCTCCGCGCGCTCTGTGCGCGATGCGAGGCGGTTCAGCGGAGTGCCGACAACCATCTGCTCGGCGATACAGCAATCGGATAGACGTTCCAAAATGCGTGGCACCGGAAGGCCTTTACCCGCCGCAAATTCACGCGCTTCAATCTCCGCCTGAAAGTGAGCCTGACTTGATCCTGTTTTCAGGTGGCAATAGGAGATGCATTTGGCCGTATCGATGAAGCGAATCTTATGGGTTCCTGGGATGATGATGCATTGATCGGCACCCGGAATCGATGGTTCCACTTCAACAAAGGCATGAGCCATGAAGCGTGGAGCGGCCTTGGTTGCCAGCCAAAAATAAAACTGCTGAAGAGGCCGCTTCCAGGCAGTTACAGAGGTTGCATATTCCCGCCTGGTATTTTCCAGCGCATCGCCGCTGACATTAGTTTGGAAGATCGCATTGATATTGAGATTTACCAGCCACGATTGCGCACGACTGGACTGCGCCGTCGCATTCCATGAAACTTGCCACTCCCCGCCAAAACGAAGTGTCAGAAATCTTGAAAGCGTCGCGGTGAAAATTTCGGCGAAGGGTTCTTGTTTGATCAGTTCACCGGCCTTCACGGCACAACCTCGGTAGTATCTTCTTTGACAGCGCCATTGCCGAAGACCAAATCGCCGATCGCCGCCGAGACTTCCTGTATGCTCCTCTGCGCGTCAACGATGCAATAATCGCCTTGCTGCTTCAACTTCTCATAGAGACCTGCCCTGTACAGTCGCCTCTCTTGTGAATCAGCAAAGGGTTCATTCTTTTGAATTGATCGCCGGAGGGACTCTTCGAAGGAAAGATCGAGGAAGATACCCACGTCTGGCTTGGCGGCAATCGCCTTGACCATCTTCCATCCTGGAAGCCGCGCTGCGTCCTCGCCAAAATTCATGATCAGATCCCGTTCGCTGTCTTCCGTATACCGGTCGCACACGACCTTGCGGCCAAGGATTTTGAGAAGCCGGATGCGCACCGCCGTCTCGATGGCCATGTCAATGAAGGCAACATGCAGCCAAAGCATTCGCTTCCAGCCGGTACGCATAAAGCGATCCCGCTGCGGCGACTCTCCCTGCGGCAGCCGCTTTGAACCTGCCAATCGCCGCAAAAGGCTCTTCATCGCGTTGAAGAGCGGGGTATATCCCACGCGAAGCCATATATAGATTGGTCTCTCGCCACGTTGCTTGAAGCTCTCCATCAGCGCCGAGATTTGCGTGGACTTACCGCTGCAATCCATTCCTGAAAAAATCACCAGGCTCGCCGATTTCTTGCCGCCTTTCGTCCGGGTTCCCATGACCTCACCATTCTATATGGATTATGAAAGCACTCGCCGCGTCAAGGCATTTTTACAATACTTCAAGAGCCTCGCACCCAGAGAGACTATGGACCTGCGCGCGATGCTGCCGCCTGTATCCAATCACAATCACGGCGATGGGAACCGCCGCGCTTGCGAAGCAGTAGGCAAGGGTAGCGACAGCCGCTCCCATCATGCCCATCCTTGGAATCAACAGCCAAGCGGACAGAAGAGCGATAAGTGGAACGCTGGCAAAGAGAATCGTATAGGTCCAGAACAAACGAACGATGGCAACGCCGCCACTCAATATTGAACCGATGTAGAAGAACCCGGAAGAAAACATCAGCAAAAGAAATACCTCGGGCATCCTTGCATACTCGGGGCTATAAAAAGCAGAGAGGATGGGCCTCCCGGCGACGGCCGCAACGGCTGTGGCTGCCAGCCCGACACAGAATGCGAAGGCGATGCATTTGATGAGCAGCCTGCGAAAAACCGGAAGCGACGAATGCCAGCAGCGCGACAAAGGGGCCTGAACCGAGTTGCCGACCGCCGTAATCACCGTTTGGCCAACGACAAGAAAATATGCCATTGCGGCAAACTTACCCAGCATGGCGGTCCCCAGATCGTGATCGACCATATAGCGCGGAATGCTTACGGCCAAACTGGCGAGCATGGTCTGGATTCCCATGGGAAATGCCAGAAGGGAAAGCCTTGCAAGAGTCTTTCGGTCAAAATGCGGCAGCCACTTTTGGGGATGAAAGGGTTCCAGATTGACAAGTTGAATTGCCCACCTCAAGTCGATTGTGAGCAGCAGCAGCAGCCACCAGGCCGCAATTGCAAAGCTTCCTAAAACGATGCTGTGCGTCAAGCGAAGAACAGCCACCAAAGCCGCTACCGAACCAACTCCCTTGATGGAAGAACTGATGGAGATGAATTTCATCCGCTCATGTTTCTGGCAAAGCCCATAGATGGCGTCGCTCAGCGATTCAAAGCATTTGGCCACGCTGATGGCGATTACAACGAATTTGGTCTGCTGTGGGAGGCCATCGGCCAGAACCAAAATCATCAGGAACACCAGACCGGCGGCGCTGGCAACCACGCGAAGCCCAAAATAGTCCGGGAAAGAAAAATCTCCTCTTGCGTCCGTCGCTTGAAGAACTCTCAACTGCATATTCGTGAACATGTACACAGGCGCCGAGATCGCCAGTCCCAGCGCGAACTGGCCCACCATATACGGTGTGCCCAACTTGCTGATGGAGGCCAGCATTAACCATTGCGCTACCGCGTAGATCGCCGTGCCGCCAAAGGTCCAGATCACATTGGAGCGCAGTGACATGGATTGCTTGGGGGCGGGAGGCATGGATTCCTGAGTAATGGCGTTCAAAAAGAAGGAACTCCTCCAAGTTGGAAATTTTTCCGGCAACCATCGCGCCAAATCATCATGGTTGCTGGATCAATTGGCTATCGCCTGATAAGTATTGGCTTGTGATCAACAGCCTCCTGGAGTTACCTCAGGCCACTGTGCTGCTGCATCTTCCGAATGGCTGCATCCCGTCCCATCGACAGAAACAACTCACAACTGCCCCCCAGACGGAGAAGTTCCGTCGCTTGATGTCCTGCGCGCATTCCCAAGGCCGCTGCATCCGAAGATGCTCCAGATGCATGTCCGGCTACCTGCGCCTGAACTTCCTTCAAGCAGATATTTTTCAGCTGCCGATATTCATGGATATCGAGCGAACTGATCGGCATCTCGGCTGTGGCAGAGCTTGCCGGGCCTCTCCATTCAGCTGATCCTTGGCCGACTCCACGATCCCTACCCATTTTGGGAGTAGAAGTACTGAAATGACTCGCTTGTTCGCCCAGCGATGCTTGGGATCTTTCCGAATCTCGGCCCGGCGAAAATGAGTAGATGGGTACGCTCATGGGAGCGAGCGAACTCCCGTCTGGAGAAGTTAGCTGCGCAGGACCAGACGAGGACAAAGAGAATCCTACTTCACCCTCGGGAGAGACCGTTGGAGCAATTCCCCCTGATGCCTGCGGTGATCCCACAGAATACAGTAAGGAAGCATCGCTTTGACCTGGAGCGGGAATCAACAGCCCGGTGTTGTCCAGGGTCGATTGCTCGGCAAGAACGGGGTTCCCCGCGGCGGCGGAGGGAGCGCAATCGTTTGCATCCACGATTTGCGGCAGTCTTCGCGCCTTCGTGGTATCGGCAAGCGCGGAGGCTGGTTTGGATTGAAAAGCACTGTCTGCGTTGCCCTCACTGACCAAGCGCTGTACCCACCCGGCTCCAGGCTGAAAGCAGAGTGTGGATGCCTTTGAAAAACCAAGCGCTCCGGAAGCCGTCTTGAGCCGTTTGGCATTGGTCATGGATTTGCCGGGCGCGGCGCCCAGAGACCGAATCGAATTGGATGCAAAATCCGCACCTTGCGCCAAAGTGGAATCCGGCGCGACTACACTACCGGCATCGTCAGGCTTGAGGCTTTGCAGAATATTGAGCGTAGAAAGAGAATTCGTCTGACCGGCCAGTGGGGCGCAAACCACCCAGGAAAGCAAAATGATGAACAGCAACGCGAAGGATGGAGCTTGCGCGCCTAACATGCCGCACCCCCGATTGTGCATCGGAATCTGGCACGTAACGCGCGGATTGATCTCGCTGTTCATTCTCTGCACTTATCTACCTGCTGACGCCCTCAAAGGCCCGGACTGTCTTCTATTTTTTTGACTGGTAGTACGAGTAATACTTGCTGTAAGTCCCATACCCGTAATACTGCCGGGCAACATCGACATCGTTGAGAATGACGCCCATGAACTTTTGCGAAACCATCTCCAGCCTGGAATAGGCTTGCCTCAAGGCAAAGCGCGTGGTTTTATTGAGGCGCACAATCAGAAGAATGGCATCCATGAGCGGCGACAAAACCACGGCATCGGTGACAATGTCTGCCGGAGGCGTATCGAGCAGAATGAAATCGAATTCCTTTCGCCATTGCTCGATCAATCCTCCCATCTCCCTGGAACCCAGCAGCTCGGCTGGGTTGGGTGGGCACACGCCAGAGGGAAGAAGTGTAAACGATCCGCTTCCAACAGGAATGGCAAACAACTGATCGCGCCAACTCGTCTCTCCCGAAAGACACCCCGTCAAGCCCTGCATGTTGTGCTCTGGCGAGGCGGAGCGCGGTCCGCGCCGCATGTCGGCATCCACCAGCAGCACCCGCCGCCCGGTCAGGGCCAAGCTGGCGGCTAAATTGATCGATGTCAGACTCTTGCCTTCCGAAGGCAGCGGACTGGTAATCAGAATGACTTTGGGCGGTGCACCCGCGGAGGCCAGAAGAAGCGCTGATCGCAGAGCGCTCATAGCCTCAGAGAATTCAGATTGCGGACTCTGAATGACAACGCGCATCAGCCGCGGCTTCGCCTCTTCATCAGCGATTGAGTCTTTTCGCACACTCTCGGGTGCGACATGGGGAAGCATTCCCATGATGGGCAGATGAACAATCTCCTCCACATCCCCGATAATGCGAATGCTGTGGTCCAACTGCTCCAAGATAAATGTGCCCACCACACCGATGAGAAGCCCCGCCGCTGCTCCGACAACCAGGAACATGGGAACATTGGGCAGGGCTGGTTTGATGGGCAGGTCGGCGGGCGATATCACATCCACATTGGTAGACTTGAGTCCCGCCGCGACGCCGGCTTCATCCAGCTTCTTCAGCAAGTCGTCGTAGAGCTGCTCTTTGGCATCGGCCTCGTTCTTGAGCAGCACATACTTGGTAAATTTGGCAGACTGCGAGAAGGCGTCCTCTTTGAGACGGTCCATCGATTTCTGCAAATCCGCTTCGGTATGCAGGGCAGCATCGTATTGAGACTTGAATCGCGCCTGGATATTGCCAATTTCTGACGTCAGCGCGCGCTGAACTGCATCGACCTGCGACTGCAACTGCACGACTTTAGGATACTTTGAACCGAACTCTGCCTTGGCCTGGGCGAGTTGCGTATTCAATTGGGCCTCCTGGCTACGCAACGTGGGAAGAACGCTGTCCGGCACAATGGTGCCAATCAGCTCGGGGTTGCCCGTCATTGCAAGGCGATAGTTGGCCTCCTTCAAGATGCGGTCCGCTTCGGCATCGGTAAGCTGCTTGCCCATATCCGACAACTGACTGACCGCCAGGTTGTCGCTCTCGTCCGTGCCGATGATGTTGGCGTTCTTCTGGTAATCCGCTAATTGATCTCCGGCTACCTCGACATCCTTCTTCATCTCCTTCAGCCGGTCCTGCAGCCATCCAGAGGCCTGCATGGTGGCCTGGTATCGGGTCAAGAAGTTGTGCTGCAGATAAGATGCCGTGAGCCGATTGGCCACGTCCGCGGCCAGTTGCGGGTCCGTACTCCGGAAACGGATCTCGACCGCCTGGGTCTTTGGCAGTGCTTGAACGCTGAGGGCTTTGTTGAACCTTCGCAGGATTGCATACCGCTCGCACGGCAAGATAGTGTCGATCGATTTCCCGGCGGGAGTGACGCGCAGCTTGCATTTGCTGAGGAAATCGAAAACCCCAGGGTGCATAAAGACGGCATTCTGATCCAGCCTGAGCTGGCTGACAACATCCCATGCCAGCGGGTCGCTGGTGAGAATCAGGACTTGAGTCTGGACCTTCGAGTCCCAATCGAGTCCGCCGGCCCCGGTGGCGATATCCGCCAAGTCTCCCAGATCAAGCGCCCCTGATTCTTCTGGATGAATATTCAAATCCACAATGCCATCGTACTTTGGCACCATGAAGGTACAGACCAGAACAGCGGCTAACACGCCGGCGCCAATGGAGGCAAAGTTGAACAGCTTGCGCTTCCGGAAGGAATCAAGGACTTGATTCAGGTCGTGGCCGCCATCATCCGGTTCGCTGCCTGCCAGCGGTGCGCCATTCTTTGCCATTAACTTGGACTCCATTTCAAACTCCCCAATCCTCAATTACTGTATGCGACGCGATCATGAAAGTGTGATCGCGACTGCCACGGCTGCGCCGGAGCCGCTCGCTCAAAAACTCAGTTGCGGCCCCAAACGAGAACCGCCGCGGCTGCCGCCGCGATACTGGCTTTCTCTGAAATGTCGGCCGCCGTCCGGACACCGCTGGCGGGAAGATAAACAATATCGTCTGGCTGGAGTTGGACATCGCCATCAACGCCGCGCATCATCCTCTTCAGATCAAGGGTCGTCACCTCGACAACTCCATCTTTATGGCGCACCAGGCTGAGATGCTTCATCCTTGCATGGTTGGTCTGCCCCATGGCGAGGGCGACCGCCTCGACAACCGTGAGGTGAGTATTATTGCCCAGCAGAAAGCCCCCCGGCTTGTTCACCTCGCCCACCACATAGACGACGCCGGCTTTACTGACGGCGATCATGTCGCCCGGCTGAATCGGCTCTGTTGGATTCTCGAAGGCTCCATTGCGCCCAATGGAAACTTGCTCCGAAGCTGCTGCGCCGCCTTTGTGCGTGATGGTAATGACGCCGCCGGCGCCCGGCGTAAGTCCGCCCGCAGCGCTGATCGCATCGAACAAAGTGTGCGGTCCAAGCAGAGGATAGATGCCGGGCTGATTGACTTCGCCGCCCACCGAGATACTTTGGGTGGCGTATTCGCTGATTAGTATAGAAACTTGAGGAATCTTCACGAAATCTCCCTCAACCAGCTTGGAGGCCAAAAGCCTCTCAGCCTGACTGACCGGCAATTGCGCCCAGTGCATGCTGCCAACCAGCGGAAGGTTGACGGAGCCGTCTTCATCAACGCGCACCTTGAGCGTCAATTCCGGAACGTCGGAGACCGCAATGTCCAGCATATCTCCGGGGCCGATTGCCAAGTTGGATACCGGAGCGGCGACTGCCGGCGCGCTCTGAGCGCAGGCGGCAGTCGCGAGAGTAAGCACCGCGACGAGCGAGGTCAGCGCCAGCCGGTTTCGAATTATTAATCTCATCGAAAAAACTCCATTCTCCATCTGTTGCCTGTCTTTAGCGTGTTGCCTTCGCAATGACTTTGGAAGCTGTCGCGATCATGGAACAGGTCTCGCCTTCGCTTAGTGTTGGATGCACAAGAAACATCAGACTCGTCAAGCCCAGCCGCTGCGCATTCGGAAGCGGTTCAAATGCCTGCCCCAGGGAAAGGAAGGCGCGCTCCCGGTAGATCTCGCTGCAACTGCCAACCGTGCAAAAGACCCCTGCTTCATTGATCTCACTCATGATCCTGTCCCTGGACCAACCCTCGCCTAGCATCTCCGGTTCAATGAAAATGTAGTATTTGTAATAAGAATGATAGATGTGCTCCGGCGGCGCGGTCATCCGCACGGATTTTAAGGCCTTCAATCCTTCGCTCCACAGATTCGCATTGCGTCTTCGTATTCTCACCCATTCATCCAATTGGCGCAATGCCACGCGGCCCACCGCGGACTGCACTTCGGTCATCCGGCCATTGCTGCCAAAGCTGTCATGCAGCCAGCGGAAACCGGGAGGATGCTGCCTTCTGAAGACCGCATCGATGCTCTTGCCGTGATCTTTATAGGCCCACGCCTTCTCCCACAGAGTATGATCGTTCGTGGCGATCAGCCCGCCCTCGCCCGCCGTGGTGATGATTTTGTCCTGGCAAAAGGAAAAGGCATTGATCTCGCCCATGGAGCCAACCGGCCTGCTTTTGTAACGCGCGCCATGCGCCTGCGCGCAATCTTCAATGACAGAGAGCTTGTTGGCCCGTGCCAATTCCAGAATCGGATCCATCTCGCAGGGCCAGCCAGCGAGATGAACGGCAATGATGGCTTTGGTGCGGCGGGTCAGTTTGAGGCGTATGCTTTCGGCGGTAATGTTCTGGCTGATCGGATCCACATCGGCGAAGACCGGCATTGCGCCGACCGCGACCACCGCGCTGGCCGATGCGATAAAGGTCCGGCTCGTGGTGATCACTTCGTCGCCCGGACAAACATCGAGCGCGCGCAGGGCCAGCTCCAAGGCAACCGTGCCGTTCGAGACGGCAATCGCGTGATTGACGCCGAGATAGGATGCGTACTCACTCTCGAAGAACCTTCCCTGCTCTCCGGTCCAATAGTTGACAGCCCCCGAGCGCAGCACGTCGGCGGCAGCCTCAATTTGTTCCTCGGAAAACCATGGCCACCGGCCAAACGGGGTCTGCAATGCGGAATCGGATTGAGTCTTCATGGGATCAGCGTCCTAGAAGCCAAAGCAGAAGACGGGCACAGCCTGATGAGCAGCGTGCTCCGCAACTCCGCAACACTTCTGCATTCAATTTGAGGCGCGGCTTCAGGTGAAGGGGGTTCGGCGGCCTCGTGCAACTGGTTCCGCAGACGCAGGCGCACCGTCTCCCAGCCCAACCGGCGGGGCGCAAGAAAGTCCTTGGCCGGATTGTCTCCGATATAAACGCAGGCTCTCGCCTCGCAGCCAAAACCTTCCGAGACGTTCAGGTATGCGTAAGGATGCGGCTTTCGATATTCGATGCCACGGTCATCGGTCACGACTATCCTATCGAAATACTCCGTCAGCCGCAGCGCCTTCGCTTTGCTGTGCTGCGAAGCGCTGACGCCGTCGGTGATCACCGCCAGATGAGCGCCGGCGGCTCGCAGATCGGTTAACAGAAGCTCGACACCCGGCAGAAGCGAGATAGCAGGTGTGTGCGCGCGATACTCTTCCACCAGGCGAACCGCCTCCCAGCCGCGCGAGATCTCCGGATATTCTGCAAAGAGCAGCTCCAGAACGTGTCCCCTGTGATGAGGATTCTCGGCTCTCGACAGCAGAAAAGTCAAAATATCTTCCGGAGTTCTTCTTGCATCCTCCGCAATCAAATTAGATATGTGCCGGAATCCGCTCAGAACGTAATCACGCTCAAGATACAGCGTGTCGTCCATGTCGAAGACTACAGCTTTCAGCACTCCAGGTGGCCCGACCGATGGAATTCTGTTCACTGGGATGCTGTCTCCCAGGCCGGAGCGGTGAAGAAATGCTCGCAATGATAGCGGGTCATGTAGAGGCCGGGCAGATATTCGCCCAGCCGGGGTTGCAGGGACCGTTTCTCAAGCAGTTGAAGAATCCATTCCGGATAATGCCCTCCAGCCGCATGGCCCAGCGGAAAGCCTCCGCCGAAGCGAGGATTGATCTCCGTTAGAATCGGCCCATCCGGGGTGAGGAATGCCTGAAGCGTGATGACCCCGCGGGCGCCCAACCGTGCCGTACAGTTCAAGCAATCCCTCAGCCAAGACCCGATTTCGCCATCCGGGATGGTCCTGCCTTGAATCGACTCTCCCGCCAGGGTGCGGAGCCGGATGCGCGGCACATAATGCAGGGGCACGCCCTCAAAGTCGATCAAGGCATCGATCGTGATCTCTGTTCCCTGCAACTCTTCCTGGATAATCGGGCTGGGCACCAGCGGCAGATAATGAGCCAGCTCCTCGCGCTTCACGCGATAGGTATGCTGGCTCGCGCTGCCATCCCGCGGCTTGATAAATAGACTCGCTGGAAGTTTCGCTGCCTCCAGTTCGGACGGCCACCATCCAGTCGGGGTCGCCACACCGTAGCGGGAAAACTCAATCGCCATCTTCCATTTGTCGCGGCAGATTTCAATGAAGCTGGAAGAAGAGATCAAAACCCGGCATCCGGCACTGAGAAACCGCTCGGCATGCCGCGCCAAGATTGGCAGCTCGGTGTCGATGGTTGGAACAATTAGTTGCACGGATTGCTTTTCTACCAGATCCAGCAGCGCGGGAATATAGCCTTCGGATGCGATACGCGGCAGGCGGGCTGCTTCGTCCGCGAGATACAGCGACGGAGCCAGTGCGTCGCAATCGCCGGCGATTACCTTCCATTCCCGGCTATGCGCCGCCTCCTGAAAGAGCTTCAGCAGAGAGATTCTTCGTCCCGCGCTCGACACTAGAATAGATTGCATAGCTATCCTGTATTCGCTAGATTAAAAACAGGTTGACGGCATGAGATTGGATTGCATCCCGATCGCGCACTAGCGGCTGTGAAAAAATGTTTGCTAGCCCTAATCCGCTTGAGCCGCCTGGACCCCGCCAGAGGCCGGAGCGAATGAAGGTTGCAATCCTGGATGCCACCGCCCGTCTGACTCCTCTGCGCCGGTCGTGCTGGCCAGAGCGGTTTTCAACAGTTGGGAGCCGGGGTTGTAATCGGCAATCAGTTCCTTGAGCAGAAGGATCAGTCGCCCAATATCCTGCTCCTCGCTGATCTTTTGCAGTTCGCGCAAGTAAACCTTCATCTGCTTGACATCAATTCGGGAAGGGCAGATATAGCTCATGATTTTGGGGTGCGAAGTCGTGGCCAGGCATTCATCCTGAAGATTCAACTCCTCCACCAGCTTCTCACCGGGACGAAGGCCGCTGAAGCGGATCTCAATATCCAAATCGGGTTGAAGGCCAGAGAGCAGAATGAGATTCCGAGCCAAGTCCACAATCTTGACCGGTTCGCCCATATCCAGCACAAAGACCTCACCCCCACGGCCGATTGCAAAGGCTTGCAGAACCAGTTGCGCCGCCTCCGGTATGGTCATGAAATAGCGGCTCATCTCCGGGTCGGTTACCGTCACCGGTCCACCGGCGGCAATCTGTTCCTTGAAGATGGGTACAACACTGCCATTACTGCCCAGCACATTGCCAAAACGCACTGCGACAAACTTTGTACCCTTCTCTTTCTGAAGAGCGCGGATGGCAATCTCTGCCACTCGCTTGGTGGCGCCCATCATGCTGGTTGGCCGGACAGCCTTGTCGGTCGAGATCATTACAAAATCCCCGACGCCGCTTTGCAGCGCCGCCTGGGCCACATTCCAGGTGCCAAAGATATTGTTTTTCACTGCCGCAAAGGCATGTTTCTCCATCATCGGCACATGCTTGTAGGCGGCCGCATGATAAAGGATCGAGGGCCGGTGGCGCTGCATCACTCGGCGCAGTGTCTCCGGCGAACGGATGCTGCCGATCTCGGCATGAAAGGTCAGTCCTGGGAAGGAATTCTGCAACTCTCTATCGATCTGGAAGAGCGGCGTCTCCGCTTCATCGAAGCCAACCAGGGCAAGAGGATCGAAGTGCGCAATCTGGCGGCAGATCTCCGAACCAATCGAGCCGGCTGCCCCGGTCACCATAACGATCTTTCCGTGTATGCGCTCGCGGATGCTGTCTTGGTCCAGGTGAACCGGCTTTCTTCCCAGCAAGTCCTCGACTGCAACTTCCTTGAGCTGCTTGCCCAAACCGGCGTTTTCGACCAGGTCGCCCAGGCCTGGAACCATCTTGTACTGCACGCCGGCTTCAAGGGCAAAGCCAAGAATCCGCACCATCTCCGGACCGGTTGCCGAGGGGATTGCGATCAGCACCTGTTTCACGTCGTACTTGCTTGCCAGCACCGCCAGATCCTCGCCCCGGCCTAGCACCCGCTTGCCTTGCAAAATCAGCCGGCCCTTGGATGGATCGTCGTCAATCAATCCCACCACGTCGCAGAGCAGGGATTCGTTCTGCTGCAACTCCCATAGCAGGGCCAGCCCTGCTGATCCGGCTCCATAAATCAGTGTTCTCGTACGCTTGCCAAAGTGCCGCTGCCGTAGCCTCCTATTGGTAGCAAAGACACGAACCACCAGCCTGCAGCCCAGCGTCAGCAAGCATGAGACCAGCCAGTCCAGAATATAAACCGAACGCGGAATCTCCCACAATCCGAGCAGAAATAGAATCGACAGCCCGCCCAGAATCGATCCCAATGTATTTTCTAGGACAATCCGGACTGCGTCATAGGCTGAGGTGTACCGCCAGCCACCTCGATCCAGCCGCCCCAGAATGAAGGTTCCCAGCTTGACCGCAACCCAAATACACAAAGACAACTGCATGGGACGCAGATAACTTGCCGGAAGCTCAAAATCGAAGCGCAACTCAAACGCCAGCACTCCGGAAAGAGCAAAGGTTGCTCCGTCTAGTAGATATCCGATTCCCCGATAGAGAATCATTTTTAAGTTGAACCGGCGTCCATAGAGGGAATTGGAACGCACTTGCATCTCCTCTTCTCAAGCCTTTGAACTGTAGTGCAATCAATAGACTCCGTCTAATCGGAAATCCATCCTGCGCCACGATTCAGGTTAATGCTGCCATAATTTCTGCTCTGCGTCCGTCCGGAGCAGCTTCGCGGTCGCGGCACCAGCGGCAAATCCAGGCCTGGCGCCGTGGCCGCGCGAATCGATGATTTAATGTTGCATAGCGTCTGAACACTCGCCGGAAAGGAACGAGTAGTTCCATTTTACTGAATGCCTTGCCACAGGCCTCGGACCGCCCTGCCCTTGCGTATCGGAGATTGCATAGCCAATCACTCTTACGCCCGAAATCGTTGGCCAGATCAATCCGTACACTTCCGCGATGGAGGCTCTCAACCACAAGCTGCGGAAGTTTGTTGTAAACGTGAAAGTCGTTTCGAAAGGGGAATGGTAACCCGAAAGGTATTTTTCAAACAAAGCTTCGCTTTGCTCACTTAGATAAGCGAACCCACATCAAACTATCGTAATCAAACAAAGTAGACTTGTTCAAGCCAATTCAGCACCCCAACGTGCACTAGAAACACCTCTGCCTCTTGCGGCATTTGTGGGCTAAAAGGGCAACAATAAGTATATTAGCGAATTTCAGGATGCTTGTCATCTGCGTCGAAATACTTGTCATTTGGATCGGTGATTACTTCGGTGCACACTCGCGTTTGAATCCTGTTCACACGGGTCCGACAACTGCATCGGCGGCAACGGAATTCGTCATTTATCCTTAAAATTAACAGAACGCAGAGAAAAGTCCGCCGATGATTCGAATGGAGCGCTGGGAAGGTTTCGCCGCAAATTGCTAAAAAATTCGCTGGAAGCCTTCACCCCAGCCGCTTTTTTGAGTCTAACCAATAGGTAGAAGATTATGTTCAGCTTTCTTCATAATATTGCCGCGATTGAAAACCTGGTTGCCGCTCTGGTAACGATCGGCGTCGCGCTGCTGCTGGCCTGCTGCGTGGAGTGCTCAAGCTGCCCGGACCGCGAGGACGACGATCTCTTCCGCCAACGACACGCCTAACGCGGCATCAAATACTCCTCAAAGTGCGCCAGAATCCGATCGAATAAGTGTCTGCGCACCTCCGCCCCGGCAATCGAATGCGTCTTGCGCGGATAGATTTGCAGATCATAAGGTATCCCAGCCTCGATCAACTTCTGGACAAATTGCACCGTGTTTTCCAGATGAACGTTATCATCGCCGGTGCCGTGCGCCAGCAGCAATCGTCCCTTCAAGTTAGCGGCGGTATTCACCACGGAGAAGTCTTTGTACCCTGCGGCAAACTCCCACGGCAGGCTCAGATAGCGCTCGGTATAGATCGAGTCATAGTCGCGCCAATCGGTCACCGGAGCCACCGCAACCCCAGCCTTGAAGCGATCCGAGTGCGTCATGGCATACAGAGTGAATGTCCCGCCCCAGCTCCATCCCCACCAGCCCAGCCGCTTGGGATCGAGTTGCGGATAACGAGCCAGCGCCGCGTCTATCACGGTTAGCTGGTCTTCCAACTGCACCGCGCCGAAGTTATGATAGGCCGCCTGCGCAAACTCCCGTCCACGCCCGCCCATGCCGCGATTATCCGTATGCAGCACGGCAAAGCCATGCTGAGTTAATAACTCGTCAAAGAGCAGAGAGTCATTCCACTTATTCAAAACCATCGGCGATCCCGGCCCGCCGTAAGGATTTACAATCAGCGGAACGGAAGCCACAGCTGCGCTTTCCGGCAGCAGCAGTGTGGCATACAAACTCGTCCCGTCATGCGCCTTCGCCGTCAACTGCTCTGGCGTACGCAGATAATAAGTCTGAAGCGCATTCGTCGCCCAAATTTCTCCACATTTTCCCGCCTTCGCGCACAAGCTGACCGCCGGCGCTTCCATGCGCGACGACTGCTTGTCCACGAATGCTGAACCCGCCGGCGCAAAGTTGCCCGCATGAAATCCAGCACCTGAAGTTATTTGTTTCCGTTCGCCCGCAAAACTTACTTGCCATAACTGCTGATCTTGTTCGATTCCCTCGCTCGATGCGTAATCAACCAGCTTATTCGAGGTATCTACGCGATAAACCTCGCTTACTTCAAAGTCTCCCTGCGTCAATTGGCGCTCCAGCGTGGCTACCGCATGAGCCGTATCGCTCGGATCATAATGATAAAGATACAAATGATTGTGCCCATCGTACCAGTTAGCAAGCACAATCGCCCCATCGCCGACAGCAACATCGTACTTATCGTCAAAGAACTTATTATCCGTCAGGTTCAGCACCGTGCGCGCTTCGCCCGTCGCGGAGTTTGCAAAATAAATGTCACGATGCTTCTGATCGCGGGTCAACGTTTCAATCCATAGTGTTTTCGCATCCACCCAGCCAAAGCGCGGAATATAGTCACGCCCCGATTGAATCGGCAACGTCACCCATACCGTCGCGCCGCCTTCGGCGCTGACAACTCCTACGCGCACCGCAGGATTCGGATCGCCCGGTTGCGGATAGCGCTGCTCCTCCACGGCGGCGTGTGCGGGAATCCAGTCTGTAATTGGATACCGCGGCACCGCTGCCTCATTTGATTGCAGATACGCAATCTGCTTCGAGTCCGGCGACCAGAAATAATTGCTGCGTGCCTCCAGCTCTTCCAGATAAATCCAGTCCACCTCGCCGTTCAGCGTCGCCGCATTCGGCGCGGGAGTCAGCATTCTCATCGGCTTGCCCGGTTCATCCAGCCGCACCACCGCTAGCCCATGATCGCGGACAAACGAAAGCGAGCGCCCATCAGGTGAAAACTTTGGATCGTCGCCCGATGCCCCGCCGGCATTCGCCACCAACTCGCCCGCGTCTTTCTGCAGATCCCAGAGCCACAGCAGCCCGTTCATGTCGAAGAGCAGATGCTCGGAATCCGGCGACCAGAGGTAGCTGGCCATTCCGTAGCGCGCGCGATGGTCGCGGTCCGTCTCCGAGTCCTTCGCGCCCGTCATCGTGGCAATATGAACGCGGCTGACCACGACACGCGCTTTGTCCGCCCCCGGCTCGCGCTCCATCAGCTCGCCGCCAACCTTGTACGTTAAGTGTTTTCCGTCTGGCGACCAGGCCAGATCCTCCGGCGGAGTCCCAATCAGCGGACCGTGCCCGTAGATCGCTTCCACAGTGAGCGGCTTTGACGGCGCTTGAGCCGACAAAGAAAACCCAGATAATAAAGCGCCAATCAAACAAAAATCCAAAATTGTCGTAGTAGGAATCATGAATCCTCACATGAATTGAATTTATCAACCTTATTGAGGGTTTGAAATATGTTTCAGTTTGCAACTAGAGCAACAAGGGATTACCAAAAAGTATAACGCACAGACTCAAGTATGGAATTCAAGTTGAAAGTATATATTTCATATGCTACGCTTGGCGCGGATTCAAATTCAATCAGGATGGGTACGATGAAGAACGTTGATAACATTCTGCTACCGAATGAGGTTGTTGTTTATCACGGTAACCTCCACTGGATGATCTACAAAACGGGCGCTCTATTGTCGCTTTTTGCTCTTGTTTTGTTCTACGTTGCATTCGCCCGCGGGGGCTTCCCGTTTCTAATCTTTGGGATTGTTAGTATCTTGTGGAGTTGGTGGTCATCCAAGGTGACCATCTTCCTTGTCACTAATAAACGCGTCATCATGCATCAGGGAATTATTCGACGTCAGTCTTTTGAGATCCTGCTCAAGAAACTGGAGAGTTTCAATGTTGATCAACCTTTGATCGGAAGGTTGTTTGGTTATGGAACTCTTAAGGTGTCCAGCGCTGGTTCGTTTGAAAGCTTTCACACTATCGCAAATCCGGTTGAATTCCGCCGACAAATTTCGATAGCCGCAGATACCGCACAGGTTTAATTTTTGAGGAATCAATTTCTTAATGGCAAGTGGCGCGAGTCCGGTCGAAATCCGGGTGGCCCTTGCCATTGAGACTTGGGAGACGATCTGGACGGCCAATCTTTTTCAGCGCGCTTGGCATTCATAGGGTGGAGGGTATATCGTCCCTCTCATGCGATGGGCAACTCCAGAAGAACGGCGCAATCTCGGACAAGCGCGGCGCAAGCAGATCGGCCGCCAGGAACACAACCAACTCAAGCCCAAGGCCCGCCAGACGCCTGCAGCCGAACTGATGGCCCGTTCCATGCTTGGACGCGTCCCCGCGCTCATCAAGCTCAAATACACGCTGATGGCCGCTTCGCCTTTTGGCTACTTCCGCGGAGCCGTCCCGGTGATGGCTGCTGATCTGGCGCTGCTGCCCTCCACTGGACTGGCCGCGCAACTTTGCGGTGACGCTCATGTGCGCAACTTGGGCGCCTTTGCCACCCCCGATGGCCGCCTCACCTTCGATATCAACGACTTCGACGAGAGCATTCGCGGACCCTTCGAGTGGGACCTCAAGCGCATGGCCGCCTCCCTGGTGCTGGCTGGACGCGAATCCGGCCACAAGGACGCCTCTGCGAGTGCCGCTGTCGAAAAATTTGTTGCCCGCTACTCGGCCCAGATGAGCGCCTTTGCCAAGATGTCTTTCCTCGATACCGCTCACTTTCAGGTCCGCCGGCTCAGCTTGGTTGCACCCGTGCAAAAAGCTCTTTTGAAGGCCGAACGCGCCACACCCCAGCACACGCTGGAGCAGTTGACCGAGGCTGCTTCTTCGTCTTCAAAAACAACTGCGGGTCCTTCGATTGCGCTTGCCGCAAAGAACGCGTCAAAATCCGCGCAGGATGACAAGATCAAGAAGAGTGCTGCCCGCCAATTCAAGGAGATCAAGCCTACCCTTACCCGCGTCACGGGCACGCAGGCCGCTGCGGTTCTGGCGGCGCTCGGTCCCTATCGCCAGATGCTCGAGCCGCAACGCCAGCACTTGCTCTCGCTCTATCGCCCGGTGGATGTGGCCTTCAAGGTCGTGGGCACTGGCTCGGTGGGCCTGCGCGACTATTGCATCTACTTTGAGGGCAACGGACCCGCCGATCCGCTCTTCCTGCAAATCAAGGAAGAACCGGCCTCCGGCTATGCCCCCTATCTGCCCGAAGCCGCGCCGCCCCACCACAACGGCCAGCGCGTCGCCGAGGGTCAAAAGGCGATGCAGGTCCAATCCGATCCCTTTTTAGGCTGGACGCACTTCGGCGGACGCGATTATCTGGTCCGTCAACTCAATGATCACAAAGGCTCCATCGACTTGGAAGATCTGGCTGGCAGCGGATTGGAGGCCTACGCCGAAGTCTGCGGCGAGCTGCTCGCCCGCGGCCACGCCCGCTCCGGTGACCCGCTCATCCTCAACGGCTACATCGGCTCTGGCGACGGCTTCGCCGATGCCCTGGCAAAGTTCGGACTCCTCTATGCAGACCAAACTGAGAAGGACTGGAGCGCGCTGAAGCGCTCAGCGAAGGCGGGCGGAAAGAGATCGCACTGAAAGGTACAGGCATGGACCGGGAGGTCCACATTACAGCCGACCGGGAGGTCGTCGCTACAACCAGGCCCCAGCCCGTTTCCAGGAGCTGAGGCATGGTTGTTCTCTGCATTTCAGTACTTGACGATCTTCTCGAAGGAATCCGGCTTGAGGCTTGCGCCGCCGACCAATGCCCCGTCGATCTCTTCCTCGCCAATCAAAGCCGTCGCATTGTCAGGCTTGACTGAACCGCCATAAAGGATGCGAACCGCCGCGGCAACCTCCAAGCCCAGCAAGCGAGCCACTTCGGCGCGAATGATCTTGTGCGCCTCGACGGCCATCTCAGGCGTGGCGGTCTTGCCGGTGCCGATGGCCCAGACTGGTTCGTAGGCAATGACGATGGGCGCTGCGGCTTCAGCGGTAATGCCGGCCAGCGCGCCGGTGATCTGAGTTTTGAGCACGTCGGCCGTCTTGCCCGCCTCGCGCTCGGCCAGCACTTCGCCCACGCAGACCACCGGAACGACGCCATGCTTCAGCGCGGCGTGCAGCTTTTTGTTGACGATCTCGTCGGTCTCGGCAAAGTACTGACGGCGCTCGGAGTGGCCGATCAGCGTATGCGTGCCGCCGACAGCCAGGAGCTGGTTCAACGAGGTCTCACCGGTGTAAGCGCCCTCCTCGGCAAAGTGAATGTTCTGCGCGCCGACCAGAACATTGCTTCCCTTGGCGGCTGCAATCACTGTGGGCAGCAGCACGGGCGAGGGAAAGAGCGCAATCTCGTCGCGGGTGTGGCCGGCAACGAGCGGTAAAAAGGCATCGACGAAGGCCTTGGCTTCGGCGGGCGTCTTGTACATCTTCCAATTGGCGGCAATGAGTGCTTTACGGGGCATTTACAATTCTCCTCAGATCGATTTTAGTGGATGCACTTCGGCTTCCGAGTGACGGCGGGCACATTCCGCTGGATTCATGCCTCTTGTGGTCCTGCACGAAGGCGCGGCACGCGGTCGCCCGGGCATGCGCAATCACTCGAATTCCCGCATCCACTTGCCGTCTGCTATTCTTTTTAATCAACGGAGTAAACAATCATGGCAAGAAGCGTCAACAAAGTCACCCTCTTGGGCAACGTCGGAAAAGATCCGGAGATTCGCTCCACTCCCAGCGGCACAATGGTTGCCAACCTGGCGCTCGCCACCAGCGACCGCCAGAAGGACGCCCAGGGCAATTGGCAGGATCACACCGAATGGCACAACCTCAAGGCCTTCAATCGCACCGCCGAAATCGTCCGCGACTACGTGAAAAAGGGATCGAAGCTCTATGTCGAGGGCAAGATCACCACGAATAGCTGGGAAGACAAAGAGACCAAGCAGAAGCGCTATCGCACCGAGATTCTGGTCAATGAACTGGTTCTGCTCTCTGGCCGCGAAGAGGGTTCCAGCAGTGGCGCAGGCGGTTACAGCCGGCCAGCCAGTGCTTCCACTTCGGCCGCCAGCTTCGACCAGCGACCGCCAGCCTCATCCAGCGCCCCGGACGATTACGCGCAGCAAACTGAAATCTCCGACGACGACATCCCTTTTTAGAGTTCCCGAGTCAGAAGTTTGCATTACAAAATTCACTGTCATCCTGTGCGAACGGCTCCCCAAACGCACTTCAGTTTGGGGCGGTGAGTCGAAGGATCTATGGTTGTTTTTGGATATACTTCTGACTCACCACTCCAGGCGTCCCTGCTCATTCTTTGCACGCGGCTTTGCGTAAAAGGATGGGCGGGAACCACGCCCGCATCTTGCCTGCCCGATCATCCCTATCGCACAAAGAACCTGCCCCGCCCACCGTTGGCCCAGGGGTTATAGTGCTGCGCGAACTCCGCTCTGTGCTGGACGCTGGGATGACTGTAGCTCCAGAACTCGGTAATGGGACTTGGGTTGGGGTCTTCCAGCCATGCTTCGCCAAGATGGTTGAAGGCCGAAACAGCAGTCTTTTGCGGATCGGCCACCAGACCGTGAATCGCCTCCTGGCCGTAAATGTCGGCCTCGTGTTCGATGTGGCGGCTGAAGGCGTTGCTAACCGGTTGCAAAACGAAGCTGGCTGCCGAAAGCGTGAGGAGTAGCACCAGAAAGCCTTGGCGGCTGGCGAGCGGGGCTGTACCGGCTTCGGAACGATTGGCTTCTTCGATCCCACCCATCGCAAAAGACGCGATGGGTGGGGCATTCAACGTTTTCTGGTTGTCTAAAAATCCGCCTAATCCCCAGCGCGCGCCATAGCGGCGGGCCAGCCAACCGGCGACAAGGGCGCAGCCCCAGAGAATGAAGAACGATCCAGCGGCTGAGGCCATCAGCCCTTGAGGGATGTGGTTGAGGACGTAATGGCCGCTCTCGTGGCCGAAGATAAAAAGCACTTCATCGTCCGGCAAGCGATCGGTGGCCGTATCCCACATCACGAAGCGTTTGGTGGCCCCGATGCCTGTGACGTAGGCGTTGAGTCCGTTGGATTTTTCACTCGCCTTCATCAGATACATACGGTTGGGGGCGATCTGGGTTCCAGTTCGTGCGACGACCTCTTCTAGCTTGGTTACCAGGACATAATGATTTTTTGCCAAGGGTTCATATTTGTTGAAGACAGGCTCAAGCAGCGGCTCGGCCAGAACGGAAAGCACAATCAGCGGTAGCGAGACCAGCCACGCCCAGAGCCAGAAGCGGCGCGGCGAGACGCGAACAATCCAGTTGAAGAGCAGCAGGATGGGCGCGCCGATTAGCACCAGGAGTCCCAGGTTTTTGGCTACGTCGCCCAGCCAGCCACCCCAGCCCTGGACGCTGATTCCGTAATGCCGGCTGGCCGTGTGGCCGATGAGATCCAACGGCAGTCCGGCCAGCGTGCTGATGACCAACAGAGCCGCAAAGAAGAGCAGCCCCTGCATCCAACGGCGGGGCAGAAGACGCTCCGCCCAGGCATCCAGCTTAGCGGCCCAGCGCGTAGCCAACAGAACCCATAGGAATGCCATGCTCCAAAGCGAATCAACAACATCCAATATGATTCGGATGCGATTGAGGGCGATGGCTTTGGCCAGCTTGTCAGGCGGAAGCGAGTAGGCTTGCGCGTTGGCGGGCTGGGCAGATGCGGCGGCGGCCACGGGTCGGAAGGGCGCGGGTTGGCCAGAACAATCACGTGCGGCAAGGCCCACAAGCGAAAAGGCAAGGCACAGCAGCGGCAGCATTCGGCGCACAAAGTTCATGAGCGGTTTCCTCTTCAGTAGCATCCTTTGAGACAATCCTACTGGAAGAGGATTTCCCGGATTTCCAACTATGAGAAAGATTTCCTTTACAGCTCCAGGGCGGATCGCTGTCAGAATTGGCTTAACCGCAGCGGCTGCGATTTTGACGTTGACGCTGCCTGCAACCTCCATCGCGCAGCAGCAGGATGTTCCCGTAGTTCTCGATACGATGACCACGGAGCTGCATCGCGCTTTCACGTTGCTGGGCAAGCAGGGGGACGCCAAGCAGTTGCCGCCGTACTTCCTTAGTTACTCGGTCAGCGACGCGAACTATGTTTCTATCAACGCGCAGTACGGTGCGCTGGTGAGCAGCTCCTCCAACCACGTGCGCGAGGCCGACGTACAGGTGCGCATCGGCGATCCCAAGCTGGATAACACGCATGGGACACACCGCAGCTCGGCGGTGAAAAACACCGAACTTCCGCTGAATGATGACCGCCATGCGCTTGCCCGCGCGCTGTGGCAGGCCACCAATACAGGCTACGGCAATGCGCTGGACAACTATCTGCGCGTGAAGACCGAGGCCGAGGTTCGCGCCAAGGAAGAAGACAACTCGCCCGACTTCAGCGAGGAGACGCCACAAAAGCATCTGGGTATGACCGCTCCGCCTGTGGTGGTGGATCGCGCTGCCTGGGAGCAGCGGGTCCGCTCGCTCTCGCGCATCTTCCGCGAGTATCCAGATGTCTATCAGAACGTAGTGATGCTGTCCGCGCAGAGCGAGACAGACTACTACGCATCCAGCGAAGGTGCGCAGGTGGTGACGCCGCATGTGCAGGCGCGCCTCGTCATCTTTGTCGTCACCCGCGCCGACGACGGTATGGACCTCTTCCGCGCGCAGACCTTTGAGGCCGAGACGGTGGCCGGGTTACCTGCACAGACGGAATTGGAAGCGACGATCCGCGAGCTGGGCAAGAGCCTGGAAGCGCTGCGCGTGGCGCCGCTGACTGAGCCATTCGACGGTCCCGCGATCCTCTCCGGACGCGCCGCCGCAGTCTTCTTCCACGAGGTGCTTGGTCACCGCCTAGAGGGCCAGCGGCAGCGCGGCGACGAGGAGGGCCAGACCTTCACCAAGGAGCTGGGCAAAGAGGTGCTGCCCACCTTCCTTTCCGTAGCTGACGATCCAACCCTGACCCGCTTCGGGAAGACTTGGCTGAGCGGCCGATACGAATATGACGACGAGGGCCAGAAGGCGCAGCGGGTCGCTTTGATTCAGAATGGCGTGTTGAAGACCTTTCTGATGTCGCGTCTGCCCATCGCCAGCTTTGCCAAATCCAACGGCCATGGCCGCGCGCAGACTGGCAAAGTGCCCACTGGACGCCAAGGCAATTTAATCGTCACTTCGACCAAAACCGTGCCGGAGGCCGAGCTGCGCAAGCAGTTGATTGAAGAGGCCAAAAAGCAGGGCAAGCCCTACGGCCTCTACTTCGAGGACATCTCGTCCGGCTTTGCCGTCACCCAACGCAGTTCGCCGCAGGCCTTCAGCGTGGTTCCGCTAGTGGTCTGGCGCATCTATACCGATGGCCGGCCCGACGAACTGGTCCGCGGCGTCAGCATTGTCGGCACGCCGCTGGCTGCAATGAAGAGCATCCTGGCCACCGGCGACAAGTATGAGGTCTTCAACGGCGAGTGCGGCGCGGAGTCGGGCACCATTCCGGTCAGCGCTGTAGCCCCGGCGATGCTGATGAGCGAGATGGAAACGCAGAAGCAGCCCAAGGGCACAGCAAGACCGCCGATTCTGCCCATGCCGCAGTGAGAAGCAGTTCACGGTTCTCAGTCCACGTCCGAAAATCCGGACTTGGTATTATTCTGCGTGGGACCAAAGTCGCTTACTGCTAGAATTTCCGAGTGACCTCTAGACGCACCGATCTCGCTGCCGCACTTGGGAAGACCGCATTACTGTCGAGCCTTTCTCAATCTGAACTGCAAATGCTTGCCGCTCGCACCGTGCGCATGCTATTCGGCGCGGGCGAGCTGCTGTTTTCTGAAGGCGAACCGTGCAATGGATTGCATATTATTGCGCAGGGCAAGGTTCGCCTCTTCAAGACTTCCGTGAACGGCCGGGAACAGGTTCTGTCCGTGAACGTCTCAGGCGAGTCTGTCGCCGAGATACCCGTCTTTGACGGCGGTCCTTACCCTGCTTCAGCGGTTGCCCTCGAAGAAACGGAGATTGTCTTCATCTCGCGGCGCGACTTTAACGCCTATTGCCTTGAGCATCCCGAGGTTCCATTGAAGGTGTTGACAGTGGTCGGAGCCAGACTGCGAAACCTCGTAGGTATCATCGAGGAGTTGTCGTTCACCACCATTCGCCAACGGCTGATTTCGACATTGCTCAAACTCTCTCAAAGCGAAGGCATAAAGACTGCACGTGGCATCGAATTTCAACTACCGGCGAGTCACCAGGAGTTGGCCAATCAGCTTGGAACAGTGCGCGAACTGATCTCGCGCAACCTGATGCGATTGCAAGCTGAAGGTCTGCTGGATGTGGATGCGCGGCAGATTGTGGTGAAGGATGTGAAGGGACTGAACGCACTTTTAGATGTGGCATTCGTTGCGGACATTAACACAAAATCCCCGTCGTCACAATGACGGGACGGCCGATTTCATCACCAGATACAGCCAGCTCGACTCGGCGATTCTCTTGTTGGCTCGCCGCGTTGCCGTTCGAAGCCACAGACACAGATCAGGATCATTGCGAAAGTATAGCCGCCACAAAGGAGTATTGACTCAATCATCCGTATAGGCTGCAACCTGGGCTTGTCAGTAAGAGACGAAGCGGCTGGATTATATGCCAAAGAGTCTACTGAGACTCGTCAAGGACTTCAATGCCGGAAACTGTTGCGTAGTTCGAGATCGGTTCGAATGTAAGATTGATTTTTCCCTGAGCTGTCGGCTTCAAGTGGAAGAAGGTCTTTGTGATTGCATGGTGATCACCAGCTTCCTTGTAGATATCGAAGTCGTCCAAAAGCGTGCTGCCGTTGCATATCACTCGGAAAACACGACTCCCGGTTCCACCGCCGCCAGGCGATTTTGGTCCGAAATAAAACTCTGCAAAATGGAGGACCAGAGTATACTGGTCGCGCGAATCAACTGGAATCGCATATGCAAAATGGCCATATCTTTCGACCGCAAACAAATCAGGATCAGTTGTTCCCGTGACCTGCTGCCGATCAAGCGATGGCTTTCCGTGCGTGTAATAGTTGTCGGGAAGCCAGACCTGCCCAAGGTGATCCGTGTACGGCGTTGCTTGCATGACGAGCCTGATGGGGAGTTGCTTATGAGGAGTTCCCGGCAACACTTCGATTGCGCTCACCTCAGGCACGGCATTTTCGTTCGTAAAGCTAATGTGCACCATTCCGTCGCTTGCCGGCGAAATGTCTCGGAAGACCCGTTCGTCGGCAACGTTGTAACCCATGGCGTCTGAGTCAACATCGAACCCTGAAAGAACCGGATTTCCGTTAATCGCTACGTTGAAGGTGGAGATGCTTTCGTAATAATCGGAGGAGACGAAAAACAAGTGCAATTCGTATACACCAGGCTTAAGAGGAATGTCATACGAGAAGATTCCGGACCGGAAGAATTGGAAGATGAGGGGGGCATTGGTACTGGTAATAACGGCCTGCGGCCGGCGTCTGGATTTGCCTCCCTGAAAGTACCGATCGGCCTCCCAAACATTCCCTGCACTATCCGTTTGGGGGCTTCCAATAAAGCCTGACAAAAGACGGAGAGGTACAGGAGCAGCAGCAAATGCGCCAGATTGCGGCAGCGCCTCCGGCTGAACAGGACTTTGCAGAGCCTTGGCACCGCCCGCATGGGCACTGCCATGGAATGCCAGGTAAATTCCCAGCGCGGCAAGAACCAATCCCATCGCGATGATCGGGAGAATCCAGAAGCGGGAGATCGCCGGAAAGGAAGGCCGCCTTGGATTGTCCAGACTCCAGGTTTCTGGTTGTTCTCGATGCAGAGCCAGTTGAACACCGCCGCTGTCCTCGGAAACTCCCGGGGGATCCACCAGGGTAGACGGCGGGGCTTCAACTGTTTGGCAGATAAAGACCGGAACGTATGCTCCAAAGGGAACGGTGATTTGCACAGGATGGTCTTTGCCGTCGCTTTTGTAATATTCCTTGAGCGCTCGTCGCAATCGATAGGCCTCAACCCGCACGATTGCGTCCTCGCTGGCATTGAAGACCGCCTTGGAGCGGCCGAACACTTCAGTGGCAATATTGTATTCGGTGATCTGATCAATCTCGCCTAGGAAATACTTCTCTCCAATGTAGCCCAGGAGTTTGGCAAGCCGGTGCGATTCGGAAAGCGCCTTCATTACAGCTTCGAATTCAGCATGTTCCGCTTTGGAGGAATTCCGGGTTGAGTTCACTTCCATGATTACGACACCTTGGGTTTGCGCGTGGACCGAAGATCATCTTAACACAAGTTGAGGACGGCCAATATTCAACGCGTAACATTGCGCTCGCAAACTCACATATCACTATTGTAATCAACAACGTACTATTATTTACCGGCACCGATAACAATGTTCGTACATGTAAATACTTTCGCTTTTTCCAGGCCGGGAATAGCCTTGCACTGCATCCCGATTCAAAACGTTTAACTGTATCTGCTGAAAACAGGCGAGCGCTTTTCCATTGCGGGTGCTGACTATAAGGAGTACGCGACCCGAATTTCATCGTTGCGACTCGACTCTGATTTGGAGGAAACACAGTGAACAATTCGAAATTCAGCATCAGGATGCTTCTACTGGTCCTGCTGTGTCTTTTTGCGATGGGTCCCTTGGCTCTCGCTCAGGTCACAAACGCAAGCTTAACCGGTCTGGTAACGGACGCCAACGGCGCCGCGCTCACCGGAGTGCAGATTCATGTGCAGAACACCGACACCAACTACGTCCAGAGCACCGAAACCAACGGGACAGGTTTCTATCTAGTGAGTCCACTCGTTCCGGGTCCTTACAAGGTCACGGCCGAGAAGACCGGATTCCGCAAGCTCGTCCAATCGGGCATCACGTTGACCGTTGACCAGGCGGCGACTCTGAACCTCACCCTGCAATTGGGCGATGTGAAAGAGGTTATTACCGTTACCGCCGACGCCGAGCTGATCAACACCACCACAGCTGAGATCGGCACCACTGTCGGTGAAGAGCAGGTAACGGAGCTGCCGTTACCAGATAGGAAGACTTCAGGTCTGGTGCTTCTCAGCGCGGGCGTGGTCAACGTTTTGAGTACTGCCGGCGGCAAGACGCAGGGTGAAACGACCTTCCCCGACGCCACAGGCGCTTCGGCCGGAGGCGGACGTCAGGGCAGCACCTACTATATGCTCGACGGCGCGCCCAACATGGACACCTATATGTCGCTGGCCGCGCCCTTCCCGAATCCCGACGCTACAGAGGAGTTCCGCGTAGTCACCAACAGTTACGATGCCCACTACGGCTTTGCCCCCGGCGCAATCGTCACCATTCAGACTCGGTCCGGCAGCAACAATTTCCATGGCGGAGCCTATGATTTTGGCCGCAACCAGTTGGCGAACGCCTCCGATTACTTCGGACACAACGTCGACTCATTGCACAGAAACCTCTTCGGTATGTCCTTGGGCGGGCCGGTTGAGATCCCTCACTTCTTTAATGGCAAAGACAAGCTCTTTTTCTTTGGCAACTTCGAGCACAAGCATATCGGCTCCGCAGCTAACAACAACTTTGCCAACTTTCCAACCGCCAAGATGTTGACCGGCGATTTCACCGAAGTTTTGACTGGTTCTGGAGCGATGCAGGTCATCCAAAGCCCGGACAACGCATGGGGCACAGGCGCTAATCAAAACATATTTGTAGGCAGCGCAATCAATCCCACGCTCAGTCCTGGGGCGATCAAGCTTGCCACAAATGCTCTTCCCGTGGGTACAGCAGGTGCTTCCACCAACCCTGGGTATACTGAGTACCCTGGCTCGCCGAGTATTCAAACCTACAAGCAGGGAACTGCCAGAATTGACTACAAATTCAATGACAAGCAGCAGCTTTTTTTGCGCAGCTTCATCGAGTATTTCAAACAGAACGGCTCTTCCATCCCCGGCAACTGGGTTGCGGTAACGCCTACACACGCGGGCGAATACTACAACGAGGCCCTGGGCCACACCTGGACGATCAACGACCACACAGTCAACACGGTCAATGCTTACTACACGCAGATGGACTTCTTGAGCGCGCAGCAAGCCTTGGACAAGAACAGCAATCCCGTCTGCCTGTCGAAGTACATCACCATCCATGAGATCCCAAATCATTGCTACATGATGGGATCGGGCGCCAGCGGCGGCAGCAACGGCTTCTGGTCAAACTGGACAGAGCCGACCAGCGAGAGAAGATATACCTACGGCGTCTCGGATGCGGTTACCGAGACCATCAAAAACCAAACCCTGTCAGCCGGCGTGGATATGGTCCACATCTTCGCACAGGAAAATACCGATTATCCAGCCACACCCAATATCCAATTCGGTGGAAGCTGGACGGGATTCGGCTTCGCCGACTTCATCTCGGGCAACGCAGACTCTTTCACCCAGGGTGGCGGAGAAATCTCCAGCGTCAAGGGTTGGATGTTAGGAGCTTACGCACAGGACCAGGTCCGGATCAAGCCTAACCTGACCTTGACCGTTGGCGTTCGCTGGGATCCGAATACGCCGCCCACGGTCACCGGCGGACGCGGCTCGCAGTGGGTTCCTGGACAGCAGAGCACCGTCTTCCCGAACGCTCCCCAGGGAATGATCTTCCCCGGAGACAAGGGACTGGACGCGAAGCTGATGCCCACCCAATACAATGACTGGGATCCGCGCGTCGGCATTGCTTACCAGCCGAAGTTCCTGCCGCATACCTCCTTCCGCGCCGGCTTTGGCATCTTTACCGGTCCGCTCCAGTACTCCGCTTACAACCACACCTCGGACATCGCGCCCTTCAGCCCAACATTCAGCTTCAGCAGTAATAACAGCACAACCCCGTCGCAAGGCCTACGGATTCCCTTCGACAACCCCTGGACGGCGAATTATCTCTTCCAAGCCGGTATGCCGCAACTCTTCCCATCGGGTGATCAATTCGCCCATGACAACTTTGCTTCACTCAGCTACGTGCCGCCGACGAATTCACCGATCGTAGCGCCGGTCTCGCTTGGCGCTGAGTTCTCGCCGAACTTCAAGCGGGGCGTCACGCAAAGCTGGAACCTCTCCATCGAGCAGCAACTCACCTCCACCATGGCTCTGCATCTTGCTTATGTTGGCAGCGAGTCCGATCATCAGTCGATCATTATCGATGAGAATGCCGCGAATCCTGCGGTCACTCCCGGTGTTCGCCCCTACAGCAACTTCAACAACATCGATGAAAACTTGAGCGGTGGGACTTCGCCTTACAACTCCCTGCAAGTCGGATTCGACAAGCGCACCTCCCATGGCCTTACCGTTCAATCCAACTTCACCTGGTCCAAGGTCACGGATATTTCCTCATCGGGCAATATCTCATTCGTGGGCGCTCTTGGCGATCCCTTCAGTATGAAATGGAACCGGGGCATCTCTGACTTGAACGTGCCCATCGTCTCGGTCACCAACTTTGTTTACAAGACACCCGCTCTGAATGGCAAGAACCGCATCGTCAGGGAAATCCTTGGGAACTATGAAGTCAGCAGCATCTACTACTGGCGGTCGGGACATCCGTTCAGCCTCTATGGTGGATGGTGCAGTAACGGCGGATGGGACGACTGCTCGGACTCCTTCCAATATGGGGACCGTGCCGATTACGTTCCTGGACAGGTTCCCTGGGTGGGTCGTGGCAGCAGGACTGATTGGTTGACTACCGGATACTTCAACGTCAACGCCTTCCAGCAAAACGCCGCTCTTACCTTCGGCAATACTCCCAAGAACATCTTCAAGGGACCGCATCAGCAGTATGACGACTCGGCGATCAGCAAGCATATCAAGCTCGCTGCCGGCTCTGAAGTTCAGCTCCGCTTCGAGATGTACAACACCTTCAACCATCCCAGCCTTGGTGTTCCTCAACAGTGGGTTGGACAGGGTGTCTTTGGAAAGATCACTGGCGGTGGAGATGTAGCCGCCCGCGAGTGCCAAGGCAGTGCGAAGTTCAACTTCTAACCCTCAACATTGAATCACAAAGCAAGGGGCGTAGCGCAGGTTGCTACGCCCCTGGTTTTGTGGAGCATCTGGATGCAACAACATCAACAAGATGCCTCGCGTCCCGACAGTGAAGATCGAGGCCACGCGCATCCTTGCCTCAAAATGTCTCTCCAATGCATCTGCTCCGCGTGGCAGACTCGCCGCGTGATGGGTTCGGTACAGTATCGAGAAACGACACAGAGTAAGAATTTTTAAGGGAGTTGGACTCATGGACAGACGCAATTTTATCAAGACAACCGGGGCTTTATTGACCACAGCTTCATTCGCTGGAGCTTCAGCATTCTCCGAAACTCAGATCGCGGCGACCAGGATTATTCTTCCGATCAACCGCAATTGGCGCTATAGCCCATCAAAAATCGATGGCGCCCAATCGCCGGAATTTGACGACTCATTGTTTGAGCGGGTGGTTATTCCTCATACGAACATTCAGTTGCCCTGGCATGGCTTCGATGAAAAGGAATACACATTCATCTCCACCTACCGGAGGCGCTTCAACTTCCCGCGCGGTGCCGAGGGAAAGCGCGTCTTTGTGGACTTTGAAGGAGCCATGACGGCCTCCACCGTTTGGATCAACGGCGTCCTGCTAGGTGAATATAAAGGCGGATTCACGCCATTCACATTTGAACTCACGCAGCATTTGCGGCGGGACAAGATAAATGTACTGGTGGTGCAAGTTGACTCCACTGAGCGTGCGGATATTCCGCCCTTTGGCCACGAGGTAGACTACCTCACATTTGGCGGCATCTATCGCGAGGTTGCTCTGCGCGTTGTTCCGGTAACGTATATTGACAACATCTTCGCTCGCCCAAGAGATGTATTGACCGGAGCTCCGGGATTGGATGTGGATTGTTTTCTGGCGGGTCTTCCCGCGAGCGATACCAGACTATCGCTTGAGATCGAGCTTCGCGACGGTGATCTGGTTATTGCCAAAGAGACGAGTGCGGTTGGGCGGACTGGGTCGGCGTCCGCCAATAAAGCGGAAGTTGCGGATACGTTGAGCAGCGCGCCTGTTTACGCTAGCGCCGAGACCACTGATGATCCTGCCCGCCATACGGTTTCGTTCACTCATCTCGACGCCGTGAAGCTATGGGAGATTCAGCAGCCCAAACTCTATACGGTTCATGCGCGCCTGCTTTTGAATGGGGTTGCGGTGGATGAAGATACTTGCCGCATCGGCTTCCGCGAGGCGGTCTTTACCGACCACGGCTTTTCATTGAACGGAAAAATCCTAAAGCTGCGCGGGCTTGACCGTCACCAGATATTTCCTTATGCCGGCCAAGCCATGCCGGCGCGTGTACAGCGCAAAGACGCCGAAATTCTTCGTTACAACCTTCACTGTAACATTGTTCGTACATCGCACTACCCGCAGTCTCGCCACTTCCTCGACCGCTGCGACGAGATCGGATTACTGGTGCTCGAAGAGATTCCAGGCTGGCAGCATATTGGCGACGAATCGTGGAAGCAACTATCCATCGACAACGTAGGGCGCATGATCCGCCGCGACTGGAACCATCCGTCCATTATTTTATGGGGAGTGCGCATCAACGAATCGCAGGACGATCACAGCTTCTATATACGGACCAACGCACTGGCTCATGCGCTGGATGAAACGCGGCAGACCGGCGGGATCCGGTTCTTCCAGGATTCCGAGTTCTTGGAAGACGTCTTCACGATGAACGATTTTGGATTCCCCTTGCTGAAGCCGAGTCATCCACGCTATCTCAACACCGAGTTCGTCGGGCACACCTTTCCTACCAAGACAACCGATGACGACGAGCGCCAGCGTGAGCACACATTGCGCCATGCGCGCATTCACAATCAATTGGCTTCCGATCCGCAATATGCCGGCGGAATCGGCTGGTGCGCATTTGATTACAACACTCACAGCAACTTTGGCTCTGGCGACCGCGTCTGCTATCACGGCGTCATGGATATCTTCCGCGAACCCAAGCCCGCGGCCGGGTTCTACAAGTCGCAGTGCGATCCCGAGGAAGAAATCGTGCTGGAGCCGGCCTTCCACTGGGCGAAGGGCGATGAGTCAATTGGATTCACGAAGGCGGTAGTCTGTTCCAACTGCGATCACCTCAAGTTCTTCATTCGCCTCAACAGTGACGAAGCCAAACCGTGGGTTCTTCTGGCCGAGCTTGATCCGAATCGGGTGGAATTCGAGCACCTCAAGTATCCACCTTTTGTACTTGACCTCTTCAAGTTAAACCCTGGGTGGGGCGATCTGCGCATCGACGGGTATTTGAAAGGGACGCAAGTCATCTCGAAGTCTTTGTCTGGCCGGGGCGTGAATCGCAAGTTTGTTTTGTTACCGGACGACAAGAGTCTGATGGCCGATGGCAGCGACACCACGCGCGTAGTGCTGCGCGTAACAGATGAGTTCGACGCTGTGCGAACCTATGCGGATGATCCCATTGTCTTTACGCTGGAAGGTCCTGCCAAGCTGATTGGCGACAATCCGTTCTCACTCGTAGGTGGGACCGGAGCCATCTGGGTGCGGGCAAGCGAGCAGGCTGGTTCTGTTCGACTAACAGCCAGGCATCCACACTTGGGTTCGCAATCTGTCACCTTCACTTTGATCGCCACTTCTGCAGAGACGATTTAACTTACCTTATAACTGGCCGAATTGGGACCACAGGCGCCGAGAGGATCAACGAGGCGCCGGTGGAATGACGCGAAGAGGAAGATTTCTGGTGAAGGCCGAGAGATGATCCTTCAGCATATTTTCCAATGGGGCATTGCCCATTTGGATGGCCACATTGATCGCCTGCTGCTCCGTGTCAATGGCATCCGGAAAGCGGCCAGCCTCTGCGTATGCCGCAGATAAAGTGTCCAGCACAGAGGCATTTTGACCATTGGTGAGCGACTTCGCACGTTCGGCTAATTGGACTGCTGCTTCGCCATTGCGGACAGAGTCGTCGGGACAGGTGGCAAGCACGACGGCACTCAGATTGAGTACGAAGACGCGATCCGGCTTCAGGCTTGCCGCAATGCGCAGATGGGCCGCGGCATCAGAGTATTTGCGCTCTGAATAATAGGCCATGCCCAGACTTTCTTCCGCTTCAGCCATCTGCGGCTGGAGGCGAACGGCACTTGACCAAGCAACGATGGCCTCATCGACTCGCCCGGTATCATTGAGCGCCATGCCCAAGTTGTAATATGCTTCAGAGAACTCCGCATGGATCTGGATTGCCTTTTGAAAGTATGGGATTGCATCCGCCGGTCTTCCCGCCGAAGCCAGAGAGATTCCTACGGAATTATTGGCTCGCGCATCGTTAGGATCAAGTTCGAGAGCCTTCTGCCACTTGGCGAACGAGCCTGTCCAATCGCCTTTATCCTGCAAATCTGTTGCTTCATCAACCACGCGGTAAAAGTCGGAGGCAGGCACTTCAATTTTGTCAAGTCCATTGGGCGCTATATTGATAAACTCCGGCAGGTTGACTGCGCGGTTGGCGGCTTTGGCATTATCAATATAGATGGGCGGGCTGTCATTTCCCTGCGAGTCAATGTGGGTGAGATACATCTGCGTGTAAGGCGAGCGGCTCTTAGAGGAAAAAACCATCCAACGGCCGTTGGGCGAGAAGCTATGCCAGGAATTCATCAGTGATGTATTGCACCGCATGCGCCGCGCCACGCCGCCCTTGAACGGAACCATGTATAACTGGCTGTCAGGGCGCATCAACTGGCCATTCTTGCATTTGACGAAGACAATCCACCGGCCATCCGGAGAGACCTTGGGGAAGTTATTGCTCATCCCATTGTTGGAGGCTCCTTCGATTGGCTCCGCCACGCCTCCTTTGCCGCCATTGAAGGGAATGCGATAAAGGCTGTACTGAATCTGAATTTCATTGGGGTCATTGGCAGCCAGCGCCGGCTTTCCCTCCTCGGGATAAGGCTCCTTCGCCTCGGCTCGGGCAAAGACAATGTATTTGCCATCAGGACTCCAGACTCCATCTGTCTGCACATAGCGGGGATCGTCAGCGCCGGGTAAAGGTTCTCTTCGCCCGGAGGCCCGGTCATACCAGGCCAGAATGCCGCGGGTAGGGTAAAAGACCTGGAGAAAGCGGTAGTCTTTGAAGTTTGCTACAAAGTAAGAACTGCCAACATTCAGATCTTGCCCGGAGAAAGTAGAGAGTACATACTTTCCATCCGGTGAAACCTGAGACATGAATCCAATGCGTGACTTGCCGAGGGTAAGATTGCTGTTCCACGAAAGGACATCCTGGTTGCGAATGACGATATTCCGCTGGACTGGAACCAGAGCATACAGGCCTTTGTTGTTTCTAGGTCCGTCCAGGTCCATCCCCATCGTCTTGCCATCCGCGGAAAAAGAGTGGCAGTTAGCGCAGGTGTGCATATCATGCAGCACGATATGGCTTGTTGGCTGGCTAATATCTCTAACCTGCCAGTTAATCAAAAACATCAATGCCCGACCTAACGGTTCAATCTGCCCCTTGACTCCTTCGGTCGGCATCAGGGGAACATCACGATAAAAGATGGGCGCTCCAACCGGATCCTTGGATGTGGAGAAAGCCACTTGCCCGCAAGAGATGGTGCGATTCGAAGCATCGATGCCGGTGAAGGTAACTTTGGCGGTGTGTAACAGGGAGTGCTGCTTGATGCTCGCCCAGATCTCTACGTTGGGTATCCAGGTGTGCGCGGTGGCTTGCTTGGGCGTCAGCGCAGGCAGTTCATTGTTGATGGAAACCGTGCGCGGGTCAATCGCTCCGAGTTGTATGGGTTCACCGGCAGAGACGGCATGAATCTGCTTCGAGTCGCCATCGAATGTGATGTCGATCCGCCATTTCTTCGCGCCGGTATCCGCATCGTGCCATATGAAGGTGGGAGGCGTAATCTCAGGCGGAAAGATGGCCCCTTCTTCGGGATAATCGACAGTGATAGATGTGTTTGCCGAGACCTGCGAAGCAGCCAGGACCGTCGTCAGGTCGAAGGGATGACGGCGCGAAAACGCATCATGCGCCAGCAGCGAGAATATCACCGCCGCCGAGACTAGCAGTGCAGCAGGAACAGCTTTGAAACAAGTGTTTCTTTGATGGAGCAATTCGGTTCACCTCTCGGCATGACGCACCCCACTCTTGCGAGGAGGATGGCGCTTGAAGCAGGCCGCAGTTGGATCGATTTTATCCGATGGAAGCAGGTCAAGCAATGACGACGGCACTGAGCTTGCGTGGCCGTTGAAGTGGCGTCCGGATTGCCGCGGACAACCGCGCTTACGTTTGATCATGGAAAATTACCAATTCATTCCGTCTAAATACTGCCATTGCAGGAATGACTGAAAATACGTCTCACAATAAACGCGATCGAATCTTTCAAACGAAATAAAGAGTTGTTACATCTTATCTCTGAATTCTAGTCAAGATCAGTGATTCAAAGAGGTTAGCGTCTCTGCTGTCAAGTAGTCCGATCAGAGAAAAGGATAGATCGTAAAATGAGTCAACGTGCTATGTACAGAAAGAACTTCCAGGGATACAAGTTTCTCGGCTTGACTGGAGTTGTCGCAATGCTGCTGGCCGTTCTCGTATGCCTCATGTATACAAACATCGTCAGCGCGCAGAGTGCGGTAACAAAACCAGAGAAGATCGCGGTGAATCTGACGCAAGACATCGCCGATACAGGGCAGGGCACGCTTCACGCCGGCAAAGACCTGCGCATAGTTTTCAAAATTACAAAGGCACAAGGCGGCTATAAGACAGTTAGTTATAACACCGGTAAATGCGGATTTTTGTCCCTGAGATAAAATGAGCCTCGGATGCGTCCTATGAGCGATATAAAATTCACAGCCAGCGGCGCGATTGAGGTGGAAGTCTCGCGCAACTTCATCCACGCAGGGCATGCGCCGCGCGCAGCGAGAGCGATCACGTACCCCATGCGCGGAGCGCGTCCGCCTGGACGGCCTGATCTACCAGGGCAGTGGCTGGCCGAGATGGAAGAATCCTCCGCTCGGTCCGTCATCCGGCAAAGTCGCTAGCGCGGCGCTGGTCTTGCCGCCTTCGCTCAACTCCATCGGGGCATCCTGCCCGCCCATATCGGTCTTCACCCAGCCGGGATGCGCCGAGTTGACTTTGATCTTGGTATCGCGAAGCTCCCACGCCAGATGGATGGTGAAGGCGTTCAGCGCCGTCTTAGAGGCATCGTAGGCAAAGGACTTGGCGTTGTAGATCGGCGATTGTGGATCGGCGTGCAATGTGAGCGATCCAAGGATACTCGACAGGTTCACAATGCGTCCCGCCGCACTCTTCTTGAGCAGTGGGAGCAGCGCCTCGGTCAGCGCCACCTGCGCAAAGAAGTTGGTCTCGAAGACCTTATGCAGCAGATCCAGCGGCACTTCGCCTGCCGAGTGCGCGGGTCCGGTGCCGGGAAATGTGCCGCCCGCGATGCCGGCATTATTGACCAGAATATCCAGCCGACCGTAGTTGGAGTGGAAGTAATCGAAGGCCGCCCGCGCATCCTCGGCCTTGGTAATGTCGAACTGAAGCACATCAGCATCCGCGCCGGCTGCGCGCAGCTTTGCCACGGCTTCCTTGCCTTGCGCCCTATCGCGCGAGCCGATGACGGACTTCACTCCAGCATTCTTCAATTCAAGCGCCGTTTGAAAGCCGAGTCCGCGATTACCTCCAGTGATAAAAGCTATTTTCTGTGACATACGGAATCCTCTCCTGCATTTTGGATTCGTTGATAAACGGAAAGATGCACGGATAGGTCGTAATCCCACGAGCGGACGCCCCATCTCTCATGGCATCAATCATATAAATCTGGGCGTCCAGGTCCGGAATTTTTTAGAAACGGGATACAATCAGCCTGACGAGGCATCTAATCAGCAAAGCAAAAACATAGTCGCCAGCGCGATGGAAGAGGAAGCCTAGCTTGTGGATATGCTCCCTTCACCCCCGGACTTATTGCGTCGTTTGTAGATCGTCACGATACGGCTTCTTGGATTGATAGAGATTGATTTGCTCTTTGAGATCATCGGCCAGAGAGGAGCGATTTTGCGCTTGCGCCAGTCGCAGCGCGTGTTGCGCTGTTTCCACTGCTTCAGAAAACCTGCCGCTTTCGGCATAGGCCATGGCGAGCGTATCGAGCAATGCGGGTTCCTCTCCCTTGGATAACTCAACGGCGTGTTCGGCCAGCTTGACCGCCTCGGCGCCGTTGCGGTCAGTTGCGGAGGGAGCTGCGGAGAGGGCGTGCGCCAACTGGCTGAGTGCGAGCACGGAATCGGGATTCAACTTGAGCGCCTTGCGCCACTGCGCTAGCGCCTCCTGCACCTTGTCTTGGCCGTAATAAAGCGTTGAACCCAAATAGGTATGCGCCATTACCGAGCGGGGATCACTTTCAACGGCGCTGCTGAACTCATTCGCCGCCTGATCCAACTGGCCGGCGGAGGTCAGCGCGATGCCGAGGTTGACGTGTGCCTCGGCGTAATCGGGTTTGATGCTGACAGCGCGCTCGAAGTGCTTGGCGGCCTCTTCGAGTTGGCCGGTCCGCGCCAGCGCCTGGCCAAGATTGTTGTGCAATTCGGCGAAGTCCGGATAGATCTCCAGGCCTTTCTCGTATTCGCTGAATCGCATCGTCGATGCGTCCCATAGCGAAGAACGCCATGCCGAGATTGTTATGAAGCAAATAATACTGTGGATTGATCTCAAGGCCTTTTTGGTAGTGGGGAATCGCCTCTTCGAATCGTCCGGCCCTGACCAGCGCGGCGGCGATGTTGTTCTGGACCGTCGCATCGTTGGGAGTATTCCTTCACCAGCTCTTCCCATTCGGCAATGGCGAGGGCGTCCTTACCGTTCGCGCCGTCCAATGCCGCTTGATCGAATCTGCGGTACATATCCACGGCTGGCGTGCTGATCTTGAGCAATCCGTTGGGCGGGATATTGACGAACTCGGGTAGATTCACGGCGCGATTTGCGGCGGTCGAGTTATCAATCAGAATCGCCGGGCTGTCGTTGCCGTCTTCGTCGATGTGGGTCAGATACATCTGCGTGTAGAACGAGCGCGCCTTGGAAGAAAAGACCAGCCAGCGCCCGTTGGGCGAGAAGCTGTGCCAAGAGTTCATCCGCCAGGTATTGGCTTGCAGACGGCGCGCCACTCCACCCTCAAAGGGCACAATGTACAGTTCGCTGTCTGGCCGCATCAACTGGCCATTCTTGTTTTTTACAAAGACAATCCAGCGCCCATCCGGCGATACTTTCGGAAAGTTGTTGCTCATGCCGTTGTTGGATGCGCCAACGATCGGCTCCGGCGTGCCGCCCTTGCCGCCGTTGAAGGGTATGCGATAGAGATCGTATTGCACTTGCACTTCGGCAGGATCGTTGGCGAATTTGGCCATCTTGCCGTCCGCCGGATAAGGCGCCCTGGCCTCTGCACGGGCAAAGACCAGATATTTGCCGTCGGGACTCCAGACCGCGTCAGTTTGCACGTAGTTTGGATCGTCGGCGCCCGGCAGCAGGTGGCGTTCTTTGGTGGCGCGGCTATACCAGCCCAGCATTCCACGCGTGGGATAGAAGACTTGCAGAAAACGGTAATCTTTGAAGTTGGCCACGTAGTAGTTGTTGGTCGGATTGTGATCGGCTCCGCTAACGGTGTTGACGACATATTGGCCGTCCGGCGAAACCTGGGACATGAAAGCGACCCGGTTCAATTCATATTGCAGATCCTGCGCAGGATTCCACGAAACCATATCCTGGTTGCGAATCACAATCTCCGGCTTGATCGGGACCAGTGCATACAGACCCTTGTCATTATGCGGGCCATCCATATCCATGCCCATGGTCTTGCCATCGCGCGAGAAGGAGTGGCAGTTGGCGCAAGTATGAATATTCTCTAGCACTACGCGGCTGGCGGGCTGCGAAACGTCGCGCAGACGCCACTTGATCAGCGGAATGGCGCTGGAATCGAGCGGCTTGATAACGCCTTTCTCCGTCTGCGAGGGCATCAGGGGCACATCGCGATAGAAGATCGGCGCACCCAACGGATCCTTCGATGTGGTAATCGTCACCTGCCCCCGCGAAACCGTATCATTCCCGCTCAGCCCGGTGATCGACACCGTTGCCACACCGGCCGCCGAGTGCTTTTTGATCGCACTCCAGGTAACGCTGTCCGGTATCCAGGTGTGCGCGGAGGCCTGGTCCGGCGTCAGCTTGGGCAGTTCGTTGGTCGTGGAGATACAGCGCGGATCGATCTCGCCAATCTTGAGAGCTTCGCCTTTGGATTGCACATGAATCGCTGCCGAACCGTCGGCAAAGGTGATGTTGATGCGCCAGTTGGCCACGTTTCGGGCAGAGTCATGCCAGATAAATGTGGGTGGCGTAATCTCCGGAGGGAAGATCGAACCCTGTAGCGGATAGTCAATCACGATCGCCGCAGGCTGCGAAGAGGCGGCGCGTCCGTCCACTGCGATCATCGTTCCGAGAGCTGCGGCAGACAGAACGGTGAGGGCGAAGATGAATATGGTCCGCTTCATGGGCGAATCTCCGGGATGCGATGTGTGAATGATACCAGATGCCATCTTCGTTCCCTTGGCTCATGGCGGGTGGCACATTCTTAAATGCAGGGTGCTCCGTACTTCCCGCCTACTGTGCGATAGATTCTCTCTTGCGAGTCAAATATTTTCTCTGGAAGATGATTCAGTTTTCAAAGCGTAGCGGGACTATTCCTTTAACTTCTATTGTTACCGCTGTTACCGCGACAAGGTTCTCCCTGCGCCGCCATCGGTTCTTCGTCTGGATGAGCCAGCGAGTCTATCCCGCTGCTTGGTTGGCGTGCGGACCACTTTTCATGGAATCAATAATAGAAATCGTGGTATCACAGGATTATTTGGTCCTGGGATAATACGAGCAATAGGACGCCAATCACCGCGGGATCTGTCGCGTTTTTTGAAGAAGACAGGCAGCCCGTCACCGATTCTTGTCGCTTACTTCTTTGATCTCGATCGCAAACGACAAGGGGATTTTGCTGGTATTGAACGGAAGCGGCTCATTCAGGCTCTTGTTTTTCTTCTGGTATAGCCTGTTGCCGGCGAAGACAGTGATGGCGTGCTTGCTTCACTTCGCGCAGGATTTGTTCAGTTCCAGGCTCACGGTTCCTTAGCCTCTGCTTCTTCCTCCGCGTCCATCGGATCGTTGTCGCGGTCAGTTGCCTCGACTAGCGCTGCCAGACGCGCTGCCAGTTCCGGCGTCCAGCAGGCCTCCGGAGCGCGCCAGTGCCAGTTGCCACTGGCGATTGCAGGGGTATTCATGCGGGCTTCGGAACCCAGCTCTAACAGATCCTGCGCTGGTATCAAGGCGATTTCGGCAACACTCGATTCAACGGCGCGAATCAGCGGCCAGACGGGGCGGCCATCCTTCAAACCCGTGTAGGTCTCGACTGTCGAACGCTCCTCGGCGCTGACTGACTGCCACCAGCCCTGCGTGGTGTTATTGTCGTGCGTACCGGTGTAGGCCACTGTATCCGGCGTAAAGCGATGGGGCAGATGAATATGCGCACCCTTGTTGCTAAAGCCGAATTGCAGCACTTTCATTCCAGGCAGGCCCAGTTTGGTGCGCAGCGCCTCGACCTCAGGCGTGATGACTCCCAGATCCTCGGCCAACAGCGGCAGCGGTCCGAGCGCCGACTCCAGCGCCCGGAAGAGTTCCAGACCCGGCGCTTTGATCCACTCGCCCTCAACGGCAGTTTCTTCGGCGGCGGGAATCGACCAGTATGCCTCAAAGCCGCGGAAGTGATCCAGTCGAACGATGTCGTAGAGCTGACAGGCGCGGCGGATGCGCTCAATCCACCAGGCGAAGCCCTGCTTTTCCAATACATCCCAGCGATAGAGCGGGTTGCCCCAGCGCTGGCCGGTGGGAGAAAAGTAGTCGGGCGGCACGCCGGCGACGTGCGTCGGCTGCAACTTGGCGTCCAGCTCGAAGAGTTCTGGATGAACCCACACATCGGCCGAATCCATATTGACGAAGATCGCCACATCGCCCAGTATGCGGATGCCCCTGCTTTCCGCGTCCTCGCGCAGGTCATTCCACTGCTGTGCAAAGGCAAACTGCAAAACCTTTTCCTCGGCAATGCGTCGGATATGGGTTTCAGCGGCGTGATCCAGCGCCTCCGGCTCACGGCGGCGCAGCGGCTCCGGCCAGACCGTCCAGGCACCGGTCGAGAACTGACGGCGCAGCTCGGCGTAGAGGGCGTAATCATCCAGCCAGACAGCTTCAGAGCGACAGAACTTCTGATAGCGTGCCCACTGCAAGGCCAGCTTGGGATCATGCGGGGCGTGATCCAGAAAGTATCCAGCAGCTTCATCCAGCAGCTTCACCTTTCGCCATTCAATCTCTTCAAAATTGACCGGCCCGCTTGCGCTGCCCTGATGCTGGATGCGCTCCGGGGCAATCCAGCCCCATTCGGTGAGCGTATCCAGACTGATGAGAAAGGGATTGCCGGCGAAAGCCGAGGTGCCCGCGTAGGGCGAGTTGCCATAGCCCGTCGGGCAGAGAGGCAAAACCTGCCAGATGTGCTGCTTGGCCTCGGCAAGAAAGGCGAGGAACTCGTGGGCTGCCGGACCGAGGTCGCCAATGCCGCCATTCGAGGGCAGCGATGTGACGTGCAGCAGAACTCCAGAAGATCGTTGAAATTGCATCCTCTTATTATCGGCCCGTTTGGCCGTCTCCTTAGCAGTGATTTTGCAAGAAAGCAAACGTTGACGCCCTTATTATTGAGACGTTCCATCCGGCGCGCAGGTCTTCGTACGTTTACAAAAAATAAAAATTGAGCGTGAAAAAACAGCGCGGAACGGCAGTAAAGCCGTTCCGCGCTGCTTGTTCCTGGTTCAGGATGCTTCGAGTTTGAAGCTTAGATGGCCTGAACGTTCTCTGCCTGCCAGCCCTTGGGGCCCTTGGTGACATTGAACTGGACGCGCTGGCCCTCTTGCAATGAGCGGAAGCCGCTGGACTGGATGGCCGTGTGATGAACAAAGACGTCCTCGCCGTTTTCGCGGCTCAGAAATCCAAAACCCTTGGCGTCATTAAACCACTTGACTGTGCCTGTTTCCATTGTGTGATACTCCTGTAGTACTGATTTACCGCGAACGCAATGTGGAAGTTTGCGTGCAGGCGGTAACCGGAACAGGCAAGAACTTCAGATCGAATTCTACGATTGAAACGAGTATAGCACGGAACCGGCGCGCGCATGGTGAATTTTCAAAGTTCGGCGCGGGGAAGACGTGGAACGCACTTCAAGGCCGACTTTTTCCCAGAACGCTCAGGACGACGACCCTGCTTGAGTTTCTGACCGCCACGCTCCAAAGAGAACCCGCTTCGAGGAGTAGTCAAGTCGGTGCCGGCCATGCCAATAAGGTGTTTTTAATCCCCGTGGATCGGCGAATGCCGGCAAGGGACAGGTTGGTAACAAATAATCTTAATATTTCTTGATGAATCCCCCGATTTGATGTTGATTTATTGATCTTTACCGATCCTGACTTCGCATTCTTGGGTATCATCTCATCGCAGAACTTCCCATCGTATCCGCCGCTTGACATTACAATTTTCTGTCCATGTTGTTCAGATTGTGAATGAGATAGTTCAAATTATCAAAGATTGCTAATCTGGCTGCGCCTGCCGCCGATAACCAAAATGAGTGGAAACTTAGATTCCCAAAGGTTTAACAGTTTTGACTGCGGGAATCCATCGCTCGAACTTTGGCGGAAGCGGCCGGCGGTTGATTGCATCCGCCTGCACTTTGGCCCGGGCGGCTGACGGTCAGCCGCGGCGGAACAACAACCCGGAAATATGTTTTTCGCATCCAGGAGCGGCAATACCGCCATGTCCACATTGACAACATTACAACTCGCCAACACGCCCTCGACTGATGCAGGCACTCAGACCGTCGCGGTGATCAGCCCGAATGAGGTGCGCCGTGAAGCAGCGATCAAGGCATTGGGTGAGTGCAGCGGTGTTCAAATTCGAGAGTTCATCTCTTACCCTCCCGATATAGATAACGTCTCGCGGATGCTTGGTAAGAACTTCGACGTCGTTATTGTAGACCTGGATAGCGATGTGAATTATGCTGTCGATCTGGTGCAGAGCATCTGCACGCACGGCTTGGCGACAGTAGTCGTCTATTCGTCGCAAGCGAATCCGGATCTATTGATCCGCTGTATGCGCGCTGGTTCGCGCGAGTACCTTATCACGCCCTTCCATCCCGGCGAAATGGCCGATGCCCTGCTCCGCGCCTCGGCGCTGCGGACGATTGTGAGCACGCCCAAGAGAGAGGGAGGCAAGCTGCTCGTCTTTTTAAGCGCCAAAGGGGGTTCGGGAGTGACGACGCTGGCCTGCAATTATGCCGTCTCGCTGGCACAGGAGTCAAAAAAGAGAACCCTGCTGATTGACCTGAATCTGCCTCTGGGCGACGCGGCGATCAATCTGGGAATCAAGGCCCAGTACTCGGTGATTAACGCGCTGGAAAACGCCAGCCGCTTGGATTCGCACTTTCTCGCCGGGTTGCTGGTGGAGCATGATTCCGGATTGTTTGTACTCTCCGCGCCCACGGAACTGGCGCCGATTCAAGTCGCTGAAGACGCCATTGACAAGTTGCTGTCGGTCTCGCGCCAGGAATTCGACTATATAGTGGTTGATGCCGGTTCGCGACTGGATATGCAGCACACCATTCTCTTTGAGGAGTCAGCGACAGTTTTCCTGATCACGCAGATCGGCATTCCCGAGTTGCGCAACTCGAACCGTCTGATTGCCAAGCTCACCGCCGAGGGCGGGCCGAAGCTCGAGGTCGTCGTCAACCGCTTCGATCCGTACAGCGCGGAGATCGATGAAGGCCATATAACGAAGGCTCTCACCAAGGCTCCGGATTGGAAGATTCCCAACAACTACGCGGCGGTGCGGCGGATGCAGAACACTGCCACCCCGCTCACGGAAGAAGATACGCAAATCTCCCGCGCCATCCAGCGCATGACCCGCAAACTCTGCGGCAAGCCTCCTGTCCCGGAAAAGAAAGATAAGAAAAAGAGCCGCTTCAGCCTTTTTGGGTAAACGCGATGGAGTCGGTAACGGTGTCCGCCTCCGCTGCGACGGATGATCAGCGGTTAGCATCGAGTTCATCGCTGCGATTTCGAAGCACACCATAGTCATCTAGATATGGAATATCTATACTCTCAATAGATCTTCCGAGTCTTTTCCAATCGAAGGATGAGCCTGAAGGGAGTGTCTAAGGCGTGCGGCTTCTATGAATTCGGCACATAAATAATGATACTTTATGCGGCGACGCGCACCTAATTAAGTACGGAACGAGAAGATGCCCGTAAGCTATCTCCGCAAGCACAGCAGAAGTTATCGATGATTTCATCCGTGACTAATCAAGGAAAAACCAGTTGGATGATTATCGATGGGAACTTCAATCACCTGCGACTTATCGAGTTTTTCGAAGCACTTATCAAGCAAGCAGGGCGCAAGGTTTTCCCGGTTCTTGATAACTTGGGCGTGCATCATTGCAAGCCGGTCAAAGAGTGGCTGGCAGAGCACATCCAGCAGATCGAAGCCTTCTACCTGCCCAGTTACTCGCATGAACTGAACCCGGATGAACGTCTCAACGGAGACTTGAAACCGGCCATTGAAACGCGCGTTCCATGCAGAACAAAAGACAAGTTGCGCAAGGCGGCAACGGAACACATGACAGCAATCGAGAAGAATCCCGACAGAATCAAATCTTTTTTGAAGACCCGAAAATCGCCTATGCCGCGCGACAGTATTTTGTTGCTGGATCAATATTGTAGTTTTTCGTTGAAGGTCGTGGCGAGTCGGGCTTTTTCGCGCTGACCCATCCCACGCGAGCAAGTGCGGCTCGCGCGGGAATCCTGGGACGCGCCGAGTGTGATCCAATGAGCCGCATATTGAGCGAGCAGCAGTGCCCCTATATAGCGCAGGGCGTTTGCACATTGACTTCTCCGTTCAACTATTCATGCGTCCTGGCCGGCAAGGTCTACAGTTTCAACAATGGAGTGCCCGCGGCCGCCAGTTCACAGGAAAATCCAGAAACCACCTGGGGGATCGCCTACAACGGCGCAGAGCTGATCAGGCATTAAACGTGATTGCGCAGCCATGGGGCACGAACGATCCACACCATCCAAACATTGTCTTACAGGCCGATTCGAATTTGACGAAGAGCGCTCTGAGCATGGCTCCCTACGATGCACTGGGACATCTGATCGCCGAGCAAACCAGGCTCCGCAAACGGACCCACCCACAAAACGCTGAACTCCCAACCCGGCGATACGCGCCGCAGGGGAGAGGGGCCGCTTCCGCAATGCTCCAGCGTCTCTTCTCCCCGCAAATCCAACAACTTCGCATCTATGAACTGGCCTACTTTTGCTCCGTCCTTGACAGTTACCTGTCCATAAAATGAAAGAAATAGATAAATATTAAATAAAGATTCGAGATTCCACTTGACATTAAAATCCGATTCGTATTAAGTTCTGAAGTGTCGAGCCATTGGGATAATGCCCAATGGGATTCCCCCCCTGTCACCCCTCTCGACACAACAACAAACTCTGAGTTGCTTCCATAGGCAGTTTGTGACGGCAGTCTGCCTTTTTTGGCCAGGAAACGTGTCTCGCAACGTGGTAAGGAAACCGCGCTCAATTCACAGGCGCAAGGCCTTTTCTATAAGGAATTAAGGCCATCTTCTTATCGTACGAAACTCTTACTCGGTTATGTTTGATCGATAGTGAGATGTTTCCTAAGACAACGTGATCCACGAAAGCCGGAGTCTAGTAGTTCGAAAGCAGGACTCCAACCGCCATGAGGACACTGCTATGGAGTATTCTTGTTGTCACAATTGGTATGCCTTACAAACCCGTCCGCGAAGAGAACAGTCCGTTTCAACTCAATTAACCAATGCTGAAGTGCAAGTATTTCTGCCTTTGGAATCGGTTCGAGGATCGGGCAGCAGAATGAGGGCCACCAGCCAGCGTCCATTGTTCCCCGGCTACGTGTTTTGTCGCATGAACCTGTATTCAGGATTGAGATTGTACATGATCAGTGAAATAGTACGAATTGTGGGATACGGCAAACAACCTACGCCGATTGACGATCGTGATATGGAGTCAGTAAGGAAATTGGCTTTGTCGCCGTACGCGATTGAATCGGAACCTGCTCCCAAAACCGGCGATACCGTACTAATGAAAACTGGACCATTTGCCGGAATGTCGGGCACTCTCATCGATATTCGAGGAGCCAAGAAGTTTGTGGTTTCCATTACACTCCTCAATCGCGCTATATCTGTTCCCGTTCCCCCGGAATGGATTACTGTTTAGCCGAAAACAATTAACAGGAAGCGCGAAAGGCAATCAAGAGAGTATGCGGCGCAATGGCAGGGCGTAAAACCGGAAAGCTGACGTATAACGATGGGGACAGAAACACAAGACGCTAACTTCGGCAAGGCAAAGAGGAGCGAGTGTGAGCGAGAACAATTTTACTGGGCATAAGAACCACAAGCAGCAGTCAGGGGAGTCGGCGGATAAACAACACTGTTTTTCAGTCTGGCTTTCACAAGGTACTCGAATGCTGCGCGACAAGAAAGTTCTTCTGCGCTGTCTGTGCATGATGCTTGGATTGATCCTTGTCACCGCATTTGAATCGCGGGTAGTGATAGGTCAACAAACAGTGTCTGCTTCGTCTGACAATCAAGCGAGCGCAGGGTCGCCTTTATCGGTAATGCCCACACCAGTCAGCAAAGGGTTACCACCGCCGCAATGGGAGATAGATGCCGGAGGAAAAATGTCGTTCGAGGTGGCATCGGTGCGGCAAAGCGTGCCGGCGCATGGCTCAGGAAGCCAGCCAACGTCCAATGTACCCCTCGATCCAGGCGCGGCCTACACGCCGACGGGCGGTCTGCTTCAAGCAACGAACACACCGCTGATCTCTTATATTGCTTTTGCCTACCGGCTGAATCTCTCTCAGGCGCAAGCTATTGAAAAGCAGTTACCCAAGTGGGCCGTAGCGAAGCAGTACGACATCCAGGCAAGAGCGGCGGGGAATCCAACGAAGGACCAGTTACGCCTGATGATGCAATCGCTGCTGGCGGAACGCTTCGATTTGGCTGTACATCGCGAAATGAAGACAGTTCCCGTATATGCTTTGGTCCTGGCGAAACCGAGCAAACTGGGACCTTCTCTGCAGCCACATCCGCCCAATTCGCAGTGCACTGAAGCTATTCCCGCTGGTAAGGTATGCAGTACGTGCAGTCTGGCCGCGACACCGCCGACGACAAACTCTGAAGGTCTTCCGGCCACATGCGGCGGAGTTGTTAGGCTCCCTGTAGCCACGCCGGGTGTGGCCAAGGTCGGAGGCCGCAATCTAACGATGCTCTTCATCGCCAATTCTCTAGCCGGGATGGGCCGCTTGGATCGTCCAATTACCGATGAGACGGGATTGACCGGGACGTACGATTTCACGATACAGTGGTCTCCCCAGATGCCGATGCCCATGGGTACCGGAACGCCCCCCCCAGTTGAGGATACGGGGCCGACCTTTATCGAAGCCATGAGGACTCAACTGGGGCTAAATCTCAAACCGGAGGACCGCCCGGCTCCAGTCATGTTACTCGACCGCGTGGCGCCGCTCAAGGAAAACTAATATCCCGGGAGTTCCTCCCCGGCTCTACCGGGGAGGCAAAAGCAGCTTGACATTTGCGAAAGTCTATCCAGAAACTCCTTGAGGTGAGTAGCCAAGCAAACCCCAAGGAGAAACCAGATGGATTACCTCTTCCCGAAATACACACCCATGAAAATTTTCAAGACACTCAAGCACGTGGCCGTGTTCAGTCCGGTGGCGTGTGAGTAGGCTGTACCAGAAATTAGCAGACCAAAATAGGCCTGTGCGCAAAGCGCAGGCGGGACGAATGGAGTGGCGGCGCGCAGCCTGATTCAAGGTCAATCCGCTAGGCGCGAAGTTATGCCGAGCCATCTAATTCTGAGTCTTTGGTCTCATCAAGCTCCGTGTGCAATGCGTTCAACAAAGCGCCGGTTATCAACGCAAAAAACTGTTGGATACCATCAACCCTCTTACTTCCCTTAGGCTTCCCGCTTGGGAGGGGGATCGGTAGAAAGGAGAAGCTTATGAACAATACCATGGTTGTTGAAATGAGGAACGACCGGTCATGGCCAGAAATGGTTATGGCGGAGATCGAAATCACCGACCTGCATACAGAAGATGCAATGGGAATCCCGGAGCTGGGCGCCAGCTACTGCGGATCAAGTTGCTCTGCCTGTTGCAGCTGCTGCTGCCCGTAGTCTCGATTGCCGGCGAATTGTGACCACGAAGGGAAACCACCAATCGCGGAGCTTTGCACACGGACACTGTTCCGAGAGTATGCAGGTGATATGATCCATCTTCCCCAACCAAGCTTCATCTCTGCTGCAATTCGTTCCGGGCTGCGCGAGGCCGGAGTCGAGGTAGGAGAGTTCTCAACGGACCCGGATGGCAAGCCGGGAGAATGGTTGATCGCAGCGCTCGATAATGCCCGCCTGGATCGACTCCGCGACTGGGAGCGAATTGCTCACAACCGAAGCATGCGACTATTCCCTGTGCATTTGCAGAACGGGGAAGCCGTAATCGGTCCCGCAACCCTGCCAGGAAGAGAAGTTTGCCTCGGTTGCTGGGAGATGCGTTTCTTTCGCGGCCGAGGCAAAGCAAGAGAATACTCGAACCTTGCTATCCAATGCGACGATATGCAAGCCGACGGCCTGTTGACTCCATCTTCGGTGGCCGTAATCGCCCGGATCGCCACGGAGCGCTTTCTCAGAATCTTCCTTGCCGATGACGCAATTGCAGGTGGCAAGAGTTCAATCTACTACTTCGATCTGCGGAGCTTCACCGGTCGGGAGTGGCGATTCGTAGCCGATCCAACCTGTAAAGAATGCGGGGCTTTGCCGCCGGATTCGCCACAGCGAGCGGAAATGAATCTTTCACCGCGACTAAAGCCGACTCCTCATTCAGATCGTGTGCGGCCTCTGAAAGAGCTTGCGTTTGTCGAGGAGGCATTCATCGGGCACTTCTCAAATATTGTTTCCAACCGAAAGTACCGTTGGCCCGATCACAGAGAGGCTGTCACCACAGTGGGTGTGGGGTTGCGGGAGTCGCGACGTATCGAACCTTGTCACGGCTTTTGTACACGCTACTCGGACGCCGACCTGGTGGCTGTTCTGGAATCGGTGGAAAGATACTGCGGTACTGAACCGCGTGCGTTCAAACCGTCGGTCTTTGGGAGTTACTCGCAACTGGGTGAAGCAGCTGTTAATCCACGCAGCTTCGGACTGCACTCGGAGCGGGAATATCGAGCTAACCCGCAGCTAACTCCATACAGCGACGATCTGCAATTTGAACATGTATGGGCATACTCCCTCCGGGATTCCAAGCCAAAGCTGGTGCCCCGTGAACTTGGATTCTATACTTTGGGGCTGTTGCCTGTGCCGGGCCGCTTCATCGCCATTGAAGGCTCGAACGGATGCTCCATCGGCAACTCGATTGAAGAAGCGATCCTTCACGGGATCTTTGAAGTAGCGGAGAGAGATGCGTACATGTTGGCGTGGTATGGCAGCTTGAAACTGGCTTCGATCGATCCCATGACTTCGGAAGACACGGAATGCCGACACTGGTGCCGCAGGCTGCGGGCCGATGGTTTCGAGATTTCAGTTGTCGATGCAACCTCGGATTTCGGCATTCCAGCGATGTTGATTGTGGCGGTGCGGCAAAACCGATGGCCGTATATTGTCTGCGCATCTTCGGCGCACCTCTATCCAGAGGTAACACTGAAGAAACTATTGCGTGAACTGTACGCTACGATTGGCTTGTTTGAAGCCTCAGGCGAAGAGCGTCGCGAGAGAGCATTCAAGCTGGCGAAGGACTTCTCCCAGGTTTCTGAACTTATCGACCATTCGGTGGCGCACAGCACGCTGAACTCTCTCGAACACCTGAATTTTCTGCGTAGCAGCGATGCATGCATCTCCATGCAAGAGATGAAATCGCGCGTCGCTGAGATGTATTCGCCGGACCTTACTGTGGAATTGCGTCGAGTGGTTGACAAGATCCTGGCCACAGGATGCGATGTTCTGGTGGTCAATCAAACCGTCCCGGAACAGCGGGAGTATGGTTTGCACACAGTCAAAGTTCTGATTCCCGGAGCGATCCCGCCTTGCTGGGGTGATCATCGCCGCAGGTTTGAGCATCTTCCGCGCTTGGATGCGGCAGTAGCGCACAGCAGGCCAGGTGTGAACGGGGACAAGCCGCTCCCAAATCTTGTTCCACACCCATTCATTTAGTCTCGGGCCGCGGGAGCAACAGACAGTCCTCGCGGCGGGAAAACTTGATGACCTTCGATGTCCATCCATTAAAAATCGCGGAGGAAGAGTTGGCGCTTGTTGAAAGGGCGCACGAGTTTTCTCCCTATGCCGTCATTCGGCGCGCGGGCGTTTCGGCGCGCACTCTTCAGCGGTTGACATTCGAACATACGATTCCCTTGCTCGACCAGTGGATGGAATCCCTTCAGGCGAACGCCGCCAATAAACAGAAGATTCTGGACACGTTGGAGGGAGCGATCGGAGGCGTGGAGAGCGGCCCCACTAGAATGGAGTTGATTCACCTCAAGCGCGATCTCTTCAACGACCGACTCCCAAAGTCTTCACTTTCGGATGGCGCAATGCAGGAATTGAAAGGGCAACTGCATCTCGATGAAAGTATAAAGTTCGACAGTTGGATCGGGGACAAAAGGAATCTCGATCAACTTTTCGACAACCTGGAAGGAGTATTTGCCAGAGAGTTTGCCGAGAAAGTTGAGCGGCTGTGTGCCATCTGCCGCAAGAAGGAATTTCGCTGCGGACTTGAGTTTTCCAGTCCGGCATTGAGTCAGGATGTGACCAAATACCTTGAGTCTCCCCAATCATTTTCCAGGGCCAAGCAGACAAGAATCCATCGTTCGATCATCCGTTATTACGCACGAAGTGCATTGAAACTGAGTCCGTTCAGCACGTTCATGCGTACTCGTATTGTACAAATTGTGCATGCGGCGGAGATTGCGCCGAAATGGCAACGCATCAGCGTTGAAAGAAGCGTGTCGCTGAACCGGACATTCATTGCCCAACTGGCTCACTCGCTGTCGTTGCATCCGGAACTGCGCAGCTTTGTTCCAGTGTCAGCCAATACATCGATGGCGGAAACGGAAGACAAAAACCTGCTGATGCGTCACGATTACAAGGACCGCTGGACGAAGCGGCTCAGGATTCCAAATGAATCGTTCGCGGAACTACCCCGGCACGGGATATATGAACGAGTGTCGGAGGTTCTCAAGCAATTGGGGCCGTGCGCCTTGCCGGGCGAACTGACGGAAGCTCTCTCGGAGGAACTGGGCGGAACGGAGCGTGCATCTTCTGTGATAGAGAAGCTCATCGCGATGGATATTTTAAAACATCGCGTGCCATTGCCGGAGGACGACACCCCGGCACTGGGTTGCTTGCTTGCATTTCTTGAGACCAGGACAGATCTTGACATCAGACTTGCCTGTCTGGTGCGGGAACTTGACCTGCTGGAGTGGATGGAGGAGCATCTGCGGGAGGTTTCGCAGAAAGAGTTGCCCGGTTTCTTGAACAGAATGCATGCGGCTGGAACTCGTGCTCACGAAGCAATCGGCGATGTTGGGGCACCTGATTGGACCGGACACCTGGTTTTCGACAACACTATGGAAGAGCCGGTTGGGCACTTCAACCCTCCGCCAGAGTGGCAGTCGACAGTCGAGGATCTCCGCCAGTTCCTCGGCGCTTTTGTGCCTCTGCTCGACCTCAATTCATGTGTTCGCGAATCCATGCGCCATGTGCTTGAAAGAGAGTTTCAAGGTGGGCCGGTTCCCTTTCTGCAATTTGCCCTTCGCTATAGCAAGATGCTCAAAACTTCGGCACAAGGAGCGGATAACGAATTCTACCGGAATCCCTTCGGCCTGGAATCGTTGCGGGAGCTTGAACAAATCTGGCGAGAGATAGGGACAATGTTCCTGGGAGAGACGGACGGAGAAGATTTTGATCTGCGCTCCGCCAACAAGAGCAGACGGTGGACAGAACGCCTTAAGTGCCTCCGCTTGGCGCAGCCGGTGGAAGGAAAGATGCCTATCACCAGCTTTGTGCAGCCGTGCTACCTGGAGGGCAACCGCCCGGCCTTATCGATTAACAGTATTAGCGCGGGTCCATGCGGTACGGTACTCAGGGCCTGTAACGGACTGCGCGACCAGCAAGAGCGAAAAAAGGTCATCGGCGAGTTGTCGCAGGCGATCACGAAGATATGGGATGGCGCGCAGCCGTGCGAGTTGCGCGCCACATTTGACTTCAACCCTAATATCGGCCCGGCGATCACGAAGCGCTGCATCGATTATATGAGCGACCCAGCGTCAGGTGAACACGGCGTTGCACTAGGAGCCGTCAGCATCCAACTTTCCGAGCAAGGTGAAATGCGCTTGAGCTACGACGGTCAGGAGCTGGTTCCGGTCAGTTTCGGTGCACTGGCTCGGCAACTGTATCCGCCGGTTGCTCGCCTGCTGCTTGCCATGGGGGGCGCGGAGCCGGTTGCCTACAACCGTATGAGCGGCCGAGACGCGAATGCCATGGGTGCCTTCCCAAACAAGGCGCATTGGTGCAGCCCGCGATTCACCTATGGATCGTGTGTCATTCGCCGCAAGGGATGGTATTTTGCATCCGACCACCTCCCTAAACAGGCCAGAAGGGAGAGCGCACTTCGGTGCTTTGCCACGGTCAGACAGTGGCAGCGCACCTGGGAACTGCCCGATGAAGTTTTCGTGCAGTCTCGCCCCGGCGGCGCGCAAGCCGGAGTAACGGCATCGGCGGATGTACGCTCCTTTGTATCGCGCAAACCTCAATACATTAACTTCCGCAGTTATTTTCTGGCCGAGAGCTTTGCTGACCTCATTGCGGATCAAGAGAGCGGCGCGTTTTGTGAAGAGGCGCTTCCGTGTCCTGAGCAATGGATGCATATGGGGACTGGCCGTCCTATCGAGATTGCAGTTGATATGTGTCTTGATGGCGCCATCCGCTCAAACAAAACAGACACCGTGCCTGACGGCCGAGGAGGCAGATAGAAGAAATGAGCAATCTCAATTCATCCGGAAGAGGGCTGGATCGCGCTTGGACTTGGATGAGGGTTTACTACTTCGAGGCCAGGAAGGATGATCTGATCCTCGACGGCATCTGGCCGAATCTGGATGCCGGATGCCCGATCCATCGGCAACGGATCGCATTTTATCAGCGCGACTGGAGCGGAGGATCAAATATCCTTGTGGGCTTGAAACGCTGCTGCACCGCCGACAATGTGGCTGCAGTCGCAGGACGGATCGAAGAGTATCTTGGCGCTCATCCTTCCACCACGCTGACCACTGAGCAGGAGTATGCAGAACGCTCACGCCAACTGAGCCAGATGGAGAACTGCGAGGCCTTGCCTTTGCAGAGAAATAATTCAGTTGTTTTCACCGATGAACCGGTGCTGGCTCTGCTCAAGGACGAGAACGCGAAAGTGGATGTCCGGGAGTATATGGCGCAAAGCTCGAGCATCTGCATTGAATGGCTGAAAAACGTGCGGCAGGGAAGCGTGAATCGAAATCATCTTGCGCTACAGCTTCTCGTTGCGATGGTATGGGTGGTGAATCCTGAAAGTTTTTCGCCCTACCTGAGCTTGAGGTCGCATGCCGAGGGCTATCTCCAACTGGCAGCAAGACGAGGTACGGAGTTGAGAGTTCGTTTCCAAGCCTGCTACGATGCGGAGCGTGGAGCGGCAGTGAGGCTTGCCGTTGAACAAACGCTGCGTTCGCTGGAGAGCGGGGAAGAGTTGACTGCGGGTATGAACGCCATGTTGGACCTGCTGAGGCGCACACTGACCACGCTCTACAACGGAGTTGCGACAAGCCAGTACAAGCTTGAATCGATGCTCAAGAACTCCCTCGACGACAGTCCCGCCTTCCGGTCGTGGCAAATGACCGTCAGTCTCGTTTACCGCACACTGAACCAATTGGGAATTACAGCGGCAGAACGGTTCCTGATCTGCTATCTGGTTTCCCGCGCCCTAGAAGACCGTTGCGGCCACGACCGCAATCCCTTCTGGGATTGGGAAAAGGGACCCATTGATCTGAAAGTCTGCAATCGGGAGGATGTCGAGCGTGCCTTCCCCTATTTCTATCAAGGTGCCGCTATATGACGCCGACCGCCCTGCAGATTCCGCCGGAAAAAAGTGAGGATGCGCTTGCGTGTCTGGAATGCATGCAACTGGGGTTGGCTCGCGACGTCTCAATGGAGCATTCCGGCAACAGATGGAGCATATCCTCTGCTGCGGGTCGTATTGCCTTTGCGTTGCCCCAGGGGACGGTTGCACAAATTCTGGAACAGATCGCGGAGGGCGGCATCCAGTTGTCGCAGTTGGCTCCGCTGCTGAAATGCATGGACGGTTCGCTCTTGGTGGAGGAGCAGATCAACCGGCTTTGGCGGGGCGGATTGCTGGCACAATCGATCCGGCACGCGGGGCGAACGATAGCTGCACTGCGCAGCCGCGGAGGAATCCAACTGATACCGCCGGGAATCAACCCCAAGACGCAATTGACCGCGAGCAAGGATGCATGTATACGTTACGGAGAAGGCGCGCTGATCGTGGAGTCCGCGGCATGTGGAGATTACGTTGAAGTGCCATACTCGGGGTTGGAGTGGCTGCCCTTACCGGTGTCGGATGCGATGAACTGCGCGGAGTGGGGCCGGGCGGCCGGTTTGCCGGTTGCGGTAATGTCGGCTCTGGCGAGTTGGCTGATCGAAATTCGAGTTCTGACAACAAGTATTGACAGCGATCCTTCCGTAGATCAAAGTCAGGGATGGTCCTTTGCCGATCGCATGATGCATGCTCGCAGCCGCAGGGGTCGCCATATCGGCGGTTATGGTGGAACCTATCGCTTCGTCGGAAAGCTGCAGGAACTTCCTGCGGTGAAGGAGATGCCCAGCGCGATTGAATATCCTTTGCCTCATCCACGGCTGGAGGAGATCATCCGGCGGGATCCCCCTTTTACAGAGGTCATGGAGATCCGCCATTCGACCCGGCATCACAGCCGCGAACCGCTCACACTGGAACAACTCAGCGAGTTCCTGTACCGGAGCTGCAGAATTACAAAAAGAACATTCGTGGAGAACCGTGAGTTCGCCTCTCGGGTCTATCCGTCAGGCGGCAGAAGTCACGAATTGGAGATTTATCCGCTAATCAACCGCTGCTCGGGCATTGAGTCTGGGCTTTATCACTACAATGGTTCGACTCATTCATTGGAGTTAGTATCCGGCTGCGGGCCGTTAACTGAGGAACTGATTGGCGACGCGCGCCAATGCGCGACAATGAGCAGCGAACCGCACATCGTACTTCTCATCTCGGCTCGATTCATGCGGGTGAGCTGGAAGTATGAATCTCTCTCCTACAGCCTCACGTTGAAGCATGTCGGGGTTCTATTCCAGTCGATGTATCTTGTCGCCACCGCAATGGGGCTGGCGGCATGCGCGTTGGGCGGCGGGCCATCGGATTCTCGCGCCTGATTCATACCGATTTTTGGCAGGAAAGCACAGTGGGCGAGTTTCTTTTGGGCCAGCCTGAACTGCCGTAACGTTTTTCCAACTTTTGCGCAGATTCTCTGCGACGAAAGCGAGAGATCAAATAACGATGATCTTAACGTCGACAAGCGACAACAGTAGGAGCGGCGCCGTGCTGCAAGTGGGCCGACAGGCGGAGACCGGTTCGCGCCTTGAGCAGGCGCTGATGCAGGTGTTGCGCGAAGTGCATCCTGAATGCGCACAGGACGATGCGCTCCGATACATGCTAGAGCGGACGCTGCTTACCATCGAAGACTGCCGTAATGAACTGTCCGCACCCATGCACTGGGTATATTTGAGGGTTTCGCATGTAAATCCGGCACGTTACGCAGAGGCCATCCAGCGCGATATCTTGCCTGCAATTGAGGGATTGAGCCAAGTCTATCCGGTAGACGCATGGTGGTGGTTGAGCAAGCGGGACTCGATTGGAGCCGCAATTCGTCTTCGCGTCGCAGTGCCTCCGATTGTCGCAACTCCAGCGGCGCTTGACCTTATGGAGAGACTGTCGGGCAAAGGATACGATTTGAAGATCCTTCGCTACGAACCGGAGCTACGGCTTTTTGGCGGAAACAAGGGGCAGGCCATTGCGCACGAGCTATTCTTTCGCGATAGCGAATTTCTGGCGCGCTGGGCGCAATGCGAAGCGAAGCCCAGATATCCATTTATTCCCATTGGGTTGTCGCTGGCGATCATGACCTATCTGACCGGTGCCGCAGGATTAGATAACTTCGAGCGCTGGGATGTTTTTGGCCAATTGGCAGAAATGCGTCCGCTCGGTCCGGACGATCACGTCGGAAAATTGCAGGAGTACGAGGAGCTTGCGAACAAGGTTATTCGCGTTGGTCCCGATGGGATCTTCGCGCTCTTTCGGGGTGCGCAGGCCGAGATCCTAGGCGATTACCTGACGCGCGTTTACGGATGTGGACGCGCTATAAACCAAGCATTTTTCAATGGCGAGCTGGAGTGTGGATTGCGGGAGTTCCTGGTGCCTGTTCTTATCTTTCACATGAACCGGTCAGGGATGCCTTGGACGGCTCAGACCCGCATGGCTCACGCCATGAAGGACGCCTTCCAGCGGCTTGGCCGTGGAAACAGCGGGAGGCAGACAAATGAATAGAACGATGCAGCCACGACTTCGCGGAACGGTGACCTATCTTCGCACTGGCGCCGGCATGATTTTTCGGAACGGGGATTCGTTCCTTCCCATCAACGGGAACGGTGTTTGGGACTCGTATCAGGCGATCAAGCCACTTGTGGAAAGCGCACAACCTGACAAAGAGCTTTTTAGCGAGCTTGAAACGATTCTGCATGGGCCAATGGCGAAACTAATCACGGCATTGGAATCCGCGGGAATGCTTTACGATGCAACTAACGACGGCGGAGGCAACTTACCACCCGAAGCGTTGGCATACTTCGACCGGGAGCGCGCCCGCCTGGAAACAAAATCCGATTTTCCGCTAAAGACATTTGCGCAGCTTCGCGCGAAGAGAGTTCTCATTGCCGGAACAAGTGAGATGGTGACGGCAACTGCGGAAGCGGCACTCGGTACAGGGTTGTGCCATCTCATCCTCCTTGCTTCCTGCTGGTCGGAGCAAGACGAACTGCGGCTACGGGAGATGGTGCGGAGTCACGGCAGCGAGAAGGATGGGCCAAAGGTGGAGGCGCATGCATGGGATTCCTCATGGCATAACAAGCTGAATCAGTTGCAATGGGATGAACTGTTGGCCGTGAGAGACATTGAGAGAGACGACAGTCCTCTGCACAGCGCCGTGTACTCTCTGCTCCGCGGATCGCGCCGGTGCGGTATGACATTGAATGCGGGGGGGAGGCGCGTGGTGACCTGCGCATGCGAGGCCGACGCAGGTTGCCCCGCGTGCATCGAAGAGATGCTGGCAGTTGATCCCGGGTTTGCTGAACCAGGTGACGCCTTCGAGAGCAAGGGGCTGATTGCGATTGGCGCCCACATGCTGCTGCGCCATTTCTGGGATGTGAGACTGGAAGGCTCCAATAGCATCGCTCGGCACACAATAATGGAGTTGGAGAAGCGAACACACCGGATCAGTCGGAAACCGCGCCCGCTATGCGCGACTTGCCGACTGCGGCGTGTGGACCGTACGTTTGTGTTCAAGCCAGATAAGCCGGAGACGGAAAGCAATATACTTTTTCCGAAAAGGGTGGATTTCTGCAAAAATGCGGAGACATTGTTTGTGGATAGAGAGACAGGAATCATCCGCGAACTGGAAGAAGGCTACCTGCTGCAGTACCCATATCACCAGTGTGCAGCCCGTGTGGAGGAGAGTGACGGCGACACGGATTCTCCCTGGGTCCAGGAATGCGGCGAGGAGATGATCGAAGCCAGGGCGGGCACGATTAGCAGGGCGCTTGAACGCATTTATGATCAGCGGTTCCGGAATCCACATGCGAATGGTTCTGGTGCCGCGATATGCAACGCGATATATAATTCGTCGGGATTGCAGATAGCTTCGACAAAGCCGGCCTACTTCGATCTCGGAATAACGGTTTCAGGAGGGTCGTGGCGCGAATTGGTCGAGCAGAGCCTATTTCGAACTCTGGCAAAACACGCGCATGCGCAAAAAGGATGGACAAGAGTCGATACTCCGCAGTCGCTGGCGAGCGATCCGGAAGTATCTCTGCTTTCGGAATACTTGAAGGATATCGGGGCCTTCGATTCCGTGCTTGTCTACGAGCAGTGTTCCGGACTCGACGATTGCTCCGTATTCAGATTTCACTATCGCGGGCAGCCTATCAGCGTCGTGGCGGGAACGGATAGGGTTCTGTCGTGGAAGTCGGGACTCCAAGATATTTGGATGCATCTGTCGGCAAACGATTCACGGCCCGACGATGAACGCTCTAATCCTCCGGCAATCAGGTTTCGCGCCGCCTATGGGGAGAAATGTCCGCTCGACATCGCCCAAATCGAGAGACGCCTGGGAGTGAGACTTTGTATTGTTCCAATACCCTCCGACGATGCCATGAAACTCCTTTCGCTGTCCTTTGCATACGCGTACTTTGATCTTGCGACAGCAAACGACAGTACCGATGACAACGGCGAAGAGGCTACTTCGGCCACTTACTTCGAACAACGCCGCTCACACTGAACAATCTCTCTGGACAGGTAATTCTTGTGGAAACATCAGATCGGCAAATCAGGTATTGCGGGGAGACGAGAGCGCTGCTTAGCGCCAGAAAGGTTCTGCTGCGCAATCCTCTGAGTTCACGAACGACGATCATCGAACGGGGGATTGCAACTGCACTGTCAGCTTGTACGACTTTTGCTTCTGCCGAGGAACAATCTCTGCGGCTGGCCGCGGCGCTGGGTATCGACCAGAGCGCCGGCACGCAAGTGTTGAAGTCGGTCATGGATGCTGGACTATTCATTTCGATTCCAGAATCCAAGAAGCTCTTTTTCCGCTTTGCCTCATCTGCAACGCCTCGCAGAATCGAGTGCATTGCGATTCCCACCCGCAATCGCCCGGAGATGCTTCGTCGTTGTCTTGGCGAACTGCAAGAAAATCTTGCAGAGTTTGGCCGCAATCCGCAGGTTGTCGTTCTGGACGACTCCGATTCCGAACCTTTGCAACGAGCGAACGCGGAAGTCATGGACGCCCACGCTCGTAAATGGGGCACAAAACTTTTGCATATCGGCGAAGAAAAAAGAAGTCACATTACGGCTCAACTGGTGCGCAAGACAGGCATTTCTTCCGAGAGCGTGACATTTGCATTGAAGCGCAATCCGGAGTATTCAGTATCGATGGGCGCGGCGCAGAACGTACTCTTGCTTGCTACAATCGGTCGTTGCACGCTTTTTCTGGACGACGATGTCCGTTGTCGTCTTGCATCGATTCCAGGTTCGTGCGACGATGTGGCGCTGAGAGAATCCGACATCGAGAGCTGGTTTTTCAAAGATGCAAGTGAGATCGAGCAATGTTCCTTTGTGCGCGAGGATCTGCTCGGTTTGCACGAACGCCTAATGAACCTATCTCCTTCCGACAAAACGAAAGATTTTGTCGCGACGCATGAGACCGACTCTAACACGGTTTTTAGACGGATTGAATCGGGCGAGGCAAGGGTGGCGGCAGCACAGATGGGAATTGTTGGAGACAGCGGAGTCGATAGTCCATTGACCTCCTATATCAGCGGGCGTGAAACGTGGACTCGGCTGTCTGGATCGGAAGGCCTTTATCGGGCAGCAATCAGAAACCGGCTTATTATGCGAGGCGCTAAAAACTTTATCGTCACCCACAATATCCATACGCAAACACATTGTTTGGCACTTGACAACCGGGATGGACTTCCGCCGTTTTTGCCCATCCAGCGCGGTCAAGATGGACTTTTCGGGCTGCTGATCTTCAAGTGTGTTCCCAACAGCTTATTCGGTTTGATACCACGGGCGATTCTGCACTCTCCTGAACAGGCGCGGGAGTTTGCTCCGGGAGCAGCGGCCGCTTCAATCGAGCATTTCCTGCTTACCGAAGCGATGATGGCACTGGTGAGCACATGCGGCGCAATTACTGGAGCGACGACCGGGCAGCGCGTGGCATCGCTCGGTAGGTCGCTGGCAGAGCTGCGGTGCGCGAGTGAAGAGGAGATTCAGGATCGGCTTCACTCTGCAATCGAGCGGCTAATGTTACAACTTCTGCAGGTTGTGCAGGCCCGGCTGGACCAGGCAAACGATGCTTATTGGCGAACCGATCTGGAGCAGATTCGAGACGCGGCGTTGGCAAGGCTGAACAGTCGCAACGATCTTCCGATCTCTGATCTGGGCAATGCGCCAGGCAAGCCGTACTCGGGAAAAGGTCTGCGCGAAATCGTATTGGCTTTCGCAGAGCTGTTGCAATATTGGCCGACGCTTGTCGAAGCATCTTCGTCTTTGCAATTCGGCTTGGAATAAGGCTCGTCAGCGCAATTAGAGATGATATTGGTCCGCGACGAATTGAAATTCCCTTTGGTCAAGAAGCATCTGCGGTCCTGTCTTAAAGCTCTTTTCAATGAGTTGAGCTGTCTTTCTGAACGAACGGACTCCGAACGTTTTTCAGTTTGGGAGTGGTGAATCGAAGAATCTATGTTTAATTTTTGGGTGAACTTAGGCGGCACCGCGCTACAGCGTTTTTTATAGATGAAAACCTGAAACAATGCTACCGCTTGAGTTGGAAGCTTCGTGTGAATGGAAGAAAATGGAGGATGTTCATATGGCAGATTTTGATGTCATTCTGGTAGGCGCGCGTTGCAGCGGGTCCCCAACCGCGATGCTTCTTGCGGAAAAAGGGTATCGCACTCTGTTGCTTGACAAGTCGCGGTTTCCCAGCGACGTGCTTTCGGCACACTACATTCACCAAACCGGCGTCAGGATGCTCGAAAAATGGGGACTGATTGAACGGATTGTCGCATGTGGTTGTCCAGCCATCCATCGGCTCGAAGTGGATCTGGGAGAAGATTGCCGGTCGACGATCAACTATGTTAAAGGAACTCTCGAGTTCAATGGAATTCCGATCACACCGTCGCCGATTTCCCCGCGATCGCCGGCTTATGCTCCGCGCAGACGGTTTCTCGACACGATTCTACTGGAAAGCGCCATTGAAAAGGGCGCGCACTTTCGCGAGGGTTTTATGGTCAAGGAACTCATCTTCGAGAACGATCGAGTAACGGGCGTGGTAGGTGTGGATGAATCGGGCATCACTGAACGCATCCATGGGAAAATCGTGATTGGTGCGGACGGCCGATATTCCACGATGAGCAAGATCCTTAATCCGACCACTTATCGCGAGACTCCTTCTCACTCGGTAGGCGCGCACTCCTATTGGAGCGGCCTGGAGCCGAAGGGCATGGAAGCGTATTTTCGCGAGGGACTCTGCGTACACATAACGCCGACAAACGATGGTCTCGCTTGCGTCGGTATAGGCATATCGCGAGATCGCGATGACAACTGTTTCTTACGCAACCTGGAGGAGAATTACGAACACTACATTGACTCGCTGCCGATGCTGAAGCAGCGCTTGGCGCGTGGAAAAAGAGAAGAGCCTTTCGTAGGGACCGAATATCTTCCAAACTACATACGCCAGTGTTACGGCCCTGGATGGGCACTGATAGGAGACGCGGCGTACAACCGGGATCCGATCATGGGCCAGGGAATTTCTGAAGCGTTTCGTCAGGCGGAGCTGCTGGCTAAGGCCATCGATGCCGGATTCTCGGGGCAATGCGCGATGGAAGAAGCTCTTAGCGAATTCCAAACGGCTAGAGATCGTTTTGCCATTCCGATGTTCGAGGCGGCTGCCCATCTTTCTCAATTGAAAGCCCCAACAGAAGAGACCTTTTCCATGATGCGCATGTTCGACTCCGAAACCGTGATGCAGCAGGAGGGCATGTTGGTTTAAGAGACAGTGTAAATTTTGAGTAGAAGTTCCGCTCTTGGTTAGGACAATCGAAATCCGAAAACCAATCGAAACGCCGATCTTGTTTGCGCGCGATCCTGAGCCGTGCCGCATACGGAGGCTGCCCGTAACCCCCAAGAATGCAAGGCGCGCTCGAATGGTGCCGAGCGAGGGAAGGTATTGCGCAGTACAATTTTGTCTCTTGCGAATCTTGCAATCGCTTGGAGCCGCGGGCATCCCCGCTCAAAGCGCAGAAGCAGAGATTCTGCAAACACATTCGCCCCGGATCAAAACATGCTGGAGGTGCAACAATGTCCTGGACAGGCTTGACAGGAAGAACACAAGTCTTCGCACACGACCCATCGGCTACGAAGTCCCCAGTGCAATCGGGAACCGCAAGGCGCGTCCTGCGGTTTGCATTACCGTACTGGCGGTTGCTGGCTCTGTTTCTCGTGGTTGTTGCGCTAGATAGTTCTATCGTGATCGCCAATCCACTATTCTATCGCGAGATTATCAACAACGGCATTCTCAAGGGTAACATTGCGCTCATCTACCGGCTCGCATCTCTGGTCTGCATGCTGGGAGTTATCGATGGCGCACTCGGGCTGGTGCAGTCTTATCTGTCGGCAAAAATCGGGGCAAGGATCGCCGTCTCTTTGCGGACCGGGCTTTTTGAACATATTCTGAGTATGCCAATGGCATTCTTTAGCCATACCCAAACCGGAGCGCTGATCTCACGTCTCAACAATGAGGCCGGTGCTGCTCAGAATGCGATCACCGACGTTTTGGCGATGGCGGTGGGGAACCTTATCGTTGTCGGTTCGCTTTTCAGCGTGATGTTCGTGCTCTCCTGGCCGGTTGCTGTCATAGCACTGTTCGTTCTCCCCGTCTTTATCGTCGTGGCGCGTCTCTGCAGCGGAAAGCTGCAACGGATCACCCAGATGAACTATCAATTCAGCGGGCTGATGAACAACGCAATGACAGAGCGATTCAGCGTTTCGGGCGCAATGTTGACCAAGTTATATGGACGTCCTCAAGACGACATCAGGATGTTTCGGGATAGGGCCGAGAACATTGCCAGAACCGACATCCAGCGCACCATATATGGACGCCTGGTTTTTGTGGTTTTATCGCTGACAGCTGTCTTTGCAACCGCGGCAACTTACGGAATGGGTGGTGTGCTGGTGGTCAAGCATAGACTCGATATAGGAACGGTTATCGCACTTGTCTCATATCTAACGCGGTTGTATGTTCCATTCGCCGGACTTTCAAACATTCAGATTACGATCATGACGGCGCTGGTTTCGTTTCAGCGCGTATTCGAGATCCTAGATCTCAAGCCGACGATCGAGCAATCACCGAATGCAGTGGAGATTCCTGCGGGGCCTGCGCGCATCTCCATGGATGGTGTTGGATTCGCATATCCGACAAATTCTGAAGTCACTCTCGCGTCGCTGCAATCGCACGAACTCGTCGCCGGCGGAGCAGCGAAGGATGTGCTCGAAGAGATCACCTTTGTAGCGGAGCCAGGCCAGATCACCGCATTGGTTGGCCTATCGGGAAGCGGCAAAACGACTCTAGCTCAATTGATAGGCCGGCTTTACGACCCGCAAAGAGGCGTCATCTCGATCAATGGAGTTGATCTTCGCGAAGCAACTTTTGACTCGCTGCGCGCGCGTATCGGCTTCATCTCGCAGGACGCTCACTTATTTCACGACACGATCCGCGCGAACCTTTTGTATGCAAGGCCCGAAGCTGGCGAGGATGAACTCACCGAGGCGTTGCGTTCAGCGCAGATACTTCCCTTGATCGAATCTCTTCCGGAAGGATTGGATACGATTGCCGGCGAACGCGGTTACCGATTCTCGGGCGGTGAGCGTCAACGCTTGGCAATCGCGAGGCTGCTGCTGCGCAATCCCGATATTGTTATTCTGGATGAAGCGACGGCTCATCTCGACTCCGAATCGGAAGCAGCGATCCAGCGAACGTTTGAAGTCGCACTGCGTGGCCGAACCGCAATCGTGATAGCCCACCGCTTGTCCACGATCCGCCGCGCCCATCAAATCCTAGTGCTGAATAGTGGGCGGATTGTCGAGCGAGGAAGACACAGCGAACTGATCAAGATGGGAGGATTGTATGCGGGACTTTGTCAACACCAATTCGTCCAGGATGATTCGGTACAGGATGCGGTGCTGGTTGGATAGAGTTTGACCATCCCGTGGAGAGTCCATTGCCGCGGAATTTCTCTGCAATACCGATTTTTTATCGGTTGTTGTAGCACCGTTCCGAGTTTGTAAGTTTTCAAATGAACCCCAGATAAACTAACATCCGTTCTAAGGAAGTGGAGATGAGAGACAAAAGCACCGCGACCTTTCCGGTTCATGGCCATTCAAACCGGCCTTTGCCGAGGAATATGCGATGGTTCGATATCCTGCTCAAACTGCTTTGCATCGCAGTTTTTATGGCTGGAGCGAGTACTTCTTCATGCCTTGAATACAGCGGGGTAGTTACATTCAATGGTCTTCCACTTCCTGGTGCGAGGGTGATCGCCACGCAGTCCTCGACCTGGTACATCGCGATCACCGACTCGGTCGGCGTATTCAGATTTGCGGATCTATCGCAAGGCGCATGGATGATCGAGGTGCGGATGCCATGTTTTGCGACTCTCAAAAAGCAAGTGGCGATCTCCACCAGCACGCAGAGCGGTACATTCGCAATGACGATGGAATCAGCCGATCAAATTCAGGCGGAGGACAATCCGCAATTGAACGCAATAATGCTAGCGCCGGCTGCCGGTCAACCGGCATCAACTAGCCCCGCAACTGTATTGGAAGATCAGCCACTTTCAACAGATATCCCCGCAGCGGAGGATCAACAGCGCACGGCGGACGGCTTCCTAATCAACGGCAGTATGAGGAATGCCTCGACATCGCAGTTTTCCCAGGATGAGCGATTTGGCAACGACCTCGCGAATAAAGGCCGGTTGTATGCGGGCGGAATGAGCATTTCGGACAACAATTCGGCGCTGAATGCAGTGCCCTATTCGCTGACGGGAATCCCAACCGCCAAGCCGCAGCAAAATCAGGTCACAGGTGCACTATCGTTGGGAGGCCCATTGGACATTCCGCATCTCATGTCCCATGGGCCTAACTTCTATGTGGGGTACCAATGGTCGCGAAACACAACGGCAATTGTCGAATCTGCTCTTGTCCCGACGTTAGCCGAGCGGCAAGGAAGTTTTCCGCAGTTGCAACGTCCGCCAAACACTCCGGGGACAATCGACACAGGTCTGGAGGCATCTTCGAATGTGCTAGCGGCAGTGAACCCGCAAGCCCAGGCACTGCTCAACTATTATCCGTTGCCGAATGTTCAGAGCAATTCCGGATTCAATTACCAGACGACGGAGACAACGAACCTGACGCAGAATGCTTTGCAGTCGCGCTTCGATCGCAGTCTGGGTGAACGGAACCAGATCCATGGCGGATTTGCCTTTCAGGCCACTCGTCAGAGCGCACCCAACCTCTTTCAGTTTGTCGATACCCATCATGCGTTGGGATTCGATACCCAAATGAACTGGTGGCACCGCTTCGGAATAGGGATGTACGCGCCACGCAATGTCTTCATGACTCTGAGCTACCATTTCAGCTTTCTGCGCAATCAGTCGCGTACATATTTTCAAAATGTCGAGAATGTTTCAGGCGTGGCCGGAATCACGGGCAATAATCAGGACCCAGAGAATTGGGGTCCCCCGACCTTGGTGTTTTCTTCCGGAATTGCGGGTCTGTCCGACGGGAACAGCGCCAACAATCGGAACCAATCGAACGATGTGACGGGCCAGTTGGATTGGATTCACCGCACACATTCAGTGACGATCGGCGAAGATTTCCACCGCCAGCAGTTTAATTACTTTGAGCAGGGGAATCCGAGAGGAACCTTTTTCTTTACAGGTGTTGCCAGCGGTGTGTCGGACTTTGCCGATTTTTTGACAGGTGTGCCCGATGCGTCGGCGTTGGTAAGCGGAAATCCAGACAAATATTTCCGCCAAAATGTATATGCATCGTATATTTCAGATGATTGGCGAGCGCGGCCCGACTTGACGGTAACAGCGGGATTTCGCTGGGAATACGGCGCTCCCATCACAGAACTCAAGAATCGGTTGGTGAACCTGGACATCGCCCCTGGTTTTACTCAAGTCGCCCCAGTGCTCGCTAGCCTGCCACTGGGGAGCTTGACCGGGCAACGATACCCAGCGTCGCTTGTGCGTCCCGACCGGATGGGTTTCGAACCTCGATTGGGAATTGCCTGGCGGCCACTCTCGACATCGTCGCTGGTCGTCCGCGCCAGCTACGGAATTTACGACGACACATCTGTATACCAGGCAATGGCCCTGGCGATGGCAGAGCAGGCACCTTTGGCTGAGAGCATCAGTGTGGCCAACAGCGCGACGTGCCCCCTCACTCTGAAGAACGGCTTTATTAATTGTCCCACCTCCACACCACAGAGGTTTGCCATCGATCCGAACTTTCGCGTGGGATATGCGCAGGTCTGGCTTTTCAGCCTGCAACATGACCTTCCGTTGGCGCTTCAAGCTGTTGCCACCTACATGGGCATCAAGGGAACGCGTGGACCGCGGGAAGTTCTTCCCAATACCTACGCGGCCGGAGGCACGAATCCTTGCCCCAGTTGCCCGCTCGGATTCGTCTTTTTGGATTCGAATGGCAATTCGACACGGCAATCGGGCGCATTGCAGCTCCGCCGCAGGCTGATGAATGGCCTTACGGCAAGCATGCAATACACCTTCTCCAAGTCAATAGACGACGACGCGGCGTTGGGTGGGCAAGGCCCCATCTCGCAGGGAGCGATCCAACAGATCTCCCAAGCCTTGCAAATCGCGCAGAATTGGCGGAACCCGGCAGCCGAACGTGGGCTCTCCAATTTCGATCAGCGGCAGGTGCTGAACGCTCAGTTGCAATTTACTTCGGGCATGGGGCTGGGAGGTAAAAACCTGTTGGGCGGATGGCGGGGAGTCCTCTATCGGGAATGGACGCTCTTGACCCAGTTGAAATACGGCAGCGGCATGCCCGAAACTCCGTTCTCGCCGTATGTGGTTCCGGGAACGGCGTATGCGAATGTGCTGAGAGCGGATAGTACGGGTGCCGATATCTACGCAGCACCGCCGGGAAGATTTCTCAACAGCGCGGCTTTCGAGTTGCCAGCGGCAGGAATGTTCGGCGATACGCGCAGAGGCTCGATCACCGGACCGTTGCTGTTTACGATGAATGCGTCTCTGATGCGTACGTTTCGACTCAGAGGGAGGTACAACTTTGACACTCAAATCGACGCGGCCAATGTGCTCAATCACGTCGGATATACCGGTTGGATCACGACGGTGGGAAGTGAACTCTTTGGGGAACCAAGCTCCGCGAATGGGATGAGAAGCTTGGAAGTCAAGCTGAGACTGAGGTTCTGACGATGAGAGCAATCCGATTTGCACCTGCGATACTACTTGCGGCGACCGCTCATTGCTGGACGCAACAGACCGGGCAGAATGCGCCGTTCGATCAAGAGGGAACGTATCGAGTCTCCGTGCGGTCTCAGCTAGTTGTTGAGACGGTTTCGGTTCAATACAAAAACGGGAAGCCTGTTGATGGACTCACCGCAAAGGACTTCAAGCTGACCGAAGACGGCGTTGAACAGAAAATCAAGTTCTGCGAATTTCAACAATTTCCGATGGACGTGGAGGCCTTGCCCGCTAACACGGAACCCAAAGATCTAAAGCTCTACAACAAGCTGCTCCGGGCACAGATAAGCCCGGAGCAGCCTGGAAGCGATCAATACAAAAACAAGCGGCTTCTCGTACTGTACTTCGACATGACGTCCCTGGCTCCGGTCGAACAGCAGCGCTCCTATCTGGCGGCAACGGACTTCATCCGTAAGCACATGACCCCGGCAGATCTTATTGCTATCATGCGTTACCGCGGGGGGTCGATGGATGTTCTGCAGGATTTCACCTCCGATCGGAGCCGCCTGATGAGCATCATCTCCACTCTATCCGTCGGTGAGGGACAGGGAAACGATGAAATGGCCTCCGATGCTGCCTCTTCGGATACGGGTGCAGCGTTCGGTGAAGACAACTCCGAGTTCAACATCTTCAACACCGACCGGCAACTCTCGGCGCTGCAAATGGCTGTAAGGATGCTCGGCCAACTGCGAGAGAAGAAGATGTTGATCTATTTCGCCAGCGGTATGCAATTCAATAGCATCAGCAACCAGGCGCAGTTGAGTGCTACCGAGCAGGCGGCCGTAAAGGCCGGTGTATCTCTTTGGCCGATCGACGCGCGAGGACTTATTGCCAGCGCGCCCCTGGGAGATGCAACACTGGGTTCGCCCGGCAATCTGGCGATGTACAACGGAGAATCAGCGTCGGCGCTTGGAACGCGGCTCGAGAGTACACAGGATGCCCTGTTTGCTTTGGGTGCCGATACTGGCGGCAAAGCCATGCTGGACAATAACGATCTGGCTCTCGGCATTGTGCAGGCCCAACAGAGCGAGACGAGTTATTACGTCCTGGGATACTATCCGACCAATCAGAATCTGGACGGACGGTTTCGGCGCATCCGGGTCACCGTAGATACTCCGCTTTCAGCCAAGCTCGACTTCCGACAAGGTTATTTTGCCGACAAGGTATTTGCCAAGTTCACCGCGGCAGATAAGGAACAGCAGCTTGAAGATGCCTTAAAGCTGGGCGATCCGATTACTGACCTGACAATTGCGATGGAGATCAACTACTTTCAAATCAACTCATCCGAATATTTTGTTCCGATCACGATCAAAATTCCAGGAGATGAATTGGCGCTGGCAAAGCAGCACGGCGCCGAGCACAGCCTCATCGATTTTATCGGCGAGATCAAAGATATCTACGCCAATACGACCGTAACGAATGTACGGGACAAAGTGAATATAGCTCTCAGCGATGCAACGGCGCAAGAATTGGGAAATAGACCCATCGAATACGATACCGGTTTTACGCTGCTGCCGGGAAAATACTCTATCAAATTCCTGGCGCGCGACGACGAGACAGGCAGGATCGGAACTTATCAGGCTTTATTTACAATTCCAAATCTCAATAAACAAGCCATACTTTTACCCATCAGTTCTGTCGTACTCAGTAGTCAAAAGGCGAAGTTGCAGGATGCGCTGTTCAACACAGAGAAGCAGAAGGCTCTGGAAAAGGACTTGATAGTGCACCCACTTGTCCAGGACGGAACAGAGTTGATCCCCAGCGTGACGCGTGTCTTCAGCAAGAGACGCGACTTCTATGTGTATCTTCAGGCATACGCTTACCCAAAAGATGGAAGAGCGCAAGGAACGTTGGTAGGATTTGTCAGTCTCTACAAAGATCCCGCGGAGGTTTTTGAGACAAAACCTGTTCGAGGGCTTCCGACTGTGCACGGAACTTTGGTGACTCTACCCTTGTCTTTCGCGCTCAAACTGGATTCGCTCCCGACCGGATCCTATATTTGCCAAGTGACTGTTGTTGATCCAATGAACCGCACTGCCAACATTTGGCGGGCGCCGATCCTGGTTGTTCCATAGTCGCAAAAATGATGGAAACTTTCATCCTGGCAGGCTTGCATAAACGTATTCCCATATGGCGATTTGGAATCCGTTTTTGCGCGCCAGCCGAACCCGCGGGAGTTCTCTTTATCTCAATGTGTCTTGAGGTGGTACGCCAATGCCCACAACCATTCTTTCCGTTTGCTGGCCCGAGCCTGGACACATCATGCCGATGGTTCCCGTCCTGCGCCGCCTTGGCGCCGATGGCTACCGAGTTGTGATTCTCGACCACCCGTTACTTTGCCGAACGGCTCAAGCAACAGGGTTTTGAAGTTGAGTGTTTCGAGGAAGAGATCGGCCACTGTCAGAGTTCTCGGCCCATGTACTGGGCTGAGCGATTCGGAGAAGAGCTTTGGAGCGAGTTCATGAGAGGTCGTGGCAATGAGGAGTCACGCGAGCGAGCTATCGGCACTAGAATTCACCAGGCAGCCGCAAAGTACAACGCTCGGACGGTCGTGGCTGATGCCCTCTTTGTAGGTCACTACTATTCTGCATACGATCGCGCGCGGGAACATGTGCCTCTAATGTTGGTGTGGACGACGCTGCCCCTTTGGCGCGAAGGTTTTCTCCTCTGTGATGCAATTCAGATTGTGCTCTGTCCGGTCGAATTCGAACTGCCTCAGTTCCGTATCTCCGGGGGGAAGCTCAGATACCTCGAGCCATCCATCGATTTTGATCGTAGCGAAGCAGCCTTCGACTGGTCGCAGATCGATAGTTCTAAGCCTCTGATTCTCTGTTCGTTCGGCACACAGACGTCACGGCATCGCGAGATGGATGAAAGAATTCAGGCCACTGTGGAAGCAGCGAAACTTCTTGTCTCATTTCAATTCGTGATCGCACTGGGTCAGCGCGCAAGCACGGCCCGGATTATCGAGCAGGATGCGCCGTCAAATGTATATGCGGCGCCTGTGATCCCTTTGCTTCAACTGCTGCAGCGGGCTAAACTTCTTATCACTCATGGAGGACTTGGAAGCATCAAGGAAGCGTTGTATTTTGGAGTTCCGATGCTGGTGATACCCTTCGGCTTCGATCAGCCGTTCAATGCCGTGCGGATTCGCAACTTTGGCGTTGGAAGCTGCCTGCACAATCAGGAGATCAAGGCTGAGACTATCGCCTCGCGGATCACAAGCCTGGTAAATGATCGTGACGTTGCTCGGCGCATTGCAGTGTTCAGCAACATTTTTCAAGAGCGGAGCCGGCGGCCTGAAGTGACTGCACTGATAGAAGAAACCGCGGAACAATTTATCAGCGAAACTCAAACGGCGCGTGTTTGAAAATGCTATCTGCCGTGAAGCATTTAAATTCACCTGTGTTGAGCTTATACTGTTGGTGTACGCACAGGCTAGGAGGCTATCTGCCTCAATGGTTAAGACGCGCAATGCGGGTTTAACTTGAATTCGAGAGAAGATCGCTGGACCCAGCCTGAATCGAAGAGGAATATTATGACAACAAAGACAATGCCGGCTCCAATCGCGACAAGTCTTGCAACTACCCATGGCAGGGAAACCGCAGACGAACTTCTGGAGGTTATAGACCTCACTGTCCGGTATGGCCCCATGACGGCAGTGAATGGAGTCAACTTTCGTGTCTTTCGCGGTGAAATTTATGGATTGCTTGGACCCAATGGCGCTGGGAAAACAAGCACACTCAGCGCGGTGGAGGGGCTTGTGAAGCCCACTTCGGGGAGTGTGCGCGTCGCCGGCTTCGACATTTGCAAGGATGGACGTTTAGCACGCGCGAACATGGGAGTGCAATTGCAGGCAAGCAGCTTGCAGTCCGACTTGAGCGTAGTGGAAATCATCCGCCTCTATTGCGGGCTTCTAGGTGTTCAGCGAGCAGCCGAGAAGATCCAAGCGATACTCGCGGAATTCGAACTGGCTTCTTATGCCGGGCAGCGCGTGGGCCAACTCTCGGGCGGGCAACAGCAGAATGTTTCCCTGGCGATCGCCACCCTGCACGATCCTTCCCTCGTCCTGCTCGATGAACCCACCACTGGCCTGGATCCGCAGTCGCGTCGGAGACTGTGGGAGCATGTGCGGGCCATGCGGAACGACTGGTGCGGAATCGTGTTGACGACGCATTCCATGGAAGAGGCACAGTCAGTCTGCGACCGGATCGCAATTATCGATCACGGTGTCATCGTTGCGGCAGACACTCCGCAAGGACTGATTGAGAGCTATCGCGATGATCCTCGTGTACGATCATTCTCGCCAACTGGCCCAGTAACGCTCGAGGATGTTTTCATTGGCCTGACCAGAAAGGAGTCCCATGCAATCCATTCAACATAGCCTGCCTTCGCGGCTTCAGGCGATGAAAGCGCTGTTGCGCGCCGACGCAACCGTACAATTGCGCCAACCCTCATCGAGTATCATGAGCGTACTGATTCCCTTGTTTTTCCTGTTCGCATGGCGTAACCTGATCGCTTCACGTGGAGCGACAGGTATCCTTGCGGGTTGCATTTCTGTTGGTTTGCCGTCAATCGGATTGATGGGATACGCGCTCGTGATATCTCGCGACCGCGAACTCGGAGTCTTCCGGCGACTCCGCATTACTCCCTGCTCCACCTGGATGTTCATGGCCAGTCGATGCCTGGTGCAGTTGGGCCTCATGATTGCCATGGCGCTTGTCACCGTGGCGGCGGCTCTGCTCGTGATCAATGTTCATATCGGCCCTGCTGACGTTTTGAAGCTGCTGCTCGCGGTCTTGATCAGCGGGCCAGTGTTTATATCCCTGGGACTTCTCATAGTTGCTCTATTCATGGGAACAGAGACGGTCAGCTCTGCCACGAGGATGATTTACATCGCCATTTTGGTTCTGGGAATTCTGTCGGAGACTATGAGTAAAGATAGCCCGTGGCTGGTTGTGGCGCAGTGGTCCCCTGTGGGCGTAACCCGAGTGATCTTGGCAAACGCACTCGATTCAGGCTCTCTCGGGTTGCAAACAATATATCCAATCGCCGCTGCATTCGCCTATATTGCTTTGTTTGGATCGATAGGCATTATTGGATTTCGCTGGACATCAAGCAACTAGCCGGTATTGACCGCAGCAATGGCGGAACTCATGACATAAATCGAAATATCGGCCTCGATAATCACCTAATATCCCGGGAGTTCCCCCGGCTTTGCCGGGGAGGCAGTAGCAGTTTGACATTTCCGGGAGTCCATCCAGAAACTCTTCGCTGTGAGCCGCCAAGCACACATCAAGGAGAATCCGGATGACGAATATGAAAGCTTAAGCCACTCGAAGTGGGAGTGCAAGTACCACATTGTATTTATTCCGAAATGCCGCAGAAAAGTGCTTTATGGAACCCTGCGACAGCATTTGGGCGAGGTGTTTCGCAGACTGGCCGAACAGAAGGAGAGCCGCATTGAAGAGGGGCATCTTCTGACCGACCATGTTCATATCATGATCTCGATTCCGCCCAAGTATGCGGTGTCGTCCGTGGTGGGGTACATCAAAGGAAAGAGCGCGATCCATCTGGCTCGGACCTACGGTGAACGCAAGCAGAACTACACTGGGCAAAACTTCTGGGCGCGGGGATATTTCGTGTCAACGGTAGGGCGGGATGAAGTCGTGATTCGTGATTACATCCGCAACCAGGAACTGGAAGATGAGCGCTTGGACCAACTGAACCTGTGGAAGTAAACAGCCACCGAATAGGTGGCTCAACCCAACCGGGGCCGCGTCAGCGTCCCCGCTCAAGCCGCTTTGAGCGGCTCACATCATCAAGCCCCCGGCTTTGCCGGGGGTATTGACTTTTGGTGAAGGGTATGTGAGTGTTCCATTGCTGCTTTCATCATTCAGGAATCAGGCTGGGTTGACCGCCCTGATTCTGAGTAGGTCAAATTTTGCTCACCCGTACGTAGAGCGCTTTATCAATTTCAGCCTTTGGACTTGGCCTTCAACCGGACGGTTGTTGCAGGGCAAGTTCAACGCAGATACCACAGCACCCTGACTCGGAAGAGATGAGACGCGAAGTGATACAGGGTGGTGGTTCAGGTGGCATCCAACTAGCCGTTCCATGCTGATTCATCCCGGTGGCGGACGATGCGGGCAAACTCTCGCGCCACCCATACAGTATCGGTGGCCTTCAACAGCACGGCTCCGCCATCAGAACATCCCTGCCGCTAATCAAATTCCAACATCACCGGCATGGTAAAGATTTTTGAAACAACAAACGCTCTGTTGTGCTAATCGCGGTCATGTGAAGGCTCTTTCTCGCTATCCAAACTCTGACTTATCAACATGTTTGTAACAGAGTAGGCCGCTCGTGCTGTGATGTATATGATTTATCCTGGATAACTCTTCCGGCTCAAACGTTATTTCGGCCTTGTAATTTGTCTCATGAAGGATACTCTATTCCTAGAATGTATCCCGGAAAGGAAGATTAAAGCGCAAAATGTCGACCGAAAACAATCCCTCATTTTCCCTTTGTACTTCATGCATGGGAAGACTCGATCACCTCCAAGCGACGCTGCCGCAGTCCCTCGCACATGAAGACTGCGAGGTGTTACTCGTCGATTACTCTTGTCCTCAACAGGCCGCTGACTGGGCCGAGCGAGCATTCCCCGCCGAAATCGAGGCACAGCGGCTTAGGTTGTTTCGTGTTACAGGTCGAACCATATATCACTGTACCCATGCGAAGAACGTCACGCACATACGTGCTCGCGGCAAGATTTTGGTCAATGCGGACGCTGACAATTTCATAGATCGGGCGTATCTCGACAAGTGCGCCGAATGGTTCCGCGACCCTAACGTTCAGTTGGTCCACCCTGCTCCTTGGGATTCGCGAACAGCCAGTTGCGGCATGTTCGGGCGCATCGCGATCCGACGCTCTGCTTATCGCGCCTTGGGAGGATACGATGAGGCTCTGATAGGCTGGGGCGGCGACGATTACGACTTGGTGAATCGTGCCGTAGCGATTGGGTTTGTTACAAGAACCATTGCACACAGCTACTTGAAGGTAATCGATCATAGCGATGCGCTACGAACACAGTTTACGGCCAGCAAGGACAAAAACGACAGCGCAGCCCGCAATACTGAAGTATCGACCGCAAAGCGCAAAAGAGGAGAATTCATTGCCAATCAATACCAAACAATTGGCGCTATCTGAAGTGTCCCCGCTCAGTCCTTTGAACCTACATGCTCAATGAACCGCTTGAACGGCTCATTGCATCGAGGGTTCCAAGGGCTTCTTAGCCCATGCCGCCGATTCGATTGTTACCGGGTGGAACAAACCAAATCCCGGGCGGCTCTACCTTCTGCTGGAGAGCGCAGGCTTTCGCGGCGCACAATCAGAGGTTTTCTAGAGATAACTTTATTTAATGAACTAACTCGCAGCAAGGGGCGGGGAATTAGGCCCGGAGAAATAAGCGATTTGCGCGTCATGATATATTGTTTTTGAGAGGTTTCTCCATCATTTCTAGATCGGTTTCAATCTGTGTCATTGGGTCTGGATATGTCGGACTCGTTGCAGCGGTCTGCTTTGCGGAGATGGGCCACCAAGTTACCTGCGTGGATAACGATGAGGCCAAGGTAAAATTCCTTCGCGAAGGCGGCGTCCCTATCTATGAAGAGCACCTTGCGGAGTTGTTGGCCAAGCATCTGAATCGCGCCATTGAGTTCACGACCGACCTCGGCGGAGTTGTCGATCGTAGCGAGGCAATCTTTATTGCTGTCGGCACTCCCCAGAGTGACTCCGGCGCCGCCGACCTCTCCTATGTTGAGATCGTGGTCTCGCAGATTGCCCGCGCCATCAAAGACTACAAGGTGATTGTGGAAAAGAGCACGGTCCCGGTCTGCACCAGTGAGTGGATTCGCCGCGTGCTCTTTTTGCACGGCGTGGACGCGAAGAGCTTCGATGTGGTTTCCAACCCGGAATTCCTGCGTGAAGGCAAAGCAATCATCGATTTTTTGCATCCCGACCGCATCGTAGCCGGCGCTGACTCGATACGCGCCGCGGAGTTGCTGCAACGAATCTACGAACCGCTTGCGGGAGGCGGTTATTATGCACGGACGGGCGCAATTCAGGGGGCTTGCAGCGCCACAAATCCGGCCAAGCTCATGATGACGTCGTTGAGAAATGCGGAGATCATCAAGCATGCCTCCAATGCTTTTCTGGCCTTGAAGATCTCGTTCATCAACGTGGTGGCAAACATTGCAGAGGCGGTGGATGCGGACATCGAAGAGATCGCCGCCGGGGTGGGCCTTGACAGCCGCATCGGCCCCAAGTTTATGCGCGCTGGGCTGGGGTATGGCGGATCTTGCTTTCCAAAGGACGTAGCCGCCTTTCACCACATAGCCCAGCAGCAGGGCGTAAATTTTCAATTGCTCGAAGAGATCCGCAAGATCAACGACGGCCAGAGAGATCTTTTCTTCCACAAGACGCTCTCGGCTTTGTGGACGTTGCGCGGCAAAAGACTGGCTGCCCTCGGGCTGGCCTTCAAGGGTGGTACGGACGACATCCGCGAGTCTCCGGCAATCGCCGTCATCGCGAAATTTCTGGCAGCGGGTGCCGCGATAGCCGCGTACGATCCGGCAGCCATCGAGCGGGCCAAGAAAGAGTTGCCGCCTTCGGAGAAACTCAGTTACTCCGGAAGCCTCTACGAGGCGGCCCAAGATGCCGACGCCGTGCTGATTCTGACTGAGTGGAAGGAATTCGCGGAACTCGATCTTTCCCGGCTCAAGCGGGCGCTCCGCTTTCCCATCGTGATCGACGGCCGTAATCTCTTCGACCCTCGGACAATGCGCGATCATGGTTTCACGTATGTAAGTATGGGCCGGCCGTCTATTTATCACGCGCAACAAGCCAAGCCAGGGAATCCGATTTTTTCGTAGTTTTCATAGCTTGTAAGCAGTAAAGTGCACTAACTCACTTTTTGTCCCATGCAGATCGGAGTGCGAACCATTGACCATGCGCGTACTGGTAGCTGGAGCGGCAGGATTTATCGGTTCTTATCTGACTGACCGTCTCTTGAACGAAGGCTGCGCCGTATTCGGCGTCGATAACTTTTCTACCAGTAATGCCGATAACCTGGTTCATCTGGACGGTGATCCCCGTTTTAGCTTTGAAGAGCGCGATATTTGCATACCTTTCGATCCAGGACCGGTCGATTACGTCTTCAATCTCGCTTCTCCGGCAAGTCCGCCGGAGTATCTCCGGCTGGCGATCGAAACCCTGCGTGTGGGATCGATCGGTACACAAAATATGCTGGAGATCGCAGTGAAATATGGCGCTGGATTCCTGCACGCCTCTACCTCCGAGTGTTATGGCGACCCGCTTCAGCATCCGCAGACCGAGAAGTACTGGGGCAATGTGAATCCAGTCGGTCCCCGCTCGGTCTACGACGAGGCCAAGCGTTACGCCGAGGCGCTGATCATGGCCTATCATCGCCGCCACGGAATCAATACGCATCTAGCACGCATCTTCAATACATATGGACCTCGTTTGCGCCCCGGCGATGGACGAGTCATCTCGAACTTCATCATGCAGGCCCTTCGCGGCGATCCACTTACCATCTATGGCGACGGCAACCAAACCCGCTGCTTCTGCTATATCAACGACATGATCGAAGGGATTCTGCGCCTCTCCCGCTCCGAAGAGCATTTGCCGGTGAATCTTGGCAACCCGAACGAATTGAAAATCCTGGAGTGCGCGCAGACGGTGCTGGAAGTAACTGGATCAAAAAGCGAACTGAAGTTCGAACCACTTCCCGAAGACGACCCAACGCGCCGGCTTCCGGATATTTCCAAGGCTCGTGCACTACTCGATTGGGAGCCGAGAATCTCCCTCAAAGATGGCCTTAATCAATCGCTAGCCTACTTTGAAGGCAAGCTGCATGAATAAAAGTGTGGATGAAACTGACATCGAGAGCGATCAGTATCCTCCCCCCGAGCCGCTAATAGGCTAGCAGACCGCTGAGTTGCCGAATCTTCTTGTTCTTACAACTACCCACCAGCGGTGATTCAGGCAATGGGCAGAAAATCCGGCGTGACTCGGACAAATCGTGGGTGCATCTGGACAGGGGAGTAATAACGCTGCTAACTACATGGCTCCTCTTTCCAGTTTGGGGGAATGGGTATAATACCTTTATCGTTGGCCAAGATCACGGATACTCCGCTCGAATGGGTCCGTCTGCTCCAGATGTCAAGCAGGTTACAGTCTGCAAAAGAAGAGGAAAGACCAAGTTTGGGTTCAGCACACAGTTTTGAATAAGTGAGGCCAATATGAGAGAGCATTGTGATGGCTCGGATGAATGTGAAATCCAACTTCCCGCTGTTAGCGGTAAACCTCTAACAAGACCAACACGTGGTGTTTACTTCTTAGCAAACGATGGTGTCTTTGACATCGCCGCGGCATTTCTAAGCAGTTTCAGGGCATCGAATCCCGAGGTTCCACTATGCCTGATTCCTTTCAATTCATCTGTCCAAAAGCTAAGCGAACTCTCATCCAGATACAACTTTTCTGTATACTCAGACGAGGATTTGCTAAGCACCTGCGACCAGATGAGCAAACGGTTTCATGGAACGGTCAACGGGCAATATCGCAAACTTGCAGCTTGGCACGGAGAATATGACGAGTTTGTCTATATTGATAGCGATACTATAGTACTTGAGGATGTTTGCTTTGTTTTTGACTTTCTCAAATACTTCTCGTTTATCGTTTCGCATTCCGACATGCCAGAGATCCGTCGATGGGTATGGAAAGACTCGATCTACTCAACAACCAGCTTGTCAAGGAAGCAAATATCCTATGCTGCCAACACTGGTTTTATTGCATCATCTAAAGGGGCATTGTCAATTCAACAAGCAGCAGAGAAGCTTGAAGATGCACTTGCCCTTGCTGACCACATGGAGTTGATTTGCGCAGAACAGCCTTTCTTAAACTATCTCATAGTAACATCTGGAAAACTGTACAGCAGCATTACAACAATACGAAGGAAGAGCAGGCTAGCATTTCTTCTTCCAGTGGAATGCTGGGGCGGAAGTAAGATTAATGGAATTTCGAAGGGAAGAATCACCGGAACCAAACATCGCGTTCTTCTGGTACATTGGGCGGGACAGTGGGGACCTGGCAAGTTCGAAAAGAAGGTCAAATCTTTATTAGTAAGACTCGTAGGAAATGGATCATTTAAGAACGTAAGGTTCTTCATGCGAAATAAGAAACTGTGGAACTACTACTATAAGCTTCACTGTGCAAAGCATAGTGGATATGTTGATTGGAGAAATAAATGAAATCAATTATCGTAATCATTGACTACTTCGGAAGTTGGCCTGAATGGTTTCCTATCTTCCTCGAAAGTTGCAGATGGAATCCGACAATTAAATGGCGGATCAACTCAAATTGTCTGTATAACGATAGTGGTGTTCCGAACGTGGAAATCTGTCAAATGACAAGAGAGGAATATATTGACCAAGTCAAGAGAACATTAAATATCAACTTCGCACCCAACGATGATTATAAATTGTGCGATTTGAGACCAGCTTATGGAGTGCTTCATTATGAGGCAATTCGCAACTACGATTTTTATGGTTATGGCGATCTTGATGTCATATATGGCAATATACGCAAGTTTTATACAGACCAAGTCCTTGATTATAATGTAATCAGTACACATTCGTGGTGCATATCGGGCCATTTTGCCTTGATACGAAATCAGGATTGGCTTAGAAACGCGTTTAGAAATATTCCCGGATGGGAGACTATTCTTGAGGATGGAGCCAACCGTAGGTTTGACGAGGATACGTTTCGGCACGTATTTCAGAATCCTCCAGATACCATCCATGACTGGAAAAAGGTTTATTGTATAGAGCAGTTTACAACTCCGCTGACTCCATCACCGTGGCTAAACGGGAAATCATTTCATCCGGATGTATGGTACTGGAAGGACGGGCGCATCTATAACAATATGGACGGAGACCGGGAGTTCATTTATCTACACTTCATGAATTTTAGAAACGCGCGCTATATGCATCCGAGATATGGTAATCGTGCATATTGGGCTGACATTGAGAAACTGGTTCATGTGCGGCCTGAAGACATATCCAAGGGAGTAGTAATCGACCGAAGCGGCTTTAGACTACTTGAGCGTTCGCGGGATAACTCTGGTTGAACGGTATGCGTCCAGCCAAACGCACGGTTGACTTTGTCGGCCGGGGCCAAAGAGCAGTTCACAGCCTGCTAAGTCCAGCACAAACGAGCGGGCGTTGACCGCGTTCCCTTCTTCAATCCGTGGCAAGAATTGCGCAACGGCTTCGGGCAGCAGGGTACGCGCAGCCTGTTCGATGGCCAGCGAGCGCATGCCCAGGCTAAGCGACACATCAAAATCTGCAATGCTCTCACGCGAATCGATGACTTCATTTTGTCGAAGACTTTTCTTGCAGAGCTGTGCTATCCTTCCGGCGTCCTCGAGCGGTGGCAAATTCCGCGTGTTTGCGCCCATCTCCCGGCCAGAGGAGTTTGCTTTGGACCGCCGCTTATCCCTACACGAATAGCGGCGAACGGTCTGCTGTCCTCAAAGGAGAGATCCAAATATGACACTCATACCTCCCCCAATTTTCTCGCAGACGCCCGTCGTCTCGGGTCGAATTTACAGCCGTCCGCAGAAGCGGACCCAACTTTCAGCCCTGTGGGCGGTTTTCTGCTGCTTGCTGTTCACCTTTGCCATGCCCGCCCATCCACAGGGAGTGGGTGATTGGTCGTGGATGGGCGGAAGCAGTTCCCCCAGCAACTACAACGGCCAGCCCGAAATCTACGGCACGCAGGGAACATTCGCCGCTGGAAACACTCCAGCAAGCCGTTACGCCGCAGCAAGGTGGACCGACACCAACGGTAACCTCTGGCTCTTTGGCGGCTATGGCATCGATGCCAATGGATACGAGAGCGGACTCAACGATCTGTGGGAGTTCAATTCTTCCACCAACGAATGGGCCTGGATCGGCGGAAGCATTGAGAACGGCGCTACTTCCGGCCTGCCTGGAGTTTACGGAACATTGGGAACGTTTGCCGCAGGAAACATCCCAGGAACCCGCTATGGCGCCGTGAGCTGGATCGACAAGAGCGGTAATTTCTGGCTCTTTGGCGGCTTAGGTTACGATGGTGTCGGCGGCTCCGGCTGGCTCAACGACCTATGGGAGTTCAGTCCATCCACGAAGGAATGGGCTTGGATAAGCGGAAGCGACTCGGCGGGCAGCGGTAGCGGCCAGGAAGGAGTCTTCGGCACACTGGGAACCTTTGCCGCCGGAAATGTCCCCGGAGGCCGCCAGGGTGCCACAGGCTGGATCGATAAGAGCGGCAATCTATGGCTCTTTGGCGGCACTGGCTTCGCTAACAGCTCACAACTTGGCTATCTCAACGACCTATGGGAGTTCAATCCATCCACGAAAGAATGGGCATGGATGAGCGGAAGCAGCACTATGAGCTGTCCCGGTATCAATGGCGCAAACTGCGGCGCAGTAGCTGTCTACGGCACATTAGGAAAACCCGCGGCTGGAAACCTCCCCGGAGCACTTACTGGAGCAATGAGTTGGATCGACACCAGCGGCAATCTTTGGCTCTTTGGCGGCGCTTTGGACCAGAGCATTTCCAACGCCATGTGGGAGTTCAGTCCTTCCACGAAAGAGTGGACATGGATGGGTGGAAGCAGCGCGGACAACCAGCCCGGGGTCTACGGCACATTGGGAACGGCTGCCGCTGGAAACATCCCCGGCAGCCGAATGCAAGCTGTTGGCTTGACCGACAGCAGTGGTAATTTCTGGATCTTCGGCGGTACGGGCTACAGCTCAACCGATGCTTACGGGGATCTGGACGATCTTTGGAAGTTTAACCCTTCAACGAATGAATGGGCATGGATCGATGGAAGCAGTGCCGTCAATCCGGCTGCGGAGTACGGCATATTCGGAACACCTGCCGCCGATAACACTCCCGGAGGGCGTCAAGGCGCTTCGGGCTGGTTCGATGACAGCGGCAATCTCTGGATATTTGGCGGCTACAGCAGTCCTAACGACCTTTGGAAGTATCAGATCTCCACCGCCCCCTTACCGGCAGCGGCCACACCGACTTTCAGCGTTGCGAACGGAACGTATACCGCTGTGCAGTCGGTAAAGATCAGCGATACGACGGCTGGTGCAACCATTTACTACAGCACAAATGCGGCCTCGGAGACGCCGGTTTGGACCGTGTATAGCGGACCGATCGCCGTCGATACGACGGAGTCGATCGAGGCGATTGCGATGGCCAGCGGACATTCAACCAGCGTTGCGGCAACCGCCGCTTACACCATCAACCTTCCCGCCGCGGCCACTCCAACCTTCAGTTTGCCGGGCGGAACCTTTACTACGACACAGACGGTGACAATCTCCGATGCGACAGCCGGGGCTACCATCTACTACACCACCAACGGGACCGTGCCCACAACCAGTTCGCCCGTTTACACGGGAGCAATTGAGATTTCTTCGAGCGAAACCATCGAGGCCATCGCCTTAGCTCCGAGTTACTCCATCAGCGCAGTGGCTTCGGCAACCTACAACCTTGAGGCGATTCCCACATTCGTCTCGCTGTCATCTTCGTCGAATCCATCCAACGTGAGCCAGTATGTAACTTTCTATGCAACGGTTACCGCGCCGGCGGTGGTTTTGAATCCAACCGGGTCGGTTCAGTTCAGCGTCAACGGCGTGGCGGCGGGTTCGCCGGTCCCGATCTCAGGCAACGCCAAATACACAACCGCCGCGCTTTTCGCCGGCAGCAACAGCATAACTGCGACTTACATCCCAGCCATCGGCTCTGGGTACGCCGCCAGCACAGCTACACTGGTCCAGTCTATCGCCGGAAATTGCGCCGGAATCACCGCCACCACGCTTAGCTCTTCGCAGAATCCGTCCACGCAGGGCCAGCCTGTAACCCTCTCGGCGACGGTTGCGGCCACGGCTATTCCCGCATGTGTCTTCGGCACCCCCGCAACCGGTACGGCCACTTACGCGCCCTCCGGAATTTATGGAACCGTCCAGTTCACCGTGAACGGCGTAGCGATTGGTTCGCCGGTCACAGTAAGTAGTGGCACCGCCAATGTCTTCGCCGGCGTCACCGCTACTTACACAACCAGCAGCCTGCCAGCCGGATCGGATGTGGTGAGCGCGGTATTTACCGAGGAGAACGGCTACTTTGGATCCAGCACCGCCACGGGACTTGGCCAGGTGGTGAATGGCAGCGGCTTTGTCCTTTCGTCCGCGCCTTCGGCCCTGACGATCGACCAGGGCAGTTCCGCAACCTCCACCATCACGGTGACGGGAAATGCCAGCCTGGTAACTCTTGCCGCACTCGGATTGCCCAGCGGCGTAACGGCCACATTCTCCCCGAACCCCACCACCGGAACCAGCGTGCTAACGCTGACGGTAAGCCCATTTGCCGCCACCGGAAACTCCACGATCACCATCAGCGGAACCTCCGGCGGCCGCACAGTAAGCATAGCCATGGCGCTTACCATCACCGCCGCTCCCTTCACTCTGTCCATCTCGCCAACCTATTTGTCCGTGGCCCAGTGCGGCTCAGGACTTGTCACTCTAACACAGGCCGATCTGGCAGCCGGTGTCAACTACACCTTTACCGGCCTACCCAGCGGCGTCACCGCCACCATAGACCCCGTGCCAACCCGCGTCGGAGTGACGATTTACACCATCGCCGCAAGCTGCTCCGCCGTGCCGCAACTTGTAACGGTAACTGTTACTGGAACCTATGGCGGGCAAACCGAAACCGCTACCTTCGCATTGAGCGTTTTCTATCCCGTATCCGCTTCGCCCGCGAGCCTCACAATTCCGCAATCAGGCAAGGGCGCCAGCACCATCGAGGTGTCTGGAATTCCCGTCGGAAAATTTCCGAGCGGCGTAACCTTTGAAGCAACAAACCTGCCCATGGGAGTTACCGCGTCCTTTGGCCCCGCATCCACCATCAACACCAGCGTCTTAACTCTGATGGCCAGCAGCACGGCCACGGCCGGCACCTACACGGTGACCATCTCCGCGATCGGGAATCTATCCAGTACGCTGGAGGTTCTGCTTGGGTCCACCAGCATCGCCCTAACTGTCACCCCCGCGACGCCACCCTCCACATGCACAATCAACTATGTGATTCAACCGCAAAACTCCAGCACCTTCGGAGCGAACATAACTATCAACAATACCGGAACCACGGCATTGACCAGTTGGACGCTGAGCTGGACCTTTGCCAATGGACAGATCATTCCCGCGGGAGATCTGTGGAATGGTAACCTGACGCAAACCGGCGCAAATGTGACCGTTACCAATTTGAGTTACAACGGCAGCATCGCCGCTGGCGCCAGTTATAACGGCGTGGGGTTCAACGGAACCTGGAACGGCGTAACCAACGCCGTGCCAACGGCAATCTCACTCAATGGAATGGCTTGCGTAGTTAACTAGCGCACCTCTGCAATGGGAGTGGAACGGGAGTTTGGATACTCTCCACTCCGCTTTTCCAAAATGTGTGTAAACGAGCGCGGCTTATCCCGCGCTTGTTTACTTTCTGAATGGCCGACAAATAAGAGGAAATCCACGCCCGACTCTCAGATTAATCCTGGCAAACGCCGTTTGCTCCAGAATGAATTCTGACTTCACGCCAAATCGCAAATACGCTTACCGGGAGACGACGGCTTCTAAAATCTGGCCGTGGGTTCTTGGCGTGGCGTATTCGACGCGAATGATCTTTCGCACAGTTGACTGTAATTAGCTGTCCTTTGAACGAGACAGATGAAACCTGTCACCCAACCCCGAACCGTCTGTCGATCTAACCAAAGGGGATTGTATACCTACCTGTGGGGATATTTACCCACTGATTTAAGTGTTCTCTTTTTATTCGCCTTTAAGGTATAATACTTTCCATGGACTTTCAACTAGTGACGAATTACAAGCCGCGCGGCGATCAACCGCGGGCGATTGGCGAACTGATGGCAGGGTTGGCTGCGGGGGAGAAGCATCAGGTGTTGCTGGGCGTGACTGGGTCGGGCAAGACCTTTACCATGGCCAAGGTCATCGAGGAATCGAATCGGCCGGCGCTGATCCTGGCTCATAACAAGACGCTGGCTGCGCAGCTCTATCACGAGTTCAAGCAGTTTTTTCCAAACAATGCTGTCGAATACTTTGTGAGTTATTACGATTATTATCAGCCGGAGGCATATATTCCCGCCGGTGACTTATATATAGAAAAAGAAGCTACAGTCAACGAAGAGTTAGATAAATTTAGGCTTTCTGCAACTCGTTCTCTCTTTGAACGGAGGGATGCGATTATTGTTTCATCGGTAAGCTGCATCTATGGATTGGGTTCGCCAGAGGCTTATTACGGGATGCTGATGTTGCTGGAAGAAGGGCAGAAGATCAGCCGCAAAGATATAACTCGGAGGCTAGTGGAGATACTTTATGAGCGGAATGATGTGGACTTCCGGCGCGGGACATTCCGCGTGCGCGGGGATGTGATCGAGGTCTATCCGACCTATGATGAACTGGCTTACCGGATCGAGTTATTCGGCGATGAGATTGAGAGCCTTTCTCAGATAGATCCGCTCTTTGGCACGGTGAAGCAGACGTACGCGCGCCTGCCAATTTATCCCAAAAGCCATTATGTGGTGCAGCCGGAGCAGAAGGCCGGAGCGATTGATTCGATTGTGGCGGAGCTGAATGATTGGGTTCCTCAGCTTGAGGCAGAGGGGCGGATGGTGGAGGCGCAGCGGGTTCATCAAAGAACCAGATTCGATTTGGAGATGATCAAGTCGATGGGCTTCTGCCATGGGATCGAGAATTACTCGCGGCACTTCAGCGGGCGGCTACCGGGCGAGGCTCCGCCGACGCTGCTGGATTATTTTCCGCGCGATTTTCTGCTCTTTGTGGATGAGAGCCACGCCACGATTCCGCAGGTGCATGGGATGTGGTTTGGGGACCGGAGCCGCAAACAAAATCTGGTGGACTACGGCTTCCGGCTGCCTTCGGCGATGGATAACCGGCCACTGAAGTTCGATGAGTTTGAGAATCGCGTGAACCAGGCAATTTATGTTTCGGCGACGCCGGGTCCCTATGAGCTGACCAAATCAGCCGGTGTGGTTGTAGAGCAGGTAATCCGTCCGACAGGGCTGATTGACCCGGAGGTTGAGATCAGGCCGGTGAAGGGGCAGATTGACGACCTGCTGGCAGAGATTCGCGACCGGGCGGCGCGGGATGAACGGGTGCTGGTGACGACGCTGACCAAAAGGATGAGCGAAGACCTGGCGAATTATTACACCGAGGTGGGCGTGCGCTGCCGGTATCTGCACTCGGAGATTGAAACGCTGGAGCGGGTGAAGTTGCTCAGCGGGCTGCGCCGTGGCGAGTTCGATGTGCTGATCGGGATTAACCTGTTGCGCGAGGGGCTGGACCTGCCGGAGGTTTCGCTGGTGGCGATTCTGGATGCCGACAAAGAGGGCTTTCTGCGCTCGACGGGTTCGCTGATTCAGACGATGGGACGGGCCTCGCGGCATGTACAGGGGCGGGCGATTCTTTATGCCGACAAGATGACCGACTCGATGCGGCGGGCGATTGGCGAGACGGACCGGCGGCGGACGAAGCAGCGGGCCTACAACGAGGAGAACGGGATAACGCCGCAGTCGATTATCAGCCCGGTGGATATGGGTCTGGCGGCGATTCTAAAGGCCGAGTATGGCGATGTGGAAGTGGAGGAAGCGGCTGGCCTGCCAGAGTTTGCCAGCCAGGCGGAACTCGACGGACACGTTGCCAAACTAGAGGCGGAGATGCGTGAGGCTGCGAAGAAGTTCGAGTTCGAGCGGGCGGCCAAGCTGCGGGATACGATCCGGGAGTTGCAGGAGAAGGAGTTCTTGTTTGGGTAATCAAGTATGGCAAAGGAGATTCGGATATGAATGCTTCCGAAACCAAAAACTGGCTCGAATTCTTTGCAAAAGTTGGGATTGTATATGAACGTATGGTTCACTCGTGGTGGAGTACCTTCCCCCACCACGGTTCCGACAGCTATGAATCCTTGCGGATATTTTTGAGTGATTATGCTTTTGAGCGTCAAGGTGGATCCTTTTATGCTCCATTCGCGTGCGAAGCATTGAAACAGGCTGGGCCAGATTTTCTTGATGCATCCATTGTCTGGGATAAATTCAGAAATGAAATCGAAAAGTGGAAGCGCCACAATCAGGATACTGAGCTATTGCGAATGAATGAAAGCCGAAATCCCCTTGCGCCAAAAGGTACGACATTCACAATAAAATCGAGAAATGGGCAAGCGATCAGGGAAGAGCAAACAACCAAGAAGTCAATTATTGAATTTGCTAACAAAATCGGCTTACCTCTGATTGATTGGGCTCACATTAAACTGCAAAGTGAAACCAGATTAGCTTATGACGGTCTTTGTGAAATCTCCGGAATTGGACCTAAGATCGCCTCCTATTTCTTGCGCGATGTTGCTCGTCAATTCAATTGCTTCCATGATGACACGAGTAATCGCCACCTTTTGCAACCGATAGACATTTGGACAAGGCGCGCAGCCGAGAGCCTGAGTGGCAGGAAGTTTTCGGAATATGACGCGGAACCTGCGGCCAAATTCATTGTAGACGAATCTCTGAATGCGGATCTTTCACCTGAGCGGGTCAATCAGGGAATGTGGTACTTCGGGGCCGAAATCGCAGAGACAGAATACTACCTCAATAGGTTGTTCACCGATCCCGAAGGATCAAAACGTGCATTTGACGATCTGCGAAAACATCTTCAGTCCCTTCAGTCCGCCGCTTCCTTGCTCGGCAACCTTGATTCTCCACCCGAAGTGTGAGGCAGATCACACCTAAAGGGTCTATGATGGGGGGAGAATTGTTTCTCCGATGGCTGCCGAGGCGGGTTGCTTCGCGTGCGAGAATCATTCTGGAATGATTTTGGAGCTTTGATGGCACTCTTCGGCAGTTTTGCATTATTGATTGCACTGGCGCTTGCCGCTTGGAACCTGCTTGCTGGTGCTCTTGCGTTACGTCTGATTGAGACAAAACAACCAACGGCAGTCTCGCCGGAGCGTTTGGCGGATACGGCGCGGCGGGCAGGAATCGCCGGCTTCTGGGCGGTGACGGCGGCGGCAGTTGCGCTGATCTGGTCGGTCTTTGCCAATGATTTTTCGCTCACCTACATCATGGAGCACTCCAACCGGGCGCTGCCGGGGGCGTACAAGTTCTCTGCGCTGTGGTCCGGGCAGGAGGGTTCGCTGCTGCTGTGGGCGTGGCTGCTGGGGGCTTACGGCTTTGTGCTGCGTCTGACGCACAAACAGGACGTGAAATTGTACGCTTATGCGGGCGCGATTCTGGCGGGGATTCAGGTCTTCTTCCTGTCGGTGCTGTGCTTTGCCGCGCCGCCCTTTGCGCTGCTGAAGGGCGCGATTCCAGAAGACGGAAACGGGCTGAATCCGCTATTGCAGTATCCGGAGATGGTGATTCATCCGCCGATGCTGTACTTGGGCTACGTGGGCTTTTCGGTGCCGTTTGCCTTTGCGCTGGGTGCGCTGATGATGCGTTATCCGGGCGAGAAGTGGATCAAGATTACGCGCGTGTGGACGCTGGTGACGTGGCTGTTTCTCTCGTTTGGCATCGTGCTGGGAATGCACTGGGCGTATGCGGTGCTGGGCTGGGGCGGCTACTGGGGATGGGACCCGGTGGAGATTGCCAGCCTGATGCCATGGCTGACTGCGACGGCCTTTCTGCACTCGGTGATGATGCAGGAGAAGAAGGGCATGATGAAGAGTTGGAATGTTTGGCTGATCTTCATCACCTTTTTGCTGACGATGCTGGGTACGCTGCTGACGCGCGCCGGGCTGGTCAGTTCTGTTCACGCATTCGCTCAGTCGTCCATCGGCTATTGGTTCATGATCTTTATGGGGATTGTGCTGGCGGTGTGCGTCTTCACGTACATTTTGCAGCATAGCCATCTGCGCAGCGAGCAGCAGGTGGAGTCGCTGGTGAGCCGCGAGTCGAGTTTCCTGTTCAACAATCTGGTGCTGCTTGCGCTGTGCTTCGTGATTCTGTGGGGCGCGCTCTTTCCGATTCTGAGCGAGTACGTGGTGGGCAGCAAGGTCACGGTGGGCGCGCCGTTCTATAACAATGTCGCCGTGCCGATTGGATTGTTTCTGCTGCTGCTGACGGGCGTGGGTCCGCTGCTGCCGTGGCGGTCTACTTCGATGAAGGCCATCAAGCGCAACTTTGTGCTGCCGACGATTGCGCTCTGGGGGATGGTCGCGGTTTGCCTTGCCGTGGGTGTGCGGCCGTGGAAGGATGGAGCGCTGGATAATGGCAGCCTCTATTCGCTGGTAGCCTTTGCCATTTCGGCGGCGGTGTTGACGGCGATTCTTTCAGAGTTTCTGCGCGGGGCGCGAGTGATTGCCAAGCAGAGCGGACGGAATTTCTTTGCCGCGATGTATCTGTTGGTCCGGCGCAACACGCGGCGCTATGGCGGCTATGTGATTCATGTCGGCATTGTCATCATGTTCATAGGTTTCGCCGGCGGGGCCTTCAATCGCAACGTGGAAGGCGAACTGGCGCTGCACGGCAAGCTGGCGCTCAGCCCTTACACGCTGGAGTGCGTGGGCTTCACGCAGGATTCAAACGCAAATTACGACAGCGAATACGCACTGCTCGATGTGTATGCCGGTGGGCGGAAGGTCTTTCAAATGTCGCCGGAGAAGCGGGTTTACTTGGCCAGCGGACAGCCGCAGACAATGGTGGCGATTCACTCGGCGGTCAGCGGCAACGATTTGTATGTGGTGTATGAAGGGACGAATCCCGACACCGGCCAGCCGATCATCAAAGCGATTCTGAATCCGTTGGTGAACTGGATCTGGCTTGGCTTTGCAATGCTCTTCTGGGGCACGCTGATCGCGCTGGTTCCAAGCCAGAAGGCTGCGGTACAGAAGGGAGGCAACCCTAATGCGTCTTAGTTTTTTGACAAGAGCATTACAAGCCGGCGCACTGGCCATAGCTGTCTGCTTCTCGGTAGGCGCGACGGACGCGGGCGCGCGCTACAACGATCTGAATCACCGGCTCATGTGTACTTGCGGCTGCGCGGAGATATTGGGCGAGTGCAATCATGTGGGCTGCACGAGCTCGACTGAGGAGCTAGCCTTATTGCGTGCGGGCATCAACGCGGGCAAGAGCGATCAGGAGATTCTGGATTCGTTTGTGGCCAAGTATGGCGCGGTGGTACTGGCCGCGCCCAGCAAAGAGGGCTTCGATTTGGTGGCGTGGATTGCGCCCTTCGCGGTCTTTGCCGCGGCGCTCTTGGGGACGATTCTGTTGGTGCGGCGCTGGAGCTTTGGCAAAACGCAGAGCGAGCCGCAGATTGCTGATCCAACGATGGATGCTCTGCGCGAAAAGATTCGCCGCGAGACGGATGGGGACTAGGGACTAGGGACCAAGGGACTAGGGACTAGAGACTTCGGGAGAGTTTATGGAGGTTATTGCATTATGACGCCGACTTTGGGATTGATTTGTAGCGGGCTGCTGGCGATTGCACTCTTTGTATATACCTTCTGGCCAGAGAATGTTTTTGCCTCGCAGCGCCAGAAGACGCGCCTCGATTATCTCCTGGAGCGCAAGGAACAGCTTTACGAGAATCTGCGCGATTTGAACTTCGAGTTCAAGGCGGGCAAGTATCCTGAAGAGGACTTTCACGCACAGCGGGCGCAGTTGGAAATTGAGACGGCGCAGTTGCTTAGCGAGATTGAGATTTTACAACGAATTTGAGTATAGAATGTTTAGGTTCGTGGGTGCCCCCGGTCTCAAAATCGAGACCGGGGGCACCCACCTGCCAAGAGTTTGAAATTCAATTTGCACTGTCATCCTGAGCGAGCGAAGCGAGTTGAGAGACCCGCGTTTGTCTTTGCTAACTTGTCAAACGAACCGGGATGCACTCCCAGAAAACACCTACGATGAGATTGACTTCGATGATTTTTCGCACCGTTGCCGCGGGCTTGCTGCTTGCAGGCTCAGTAGCGCAGGCCTCCACCATCACCGGCACAGTAACCGACAAGACAACCGGCAAGCCAGCCGCGGGCGATACTGTGGTGCTTGTGAATCCCATGGCCGGCATGAGTGTAGAGGCGCAGACAACCACCGATGCGCGCGGGCATTATTCGCTGGAGAAGGCGGGCGAGGGGCCTGCCCTACTGCGCGCCAAGCATCAGGGCGCGGAGTACTTCATTGAAGCGCCGCATGGCGCGGGACCAGCGGACATTCCGGTCTACGACGTGGCTGCGAAGGTGGATGGCGTGGGCATTGACGAAGATGTAATCGCCGTGGTGGAGACGACTGGCGGGCAGCTTCGCGTGGTGGAGCGCTACGCCCTGCACAACGCCAGTGCGCCGCCACGGACGCAATGGACAGCACGGAGTTTTGAAATTGTGCTGCCGGATGGAGCGGTGGTGGATGGCGTCAGCGGACAGAGGCCGGGTGGGCTGCCGACGACTGTCAAGCTGGACCCGGACGGACCCAAAGGCCACTACTCGTTCAACTTTCCCATTGAACCAGATGCAGGCGAAAAAGGCACGCTCTTCCAACTCGAATACACGCTGCCTTATAGTGGCAAGTTTACCTTTCATCCGCAGCTTTCGATTCCGGCCAAGACGGTGTGGGTGATGATGCCCAAGAGCATGAGCTTTACGCCGGGCGCGGGTTCGGTCTTCCAGCCTTCGCCGCAAGACCCCGCCTTTTTGACGTATGTCTCCAGAGATGCGGCTCCCGGCAAGGCGCTGGAGTTTACTGTCTCCGGCAACGGCTCGCTGCCGCGCGACGATCAGGGCGGACAGAATGGACAAGGGGGGCAGCAGGCCAGTTCCGGAATGGGCGCGCAGGGCGGCGATGCTTCCTCTGATACAAGTACTCCCGGCACGCAGCCAGGTGGCGGCCTCGGCACACCGATCAATACACCTGATCCGCTGTCGAAGTACAAGTGGTGGATTCTGGGCGGGCTGGCGCTGTTGATGGTGGTTGCGGCGGGCTTCCTGCTGCGCAAGCCGGTGCCGGGTGCGGCGATGAATGCAGGCGTAACGCAGGCCATTGCTACTCCGGCGGACAAGAGCGCGGCGCTGCTGAATGCCTTGAAAGAAGAGCTATTCGCGCTGGAGAGCGAGAAGATCAGCGGCACACTTGCGGCGGATGAGTATGAGAAGACCAAGGCAGCGCTGGAGACGGTCTTGCGGCGGGCTCTGAAGAAACAAGAGACCAGGGGCTGAGGGAGCAGGGACTGGCCGCTGGTTGAGGTTCGTAGTTTTCCATTCTTGCGCAATGAACGCAAGAATGGGATTTACAGCCCGATTGTTTTGTTTGGCCTTTCCTATTCTCTATTCCCTGATCCAAGATCCGTGTTCTTGTATCCTTGCACTATGAAGACTCTCTTCCGCACCGTGCTTTCCCTTGCGCTCATCGTCTGGCTGGGCGCGGAGATCTTCTTTCCGGTTGTCGCGTTCGTTACTTTCAAAGTGTTGCAAACTGACACGCACATGGCAGGCGTGATTGTCGGTCACACGTTGCGCATTCTGCATGGCATGGGGCTGGCCAGCGGGGGAGTGGCGCTGGTTCTGCTGGCGCGCGCTCCGGTCTGGGGCATCTACAAGCCTCGTGCGGTGCTTGCGCCGATGGGCTTGCTGGCAGTGATGATTGGCTTGACGGTTTACTCGCAGACGGGCATCATCCCAGCGATGGAGCGGGACCGCATCTCTGCGGGCGGAGCCATTGACGCGGCGAATGCAGCCAATCCCAGCCGCGTGGACTTCAAGAGATTGCACGATCGCAGCGTGGCCGTGGAAGAGACTGTTCTATTGCTGGGGCTGGTGACCGTGGTTCTGGTAGCAAAGGCGGAGGCGGAAAAGCAAGGAATAGGAAATAGGGAATAGTTGCCTGCTTGGGTTCGTGGTTTCCCATCCTTGTACACAGAACGCGCAACGATGGGAAGCCAAACCAAAGCGTATGACGATTGCTAAAACATGGATGGTGCCACCCGTCCATGCTTCCTGATGGCATCGACGATGCACAGAGGTATTATTTGCCCTTGCGCGTAGCCGGGGAATTGGGATAACTCTCAAGCAGGCGCAGGATCTCCGGGCTGACCGGTGTGCTGAAGCTGCCAGTCTGCGGGTTGAACTGTAGACCGCGGTCTACGTCGTACCGGTAGAGCGGTAAAATAGCCCCGGTCGGCTGGAACAGGGAGTGGCCCCACCACCGGGAATCAGGACTGACCCCGGCGAGATAGGCCAAGGTGGGCGCGGTATCCAATTGCGAGTCGGTCGGCGAGGGAAAAGTAGCCGGTGCCTTCTTGCCGATGATGAAGAACGGAATATCTTCGTACTGGCTATGCGTCAGCCCTAGCCGGTTGTTCAACTCTGGAAAAGGCGGGAGCGAATGGTCCCCGGTGATGATAATGACCGTGTCCTCGAGTCCATCGATCTTGCGCAGCGCCTCAACAAAATCGCTGATGTCGTGGTCAAACCGGAATACCGAGCGCAGTATCAGGCGAGCCGGGTCGGCGTCAATCCAAGCAGGAGCTTCGGGGTAGGTCAGCGAGCCGTAGTTAGTCCGGCCCGTCGGAAGATGAGTGTCAATGGTGAGGCCCGCGATGAACAGCTTTTCGTTGCGGTGAGCGGCAATATAGCTGGTGATCGAGGCGAGAGTCACTCTGTCGAGCGTACCCCATTGATTGACGAAATTTCCATTGCCATGGGCAGACTGGTATTTTGCCCCATAGAGTTCAGAAAAACCTATCTGTGCAAAGCGGCGGCTGCCGTTGTCGAAGTTCTCCGGCGGACTCTCAAACATTACCGTGTGCCATCCCGCGTCGCGGAGGCGGTCCACTACCGAACAATTATAGGCCGCATCGTCCGCCAGATCGGAATTGGGCACCGAGCAGAAATGAGTGCCAAGACCGGGTGTTGTCGGTGAAGAGATTGTCCGAATATGCAGCGGCTGAAAGGGCACATCCGACAGCGCATCGAGGTTGGGCGTAAGCGTTGTGGGTAGCGCCGGATTATATTTCCTGCTGAAATTGAGGCTGAACGATTCAACGAATATCACAACGATTCGCTTGGGCGGGTTGGGATTGGCTGGCGCGGAGGCGGGCAGCCCTCGCAACTGCCGGACCTCACTGACATAGGTTTGCGCGTCGATGGAGTGATTGCCCGATTTCAACAACTTCCAGGACTGCTCCGACACCAGCAGCAGCGGGTCAGACAAACCGGCGAGCGAACTAAGCTCCGCCCTCGTTACCACTCTTCCATACGCCGATTGAAATATGGAACCGGCCGCGACGACTTGCTTGGCGAGATTGACCATGCCCATCGCCAAGCCGGCCAGAACCGCAATGATGGCGGCGCGGCCGGAAATGACGGGAAAGCGCCGATGCCAGCGCGCCGCAATCCACAATGCAAGCCCCGCAATCAACGGTGCGATGAAGACACTCGGCCTCAAGAACTGGGTGACCGATTCGACGGATATCCAGTCCAGCAGGTGAAAATTGAGCTGGCCACCGCCGTACTGGAGCGAAATGATGTTGCAGAGGGCGATATAGAGGTAGAAAAGTGCGAAGAGCGTCCAGCCTGATTTCAGCCTTCCGCCGCCGCGCCGCAGGGCCGCACTTAGGATGATGCCCGATGCAAGAGCCATCCACAGAAGCACGAAAAGCACGACCGGCGAATCAGCGTCGGAACCAATATATTCCGCAGCCTTGTAGAAATAAAAATAACTGAACACCGAACAGACCAGCGCCGCGCGAACCTGTAGATGTTCCATGATCCGGCGAACAAGTACTGCACCGGCGCTGCAGGCCTTCAACAGCAACTCCCAACGGAAGATAATCAGGCAGATGCCCAGCAGTCCCAGGGCATCCGCTGCGATCAACCCAATCATGGTGGGCCGTTTGATCATTGAGATCGGGTACCCGACACTTTTGCTGAAGACAAACGGGTTTACATACAAAACCGAGCTGGCGATTACGGCTAATCCGGACCAGCGGAATATCCAGTTTTTGATCTTCATGTTCTTCTTTCAGGAAACGATTTCCCTTGCCCCGGTTTTGGATATGCACCGCGCCTTGTTGGAGACGCCGGATGGCGGCTAAGTTGATGATAGCACGCAACAAAACACCGATCAGAGGATGCCGATTGCCTCTCCGTTGTCAACCATGGTTCATGCCCGGAAGATAGCTCCATTCCTCGACCGGCGAGCACAAATGGACTCGGCGAGTCTTTTTCAAAATAACCGCGCCGGGTAAGGCCTGTTTCCCGCGCAAATTCACACAACGTTTGCAATTCATTTGCCCTGCTGCATTACTCTATTAATGATCCGTGCGGCCTCCGCATCCCTTCACTAACGGCCGTCGGCGAGGGCAGACCGGTTGAGCCAGAATATTTTTGTATTGGAAGACGATCACGACATTGCACGGCTTGTGCAGCATCACCTGGAGGCAGCCGGGTTCACGGCGCGGCTCTTTCACACCCCCACCAACCTGATTCCCGACGCCGAGCGGCAGCCTCCCGCGCTCTTTCTGCTTGACATCATGGTTCCCGGCGGAGATGGCTTGGACGTATGCCGACGGCTGCGGTTGAATCCCGGCCTCTCGACCATTCCCATTATCTTCCTCACCGCGCGCGCGGCGGAGAATGACCGCGTGCTGGGGCTGGAGATGGGCGCGGATGATTACATCACCAAGCCTTTTGCCACACGCGAACTGGTGGCGCGCGTCAAGGCTGTGCTGCGCCGCTTTGAGCGCCCGACCGCGCCCTCGGTGATCCGCTTTGAAGAGGTCATCATCGATGCCAACGCCATGCAGTTGACGGTGCGCGGCGAGCTGGCCACCACCACGGCCACCGAGTTCCGGCTGCTGGATTATCTGGCCCGGCATCCGGGGCGAGTCTTCAGCCGCGATCATCTGCTGGACGCCGTTTGGGGCGATGCGCGCTTTGTTACCCCTCGTTCGGTTGATGTGTATGTGCGCCGCATTCGTGAGAAGATCGAAATCGATGCGGAAAATCCGCGCTATCTGCGCACTGTGCGCGGCGCGGGCTATCGCTTCGAACTCCCCAAAGGCGAGTAGGACTCCTTGAAATCAAAGATATTCATCCGGCTGCTCGGCCTCTTTGTCCTGCTGCTTCTTATGCAGGCCGCGGCGATGGAGTTTGTCTTCATACCCTTCTTTGCCGACAAGGTTCTCGAACTGTCCCCGGGCAAGACATCCATCTTTCTGGGGCATGAGACGCTCTACTCTGGCCTCATCGCGCTGGCGGTGGCGCTGACGCTGGCGGTATGGGTGGCCGGGCGCATCGCTTTCCGACTGGCGCGGATCGTCGCCTTTGCGCGCCAATTGGCCGAGGACGACCTGAGCGCCCGCATTCCCCATTCGGATGAAGATGTGTTCTCTACGCCGGAGGTCGCGCTGAATCAGGCGGCTGAGCGGTTGCAGGCCAATCAGGCCGAAATCGAGAGCCGCCGCCAGGAGCTGGCCGCGATGCTCGACTCCATGCGGGAGGCGGTCGTCGCCGTCACCGCGGAAGGGTTGGTCCGCTGGTCGAATGCTCAAATGCAACGGATCGCAGGCACGCAGATACATATTGGCCGCCCGCTGATTTTGGCGGTGCGCGATCCAGAGTTGCTGGCTTGTGTCAAGGAGGCGCTTGAGCAGCGCGAAGCGCGTTCGGGCCGTTCCAGTTCGCTCGTTCACGGACGCATCTTTGAGATCAACGCCGCGCCCATGCCCTCCGGCGGCGCGCTGGCCGTTCTGCACGACATCACCCGCGTCGAAGCTGCCGAGACCTCCCGCCGTGAGTTCATCGCCAATGTCAGCCACGAGCTGCGTACACCACTAACCTCGATTCAGGGCTATGTGGAGACGCTGATGGAAGAGCCGCGCCCCAACCGCAAGACCTCTGACGAGTTTCTGGCCATCATCCTCAAAAACGCCACTCGCATGAACCGCATCACCGAGGATCTGCTCGCCCTGGCCACCGTAGAAGGCCCGGATTACAAGCTCAAGCTCCAGTCCGCGCGGGCCAGCGTACTGGTGCAGGATGCCATCGATTCGCTGGGCGGCCTTGTTGTTGACTCTGGAGTCTCGCTTGAATCCACCGGCGCGCCCGACGCGATGGTCATGGCTGATCCCGACGCCATGAACCAGGTCTTAGGCAACTTGGTAGAAAACGCACTCAAGTACGGCAAGGCTGGCAAGCGCATTCTGGTGGGCGCGCAAGTGATCGAATCGGAAGGGAAAGCTGAGATTGATTTCTGCGTGCGCGACTTCGGTCCCGGCATCGCCAGCGAACACATCGTCCGCATCTTCGAGCGATTCTATCGCATTGACAAAGCACGCTCGCGCGAGGCAGGCGGCACAGGCCTGGGTCTGGCCATCGTCAAGCACATTGTGCTGGCCCACGGCGGGCGCATCTGGGCGGAAAGCACCCTAGGCCGGGGTGCGGCCTTCCACTTCACGCTGCCGGTGGCACAGGCGGCGCAACAAGATCCGGCGCCGGTGACTTGATCAGACAGCTCAAGCGCAGCCAGTGCTCACCCCCAAATGAATTCTATGGGTACTAGAACTTCCGGATGCAGGCTCTTATGCACCGGGCAGGTGTGGGCGGCGCGCTCCAGCTTTTGCCGGTTTTCCACACTGATGTCCTGCGGCACGTGGATTTTGACCTTCAGGCTCGCGATCCTTCTCGGCGGCGTGGCCGTCATTTCTTTTTCCACAGTTGCCGTGCTCCCGGCAATATCAATCTCCAGCGTTCGCGCCATAATGCCCATCACGGTCAACATGCAACTGCCGAGTGCAGTGGCCACCAGATCGGTAGGCGAAAAGCTTTCACCGCGCCCCTGGTTGTCTTTGGGGGCGTCCGTGCTGAGTTCGGTTCCGGAGGGGCTGTGGACTGCTTTGCAGTGCAGCTCTCCCTGATATTCAAACTGAATGGCGACCATCTTTGCTCCCTTGTAGGTTGAGAGGGTGTACGCGGGAAGAGCAATCACCCCTAATGAATCCCATACTATGTGCGCACGGGCACGCTCTGCAAGCCAGTCATCGGCTCTCCGAGATGAGACGCAAGAGAAGAGAAGGGAAAAGCGGCCGAAAGGAGTGGTGAGCCCGCTGGGACTCGAACCCAGGACCCACGCCTTAAAAGGGCGTTGCTCTACCAACTGAGCTACGAGCTCGCAAAAGGCCGCTACATCAAAATTATCATAACGGCGGGTTTGCCGCTCTCCGCGCTCCGGTTCTCCGCGGCCAAACTTGGGATTCCACGGGAAAATCGAATCTAGAACTCCAGCATTTGCAGGTCAATTAATCCTCCGAGCGCACAATCCAAAGCGCGTGAATCAATCTAAAAACTGAAATTTCTGCCTCGCATTCGTGCATTTGCCCTGAATCCATCCCACTGTTTTATCGCAGGAACCAGAGGTGCTGTATGCTGAAGGTACGCGCCCGTAGCTCAGCTGGATAGAGCGAACGCCTCCGGAGCGTTAGGTCGGGAGTTCGAATCTCTCCGGGCGCACCATCATCTTTATTCAATCTATAGATAAACATAAGGATGAAGTCATCTCCTTGCTTCGCACTGGACGCACCACGATATCGACTCTAAGTGAACGATTAAAATGATCTATAGCTGAAGATTGTAAGATCGAATAAAGTTCCCATTTGCAACGAGGTTTTGTGAAGCCCTGCTACTCGTATCTGCCTTCAGGCGCAACCCTGCTTGCGGCGGCCATCCTTGTCGCCGCTACAACCGCTCAAACACCGGCGCCATCGCCGAACGCCACCACTCCGCCTCCCGCTGCAGCCCGCATTTATCCTGCGCCCACCAATCTCAAGGTCTTGCCCAAAGATCTGACCGGGCAGCAAGTTCACGAGATCATGGAGCAGTGGTCCGCGGCGCTGGGTGTGCATTGCAACTCATGCCACGTCGAGGATCGCACCAGCATTGGGTCCAACGGCCGCCCTCGGCTCGACTTTGCCGATGACTCCAAAGAGATGAAAGTTGCCGCCCGTGTCATGTTCGCCATGACCGAGAAGATCAATGTGGATTACGTGGCGAAGATTGATAGCTCCGGTGCGCCGGTCACCTGTGGCACCTGCCATCGCGGCCACATTGGTCCGGAGCCATTTATGATGCAGCAGGCGGACAGGCCGCCAAGCACGAAGCTCCCGGCGGTTAGGGAAGAGAAGCCACCGGCGCAATGAAAAGACTCTCTCTGCTTTCTGAGGGGAAGCGCAAGGCCATTATAAGAATCGACTGAGAGACCGGATTTACAGAGCGCAGTCGAGCGATTTTGAAACACCGGAGAGGGCAATTGATCAAGAGCGGCGAACATGTATTTTATCGGAAGCTCAAGGTTGCGGCCATGGGCAATCGACGCAGTCCTCAAATCGGCTTCGGTCCGTTGTTTAGTATGTTGTTGCTTTGCGCCACAGCTATGGCGGCTCAAACATGCGAAGCCAAACCCGAACTTCCACAAGCCCAGCAACAGGATTCGATCGACTCCGCAGCCGTCTGCGCGAACTGCCACAAGGAGATTGCCAAGGGATTTGAAGATAATCCGCACAGCAGAGCGCGAATGCCCAACGGCAAGAGCGTAACTTGCGAGAGCTGTCACGGCTCCGGCAAAGCGCATGAACAGGACGGCAACGCTGCATCGATCTTCAACCCCTCCACAGCCGCGGCCAAAGCAGTGGATGAGAAATGTCAGGCCTGCCACGCAAGCGGGCACATAAACTTTGAGAACTCCTCTCACGGCAAAGGAAACGTAAGCTGTATTGGCTGTCATAGTATTCATGCAGCCGAAGCGCCAAGGCATCTGCTCAAGCTGGCGCAGCCTGAACTCTGCTACCAATGCCACACGGAGTTCAAGGCGCAATTCGCCATGCCCTTCCGCCACAAGGTGGCAGAGGGGGTGATTCAGTGCACGGACTGCCACGATGCGCATGGCGATGATAGAGAAAGTCCGCGCCACACTTCCGCAAGGCAGTTTGATGTATGCACAAAATGCCACGCCGCAATAGCTGGACCTTACGTTTATCAACACGCAGTGATCAAGATGGAAGGCTGCACAGCCTGTCACGTCCCGCACGGCGGAGCAAATCCAAAACTTCTGACTCATCCCAATGTGAACACGATTTGCCTGCAATGCCATTTGCCGTCGCTTAGTACAACAACAGGCAAGCCAGCCATGCCCTCGCATGGCAACTCTGCAAAAGGCCAGCTATGCACTGACTGCCACTCCAGCATTCATGGCTCCAATGCAAGCAGGATTTTTCTGAATGCTACTTTGGAATAAGGTGATCTCTGACAAACGAATGCTCTGCCCAAAGATCATTGAGCAGAGCATTCGCAACACGATTAGCGAGCAGAATGCAGTCTGTTGCCGGCTTAGTGCGAATCACCGTCGTGATCGGCGTCTCCGGCGCTCTGCGAGGATTTCTGCGCTTCGGGGCTGATCGTCACGGTGTCTGGTTGAAGTGTGGTTGAGGATGGTGCAGGAGCGGGCGCTGAAGGAGCTTTCTGGCTCTGGGGCACGCTGGCTTCGGGGGCGGTTAAACCGATGACTGACATGCTCATGGATCACCTCTACAGTGGTTATCGGCGCGCGCCCGGCTGAGATGATGAAATTGCTGATGAAGTTTTTGTCATCGAATCGACTGTTTCACTCTATTGATTTGAATGGTTGGAGCGGCAAATAGATGGAGATGCGCGCACCGCACTGCTCGCGATTGAGAGCTGCCACTGTGCCGCCATGAGCGCGCACCACCGCATCCACAAAGGCCATGCCGAGGCCATGGCCATTTGACGCTCTTCCTTTCACTCTTCGCTCGAAGAGGTGAGGCAGCACATCGGGATCGAAGCCTGGCCCGTCATCTTCCAGAATCATTGATACGCCAACCCCTTCTGCAGCAAGCCGCAGTTGGACCTTAGAGGCAGCGGGCAGGTGCTTCAGTTCATTGTCAAAGAGATTGGCAATCATGCGGTGAATCAGCTCGGCGTCTGCCGCAACCTTAAGAGGCCCATAGCTTTGCAGACAGATATGCAAACCCTTTTCCGAAAACGAAGGCTCGTACAGGTCAATCATGATTCTGAGCAGTTCGTCGAGATCGATCTCGCTGCGTGCAAGCCGGAGCGCATCGGCTTTGGCTTCCGCTACATCCAGCGATTTGTTGAGAAACTCCGTCAACCGATCCAGCTCTTCAATGACCGATACGATTGGCTCTGCCTGGTCACCTGCCGACAAGGCCATCTCCAGCTTGCCACGAATTGCCGTCAAAGGGCTGCGCAAATCGTGCGCCAGTGAATCCGTAATCGTATGTAACTGGTGCATCGAACTCTCGATGCGGTCGAGCATATGGTTCAGCGTCAGCGCAAGATTGCCGACTTCGTCGTGTCGCGCGCTCGTTGGAACGCGCGCACTTAAATCGGAATGACCGATCCTCGAAGCTGCTTCAGTAATCCGGCGCACAAGACTGAGCATACGTTGGGTGGTATAGAAGACAATGCCAAAGCCGAAAAGCACTAGCAATAGCCACAACAGAATGAATCTCACGCGCAGTTTTCCGAGCACACGCAATTCGTCCCGCTCCGACAAGCCGAGGTAGACAAAACTCCCGTCGTCTATGTGCGTCGAGGCTACTCGAAAGGGAGTTGCAAATCCACTCACGCGCAGATCTGTTGGAGAACCTGGATGAATTCCGCTTGCTTGAATAGCCTTCAGATTTTCCGACCCGCTTCCCGCGCCAACCCATAGCATCACTGAACCGTCGCCGCTGGTCTGAAGGAAGAAGACCGAGTCGTTGGCTGTGCTGGCGGATGAGTCCCTGTTCGGAACCTCCTTGCTTGCCAGCTCGGCGACCTCTTCAACCACGCGGTCGTGAAGGGCATTCATCGGAGTCTGCTCGGCGACATCGCCCAGCACTTCAACCTCACCCATGAGCCAGGCATCGCTGCGCCTTTGAATATCGCTGGCGACAAACCGGTGGAGGAAGATAAAGGCCAGCATGGTTCCGCAGGCAAATGCCAGGGTCGCCCAAAGCGAAATGCGCCATGCCGCGCTGTGCAGAACGGCTTTAGTGGTCTTTGAGGAGATAGCCCACCCCCCGCAGCGTGCGAATGAGCGGCTGCTGACCTGGCCCGTCGACCTTGCCGCGCAGCCGATAGATGTGGACATCGACGACGTTCGTATCCGGCTGGATGCGCATTCCCCAGACCTTGTCAAGAATCATGGAGCGTGTCACAACGCGACCCGCATTGCGGCAAAGATATTCGAGAAGCACAAACTCCTGCTGCGTAAGTTGCAGGAGTTGTCCGGATCGACTTGCTTCGCGGCGCAACAAGTCTAGTTCAAGATCAAGGACGCGCAAGCGGGTCGCCTCGCTTGCGGCAGGACTGTTACGCCGCATCAGATTGCGGAGACGGGCCAGAAGCTCCGCCAGTGCGAAGGGCTTTGTCAGGTAATCGTCGCCGCCCTGCTCCAGGCCGCGCACCCGGTCATCGACGCTGCGCCGCGCCGAGAGAATCAGAACCGGCGCGGTGACGCCAAGCTGGCGCAGCTTGAGAATCAGATCGATGCCGTCTTGATCAGGTAGTCCGAGATCGACGATCAGGATGTCGAATGATTCATCCTTTGCCAGGCGCTCGGCCGTCTTGCCATCGGTCGCCGCCTCCACCTGGTAGCCGGCCTCTTGCAATGAACTTCGCAAAAAGTTTTGAATCTCGATTTCGTCTTCAACGAGCAATAGCCGCATGATGAGATATTAGTTTATTTCCAACCTTCATTTCATGATTTTGTTCCTTCATGAAATAGAAATTGCAGAGAAACGAAAGTAATCCAAAGATGAACACATTGTCATGATACTGTTGGATTACCGTCATTCCTGCTCTTTAGTCTAATCAGCAGCCGGGAATATGATTTCCCGATGATGAACAAATCTTCATGAAGCCATACGGTTTCTACCGCTCTCCAATGGAATAGGGAATCCGTCTCATTTATCAATTGCAAACGAGTGCGCCATCCAGGTGAATCATAGCCAAGATTTTCCCAGGCAACTCTTGAAATATACAACGGGATGGAAGGAGCAGGAAGATGAGTTCGCAAAGCGCCAGCGCGAGTACGGTGAATGCAACGCTCCTTGCGGAGGCTTTCAGCACAGGATTGCCTCTTCCGCCCGCGATTGATCCTCGCTTCGCGGAGGCATTGCGCCATGTGCTTGACCATCCGGGCAGCCTTGTTCGTCCACGCATGGTTCTGCTTGTGGCGTCTGCCTACGGGCTGGAAGATGCGGCGGCGCAGGATTTGGCGATCGCACTTGAATACTTCCATACTGCTTCGCTTATCTTTGACGATCTGCCTTGCATGGACAATGCGATGGAGCGCCGCGGGGTACCGTGTGTGCATTTTGAATACGGCGAAGCGGAGGCGATACTCTCCGCGCTGGCGCTCATCAATCGCGCTTACGCATTGATCTGGCGCGCGGTTGCAACTTTTTCGCGGGAAGCACAGCAGCGTGCGATGGATTACATCGAGAAGCTACTTGGCGTGCATGGCCTGCTGAATGGACAGAGCCTGGATCTTCATTACTCGACCATGCCGCACAACTCCGAGACGACGGAGAGAATTGCGCGTGGCAAGACTGTTTCTCTGATCCGGCTCACACTGGTTCTGCCTGCGGTGCTGGGCGGCGCTACGGCACGGGAAATGCAATTGCTGGAGAGGATCGCTCTCTACTGGGGCCTCGCCTATCAGATGACCGACGATCTGAAGGATATGCTCGATAGTCAAGCGACAGCCGGCAAGACTGTTGCCCGCGACCTGCTGCTCGACCGGCCCAACACGGCCTTTGCAATCGGAATTCCCGCCTCCATTGAGCGCCTGATTCGATTCATTGATGTTGGTGATAGATCGCTCGCCAGGCTCCTTCTATCTCGTCTTGGACTCTCGTTTCTAACAAAGCTTCGCGACAGCCTGGAAGAGGAACTGGCTCGAATCACCGCCAACCTTCGCGAGATGCCGTCGGGAGCGCGATCGTGATCTTCTTCAGGTTGATTGTGACCAATCTGCTACGCCATCGCATCCGCTCGCTCATCAGCATCGTTGGCATTGCCTTCAGCGTAGCGGCCATGCTCACGGTAGTCACGATTTTGCAAGGCGCCATAGGAATGTTTTCCGGAATCCTTTCCAGCGATAGCGAGATCATCGTTTTCGAGCGTAATGTGTCCGATCTTTTTTTCAGCAATGTTCCAGCCGCCGCACTTGATGAAATAGCGCAGTGGCCGATGGTCTTGCACGCCGATCCGGTACTCTTCGGCATCGTCTCCAGCACCGATCATCCTATCATCACCTGTTTTGGTGTGACCGCTGCCGACGCACGCATCCGCAAGGCCGATTGGATTGCCGGTGACAAGATCACCTTCGCGCAGCACACGGACGACGTTGTACTCGGCCAGAGGGCCGCGGAATTTCTTGCCGCAAAACTTGGTGATTCTGTACCCATCGGCCACGGTATATTTCACGTCATCGGGATATTAAGAACCACAAATGGTTTTGAAGATGGCGGCGTATTCATGCCTCTAACTTCTGCGCAGAGCTTCTTTCATAAAGAAGGAACCTCATCGGTGATCACCATCAAGCTGCGCAACAAGGACGACGCACTTCTCTTCAAGAGCACGGTCAAGGGAAGATTTTCGAGCCTGATAGCTCTCGAAGATGCGGAATTCAACCGCTCCTATTCGCAATTCAAAATCCTCAAGGCCACGGCTTGGGCAGTGGGCGGATGCGGTCTGCTGTTGGGCGGTTTCGGTATTGCAAACACCATGATCATGTCGGTCTTCACGCGCATCCGAGAGATCGCCATCCTGCGCGTCAATGGCTTTTCCCGGCTGCAAATTGCAGTGATGATTTTCGGCGAATCGATGATTGTTACTTTTGCCGGCGCAGTGCTTGGCCTCGTGACCGGAAGCTGTCTTCTCTATGCGCTCAAGCTGGTTCCCGCGCTGCATGGCTATGTAGACGTGACGCTGCAACCTGCCGTTATGTTCATCGTAATCCTCCTGGCATTGACTACCGGCATTGCAGGCGCGCTCTATCCGGCAGCCTACGCCATGCGCATCCGAGCGGTGGAGGCGCTGCGCTTCGAATGATCTCTTCGACCATACAAACAAATATCGATCCACGCATCGTCCTTCGCGTCGAAGGCGTCTGGAAGAGCTATGACGATGGAGCGATCACGGTGCTGAAAGGTGTGGACTTCGAGGCGATTGCAGGCCAGACTATCGCGCTCTGCGGACCATCGGGCTGCGGCAAGAGCACGCTGCTGCATCTGTTCGGCGGCCTCGATGCTCCCGACCGTGGCCGCGTAACGGTCAATGGCGTGGAGGTCAATCGGTACCGCAATCTTTTGCAACTTCTGCGCCATGAGGTGGGCTTCGTCTTTCAACTTCACAATCTCATCCCCGACCTGACGCTGGAAGAGAATTGCCTGATCCCTACCGTAGCTGCTGGCCTCGATCGCGGCATCGCACAAGCACGATTGTGCGAACTGACCGAGCGCACAGGGCTTACGCATCGGCTCGGCCACCGCATTCAAAAGCTCTCCGGCGGCGAACGCCAGCGCACCGCGCTCTGCCGCGCGCTCATGAACTGTCCAAAGATTCTGTTGGCTGACGAGCCGACTGGTTCGCTCGATGAACAATCGAGCAGCGCGGTCTTTGCGTTATTGCTTGAAATTGTTGCCACCGAGGGTGTAACTCTGTTGATGGCCACGCATGATCGCGCCTTAGCCGCGCGCTGTGACCGCATGCTGGAGATGCACGACGGGAGGATTTATGAGTATGTATCGGCCTGACGCATCCATCTCCTCGCGCAAAGCTCCGCAACCCATTGCCTGCGCCGCATGGCACAGCCTTTTCTGGCTGGTCTTCGCCAATGCAATCGGCGTATTGCTGTCAGTTCTTCTGCTCGTCCCGTCTCTCAATCGCTTGCTAGGCGAGTGGACTTATGGCCGATGGATCATGGTGCACATGAATCTTGAACTCTATGGATGGACTAGTCTACCCATGGTGGGCTTTCTCTTCAAGGTATATAGAGCGGAGCGCGGAGCGCTGGCCGGATGGTGCAGACCGATACTTTGGGTGTGGTCCGCGGCATTGGGCGTAGGCGCGTATTCATGGATCTCCGGCCACTCCAGTGGCAAGCTGTTTCTGGATTGGTCCGGCTTTGCCCGCATTCTTTTTCCGCTTGCAATGCTCTCCCTTTGGCTTTTGCTTGCCGTTGCGTTTGCTCGCGAATGGGGGACAGTGGCTCTGCTCGCACGCGGTGCAAAGATTATTGGACTGCTGTTTCTGCTGTTTGTTCCCTTTGTCATGTTCATTGCATCCGGCCCAAATTATTATCCTGCAATCAACCCCGATACCGGCGGCCCAACGGGAGCAAGTCAACTCGAATCATCGCTGATGATTGTTGCGATATTGCTTTTGCTTCCCTATGGACTCACACAGCGCAAAGCGGGACGCACGCCAATTATCGCCGCTTCGTGGGTCGTCTTGGCCGCAGAGTTACTTCTTTGCATTGCTCTGGGCCGTGGAGACATCAGTCATCACCATCCCGCGCAATTTCTTTCGCTCGGCAGTCTACTTGCTTGGATTCCGCTCACGCCGGCCTACTATGCGGCCTTCACATGGAACGAAGATACGCGCCTTTGGCGCATCGCTTTCTTGATATGGTGGTCGGCTGTAATTCTCTTCGGCTGGATCTTTTTCCTTCCCGGTATTCTCGACCACTTCAAATTCACCGATGGTCTTGTCGGTCATTCGCTTCTGGCCATGGCCGGCTTTACATCAAGTTTGCTGATTTTTGCTCTAGTCCAACTGCTCGGAGATGAAGGATGGATCTTCAATCGTACGCGCTCCTTCTATGGATGGAATATCGCCGTCGCGGGTTATGTTGTAGTAATGACCATTGCCGGCTGGCATGAAGGCTTTGACCCGGCGTTCACAATCATTCCCGGAGCGGAGCGCAACACTCTATACATTCTTCGCCTCATTGCGGGGGTCGTGATGCTTGCTTCCTCTGCCGACTGGCTCATCGACGCTACGATGTTGCTGCATAAACCCTCTTTCATTTCTACGAAGCAGGAGGTGATTGCATGAATCGCCGCATACTCATCGGCTATCAATTGGCCATAGGCCTCGCTGACACTACAACAGGCGCGCTGCTAATAATTGCGCCGGAGTTCACGCTTGGACTTATGGGCCTTCGCGCGCCATCGGATGCATTGCCGTATCTTTCCTTTATTGGATCCTTCGTTCTCGCGGTTGGCTTGTCGTGCCTATATGGCGCGTGGCTGATGCTTCGCCGCAAAAGCCCGTGCAAGCTGGAAATTGTTTGGCTTCTCACCGCCATCACCCGCGCCAGCGTGGCCATCTTCGTCCTCGCACAGATTCTTTCTCAGACGTTAGAAACAGGCTGGCTTACGGTTGCTCTTACAGATGGCGCCTGTGTTCTCTTCCAGGCGATTGGTTTGCGCAGAGGCTGGCTGGCCCATGTCACGCGGTAATCACTCCTTCACCGGATGGCAAGGCGCAAGCCTTGTCGCCATCACCTATGTCTACTTTTTGATCTTCGCGCAGTTCGCATTCCTCAAGCGGCTTGCAAGCCTCGACATTGCTGATTCACATCTGACTGCCGTGATGGCCACAATGGCCATCGGCGGGATTTTCTTCAGCCTGCTTGCGCCGCGTTTGAGTCTTTGGCCCTCGCCCAATTTACGCTTGCGAATCGGATTGTCTGTCTCCGGCGCAGGGGCGTTTCTTTCGCTGTTGCAACTCAATCTCGCATTAGGCATTTTGGTTTCGTCCCTGATTGGCGCTGGCCTTGGATTCCTCACCGTCACGCTCGTCACGCATCTGCGGCAATGGACGGGCAATCGCAATCCGCTTCTGCTTGTTGGCCTGGGCACTGGTGCTGGTTATTTCATTTGCAATCTGCCCAGTTTGTTTGCGGCTTCGGCTGAAACACAGTCCGCAACAGCGGGGGTGCTGTGCGTCACCGGAATCGGCATCACTTTGTTGCCCGCGCCGACGGCACTGGAAGAGACAACGATTCAGCCATCTTCAACGATTCCGTTTTTGCTTGTGCTGGCTAGCTTCACAGCTCTCGTGTGGCTGGACTCAGCAGCTTTCTTCATTATCCAAAGCAATCACGATCTGAAGGCCGGAACATGGGAGGGATCAACTCACCTGTGGGCGAATGGAGCGCTTCATCTCTTCGCCGCGCTGGCCAGTGTATGGCTGCTTCGCGGCAAAGGCCTTCGGTTTGTTCTCACACTTTCATTTGTCACGCTTGGCGCTGCCTGCCTGCTTCTGCTTGATCCGCATCGAGCCGCACTGGCTTCGATTTTTTACCCCATCGGCGTTTCGCTGTACTCGGTTGCACTGGTTGCATATCCCGCGCTGCTTGCTCCTTCCGCCTCGACAACAGAGCGCGGCCTTCGGGCCGGCTGGCTCTACGCGATTGCCGGCTGGTCCGGCTCTGCAATGGGCATCGGCATGGCCCAGAACCTCGGGCATATTCCTCCGCTCTTTGTGCTGGCTGCTGGGGCGACCATTCTGATGGCATGGCCGCTGCGCATTTTTGCTCAACGCAAACGTGAACTCTCACTGACTCTGGCGATACTTTTGGTAGTCTTCGCGCTGAACTGCATTGTGAAAGCCAGAGACGCGAATTCACAACTCACACCAATCGAGAGAGGCAGGCAAGTCTACATCTCTGAAGGCTGCATCAACTGCCACACACAATTTGTCCGTCCAAATTCTTCGGATGTGTTGATGTGGGGTCCGGTTGAAATCCTTGAAGAAATCCGCCGAGAACGCCCACCGCTGATTGGAAATCGCCGGCAAGGCCCGGATCTCTCGCAGGTTGGCGGACGCCGTTCGCCGCTTTGGCTCAGGCTGCACTTCATCAATCCGCCCGCCATCAGCAGCGGTTCCATCATGCCTTCCTATGCGTTTCTCTTCCGCGATCAGCGCGGCGATGATCTTGTGAGCTATATCGAAAGCCTGCAGAGGATCGACTTTTCACAACAATGGATCGCCGAGGAAAACTGGCGTCCATCTTTAGCCGCGATGACTGCGGCAAACACCAATGACGGCCAGAGGCTCTTCCATCGCTCTTGCGCCACATGCCACGACGCTGGCGGGCAAACACGCTGGGCTGATGGCTTCAAGAGACGGCCTCCCGATCTGACGGTTGGACCCTACTTGCATCTGACGCTCTCGGAAAATCTTGCCGAGAGGCGAGATCGTTTGGCGCGCATCATTAAATTCGGAATCCACGGAACCGATATGCCGGGACATGAATATCTGTCCGACAATGAAATCGCTTCCATTTCACTTTGGCTGTCGCAGCAGATACGGCAGCGGAATCCTAACCAATAACCCCCATTCAGGAGATGAACCATGAAGACAATTGCACAATCACTCATCCTCGTTTTGCCGCTCATTCTAGCGCCATTAGCGATGGCACAGCACCAGCATTTTACAGTGAATCCGGTGACCAGCAAGGTTGCCTTTTCCCTGGGTGGAAATACGCATCATGTGGACGGCAGCTTTCACGTGCAAAGCGGTTCAATTGATTTCGACCGCACGGGGCAAACCATTTCGGGATCAATTGTCGTCGCGGCTGGCAGCGGCAATAGCGGCGATCCGAGCCGCGACAAAAAAATGAATTCCGATGTTCTCGATGCCGCTCATTTTGCGGAGATCTCTTTTGTGCCCAAAGGTTTTCAGGGAAATATTGCGCCTGCCGGTGATTCCACGATTCAAGTCACTGGCATTTTCACCCTTCACGGTACTCCGCACGACCTGACAGTGCCCATGCAGATAGCCATCGAAGGATCGACGCTCAGGGCAAAGACACACTTCACGGTTCCATACGTTCAATGGGGTCTGAAAGATCCGAGCATCTTTATCCTCAAGGTTGCCAAATCCGTAGATATCGACCTCACGCTGGAGGGCGGGTTATCTTCCTCAAATTGATCTGAATGCACACATTTCAGATAGGCGATCCGGATATCGCCAACTTCGAAGCGCAGCCGGAGTTGGCAGGCAGGCTTTGTTGCGCGTTGGCAATCAAACGAGCGCCGCTCGGCTATTATGGTTGAGGGACGACTTGCGGAAATCTTTCGGCGGAGGTATTTCGCGGAGGATTGGCGCGATCAAAGCCCGCTGAAAGGGGAGAGACAATGGAAGCAGTACCTCTTGAGCAAGAGATCAACCCTTGGGAGAACCAGGCGGCGCGGTTTGACTTTGCGGCGCGGAAACTGAATCTGGAAGAGGGCCTTTGGAAGATGCTGCGAATGCCCTCGCGGGAAGTGATTGTGCATTTTCCGGTGAAGATGGATGACGGTCGCATTGAAATGTTCACCGGCTTCCGGGTGCAGCACTCCATTGCCCGCGGACCGTGCAAAGGCGGCATCCGTTATGCGCCGGGGGTGACTCTGGACGAAGTGCGGGCGCTGGCCAGTTGGATGACCTGGAAGTGCGCGGTTGTGAATATTCCGTTTGGCGGGGCCAAGGGCGGGGTGATCTGCGACCCGAAGAAGATGAGCCAGGGCGAACTGGAGCGGATGACGCGGCGTTACACCTCGGAGATTATTGATTTGATTGGTCCGGAGAAGGATGTTCCCGCGCCGGATATGAACACCAATGAACAGACGATGGCCTGGATCATGGACACCTATTCGATGCACCAAGGGCATACTGTGACCAGCGTGGTGACCGGCAAGCCTTTGAATCTGGGCGGCTCGCGGGGAAGAACGGAAGCCACTGGACACGGGGTGCGGGTGATCTGCGACGAGAGCCTGCGCTACCTGCAAATGCCCATCGAGGGCTGCCGAGTTGTGGTGCAGGGCTTTGGGAATGTGGGTTCGAATGCTGCACGGTTGCTGATGGAATGCGGCTATACGATTGTGGGCGTCGCCGAGGTGGAAGGCGGACTGATGAACCCCAACGGCATTGATATCCGGCAATTGCTGGAGTACAAACGCCGCAACAATACAACGCTGGGATTCCGCGGCGCGGAGGCGGTACCGAGTGAAGAACTGTTGGAGTTGGAGTGCGAGATTCTGATTCCTGCAGCTACCGAAAATGTGATAACCAGCCGAAACGCCGAGCGGATCAATGCCAAGATTATTGTGGAAGGCGCCAACGGTCCGACGACGTCCGTGGCCGATCAGATTCTTGCTGAGAAGCGCGTCTTCATTATGCCGGATATTTTGGCCAATGCCGGGGGCGTGACGGCCAGCTACTTTGAGTGGGTGCAGGATCGGCAGGGTTACTTCTGGAAGGAAGCTCAGGTGAACGAGCAGATGGAAGCGATTCTGCACGACAGCTTTGAGGATGTGGTGCGCTACGCCGAGGCACACAATGTAAATAACCGCATTGCTGCGTATATGCTGGCGATTGACCGGGTGGCGATTACGATCCGGTCGCGCGGAATCTACGCTTGAGGTTCGCAGAAGAATGTGACTGCGCCACAGATTTTTCTATTCATTGGCTTCCCATCCTTATCGCAACGAGCGCGAAAAGGATGGGAACGAAGTAATACAGCAGCAGTGAAAACCTTCTAAAAGCCCTCCTGGATTGCAATCAATTCCGCTTGATGCACCTGAATTCGCGCCGATTCAACCGGCTCGCCGTAGTGGCCGGCAATCATTGTAGCGGCTTTGTTCTCGTCGAGTAGGGGCGCAACCGCAACCAGTTTTATCGTCGACTGCGAAGCCATTCGCGCCATGGCGGCTTTGCTGGAGATTGAGTTCACCAGAGCCAGAATCGCATTCACCGCCGTTGCAACGACGTTGATGTCGGCGAGCGCCTTTTGCTGACTGGCGGGATTGGTGATCGTGGCTGCCTTGAGCAGCGCGCCATTTACTTGCTGCTGGAAGGAGACGACGGCGGTTTGCAATTGTGCCAGCACGCCAGCGGTGGGGTTGGCCAGATAAGCCTTTGCTTGCGTTACCAGCGTGTTGGAGGCGGCGTCAAAGCCCACCGTCGCTGCGGTGAAGATCGGCGCGGAGGCTGGGTCGAGCAGGGAGGCTGTCGCGTTCAGTGTGGCCACGGCACTCTGTAGCGTTGGTGTCCAGCTGACAATATTCTGAGCCACACTAGCGCTTGAACAGCCACCCGTAAAGGGAGCGGTGAGCAACAGCGCAATCAGCGCCCATGCGCCCAGTTTGGTGGTGGAGTTGACAGAGGACACCACAGGTCCATTCGACTTGCTCTGTTCGCTCAAGCTGACAGTGTTTGAAGAGGGATCGCGAGCCAGCAGACCCAGCAATGCCGTAGCCAATCCGCTGACCAGCGTGATCAAGGTGCCGTTCCCCGCTGCGCCCAGCGTAATGCCTTGCTGCGAGAGGACGCGGGCGATGGTCACGATAGCAATCAACAGGCCGATGATTGATGTTTTTGGGGATGTCCAGATATTCGAGATGGGATTCATGCGGAATGCTCCTCGCAAAGAAAAAGGCGGCCTCAGCCGCCCAGGTTACCAGAGAAATTTGAAGAGCGCGGGAGTAGACAAAGATGCTTCCGCGCAAAAGAAATCGAGACCAGGGGGCCGACCTTTTGGGTCAATCCGCTGATCTCGATCTTTCGCTACTCCCCGATTTTGAGCGCGACCGTGGTTGCGGCTCCAGCTCGCGGCGGAGAGCCGCAGAAAAGGGCAGACTTGAGACGGTCCCTAGCCCCGGAACCCTCCGCAAAGGGAGGGCGAACACATTCGCCGGGCTTGGCACATCCGTCTCTTGTCCTGCTACTTCATAGCCTAGTCGCTCTTTACTAAATTATCGGTAAAGATCTGAAAAACTTTATTCGAAATCTTATTTTTCAGAATTCTCCTTTCCCGGCTATGATTTTGCCGCGATTTATTTTTTCATGCCGGAAGAAGTGGCACGAGAAATGCTTCTACTGCAAGCGTGATCAGTCCAGCTTCCGGCTTGGAAGGCAAAGTGGGAGGGTCGTCAAAAGCGGAGCCAGATTCACCGCCGCAGTCAGCCATGCGGTCCGCCAGAATCCAAAGACGGGAATCAGATAGCCGCTGAGCGCGAGAGCGCCTGCGCAGCCGCCCACGAGATCGACGGCGTAGAGCAAGCCGAGGCTTCTTCGATTGTTTCCGCCGAATAATTGTACTGCCAGTGGGAACTGGCAGCCGCCCAGAACTCCGCAAAACGCGGCTAACGATGGAAAGAAGAGCTGCGCGCTGATCCAACTCATCCTCGGCCCGGAGAAGCGCGTACATAGGTTTACCAGCAGCATCGTGGTCAGAGCAGAGAGCGCCAGAAGCAACTGTGTTGCGGCGACTTTTCTGCCGACAGAACCAGAATTATGGCCAATACCGCGCAGACTTAGCCAGCTTCCGGTCGCGATGCCAGCCATGAAGAGAGCAGTCAGAACAGCCAATTGGTGGTAGAGGTAGCCGTAAATTGATTGAAAGGCTAGCAGCAGAATGATCTCCAAAGCCATTAACGTAAAACCGGCTGCGGCCGTCGAGCAGACAGAGGCCGTTTGATTCCGCATTCTGCTGGGCAGCGCAACGGCAAGCAGCACGGCCGCGGTCAACAATAATACTAGCGTGCCGGCGAGAAGATTCGGGAAGGAAACGCGCGCGGCCATGCGCATCCAACCGGCGGTTGCTGGCTTGAACTGCGCGCGCCACAACACAGCGCTGAAGTAATAGGCTATGGGCGAAAAGTCGCGATTGATTTGCGTAGAAGCAAGTGGCTGCAACGCATCGCGTGCTTGCTCCATGCGGTCCGGCATCATGCGATACGGGATGAAATACTGGCTTACATATTTGTTAGGCAAATGGCGAGTTTGGAGCCGGGCAACCAGGGTTTGCGGATCGCCTGTGAGCAGGCCGGAGCGCAGTGTGGCGAAGAAGTGAATCGTATCACCGGGAATTGCGACGACCGAAGGAAAGACCTCATTCAGGGTGCGCTGAATGCAGCGCAGAAACTCGGCAAGATCGGGGCTGATCGTCTCTTCCGACGAACGGAGTTCGAGCGCGAGAAGTCCATCCGGCGCTAGGTGTTCGCGTGCCAAGCGAAAGAACTCCACTGTATAAAAGCGATTCAACTGCGCGGTCTGTGGGTCAGGAACACTTACATTAATTACATCGTAGCTCTCATTCGTTGCGTTCAGAAAGGCGCGCCCGTCTATGAAGTGCATTTTCACGCGCGGGTCCGGCGGCGCGGAGTTTGAGAAAAGATACTGATTGGCCATCTGCGGGATCGCAGGGTTCAATTCGACCACATCGATGCGTTCAACCGAAGGATGGCGGAGCGCTTGTTCGAGGCCACCATTTGCACCCCCGCCGATGAGCATAATTCGCTTGGGTGCGGGATGCTCCAGAAGCGCATAGTGAACCGACTCTTCCGCGGCGCTCTCATCCTGCGCGCTGGCCACCAAGAGGCCGTTTTCATAGAGGCTGTGCATCTTGCCGGTCTCAATCACAGTGAGATTGCCATAGATTGAATCGCGCGAGGCAAGCAAGTGAGAACCGGGCCATAGACCTGACCGAGATTGCTTTTCAATGCTCGGCGCAACTGCGACGATAAGAAAAGCTGTGAGCAATGTTGCGGCGGTAATCGCTGTTGCGATCTGCTTGCGTTTCATGCGCAAGATCAGTAGAACGGCCATGAACAGGTTCATTGCAAGTAAGATGGTCGCGATCTGAAAGGGAGAAAGAGAGCGTAGCAGAACGAGGCTGGCGATGATTCCCCCTGTAGCAGAACCAAAAGCTTCTAAAAGGTATGTCTTGCTCGCGGCTCTGCGCGCATCCCCATGAGACTCGGCGCAAATCATGCGCGCGGTGGCCACAAAGAGCGCGCCCGCAATGGCACAAAACGCACTCAAGCAGGCGGCGGAGGCAAGCAGCACCGGAAGCGGGCCAAGCAATTCGCCCGGGATCGTTTGAAATAAGCTTCTGCTCGCGCGCAGTGCCCAGAGAGTTAGAGGGAGGCTGATTCCGAGCAGACAATCGAGCGCAGCGACTGCGCGCCGCGGGTTGCTCAAATTGGGCGTAATGGCGCTCGCAAGAAAACAGCCCGCCGCCGTCCAGAAGAGCCACACCGCCAGTAAAACCCCAAGTGCTACTTCGCTTACATTGTAATCATTCATCAACTCGCGCATGAAAAGAATCTGGCCGATGACGGCGCTGAAGCCCAGCAGCACTGGAGTAATTTGAATTATCGGCACAGCGCCTCCAGGCGCGCGGTTCACAGCGAAATTGATGCTTGAACTCATTCGAGCGCAATTATGAATCGTACAGCCATTGAATGCAAATCAATTGGAACAAAGCGGGCGCATTTCATGATTTGGCGGGATTTAGGCAGGATAATTCCAGAGTGATCTGTATCACTGCCGGTCGTCTCTCTGGAGTCGAGAATGAGTGGTTTCAGGGATAGCTCCGGGAAGAGGAGTTCGAATGGCGGATTTGCTGAAAGAAGACCGTGGCCAGATGCGGGTGGATATGGATGAATGCAAGGGTTGCGGCCTTTGCGTCGATGCCTGTCCCCCGAAGGCAATTGCAATGGGTGAGCGGCTGAATCACTACGGCTACCGCACCGCTGCATACAAAGGCTCAGGCTGCACAGGCTGCGGTATCTGCTTCATGGTCTGCCCGGAGCCGGGTGCTATTGCCGTTTCACGGCTGGTGAAAAAAGAGCGCGGAGCGACATTGGCCGCTGTGGGAGCAAGCGAATGCGCAAGCAACTGATGAAGGGCAATGAGGCGATTGTGCGCAGCGCGATCCTGGCCGGCTGCCGCGCATTTTATGGCTATCCGATCACCCCTGCCAGCGAGATTGCCGAAGCTGCGGCGCTCTATTTGCCGCAATCCGGAGGTGTCTTTTTGCAGGCCGAGAGCGAAGTCGCTGCGATGAATATGATCTACGGCGCAGCCTCGGCGGGTGTGCGGGCGATGAGCGCATCGAGCGGGCCGGGGATCAGCCTGATGCAGGAAGGCATTAGCTACATGGCTGGTGCGGAGTTGCCATGCGTTATTGCCGACATCACGCGAGGCGGGCCGGGACTGGGCAACATCGCCGCCGAGCAGGGAGACTATAACCAGGTGGTCAAGGGCGGCGGCCACGGCAACTATCGCACAATCGTCCTGGCGCCGAATTCGGTTCAGGAGATGGCTGACCTGACCGCATTGGCCTTCGAACTGGCCGACCGCTATCGCAACCCGGTTGTCGTTCTGGCCGATGGGTTCATTGGCCAGATGATGGAGCCGGTCGAGTTTGCGCAGAGCGCCATTGCGCCGCAGACACCAGTCTATGCAGTGACGGGAACGCAAGAGACGCGCGGCAATCTGATTACCAGCCTGCATCTGGACATCGATGATATGGAGGCGCATCAAGGCCGCTTGGAGGCCAAGTATCGCCGAGCAGAAGAACTGGAAACACGCTCTGAAGAGTGGCGCACAGAAGACGCTGAGATGGTGCTGGTGGGCTATGGAATCATCGGCCGCATTTTGAAGGCCGTGGCCGCCGAAGCGCGCGCAACCGGGCTTAAAGTTGGAGTTCTGCGTCCCATCACTCTCTTTCCATTTCCCAAGCCGCAACTGAGGCGATTGGCAAAAACCGCGCAAGTCTTTGTAGCTGTCGAAATGAGCAACGGGCAGATGGTGGATGACGTCCGTCTTGCGCTGAACGGCGCGCGGCCCGTCGAGTTTTATAGTCGCGTGGGTGGAAATGTTCCCACACACGATGAAGTGCTCGGCTTTGTGCGCAAACTGGCGCAGCGATATGAAACGGCCTTGCGGCCGGTTGAGGAGTGTGCGGCAAATGTCTAGCGAGATGATTGCTGAGTATGAGGTTTCGCACGGCAAGGCCAAGGCGTTTTACCAGAGCTTTGAGCGCAAGCAAGAGTTGCGGCATCAGACACACTTCTGCCCGGGATGCGGACACGGCCAAGCGCACAAGATGCTGGCCAAGGCCATCGATGATCTGGGCATTCAGAACAAGACGATCATGGTTGGCCCGGTGGGCTGCGGCGTCTTCACCTATAACTACTTCGACGTGGGAAATATCTCGGCGGCGCATGGACGCGCGCCGGCGGTGGCAACGGGAGTGAAGCGCAGTAGACCTGCGAGCATCGTGATCGATTATCAGGGCGATGGCGATCTGGCAGCCATAGGATCGTCGGAGATTCTGCATGCGGCCAATCGCGGCGAACCGATTACGGTGATCTTTATCAACAACGCCATCTACTCGATGACCGGCGGGCAATCAGCGCCGACAACGTTGCTGGGGCAGAAAAGCATGACCTCGCCCAACGGGCGCAACGCGGCCAACGAAGGGTATCCGCTCCACGTCTGTGAATTGCTTGCCACGCTACAGGCTCCGGTCTACATCGAGCGCGTGGGACTGGGCGACGCGAAGCAGATCATGCAGGCCGCGCGCGCCATCAAAAAGGCCGTGGAGAATCAGGTGCGCGGGCTGGGCTTCTCATTCATCGAAGTGCTTTCGCCCTGTCCTACACTCTTCAAGATGACGCCCGTGCAGGCGCAGCAGTGGGTGCGCGAGGTGATGGAGAAGACATTTCCACTGGGTGTCTATTGCGACCGCACCAAAGAGGCAAAGCCGCGCACGCTCCCTGTAGCCGCGCAGCCGCTCGACTCTCTTCCGCACATTCTCGGCGTAGCCGATGAAGATCTGCCTGAAGGCCATCCTCTGGCGCTTGCCGACGGCGCGGTGATTGATTTGCGCGTGCGCGTGGCTGGCTTTGGCGGACAGGGCGTGCTGCTGCTGGGTGAGGTGCTGGCCGAAGCTGGACTCGATGCGGGACTGGAGGTTTCTTGGCTGCCATCCTACGGGCCGGAGATGCGCTCGGGAACTTCCAATTGCCACGTGCGCATCACGCGCGAAGTGATCGATTCGCCAATGGTGACCAATCCCAACATTTTGGTGGCGATGAATGAACCTTCGCTGCGGAAGTTTGTCAAAAGCCTGGCACAAGGAAGTTGGATTCTCTATAACGGCGATGAGTATCCTGCCGATTGCGTGCAAGAAAATGTGAACGTGCTGGCGCGGCCCTTTACCGAGATCGCGAATGAGCTGGGCGATGCGCGCGCCGGAAACATGATCATGCTGGGCGCACTGCTGGAAATCACAGGCGTATTGCAAGACGTACACGTGAAAGCGGCGCTGCAAAGACTGGTCAAGAATCCGCGCTTTGCCGAATTGAACCAGCGCGCACTGGACCGGGGCCGCGCACTGGCCAGAGAATAACGCTACTGCGGCCCCCAAATGCGGAACTCACCGCTCAAGTGCATGAGGCTCATCAGGTAGAGCATTCCGTCGTAATAGCGGAACTGGCCGGAGGGGACAGGAGCATTCCACAACGCTTCCGTGAATTGCTTTGCGCGGGCGCGATCCGTGGCCGCCAGTCCGGCGACCGCGTTGGTGGCAGTCAGTCCGGCTGAGTGCACATCAGGCGCCACTCCTGGCTTATTCACCGCAGACTTTCCGTCCAGAGTGTAGACTGGCGCATATGTGTCGATGCCCTGAGAAAGAAAGAAACTCTGAATGCGGTCGCTCAACTGCTGCTCCGCGGGTGCCTTGTGCCACCACGACCAATCGACACTCCAGTTGCTGGCTGTGCGCCATGCATCATAGGCAAAGCTGGCGGAATTTGAATTGAACGGTTCCTTGCGCGGGGTGCCGTCAAAGTTGGCGTAGTCGGGGGCAAGCCCGGTGTGTGGATTTGTCACGCTTACAAAGTAACTGCGGCTTACTTCGGCAGCCCGCGCCCAGAAGGCACGGTCCTCCTCAGGACCCCAGCGCGACCATAGCTCATAAAAAGCAGGCAAGTGATAAGAAGGATCTGTAAACGGCTGCGGCATGATTCCCGGCACAAAAAGTATCATTGCCTTTTCTTCGTTTACCTCAGCGCCCACGCTGCGTTCGCCAAACTTTGTCGGTCCAGTGATAACGGTGTGATGGCGCATCGTGGTCAGGAGCTTCAGCGCCTCAGCGTGATAGTCGTAGATGCCATGCCCACCCGGCCAGCGGTTGCCGGCAAAGAGCAGCGCCATGGCAAAGTATTCTTCGCCGTCGGGCGCGGGAGTCTCCTCATTGGGCGAGCCATCGGTTTTGCAGGACCACGAAAAGTATCCAGACGACGGATGCTTCGGATCACTGATGTACATATGCGTCTTCGCCCAGTTCCATAGCGCGTCGAAATCAGCCTTCTTGTTCAACTGGACGGCGATCATCATTCCATACGACATACCCTCGGTACGCACGTCGTGGTTATTCCAGTCGGTCAGGTACATCAGCGGACCATTGGAGTTGCTGCCTGCGGGAAAGACCACGGATTGCGTCTGCGGATCGCCATGAAAGAGCTGGCTGTAAGCGGCGTCGATCTTCGCCTGAATCTCTTTTGGGGAATGTCCGTCTTCCAGAAAGAGATTGCGATAGTTTCCGGTGGCGAATGCTCCCACCCCGCTCTGCCGCGAGGATTGAGCGCGCGCGCTGGGCGATGCCATGAGCATTGAAAACAATATTACGGCAGGTAAAAATATTCGGATTTCTCCGCGAATGTTCATATAAATTCTTCCTTGCACTTTACTTCTGATTCGCGCCGGAGCCTTTTGCCGCATCCTGGCGGGCCTTGTCTGCGGCGCGCGCTTCAGCATCCAGGCCATGCGTCGGATCTCTGTGCAAGAACTTTCGCGAAACGTCCGGCCAGAACTCGTCGAAGATCGAACCAATCCCGCCCTCGGCGGTCACGATGAAACCGTTTGTGAATGTCTGGCCGACTCCAGAACCGTCCGCCGGATAATAGAGATTGGAGATTGCGCCGGAGATGATGTTGCCGGCTACGTTGGAGTAGTTGGGCTCCCACTTGCCGGTGTTGTCGTGCTTGCAGATGACATTGGTGGCCAGGGAATAGAGCAGCCGGTGCGTGACGGTACCATGACCCAGGCGGAAGTAGCGCGGATCCTGATGGAGCAGGGCGGGCAGGAGGCCATTGCCGATGATGTTCCCGTCGAAAGCATCCAGATAAGCCGCACCGGAGCGCTTTCCATAGCCCTCGATTCCCCAACCGAATCCTTTGTCGTCATCCATGGCTTCGTGATAGCCGGCCGCCACAAAAGCCGTTGCGAAGGCCACCGGATCGATTGCCGAACGGAAGGAGAGACGTATCTTCTGTTCAGCGGTCATGGAGACTGCATCCGGGCGATACGAGATATTGAATTGGGGCAGCACACCGACAACGCGCTGTTTCTCCTGCTCTTTGATCTGCTCTTCGGCCTTTTCGTGCTGGCTTTTTTCCGGTGTCGGCGGCTGCGCGGAGCTGTGCGAACTGGAACTGTCCGGATTGGAATTTGGAGTCTGCTGCGGACCGGACTCGGCGAAGGCGATCTGCGGCCGAGGCGCATCGGGGAACTGCGCGGAGGCTGTTGAACTCACAGAAGTGTCCGTGCGCTGCGCAAGAGAGCCACAGGGCGCGGCCAAAAAAGCCGTACCCACGAGAAAAATTGCAGAAAGAAAACAAGAACCGAAGCGCATTCGCCCACCTATCAAAAGATCATCTCCCGATTAGATCCGCATCGCATCAAGCGTCGATCAAGCCGAGGCTGACTTCAGGATAAACCACCACTGCCGCACCATTCTGTAGATTCGGTTTCAGGCAAGACAATTGCATGAAGGGAAGAAGAATTATCCTCGCTTCATAGTAATACAAAAGCGAAGAAAAGAAGAATTACCCACGGGGAACATTTCAGGCTATACGTTATAAGCGAGTGGAACAACCTTGAGTTCAACGGTTTCAGATTGACAAAAAAATCTGAAGAACGACATGCAAATTGATTCAGCTTGAAAACAGCAGTTGGAGTGCGATGAAAACAGTCAATCGATTCAATCATTAAGCAGAATAAAGATTTGCATTCTGGCCTCCCACCCTTTTCGTAACGAAAGCGAAAAGGATGGGGGCAGTGTGCAGGGAATCTATTGGACCGGTCATTCGTTTACACTCCGCCCGCCTACTGAATCGCCTGACGGGTCTTGATCTCCTGGAGCAGCAGATCGACTTTGTCTTCGCTTTCGAGCGCCTGGAAGCGGTCTTCGAGCGAGTCGGGGAGCATCACCTCGCCGGCGGCGGCGTTCTGCGCGGCCTTCAGATGGACGCGGGTCTTCATGCGGCCCAGCGCTGTCTGCTGGTCGACGCCGACCACCTGACGAGCCTCCGTCGCGCGGCCCACAACTTTGGCGCGGCGATGCTCGGCGACCAGCATCTCGCAATGGGCGCGCGTCTCGCTGAGTTTCTGGTCAAGCTTGCGCAGCGCCTGGCGCAGATTGTCGGCCTCGTGCTTCTGGTCCTCGGCCTGCGTGGTGAATCCGGCCACCAGTTCGTCGTGGCTCAAGGCGCGCTCCAACGCGGCGCGGGCCAGGTCGTCGTGGCCTTTCTGCACGGCCATCTCGGCCTTGCGCCGCCACTCGGCGGCCTGCGCGATCTGCTCGGCGCGCTTTTTCTCCAGCAGATGCTCGTCGGCGATGGCGATGGCCACCTGCGTCTTGACCTGCATCAACTGATTCTCCATGTCCAGGACAATCTGTTTCAACATCCGCTCCGGATCCTCGGCCTTCTCGATCAGGTCGTTCAGATTGGCGCGCAACAATGTGCTTACTCTCTCCAGCAGTGCCATGACGTACCTCCTTGTTCTTCAACTCTTCTGTTCCGCAATTCCAAAATCCTGTCATCCAGAGCGGAGTTTGGCGCGTTCATTGCGACAAACTCCGTCGAGGGACCTGCGGTCGTTATTGCCTTCGCCGGTTGCCCCACTCTCGCCGTTCTGAGCGCAGTCGTAGGAACTGCGCTTCGTCATATTGCGGCCAGGGTGGGAGTCCTCGTTACTCCACAGCGGGCTTGTCCGCCGATGGCGTTGCAGGTTTGGCAATCGCCTCCATCTCCTTACCCATCTCATCGATCAACGGCTTCATGCGTTCCTGCATTCTCTGCATCACCAGCGGCATATACTCCTGCATGATGACCGGCGTCATGGCGACCATGTGCTGCCCAGCCGGAGAGCTGTAAAAGACAATGATTCCGTCGACGTCGGAGCGGGTCAGATGACGCTGATAGATGGTGGCCATATCTGCGATCATCTCGTCGGCCGGGTACACGTCGAAGACCCGTGTCATGAACTTGTTCATGACCTTCGCGGCCTCTTGCTGCTGCTCATCACTCATTGCCGCCAACTCTGGATGGTCGTTCTTCATCTGTTCCATCTGCGCTTGCATCTGTTGCTGCATCATCGCGGGCATCATCTTGGTTACAGAAGCCAATTGATCGCGCACTTTCATCAGCTCAAAGAGCTTGGTCAATTGCTCTTTGGTTGCCTGCTGATCGGCGGGAATTGCAGTTGAGGCGGTCGACGCCACACCAAAATTCACCCCAGACGCCTGCGCAAAGCCCGTGCAGGGCAACAGAATCATCCCCAATAAATGCGGTGATACTTACGGCTTTTTTCAATACTTTCCTCGCATTTCTCACTGACGGTTTTCAGGGGCTAAAGCCCTGGTTCGTTTGTTTCCATTGCGGCACGACCGAAACGTGCTCTGTCAAAAAGCTGCATTCTCAGGCATCAATGGGTGAACTGCCGGACGCCTTCAATCCGGACGGCGCCTGTTCCAGTTGCGGAGCGCGATGGGCCGACCTCTGTCAGAAAATCGATCCTGCTCAGCAAAGGCAATCAAAAAACTGGCCGCCCGGAACCGCGGTGACCAGACAGACAATGCGTGGAAAAGACCGGCGCGCTGAGTACACTCTTGAGTGTGTTTAACTCACGCAGCGAAAGAGTATGCCGAGCAACGCCTTATTCCATCCCTGGCGGATGAACAGGCCATCCTCGCGCACTTCGTAATACTGCGGCAGCGTTGCCGAAAGTGCGATGACAAAGATGACCGGCCCGATGAAGAGAATCCAAATGGGCACAGCCACCGCGAGATTGGAATAGAGCGTGACAGGCACACCGAAGAGGATCAGGCCGGCTGAGAATCAGCACGCCCACAAGCCAATTGTCGTATCGGGTTTCAAATCGCATTTGTAATGCCTCGTTCTTTGCTTGGTTTCCGAGGTCCGAAAATCCGGAACCGGGGTACCCAGCATCCATGAAGTTCGTAGTAATCCCACCCTGGCGGCAAAAACAAGAACGCCGCAAGGATGGGGAACCATGCTATTTCTTCGTATCCGGCTTCTCTTCCGGCTTCTTGCCGATAGCCGTCACGTTGGCCATCAGTTGCTTGATGTCCATGCCGCTCAAGCGCCTCGAACAACGCCGGAACCTGCGCCGCGATGCGCGTCATGTCGCCGGTGATCTTGTGCGCTCCGGCGGCGTCGTCATTGCCCGTGGAAACGATGGTGATCTTGTCCACCTTGCTGAGCGGCTCGGCCATGGCGCGGACCACATCGGCCATGTTGGTGAGCAGCTTGTCCACGACCGCGGCCTGGTTCCACTGCTGATAGGCCTCGGCCTTGACATTCATCGCCTTGGCTTCCGCCGATCCCTTCTGGAAGATGATGCTCGGCCTCGGCCTCGCCCTGCGCGCGGATGGCCGCGGCGCGTCCCTCGGCTTCAGCGGTGAGGCGGTTCTTCTCGGCGGCGGCCATATTCTCAATGCGCTGCTTTTCGATCTCAGCAGCTTTGAGCACGGTGGCGATGAGCTGCTTTTCATTGCGCAGAATCTCGGCCTCCTGCACCTTGATCTGGCCTTCGCGCTCCACCTGCTGCACCTTCACCTGCTCGGCGGTCACCTGCTGCAACATCACGTTGGTCTGCAATTCATAAGCCTTGTCGGCGGTGGCTTGCTGTGCGGCGGCTCTGCTCGCTGTACTCGGCCTTCTTGATGTCCAGATCGCGCTGCGCCTCGGCCTGGCGCGTGGCGGATGCGGTCTCGGCGATCACCCGCTCCTGGTCGGCCTTGGCCTTGTTCACCGAGGAATCGCGCAGCGCGTTGGCGCGCAGGATGGCCGTGTCGCGCTCGGCCTCGGCGGTGGCCACATCGGCGTCGCGCTTGATCCGCGCCACATCCGGGCGGCCCATATTCGAGATGTACTCGTTCTTGTCGCGCACTTCCTTGATGGTGAATGAGATCACCTCCAGGCCCATCTTGCTCAGCTCTTCCGCGCAGGTGCCGCGCATCCGGTCGCCCACCATCTCCGGCTCCTTGACGATCTGCTCCACCGTCAACTGGCCGATGATGCCGCGCAGATGGCCTTCCATCACCAGGCGGATCAGCCCCTCGCGCTCACTGCGGCTCCTTGGTCAGGAACTGCTCGGCCGCGGTCAGAATCGAGGCCTGGTCGCTGCGCACCTTGATCTGCGCCACAGCTTCGACGGTGACCGCGACGCCCTGCTTGGTGTAGAGATCCTGCTTGCGGCGCCACGTCAAAGCTCATCAGCTCCAGGCTCAACTGACGGCAGCTTTCCACCATGGGAAAGATTACCGTGCCGTGGCCTTTGACGACGCGCGGGCCGCGGAAGCCGTAGACGATCAACGCCTCGTTCGGACCGGCCTTGCGATACAGCGAGGTGATGACGCCCAGGATGAAGATCAGCGCCAGTACGCCGAGCCCCACAATCAAGACATAGGTTCCGTTCATTCCGTTCAATAGATCATTCATTGCGATCCCGGCCCTTTCATCCGGGAGGTGAGTGGTTGATGGTTGATGTTCGGGGGCCGGGTTCAGAGATCAGGGTCAGTTCTTTCCGCAGCCGAAATGCTGTTTACCATTGTCCTTCGGGCTTTATCCCTGATCCCTGACGACTGATTCCTGTTCTCACTGTTTTGATGCCGGCCTTGCCGCCGTTCTTGGGAAACAATTTGGCCAGCAAACCCAGCAGAAAGATCCCCGCCAGGATGGCCATGTCGATGATCAGCACGCCGTTGTTGGTCATAAAAACTCCTAATCCCTCAGTCCCTTAGTTCCTAATCCCTCGATCCTCAGTCCATGCCCGTCCGAAAAATCTTCCCAACGGCGGACGTAGGCGATTCCCTTTTCGTAACGGTCGACAAAAACCTCTTCCTTCTTTGCCAATCTCAATTCCGTCCTCGGAGCGCGCCGGAGCGGAGTAGCGCGCGCCCAGTTGCTCGTAAATGATCTCTCCGATGCCACCGGCATGGATCGCCGCCGAAACCCGGCCCACTACGCCGACGACATCGGTCTCGTCGGCGGTCAGTTCGTGTTCGTGCGGCAGCATCACCCTGGCCAGAAAAAAGAAGACAATGGCTGCCTCCCGCCACGCCGCAGATCGCGGCAACCACCAGCACCACTCCGGCCACAAAGCCGCCGTGCCGGGTGAGCAGAAAGCCGGCTGCGCCAAACCAGCAGAGAAAAATCATCAGCGAAAAAGTGTTCCACCAGGGAACGCTATGCGCCTGTTGCCCCGCGCCCTGGTGTCCCGCCGCCGTGTGTGTCGCTGGATGCGCGGCGTGTGCTCCCCCACCATGCGGCAGATGCGAGGCGTGAGGTACATGAGGCACATGAACGTGGCCTATGTGCCCGAAATGCCCCATGCACTCCCAACAGAGAAAACGCACTCATGAACAGCCCAATAAGAAAGCAGATGAAATAAAAGGATTCCCAGTGCATTGCTATGCCTCGTCTTTCCTGCCACGCGTTTTTGTTTTGCGAAGAGCAGCCTGTTCCCTGATCCCTGATCCCTGTTCCCTGTCTTTAGGCCGCAGAACCTCGGTCAGCCGCGGACCAGCCCCGGCGTCTCCAGAATCGCCTCCAGCAGCAGCAGGCACTCCCGCGAATGCTCGTGCTTGGCCAGCGTCAGCAGCGCCTGCATCAGCTCCGGATCGCGGCGGAAGCGCTCGGCGCCCGGCCACCAGCCACAGGTCCAGCTTGTCTTCTGTGGGCCGCAGATCGCTCTGCAACTCCGGCGAGTAGCCCTCCGGATCATCCACCAGATAGCCCGGATGCACCTTGAAAAAGCCGGCCAGAATCTGCCGCGTGGTGTTGGTCAGGTGAGGCCGCGCGCCGCTCTCAATCTGCGAGAGATAGCTCTGGCTCAGCTTGGAGCCGGTCTCGGCTTCGATCGCCCGGACCATCTCCTGCTGACTCATCGCCCGGTCCAGGCCGCGCAAACTGCCCTCGACCTCGCGCAGATAACGGATTTTTTCGCCAAGCTTCATAAACGCAGTTCTCAGTTCACTTCATCGCAATCTGTAATAATACTATCGCAATCCGCAATAGATTGCAAGCGAAATTGTAAAATATTTTTTGCAGGGCTTTTTGAGGATAATTCTGCACAAAATCGTGTAGATTTAGCTTCGAGATCGTCATGCAAGCAAATTGGATTGAAAGAGGCAGGTGTTTAGGATTGATCCCTGAACCCTAACCCCTATCCAAGGAGGCTCCTTACCATGCCCCACTCCCACCCGGTTGTCCACTTCGAGATCCTTGGCCGCGACAAAAAGATGCTGGAAGAGTTCTATCAAAGCGTTTTTCACTGGGAGATCGATCCGGTCTAGGAGTGGTATTCAGTGGTCAAACCTGGCTCCGGGATCAGCGGCGGCGGCGGCGCAAGGGAACAGCACAGAGGCCATGTCACCTTTTATATCGCGGTGGAAGATGTGGCGGAAGCGCTCAAAGTGATTGAAAGCAAAGGAGGGAAGACAGACTTCGGGCCGCATCCCATCCCGGATGGTGGGTTCATTGCCGGCTTTCTTGACCCGGAGGGTCACCTGATGAGCGCGCCCGGCCTTTAGCAAATAAAAAGGGCGGCTGCCTCATGAGTAGGCAACCGCCCGAAGTGAATCTTGGAAGGCCAGTTCTGAGACAAGCGATCAGAGAACAAGCTCTTAGACTTATTTAGAGTATCGGCAGGCCAGCTCAATGTCTTGAGCCAATCGACTGAGAGCCGGCTCCATCAATTGGTGGAGAATCGGAGCGGTCATCCGGCGAATACTCCGCTTTGGATCCTGCAAAGATCTGCGTAAACCAATTACTGTGGAGGTGCGCGGCTTTGCGCACGGAAGAACGGCTTGAACTCTCGAACCCACCAATCCGTTGCGCATCTCCGGACTCGGCACGGCAGGGCGCTTGCACCACGCTCTGCTAGTGGTCGTCTGCCTGCTGGGCTGCGCTCTTGCAGTCGCGGCGCTTGAGCCAACGACGCCGCTGGCCAGCTACGGCCGCCAATCCTGGGGCATGGAGAACGGCCTGCCGCAGAACACCGTGCAGGCGCTCGTCAGACGCGTGACGGCTACATCTGGCTGGGAACCGAGGTTGGACTCGTCCGCTTTGACGGCAACAGCTTTGCCGTCTTCGACAAGAACTCGACGCCCGCGCTGCCCGGAGCCGATGTGCGCTGCCTGCTGGAGACAAAGGACGGCGCGCTTGTGGATCGGGACCAGTGAAGGACTGGCGCGGTGGAAGGATGGGACGGTTGCGGCATTTACTACCAAAGATGGGTTGCCGGGAAACGGGATTCAGCTCTGGTTGAATTACCGGATGGTAACTTTGGACTAAAACGGAGTCCGGCGATTCTGAATTTCAAGGGAGCAGATTCGTTGCTGCAAATGGTAGATGAGTTCTGATCATGCGAATCGTCCTTCGTATGCGTTCGATGCACGCAGTTTGAGTTTGCGCAGTGCAGTTCAGCGATCAGGACTTCCGAATGACCAGATCGACTATGCACAGATATTGTTGGATGGCGCAATAGCCGTTGCCAGCAAAAGCATTCTCGCGATTCCGCATGGAGACATCGTGACCGAGCGTTTCTCAGTCGGTCGTGAGCTTCCAGGCAGCCGCATCCAAGCGCTCATGGCGGACCACGAAGGAAGCCTGTGGATCGGCACCAACAGCGGATTGGCGCGCTGGACCAATGGCAAGCTACAAAGATTCTCGATCACCGATGCACTGTCCACAGCCTCCGTACTCTCCTCATGGAAGATCACGAAGGCAATCTCTGGGTGGGAACTGAAACCGGTGGCCTGCACATTCTGCGCGATCAGCGCTTCCGCTCGCTCGGGAAGCGCGAAGGGCTGAGTTCCGATGCAACCACCACAGTGGTGGAGGGCGCAACAGATAAGCTGTGGGTGGGAACCAGCGGCGGCGGATTGAATGCCCTGCGTCTAGGTGTTAGTCAAAGCGGGTGAGACGAAGATCTATTCCGTGCGCGACGTGCTGCTGAGCGACGTGATTCTCTCTCTGGCCGCTGCGCCCAACGGCGATTTATGGGTGGGCACGCCGGATGGACTGAATCGAATTCGCGGTAGCGCGGTCGATGCGTATACCTCGGCCGATGGATTGCCGGACGATTTTATTCGCTCACTGCTGGTAGATGCCGATGGTTCGCTGTGGATTGGAACACGGCGCGGGCTGACGCACTGGATAGGATTGAAGAGCGGTTAATGCTGCCAGCGGCGCGCATGGAGACCTTTACCCAAGCGAACGGCTTGGGCAGCGATCTGGTGGGCGCGATGACGCGTGACGCCCATGGCGATCTGTGGGTGGCCACGCTGGCTGGACTCTCGCGCATGAGCGGCGGCAGGATTGTCAATTACACAACTGCGAATGGGCTCTCCAGCAACGTGATTACGGCGCTGCTGGCGCGCGCCAATGGAACGCTGCTGATCGGCACGCAAGAACACGGATGGAATCTGTGGGACGGGCAACACTTCACCGCGCAAAGCAGCGGCGGCTTGAACAAGACGAGCATCCACGCGATTCTAGATGACGGCAGCGGCCATCTGTGGTTCGCCACCGGCAACGGAATTGCGCGCTGCGACAGCGACGGAAAATCAGACTGTTCGCATTGGATTGAATTCGGCGCGGCGGATGGGCTGCGCAGCCGCGAGACGGCCACCAACAGCCATCCTTCCGCATGGCGCTCGCGCGACGGGGCTGCTTTGGTTTGCGACGCCGAAGGGACTCGTCGAAGTGGACCCGGCGCACTTCCCGGTGAACACCGTTTCGCCGCCAGTGGCGCTGGAGCGATTTGCCGTGGACGATCGTGCCTCAACCACTGCATGCGGCAAACTCTGTCTTGCGCATCGAAGCCGGCCATGTTCACTTTCAATTCGATTATGCGGGGCTGAGTTTCATTGCGCCGCAGAAGGTGCGTTACCGCTTTATGCTCGAGGGCCTCGATCGACGGATGGACCGAGGCCGGCGCGCGACGCTCAGCCTACTACACGAACATCCGGCCGGGCCGCTACACCTTCCGCGTGCAGGCCGCCAACAACGACGGCCTATGGAACACCGAGGGCGCGGCGCTGACCTTCGAACTGCGCCCGCACTTCTATCAAACATTATGGTTCTATGCGCTGCTGCTGGCCGCTGCGGTGGGCGTCATTGTGCTGCTGCTGCGGTTGAGGCTGCGCCGCGCCGAGGGCGAATTCCGCGCCGTGCTGGGTGAGCGCAATCGCATTGCGCGCGAGATTCACGACACGCTCGCGCAGGGCTACATGGGCATCAGCGTGCAGTTGGAGGTGCTGACCGAATTGCTGCGCCATAACAAGACAGAGGCAGCGGCCAAGCATCTTGACCTGACGCGCGGCTATCTGCGCGAAGGCCTAGCAGAGGCGCGCCAATCGATCTGGGCGCTGCGCTCGCAGGATTCGGGCGAGACCACGCTGCCCGTTCGTTTGCGCCGCATGGTGGAGGCAGAAGGCGGGCACGGTTTGAAGGCCAGCTTCAGCCTCTTCGGCGCCTACCGTCCCATGCCCGCGGAAACGGAACGCGAGTTTCTGCGCGTGGCGCAAGAGGCCATTCACAATGTAAAAAAACACGCCGCCGCGCAGCAACTGTTCGTTCAACTCGAATATGGAACGGAACAAATTGCGCTGGAAGTGCGCGATGATGGGCGCGGCTTTGCGGCAGATCAGAAGATGGAATCGCAGCCCGGCCACTTCGGCTTGACCGGAATGCAGGAGCGCGCCACGGCTATTGGCGGCACGCTCGAAGTAAGCAGCGTGCCGGGCGCTGGCACCACGGTCAGACTGCGCGCCTCGCGAAGTTCCTAGAGTGGAGCGCCAAAGAGAAGGTTCGTCGTTGCGCGAACGGATTCAGTCCCGATAAGTAAGAAGCCTTGCCTCGTACGCAGACAAGTGAGACATTCCGCAAACAGTGAATTCCCGTACTGTGGCATCCGTCAGCATTTAGCAGGTGCTGAGGCCTATGTTTGTTAGAGTATTCGCGGTGCGGCTGAAACCATACCCTTTCAAAGCAAGAAGTTCTAACTCTAATGAAAGAATGCCGTATTTCACCTTGAATGGAAGCGAACTACATTAGATGCGGCAGTGGATTGACCTCAACCCACTGCCATGGCGATGAGTCGCTGCTACCGGGAGCAGATGGCATCCCAGACCGTCCAGTAATTCGCGTCTGTACCATCCGGGTTGGAGACAATTCCGATCATTGCGGCGCAGTTGCTGTTGCACCCGACGTCAGGTTTGCTTCCGCTTTGCGGGGTGAGCTTCTTCGTATGGAATTTGGGGCCAGAGGCCTCGACAACCACGTTGAAGATTCCTGAGAGGTCTGGTGTTTGCAGTTGCTGATGGGGATTTTTTGAGGTAATCACGCCCGACCAATTGCCCCCCTGTTGCTGAATTGTGACCGTCCAGGAGGTGACATTGGCGTTGGTGTTATTTTGCGGGGAGACATAAGCCCAGAACTTTGCTCCGTTGCCGAGAGTCAAGGGACTGGTAACATTTGCAGTTCCACCCATATTTGATCTCCTTAGATGATATTTTCCGGGATTCAAAGTGCAACCCGGAACCGAAGTAATAAATAATGCAGTGACTCACGATTGTCAAGTTAAAATTCTGTGGGTATCAGTACTCTTTCACAGGTAACTACTTTTGTTTTTGCACATTCGATGGATCGAGAAGGGAAATTTTGTCCCATAGAGTGGCGGGCGGCGGGAAGATTTGCACAGAGATAATTCACAAAATTCACAATCTTGTGTATTATGTGGTTAACGAATGACTGTGGGGAAGCTGGAAAGCTCAGGCTGCGACGAACCTGTCCGGCTGTGTAATTCAACTTCCCTTGCAGGCCCGTCCAGAAATTCGAGGAGAGAGCCATGATTCACAAGACCCGCCTGTTTACGCCCGGTCCGACGCCCTTGCTTCCCGCTGCCCAGTTTGCCATGGCGGCGGCTGACATTCACCATCGCACGCCGGAGTTTCGCGCGCTCTTCAGCAAGGTGCTCGGGCAGTTAAAGGTCTTTGTTGGCACTGAGAATGATGTGCTGTTGCTCTCCTGCTCTGGCACGGGTGCGATGGAAGCTTCGGTCTCGAACGTGACCTCTCCGGGCGACCGTGTGCTGGTGCTGACGGCGGGCAAGTTCGGCGAGCGCTGGGTGGATTTGGCCAAGGCTTACGGCGTTGAAGTGGATGTGATCCAGAAGCCTTACGGGCAGACCTTTGATCTGGCCGAGGTGCAAGCCGCGCTGAAGCCGGAGCACAAGGCCGTCTATATGCAGGCTTCCGAGACTTCGACGGGCGCAAGCCATGATGTGGAAGGCGTGGCCGCGCTGGTCAAGGGTACGGAGACGCTGCTGGTTGTGGACGGCATTACCGGCCTGGGCACGCAGATCATCGACGTGGACGCGTGGGGCGTGGATATTGTGATCGGCGGCTCGCAGAAGGCGGTCATGATTCCGCCGGACTCGCATACCTCAGCGTCAGCGAGAAGGCGTGGAAGGCGATGGAGACGGCGAAGAATCCGCGCTACTACTTTGATCTGCGCAAGGAGCGCAAGAATCAGGTCAAGGGCGAGACGGCCTTTACGCCGGCTGTCGCGCTGGTGGCGGGCTTGGGCGCGGCGCTCGACTACATTGCCGGGCAGGCGGAGCGGCGACCTGGAAAAGGGCCGCATCGCGCTGATCGACAATGCGCAGGTGAATGCGGCGGCGACGCGCGCGGGCCTGGTGGCGCTGGGCTTCACGCTCTTTGCGCCGACTTCTCCCTCGGCTGCGGCCACGGCGGTTGCCGTGCCGGAGGGGATGGATTCGGGCACGGTGGTGAAGGCGCTGAAGGCCAAGTTCAGACTGGTGACGGCCAACGGACAGGGCACCATGCAGGGCAAGATCTTCCGCGTGGCGCATCTGGGCTTCTTCGACCAGCTGGACACGATTGCTTTCATGGGCGCGACCGAGGTGATTGCCAAGGATGTGCTGGGGCTGCCGGTGAAGTTTGGCCAGGGCGTGGCGGCGGCGCAGGAAGTCTTTGCGAAGGCGGCGAAGAACTAGGTGACAGGTCACAGGTCTGCAGATGACAGTTACGGATGAGCTAGATACTGCTCGAATCAACTGGTTAACCTGTCATCTTTCACCTGTCACTCCGAAAGGCATTTATGGCTGAACTGACTTTTGGGGAGAAGCTGCTGATTGCGCGCAAGCAGCTTGACCTATTTCAATACGAGATGGCCGAGCGGCTAGGGGTTCATGCCAACTCGCTCACCAAATATGAAAAGGGCGAGGGCAAGCCGCACGCCGCCGTGGTGCGGATCTTCGAGATGCTGTGCGAAAAGGAAGGCATCCGCTTTGACGAGTATGAAGCGGGCAAGAAGGACAAAGGAGAGAAGATGAAGATCGTTCTGGCAGAGAAGGTATCTCCGGCGACGCTGGCCGTATTCGAGGCCGAGCCGGGTTGGGAAGTACTCACGCACGACCAACTGCCGGACGGGCTTCCGGCTGCCCTGGCCGATGCAGACGCGTTGGTGGTGCGCTCGCGCGGTACAGGCCGACGATGCGCTGATGTCGGTGGCGCACAAGCTGCGGGTGATTGGCCGGGCCGGGGTGGGCGTGGACAATATCGATGCCGAAGCAGCAACGCGGCGCGGCATCGTGGTGATGAATACCCCCGGCGCGAATGCCGTGGCCGTGGCCGAGTTGACCATCGGCCTGATGCTGGCCTTGGCGCGCAAGCTGCCCAAGGCCAATGCGACGATGCACGCCGGCCAGTGGGAGAAGAAAATTCTGCAAGGCTCGGAGCTGCGCGGCAAGACGTTGGGCATTCTAGGCCTGGGCCGTATTGGCCTGGAAGTGGCCAAGCGCGCCAAGGGCTTCGGGCTGGAGATTATCGGCAGCGATCCCTTTGTTTCGGCGGCGGTGGCGCGCGAGAACGGCATCAAGCTGGTGACGCTGGATGAACTGATCGCCGGATCCGACTATTTGACGCTGCACGTGGGACTGACGCAGCAGACGACGGGCGTCATCAATGCCAAGACGATTGCCACGATGAAGAAGGGTGTGCGCATCATCAACTGCGCGCGCGGCGAGCTGATCGACGACGCGGCGCTGGTGGAGGCTCTCAAGAGCGGCCAGGTGGCGGGCGCGGCGCTCGATGTCTTTGCCAAGGAACCGGCCAAAGAGACGCCATACCACGGCTTGGAAAACGTGATTCTGACGCCGCACATTGCCGGATCAACGGGCGAGGCGCAAGAAGCTGTCGGCATTCAGATCGCCCGTCAGGTGCGCGATTATCTGAAGCTGGGCGTGGTGCAGAATGCAGTGAATCTGCCTTCTTTGAGCCATGAAGAGTATGTGGTTCTTGCGCCGTACATTGATCTGGCTGGCCGTCTGGGCAGTTTCCTGGCGCAGACCGGCAAGGGCGGCATCGAGGCGATTGATCTGGTCTATAGCGGCAAGCTGGCCGACGCGAAGATCGACCTGGTGCGCAACGCCGCGATTGCCGGGCTGCTGGCCGGCTCGGAGAATGTGAACCGCATCAACGCGGCCTCGGTCGCCGGTGAGCGTGGCATCCGCATTCACGAGATCAAGGAAGACAGCCAGGAGAGCCATCGCGGCGCTACCACCGTGCTGACCATCAAGCTGCACACGGCCAAGGGCGAGAGCAGCGCCTCGGCCACGGTGATTCGCGGCGTGCAGCCGCGCTTGCTGGCCTTCGAGGGCATCGACATCGAGACGCCGCTCGAAGGCAATCTGCTGGTCTGCCGCAATCTGGACGTTCCGGGCGTGATCGGCAAGATCGGCACCACGCTGGGCGAGTACGGCGTGAACATCGCCAACTTTGCCCTGGGCCGCGAACGCAGCGGACCGAAGCCGGTGAAGGCTCTGGCGCTGGTGCAGGTGGACGCGCCGGTCGACGAGAAGATGCTGGAAGCGCTTAGCAAGATCGAAGCGCTGATCGAAGCCAAGCCGGTGCAACTGCCGGAGGCGGGAGCATAGATTGCAGGGCCTTATTGTACCCAGGTCCCCAATGCGGGACCTGGGAAACCCCAGCGATGAACCACGTAAGTGAAAAATAATTGAGAATTGACGCTCCGCTCCCATAGGAAGCAGACAGCCCGCACTCTCTGCTATATTTTCAGCGGAGAATTAAATGAGCTTCGGAGATTTTTTAGCCAAGCAGTTCATCAGCGTCATCGAGTGGAATGAGCCGGATAACGGCATTCTCGCCTATCGCTACCCGATGCGGGACCTGGAGATAGAAAACGGCGGCAAGCTTACGGTGAGCGAGTCGCAGATGGCCGCCTTCGTCAATGAAGGCAAGATCGCCGACATCTTCGGCCCAGGCCTGCATACTCTCTCCACGCGCAATCTGCCCCTGCTGACCGACCTGATGAACTGGGACAAAGCCTTTGAGTCGCCCTTCAAATCCGAGGTCTACTTCTTCTCGACCCGCCTGCAGATCGACCAGAAGTGGGGCACTGCCGCGCCCATCACCATCCGCGACAAGGAGTTCGGCGCCGTCCGTTTGCGCTGTTACGGCATCTACTCTTACCGCATCTCTGAACCCCGCGCCTTCTTCAACCAAATCAGCGGCACTCGCGACCGCTATCTGGCCATCGACCTGGAAGGCCAGTTGCGCGACACCATCATCGGCTGCATGACCGAGGTCTTCGCCACCAGTGACCTTTCTTTCCTCGATATGGCCGCCAATCACACCGCGCTCGGTGAGAAGGTCGTCGAGCGGATGAAGCCAACCTTCGCCGCGCTCGGCCTGGAACTCGACAAATTTATCGTCGAAAATGTCTCGCTGCCGGAGGAACTTCAAAAGGTCTTCGATCAGCGCATCGGCATGAACATGGTGGGTGATCTGGGCCGCTACACGCTCTATGCGGCTGCGGAGTCACTCGACCTTTCCGCAGCCAACACCAGTGGCGCGGCCGGCATGGGCATGGGTCTCGGCGCGGGCGCGGCGGTGGCGCAGGTACTCTCGAACGCCCTCAAGCCGTCGATGAGCGCTCCGCAGCCGCAGGCAGCCGCTCCGGTACTGATCGGCGCTCCGGTTGCGGTTGCTGGAGCTACCAAGTTCTGCATCGAGTGCGGAGTCTCCATTCCTCATGCTGCAAAATACTGCCCGGAGTGTGGGAAACCCCAATGAACTGTCCTTCCTGTGGCGCGCCGATGCGCCTGAAATCGGATATGGAGAGTATGCGCTGCGAGTACTGCCAGAGCGTTTATCTCCCGGAGAAGAACGATGACGGCGTTCGCGTTCTCGACAAGCCGGCGGTCGAGCAATGCCCGCTCTGCAACTTGCAACTGGTGCAAGCCGTGCTGGCCAAATGCCCGATCCTCTACTGCAAAAAATGCGGCGGAATGCTGGTGGCCATGGGCGCGTTGGAAGAGCTGATCGCGGAACTGCGCGCGGCCGGGCAGGCAAGCGATGCCAAGCCAGCCGCCTACGACCCGGAGGAGTTGCGCCGCGTCCTTCAATGCCCGCACTGCCATCGCCGCATGGAGGCGCACCTCTACGCCGGTCCCGGCAATGTGGTCATCGACTCCTGCGAAGATTGTTCAATGATCTGGATCGATCGCGGCGAAGCCAAACGCATCGCCAGCACCGGAGATCATCATCAGCCGCAGGAGGCCTCGTTCTCCGAGGATTTCACTCTTTCGCAGGATCAAAGTTGGAATGGCTTGGGTCAAAGAGCCGCTTCTGAAATAATCGTCGATGACGCCATAGATTCGCTTTTCCGATGATCAGAGATCTGGAAAAGTCTGCTGGTCAATAAATTGGAGATCGATGAACATGAACGGTTAACGTTTATAAACTCTGGAGCATAGGAGAACAAAAAGAGAACCAATCCCCGGGGGTAGCTTTTGGTGAAGGAAACTTTGCCGAGGATGCGATTTTCCGCCTTTCCTTCTTGTACATCTTTTTCTCCATCTCTTTCACAGTTTGCAGGAACTTATCATCATTCCCTGCAAAGCGCCACACTGACCATTCTTGGAGAAATCTTCGCCGAGTAAGCGGGTGTTCCGCAGGGGCAAAACCCCTCGTTTGTTTTGTGGTATTCGCGGCACGACTGAAGTCATGCCCTTTCAAAACTTGACTTTCACCGCGGACTCTTACCCCTTGCGCAACTGCTTGGCCGTCTGCATCGGCACCACCTGCACGGTGGCGTCGCGCACTTCGTTCAGGAAGCGGTTGATGACCGAGCCGTGCAGAAAGAGGTCCCAGCGCGAGCGGGCCGTTTGGCCGAAGACCACGTGCGAGATGCTCTCCTGCTGCGCGTAGCGGACCAGCGCGTCGGAGACGTTCTTGTCGCTGAGCGTAACCACCTGCGCGCCCAGGTCGCGGGCCATGCGCTGATACTCTTCCAGACGGTGAAAGGCCTCCGGGTCGCCGTGGCCCTTGTCCTCATCGGGGCGGCTGACGTAGACCGCATACCAGTTGCTGGCCAAGCGGCCGGCAACGCGGGCGCCGATGCGCAAGAGGCGCTCGGTGCCAGGGCGCGTACTGAGGCAGACCATGACCTTCTCCGGAATGGGAGCCTGTTCCAATCCCTGAACGCGCCGGTACTGCGAGGCCTGATTGCCGACCTGCTCGGCCGTGGTGCGCAGCGAAATCTCGCGCAGCATATTCAGGTTGCCTTTGCGGAAGAAGTTGGCCAGCGACTGCTCGACCTTTTCCGGCGCGTAGATCTTTCCCTGGCGGAGGCGGTTGCGCAGTTCGTCCACCGTTATGTCCACATTGACCACTTCGTTGGCGCGCTTGAGAAAGCTGTCTGGGACGGTCTCGCGGATAATCACATTGGCGGAGCGATTGACCGCGTCGTTCAGCGTCTCCAGGTGCTGGATGTTGACCGCGGTCATCACATTAATGCCAGCGTCCAGAAGCTCCAGCACATCCTCGTAGCGCTTGCGGTTTTTGCTGCCGGGAACGTTGGTGTGAGCCAGTTCATCCACCACCACCGTCTGTGGACGCCGGAAGAGGATGCCGTCCAGGTCCATCTCCTTCAGCGAAACGCCGTGGTAGGGGATCTCCCGCTGCGGCACAATTTCCAAGTCGCGGAGGCGCGCTTCCGTGTCCTTGCGCCCATGCGTCTCCACCAGCCCGATGACCACATCGATGCCCTGCTGATGCTTCATCATGTAGGCATCATTGAGCATGTGGTAGGTCTTGCCCACTCCGGGCGCGGCGCCGATATAGACGCGCAATTTGGCGGCTTCAGCTTCGCGCTCCAGCTTGATCTCTGCCATCAGCCAACCTCCACGGGGTGGCGAAGTTCTTGGACGGCCGCCACGGGAATGGTGAAGTGAAAAGTGGTTCCATGACCCAGGCGGCTCTCGACGGAAATCTGCCCGCCCAGTTGCTCGACAAGGCGGCGACCCAGGGCCAAGCCAAGGCCGGAGCCTTTCTCGCTGAAGGAGCTGAAGCGGTCAAAGATAGTGCCGAGCCGCTCTGCCTCGATGCCCCGGCCGGTGTCGCGCACAGTGAACTTCACGAATTCCTTGACCTCTTCGGCGGCCAAGAGAATTTCGCCATCCGGAGGTGTATAGCGAATCGCATTGGAGAGCAGATTGTCCAGAATTGAACGCAGCGCCCTGCGGTCGGCCAGGACAAAGGAGAGATCAGCATAAGCAATGACATCAACGCGGAGGCGTTTTTCAGCGGACGCGTCAATGTAGCGGTCGCGCACTTCGTTCAAAATCTGCAACGGACGCACGCGCTCCAGCTTGAACTCGCGCCGTCCTGCATCCAACTCGGCCACTTCGATCAGGTCGCTCATCAGATCGTCCAGCTTCTCGCTCTCCTGGCTGGCTGTTGCCGCCAGCTCGGCCTGCAAGGGGAGCAGCGGGCCGCCAAAGCCCTGCGTGAGCGCATACAGCCCACGGCGCAGCATCAACAGAGGATCGCGCAGCTTTCGGCTGGCAACGCTGATGAACTGCGTTTTGAAGCGGTCGGAGTCCTGCAGGCTGGTCACGTCTTCCAGCGTCGTAACAGTGCCCAGCAATCTTCCATCCGAGTCGCGCATGGGCGTTGTGCGCAGGCGGTAGCTGCGCTCCAGCTTGCCGATGCGCATGGGCAGCAGGGTAGCATCGTCTTCCGTGGCTACCGCCTTTTGCATCTGGACCGCATCGCGGATGGCGCTCAGAATCTTGTCCCCACCGGGCGCCTTGGCCAGCGCCAGGCGATCCGTGGCCGCTTCACCAAGCAATTCAGTGGCTGCTGGATTCACCTTCAGCAGATGCCCCTTGCCATCGGTCACTATGATCGGTTCAAAGATCGATTGCAGCACCGCGTCGGAGAGCTGGAACTCCATCTGCTTGCGCCCAGCGGCGGAGTCGCGCAGCTCACGCAGCCGCACCGCGATCCGGTTCAGTTCGCTGGCGATCACACCCAGGCTGTCGCGGCTGCTCCACTCCACGCGGTGCTCGAGATTGCCTTGGGCGATCCGCCGTGTGTCACGCGCCAGTAGTTGAATGGGCCGCAGCACGAAAAAAGCCATTCCCGCCAGGACCACCGCCGCAACGGCGACCAGAATCCATGCCAGCCGCAGTTGCCCCGCCGCTGCGAGCGCATGGCGCGCGGCGACCACCAGCCCCGCCATAATGCAGAGAGCAAGCGTGCAGCCGAGAATCAGTCGCTGGCTAAGGTTGAGCAAGAATCGGTCTCCGAGGCGAAACAGTGGACAGCGGGCAACGGCCAGGAATTCCAGCAGTCAGGCTCACCATCTTTGCCGGGAATGGCTTTCCTTTCAAAGTCAAGAAAGTTCAATTCATTGTATCGAACTTATCCTGACTTGGAGCAGATGTGACGCTGGAGGGCTTGCAATGACTTTTCGCACAAGCATTTATCCTCAGTCTAACTTGAGGCGGGCAAGAGATCCACTCTATGCCAGCAGGCAGCTCCGCTGAATGGACAGTCCGTGATGAGGAATTGCCAGTGACGACGTGCGAGCGAGGACGCACGAACACACGACGTCCGGGAGACCGGCTCCATTTTTGAGTAGTACCAAATCATGCGGATGTCGTACCAGGGTATTTTTGAAGAACATGCAGGCCGAAAGAAGGCCGCTCTCCGCCTGTCAAAACCTCTGGTTTCAGCGCTTCTTGACAGGTTTGCGAGCTGGGGCCGTTACGGAGTTCTTCTTTGCCTTCGGCTTTGCGGAGGATTTGATCTTCCTGGCAGCAGTCTTGACATGAGTCTTGCTTCCAGCTTTGACCAATTTTTTACCTTTTGCCGCAGCCTTGTACATAGAATTTGGTGAAGTTCGGGAGGGTATGGCGCTTTTGGCAGCTTTCTTCGCCGGGGTCTTCACGTTTTTCGTTTTGATGAGGGCTGCTTTTGAGGTGGGCTTTGCGAGCGACTTGGCGGGCTTCCTGTCCTTGGTAGCAGCTTTCGCCTGGACGTTGGCACCTTTCTTGGCTTTGGCTGCGGATTTTGCCGGGGCTTTCACGGCCTTTTTAGATTTGGCAGCCGTTTTTACCGCCGTTTTGGCCTTGGACTTGACCTTCGCGGCTGCCTTCGCCTGAGTCTTGACCACAGGCTTCCGGATCGGGAGCGATGCTTCTTGGGCCATCTCTTTCGTTTGAACACGAGCCGTCTGGATTGGAGTGATGGTTTCAGCTTCGACCAGCGGCTCGGCGTCGGCTTTGGTGGCATTCTGCGGAGCTTCGACTTCGGCGACAACGACTGCCGATTCGACGTGAATTGAATCAGGAGCCTTTGCCTCTGCTGGCGAGTTTGCAACCACGACCGGAAGTTGCTCTTCGGTCGTCGCGGCGGCACTGGCATAGAGAACATGCGACCCTGGCTGCGCGGATGCCACAGGCAGCGGCTCGACAGCAAGCGGAACCTCCGGAGCAGGAGTAGCCGCTATCGGATACAACTGAACCGGATGACCTCCCGGCGGCGATTCTCTTTTCACCACGCGGCTCGGCGTCCGCTGCAGATGCCATTTGCCATCGCCACCCTTGGCGTACGTAGCGCCTTGGTAGGTGCGAGTTTCCACTGAAGGCGCAGCGGAAAGAATCGGGTTCTCCGTCTGTGCTTGCTCGGACTCTGTGGCGCAGGCGGGTGGCGTAGGCATATCAGGTATATGCCCGGGCGATGGCGCGGCAGAGGAAAAGGCCGAGGATGAGACGTGAACCTGCGCCGTTGGGGCAACGGAATTCGCGGCCCCGGTATTCTGCTCGGGCATCAGTTCCAATTGCATGAATGGATCTAATTTCTCATTGGATGCAACCTTTGCCCATAGGCTCCTTCGCAGGCTTTTCAAGAAGCCTCTCTTCTTCCCTGGGACTCCGCGCAGTGTTGCGGCCTTTTGAAAAGCATCCATCTGAGCAGCGGCCCGCAGGGTTAGGGATCGAGTGAGATCTTCCCCGGCCTGCTCTTCGCCCTCTTCGAACGAGTGCGGATCATAACGGTTGATTGCAATCTCCGGCTTGAGTTCTCCGCCGGAGAGGAACTGCGAAACCAGCCGTTGCGAGTCCGCGTGTCCGCCGCTCCCCGGCTGCATGACCAGGTAGATCGTAGTGCCATCCGGGAAGACAGCTGTGCCCATCAGATTGAGTCCCGATCCGGCTTCGAAGGTAAACTTGGGCGGTGGAATCTTGACCAGAGCTTGCTCAGGCGCTTCGGTATGAATCTGCGACGAAGGCGCTTTCACTTCAGCCACAGGAATTGCGGGAGCTTCATCCGCGGGTGCTACTTCAGCTTTGACTGCGATTGCCTTTTCCGGAGCGGCTTCAACAGCCTCCACAACCTTTTCATCGGCTGGCTCAATGGGGGGGGCGATAGTTGGTTCAACGGCTGGTTCGACGAAAGCTTCGGATACAGATATTGCTTCAGCTCCGGCGGTTGTATCGGCGGGATACTCAGCGGGAGGATGTTCAGGCAAAAGGGATGCAGGCGACGCAGAAGTCTGGAATTCCACTGCCACCGCAGTGGCTGGCGCGGGGTCCTCAGCGGGCACAATAGTAGCAGTTGAGCCAATGGTCTCCGCTGGAGCAGGGGGTAGCCCTTCTATTGCCGACGGCACCGCGATGACCGTCAGCGAGAGGGAGGACTGCACGGAGTTGTATTTGCCAGCCGCCTTGGGTGTAAAGGTGACAGAAAGCGTGTGTGTACCGGCAGCCAGCACCTCACCCGCCGCGGGAGTGTATTCAAAACTCCCTTCCACCAGCGCCGTGGCATTCAGTTGATCCGCGCCAAGTGGGGTGCCCTCGGTAATGGCCTCAACCGGCGGCCAGAGAATTATGGGTGTGGCTTTGGTTACGGTGAGGCTGGTAGTGAGCCTGGAACCGGTGTAGTTGGACGTCATCCCTCGGCGTAAAACCGACTGATAGCGTGTGCTCGCCGGCCACCAGCATCTCACCGGCAGGGGGGGAGTAGAAAAACTCGCCTGGAACCGAAGCCGTGGCATTCAACTGCATAGCTGCTCAGCGCAGCTCCGTATGCAATGGGCGCGGGTGCATCCCAAGATATGGACGGAATTGCTTTGGCCACAGAGATCGGCACCGCAGCCGAAGTGGATGCATACGATGCGGCATCAGCCGGAGAGAATGCAACCGAGAGCGTGTGCTCTCCGGCGGCCAGCACCTCACCAGCGGCGGGGGAGTAACAGAACTCGCCGGGAACCGAAGCCGTGGCATTCAACTGGAGCTGCTCAGCGCTGTGCCGTAAACGATGGGTGAGGGTGCAGTCCAGGTGATCAGCGGAATTGCTTTGACCACAGAGATCGGCACCGTAGCGGATAGCGGATTTGTAGGACGCGGTGTCAGCAGGAGTGAAGGCGACCAAGAGTGTGTGCTCTCCGGCGGCCAGCACCTCGCCCGCAGCGGGCAAGTAAACGAGTTCGCCTGGAACCGAAGCCGAGGCATTCAACTGCGAGCCGTCAAGCGCCGTGCCGTAAGCGATGGGCGCGGGCGCATCCCAGGTGATGGATGAAATCGCCTTGGTGACTGCCAGCTTGACTGTGGCTTCGGCCCCCGTATAACTCTTGGTATCCTCTGGCGTGAAGTGCGCCGAGAGGGTGTGCTCCCCCACCACCAGTTCTTCGCCTTCATTCGGTGAGTAAACAAACTTTCCTGCAACCGATGCCGTCGCATTCAATTCCGTGGCGCACAGTTTCACCCCATAAGAGATTGGAGCAGGCGCAGGCCATGTGATGACAGGTGTTTGCTGCTTAACGGGTTCTTCTACCGCCCCGCCCGTTGTGGCTGCTCTCGCCTTCTGGAGATACCACTTTCCATCCTCGCCCTTCAAATAAGTGGCGCCGCGATAGGTACGCGTCTCTGGTCCGCTTGTTTGAGCGGGAGCGCACAGTGCAGGTGATTCCTCTGCCTTGACTTCGGTAGCATTTGAGGATTGGGCGGCCGGCGACAGCGGTTGCGTATCCGGCATAGGAGGTGGCGCAATGGCAGGAACAAGAGTTGCGCCCAGGGAACTCGTTGCTTCAACCTGCGCCAGGGCAGCAGAAGTTGGGGCTGGAGCAACAAGATCGGGAACCAGAGAAGTATTCTTCTCCTCAATTGATTCCAGTTCAGGTATGGAAGCAGTTGGCGGTTCTTCGGAGGAAGAGAGCTTTGAAGTGAAGCTGCGGCCGAGATTCTTGAGGCTGAAGCCCGAACCCTTTTCCGCCGAAGCCTTTCTCCGGGGCTGCGGGCAGTCCGCAGGCCGTGCGGGCCATCTGCCGGATCAGCCGGGAGATCGGTGAGTCCTCCAGCGCCAGCGGAATGGCCGTATGCTGCATACGCCGCACGGCGGCATAGTCGTTGGGAATCTTCCACTGCGCCGGCCGGGTCAGCGCTTTGGTGATCTGATCTTCAGCGACGCCCAGCGTGCGCGACTGATAGCGGTTGAGCACAATTTCAAGCCTGGGAATATCGGTGGAGAAATACTGCGAGATCAACCGGTTCGAGTTGCGCAGCCCGGCAATGCCTGCCTGGATGACCAGATAAACCGTAGAGCCTTCTTTGAAGATGCTCGTGTTCATCAGATCAAGCCGGGACCCCATATCGATGACCACATTGTCGAAGTCCTGCCGCGCCACGGCCAGCAGCTTATCAATCGCTTCATGCGGGGCGTCATATTGCGGAAACTTGCCCGGCGCAGCCAGCACAGTAACTCCCGAACTGTGCTTGACCAATAGCTTGGAGAGAAAGGCCGAATCCAGCCGAGCGGTGTTCTGCAGCGCATTGATCGCCGAGTACTCGGCTACGACGCCCAGGTTCAGCGCAGCATCGCCCAGCGGCAGGTCCAGGTCGATAAGCAGCGTGCTCTGACCCGATTCCTTGGCCATGCGAGACGGCAAAGTTGCAGGCCAGCGTGGTCACGCCGTCTCCGCCCTTGGCGCCCAGAAATGCCATGAGCCTGCCGCCCGCCTTCTTTGGCGGGGAAGGCGCGGGCGGGCGCCGGGCCGCAACCCTGACCAAAGCTTCGATAATCGTGTCTTCCGCAAACGGCAAGGTAGAGAAACTCGCGCGCGCCAGCCCTCATGCATCGGACCAGTTGTTCCGAGTCGGACTTGTTGGATAAACCATGACCGTCGCCGCGCCGCTGGCACAGATATTCTCCACCAGTTGCAGCGCGTATTCGGGGCGGCTGTCCAGATCGATGATAATGACGTCATATTGCTGCTCCAGCAGCTTGGGTACATCATGGAGGCTGGGCGGGTAAGAGGCAAATTCGCGGATGGTGCCGCCCTTGCACATGGCAAGCACTTTGGAAGCGGCCTTACGCCGCTCCTCGTCGGGCCCAATCAGTGCTATCGACAATCCTTCAACGACAAGGGAGTCGGAGGGGTTGTCGAGAATGAGAGTCGAATCTGAGTTCACCGGATTACTGCCCCCTGCCGTTTGCAACGTTCCTTGATTTCCGCGAAAATCAATGCGCTGGCTTCATCTTGTGCTTCATTTTCGCTCAGGCCCCACAGTTGAAAAAAACAGATACACCCCTCCGCTTGCCGGAAGCCTCATATCCTGCCAGACGGAATTGAGGGCGCTGCCCGTTTGAAAAACCGGCCGCTGCGCAAATCGGAGAAGATCGCAAAGATGATCGAAAAGGGCGCTGACATTCTGGAGCACTTATGTGCTTCCCGCGTTCCATCTTTTCGTTTTAGACAGAAGTAAAACGTTATTGCAATGATGCAACCATTATTACAACTGTCTTACATTTATTGCAATTAAGAATTAAAAATATATCTAACGTTTTTTGGTGGGCTTGGTTGCGGGCTTGGGCGTCGATTTGGCCACAGGCTTGGAAGCGGGCTTGGGTGCATGTTTGGCGGCGGGCTTGCTGGGGGCAGAAGGCTTGCCGGACTGTCCCTTCTTAGGGGCCGCAACTGAAACAGGAATCTTTTTCGAGGGTGCAGCAGCCGGTGCCGCCTTTACAGCGTTTTTCTGCGCGCTTTTGGCCGCTGGCTTGGCGGCCGGCTCATTCTTGCTGGCAGGCTTTGCGGGCGGGGGCGCGACTTTGGCTGCTGCCGGCGCGGCCTTGGCTTCGGCGCGAGGCTTGGACGAGCGTTTGGGTGATTCCGTCTTGGCCGGCGGTTTCGGACGCTCTTCCTCATCTTCGTCGTCTTCTTCGCCAGCGCCAGTGTCTGGATCGGATTCATCCGTCAGATCGATCTCCAGATCGACTTTGGGCAGATGCAGGCCAAGATCAAGATCATCATCGTCTCCGCCGATATCATCCAGATCGTCTTCATCGTCCAGATCGTCTTCCGATTCCTCCTCGTCTTCGTCAAAGGAGTCGTCCTTGATCTTGGCTTCTCCGCGCTTGGCGCGCGGGCGCTTGATGGTCTCCTTGGGCGGCGGAGCGGGCGGCGAATACGGCTCCAGAAAGGCGCGCACCTCTTCCGGCGTCGAAAGCCTCCCATCCAGCAGCTCCAGGAAGATGGACTGCACGATCTCGTTGTAGGCGGGCAGTTCGGCCGTGATGCGCATCTCCTGCATCAGGCGTGTGGAATCCGCTGGCGGATCTCCGGCCAGACCTTCAGGAAGAGGTTGAAGCGCTCCTTGACAGCCTCATCCTTGCTGGTGAATCCCAGCCACAGAACCGCCTCCGGATCATAGCTCAGTGAAGAGCTTGTAACTGACCGATGGCGTCGCATTCTCCTCCGCCAGCAGCTCTTTGGCAAAGCCCGCGGCCAGCGCGTCCAGGCTGTTCCACTCCTCGACAAAGCCCGGGCGCAGCATCAGCTTCTTCAGCGCGGCCAGATCCTTGGCGGCCAGCCTGGCCGTCAGCATCCGCATCTGCGCCGCCGACATATCGGCATGAACGCCTTGCAACAGCAGTTCGACGGCCAGATCGTGCAGCGCCGTCAGCCCCTCTTCGTCGGCCTTCGCCGAAGTCCATGCCGGGAAGAGCACCTCCATCCAGCCCTCGGCCTCCAGCGCCCGCAGCACCTTCAATCCGTCATCCTCGTGCCCGATCTGCTCCAGCTCCTGCCGGCGCGCCTGCGCGGAAAGATACTCGATCACGCCCTCTTCCTTGGCGTTGCCGTAGCGCGTCTTGGTCTTTGGATCCATCTCCCAGCCCAGCCGCGCCAGGTAGCGCGTGGCCCGGATCAGCAGCGACGGCTCTTCCAGAAATCCATAATTCGATACCAGCCGCAGCGTTCCTGTCTCCAATGTCCGCAGCCCCGTTCGTCGGGTCCATTAAAAGGCCATACGAACCCTCGTTGAGAGAGATGGCCATCGCGTTCACGGTGAAGTCACGCTGGCGCAACTCCTCCTGAATCGAAGCTGCGTGATAAACCGGCTTGCCCGGCTTGGGATACTCGACGCGGTGCGTGCTCACCAGATCCACACGCACAGTGCCCGGAAAGCACAGGTAAAGCGCGCCGGCAGCCTCATCCTCGCCCCACACCTTGGCTCCGCGCTGCTCAAGGGCATTCTTGAGATCACCTGCGTTGCCGCGCACGGAGACTTCCAAGGCCCGAACAGAGTGGCCGCTGGTCAATTCCCTCACCGCGTCGCCGGTCAAAAACAGGATTGTTCCGGCCTCGAGGGCGGCCTCGCGCAAGTGGCGCAAAGCGCTCTGCTGATCAGCTGATAACCGATTTTCCAGGAGATAAATGTAGTCGGGCATTCCGTTTCCTGCTTCCGCTGGTTGTGTTGCGCAGCCAAATAACTGATGTTGTTGATCTTACAGCAAGCTCCAGCAATGGTTTCAATCCAGTACATTAACACAAGCGGCTCTATTTGGCTAGTTTCGCCGAGCTAGAAGTGATTGTCTTCCCTTTCCGGCACTGCGGACATTCCACACTTCTTTGAAGACATGTTCGCGGAGCCGCCGGTTCTCGTGCGACAATCCAGAGCGATGGCCTCCTCACGAAAACCGGTGATCGTGCGCAAGTTCTCCCGCGAGTGGTGCGCCGGTTATGCTACTGCCAACTTCGCGCAAGATTCGGCTGAGTTGGAAATCCTCGATCTGACTGGCAAACTGTTGCGCATTCCCTGGGAGCAGGTCAAGTGGGTTTGCACCGTCCGCGACATTCCCGCGAGCGACTCTGCCAACCCGGAGCGACTACTCCACAAACGCTTCTCCATCCGTCCCCGCACCCCCGGCCTATGGGTTCGCATGACCCTCACTGACGGCGAGGAGCTAGAGGGTCTGGCTGCCAATGACCGTTCATTGGTGGAGGGTGCTGGCCTGCTGCTCACACCGCCCGATACACGCTCCAACACGCAGCGTATCTACCTGCCACGCCAATCGATCCAATCGCTGGAAGTCGCCGGTCTGATTGGCGCCACAAGCCGCAAGCGGGCCGGCGGCACCGCACCTGAGACCATTCAACCCGAACTCTTTCCGCCTGAGCCGTAAAATCACTGGGCTTCCACCGCCTCCGTCCACTGCGCCCCGCAGCTCTCGCACAGCCAGGCGTTGACCGGATCGGCGCTCTCCAGCACCGGATCCTCCGCGCCGCACATCGGGCAAACTGGCGGTGAGTACTCCTGGGGCGGCGTATTGAACTCATCGATGATCTCCTGCGGAACCGGCTGCGCGGCAATCTCCCGCGCCTGCTCCAATTGATCAGCGGCGACCACAACGCGCGGATAGCTCAGGTCGCGGCTTCGACCTTCCACCCAGCTATCGATCCCGGCCCGCCGCAGCACCTCGCGGAGCTGCCAAGCCTCTTCAATTTCGTTGCATTCGCACAGCAGAGTCTTCCAGGTGAACTCGCGCGGCTGGCCGTCATTCAGTTCTTTGTCATCGGCCTCTTCGCGGTCGCCCACGATCCGCGGTGCATCCTCGACCATCTCCCAGCGCCGAGGTTCCGGGCGTGGTGTGGAATGGCTCTCCGCGTTAGCCGCCCGCTGCCGGTCCAGCCCGCGCGTCTTCATCTCGTCGCGGAGCACTTGTCGCGCCTGCTCCGTCAGATCGGCGCTGTCGGCGTCCAGCTCGTACAACTCTTCGTCGCTGATCTCGCGATAGTGCTCGGTCAGTCTGCGCCATTCCTCGACTGAATTCAGTTTCATAAAAAGCAGTATACCGGGCGCGGTCTCCGCTCATTCCAACTCATTGTGTACCGGAAGCAGATCCAAACGCGATTTCTTTGCCCTGTTTCCTACTTGACCGGCGGTGTGATGTCGGTAATGGGCAGGTCAATGTGGCCAAGGAGTATTTCGAAGCGGCGCTGCTCTTCTTTCTGATAGGTCGCCTGATCGGGCCATAGCTCCTTGATGAAGCGCTCTTCGTCGGGGTTGGCGGTGGTGGCGACGGTCGAGTTTTTGTAAACGATGGTGACGCGGTAGTCCCAGCGCAGCTCTTCTGAAACATGAATCGTCGGGGTTTCAATCTTCACCGAGAGAATGCGTCCGGTGGCCTGAATCTTCTGCAGCAGTGGATAGTGGTTCTTGAGGAAGAGTTCTTTGAACTCTTGCTGATGGCCCCATTGGCACTTGTAGTAGTACTCGACGGTGTAGGGCTGGTCGGCGCCACCCTGCGGCGGCGCGCCTTGGGCGATAAGCGGAGCGGCGAAGGGAAGGGAAAAAGCGAGGGCAAGAACGGCGAGTAGAATGCGGCGCATGGAACCTCCTGGATTGAAACGATTGTAGCTTGAATCTGACCGTGACGCCGGTTCCCTGGTTCCTGCCTCACCAATGCAGGTGGAAGAAGCGTTTCAGCTCGGGAGCGAACTCCTGGATGAGATGCTCTGTGCCGATGAAGCCGGCTTCGATGTGGCCGGATTGCACGCCCTGAACGAGCGCCGTGTAATGGCTGGGATACCATGTGGCCTGAACCATTGAACTGCCATAGATGCTGAAGATTTGAGGGGTATCCAGCGTCAGATGGCCGCTATGGGTGTAGGTGAGGAAGCTCATCTTGAAGACGTGGCCACCGCGGTGGAAGAGTCCGGTGCAGGCGCAGGGAAAGAAGCGCGGGTCAGTGCCCTCGGCTGCTGCCAAGCTCTCGTGCAATGTGTTCTGGATCAGATTGCTGCCGTAGCCGGAGCCGAGGCGGCGAGCCAGACCGCCGCCGCTTCGGCTCCACGCAGCGGGAACGTCAAAGGTCTGGTTGTAGAGAGCGGTTCCAATGGATTCGACGTGAATCGAGCCGGAGCGGCCATCTTCGTCGATCCAGCGCTCCCAGCGCAGGTGGCCGGTGAGCGGCTTGTAGGTGTTGATATTGAAGGATGGCTGCACGGTGAGCGATTGGGCGAGCGACTGCTTGAATGTGTTTTGGGCAAAGCCGAGGCAAGGCACCAGGAGCAGGATAGGCAGCGCGGAACGGAAGTAGGAAGTCACAATTTATTTATACCGATGAACGCGAGTAAAAAGCATGAATGCTCGAAAAAACCTGGTGAATGAACCCAAAAGAGAAAAGGGGCGCCCCTGTTTTTGCCGCCAGGGAGGGGCACCAAATTCTGGGCTGGATCAATATCCCAAAAACATTCCCGCAATCGCAGCCGAGATCAGGTTGGCCATTGTCCCGGCCAGCATCGCGCGCACGCCCAACTGGGCCAGTTCGTTGCGCCGCTCGGGGACCAGCGCGCCGATACCGCCGATCTGCATTCCGATGGAGCCGAGATTTGCAAAGCCGCAGAGGGCAAAAGTGGCGATGATGAACGAGCGCGGCGCAAGCGTAGCCTTCTGCGCACCCAGATGAATGTAGGCAATCACCTCATTCAATGCCATGCGCGTGCCGAGCAGATCGCCGATGGCTCCGCAGTCGCGCCAGGGAACGCCGATCAGCCAGGCAACCGGCGCAAAGAAAAATCCAAGAATCTGGCCGAGGCTCGCCGGAACCCAATGCATATATGTGAAAGAATGCGTCCAGCCCAGCAGCCCATCCAGCAGCGCCACCAACGCTAGAAAACTGACCAGCATGATGGCCACATTGAAGGCCAGTTTGCCTCCGTCGATGGTGCCGCGGGCAATCGCCCCAATCAAATTTTCATCCTTATGCAGTTCGTCTTTGGGCATCACCACGCGGCCTTCAGTGGCTGGGATCTCGGCCTCCGGAACCAGCATCTTGGCGATCAGAATCGTTCCCGGCGAAGTCATGATGACGGCGGCCAGCAGGTGCTCCGGCGCAACGCCTTGCGCAATGTACATGGCCATGATGCCGCCGGAGACGTGGGCCATGCCGCTGGTCATGATGGTCATCAGTTCGCTGCGTGTGGCCTTGGCCAGAAATGGCCGTATCGTCAGCGGCGCTTCGGTCTGGCCCATGAAGATGGACGCGGCCACATTCATGCTTTCTGCGCCCGAAATGCGCATCGTCTTCAACATCACCCAGGCCAGCGCGCGAATCACTATCTGCATTACGCCGAGGTGATACAGCACCGCGAAAAACGCGGAGATGAAGATGATCGTCGGCAGCGTCTGAAAGGCGAAGATGGAACCCATGGAGCCGGTGGGAATGCCTAACGGTCCAAAGAGTACCTGCGTGCCAGCATACGTCGTCGCCAGCATCGCCTTGACCACGCCGCCGGCCCACTCCAGCGCCTGCTGGCCGTAGGTGAAGCGCAGCGCGCAGAAGGCAAAGAGAAGTTGCAGCCCCAGCCCCCATCCTACCGTGCGCCAGCGGATGCGCTTGCGGTCGGTCGAAGCCAGCCAGGCCGCGATGAGCACAGCCAAAATTCCCAACACTCCCGTGAATCGAAGCAAGTCCAACTCCTTGTTCCCTATCCGAATACCTTACAGTATCGCCCCCGCGGGCTTCTAAGGCGGATACAAATTCAGATCAATCTCCTTGCTCACCGAGAGCATCTCAACTATATTGAAATGAAATTTCGGAGGCAGCCATGGACCCATCGGATATCTACTCTTTCATGGCCCAATTTCGCTATGGAGTTGTCTCCAGCATGGCACGCAACAACGCTCCGCAATCGGCGCTGGTGGGCATTGCGACGACTCCGGAGTTGGAGATCCTCTTCGACACGGTCAAATCCTCAAGGAAGTATGCGAATCTCGTCGATCGCCCCTTCTGTTCCTTCGTCGTGGGATGGGGCGGAGAGCAGACGGTTCAGTTGGAGGGTGAGGCATTCGAGCCTGTGGGCGCAGATTTGAAACGCTGCCAGGCAGCGTACTTTGCGGTTTGGCCCGACGGACCGGCGCGCATGAACTGGCCCGGAATCGCCTATTTCATTGTGCGGCCCAGGTGGCTTCGCTACAGCGACTTCGATCAATCTCCGCCATTGATTGTGGAGATTGATTTTCCGGTCAAGTCTTGAACTCAAGCGCGAGGCTTGTCTCGCACGAAGATGCGCAAAGCTGAATTTGACTGGCCGGAAATTCCCATATTAGAAATCAATAATATTGATATGTGATGTGGATCACTGCCGTTCCCCCTTCCAGCTAACTACTGTCACTTTCATCCACGGTGAGCCAGCAACGCCTCCCGAACGACTTTTTGGCCAGCAGCGGCTTCCCGGTTCCTGCACGGATAGTGAGGTAGGCATGGGTCAATCCATCTGGAATTCAATGCGGCAGAAGGGCTACAGCCGCAGAGATTTTCTTCAGTTCTGCGCCGCGGCCGCGACCGTGGCCGGAATCAGCCAAACCGGCATCGCCCAGGTCGTGTCGGCCTTTGAAAAGAAAGACAAGCCGGCTGTGGTGTGGTTGCACTTTCAGGAGTGCACCTGCTGCAGCGAGTCGTTCATCCGGGCATCGCATCCGGTGGTGCTGGACGTACTGCTGGATGTTTTGAATCTGAACTATACGGAGACGCTGATGGCGGCCTCCGGCTTCCAGGCGGAAAAATGTCTTACTGACACCATTGCAGCCAACAAAGGCAAGTACATTGTGCTGGTGGAGGGCGCGGTGCCGACCAAGGACGAGGGCGTCTATTGCATGATCGGCGGCAAGACAGCTGAGTCTATTCTGCAAGAGGTGGCCAAGGATGCGGCGGCAGTGGTGGCATGGGGCAGTTGCGCGTCGAACGGCTGCGTGCAGGCGGCCAAGCCGAATCCGACCGGCGCGACGCCGATTCACAAACTGGTGGATAAGCCGGTGATCAACGTTCCCGGCTGCCCTCCGATTGCCGACGTGATGATGGGCGTGGTGACGCATCTGCTGGTACTGGGGCAACTTCCGGCGCTCGATTCGCAAGGCAGGCCCAAAGAGTTTTACGGCCGCCGCGTGCATGATACCTGCTATCGCCGGCCGAATTACGACGCAGGTCTGTTTGTTGAGTCCTTTGATGACGACGGCGCGCGCAAGGGTTATTGCCTGTACAAGATGGGATGCCGTGGGCCGGTCACTTACAACGCTTGCAGTGTAATCAAGTGGAACGAGGGAACGAGTTATCCGATCCAATCGGGCCACGGCTGCATCGGATGCAGCGAAGAGGGCTTCTGGGACAACGAGCCGTTCTATCAGCACCTTTCCAGCTTCCCAGGCTTCGGCATAGAGAGCACGGCGGATACGATTGGCACGGTGGTCGGCGTAGCCACGCTGGCCGGAGTCGCGGCTCATGCGGTCGTCACCAACATTCGCAAGCACAAGGTCATCGCCGAAGTTCACGCGGAAGACCTGAAGGAGTCGTAAGAGCCTATGACACGCATAGTTGTCGATCCGGTCACTCGCATTGAAGGCCACCTGCGCATCGAGGCAGTGGTGGAAAATGGCGTCATCACGGACGCATTCAGCGCAGGCACGATGGTGCGCGGCCTGGAGAAGATTCTCAAGGGCCGCGATCCGCGCGACGCCTGGGCCATCACCGAGCGTGTCTGCGGCGTCTGCACCACGGTGCACGCGCTGACCAGCGTGCGCGCGGTGGAAAGCGCGCTGGGCATCACCGTTCCGCCTACCGCCGAGATCATCCGCAACATCATGATGGAGACGCTCTACGTGCAGGATCACGTGGTGCATTTCTATCACTTGCACGCGCTGGATTGGGTGGACATTGTGAACGCACTCAAGGCCGATCCGAAGAAGGCGGCGGAGATTGCGCAGAGTTTTTCCAAGTGGGACAAGAATACGGCGGCATATTTCTCTGATGTGCAAGACAAGATCAAGGCTTTTGCGGCCAGCGGACTGGGGATTTTTGCGAATGGTTATTGGGGGCATCCCGCCTATAAGCTGCCGCCGGAGGTGAACCTGATCGCCGTGGCGCATTATCTGGATGCGCTCAGTTGGCAAAAGGAGATCGTCAAGATTCATGCGGTCTTCGGCGGCAAGAATCCGCATCCGAATTACCTGGTGGGCGGCGTGCCGTGCTCGATCAACATGAATGAAGTGGCGGCCATCAACAGCGAGCGGCTCAACTTGGTGAAGCGGCTGATCGATCAAGCGGATGAGTTTGTCAGCGAGGTATACATTCCTGACCTATTGGCTGTCGCCGGTTTTTACAAAGATTGGGCGAGCCACGGCGGCGGCTTGAGCAACTATCTCAGCTATGGCGAGTTCCCGACGAAGGGCTACGGCAGCCCGGATTCGTTCAGGTATGCGCGGGGCGTGGTACTGAATCGCGATTTGAGCACCGTGCATCCAGTGAACGCAACCGACTCCGAGGAGATCAAGGAGTACATCGCGCACTCCTGGTACACGTACGAGAAGGGGGATGGCGAGGGGATTCATCCGTGGGCCGGCGAAACCGAGATCAAATACACCGGTCCCAAGCCGCCCTTTACGACGCTTGAGGGCTACGAGAAGTATTCTTTCCTGAAGACTCCGCGCTGGAAAGAGCATCCGATGGAAGTGGGTCCGCTGGCGCGCTTGCTGGTCTCGTTTGCTGCCGGGCGCACAGAGGTGCAGGATCTGGTGAAGGATACGCTGGGCAAGCTCGGCGTTGGGGTTCCCGCGCTCTTCTCCACGCTGGGGAGGACCGCGGCGCGTGGCCTGGATGCGGCGCTGGCGATGAAGTGGCTCAAAGAAGACTACGGCCACTTGATGGAGCGCGTGAAGATCAATGAGGTTTCCACCTTCAACGGAGAGTTCTGGGAGCCGAAGAGCTGGCCCAAGGACGCCGAGGGAGTGGGTTTGACTGAGGCTCCGCGCGGCGCTCTGGCGCACTGGATCAAGATTCACGATGGGGCGATCGAGAACTATCAACTTGTGGTGCCGACGACCTGGAATGGCTCGCCGCGCGACGCCAAGGGGCTGCACTCGGCTTTCGAGGCTTCGCTGATCGGCACGCCGGTGGCCAAGATCGACGAGCCGGTGGAGATTCTGCGCACCATCCATTCCTTTGACCCGTGCCTCGCCTGCGCTGTGCATTTGTACGATCCGCAGGGACGGCACATATCCCAGATTTCCTTCGAGTGACGCCCATGAGTACACCTATTCCAATCGGCGTGCCGGAACATCCTGTCGAGTATCGGCGCATTTATGTGTGGGAACTGCCGGTGCGCGCCTACCATTGGATCAACGCCATCGCTCTCGTGGCGCTGTGCGTTTCCGGCTACCTGATCGGCGCGCCGATCCGTGCCTTTTATGCGGCCGAGGCCTATCAGCAGTACTGGTTCGGCTGGGTGCGTTTCATTCACTTCACCGCTGCGTTTGTGTACGTCTTCAACTTTGTGGCGCGGCTCTACTGGGGCTTTGCCGGCAACAAGTACTCCCACTGGAATGCCTTCTTCCCGCTCAAGAAATCGCAGCGGCAGGAGATCGTGGATGTGATCAAAGCCGACGTCTTCGAGACCAAGCTGCATGGACCGATCTCGACCGGGCACAATGCGCTGGCGGGGCTGATCTATTTCGGCACTTTCCTGGCCTTTGTGGCGCAAACCATCACTGGCTTCGCGCTGTACTCCAGCATGAGCAATTCGTGGCTGCCGCGGATGTTCACCTGGATTGTGCCGCTGATGGGCGGGGAATTCGGCGTACGTTTCTGGCACCATACCTTCCTTTGGTTCTTTGTAACCTTTGTGATTGTTCACGTTTATCTGGCCTTCTATCACGATTACATCGAGGGCCGCGGCACGGTATCCTCGATTATCGGCGGCTGGAAGTTCGAGCGGGAGAAGAGGGACGATTAGGGACTGAGGAGTTAGGTATTGTGCTTGAATAAGTGCTTCAACAGTGTGGCTTTGTAACGGGCACGCCTTTAGTCTTGCCACAAATGGGACAAACAAACGTCGGGCTTTGGCTCTTGCGGGATATTCTTTCGTGGCTAAAGGAGGATTCAGGGGCCTTCAGGCCCCTGAATCCAGTAGCCCAAAGATACGGCCTTTAGGCCCGGACCTATGCGTTTAACCGTAAGAAAAGGCAAGACTGGCGAGTGGCTTTTTTCGCGTGAAATGCATTTGTTTCGAAGGATGAAAAAGGATTCTTGATTTGGAACTCACCGCAAAAGAGAACAAAACACTGGTTCTAGGCCTGGGCAACTTCATCATGGGCGATGAGGGCGTGGGCGTGCATGTGGTCCGCGCACTGGAAACTCACCCGCTGCCAGCCAACATCGAGTGCCTGGACGGCGGCACGGGTGGATTCACTCTGCTCGAACCTCTGCAAAGCGCGGACCGCGTCATCATGATCGACGCAGCGGCTGACAACAATCCCATCGGTACCGTCACTCGCACTGCGCCGCGCTTCTCGCGCGATTATCCGCCCACTCTCACCGCGCACGATATTGGCGTCAAAGATCTTTTGGATGTTTTTTACATGCAGGGCGGTTCGCCCGATGTGACACTCTACTCAATCACTATCGATCCACAGCAGCCGATCTCGATGGATCTGTCTGAAGAGATCAAGAATGCAGCGGATCAGGCCGTGGCGGAGATTCTTGCAGAACTGCGATAGCCAAGCTCCGCGCTATATTTGGATCGCGGTCTCTGATCTTGTTGGCTGTTCAGTGATCAGGTCTAGAGCAAGTAGCTCCGCGCGGTTACAACCATCGCCGAGAGCTTCAATCAGTTGAACCAAAGCGGTGATCTCCAGCACCTGCAAAAGGCCTGAAGCCTCCGATCTTGTGGGCGCTGAATGTTATCACTCTGGCACAAGACATTTACGATCTGATGCAGTTATATTGATCCGGCACGACAGCAATGCGACTTATAGGTCGAAAATCAGCCGTAGTTCCTTCGACTCCAATGCGCTTTGCTCAGGATGACAGTACTTTGGAATTGCAATCCTTTCCTGCCGGATCAATTGCGCCGTCGTGGCTGGCATCCACGACGGCGCAACTCCCCAAAACCGCGCTAAACAGAGAGAGTGAGGATGCGGTTGAGGCGCTGAACAAAGACGCTGGGGTCGGCCAGCGGCACGCCTTCCATCAGAAGTGCCTGGTCCAGAAGCAGCCATGCCGCGTCCTCGGCGACGGCATCCTCGGGGCGCGCCAGCAGCTTTTTCACAATCTCGTGATCGGGATTGATCTCCAGCGTGGGCTTGGGCGCGGGGATCGTCTGGCCCATGGCGCGCATCATCTGCTGCATTTGCAGCGATGGCTCCTCTTCATCGGAGACGATGCACGAGGGGCTATCGGCAAGCCGGGACGAGACGCGCACATCTTTCACGCGATCGCCAAGCAGCGCCTTTAGCTTGACCAGCAGCGGCTGCAACGCTTCGGCCTTGTCGGGCTCGGCTTCGTCTTTCAAATCCTCGCTGGTGGAGGTTTTGTTTACAGCTTTGAGATCGATCTCGCCGAATTTATCGATGCCGGAAAAGATGATTTCATCAATTTCGTCGTCGAGGATGAGAACTTCCAGATCCTTCTTCTTGTAAATCTCCAGCAGCGGCGAGGTGCGCAGCAGCGATTCCCCGCCACCGGTGATGTAGTAGATGCTCTTCTGCCCGTCCTTCATGCGGAGTTTCGCTTCGGTTAGGCTGGTGATGCCTTCTACTTTGGTGGACTTGAAGCGGATCAGATCCAGCAGCGCCTCTCGATTCGCAAAGTCGCCGTAGAGGCCTTCTTTCAGCGGGCGATTGTACTGCGTAATGAACTTGAGATACACGTCGGGCTGCGTCGCGGCGATGTTCTTCAACTCGGTGAGAATCTTCTTCACGCTAGCCGTGCGGATGCTGGCCAGCACGCGATTCTGCTGAAGAATCTCGCGGCTCACATTCAGCGGCAGATCTTCGCTGTCGATGATGCCGCGCACAAAGCGCAGATACTGCGGCAGCAGTTCGCGGGAGTCATCCAGAATGAAGACGCGCTTTACATAGAGCTTGACGCCCACCTTGTATTCCGCCTGATAAAGATCCAGCGGTGCCTTCGCGGGCACATAGAAAAGCGTGGTGTATTCCAAGCTTCCTTCAGCCTTGGTGTGGAACCAGAAGAGCGGATCTTCTGAATCGCCGGTGATCGACTTATAAAGCTCCTTGTAATCGTCTTCGGTGATTTCACTCTTCGGCCGACGCCAGAGTGCGCTGGCGGCGTTGACCTGCTCGGTGGTGCGGGTCTTGATGGATTTCTTCTCCTCCGCATTCCACTCGCTCTTGTCATAGGTGAGAAAGATCGGAAAGGCAATGTGGTTGGAATACTTTTTTACAATCTCCTGCAAGCGCCAACTGTTGGCATACTGCTTGCCTTCTTCGTTGAGGTGCAGCAGCACGGTTGTGCCGGCCACTGCGCGCTCCGCCGGTTCGATTTCGAAGCCCGTTTTGCCATCGCTGATCCAGCGCCATGCCTGCTCTTCGCCCGCCTTGCGCGAGACAACCTCAATGCGGTCGGCAACCATGAAGGCGCTGTAGAAGCCAACGCCAAACTGGCCAATGAGATTCGAATCCCGCTTGGCATCGCCGGAGAGCTGCGAAAGGAAGTTTTTGGTTCCAGAGCGGGCAATGGTTCCCAGATTCGCGACCAGATCTTCTTCATTCATGCCGATGCCCGTGTCGGCGATGGTGAGGGTATTGTTCTCTTCGTCAACTTCCAGATCGATGCGGGGATTGAACGGGAGCGACTTGTAGGCGTCCTCGATCAGAGTGAGAAGGCGCAGCTTGTCCAACGCGTCCGAGGAGTTGGAGATGAGTTCGCGAAGGAAAATTTCTGGATGGGAATACAGCGAGTGGACGATCAGTTGCAGCAACTGGTTGACTTCAGTTTGAAATTCACGCTTTGACATTGATGTTTAGCCCCTATCAAGGCGATTATAAATCGCGAGCATTTCGGGGCGGAGTGCCGGTCTAGACAGACAATGCGGAGCGCCCTGAACTGCCCGACCCGAACGACCTGGCAGAGCTTGCCAAACTGCGTAAGAATAGAGCTGTGCAAACAACAAATACTCCCCTGGATGCGGTTGGTTTTGACTTTGGCACCACCAATAGTTCAGTCGCATTTTTGAATGAAAAATCCGAAGTGCAGTTTGCTTCGTTTCCATCGTTTGGAAGGCGGGTCGAATCTTTTCGTTCGGTTCTATATCTGGAACAATACAAAACCGGGAACGGTATGCGAAGAACGCACGTCCTCACCGGCCCAACTGCCATTGAGAGTTATCTTCAGGCTGAGGAGAAGGGGCGTCTTGTCCAGTCCCTCAAGTCGCATTTGTCCAGCCGCTCCCTCACTGGCACGGAGGTCTTTGGCCGCCGGTACAAGTTGGAGGAGCTGATCGCCCGGATGATTGGCGATTTGCGCAAGTTTGCAGAGGTGCAATTTGAAAGACCTATTCGTTCTGCCATGGTGGGCCGTCCGGTTCGCTTCGTCGGCGCGGAGACAGCGGAGGACGACGACTTTGCCGTTGCGCGTTTGCGCTCGGCTTTTATGGCGGCGGGTTTTGAACGTGTGGATTTTGAAATGGAGCCGATCGCAGCGGCCTGCGCCTATGAAGCATCGCTCGATCACGACGAATTGATTCTGATCGGCGATTTTGGCGGTGGCACCAGCGACTTCTCTTTGCTGCGTGCCGGCCCCGAGGTGCGCCGACGCGGACGCACTCCTGAGGATCTGCTCGGAAACAGCGGCGTGGGGCTTGCGGGAGACGCCTTCGATGCGCGCATCATTCGCAAACTCGTCTCACCCGCATTAGGATCAAACTCCGAGGCGCGGTCGCTCAATAAATTGCTGCCCGCGGTCCCGGCGTGGATCTATGCCAACTTGGAACGCTGGCACTATCTCTCTTTTCTCCGCACCAACAACGTGCGCGAAATCCTGAAAAGCGCGCGGATTCGAGCCTTGGAACCGGAGAAGATTCAAGCTTTAATTGCGCTTATCGAAGAAGATCTCGGCTACCAACTTCACCAGGCCGTGCAGCAGGTCAAGTTCGAATTGTCGCGCAGCGAGAACGCCGAGTTCCGCTTTCATGACGGCAGCCCTGGGCTGGCCACTATCGACCTGCGCATCCCGGTCACGCGTCGTGAATTTGAAAGCTGGATCAAGGATGATTTGCAGGCTATCGAGGTTGCGATTGACAAGCTTTTCAAAGACTCCGGTGTCGATCCACGCGCAGTCGATCGAGTCTTCTTGACCGGCGGAAGCTCTTTTGTGCCTGCGGTGCGCCGCATCTTCGAGAATCGTTTCGGTGCGGACCATATTCGATGCGGCAACGAGTTTACCTCCGTCGCCCACGGTCTCGCCTTGCGCGCGGTGTAAAGGTGTTCGAACTCAGCCTTCCATGTTTCAGCGACTCTGCGAAGCCGATGATAGTTTGTGCTCAACGCTGCCGGCCGAGGCTGCAGCAGACTCGTACAGGCAGATCCAATGCCGGCGTAACCAGTTCCAATCACCACGCACGGGCAAGAGCTGGAGGATGTTGCTCAGTCGACCAAAACAACATTGGCTAATGAACCATGAATCAGCATTCCGCTGCTGTTGTAGTCAATGTAGCCGAGTTCGCGGAAGCGGTTGAGGAAGAAGCTGACGCGGGACCGCGTGGTACCCACCATCTCGGCCAAAGTCTCTTGGCTGATCTTGGCGATGACCGGAATCGGCTTCGTCTCCTGGCCGAAGTTGGCCATCATCATGAGCAAACGAGCCAAGCGCTTTTCGCTGGAATTGAACAAATGATCGACGAGATCGGCTTGCATGCGATTGTTGCGAGAGAGCAGGTAGGCGAGAAATTGCTCGGCAAACACCGGCTCGCGATGGAGCAGTTCCTGCATGGCCCGCTTGTCGATGCGAACGATCGTGCTGGTTTCAAGCGCGTAGGCGGAGGAAGTGCGAAGCGGCTCGCCAGCCAGGGAGGCTTCTCCGAAGAAGCTGGCGGTGGGAAGGTGGGCGATGACAGCTTCCTTGCCGTTCATCGATACGACGGTCAGCTTGACCTTGCCGCTCTGAATATAGAAGACCGCATTGGCCGGATCGCCCTGCGAAAAGATGGATTCTCCGGTCTGGTAATCGCGCCGCGATTTTCCCGCCATAAACCTGTTCAACGGACTCTGAAGATCGATGGCGGGGAGCTGCCGAGGCAAAGCGACATCCGGATTCGGTACCAGCTTCAAGCCTGGTTGCGCAACCGTAGGCAAAGGGAACGAGCGTCCCAGCGGAATCCTGGGTGCCATATTTGTCATTGGAGCAAAGCTAGTCGCCATGATAGAAACCTTTCAAACTAACCGAGAGGGTGCAATGGTATGAATTACCGTCATCCTTTGCAGCGTCGATATAACCAAAGTACCGGGATTGAATGAGGGTGAACATCGGCGAAAGCTGGGATTGATGTAGTCTTTTCCATGCCGATGCTGTAGGGTTTTTCCTTGCGCCGAATTTACGCCTGGATCAATTGATGCCTGCGCCACCGCGGGGCATAGGCATGCAATATCAACTTATCCCATGCGCTGTTTCGATAAGTGCTTGTTGATGCGCCGGTAAAATGCTGGCCGAGTGGCTATGCGGAGAGGGGTTGAAGCAAGTTGTATCGGTAAACTAACTCATTCGGTATGAAGGGTATTGCTCGCAGGCCTTCCTGCGTATGTATCAATTTTCAATTCGGGTTCAGCGGCAGCGTTGCGCGATTGTCCAATATCTTGCGGATGGCTGGCGCCAGATCTTCTGAGGCGCTGTCCTTGTTGACATAGGCGGATGCGCCAGCTCCCAGGCAGCGCGACGCGTATTGATTCTCCGGCTGAACGCTCACCATGATCACCGGGAGCAGAGGATAGATATGCTTGACGTCCTTCAGCACTTCAAAGCCGCTGCGTCCGGGCATATTAATGTCGAGCAGCAATAAGTCAGGCATAGAGATGACCAATTGGGCCAGCGTTTCAACTCCGTTGGCGGCCTCGGAAAAGCGAGTGCCGGAAAATGAGTCGGTCAGAAGCTCTCGAAGGCCGCGCCGCACATTTGCGTGATCGTCGGTGATCAGGATTTTCATCTTTGCGCCCGCTGGCCATGCTGTTCTTTTGGCCTGAATTGAATCTATCGAAATCGAAGAGGGAATCCTATCAGCAATTACCGAGATTGATGTAAGATTCGTTCCGGAATTTCTGTAGGGGTATTCCTACGCCGCCAGCCTAATCGATCAGGCTTTGCGTCATCGCGTAACGGGTAAGCTCGGCGTTGCTCTTCATCTGCATCTTTTCCATGATGCGGGCGCGATAGGTGCTGACGGTTTTTACGCTGACATGAAGCCGGTCGCCGATCTCTGTTAGAGGAACACCGGCGGCGATCATCTTCATCACTTCAAACTCTCGGTCCGAGAGCAACTCATGCAATGGCTTGCCGGCGGCGTCATCCAGATTGTCGATCAACTTCTCGGCGAGGCTTGCGCTGACGTAGCGGCCTCCGCTCAGGATCTTCTTGGTGGCCAAGGCCAGCTCTTCAGGGGCGCTTTCCTTGTTGATGTAAGCAGCCGCCCCAGCCCGCAGGCAGCGCATGGCGTATTGCTCCTCCGGCTGGCAGCTCAGGATAATGACTGGCAAGCGCGGGTAGCTGTACTTGACCTCGCGCAGCACGTCCATCCCGCTGCGCCCCGGCATACTGATGTCCAGCACCAGCAGGCTGATGGTGGATTTTCCCAGGTGGCTGAGCACCTCATCCCCGTTGCCGGCTTCAGAAAACTCCGTGCCGGGAAGAGCATCGGCCAGAATCTCTTTAAGTCCGCGGCGGACAACCGCGTGATCGTCCGCGATCAGGATGCGCATGATTCGCTCCTCTCGGAACGGGGAAGGTCCATGGGAACGCGGACTGTGACCGTCGTTCCGTGGCCGGGGGATGTGGAGATCTGCACGTCGCCTCCGCAGAATTGCGCTCGTTCTTTCATGCCCAGCAGCCCCAAGGAGCCAAGCGCGTTGGAAAAACCCGTATCGTGAAATCCGATTCCGTCGTCCTCAACTATCAAAAGGATACTCTCCTCTTGCTGAAAGAGGGCAATGCGCACCAACTTGGCCTGCGCGTGCCGAACAATGTTGGTCAGGCACTCCTGGAAGATGCGGAAGGTCGCGGTGGCCCGGTCCCCATCCAGATGCAAATCGACGGGCGGAACGGAGACTTCGCAGGGGATGCCATTGCGAGCGGCAAAGTCGTTGGCCTGCCACTCAATGGCCGCCGCCAGGCCCAGATCATCCAGGACTCCGGGACGCAGCCCGCTGCAGATGGCGCGCACTGCCTTGACGCCATCGTTGATGAGATGCATTGATTCGTCAAGGCGGGCAAGCGCGCTGGTTTCCGACGCCGGAAGATGGCGAGTAATCCATGCCATATCCATTTTGATCGCGGTCAAAATCTGACCGATCTGATCGTGCAGGTCGCGCGCCACCTGCTTGCGATCCTCTTCGCGCACCCATTGCAGGCGCTCGGCCAGCGCGCGCAGTTGCTCCCGTTGTAGAACCAGCGACTCTTCTCCGCGCTTGCGTTCGGTGATGTCGCTGTTGATCTCCAGCACGCGGGGCGCCTGATCGCGCTTGCCCCATTGCAGCGCCCAGCGGCTGGCCATCACAATCCGCCGGCCGTCGCGCGCTGTCTTGATCAGGTCGCCCTCCCAATGCCCCACGCGCAGCAATTCCCCTCTGATTTCCTCCAGCGGGCGCGGAAACTCGGTGCGCAGCAGTTCGTGCGAGACATTGCCGATGGTCTGGGCTTTGGTGTATCCCAGCATGATCTCCGCCCCCCGGCTCCAGAAGAGGATCTTCCCTTCCATGTCGATCACCAGGGCCGAGTCCTGCGTCAGTTCGATGAGGGAAGCTTGCTCGGCAGTCTTGATCTGCTCCTGCCGCCGCGCAGAGACGTCGCGGAAGACCAGAACTACGCCAATGACTTTTCCCTCACCGGCGAGGATGGGCGCGGCGCTGTGCTCGACGGAGATCTCGCGGCCATCGCGGGTGATGAGGCCCACGTGGTTGGCCACCATTAACACTTGTTTCTCTTTGAGGACGCGGGCCACCTCATTGTCCGTGCTGATGCCGGAGTTCTCATTGATGAGATTGAGTACATCTCCGATCGGCTGTCCTAGAGCCTCTGCCGAAGGCCATCCGGTGAGAGCGGCGGCGACCGGGTTGAGAAAGGTGACGCAACCCTTGCTGTCGGTGGCGATGACCGCCTCGCCGATGCTGCCCAGGGTCGCGGTCCACCGCTCTTCGCTCTGCAAGAGCTTGGTGCCCATTTTTTCAACGTTGAAGCGCGTGAAGAGAGCCAGAAAGATACCCACGCCCAAGCCCAGGCCCAGGAAGCTGGTCACCATCACCGTCCAGCGCAGGCGCGCGGCTTGAACCCGCTTGATGCGCAATTTGGCTTCCACGTTTTGAAACTCCAGCATCTGCCCGCGAAGAAGATCCATGCGGAGCTTTCCCCGCTGGTTCTCATAAAGACTGGGGTCGGCTTTTCCCGTGCGGCGAAGGGCGATAATCCCGCTGGCGTACCGTTCCCACTCCACATAGCCGGCATGAAACTCCTTCAGACGCTGCTGCTGTTGCGGGAGTTTGCCGTCCACCATTTCATACAGGGACTCGTATTCGGGTTCGAGCCTCTTCGTTCCCTCCAAATAAGGCTGAAGAAAGCTCTCGTCGCCGGTGGCGATATATCCGCGCGCACTAGATTCCATGTCAACAAGCAACGCCAGCAGATGTCCGGATTGGTCAAGGATTCGATCGGTATGATCAACCGACTGCAACGACCGGTTCAAGTCGAAGGTCTCCCACAAAAGCAGGATCGCCAGGGCGGCCGTGAGCGCAATGGGGACCAGAATCATCTGTCGGAGCAGCGACTTCAATTTCGAGTATTCCAAGTATTTGATCACTCCCATTGCAGCCGACAGCGTTTGCTCAACGCTCTTGCGGCTTTGCTTCAGTTGACGGGATCGGCGAGCTTTGCAATCCCGGATTGCGCACGCGGAAGATCGCTGATGGGCGGCCTTACGGCATTGTCGTCGGGAAATTGATCGTGCAGAATCACATTGAGAAGTGACTTGCGCACGCGAATGCGGCCGTCGTAATCGATGAGGCCAAGGTCGCGGAAGCGATTCATGAAGAAGCTGATCTTGGATTGCGTTGTGCCAATCACCTCGGCCAGCGCATCTTCCGAAATGGCAGGAATCAGAACTTCCGATTCATCCTTTTCGCCAAACTGCGCCATCAGCAGAAGCACCCTCGCCAAACGCTTTTCGCTTGAGTTGAAGAGCTGGTCGACAAGATCGGACTGGATGCGCATCCCGCGAACCAGAAGGAATTGTAAAAATCGAGCGGCCAGGGGATGCTCCTTGTGCATCGCGCGAAGCATCTCTTCTCTTTCTATCTCCAGCGCCATGCAGTTGGTGGTGGCTGTGGCGGTGGCCATATGCAGAGTGCCCAGGCTTGCCAGCGATTCCTCACCGACAAATTCCCCGGCGGAAAGATGAGTGATGGTGGCTTCCTTGCCATTTTCGGCAACGACGGTCAGCTTGGCGCGGCCACTCTGAAGATAAAAGACAAAATCGGCGGCTTCTCCCTGTGAGAAGAAGGCCTGATTCTCCTGGAAATTGACGATTCTGCGCCCCAGTCCGGCACTTGCCAAAAATGCTTCTGTATCGAAAGCGGACTCTTCTTCATAGATCATGAATGTCATTTCTCCATAAAACCCACGGCTGGGCAAAAAAACAGAGTGAAAAATCACATCTGCCCCAGACGGAAGATCAAAGCTTGAGGCAAGGCCTGCAAACAGGGCAATCTCTATAGTGCATCACAAACTTGAGATATTGATAGATCAATCCAGCTCACATCAGCCATATCCAGATGCAGAAGAAGCCTCTCAATAGGTTGTGCTCGACCAACCGTCCGAGCACAACCCCAAGAGGCCCATCTGTTTGCGCGGCCAAATCACAGGATCCGACAGCAATTACTTGTGTCCGCCGCCCTCGTGTCCACCGCCGCCACCGTGCGACGCGCCACCGCTTGCATGGCCTCCGCCGTTACTATGCGGAGCTGAGGCGCGAGGAGCACTGGGATGGGGTGTAGATGCTGCTCGGGGTGCGGCGTGGGGCGCCGTTGCACGTGCCGGCGCCGAACGGGTTGCTTCGGGACGCGGTCCTCCCGCATGAGAAGCTGGTGAGTTGCCGTGCATCTGAGCGTCGCCGCTTCGGCCAGCAGGCCTGGCCTGGCCTCGATCAGCTCTGCCGCCACGCGCAAAACTGCTGCGGTTGGCCATGGCTCCGCCACCGCCATGGTAGCGTCCGCCGCGCTCTTCGGTAAACCGATGTTCGCCCCAGCCGTGACCATAACCCCAGCCGGCCCAAGGTCCCATGCCCAGGAAGATGCCGTTGTAGAAATAGCCAGGGCCGTAAAACCCATACGGCGCGCAAGCGTAAGGCGCATAGTCGTAGTAGCCGTAGGAACAGACCGGCTGAACGCCGATGTCTACGACAATTTGCGCGTGAGCTGCTGGTGCCAAGGCCATGCCCACGACCAGAGCTGTAGTTCCGAATAGTGTTTTGAGTCCGTACATAAAGAACCTCCTTGAAGGTGTCTGCGATGGCTGAAACTGCGTTGGACGCTGTGTGCAGCCGTAAAGAAGAATCCGGCTACAGCAGCCACCATAAGGGGTTCAGTTCATTCATGAATGCCCGCAACTAAGTCCGGCCGACATTTATCTACCCTTACATTATTGACACTATCCATCGGCATCTCCGCAGTCTGAGCAAAAGAGCGCACAAGCTGACATCTTGAACGCTCCGCCTGAATTCATGGCGACAGGTCAATATTGGTCAGCTATGGATGAATCAATGGGAAATACTGGCATTCAGTACACGCCACGGAATCGATGCTGCCGGAATCTCCGGCGTGCGAACTCTTGTGAACCCGACAACATAAGAGACCGCATACCAACCGCCGTGCCAGTGAGTCGGAGAATGCTATGGAGAAACAATGACACTGCTCAAAGGACTGGGAACAGGATTGTGCCTTATTGTGCTCTGCGTAATCGCCGCGCCGAAAGCCAAGGCCGACGATCTCGACCGAAAGTCGCTCGTCACATTCAGCGCGCCCGTCGAAGTCGGTGGCTCCGGCGCACAGGTATTGCCCGCAGGAACCTATGTTTTCAAGGTCATCAACGAAGGCATGAACAACCACATTGTTCAAATCTCAAACCAGGATGAAACCCACGTCTACACCCTCATCATTGCCATGCCCAACTATCGTTTGAAGCCAACCAGCAAGACGGTCATGACCTTCAGCGAGCGTCCCGCCGGTCAGCCTGAAGCACTGAAGGCATGGTTCTATCCGGGCCGTGAGTGGGGCGAGCAATTCGTCTATGCCCGGCCGAAAGCTATTCAACTAGCCGCGGAAACCAATGAACCCGTACTTTCAACTCCTGCCGTGATCACCGCCGCGCCGGTTGAAGTACTAACCGCCGCGCCCGTTGAGGCTGTAACTCCAAAAGGAGAAACAGTTGAGACAGCCCAGGTTGTTGAAGCGCCTCCCGCTCCTGTTGCCACTGCAGCGCCCGCGGAAGTTGCTTCCCTGCCGAAGACCGCCAGCGATCTTGGCTTCATCGGATTGGCCGGCTTGATGCTGCTCGGCTCTGGATTCTTGCTTCCAATGTTTGCCAAGAAGTCCAGCTAACCACGCACCGCATCGAGTGTCTTTCCGGCCATTCTGTTGGCCGGGAGAAGCTGGCGGATAAGGCGATGCAAAAAGTGTGCCGCCTCGATTGTTTCAAAAAAAGTTCAACAACCGATCGGTTATCGGGGAGCATGAAGAACCTGGCAGGGATGAGCAAGATGACGAATAAAGCGGCTCCAGAAATCAATCGCAGTTCGCGCTTTGTTTTGGCGGCGTCAGTTCTGACTCTGCTGGCTTTTGTGGTTTTCTTTTCCTTCACCGGAATGGCATCCTCTCAGAGTATTCCCTCTGCAGAAAATGAATCGGGCGCCTATACGCTCCGGGTCAATGTAAATCTGGTAGTATTGAGCGCCACTGTCGTTGACCAGCACAATGCGCTTGTTTCCGGCCTCATCCAGGACGATTTTCAAGTTTATGAGGATCATGTTCTTCAATCGATCAAGCACTTCAGCCACGAAGATCTTCCTGTCACGGTTGGGTTGGTGATTGACAACAGCGGCAGCATGGGTCCGAAACGCGCGGACATAATCAACGCGGCATTGTCCTTTGCCCGCTCAAGCAACCCGCGGGATCAGATGTTTGTAGTCAACTTCAATGAGCATGTCACATATGGCCTGCCAGCGGGAACTCCGTTCACTGACCGGCAAGATCAGTTGCGGAGCGCTCTTGCCGCAATCCATACGATTGGCGAAACCGCTCTGTACGATGCCATTGCCTCAGCCATCAATCATCTCAAGCATGGCAGTTGCGACAAGAAGGTTCTTATCGTGATCAGCGATGGCGGCGATAACGCAAGCAAGCACAGCCTTGCTCAAGTTATCGCCATGGCCAAAACTTCCGATGCAATCATTTATACGATTGGCATCTTCGATGAACAGGATGGTGATCAGAATCCTGGCGTGCTTAAACGGTTTGCGAAAGAGACTGGCGGCGAGTCATTCTTTCCGGAATCCTCGAAGGAGATTGAATCCATCTGCAACGGGATTGCCCGCGATATTCGCAATCAGTATACGCTGGCCTATGTTCCCGCAAATTCCAGGCAGGATGAAGGCTACCGGAGTATCGAGGTAAAGGCCCGTTCACCAAAAGGCAGGCACTTATCGGTTCGCACGCGAAGCGGATATTCCATGCCCTTGGCGCTTCTCGTTTCCGCTTCAGGATCGGCTGGTGATGATGCTCATCAATGAACAAGAGACCTTCGCACTGAGCGGTCAGCGGTTTGTCCGCTGGACGAGGCGCATTCTTGTACTCTCCGGCGCGCTTGCGATCGCTTATGTTGCACTCACATTGCTTGATGCAAGGCTATTTCAGAATGCCGCAAGCCGCACGCTGGATGGTCAAATTCACGCGGCAGGACTTTTAACGGTGATTCCGTCCAGGAAGGCAATCAAAGAAGGAGATCTTCTGGGCCGCATGGAGATTCCGAAAATTGGAATGACGGTCATCGTTCTGCAGGGAACGGACTCAAAGACTCTGCGATTGGGAGTGGGGCACATCGATGGGACGGCGCTGCCCGGCGAACCAGGAAATATCGGAATCGCCGGCCACCGGGATACATTCTTTCGCGGCCTGAAAGATGTTCACAGGGGAGACGAAATACTTCTGCATACCACTGCCGGAATTTCCCGGTACGAAGTGGATTGGATTCAGATCACCACTCCTCGAGACGGCGGCATCGTCTCTGTTTCGGCTGAATCCGGACTGACTCTCGTTACCTGCTATCCATTTTACTATATCGGTGCTGCTCCAGAGCGATTTGTTATTCATGCTCACAAGCAATAGAGCGGCATTCCGTTCAATCTTTTCGTGGCGAGCTGGAATGACCATTCTTCAGCGGCTCACCTCTGCCAGAATCTCAATGAGAGCAATGAACGCCAATGTCTATTTCAGGCGGAGCATTGTGTGTATAAAAGCCAAAGCCGGTCGAAGGAGGGATCTTGACGACATCCATTTGGAGACGAAGTTCGCAGACCATGCTCGCCTGTTACACAGAGGTAACAAACAAACTGGCGCATCAATCGCTGGATGATCCGTTCGATCTGAAACTTAGCCGCGTGGCTTTCTTGCTGTTCGCGGCCGCTGCCTTGGCGTGTTTGAGCTTGACGGCCAATCCGCAATCCGTGCTCTCTTCGGGAGACTCCTCCTCCGCATTGGCTAGCGCGCCTGCTCCGCAACAGGACTTGACTTATCTGCGACCGACACAAAAAATCATGGCCCGCAATTATATCTTCGACGGATTCGGTCCGTTTCCCATTGCTGGCGCGGCGTTCACGGCAGGTATTAATCAATTTGGAGACTCTCCTCCAGAGTGGAACCAAGGCGTGGAGGGATATTCCAAACGGCTTGGTTCCGATTTTGGAATTGCAGCCATTGGAACGACAGCACGTTACGGACTAGCGGAAGCCTTCAAAGAAGATACCTTGTACTATCGCTGCGAATGTAAGGGTTTCTTCCCACGCATGAGCCATGCTTTGTTCTCAACATTTACGGCGCGGCGCGGCGAAGACGGCCATCGCGTCTTTTCCTTCCCTGCACTGGTCGCGCCCTATGCTGGTTCAATGACCGCTGTCTATGCCTGGTACCCGAATCGCTACGGCGCGAAGGACGCATTCCGCATCGGCAACTATAGCCTGCTTGCATACGCCGGCGAAAACATTTCTTTGGAGTTCTTCTATAGCGGACCCCACTCCCTGCTTTCACGTATGCATTTGAACAATGCGCACGGCTCCCCCATAGAAGGACAGAACAAATGAGCGATCACGGAGTCATTGCGGGCTTCCATTCGCCAACTTCCGTGCGGCGCGCCGAAACTACGCCTTCTTTCATAGATCCCGCGATGAAGCTGGTCAGCGAATTCTTCGAGTGGTTTGGCAGTCTAAGTATCTTTTGCTGGAAGGTTCTCTGCGCAGCGGTAACACCGCCGTATGAGTGGAGGGAGTTGATTCGGCAACTCGACGAAGTAGGCTCAAAATCATTCCCGCTGATCGCATTGGCGGGCGCGGCGATCGGCGTCGTAATCTCGATGGAGGCTCGTTACAGTCTGACTCGATTTGGCGCTAAATCGATGTTTCCCGCGACTCTTGTTTACTCCGTCATTCAGGTAATGGGCCCGATCATGACCGGCTTGATTGTAAGTGGCCGCGTAGGCGCTGGCATGGGCGCGGAGCTGGCGTCCATGAAAGTGAGCGAGCAGATCGATGCGATTGAAGCCTCGGCTATCAATCCCTACAGGCTTCTGGCGGCAACACGAATTCTCGCTTGCATCTTGATGCTTCCGCTTCTGACTCTTGCCGCCGATGCATCCGGCTTATTGACGGGCTGGTTTGCACAGACATTGGTTGAGCCGCTCTCTTTTCATCAGTTCATCGAAAGCGGATTTCACGGCGCAACCTTCAGCGCTTTCCTACCACAAACATTCAAGACCGCGGTCTATGGACTGATTATCGGAACGATTGCCTGCTTTCAGGGAATGCGCACACGCGGAGGCGCAGAGGGCGTGGGCCGCGCGGCCACGAATTCGGTGGTCGTTGCATCGCTCTTTGTAATCCTGGCCGATGTCGTGCTGGTGAAATTCATTTTGGTTGTCTTTCCATAACTCTTGACTGAATCATCGAGGATCGTTCATGGCCGCCACCTTTGACATTGCGATGCAACAAGCGGAACCAGAGCAAGACGGCTGTGCGCCGGTTGTTGTTGTCGAGGATGTTTATAAGACATTCGGTAACCACAAAGTTCTCGATGGGATCAATCTAAGCGTGAAACGCGGGGAAACACTAGCGGTGCTGGGAAGAAGCGGAACAGGAAAAAGCGTGCTGCTGCGCCTCATCATCGGCCTTGATGTTCCGGACTCCGGATCGATCTGCATCCGCGGCCGGAATATCGCTGGTCTGGCACTTGATCGAATGGGCGAGATCAGAACGAAGATGGGCTTCCTGTTTCAGCATGCCGCGCTGTACGATTCGCTCACGGTTGCCGGGAACGTAGCATTTCCTCTTGAACACCACCGAAAAGATATGTCCAAGTCAGAGCGTGGCGACCTAGTAAGGAAGTTACTTGTGGAAGTTGGCATGGGAGGCAGCATGGAAAAAATGCCTTCCGATATTTCCGGCGGAATGCAGAAGCGTGTGGGTCTTGCCCGCGCGCTGGCGCTGGAGCCGGAGATTCTGCTTCTCGATGAGCCAACGGCCGGTCTTGACCCTATCAGCTCAGGAGAAATCGACGACCTGATTCTCAAGCTCCAGCATGAACGCCAGATGGCATCCATCGTGGTCACTCACGATCTACACAGTGCCAAAACGATTGCCAATCGCCTGGCACTTCTGGATAAGGGCAATGTCGTGATCGATGGCACATTCGAAGACCTTCAAAAGAGTGGAATTGATTTTGTCAAGGAATTCCTTAAGCAGTCGTAGGAGAATCTATGTCGAGAATAGCGCGTCTGGGAGCATTTATCGTTGCGACACTGGCAATTCTTGCCGCCGGTGTCTTTGTGATTGGGAGCAAGGAGTATTTGTTTCGCTCAACCTACCATCTAAAGGCGCAATTCGACAATGTGGCTGGCCTGGCCGCTGGGGCCGACGTGCAAGTGGGTGGGGTTCACAGCGGAACGGTGCAAAGCATCGCGCTGCCTCACAAGCCGGGGGAGCAGGTTACTGTGCTCATGGACCTGGATAAGTCGACGCACGAAATCATCAAGCAGGATTCGGTGGCTTCAATCGAAACCGAAGGAGTGCTGGGCAACCAATTCGTAGCGATTTCATTTGGATCCGCCGGGCAAGCCGAGGTTAAAGATGGCGAAACTATTCAGAGTGAACCGCCACTAGAGATTTCGGATTTGTTCAAGAAGACGAGCGGCATTCTGGACAGCAGCCTGCTGGCCATCAACAATGCTACTTTGGCTACCGCGCATTTGAACTCTGTGAGCGCCAAGATCGATTCGGGCCAGGGAACCGTGGGAGCGCTGGTGAACGACAAGCAACTCTATAGCAATTTGGAGCAAACCACCTCTACCTTGCATACAACCATGCAGCAGGCGCAGGTTGGTGTAACTGATTTTCAAGAGAATATGGAAGCCATGAAACACAACTTCTTTTTGAACGGGTATTTCAAAAAGCGCGGATACGAAGACTCTTCAGATCTGGGAGCCAACAGAATTGACGGACTCCCGCAGGGTACGCCACTGAAGGCATTTACCTTTACGGCCGCTCAGCTTTTCGATAGTCAAGAATCCGCCAAACTGAAGAACCAGAAATCACTGGATGCCGCGGGCGCTTTTCTGGCGCAGAATCAATTCGGCCTTGCGGTAATTGTAGCTTCAACTGGAATGGAAGGCGATACCCAGAAAGATATTGTTCTCACTGAAGCCAGAGCCATGGTTATCCGTGAATACCTGGTAGAGAATTTTGGATTTAACGATAGCCAACTCAAGACGCTGGGCACGGGTAAGCAGGCAGGCACGGGCCAGGACGCAGATTGGGGATCGATTCAGATTCTCATCTTTCCCACGGGAACCGAGATACCGGCTGACAAACTGCCTCCGGTGAGCAGTTCATCCATCCCTGTCGTGGACCGGCCAGTTCAAGTTACTACGGCGGCAACTCATCAACCATAGCGCGAAAATCATGTGCGCCTATTCCAGGCGTAGACCGACTTATGAATGGAGAATCAATGACGGGAAGCAAGCACAACCATGAAGGAAACAGCAGCGAAAGTGGCGCGCCGGACCCCGGCCCATACTGGAGGCGCATGCATCGTGATTGGCGCTTCTGGATTGGCGCAATCTTATTGTCGGCGGCAATTGCGATTTACGTCCTGAGCGGCGACCTGGCGTGGATCCCGCGCGGGCAAATGCAATAGACACTAGCCTTGTCCCGCGCAAAGGTGCCGGCGCACTGCCTGGCTTGAGCAGTGTAGCTCAGCAATCGCATTGCCGCCTTGAAAGAATGATGGCGAAGGATGGAGAAATACAATGCCTCTCATCACTGTTGTGATCGCTCTCGCAGTAGTCGGTCTTTTGCTGTTTCTGGTCAACCGTTACATTCCCATGCAGGGTCAGATCAAAAGCATCCTGAACGGCGTTGTGGTCATCGCCGTGGTTTTATGGCTCATGAGGGTTGTCGGCCTCTTTGACAATCTTGCGCAGTTCCGCATTGGCCATGATATGCCGCTTGTGCCGGTTGTCATTACACTTTGCGTGGTTGGACTGTTGCTATATCTGATGAATCGCTATATCCCCATGCAGGGACAGATCAAAGGCATCCTGAATGGAGTCGTCGTCATCGTCATTGTCCTGTGGCTTCTCAAAGTATTCGGCCTCTTCGACTCCCTGTATCAGTTTCGTGTCGGGCGCTGAGAGATATGCTCGCCGTGGCCTTGAAGATGGCGCTTGCCAATAAAACGCAAGTCTAACGCAATTCGGCTGAAGACCGCCGGCAGGAGAAACCTTGAAACGCATTTTGTTGTTTGCAATGGGAAGTGTCCTCAGTTTGAGCGCAATAGCTCAGGCTAATCCGCCAATGACAGTAGTCATGGATTCCGCGAATTCATCCTCCACCTATCGTGTGGTCGTGATTACCCGCTCGGTTCAGGCGGTCAATTATCAGCATCAGAGTGGCGCCACGGATGTGGATTTCGCCGGAACGGCGTTGTTGCCCGCGGCGGACGGTAAAGCGAAGGTGCGCAGCAAGCGCGGCACCATGGAGGTTGAGGCGGAATTCGGCAATCTGCAAAATCCCACAACCTTTGGCAGCGAGTATCTTACCTATGTTTTGTGGGCAATTTCTCCAGAGGGTAAAGCCGAAAATCTTGGAGAGGTGTTGGTGGGAGACAACAATCGGAGCAAGCTGACCGCCACCACCAATTTTCAGTCCTTTGCTTTGATCGTCACCGCCGAACCATATTACGCTGTTCGTCAGCCAAGCAATGTGGTCGTTCTTGAGAACATGATTCGTCCTGACACTAAAGGAACAACCGAGTCCGTCAACGCCAAGTATGAGTTGATGGAGCGCGGCGGATACATTCCCACCGGTTACAAATTCGATCCGGTTGTTCTGAATGCCAGTCTTCCGCTGGAATTTTACGAAGCACGAAATGCGCTGCGGATCGCTCAATCGGAAGGAGCCGGGAGCTATGCGAGTGAAAGTTATCAGCGCGCGGTTCAATTGATGAACAACGCCGATGCGGATGCGATCAGCAAACACATCGACAAAAAGTCTTTGATTGCTGTTTCCCGCGAGACGGTGCAAACCGCCGAAGAGGCTCGCGAGATTGCGGTCAAAAAAATTGATGATGAACGTATCGCGGCCGATCGCCAGGCATCCATGGATGCCCAGGAAAGATCGCAAGCACAGGCCGATGATGCGACTCGCATGAAGGATAAGGCGCAGGCCGACACGGCAAGCGCACAAGCAGCGACGGCAAGCGCGCAGGCCGACGCAGCCAAGGCTCAAGCCGACATGACGGCAAATCAAGCGGCCTCCACGGTAGCAGTGGCGGCGGCTCAAGCCGATGCCGCGCAAGCCCGCACCGATGCACAGACTGCGCAGATTGGGCAGCAACAAGCGGTTTCCGACAAAGCCGCAATGCGCGCTCGGCTTTCAGAACAGCTCAATCTGATTCTTGCCACGCGCGACAGTGCGCGCGGACTGATTGTGAGTATGTCCGATGTGTTGTTTGACTCTGGGAAGTATTCATTGAAGTCAGGCGCGCGGGAAAAGCTCGCCAAGGTTGCTGGAATTCTGATCGCCTATCCTGGCCTCAACATTGAGGTCGGCGGTTACACCGATAATGTCGGCGGAGACGCAATGAACCAGACGTTATCCGAAAACCGCGCAGACTCTGTTCGCAGCTATCTTGTTGAACAAGGCGTAACGACAGATTCTGTGAGCGCCAAGGGCTTTGGAAACACATCGCCCGTGGCTTCGAACGACAACTCTGCAGGCAGGCAGGAAAATCGCCGCGTGGAACTGGTCGTCTCTGGTGATGCAATTGGCAGCCCGGCGACGGTGACGACGGGAAGCCTGCGCTAATGATGTTGTAGTATCGCCGCGGTCTCGGAATGGGTCGCGGCGTAATTCTTGAATACGAAATGCGAGGTGTCAAATGCTTGGAACTATCTTGATTGTGATTTTGATCTTGGCGCTATTAGGCGTTTTACCGCGTTGGCCGCATAGCAGGAACTGGGGATACTATCCGAGTGGAGGATTGGGATTGGTTCTTTTAGTTCTTGTCATCTTACTTTTGCTTGGGCGAATTTGAAGGGAAAGAGGACTGGAATGCCGTTTCCTGAGTTGATGAACTTCGAGCTGTCTGGCAAGGATTTCCATCAGGAATCGTCTCTGCATTCTGTTGAGAAAGTGTGCAAACTTCCTTTGCCAACCCGCATTGCGTTTATCGGAAATTATCTTCCGCGCGAGTGCGGCATTGCCACTTTCACGACCGATCTGTGCGCCGCTCTCTCGACCGAATACGGAGACGGTCGTCTGTTCGCGATTCCCGTCAATGATCCTGAATCAAATTATGACTATCCCAGGCAAGTCCGCCTGGAGATTATGCAAGATGACATTGTTTCCTACGAGCGCGCCGGCGATTTCCTCAACTTCAACGGTAACGACCTGGTCTGCCTGCAGCATGAATACGGGATCTACGGCGGTGATGCTGGTGGCCACATACTCACCTTGCTGCGCAAATTGAAGATGCCGCTCGTGACTACGCTGCATACGGTTCTGCGCGAGCCCGACCTGAATCAGCGAATGGTGCTTGAAGAGATTGCTCAGCTCTCCGATCGCATGATCGTCATGAGCGAACTGGCGGCCCTGCTGCTGCGCGAGGTTTATGCGGTTTCCACCGAAAAGATCGATGTGATTCCGCATGGCGTTCCTGATCTCCCCTTCATGGATCCCAATTACTTCAAAGACAAATTCGGCACGGAAGGCAAGTCCGTTTTGCTCACCTTCGGCTTGCTTTCTCCCAACAAGGGTATCGAGAACGTGATTCAAGCACTTCCCTCGATCCTCGCGCGGCAGCCAAACGTCGTATATATCGTTTCCGGCGTAACCCATCCGCATCTTCGCCGGCGCGAAGGCGAACGTTATCGGGAAGAATTGCAGGCACTGGCGAAAGAGCTTGGCGTTTCAGATCACTTGATTCTGAACAATCGCTTTGTAAATGCCGAAGAACTCATTGAGCATGTAGGTGCGGCGGATATTTATATCACGCCCTACCGGCATGAGGCGCAGGTCGTATCCGGCACGCTTGCCATCGCGCTCGGAGCGGGCAAGGCGATTGTCTCCACACCCTACTGGCATGCCAAGGAGTTGCTTGCGGAGAAGCGAGGAATTATCGTTCCATTCCAAGATCCCGGCGCGATTGCCGAAGCGGTTCTTGCATTGCTGGAGAACGATGCAGAGCGTCATGCCATGCGCAAGCGTGCCTATCGTTACTCGCGCGGAACTACTTGGGCCAAAACAGCGCGAGCTTACATGGCGAGCTTTCAGCGGGCGCGCTTCGAGCGCTCCTTGCATCCCAGAGCCGCCCAAATGGACGATCCGGCGGCAATGTTTATGGACCATCTTCCCGCACTGAATACCGGTCATCTTATGACCATGACCGATGACACTGGAATCTTGCAGCACGCTATCTTCTCGGTGCCTAACACGCGGGAGGGCTACACTACGGACGACAATGCGCGGGCGCTGATTGTATCCGTTCTTCTGGATGAGAATCCCGATTATTCAGATCAACAAGAATACTCGAATCTCTCTCATCGCTATCTTTCTTTTCTCTGGCTTGCCTTTCACACCGATTCCGGCAGATTCAAGAATTTTCTCGATTACGACCGGAAGTGGCTTGAAGATGTTGGATCGGATGACAGCCATGGGCGCGCGCTGTGGTCGCTGGGAAAAGTCCTCGGCGCTTCGCAAGATGTGGGATTGAGAGGAGCTGCGGGAAGGCTTTTCGAAGCGGCCGTTCCCGCAACGCTCACTTTTACCAGCCCTCGAGCCTGGGCGTACTCCATTCTCGGCATGCAGGCATATCTTGATTGGTTTCCAGGCGACAGAGCCATTCAAGGAGTTCGCAACGAACTGGCAAATCGGCTCCTTGACATCTATAGAAGAACCCATTCCGCGCAGTGGAGATGGTTTGAAAAGAGCCTTTCCTACTCCAATGCCAGACTTTCCCAGGCTCTGATTCTAGCCGGATGGAGAAGCGACAACCAAAGAATGATCGAAGCCGGAATGGATTCTTTGAAGTGGCTGGTTGCCGAGCAGCATCGCGACGACAAGAATATCTTTGTTCCAATCGGCTCCAACGGATTCTTTATCGAAGGAAGCGAGAAGGCGCGATTCGATCAGCAACCGGTCGAGGCTTGCGCAACGGTCTCCGCTTGCCTTGAGGTGTACAGACTGACGGAAGAGCGCTTATGGCTTGAAGAAGCGCGCAAAGCATTCCGTTGGTTTCTCGGAAAAAACGATCTGCAAGTTCCCCTGTATGATGCAATCACAGGCGGATGCAGGGATGGTCTTCATCCTGACCGCGTAAACGAGAACCAGGGCGCCGAGTCCACGCTCTCGTTTTTGATGGCGCTGCTGGAAATGCAGTCGGCCAAAGTTGCAAGCGCTGAAGAACTGCATCAGGGAATGGGCATCTCTCTTTGAATCCTTTCAATTCTACAGCCGCAGTGATTGATCCTGCCGTTCAGAAAGATCAAAAACCCGGGGCCTTCGCGGAGCATCCTCTGTTTATCCGCCATGCCTCCAATCCACTTCTCAGCCGCGAAGACTGGCCCTATCCGATCAATAGCGTCATGAACGCCGGCGCGGTTAAGTTAGAGGATGGAGAAACCCTTCTTCTGTGTCGCATTGAAGACAGGAGCGGACTATCGCATCTGTGCGCCGCGCGTTCCGCCAACGGCATCGACAACTGGCGCATCGATCCAAAACCAACGTTGATGGCGAATCCGGAGGCGTTTCCAGAAGAGATTTGGGGCATCGAGGATCCGCGCATCACATACATTCCGGAACTTGAGCAATTTGCCGTTGCCTACACATCCTTTGCGCGTGGCGGCCCTGGAGTCTCGCTTGCGTTGACCAAGGACTTTCGCACCTTTGAACGCTTCGGTGTCATCATGTCGCCGGAGGATAAAGATGCTGCGCTGCTGCCTCGCAGGATCGGTGGCCGCTGGGCGCTTATTCATCGCCCGATGACGGCTCTGGGCGCTCATATGTGGATATCCTACTCACCGGATCTGCGCCACTGGGGAAGCCACAAAATCATTCTCGAAGCGCGGCGTGGCGGATGGTGGGATGCCAACAAAATCGGCCTCTGCTCTCCTCCGATTGAAACCGCCGCGGGCTGGCTGATGATTTATCACGGCGTGAGGCAGACTGCATCTGGAAGTATTTACCGGCTTGGACTTGCGCTCTTTGATTTGGAGAAACCCGATATTTGTTTGCAGCGCGGAAACTCTTGGATCTTCGGACCAGAGGCTCCTTATGAACGCAACGGCGATGTGAGCGATGTTGTCTTCCCTTGCGGACAAACCATCGGAGCCGACGGAGACACGATCAGCTTGTATTACGGCGCGGCCGATTCCTGCATCGCTCTGGCCACGGGCAGTATTCGCCGCCTTCTCTCGTGGCTGGAATCGAATGGAAGTCAAGCAGAGAGGCGAGCATTTTAGCGTACGCGGCGTTCGCTTTGGAAGGGTTTGGCGCATGAGTAGTTCATCTTGGAAGTGGCCTGATTGGGTGCCGCATCCGCTGTGGGTTCGGACGTGTCCGCGGTGCGATTCGATGAAATTCAAGCCAGCAGAGTTGCGATCATTCGATGGCCTGCTGGCACTTTTCGCGATGCGCCCCGTTCGCTGCATCTTCTGCTGGCGAAGGTACTACTGGTTAACTTTTCACGCCGTGAACGCAGAGTAAGTCAACAACTCAATCAATGGGCGGCTTGGCATGAGTTTCTTTGTTCAATCATCGGCTCAAAATTCCGCTCAAGGTTCGCATTCTGGATTCGCGCCAATATGGCTTACACACCTGGGCGCGCTAGGTCTTTTCTCGGTTGCTATAATCGATTCCTCGGTCATTCCGCTGCCTCTACCCGGCAGCACTGATCTGCTGTTATTGTGGCTGGTGGCGCATAGCGGCGATCCGTGGCTTCTGGCACCCTGCGCCATTGGCGGAAGCATTCTGGGCGGATACACAACCTGGCTCGTTGGCCGTCGAGGAGGCGAAGATGCGTTGCGTCAATACGTTCCCGCGCGCCTTCTTGTTCGTATCGTCGGATGGGTCGAGCGTCATCCATTCCTGTCAGTCTTTGTTCCTGCTTTGCTTCCTCCGCCCATTCCACTGCTGCCGTTCGCGCTCGCATCCGGCGCGCTGGGTGTCTCGCGCCGGCGTTTTCTCGTGGTCTTCGGAACAGCTCGCAGCTTGCGTTATTGCTTCGTCGCATGGCTCGGAGTAACCTATGGGCGCGGAATCGTCCGCCTGTTTTCCGGCAGTCTTCAAAAATGGTCAGATCCGCTGCTTGGCATATTCGTGAGCCTGCTGGCAGCAGGCCTGTCCTTTGGAATATGGAAGATTCGCGGGCTCCGCAAAATAGATGACGCGGAGAGAATAGCGCGGCATAACTGAGTCGTCTGTGCCGATTGATCGTGCCGGAAACATGAAACCGTAAAACCGGCTTCCCGTCCGGTTATAACGAGCGTCTTATGGTCCACGCTTGCATCTTTCTACCAACTCATAGCGCAGAAGGCTAACAATAATTTGGTCGGGGAGTTGATCCCCGGCCGGTAACAGAAGAATCGAACAATCAAACACAACAAGAGGAGTTTCAGTTTTTGTTCCTGCTTGCCAGAGCTGCGCGGTGTCAAAATAACTACCTGCACTTGCTAGATTTAACTTTCGCGGAGGGATCCTTCAAGCCCAGTTTCACTTGAGCGTCAAAATGCAACTCGGTATTCTCAAGTCCATCGTGGATGACCTCTTTTGCCTTGCCCCAGGCACCTTCAGCCTTGCCCATTGCTTGCTGAACCATGCCTTCGGCCTGGAGTTTGGGATTGTCTGTCAACTCACCCGCCTTGCGTTTGGCGCTTCCGGCCACTTCGTCAATCATGCCCTTCATTTGATCCTTGTTCATAAATCTCCCTCACGATCTTTGAATCCGTTGTATGACTCTTCAATTGTCCTGAAGATACCGCATGATCTGGTGATGTACTGAGCAACAGTGAACACCAAGATGTGAAGCGCCAAAACCACCTGACTCTTTCCGGCAGCTTCAGTTGTAGCTCCTGATTTCTTCTGATCGTTTTTGCTCAGACGGCATTCTCTTTCGCCTCTAGTGTGGAAACTACCTGGTGCGCCTCAGTGCGCGGAAAGAAAGTGACGCTGCGCATGGGTAGAAAAGGTGGATTGCATGAAAAAACTTATGGCGTTTGCGGCAGTACTCAGTATGACAAGCGTATGCTGGGCGGGAACCGGTCGTGAAGCAACAGTTGATAGGATGGATCATGCGGGCGCGGTGCTGCACGAGATCATGTCGGCGCCGGATCGCGGCATTCCGGAAGAAGTTCTAGCGCATGCCAAATGCGTTGCAGTTGTGCCGCACATGCTCAAGGGCGGCTTTGTCTTCGGCGCGGAAAATGGCCGCGGTGTAGCCACCTGCCGCACGGCAAACGGCTGGAGCGCGCCGTCATTCTTTGTCATCACTGGCGGAAGCTGGGGATTGCAGATCGGCGTCGAAGGCGTTGACCTGGTCATGATCCTTCAAGGCGACAGAGGAATGCAGCGCTTGATCGAAGACAAATTTCAAATTGGCGGAGACGCCTCCGCGGCCGCCGGACCGGTGGGACGCCATGCCACAGCCGATACGGATTGGAAGCTGAACACTGAGATTCTCACTTACTCGCGGGCTAGAGGCTTGTTCGCTGGGCTGACTCTGACCGGCGCCGATGTTCGCCGCGACGACGATTCCACCGAGGCCATTTACGGCCATGAAATCTCCACGAACCGCATTCTGCGCGGCGACATCGCCGTGCCGGCTTCCGCGCACGCGTTTCTCGACGCTGTCAGAGACGCCAAGGCACAGGCCGTCGCCTCAAACTAACATCCAACCGCAAGATGCGTTTAGGAAGCCGGAGAACAATCTTAGTCCTCCGGCCTCCACAACGCGAAGGAGGTGCAACGATGCTTTGGACAATCTTTGTCATCATTCTCGTTCTATGGCTATTGGGTTTCAGTCTTCATATTGCGGGCGGCCTGATCCATCTTCTGCTGGTGGTTGCGCTTGTTGTTCTGGTCATCAACCTGATCTCAGGGCGGCGTAGTAATTTTTAAGGTTAAATTCCTCTGTGAGGAGGGCCTTCTCTTTTGAAATAGGTTTGAGGTCTTGTACTTCCCTGGCGAGACTGCACGAACAAACTAACCGTTCAAAAACATCGTCCGATAGAGCGTGTCGCGCTGCACGGGCTTGAAGCCGGCGTCGAGCAGGAGATTGACGAAACGGACACCTTCCGCCTGGTCGGAAGGCGAAATGCCGAGTCCACCCATGGGTATGCCGAGATGAGCGAAAACACTCAATTCCAGCTATGTCTGGCTCAGCGGCTTGGCTACCGTGAACAGAACGCAAGCCCGTTTACCGTCGAGGTGAACGGCGCAGAACGGCCCTTGAGAAAGTTCGTGCGCGATCTTCTAACAAAGAAACTGCGGTATTCACAGTCTCGAACGGTAGCAGGAATAAAGGCGAGGGTTGACCTCTGGAGAACTCATTGCCCGTCATGCGGGTTCACAATGTACGTCTTCGGCGTGGTTGATCTTCAGGGCAAATCCAACTGCGGCGCCGAAATTACACTCGGACATAACCGCTACTCCCTGCTCTACCCAGATTCTTACTCCGCTTTCCTTGATCGATACATAAAGGGAATCCCTCACGAATTGCAAGAATTCCTCAATATTCAGAGACAAGAGAGCCTTCCGTTGCGCGAGTTCGTATGCACCGGTTGTGGTAAGACACACGTTGCAGAGAAACCGGCAGACTGTTCCTGTATAAAGTGTCTAACGAGCCTTGCATTCACAGCAGGCTTGGAAGGGAACGCCGAAGTGCCGCTGAATCATTGGTGCGACAATCACCTAATTAGCTATTTATCTTGGCTACGCGCGCGGCTATCATATCTCTTGGGAGTGGAATATGAAGTCGATGATCTTTTAGGGAACCTCTGATCAGGTCCAAATATTTCCTGCGTTGAAGGTTAGAGGCGGTTTTTCGGGAGCGATTTCGCATTTCGGCGGCGATTTCAAGGATAAATGCTCTTTGCGCGTCCACGTTTTGCGTCTCCAGAGGCACTTTCCGGCCTCCAGAGACACTACGCCCCCAGCGAGGCCAATTGCGGAAGCAGCCGTTTGCGATGTTGGTATAAGTTGACCAAAGCGAAGGCCGTCAGATGCCAGTGGTGATTCTTCCCGATGCCGCGATAGCGCACCTTGGTATAACCGAAGACTCGCTTCAAGATGCGAAAAGGCCACTCCACCTTGGCTCTAACTCGTGACTTAGTCCGGTTCTTGCGCTTCTGGTCTTCATCCACGCCCTGCTTGGTCTTCACGCGCCTGTTCGTCATATCTTGTGCCTGGGGCGCGGCCTCATGAATCACCTTTGTTTGTCCCTGATACCCCGCGTCGCCCCATACTTTCTTCTCCTCGCCATGCAGTAAGTCGGGAAGCATATGCTTGTCATGCACCGAGGCCGCCGAAGTGCATACCGAATGTATAACGCCTTGCTTGCTATCCACGCCTATATGCGCCTTGGCGCCGAAGTAATATTGGTTGCCCTTCTTGGTCTGATGCATCTGTGGATCGCGCTGCTTCTTGCTGTTCTTGGTCGACGACGGCGCGGCGATGATGGTGGCATCAACAATCGTGCCCGTAGCAATGCGGATGCCCTTGCGATCCAGATAAAGGTTGACCGCATCGAGTATCTTGCCGCATAAGTCATGCTCTTCGAGCAGGTGGCGAAAGGTCAGGATGGTGCTCTCGTCGGGCGCTGCCGCGCGGCCAAGGTCAACGCTAGCAAAGCTGCGCAGCGCGGGCGATTCGTAGAGAGCATCCTCGGCTCCGGGATCGGAGAGATTGAACCAGTGCTGCAAAAAGTAAATGCGCAGCATGATCGACAAACCGACCGGTTGGCGGCCGTTTCCTGCCTTGGGATAATACGGCTCGATCAACGCTTCCAACTCTCGCCAAGGAACTATCGACTCCCTCGTCTGTAAAAACTGCTCCCGGCGGCTGGGCCGTGCATACTTCTCAAAACTCGGCTGGCAGGCAAATGTTATCTGACTGTCAAGGGCGGAGTAAAAGTAGGCCACTGGGGCGGAGTAAAAGGGAGCCAGTAGACGGTCAGAAGCTGGGTTTTCGGGGGAGGAGGGGCGCCGGAGCGTAGCGAAGGCGGCCCTCCTCCCCCGAGGCGCGTTTGGGTGGGGTGGTCAGGCTCGTTTGCGGCGGCTTTGCTTGAGGCGATAGGAGTCGGCGTTCATCTCCAGGATGTGGACATGGTGGGTGATGCGGTCCAGCAGGGCGCCGGTGAGCCGCTCGGAGCCGAAGATTTCGGTCCACTCGTCGAAGGGAAGGTTGCTGGTGATCAGCGTTGAGTTGCGTTCATAGCGCTGGCTGATGGTTTCGAAGAGCAGTTCTGCGCCGGTCTTCGAGAGCGGCACATAACCAAGCTCGTCGATGATCAGTAGCTCATGAGCCGCCAGTTGCTTTTGGAAGCGCCGCAGATACTTCTCGTCGCGGGCCTCGATCAGTTCGCCGACCAGCGCGGCGGCGGTGATGAAGCGAACGCGATGGCCGCGCTGGCAAGCCGATAGGCCCAGCGCCAGGGCGATGTGCGTTTTGCCTGTGCCGCTGTTGCCGAGCAGCAGAACGTTCTCTTTGCGCGTCAAGAACTCCGCGCGGGCCAGTTCAAGCACCAAGCTCTTGTTCAGCGCCGGGATGGCGAGGAAGTCGAAGCTGTCGAGGCTCTTCACCACCGGGAACTTCGCTTGCCGAATGCGGCGCTCGGTCGAGCGGCGGTCGCGATCCAGTAACTCCAGCTCAGTAAGTCGCAGAAGATAAGTCTGGAAGTTCGCCTTCTCGACTGCGCAGATGCGCGCCAGCTTGTCGTACTCGCGCAGCACGGTGGGCAAGCGCAGAGCCTTCAGGTGATGTTCGAGCAGAAGCTGCGGGGTGTCGGGAGCCGTTGCACTCATAGCGTTGCCTCCAGTATGGGAAGCTCAACCGCAGGCACATACAGCAGGCTCATGTAATCGGCGGCGCGCGTGGTGCGCACCTGGGCCAGCGGCAGATGCGGCCAGTTGTCCAAGTCCAGCCGCGGCGGCCTGCGCTCGATGCGGCACAGCACGAGATGGCGCACGGCATCGAAGCTGATGGCGTTCCATCGCAAGCGCATCTTCGATGGCATGAGTTACTTCATCGAGAGCGAAGGTCTCCAGCAAGCGCAACACCTGGATGTACTCGCGCGCCCGCGTGCTTCTTGAGCCGCGCCTCCAGCAGCCGGCGCAGTTGGGCGAAGCACTCGGGCAACTGCCAGCCGGCAAGCGGCGCGGCCTGGTCCAGCGCGCGGCTCTTGTGTTCGAGCAGAGCCAGGTAGTGCAGCGGATCGTAGATGGCAGCTTCGCGTTCATAGCTGCGCTTGTGCTCGGCGATGACCTCGCTGCCGCAGACGATCACGATGCGATGGACATAGGCCTTGACCAGCACTTGGCGGTGGCCGTACTGGGTCGGCACCGAGTAATCGTTGGTCCTGTAGCGGACCAGCGAGATCGAGCTGACGCGCGCGGTGGTCTTATCGCAGGCCTCGAAGCGAGCAGCAGGCAGCGGCAGCAATGCGGCGCGATCCCGCTCGAAGCGCTCGCCGATGGTCTCTGTGTGGCCACGCAGCCGCTGCGCACGGCGCGCAATTGCATCGCGAACGAACTGCTCGTTGAGCGCCTCCCAGCTGGCCGCGCGCGGAATCGGCACCATGAAGTTGCGCCGCGCGTAGCCAACCAGGTTCTCCACCTTGCCCTTGTCGTTGCCCTTGGCTGGGCGGCCAAACTTCTCGGCGAACAGGTAGTGGCTCTGCAGCTCGGAAAAGGCGCGCGTCGTCTGCCGTTGACCATCACCAAGAATCCTGGCCACGGCCAGAGTCGTGTTGTCGTAGAGAATCCGCGCCGGCACACCGCCGAAGTACTCGAAGGCGCGCACATGAGCTTCGAGGAAAGCCTCCGTCGTCTCGGCCGGAAAGGCCTGCACAAAGCAGTCATCCGAGTGCGGAAGATCGAAGGCCATGAAGTGCGTCTTCTGCTTCACTCCGGCGATCACTACCAGAGCTTCTCCGAAGTCCGCCTGCGCCTCGCCCGGCGCATGGGTCAGCGGGATGAACATCTCCTGGCCGCCGATCTTCGACGCGCGCACATAGTCCTTCACGATGGAGCGTGTAGCCGTGCTCGGCGCGCAGCCGCTCGAAGATCCGCTTGGCCGTGTGCCGTTGCTTGCGCGACCGCTGCTTGTCGTCCTCCAGGATCGCGTCGATCGCGCCCTGCCACGGGCCCAGCTTCGGCCTCCGCACCGGCTTCTGCCGCTGGTAGCCAGGTGGCACCGAATACTCCAGCATCTTGCTCACCGTCTTCCGCGCCAGCCCAAACTCCCGGGCTACCGCTCGCCGGCTCCTGCCTTCCACAAGAACCGCCCGCCGAACTCTTGCGTAGATCTCCACCGTCTTCATGCCTCCTGTATCCCACAGAAAACACGCATCCTATAAGCTCCGATACTGCCTCGGAACCTCAAAAGGAACCTGCTCGTCTGTGAACTGCAATCTGGCGGGGTGGTCTACTTTTACTCCGCCACGTCACGCCGCTAACGCGGCGTCACGTGGTCTATTTTTAATCCGGCGCGTACACTGGCCGGGGCAAAGCGCTCCAGCAGGGCCGCAAAACCACTTGATTACAATCAAACCCAACCAAGAGTGCTGGTGCGGGTCAGGGAAAAATTATGAACAGTGCCACCGTGAATCTGATGTATCGTCAATCACATAGTCACACAGATAGCCAGGCATCTTCGATGGTCCTCTTCTTCTTGATGGCCTAGTAATTCGCGATCGCACGGGCCAGCCACGGTGTGCGAATCTCGGATGAACGTGTGGATGCCGCTGAGGTCGCCAGTATTGTACGGGTGGCTGCAGCGGCTTCGAATGGCTGGAAGGTCATCCTCGCGCGGTGCGCACCAGCGCACCGCCGTCCGGTTGCCAATCTTGGCCCAGAGTAAGAGCGTCATGGGAGCCGACACCGAAAACAAGCTGAAAATTACCGTTGTCGGGTTTTTGGGGCCCAAAGGTTGGAAACAGTGTAAATTCTGTAAAATTTGTAAACATGTTGTCGGGAGCCCGGCAACTCTAAGTAGTTTCTACTTAAATAAGTTATGTGTTTTCATAATCTTATTGAATTTTATGGCGGAGAGATGGGGATTCGAACCCCAGATAGAGCTTTTGACCCTATAACGGTTTAGCAAACCGCCGCCTTCAGCCACTCGGCCATCTCTCCGTGCCACTCTGAGATTATACCGGAAGTTTTTCCGCTCTGCTGCGGAAACTATTTTCCAACGCAAGATGAGCCTGAAGGAGTCGGAGCGGGCAAGCTGAAGATGGAGGATCAGCGTGCTGGGTGCGGAGAAGTTGAACCTGATTGAGATTGAGGCATTTCTTGCGGCCTCGGAGTGTGTGCGCTTTGCCGGTTGCGGCCGCACGGAGATTTATAGCGGAGTGGAGCGATTGCTCTGCCATCACGAATACCCACTGCCGGGACGGCGCGCCAAAGGGCTTCTGCGGGCTTATGTCAAGCGCATGACTGGACTCAGCCGCATAAGCGCTAACTAGTTTATTATGCTGGCGGGTTCATTCCGATACCGTTGAAGTCATGCTGACTGCCAATGCTGCTGGCGAGGATTTCCGCAACAAGAATTTTCTCTGCAACAGATTCTCGAACGGTACCGGTTCCGCTGGCAAGTCGAACTGGTCTTCAAACGCTTCAAGCAGATCGCACAACTCGGCCACCTGCCCAAATACGATGAAGAGAGCGCCCAAGCCTGGCTTTACGGAAAACTGTTCGTAACCTTGCTCACCGAGAAGCTTATCCGGCGCGCCGGCGGCCTTTCCCCCTGGGGATTCCCATTGGCCGGCCAAGCGCCCAGCCAGCCGCTGGCGTGAGTTTTCCTTTGGGTTTCACCAAATCACCAAAGCAGTCGAACCGGCCCTAACTCTCAGCGATATGCTGGCAAAGTGGAATCAGATCACAAAAAGCCTTGCCGAAGCGCCTCGCAAACGGAAAACACAGGAACAAGGATTTCGTTAAACAAGTTAGCGCTTATGCGGCAGTGCAGGGGGAGCTTTACTGGTCGGGAAGAGCAAGGTGCGCTGCTCGTCTTCGTCGAAGAACCCATACCACATTACGTACTGCGCATCTCGCCTTTCGCTGGTGGGCCATCTTTTCGTTACCGTCGAAGCCGGCGACCTATCGCCCGTTTACAGAACGCCAGCATTGTGTTGAAGAAGAGATATACCAGCCTTTCAGTTGGCACAATCAGTCTGTGCGGTTTTCTGAATGCGATTCAATAAAATGTGTTTTGAACCACGCCCCAAAAATCATTTGATTGTGATACTGAAGGCATTGCCATTAACGATTCCCCCCGCAGTTCCTGTGATTGAAGCAGAATAACTACCCGGTTTCGCACTGTTATTAGCGGAGAAGTTGATGTCGCTGGTGGTATTCGTTTCAGTTGCGCTGAACGCCGCGGTGATGCCAGTGGGCAGGCCGGAAACTGCCAGAGTCACAGGAATGCCAAAATTCAATGGATTGACAACACGCGCGATCGTGCTTGTGGCGCTTGCCCCTCGAACAACGGTAATGCTGTTGGGCGACAACGAGAGGCTAAAGCTGGGCGTCGGCACAATGACCGTGACGGTCGTCGAAGCGGTCACCGTACCGGAGTTACCGGTAATTGTTATCGGGTGCGAACCAGGCGTGGCGGTTGCCCCAGCCGTCAAAGTCAGCATACTGTATGAAGTGCTGCTGGTCGAACTGAAGTAGGCGGTAACGCCTGTGGGCAGGCCTGAAGCTGTAAAGCTGACCGTTCCATTAAAGCCGTTTGCCGCAGCCACGCTGATTTTAGAAGCGGCTGCACTGCCGCCGATGGGAGTGGACAATGTGTTCGAAGCGCAGGAAAGCGTAAAGCTGGGTGTCGGCACTGTGAGGATGATGCTCGCTGAATTGGTAATACTGCCGACCACTCCCGTAATCTTCACGGCGTAGGTGCCGGGCGTGGCTGACGAACTTGCCGAAAAGTTAACGCTGCTCGTAGTGTTGGTAGTGGCAGGAGTGAAAGTTGCTGTGACGCCGGTGGGAAGATTGGTGGCTGCCAGAGTTACTGGCGCGCTGAAATTCTCAGCATTAAGAACGCTGATGGTCGCGCTCACGCTGTTGCCTTCAATGACGTTGAGAGTACTGGCCGACGAAGTGAGCGTGAAGCTGGGTGTGGGTACGGTGACGGTGACGGTTGCAGAGGCTGTCAATGAGCCGGAAGTTCCGGTGATGGTCACGGTGTGCGATCCGGGCGTCGCAGTTGTACCGGCTGTCAAAGACAACGTGCTGGATGAAGCGCTGCTGGCTGGGCTGAAGTTGGCGGTGATGCCATTAGGCAGGCCTGTGGCCGTGAAGTTGACCGAACCGGTAAAGCCATTTGCCGCGGCCACGCTGATCTTGGAAGTGGCGGCACTGCCGCCAATCGGAGCCGATAAGGTAGCCGATGCAGACGATATTATGAAGCTCGGCGTGGGCACAGTGAGGTTGATGTTCGTCGAATTGGTGATGCCGCCGACGGTGCCAGTAATTTTGACTGCGTAGCCGCCCGGCGTGGCTGACGAACTGGCGTAGAAGCTGATGCTGCTGGTGCTGCTGGTCGTGGTCGATGTGAAGCTGGCTGTGACCCCGGCGGGCAAGCCAGCGGCCGCCAAGGTGACCGGCGCATTGAAGTTCGCAGCGTTGAGAATGCTAATGGTTGCGCTCGCGCTCGTGCTGCCCCTGATGACATTGAGAGTGCTGGCCGATGAGGCCAGGTTAAAGCTGGGCATGGGCACTGTGACGGTGATAGTCGTTGAAGCCGTCAGCGAACCCGATGTGCCTGTGATGGTCACTGAGTGCGAACCGGGCGTAGCGGTTGTTCCAGCCGTCAGAGACATGGTACTGGACGAAGCGCTGCTGGCTGGGCTGAAGTTGGCGGTGACGCCAGTGGGCAGACCGGAGACAGTAAAGCCGACCGTATTGGCAAATCCATTCACCTCAACCACGCTGATTTTCGATGTTGCGGCGCTGCCGCCAATCGGTGTCGATAAGGATGCCGTCGCAGCCGAAAGCGTGAAGTTCGGTGTGGGCACAGTGAGGTTGATGCTCGTCGAATTGGTAACGCCGCCGACGGTGCCTGTAATTTTGACTGCGTAGCCGCCCGGTATTGCCGACGTACTGGCCGAGAAGCTGACACTGTTGGTGGTACTGTTTGTGGCCGCGGTGAAGTTTGCCGTGATTCCTGTCGGCAATCCTGAAGCTGACAGGGTGACCGGCGCGCTGAAGTTCGCGGCGTTAAGTATGCTGATCGTTGTGCTTGCGCTGCTGCCTTCAACGACTTTGAGGGCACTGGACGACGATGTGAGAGTAAAGCTAGGCGTGGGCACGGAGACAGTAATAACTGTAGAAGCGGCCAGAGAGCCGAAACTTCCAATGATGGTCACCGAATGCAATCCGGGCGTAGCGGTTGCTCCAGCTGATAAAGACAAGGTGCTGGACGAGGTGCTGCTGGTTGGGCTGAAGTTTGCTGTGATTCCAGTGGGCAGGCCGGTGGCCGTGAAGCTGACTGAACCGGTGAAGCCATTTGCCGCAGCCACGCTGATCTTGGAAGTTGCCGCGCTGCCGCCAATCGGAGTCGATAAGGTTGTCGCTGCGGCAGTAAGCGTGAAGCTCGGCACAGGCACAGTGAGGTTGATGGTAGCAGAATTGGTGACGCCGCCAACTGTGCCCATCACTTTCACGGCATAAGTACCAGCTATAGCACTTGTACTGGCCGAGAAACTCACGCTGCTGGTGGTGTTGGTCGTGGCCGCGGTGAAATTGGCTGTAACGCCGGTTGGCAGGCCGGTGGCTGCCAATGTAACCGGCGCGCTGAAATTCGCTGCGTTAAGAATGCTAATGGTTACGCTCGCACTCGTGCTGCCTTTGATGACATTGAGAGCACTGGCCGACGAAGTGAGAGTAAAACTCGGCGTGGGAACGGTGACGGTGATGGTTGTCGAAGCGGTTAGTGAGCCAGATGTGCCAGTGATGGTTACTGAATGCGAGCCGGGCGTAGCAGTTGCTCCGGCGGTCAGTGACACCGTGCTGGATGTACTGCTGCTGGTTGGGCTGAAGGATGCTGTAACTCCGGTGGGCAGACCTGTGGCGGAGAAACCGACCGAACTGGAGAAGCCGTTTTCTGACGCCACGCTGATCTTGGAGGTGGCTGCACTGCCGCCTATCGGAGTCGAGACAGTAGTTGTTGCAGCCGAGAGTGTGAAACTCGGCGGGAGAGTCACTGTTACCGAATTCGTCCCGGTTGCGGCGTTATAGGTTGAGGAACTGCTTGAATCCGGCGTGTAGCTAGCCGTCAACGTATCTTTGCCCACTGCCAGCGATCCGGCAGGGATACTGATTATCACACTCCCGCCGCTGAGCGTTGCCGTCGAAGAGTTATAATTTCCGCTGGTCAGAATGACCGATCCGGTGGGAGTTGTGCTGCTGCTTACCACAATAGTCGCAGTGAATGCTTGAGTCGTGGTTATGCTCGACAAGGATGGCGTCACCGTCACAGTCGGAGTTGTCTTGGGTTTAGTGATTGTATATGCAGCCGATGCCACGGCGCTGTTCGTGTAACCCGACGCAACAGCGATTGCCTCCATCGTCTCACTTGCGCTCACTACAATTGCGCCCGTGTACTTCGTCGAACTCGCTGTTGGCGTGCTTCCGTTCGTGGTGTAGTAGATGGTCGCGTTGGCAGTGCTATCTGAGATTGTTACGGATTGGGTGTTGGTGTAGCTTCCCGACTTGAGGCTGAAGATTGGAGTCGCGGCGGTCACCCCGGTCGCCGATTTGCTTGTCGCGCTGTTGTGCGTGTCGTGATATAGCATGGGCCAGACATTAGCGGCTGCGTTGTAAGTTGCGCCCGTAGCGAGAACTTCCATCACTCCCTCAACCAGCCAGCCATCCAATGTGCCCCCAGAGATCAACGGAGTTTCAACAGCAATTTCAGTCTTGCCATCCTGATTGAAGTCGCCCACAGTGATTTGTGCCGAACCAATGGGCTGGTTGCCGTTCATTCCTTGCAGTTGCCAGGTTTTCACAACGGAGCCATTGCTATGGTATGCAGTAAGGGTTGGAGAAAAATAATCAGGAGTGAGGCTGCTCTCTACGCCATTTGTTTGGAAGTAGAATGCCGTTCGAGAACCATCTCTGAGGCGAGAAATCGTGGGTTGAATTGCCGCAGATTTGTTTGAACCCTGCGGAAAGATAAGATTGTCATTCGCGACCAGAATCTCGGGATGCCCATCCCCATCAATGTCTGCCAGGGTAACCGGGCCGAATGGATTAAAGGGGCTGTTCGTGATCGGCCATGCATTCGAGAACGATGTGCCATCGCCGTTAAAGACATTTAGTTTATCCCAGGATGCCACCACGATCTGCGGCACTCCCGTACCGGTCAAATCTCCAGCGGCAAGATAAACCTCTCCATAACTGAGACTGAGCGGCCATCCGCTTCGTTCTGTTCCATCGGGCTGCAAAACATGAAGAACATACATACCTGTATTAGGGTCTATTGCGTCCAAGATCACTTCAAGTTTTCCGTTATGATCTAGATCGGCAAGAATCATCTGGTCTGGCCCGCCCGGTAATGTCGGGGCAGACCAAGTCAGAGCTGTACCGTCGTTGGCAAACAGTCCGAGCGTAAAAGTTGACGCGGAAGAAGCTTCTTGGACGATGATCTCCGGGCTTCCATCCCCATTGATGTCTCCCACGACTAGGCCGGGATTCAGTCCAAATACGTCTTCTTGTTGAAATGGAACCTGAATCGGAAACTTCGAATTGAGCATCTGTCCATTCGGACTCCATGCATAAAGGAATGCAAGATTGTTCCAGGGTTGGTATCCCAAGGTCAGCGTTTCAAGATTCGAATCTCCTTTGAGATCGGCAAGCACTACTTGAGAGCCAACGAATTCTACTTCTTCGCCTCCCGAGGTAAATTGATTCATAACGCTGTTTGATCCCACAACAGAGATATCGTATGCTTCTGCCACTAGAGATTCGCCTTTGTCTCCTGCGGTTAGATTGCCAAACGCGGGCGTAAGACTGCTTCCAACATCAAGAGATGTCGATACATCAGTAGATCCATCAGGCGAGAACACATGGTAACTCGCCGGGGAAGATTCAATAGGATAAGTTGGTTCCACGATTGCCAATTGCGTGTTGCCGCTGCCATCGACAATTGGGACGATACCAGAAAAGCTGGCTGGTGTTGCTACGAGCCACTTTGGCCAATTCGCGGAAATTAAATCAGGTTCAAGATAGATCAATGTGGTTGCGGAGACCGTAGCGCCGGTATAGTCCGCCGATAGGCGGATGGTATAATAGTTTGCCGATGTGATCGAAGATGTATTCCAGCTTCCAATCGTTTGGTTCGCGCCCGATGCTATGCTCCCACCGTTTAGTGTCATACCCGACGACGCCCAGCCTGAGGCCGGATTGATTCCTACAGCCCACTCCAGGCGTAGATCGTTATAGCCACTCACTACTGTTCCCTGTATTGGAATGGAAACTCCAGGCTTCATCATTGGGGCAGTCACTGGTACTTGCGACGCAGCGGGACTGGTGATGGTAACCGCGTTGCTGGGTGTGTTGACCATGATGTACGTGGTTCCGCTATGTGCTCCGGAGGTGCCGGTGACTGTCACAAGATAGGCTCCACTTATTGTGGTGACGCTCGCCGTAAAGGTAAGAACACTCGATGCGGTTGTAGGATTGGTGGCAAACGATGCTGTAACACCGCTTGGCAAGGAAGAAGTGACTGAAAGGTTCACGGTTCCCGAAAAGCCACTCTGGTAGATAACTCCAATCGTTGCGGCCCCAGAACCACCTGGGTTGAGAGTTATACTGCTCACCGAGGTCGAGAGTTGGAAGCCCGCTGACGCGCTTTTCGGCGCCATGCCATTGATCAGATTCTGTCCGGCCGGGCTTCCCCAACCAGTTACAAGATCGTAGCCCGGGACAGAATAGAATTCATAACCAGGCTCATAACCGTTATTCCCCGCATCGACATCGTGAAAGTCGCTGCCATATTCGGAGCTTGCGGCGGCTGAATACAGCCATGGATTCATGAATCCGGCCGGAGAATCTCCAGCAGTCATTGCTTGTTGGTTCACCAGCGCCATGAAGCCAGCCCAGCGCGGCGCCGCAAAGCTGGTGCCAGCGTAACCCGTCTCGCAATTACCCATGCTGCAATCATAATTGTCGAAATCCGCTTCCATGGCTACATCCGGCACATTGCGAAGTGAGGCAGATGCTTTGTTCGAGTTATTGGCTACGCCGGTCTGCCAAGAGGGTATCGCGATCCCATCAGGACTGATTCCGCCGCCGCTCTGGCCCCAGGCAACCTCAGAAGTCAACGCTCCACCTGCGCCGTTCGTCGTAAGGCTTGTCCCGCCAACTGCCGTCACCCAGGCATCTTCTGCTGGGTAGTAATAGGGAACGTTCGGGCTGTAAGCACCGTAGTCGCCCGATGCGGCAAAGACACTTTGCCCTTGAGCAGCGAACTCCTCAAAAAATACATCGTCAGTGGTAGGATCATCAGGACCCCATGCCCATGAGATGCTCACTTGCTTGGCTAAGTTCCCACTGTCCGAGGCAATGGCGTTCAAGATATCCGCATCCGTGCTGCCAATATAAACACGAACCTGACTCAGACCTGGCGCCATGCCAACCGCCTGAACAATGTCCAGAACTTCTTCGGCGTCGTCACCTGATGTTGGCGCGCCGGTCGTGCCGTCCAACAGAACATTGTTAATAGGAATGGTATAAGTCGTTCCACCCTTCACCGGCGTATAAGATAGAACGTAATTGCCTCCGTTTGTGGTGGCTTGCGCAGTGCCGTTGAATGTAGAAACAACATCGCTGATGTTATAGCCGTCAAACTGAACCAAGCCCACAGTCTGCCCGCTTCCTGTCAGTGCTGTGCTGCCCGCTGAAAGTGTGCTTGTGTAATAGGCCGCTCTCATGTCGCTGGATACGTATGATCCGTCCGGCCCCGAGCCTGTTACAACGGAACTCGTGTGATTCTGAGTTGACAGCGGCTTGGAGATCATCGATCTCGGAATCGAATAGTTGTTCAGGCCGGTGATATGTGCAATCGAAACGTTCAATGCCAGCGAAGGCTCACGATCGGGCGAGAAAAAGGTACGATTCTCCGTCGGATGCTGATAGTTATTCATCTTCACGTTGAATGCCTTCTCCACTTGCGCAGCCGAACCCCTGATCGGCACCACCATTCGATTCGAGGGGATTGCGCCAATTGTGAAACCATTCGCGAGCGCAAAATCAACAACTGTCTGGTAATCCTCTGCCGTGGGGCTGAATTGATCGGTAAATTGAGCCACACTGAGAAAGTGATGGTAATCAGGGCTGGATGGATCGTAGAGGCCGCTCAACAAACTTGTCAGGCCGCTTTGGTTGCGGAGCGGAAGCACGATGGACAATTGCATTGAAGTAGAAGGATCAAGCCGGCTCAAGGGATGGACTGCGCTCACTGCGGCAGGCACATGAGAGGAAGAAATCGTCTGATGAACCGCCTGAGAATATGCAGTGCCTGGTGTTGCCGCGAAGAGGGAGATTGCTGTGGCCAGGAGAAAAAATTTGAAAGTTCTTAGGAGTGGCGCTGCATTGCATAGAATCAACGAGTCCATCGGATGGTCCTTTCCTGCGATGTTGAGATTCGCTTCCCTAGATGATCGGCTGCAAATTACCGTTGAACAGTTACAGTCGTAATGGCAGTGAAGATATTGGTGGGAATATGTCCTAAATGAAGATATTGATCTAAGAGTTTGGGTAAGTATGGTGCAGCATTATTTACTGCGTAGCGGTGAAACCTTCGGCTGCATTCTCTTTATCTTCGCCCATGCTCTTGCGATGAGAGCGATTGAAAGAATGTTTCTACCTTCGTGTGATAGTTTCCACTGGAGCAGAGACGGATCATCGGTTCGCCCTTCATTTACAATGGAATAGCTATGAGCACATTGAAAGCAGTACGGGGGACGCGGGATCTTTTGCCGCCGGAGACGGCGCTTTGGAATCGCATTGAAGCGACGGCGCGGGCGGTCTTTGCGCGCTACAACTTCGGAGAGATTCGCACGCCGGTCTTCGAGGACACGGGACTTTTTGCCCGCGGGGTGGGCGAGGAGACCGACATCGTCTCTAAGGAGATGTATACCTGGGAGGATCGGGCGCGGGCGCAGTCGGAGAAGACGCAATCGCTCACACTGCGGCCGGAGAACACCGCCGGCGTGGTGCGGGCGTACATCGAGCATGGGCTGGGCGAGAGCGGCCTGCTGCAGAAGCTCTACTATATTGGTCCGCAGTTCCGGCGGGAGCGGCCGCAGAAGGGGCGCTACCGGCAGTTCTCGCAGATTGGTGCCGAGGTGATTGGGCCGCCGTCGGCGGGCAGCGAATCGCCGCTGCGCGATGCGGAAGTCTTGGAGATGCTGGCCACGCTGCTGGACGAGCTGGGCATCCAGGGCTGGACGCTGCATCTGAATTCTGTTGGGTCGGCGGCGGATCGGGCGTGCTATAACGAGGCGCTGCGGGCGGCGCTCGTTCCCGTGGTAGGGCAGATGTGCCCGGATTGCCAGCGGCGGGCGGAGACCAATCCGTTGCGCGTGCTGGACTGCAAGGTTCCCGCCGACCAGCCATTTATTGAAACGCTGCCGATGATTGCCGATTCGCTGGACGAGGAGTCGAAGAAACACTTTGCAGCCGTGACGGCGGCGTTGGGTGCGGCGGGCGTGCCGTACACGCGCAATCATCGCCTGGTGCGCGGCCTTGACTACTACACGCGGACGACCTTCGAGTTTACGCACGGCGGCCTGGGCGCGCAGAATGCGCTGCTCGGCGGCGGGCGCTACGACGGGCTTTCGGAGATGTTGGGCGGTCCGCGCGCGCCTGGGATTGGCTTCGCCATCGGCGAAGACCGGCTGGTGCTGACGCTGCTGGCGCAGGAATCGCAGGTTCAACAAAAGGCAGATGCGTTTATTGCGCCGCTCGGCGATCCTAAGGATACCGCCGCACTCAGCGAAACCAACTCCAAAATCAACGCGGCGGCGCTGGTTCTGGCGCGGGAGTTGCGGCGCGCAGGGATTGTGGATCGAGTTGGGAGAGGGCAGCTTCCGCCTGAAGAAATCCTTTGAAGCGGCGGACAAGACGGCCCGCCAGATCATTATTCTGGGCGAAGACGAGCTGCAATCCGGTATTCTACCAGTGAAGAATTTTTCCACCGGCGTGCAGACCAAGGTTCCTCGCGGGGAGCTGGCGGTTTTTCTTTCCAATTGACCACCTGCGGTGAGGCAGACGGAGTTTGCGCACTAAGGGGTTCGTGGTTTCCCAGATCCGAAAATCTGGACCCGGGGCATCAGAATTATTTTTTACTGGGAGAGAAAACGACCACAGGTCCTTCGACTCCGCAGGGCACAAAGAACGCGCTCTGCTCCGCTCAGGATGTCAATTTTTTGATGTTGAAACATTCCTAAAACAAAATGATTTGAAAGTAAAGGACACAAGCAGTGCTTGATTTTCAAGGCAATCTCGAACGGACGCATCATTGCGGCGATCTACGCGCCGCGCACGCTGGGCAAACCGTGGTTCTCATGGGCTGGGTCAACCGGCGGCGCGATCACGGCAACCTGATCTTTCTCGATCTGCGCGATCGCACCGGCATCAGTCAGATTGTGCTGGACGCCGAACTTTGCCCCACAGGCCACGCCAAGGGAGAACACGTGCGGCCGGAGTACGTCGTCGCGGCCATGGGCAAGGTGCGCTTGCGCAATGCGGATGCGATCAATCCCAAAATGCCGACCGGTGAGATCGAGATAGAAACTACCGAGTTGCTGGTGCTGAACGACACGCGGCTGGCGCCGTTTTCGCCTTCGGAAGAGGCGATCCAGAACGAAGAGGTCCGGCTCAAGTACCGCTACGTGGACCTGCGCCGCCCGGAGATGCAGCACAACTTCCGTCTGCGCCACGACATTACGCTGGCCATCCGCGACAACCTCAGCCAGCAGGGATTTCTGGAGATCGAAACGCCGATCCTGACCAAGAGCACGCCCGAAGGCGCGCGCGATTTTCTGGTGCCCAGCCGCCTGCACGCGGGCGAGTTTTACGCGCTGCCGCAGTCGCCGCAGATCTTCAAGCAGATTCTGATGATTTCAGGGTTCGACAAATATTTTCAAATCGCGCGCTGCTTCCGCGACGAAGATTTACGCGCAGACCGCCAGCTTGAGTTCACACAGGTTGACTTGGAGATGAGCTTTCCGCATCAGGAGACGGTCTTCGATGTGGTGGAGAAATTCCTCGCGGCGGGCTTCAAAGCGGCGGGAGTTACATTGCTGACACCCTTCCCGCGCATCAGCTATGACGATTCCATGCGGCGCTTTGGCTCGGACAAGCCGGACCTGCGCCTGCCGGGATTGACCGATGTGCGCGCGGCGTTTACGGATGAGAATCTGGCGGCGTTGCAGATTGATCTTGCGCTGCCTGTGGTTGCGCTGCGCATTCCAAATGTCGGCGAGTTGAGCCGCAAGGAACGCGAAGACAATCATCCCAGCTTTGACCTGAAGAAGGGTGCAAAATTCATTGATGACTTCAAGCGACTGGCGAAGGGATTCCCTGAAGCGGCCGTCAAGGTGCGCGAACTGGCGGGTGCAACGGACGCTGACTTTGTAATCATTGTAGCTGGTGATCCGGCGCATCCTGTCAAGGCCAGCGATACCAAGTTCGAAGGTCGCCTGAGTGAGCGCGAGATCAATGTCTATTCGGCGGCGGGCAACTTCCGCACCGAATTGGCGAAGAAGTACGCAGAAAAACATGGAGCTTTTGCGGTGACCGAAAAAGCTGTGCAAGAGGCTGCCGCGCGTGGTGATGCTGGCGCGATGGTGGATGGCGCGCTAGCATTTCAGCCGATCTGGATCACTGACTTTCCGATGTTCGAGTACGATGCGTCCATTGGCAAATGGATGCCGGCGCATCATCCATTCACCTCACCTCACGAGGCTGACATGGCTAACCTCGTAAGCGATCCGGCAAGCGTGCGCGCCAATTGCTATGATCTGGCAATGAACGGACTCGAACTGGGTTCGGGTTCGATCCGCATCCATCGCAAAGATGTCCAGCAACAGATCTTCCAGTCGCTCGGCATCAGCGACGAAGAGGCCCATGCGCGCTTCGGCTTCTTCCTGGACGCGCTGGAGTATGGCACGCCCCCGCATGGCGGCATAGCGCTTGGCCTCGATCGTATCGTGATGCTGCTGGCTGGCGCGCCTAGCTTGCGCGAAGTGATTGCCTTCCCCAAGACAGCGAAGGCAATTGATCTGATGGTGGATGCTCCGACGACTGTGACCGATCAACAGTTGAAGGAACTGCATATTCGCGTGGCGTTGAAGAGCTAGGATTTTTATAAATTCGATTATTTCGACCAAGTAGCGCTCCGCCCTTCATTAATAAATCTGTAGAGGTCCGTAGTGCCCCATCCATTCAGCAGATTTGCGGGATAGATGGGGCGCATGCTTGCTTATCACCTCGGTGTTTGTACCGAGGTACGGTACGAGCATCCTTGCGCGTGACGGGTATCACTGTCCGATAGTCGCGACTGCCTTAAGATCGATTCATGGTTATCGATATGAAAATATCGAATGCGATCGAGCTTCGCCGGTCAGGTGGGCTGATGATTCCGCAACCGAGCCTGAGGCGGTTGCCACAGTACCATCATTACCTGGTGGAGCAGGATGCCAAGGGAGTCAGACGGATCTCTTGCAGTGTAATCGGTCAGGAACTTGGGCTGGTTCCTGTGCAGGTGCGCAAGGATTTGCAATACACAGGGATCGTCGGCAAGCCGAAGACAGGCTACGCGGTGAGCGAACTGATTCTAAAAATCGAGAGTTTTCTTGGCTGGAAGAACGTGAACGAAGCCTTTCTGGTAGGGGTCGGCAATCTGGGTACGGCGCTTTTGGGCCACGAACGTTTCACGCAGTTCGGACTGAAGATTGTGGCTGCTTTTGACACTGATCCGGCGAAGATCGGCCAGTGGGTTCACGACAAAGCGATCTTGTCGCTGGACAAGCTGACAGATCTAGCTCCGCGGATGAGTATTCATATGGGAATCATTACCACTCCTGCTCAAGGGGCGCAGGCCGTGGCCGATGAGATGGTGAGTGGAGGCATCCAGGCGATCTGGAATTTTGCGCCGGTCAAGCTCAAGGTACCCAAAGGGATCATTGTGCATAACGAGGATCTTTACTCTACGCTTGCATCGCTTTCCTGGAGGCTGTCGGGTGTGGCTTCCAGCACTCATTCAAGTGACAGGGCAAGCTCGGACGGCGTGGTTTTTCATGTCCGCTGATTGCGAACCCTTGACGGGAAGAGATGAATGCGCGCTCCGACCTTTTGATCGACGGCCAATATGATTCGCACTGCAAGGCCGCGAAAGCAGTTGATGTGATAAACAGCACGAATGAATAGGATGGACCATGCGGAAGTCGCGTGCAAACGATGCGCGATGACTGAGGGCCAGAAGAGGAGATTCTCTTGGTTACGCAAGAGGTTGCAGATTTTATTGTTCCGGAGGAGATCGAAAGTATTTTGGCGCATCATGCAAGCCCAGTGCCGTCGCGGGTTCATGAACTGCTAGCCAAAGCGCGCGAGCAGAAGGGACTCACCATGGAAGAGGTGGCATGCCTTTCTCATGTTGAGAATCCTGAGTTGTTGAGCGAGATTCACGCGGCGGCCAAGGAAGTCAAAGAGGAGATTTACGGCAACAGGCTGGTTTTTTTTGCGCCCTTATACATCTCTAACCGCTGTTCGAATGAGTGTACCTACTGCGCCTTTCGCGCAACGAATACAGAGGTCAAGCGCCGCACGCTGACGCAGGATGAGATTGCAGAAGAGACGCGCATTCTGATTCGCCAAGGACACAAGCGGGTGTTGATGGTTGCCGGCGAAGCACTGCCGCCGCAGGGCTTTGAATACCTCACAGATTCGATAGCGACGATCTACAACACGCGCGTGGGTCCCGGTGAGATTCGCCGCGTCAATGTGAATCTTGCGCCGCAATCGACCGAGCGATTCAGGCAGCTCAAGCAGGCGGATATTGGAACCTTCCAGCTCTTTCAAGAGACCTATCATCGCCCGACATATGCCGAGGTTCATTTGAAGGGCCGCAAGCGCGACTACGATTGGCGCACCACGGCATTTGATCGCGCCATGGAAGCGGGTATCGACGATATCGGCATGGGCGTGCTCTTTGGGCTTTATGATTGGCGCTTTGAGATCATGGCCATGATGCAGCACATTCGCCATTTGGAAGAGACCTTCGGCGTCGGTCCGCACACCATCAGCTTTCCGCGCATAGAACCGGCGGTAGGCTCTGACATTGCTTCTCATCCGCCTTATGCGCTCGGCGATACGAATTTTTTGAAGATGATTGCAATCATGCGCCTCGCTGTTCCCTACACGGGAATGATTATGTCCACGCGTGAAGGCGCAAATGTACGCCGCCAAACGCTGGAACTTGGCATCTCGCAAATCTCCGCCGGCAGTCGCACCGATCCGGGTGGATACAAAGACGGCGAAGGCGATCCAAACGGCGCGCAGTTCCAGCTAGGCGATCATCGCACGGTGGAAGAAGTCGTCAGCGATGTGGTTTCATTGGGCTTTCTGCCGTCTTTCTGCACAGCCTGCTATCGCTTGGGGCGCACAGGCCAGGACTTCATGGATGTCGCCAAGCCGGGAGAGATCAAGTATCACTGCACTCCCAATGCACTTTCGACCTTTCAAGAGTATCTGTGCGATTATGCCAGTCCGAAGGCCAAAGCAGAAGGCGAGAAGCTCATCTCGATTGAACTGGAGCGCATGGATGCGCAGCAAACGGCCAGCTCTTTGCCAATGCTAAACAAGGTTCGCGCTGGCGAACGCGATGTATTCATATAGAAGGGGGGGTGCATGGAGGGTTTGACAAATATCGATCTGTTGGAATGGCTGCATGAGACGGACCCTGCGCGGCTTCAGGGGTTATATGCGCGGGCCAATGCGGTGCGCAAGCAGCACGTCGGAGACGCTGTGCATCTGCGCGGTCTGATCGAAATCTCCAGTCACTGCGTGCGGCAATGTATGTATTGCGGACTGCGGCATGCCAATCACGCCCTGACGCGGTATCGTATGCCGCGAGAAGAAATTCTTGAGTGCGCGCGCCAGGCAGAAAAACTTGGCTATGGCACGGTGGTGATGCAGGCCGGAGAAGACGAGCAACTCAGCGCCGAGTGGATTGCGGAGATTGTCCGCGTCATCAAGCGCGAGACCGCGCTGGCGGTAACGCTCAGCCTGGGCGAGCGGGAGCAGGATGAGTTTCAGTTGTGGCGCGCGGCCGGCGCGGATCGTTATCTGCTGCGCTTTGAAACCTCCGATCAGAATCTCTTTCGCACCATACATCCGCAGCGCGCTGGTGGCGGGCCTGACCGCTTGACGCTGCTCAAGCAGCTCAAGAGCATGGGCTACGAAGCGGGCGGCGGTGTGATGGTGGGAATCCCAGGACAGTCTTTCACGAGCCTTGTGCAAGATATTCTCACATTTCGCGCCCTGGATCTGGATATGGTCGGCATTGGCCCTTATATTCCGCACGAGGCCACACCGCTGGGCATAGGCGCGCTGCGTCCCGCGATTGATCCGGCAGAGCAAGTTGAAAGCAATGAAGAGATGGTGTACAAGATGATCGCGCTCACCCGCATTGTTTGCCCAAACGCCAACATTCCCGCCACCACCGCGCTGGCCACAATCAACAAATCTCACGGTCGAAAGCAAGCACTCCAAGTGGGCGCGAATGTGGTGATGCCAAATGTGACGCCGGTGAAATATCGCAGCCTATATGAAATTTATCCGGCAAAGGTTTGCATTGAAGAGAGTGCGACGGATTGCAATCAATGCCTGCGCGGACAGATTTCTTCCGTTGGACGGTTTGTCGGCCATGGACAAGGCGGGCGCGGAGCAATTGAGAATCCGGCACTTGTCTTGCCAGATACCTCTTCTGAACTGGTTCAGTTGCGTGCATGAGAGGTAAACTATGCTCTCGGATGACGAAGTGGTCGAGATTGAAATTTGCATGGGAAGTTCCTGCTTTGCGCGAGGGAACTTTGAGAATCTGGAAATCATCCATGCATACTTGAAAGAATGCGCGTTAAAGACTTCGGTTCGAATGACCGGGAGGCTGTGCCATGATTTGTGCAAACAGGGACCGAATCTGAGGATCGGCGGAGTGCTGCATTACGGCGTGACAGCAGAAAAATTGCGCGAACTGCTCGATCAGTCATGCGGTCCGCTTCGGGGAGATCATGAAACAATCTGATTTCATAAAAACCATGAAGCGCGAGTGCCAGGATTGCAATAAGTGTATTCGCGAATGTCCGGTGAAGGCGATTCGGGTCCGAGATCTTTGTGCCCAGGTTGTGCCGGAGCTTTGCATTCTGTGCGGTAATTGCGTGCTTTCTTGCCCTAGCAACGCTAAGCAGGTGTGCGATGACGTCCCGAGTGTCAAAACACTGTTGAAATGCAAGCGAGCGACAATTGCCTTGCTGGCTCCTTCGTATGTAGCGGAGTTTCCCGGCATACGTCCGGGCCAGTTGATTCATGCTTTGAAGAAGTTAGGTTTCTTTGTTGTATCGGAGACCGCGCTGGGTGTTCAGCAGGTTTCTGCCAGCATCTTAACGAGGATGCGCAGCGAGTCAAATCGGATATGGGTTTCTTCGGCTTGTCCTGCAGTGGTTGATTTCATAGAAAAGTACCATCCAGAAGCTCTACCATATCTTTGCGAAGTTCTTTCTCCCGTGCTGGCACATTGCAAGATGCTGCGCGCTTATTACGGCAAGGACATTGCAACTGTCTTTATCGGGCCTTGCGTGGCAGAGAAAAAGGAGGCCGAAGAGCACCCCGAATTGCTTGATGTTGTGCTGACTTTTGAGGATCTGAGTTTTTGGCTGAGAGACGAAAAGATTCATCTAGCGGAAATGGTCGAGATGCAGGAGGATCGATTTGCGCCCGAAGAGGCTCAAGAAGGGACACTATTTCCTATTGATGGCGGGATGAATCTGTGTCTCCAGAGCAATCAAAATGCGGAAGATTTGCAATTTTTGTCTGTTTCAGGAATGGAAAATGTCGAGCAAACCCTGAAGGAAATCGTCCAATGGAAGCCCGACCGCAGCGTTTTTTTTGACATGAGTGCCTGTGCCGGTTCGTGCGTGAACGGGCCGAAGGCATCTCACGATACTTCACTCGCTCGCCGCCGCTACGAAGTCATGCAATGCGCCAGCTCCGGCTGCGAAGGGCCACGTCAGATCTCGCTCGACATCTCTCGTCATTATGAAGCCCGGACGATAATTCAAAGTGAGTACACCGAGTTGCAATTGACCGAGGCATTGCGCACGTTAGGTAAGTATTCAGCCGAAGACGAATTGAATTGCGCGGGCTGTGGATACGATACCTGCCGCGACTTTGCACGCGCGCTGATCGCTGGCAACGCGGAGCGCATGATGTGCGCCACATACACACGCAAGCTGGCGCAGAAAAAAGCCTTTGCACTGCTGCAAAATATGCCGTCCGCCGTTGTGATTGTCGATGAATCCCTGAAGATCATCGAGTGCAATGAGAACTTCGCGCATCTCTTTGCATCGGAGATCGAGAATATCAAAGACCTTGAAGGCAGCGCTCTGGACGCGGTGATTCCTTTCTCGTCATTGTTTCGCCGTGTACTCGACTCCGGAGATGACATAGTCAGTCATGACATCCGCTACCAGCGCAGTATTCTGAACACCAGCATCTTCACCATCGATCCACATTCAGTGCTATGCGGAATCTTTCAGGATATTACCAAGCCGATCTTTCAAAAAGAGCAGATTATTGGGCGCGCTCGCGAGGTGATCCAAAAGAATTTGAAAACCGTGCAGCAGATTGCGTATCTTCTGGGTGAGAACGCCGCCGATTCCGAGATCATACTGAACTCCATCGTGCGCTCCTTCAGTCCGGAGGAGGTGGGCGACGATGATGGCGGAGGCGTCAGTGAATAGCGGTGGAAGCTACATCGAGGTCGATTCCTACCAGCGCGCCAAGCACGGGCAACTGATCTCCGGCGATGTTTTTCTTTCGCAGAAGGTGAAAGAAGACGGGCGTGTAGTTTCGGTTCTTACCGACGGATTGGGAAGCGGTGTGAAGGCCAGCGTGCTGGCCACAATGACCGCGACAATGGCCATGAAGTTCACTGCGAGCACGATAGATATTCGCAGATCGGCGGAGATCATCATGGACACTCTGCCCATCTGCAGTGTGCGCAAGATCAGTTATTCGACGTTTACCGTTGTCGATATGGCCGAAACTGGCGAAACGCACATTATCGAACACGGCAACCCGCCTTTTCTGCTGATTCGTCCTCACGGCGAATTGGCGGTGACAAAGACTGAGGTGCGCCCCAAACGCTGGCAGGATCGCGTCATCAGCTACTCCAGCTTTGATGTGCAGCGCGAAGATCGCATCATCTTTTTCTCCGACGGCATCACGCAAGCAGGTATGGGAGAGTATCGAACGCCTCTTGGATGGGGAATGGAAGCCGTGGAAAAATTCGTCCGCGAAAAGATCGATCGTTATCCATTCATCTCTGCCCGCGAGTTGTCGCGCCTGCTGGTTGCCAAGGCCGAAGAAGTTGACGGCTCGAGTACCAAAGACGACATCACCTGCGGCGTGGTTTATTTCAGAAGCCCGCGCCATTTGCTGGTGATGACCGGAGCGCCTTTCAATCGTGCGCGCGACAGCGATCTTGCCAAGTTAGCCGAGCGCGCCCCGGGACGTAAAGTGATCTGCGGAGGCACGACTGCCAACATCATCGCACGCCTATTGAATCGCGCGGTCGAGGTCGACATGCGCCAGCATCCTGATCCCAAGGTTCCGCCTTCCGCGCGCATGGAGGGCATTGATCTGGTGACAGAAGGCACGCTCACTTTAGGTGAAGTCCTCCGTCTGCTTGAAGAGGGATTTGCGCCCGAAGAGATGAGATCGAATCCCGCGGTGCGCCTCGCGACGATGTTGTTGGACAGCGATGTGGTCAGATTTGCTGTTGGCACACGGATCAATGAAGCACATCAGGATCCCAACATTCCGGTTGAACTCGAACTGCGCCGAAATATTGTCAAAAGAATTGCATGGCTACTGGAGAGCAAGCACATGAAGCAGGTTTTGATCCAGTACCTTTGAATGAGACTCTGCATGTACAAGACAAGATTCTAGTCTTGTATTTACGCGTAGTCGTACAATCAAACTACTACGAGGAGCTGTGAACATGGTTAAGTCCGCCTTCGTCCTGTTGATTGTCGCCGTGCATATGAAATTGCTTCCAGCGCAGTTGCCTACAGCAGCCTCGGCGGAACCAGCCGTACAGTCTGCCAACCGTGTTAGCGTGGGGCCGCGTTATGACGTTACATCTTCAGCCTTCGGAGCGATCGGAGACGGAAAGGCAGACGACACCGCCGCGATTCAGGCTGCTTTTTCAGCCTGCGGAAACACTTTTAACAATGCCCCAGCGAATACGCAACGGAATAGCGGCATAGTAGAGTTTCCCGGAGGGCGTAATTATATAGTTTCCAAAACCATCCATACTTATAACTGCCAAATCGAAGGCACAACTGGAAACGTTCAGGGTCCGTATTCGCCGCCAAGGCTTCAGTGGAATGGACCTGCCGCAGGAAGAGTTGTAAAGATCACTGGCTTCCGCATCGCGTCGAACACAATTACCTTTACTGCGGAGAACAGCCTTTCCGCCGGCCAGTTTGTAGAGATTGAAGGCTTTTCGGCGGGCTTTTATCTGAACCGAGCTATCTTACAAGTCGTGTCAACCAACCTCTCCAGCGCACAGTTTGAAGCAGTGCTGCCCTTCGCATGGACCGATGTGAGCGCCACCACGGATAGTGGCACTGCCACTACGGTGAATGTTTTTATTGCCTTGCCTGCCAATGCGCGTTATCAGCAGTCAATCCACAACATTGCGCTAGGGTATAAATCTGCGAAGCAGGCAAATAAATTTGATGTCGGAATCTATTTTGGCTCTCGCGTGGACACGGGGACACACATCACGAACACTTGGGTTTCAGGAGCCAGCAAATTTGGCTATTACTTTTCCGATGGCGGTATCAACATCGATTTTGACAAGGGATGGAGGGCGGACAGCGCCGGGCTGGCTGGTATCTATTGGAGAGTTGCCGGGAGCGATTCCTTCGGTGTCGCGAATGGAACCATCGACAATAGCCGCTCCGCCTACGACACTGCGAACAGCGGCGCAGCCGTAATGCTGGACAACGCGGCTTGCGTTCCCAACTCCAGCATCCACTTCACCTCAAGAAATGTCAAGGTTGAGGTCAACACCACAATGGCGCCAGGTCTGGGCGTTTTCACACTGTATGATTGCCCGTCCAATGCCAACGGAGAGCAGTTCTTTCTGGACTTTGAAGACACATGGTTCGCGCCCGCTACGCAAGTGCGAGCCGCGAACTCCGCCGCATTCGTCATGTCGCCGCCGAACGACAAGGCACTCAATCTGAGTGTGTTGAATAGCCAATTCGCCAGTGGCGCCGAGGGCAACATGACAACTCGTTGGGTCGGCCTTCCAGAACTGTCAAGACACGATATTCTAGGCATCGACGGAATGATTCCAATGCTGGCGTATGCGCCTTCCCTGAACAGCGGCGGCGAGAGACCGTTGCCAAGCAGGTCTCCGATTCAACTACTGGGAGATGTCAATATAGATCAGCTTTGGCAGTACGGAATTCAGGCATCTGACTTTTTGTTCGCGGATAAGGATTTCAGGCAACTTCCGAATGGGACAACTTTATATACAGGGCAGATCCTTGCGCCGCCGGTGTATTGGATTGGCGCCGGGGACAAGCGGTTTGCTCTTGATGTCGTGGTTCAGACAGGCACCACAGGCGCACCGAATGCTGGGAATACTTCATGCTCAGGCTCAATTCATGATCATGTGCTCACCTGCAGCAGCGCGGATGATCTTTCCGCCGGCCAGCATATCACGGTTGGCATTGATGCAAACAAGATCATTGAGTTCGTGGATGCAACCAATGCGAATGCTGTGCGCGTAAACCTCACCAGCGCCCTAGAGGCACCACATAAAAATGAATCGCTCTCTTATGCCACACCGTTGCTGGCGCAGGAGATTCAACTTGCAACCAAGTCATCCACTGCTCCCTCTTCATTGTCATGGTCGCAGGGCGATACGGAGACAAACTCCAACGCCGCTGCAAACGGCATCGCGGCCTGGGTCAATGTGGCATCGGGCACACCTGGAAGATGGGCTGGTATTCCACTTGGTGATAGCAATGGAAGGATAGCGGCCTCGCAGTTATCCGGCGCAAGCACGGTTGGATCAGGAAAAGTGGTTCTGGCGAATCAGCCCATCGTCAACGGATTGACAGCCACCGGTGTCACCACGTTGAACGATCTCACCATCAAAGGGCATTGCGCAGGATGCGCGGGATCAAGCGTACGCATTGCGCAGGCTTTCTGTGCGGGACCGGCTCGCTCATCCAGCACGATTGTGCTCTTCGGCGCAGGCGGATCGCAGACATCTTGCACGCAAAGCCCTGGAGTGCAGTCTCTGCAACAAGTCCTCATGCCAATAAGCGGTACATTGAGTAGCCTTGCAGTGCGCTGTGGATATAAGGGATCGCAGCCATCGAGCGGTGTCTTCACGGTGTGGGATCTGCCATCGGGAACGGCGATGCTCGATGCTTTTTCCGGCGTCAACACCGGCTTGACCGTCACGGTCGGAGCTTCCGCAGCAAACGCGAACAGGACGCTCATCGACAGTACGCACACATTCAACTATGAGGCCGGAGATATGATTCGAGTCCAGTTCACTACTGCGGCCCATGAAACTCTGAGTGATTGTACGGCCAGTGTCAATTACTAGCCGCAAGGCAGCGCAGTGGGCTGCTTGATGAGCAAGCTCTTTAGCGGAATCGACGATAGAATCAATGCGATAGTTTTTGCAGCGCTGCCGTCGCCGTACGGGTTTTCCATTCCGCGCAGCGAGTTGCGAAACTCCGAGGAGAGAGCTTGATGAACTGCGGCCATGATCGCTTTGGTCTCGGCAGGCACATCGATCACATTGCGGGCGCGTTCGCGGCCCTGCTGGCGCATTCCCACGTTCACTACGGGCAGTGCGAAGGAAGCCGCTTCCATGATGCCGCTGGAAGAGTTGCCGATCATTGCGTCCACCTGGCCGAGCAGGCTCCAATAAGTCACCGCATCCAGGTTGACGAAGACGTGGGTTTGCGGTCTTGTAGCTGCTAAAGCGCGTGTGCGTTCAATCAGCGCGCAGCTTCCGGCGTCGGAGTTGGGATAAACGAAGATAAGCTGTCCCGGCGCTTGGTCGATTGCGCTGAAGAGAGCGTCGGCCTCGGCATTGGTGTCTCGCAAGATAGTGACCGGATGCCATGCTGTCAGCAATGTAGGCATTGTAAGTGAAAGGCTCAGTTTAGCCTCTAGCTCATGTCTGCCTAACAAAGCAGAACGCCCGCGGTGGTCCAGCGATGGTGCACCGGCGTGGTGAACGCGCCATGGCTCCTCGCCCATGGCAATGACGCGGCGCCGGGCAGTTTGTGTGGAAGTGAAGTGAATGTGCGCCATCTTCGTCAGCGCATTGCGCACCTGGTCGTCGATGGCGCCCTGCGAGATCTCGCCGCCTTCAATATGCGCAATGGGGATGCGTAGCGCCAGCGCAACCGACGCCGGTGCCAGCATCTCATAGCGGTCGGCAATCAACAGAAGCAGGTCTGGCCGCCATGCGGTGAGCGTGTCGGCCAGGCCGAGAATGGCCATGCCGATGGTCTTGGCCATGCCGGTGTCTGTGTCTGAACTGAGCAGGCATTCGATTCGCGCGCGGATGGGAAATCCATCGGCCTCAATCTCGCGGATCGTCAAACCGAACTCCGGCGAGAGGTGCGCTCCCAGCGTGATGACGCCAAGTTCCACGCCGGGATGTGCCTCCAGTTCTCGCAGCGGCCAGTAGAGATGGCTATAGTCGGCGCGTGATGTGGTAACCACGGCGATGCGGCGCTTGCGGGCTTCGGCGAGCAGAGTCACAGAAAAAGTATAAATTGCGTAGCCTCAACAGCCTTGTTCAAGCAGTTAAACTAACTGACGATGCCGGGTTGACGCCTGCTCGCATACACTGGAAGGTTCCGCGGTTTTGGAGTCTTTGGCCGCGCTGAGGATGAAGATGATGAAGCTGACCGGGCTGCTGGCCCTTGTACTTTTGGTTGCAAACACGGCAGTAGCGCAGCAGCGCTTTGACGCCGAGGCGGTGCGCCTTAATAATCGCGGCGTGGCTGAGATGAGCCAGCAGTTCACAGATCGAGCGGCGGCTTCCTTTGCCGAGGCTCTTCAAAAAGATCCGAAGCTGGCGCAAGCGGCGATCAACGAAGGCATTGCGCTGCTCTATCTGCAAAAGCCGGCTGGTGCGGAAAAGTATTTTCAGCAAGCCATTGCGCTGGATCCGGCTAACGCGCAAGCCTGGTACAACCAGGGACTGGCGCTGCACGCCGCCAATGAACTGGAGTTGGCTCTGACCAGCTTTCAGCAGGCGGTGAAGATCGACCCGGCAGACGCGGACTCGCTCTACTACGAGGGCGTCTGCTACCAGGAGTTGAAGGACTTCGACAAGGCGATTGCGATCTTCCGTAAAACTCTAGAGATCAATCCACTGCACGCCTCGGCTGAGTTCCAACTGGCGCGCTCGCTGCAACGGCTGGGGCATCGAGACGAGGCGGGCGAAGCCTTCAAGCGCTTTAAGCACATCACCGATACCAAAATCGGCTCACCCATCGGCCTCTCGTACGGCGAGCAAGGACACTACTCCACCGTGCTGCCGGTCGAAGAGCATGAGGCAGGGAAGAAGCAGATGATTCCGGTGAAGCTGGTGGCGCATTCGATGCTGACGGGAATGACAGCGCCCTTCACCACCAATGGCGGCGCGTGCATGATGGACGTAACCGGCTCTGGCGCGATGGATCTCGTGCTGATGCAGTCGGGCGCGCAGGCGATTCGCGTGTTGCACAGTAAAGGCAATGGAAGCTATGAAGAGTTCGATGCAATGGCAGCAGGACTGAAGGCTTCGGGCCATGCGGTAGCTTGCGCCGTGGGCGACTACGACGGCGATGGGCTGAACGACTTAGCCGTCGCGCTGGATGATGCGGTACTTTTATTTCGCAATTTAGGTAAGGGGAAATTTGAAAATGTAACGGCTGAATCTGGATTGGTTCCCAAAAATCAGCCAAGTGGGATTACATTTGTTGATTATGACCACGACGGCATTCTCGATCTATTCTTGACGGGAGCGCCGTTGAAAGCAGGCAATGAATCGAATGTTCTGTGGCGCAACAACGGCAATAAGACGTTCACAGAGAAAACTGAGCTGACCGGCTTGGGCGGCAGTGGCAGGACCAATGCGGCGATTCTCACAGACTTCAACAACGATCGTGCGGTGGATATTGCTGTGACCGGCGATGGAGCAGCGCCGCTAATTCATGTGAATCCACGCGAGGGAAAATATCCGACGCAGGAACTGTACAAAGTGAGTCCGCCATCAGAAGGGCAGACTCCGATTGCACGACCAAATTTTGCCATTATTCTCCCAAGTGAATTTCCGCCCACAGTGGGTATAGCTGTAATGGATTACAACAAGGACGGTTGGATGGATATTGCCGTGACGCACGCGGGCGCGCCGGGGCTTACGCTGTGGCGCAACGTTGAAGGCGCAAATCACATTGGGCGGCGCTTTGAAAGAGTGGAACTCCCGTTGAAGGACGCGCTGCGCGGATGGGGCGTGACGGCTGTTGATATTGATAATGACGGCTGGATCGATCTGGCCGCGATTATTGAAACGAAAACTGGCCCGTGCGTAAAAGTCTTTCGCAATCGCGGCGATGGAAGCTTTGAAGATGTGAGTGTTGCGCTTGGCTTGGACAAAGTGAAGCTCACCGCGCCGCGCGGATTGATTGCCGTCGAGGACAATGGCGCGGCGGATTTGATTGTGACGCAGTTGAACGCGCCGCCGGTGCTACTGAGGAATGTGGGCGGAAACAAGAATCACTCGGTGCGGTTGGATCTGACTGGCTTTGCGGATAACAAAACGGCACTGGGCGCGAAGGTGGAAGTCTTCGCGCAAGGGCATTGGCAGAAGTGGGAGCTGGCCGGAGCATCCGGTTATCAGACGCAAGGGCCGCCGCAGATTCTCGTTGGCCTGGGCGACGCGGACCACATTGACCTGCTGCGCATCTTGTGGCCCACGGGAGTTTTGCAAGACGAGATTGACCTGCCGCACGCGCCGGTGATTGCGATGAAAGAAGCGGACCGCCGCGGCAGTTCGTGCCCGGTTCTCTTTGCGTGGAACGGCCATAAATACAAGTTGGTGACTGACGTGATTGGCGCGGCGGTGGTGGGCCACTGGTTCACGCCCACGCGCCGCAACACTCCGAGGCCCGGCGAGTGGATCAAGGTGGATGGCGACGCGCTTGCGCCGGTCAACGGCAAGATGAGTCTGCGCTTCATTGAGCCGATGGAAGAGGTTAATTACATCGATCAGTTGCGCCTCGTTGCCGTCAATCATCCGGAAAATGTCGAGGTCAATCCCGATGAGCGCTTCCTCGACGATCCGCCCTTTGCCTCTGGGCGCGTGGTGGCTTCAGAAGGCGCGCGGCTGCCGGTGGGCGCATGGGATGGCGAAGGCCGTGATGTGCTCGATGTGTTGAGCCGACGCGATCATCAATTTGCCAGCGGGTTTACACCGACGCCCTATGATGGCTTTGCGAATCTGCATGCGCTGACGCTGGATTTAGGCGAGGTGCAGCAAGGCACTCCATTGAAGCTGCTGATGACCGGCTACGTGAATTACTTCAGCGCGACATCGCTCTATGCCGCGTGGCAGGCAGGCGTGAAGCCGCTCTCGCCGTATGTGGAAGCGCAGATGCCAAATGGATTATGGCTGCGCATCGCCGATGATGCGGGTTTTCCAGCAGGATTGGAGCGCACGATTATCGTTGATCTTAGCGGCAAACTTACTGCCGGCGCGCGGCGTATTCGCTTGATGAGCAATCTGGAAATTTATTGGGATCAGGTACTCATCGATCAAAGCGCGAATGCGGAAGCAACAACAGCGGAGTTGCCATTAGCGCAAGCAACGCTGCACTTCCGCGGCTACCCGACGCAGATTGAAGGCGCAAGCCCCGGCGATTTGAATTACGATTATGACCGCGTTAGTTTGACAGGACCGTTCCAGCATCAGCGCGGCAACTACACGCACATGGGCGACGTGACCGCGCTACTCACAAACATCAGCGACCGCTATGTGATCTTCGGCAGCGGCGAAGAGATTGCGGCGGAGTTCGATGCGACGAAGCTGCCTGCACTGCCCGCGCATTGGAAGCGCGACTACTTCTTTTACGCAGATGGTTTTGTGAAGGATATGGATTGGTGGGATGCATCGCCGTTCACCGTAGCGCAATTGCCCTTCCACGAGATGAGCGCGTATCCGTATCCGGACTCGGAGATATTTCCGCAGGACGCGCAGTCCCTCGACTATCAGTTGAATTGGAATGATCGCTTCGATTCGGGTGAGCCGGTGCGTTCGTATCGCTTCAACTACAGGGCAATGCCATCATCTCCAGCAGAAGACACGGTGACCCATCCATGAACAGCATCGTACTGCAATCGGCCGTGCGGCAACTCGAACTTTTGCGCTCCGGTCAACTCTCCATCTTGGAGTTGGCGGAAGCGCATATTCTGCAGATTGAGCGGCTGAATCCGAAGCTCAATGCATTCGCAGACTTCGACGCGGAGCGTGTGCGTGACGATGCGCGGAGGCTGGATGAGCCGATGGAAGTGCACGGGCCTTTGCACGGTCTTCCCGTTACAGTGAAATCCTCAATTGCCACGGCAGGCTTGAAGTGCGAGATCGGCAGCGTGCTTCATCAAGACGACGTGCCTTGCGAAGATGCGATGGTGATTGCGCGGCTGCGCGCTGCGGGCGCATTGATTCTGGGCACAACGAATTGCCCAGAGTTTCTGATGGCCTACGAGACGGATAATCTGCTGCATGGGCGCACCAACAATCCGTGGGATTTGGAGCGCACTCCCGGCGGATCGAGCGGCGGTGAATCAGCAGCGATTGCGGCCGGGCTTTCTGCGGCCGGGCTAGGCTCGGATAGCGGCGGCTCTGTGCGCGTGCCAGCGCACTTCACAGGCATCTGCTCGCTCAAACCCACGCCGGGGCGCATTCCCGGTCGTGGCCATCTGCCGCCGTGCGTGGGACCTTTCTCTACGTTAGGCGCGATTGGCCCGATGGCGCGCACGATCTCTGATGTGGCGCTGATCTTTCGTACTCTCAGCGGACAAGACCCGCACGATCCGGTGAGTCCGCCGATTGCACTGCGCGAGCCGAACCACAACGAATTGCGCGCGAACACGATCGGCTTTTTTGAGGATGATGGACTGGTCCCCGTCACCCCGGAGACGCGCGCCGCAGTGCAAGCTGCTGCAACTGCGTTGCGCCATACGGGCTTTCGCGTCGAACCTTTCAGGCCGCGCACACTGGAGTTGCTGCGCCAGTTGTGGCACAAGTTTTTTGTGCAGTGTGGCGCAATGTTTTATGCGCCTGCAATTCGCGGACGGGAGCATCAACTCAGCCCTCTCCTCACTGAATTTCTAGGCTTCAGCGAGTCCATGCCTCCGCTGACGGCGCCGCAATTATTGAACGCATGGGCAGAGCTTGATTTGATTCGCGCTAAAACTCTGGAGGCGATGCATGAATTTCCGGTGCTGCTGTGCCCGGTGGCTGGCGCTCCTGCATTTCGTCACGGCGAGCGTGAGTGGATCATTGATGGGCGCATAGTGGAATATCTGGATGCGATGCGCTATACGCAATGGTTTAATGCGCTAGCTGCGCCGGCAGTGGTGATTCCCGTGGGCCAAACGCTTAATGGTTTGCCAATCGGTGTGCAGATTGTGGCGCGACCCTTTGAAGACGAGACGGCACTGGGCGTGGCGTCATTTGTGGATGCGGCCTTTGGCTACCGTCCGCCACCGATGGCTTTGTCGTAAAACGATTGTTATCAATATTCCTTTGCGATACTTTGAAATGAAGCCAATCTCCCTCTCCACCTTATGGTGGAGGCGCCTTCTGGCCAATTCCAGTAGTCTGAAATTTCCCCGGAATGGAGCGCGCAAGGTGCGTGAAGATTGGCTTGAGCGATTTGCAGATAGCCCTGACGCTCTGAAGAGCGCGTGCCGTCGGCAGACGGTGGTGCCGGTGCTGGATTTCGAGATCGGCGGCGGCAAATTCGTCACCATGGCCGGGCCTTGCTCGGTGGAGACGGAGCCTCAGTTGATGGCCACGGCTTATCACGTGCGCCAAGCTGGAGCGCGCATTCTTCGCGGAGGCGCATTCAAACCTCGCAGTTCTCCCTACGCATTTCAAGGCCTTGGTCTGGAAGGATTGAAGATGTTGGCGTACGCGCGCCGCGAGACTGGTCTGGCTATCGTCACGGAAGTGATGGCAGTTGCCGACGTTCCAGTGGTGGCCGAGTATGCTGACATACTACAGATCGGATCGCGCAGCATGGAGAATATTGCACTGCTTGAAGAAGCTGCGCTATCGGGTCGTCCGTTGTTACTGAAGCGCGGTTTGATGGCAACGATTGCTGATTGGCTGCGTTCCGCACAAGTGATTCTCAGCTATGGCAATCCTAACGTCATACTTTGCGAGCGATGCATCCGCACATTTGAATCTGCGACGCGCAATACATTTGATGTTTCAGCGATTGCGCTGCTGAAGCAAATTTCCCATCTGCCAATAATTGCAGATCCAAGCCACGCGGCTGGTGTGCGCAATCTGGTTTCGGCATTGGCGTGCGTGGCTGCGGTTGCGGGCGCGGACGGCGCGATTGTCGAAGTGCATCCCGATCCGGATAAAGCTTGGAGCGATGGAGATCAATCTCTGGACTTTGATGGCTTCGATGAGATGATGGCCGCACTGAATCCCTATCTGGCTTTGCGCGCGACTGCATCGCGTGAAAAAAAGTGCAGCGTGTTTCAGCATGAGGCAGAGAAGTTTCAACTCATGGGGGCGGCACAATGAATTCAGCTTCCCAAGCGATGTTGGTGACCGCATCACTTGTACTTCTAATTCCGGTCTGCGGTTTTACACACTACGCGGAGCAAAGTTCTCCCGCTGCATTCCACGCGGACTTCATTGTCACAGCCGCGCTCGTTTATGATCCGCTTGCAGGGTTGCGCGGGCAAGAGCGATTCCCCAAAGGAGCACAGTTGTTGCTGGTACATGAGGGCAAGCCAGAGTCCAAACCAGAGCTGTTGGTAAAGGGCTTTGCTGATACGGCGGACGCGTGTGTTTCCTTCGACGGAAAGTTTGTGCTCTTTGCTGGCAAGCTGGCTCCGAATGACTTGTGGCAGATTTGGGAGTTGACGCTCTCTGATCGCTCGGTGCGCAAAGTGATTGAAACCGCGACCGATGCCGAGCGACCGCTCTATCTTCCTGGAGGGCGAATGGTCTGGGCCGAGCGCGAGTCCTGGGGCTTTCAATTGAAATCTGCTGAAGACGGCCATGTCCCAAAAGAAATTCCACTGAATCCGACGGCCGGTCCAGGAGTTCTTCCGCTCACTTACATGCAAGCCAGCGCGTTTCCTGACGATGTGTTGGCGGATGGTCGCATTTTATTTGAAACAGGGTTTCCGCTGGGCACAGGCGCAACGCCGGAGTTATTTCTTGTATACGCAGATGGTTCGGGCGTGGAGTCTTATCGATGCGATCATGGTCGAGCGCGCTGGGGTGGAAAACAATTGATATCAGGAGACGTGGTCTTCACGCATGGAGCAGCGTTGGCGCGTTTCACTTCTCCGCTCGCATCTGAATCCTATGTTGCCGCGCCACATGCAGAGTATGCTGGTGCGATTGCAGAGACCGCATCCGGCGCATGGCTCATGAGCGCGCGGATTTCAGCGGATGCACACTATGCTATTCAGTTATGGAAGCCAGGATCAGCCACACTGCATTCCATCCTTACACAAAGTGGAAAAGATATTGTTGATCCGGTTTTGATTGCGGCGCGCAATACGCCTAATCGCCATCCCTCCGGTTTGCACGATTGGAATTACGCCAATATGCTTGCGCTGGATGTTCGACAATCTCGCGCAGGCGATCTAAAGATTGCGCCAGCAAGCGTGAGGCTGGAGACGACGGACGCGCAAGGACGCACGGTCATTACAGGTACCGCGCCGGTGGAGAGCGATGGCTCCTTCTTTGTGAAAACGCCTGCCGACAAGCCGATTCGCTTTGCTCTATTGGATGCAAAAGGCGCGGTGGTGCGCCAGGAACAGGGTTGGTTCTGGATTCGCCGCGGCGAGCAGCGCATCTGCGTTGGCTGCCACACCGGGCCAGAGCGCGCATCGGAGAATCGCGTGCCCGACGTGCTTCTGCGCACAACAACGCCAGTTGATCTCACTGGCATCGCAAATGCAAATTCAGCGCTACAAAAATCGCCGGGGGGCAACTAATGAATTGTCGCTTTCTTCTTTTCTTTGGTGCTGTTTCCATGGCAACGGCTCAAACTGTTCCTCTGTCTCCGGCGCAAATCACTCATGGCGCGCAAGCTCCTGTTGCCCCACCGCAGGCGTCTTCTGCCGCACAGCAGGTGCCTGTTATTCGCTTTGAAGATGCGAGTGGAAAGGCGGGCGTCAACTTCACGCACAGCTTCGGTTCACGGCAGTTGGGGTCGCTGCTCGAAGGCACAGGCGCGGGCTGCATCTGGTTCGACTACGACAACTCCGGACGCCAATCACTTTATGTGGTTAACGGGCGGCCGCTGGACGACTCGATGCATCCGTATCCACTCAAAGAAAAGCCAGCTACGCCGCCGCACAATCATCTGTATCGGAACGACGGCAATGGCCACTTCACTGATGTTACCGAGCAGTCAGGCCTTGATCCAGATATGTATGGAATGGCAGTAGCGGCTGCCGATTATGACAATGATGGCTATGTTGATCTGCTGGTCACCGGCTACGGCAAGACAATTCTTTATCACAATGATGGCAACGGCCACTTCACCGATGTCACCAAGAAGGCGGGTATCAGCGTGGATGGCTGGGCCATTAGTTCTACTTGGCTCGATTACGACAAAGATGGTTGCGTCGATCTCTTCGTCGGACGCTACGTGAAGTTCGATCCCAAGTATCGCGCTTATTACGCGGCGGACAACTATCCCGGGCCGCTTGATTACGAAGGCGAGACCAACAAACTCTATCACAATAACTGTAACGGAACCTTCACCGACGTGACAGAGAAGTCGGGCATCGGCGCTTATGTGGGACGCACGATGGGCGTAACCGCTGCGGACTTTGACAACGACGGCTGGGATGATATTTACGTCGCCAATGATCGCACGGAAAATTTTCTCTTTCACAACAAGCATGACGGAACATTTGAAGAGATTGCGAACGAATCAGGCACGGCCTTTGGGCAAAATGGAGAATCCACTTCATCGATGGGTCCGGTCTTCACCGATCTTGAAGGGCGAGGCGTGCTAGATCTATGGGTGACCGATGGACATTATAACCGCTTGCTGCGCAATACCAGTAAGATGAACTTTGAAGACATCGGCGCTGAGACCGGCGTTTCGCAAACCAACGCGCAATACGTCAGTTGGGGTACGGGGGTTTACGATTTTGATAACGACGGACTGCTTGACATTCTCATCTTTCATGGTGGTTTGATTCATCTGATTCCGCAAGAACACACGCTCTTTCGCGGGATGGGCGACGACAAGTTCGCTGATGTTTCGCAGCAGGCCGGACCCGTCCTAAGCATGCGCACAACTGCGCGCGGCGCATGCTTTGCCGATTACGACAACGATGGTAAAATCGATGCGTTTGCCGTGAATCTTGGAGGCAAGGGAACGCTGCTGCACAATGTCTCCACAGATACCGGCCACTGGATCAGTATCAAGTTGATTGGCACAAAGAGCAATCGCGATGGCATCGGCGCGAGAGTTGAAGTTTTCACCGCGGGAAAGCGCCACACAGCGGAACGTGTTTCAGCTTCCGGTTATCTCTCGCAGGATGACAGCCGTTTGCACTTTGGCTTGGGAAACGCAACCAAGATCGACAAAATCATTGTGCATTGGCCCAGCGGAGCCGATCAAACGTTGGAATCGCAGCCTGTTGATCGCGTCATAACCGTGCAAGAACCCGGAGAAAGGAAGCAGCAGTGAGCAGCCACTTTAAACTTGCAACATGCGTCGGGATGGTGGCTTTGGCCGCGGCGCTGCTTGTGGTTGACTGCTCGACCGGCCGCTCCGCGCGCGCTGCGGAGATCGATGCTGCCGGCGCTATTCATGATTACGCATCGCCACTTGAGATTCTCTTCTCTCCTGACGGCGCACAGCTTTACGTGCTTTGCCAGCAGAGCGAAGAAGTGAGGGTTCTGAATGCCTTCACTTACAATGTAATCAAAATCATTCCAGTGGGTCGCGTCCCGCGCGGGTTTTCGCTTTCGCCAGACGGCGCACGCCTGTTTGTGACAAACTCCTGGGAAGACACAATCTCGGTGATTGACACGCGTTCATTGGCTGTCATTGCTACGTGGACGGTTGGCGCAGAGCCATCGAGCGTAGTTGAGGATCGCGCAGGCAAGCGGCTCTTTGTTGCAAATCGCATCAGCAACGATGTCGCCGTATTGGATGCTCTGACTGGCACGGAAGAAAAGCGCTTGGCGGCAGGCCGTGGATCGAGCTATCTGACTCTTGCGCCGGATGGAGTCCGCATTTACGCAACGCATATTTATCCCAATCCGCCGCGCGTACATACGGATATTGACAATCGTACCGCGCCTGAATCGGAGATTACAGTGATCGATGCCGTGCGCGAGGTGGTGGTTGATCGTATGCCATTGCATCGCATTGCAGGCGTGTTTCATTTGGCTTTTTCTGCCGACGGCCGCCTTGGCGTAGTGGCGGAGTATCATCCCAAGAATCTTGTTCCGATAGCGCATCTTGAACATGGCGGATATTTTGATTTCACGTTGACTGTCTTTGGTGCGGATGTAGGAAGAGCGTCCGTCGAGATTCCGCTTGATGAACTGGAGCGCTACGCCTCGCGTCCCTTCGGTGTGGCGATTTCTCCTGACAAGTCGCGCATATTTGTGAGCTGCGGCGGTTCGGAGGTGGTCACCGTAATCGATGTGCCGAAGCTGCTTCAATATGCGCACGCACATCCTGGTTCGAATGTACAGGATCTTTCCGCCAGTGCTCACTATGTGGTCACTCATATTCCGGTGGGGCGCGATCCGCGCGGATTGGCGATGAGCCGCGATGGGCGCAAACTCCTCGTCGCCAATCGGCTGGACGACACTATTAGCGTGATCGATGCGCACAGCAATCGGGTAGCACAAATCATCAAGCTCGACGGGCCAAATGAGATCTCGCAACTGCGTCACGGTGAACAGACCTTTTATACATCGCATCAATCCTTCCAGGGACAGATCGGCTGCGCCACCTGCCACATCGATTCCACCTTCGACGGAATCACATGGAATCTGGAGCCTAGTGGGTTTGGCCGCGACATTGTATCCAATAAATTGATTGAGGGCATAAAAGATACCGAGCCTTACAAATGGAATGGCGGCAATCCAAATATACCTACCGAATGCGGCCCGAGAACGGAAAAATATTTTTGGCGATCAGAGAATTACGACAACCTTACTCTCGCAGATCTCACTGTATATATACGTAGCTTGGATCCGCGTCCGAATCGCTGGGCATTGCAAAGCCAAGTACAGACCCCGGCGCAGGAGCGCGGCCAGGCAATCTTTGAGAGGTCAGAGGACAAATTCAAGAAGCCGATCGAAGAATATAATCGCTGCTCTTACTGTCATAGCGGCCCCAAAGGAACGAACCATAAATTGTTCGATGTGGGAACGCGCAAGTTCACGGATAATTCAGCATTGTTGAAGGCGGCTCCTCTGATAAATATTGCGCTGCACGGACCCTACCTGCATGACGGGTCAGCGCACACTCTAGAAGAAATTTGGACGATATATAATCCTGATGACAAGCACGGCCGCACCAATGATTTGACCAAGGATGAACTCAACGATCTGATTGAATACTTGAGGACGCGATGATGAAGTTGGAATTGAAGATGGCTATGATATGCGCTGCGCTTGCGGCCGCTGCACCCTTCATTGCGTTCGCTCAATCAAATGCGACCGATGCACAAAAAACTCATGCCGTCAAAGCGGCATCTGCCCAACAGTTGCAGGTGCCGCTCTTTCGCTTTGAAAACTTCACCACAGTGAACGGCCTGCCCGACAATCATGTCTATTCAGTCCTGGTAGATGGAGAGCGCATCTGGGCTGGTACTGACAACGGCCTCGCGGTTTATGAAAATCATGTGTGGAAGACCTACACAACCAGCGATGGCTTGGCGCATCGCGCCGTGCTCTCACTTGCGCTGGATAAAAACTCCGGCGATGTATGGGCCGGAACAATGGGCGGTTTGAGCCGTATCTCCGGCGGGCGCATTGACAGCTATACGCAGTTGAACTCCGGGCTAAGCAACGATGTGGTATACGGTGTCGCAGTGGAGGGCGAGAACGTGTGGGTAGCTACCGCCGCCGGTGGGTGCAAGCTAAATACGCGCACAGGCCAATGGGCGCTCTACAACGAACGCAACACTCCAATGAATGAGATATGGGTGTACGGCGTGTCTGCTGCGCAGGACAAGGTTTATTATGCAGTATGGGGCAGCGGGCTGCTTGAGTACACGCAGAAGACCGGGCGCTGGGATAAGTACGACGATCCCGATGGAGAAAACGAGATTGTCCTCTTCAAGGATCAGGGCCTGATTCACGAGATTGTCACTTCTGTCAGCTATGTAGACGGAATTGTTTGGGCGGCAACCTACTTCGGCGATAGCCGTTATGATGGCCGTTACTGGCACAATTTTCTGACCAAGGACAGTGGGCTTCCCTCGAACTTCACCAACACCATCAAGGGTGTGGACGCAACCCATTGCTGGTTTGGTACGGACAAGGGCCTGGCATATTACGACGGTGTGAACTGGGCCGTCTATCGCCCTTCATTGAAAGACGGAAAACCGGAGATGACAGTGCGCGATGCGGCGGGCAAGGTTACGCTGGTGGCCGTCAACACCGCGCCGGCACACAACTACGTTCTCGGCATTGATTTTCAAGGCAGCGACATCTGGGTCGCCACGGCCAAAGGATTAAGTCACGGAATTCGACAAAAACAATAAAAGCACAAGGAGCCATCAATATGGATGCATTTGCGGAGATTCTGGAGACCATCGCGGCGACACCGGCGCATACGCCGATTGAACGGCGCGCAGTTACCAACCATGGCGTTCTCAACGAAGCCTTTCACTATGCCAAGCCAAGTTCATTCTCGCGCGGCATCCGGCTTGATCTGAATGGCATAGCGGTCTTGATCATTTCCGGCACGGCTTCGATTGACGAGAACGGCGTCAGCGTTCACGTTGGCGACTTTCCAGCGCAACTCAAGCGCACCTTCGACAATATCACCGGCCTGCTCAAGAGTGAAGGCGCCACATGGAAAGACATCGTGAAGACCAGTTGCTACTTGCGCGATATCGACCGCGATTACGATGTCTTCAATCAGATTCGCACTGCTTTTTATAAAGAGCAGGGGCTTGATCCGGTACCCGCGTCGATTGGCATTCAGGCGCATCTTTGCCGCCCGGAACTACTGGTTGAGATTGAGGCGCTGGCCATCTTTCGCACCACCTGCGGTGAAGCAGACGCCGCTTGCGCGGCAAAGGAGTAGCAATGCGCAAGGGATGGTTGTTGGTTGCGGTTCCAGTCCTCGCCGCGCAGCTTGCAGCACAGGGCACGAGCCAGTATAAAGCGCCAGGCCCGGCGCAGGATGCGGATCAGAATGCGGTTCCAGGCGTAGTGACGGGCAAGGGCACTTGCGCGTGCGGCGCGCACCCACCGGGACCACCGCGTGATCGTGTGGTGACGCCTTATGCGGGCGAGCCAACTGATCTGAGTCCGTACGCGAAGTTTGCAGAACCGTATGACCGCAACTATATTCATCCCAATATTTATTCTGGCGCGGGCCGCGATATTCCCGAACCGAAAAACGTGAAGGAAGTGCGCATTGGATTCTTCGGTCCAGTTGCGCCAAATCCTGAATCTGTTTTTGGTTTGCGGATGCTGCATGGCGCGCAGTTGGCCGTGGAAGAAGCGAATGCACATGGCGGCTACGGAGGCAAGCCCTTCAAGCTGATGCTTCACAATGATTATGACAACTGGCAAGCGAACACGGTTTATGGCGAGGACCGGCCGACTGATCCTGCCATTTGGGGTTCGGCTTCGAATGAAACCGTGAAGATGGTTTACGATGATCAGGACTGGGCGATCTTTGGCTCGATAAGTTCCGAGTCGACGCACATTGCGCTGCGTGTTGCTTTGCGCGCCGAGATTCCCATCGTCAATTCGGCTTCCACTGATCCAACAATTCCGGAGACTTACATTCCGTGGTACTTCACGGACCTGCAGGATGATCGCGTGCAGTGCCTGACGCTGGCTCGCCACATCTTTACTGAACTCGGCCTCAAGCGCGTGGCAATACTGCGTGTGAACAGCCGCTATGGGCGGTTCGGAGTGATTAAGCTGCGCGATGCAGCGCGTAGGCTCGGACACCCTATCGTCATTGAGCAAAAATATCTTCCGGGTGATACAGATTTTACCAAGCAGTTGCAGGTGATTCGTTCTTCACGCGCCGATGCGATTGTTCTTTGGGCCGATGAAACGCAAGCCGCTACGATTCTGAAAGAGATGCGCGCGGCGGGAATGAAGCAACGCGTCTTTGGCGCTTATCGCACACTGGGTCCAGAACTGTTGGATCAAGCAGGCGATGCGGCCGAGGGCTTCGAGGCAGTCTTTCCCTACGATCCCACGCGCAATGATCCGAAGTGGCTGGAGTTCAATAATAGTTTTTACAATCGCTTCCATGAAAAGCCCGAGCAATTTGCTTCGCTTGCGTATGATGCCATGAACGCGCTGCTCGATTCGATTTGCAAGGCCGGACTCAACCGCGCTCGCATACATGATGCTCTCGCCAACATTGAAGAATATGACGGCGTCACTGGTCATATGGTCTTTGATCCCAATCAGAAAAATGTTTCTCCCTTGTACCTGGCTAAGGTGCACAACGGCGCGATTACCTATCGCGTTGCGACCATGGAGAAGCCACAACAAATTCCCGCAGTCCAAGCACTGCCCGCCGCACCGCCGGTGCCTTATGCACGTGTTGGCGAAGATGGCGTGGAGTATTCAGGGCCGCATCAACAGGACCATCCAGGGCCGATTCGTATTGTTCTCTTTGGGCCACACGCTGCTGACATCGCACATACACCGGAGATGCAGGCAGCGCTCGCGGCGAATGCAACGAGATGGACTCTTCTTCCTGTTGTAAGTGATCAGAACTGGGGCGCGGCATCTACGCAATTGGTTCAAGCGCTGATGGACGAACACGCCCTTGCCATCATTGCGCTGGGTCGTGACGCGGCACACCTGGCAGAGCAGTTGGCGCTCAAGGCATTTGTACCTGTGATTGCCTTGAGCAGTGACAAGAAACTGACCTCGGCCAATGTGCCATGGATCTTTCGTTTGCCTTCAGAAACCACGCCAGTAGCGGCACTGCGCTTGCTGCAAGCGGTTGCCGCAAAGAGCGGCGCAAATTCCGAGCGGCTCAGAGATGTACTAGCTTCTGGCGATACTGTCGCGGGAGTTGCATTTTTGCAAAGCGGCGAGCCGCGTTCACAGAATTGATTTCTACTTGCCGATCAGCTCATAAGGAATGCCGAAGCGTCCAATCTGAATCAACGCCTTCTCTGCGGGTGGCCAAATATGCAGGCTTTCCACGCGCGCCTGGCCAGCGAGCAAGCGCGCATCCGTCGAACCTACCGGAGCGCCTGTTGCAGCCTCGTAAAAATGCACACTCAAGGTATCTCCCGATTGTGCCCTTGTCCACCCAAAGACATACTCTCCAGGCTTGAGCGCGACTGCGCCAATGCGAACTGGGGCTTGCACGATCAGATAATGCGAGTACTTACCCTCAGCGGAGTAGCCTGCCGTCAGCAGCACCACTCCGGCTATGGTTCGTCCGTGTGTATTCACAATGCCGGAGGCGGTTCGCATCTCAGTCTCGATATGTTCCTTCTCAACCTGCGCGCGCGCCGGCAACAGCGAGGCAAGTTCAGCATCCGAGGCTTGACGCCAAGCCGTTCTTTGCGCCTGCAAAAACGGGCAAATCAGCAGAAAAGAAATTACGAATAGAAAAAATCTTTTCATGACTTCGGCTTTCTGAGAGATTCAAGGGTGACAATCCCGCGCTGTATTGCGGCAGTTGCCGCTTGCGTGCGGTCCGTTACGCCCAGCTTGCTGAGCAGGTTATTGATGTGCGTTTTCACGGTGGCTTCGGAAATCTCCAATTCAGTGGCGATGTCCTTGTTGCTCTTGCCATGCACTATTTGCTCAAGCACATCAAACTCGCGCGGCGTCAGTTCTTCGGTGCCCATGCGCTCGGCCAGCCGCTGCGCAATCGCCGGCGGAATGTGCGATTTACCCGCATGAACAGTGCGGATCGTCGCAATCAGCTCATCGGTTGTCATGCCCTTCAAAAGATAAGCGCGTGCGCCGGCTTGCAGCGCGCGATAAATATCCTCATCGCCATCGTATGTTGTCAGTACAATGAAACGCGCTTGTGGCGTCTCCATGCGGATGCGTTCAATTACCTCAACGCCCGTTAAGCGCGGCAGTCGCAGATCGATCAATGCAATGTCAGGCTGATGCTTGCGATACTGTGTGATCGCTTCCACACCGTCTGCGGCCTCGCCCACCACCTCCAGGCCATCAACGACATTCAGCAGCGCAACAAGCCCCTGGCGCACGACGTGATGGTCTTCAACAACCAGCACGCGAATCGATTCATTGCTCACCGTGACTCCTTTGCCGGTTCATTCGTGTCTATTGCAGCGTGATAGTGCCTCGCCCTGCGCGCATTATACGGCGGCAGACCTTCAACCTCAATCAACCGTTTGGTTGTCCCCGGGAAAATGCTTCCGCAATCTATAGGCAATAGCCGCAACTTCGTGTAGTAGGATGCGAAAATTGGGAAGCGAAGAATTGTACTCCGCAATGCGCATTCTCCGATCGTCTCTGCCTACCCGTTGGAGAACTGCGAATCGAGTATTTTTAGTTTTTACATTTGACCTGCTTGCCACATCCATTCCGCGTATTCTGTGGAATGGATGGGAAACCAAACGCCACGTAGTACGAAATCACACAGTCACAAATCAGCGATCCCGATCCAATCGCACTGATCCTGCACAGCACGGACATCCACCCCTGCGCTGCGAAACGCGAGGATAGATGCCCGGCTCATTGCTTTCAAGGGTCAATCGCCCCACTTATGCAAGCGCCTTATCGATAGCCGCGTTGAGGGCCTCCAGCCCGGCCGCCAGATCGGCTCCCAGGTGAATGCGCAGAGCGCGGCGGCCACGTGCCTCCAGTACTGCCAGATCGCCTGCGGCCTGGGCGTCGATAACCACGCCGAAGCTCAGCTTCTGTCCCGGAATCTCGACATTGACCGAGTGATCCGCGGTAATTTGCAGGAAGACGCCGCTGTTGGGACCGCCCTTGTAGTCCTGTCCCGTGGAGTGCAGAAAGCGCGGACCGAAGCCCAGGCAGGTAGCGACACGCTTTTTGTCGCGCACCTTGTGGCGGAGAATCTGAATGGCCGACTCGTGTTCGGCAAACATTGGCAGATAAGCCAGCGCGGCAAAGTAGTCGCCTTCGTTCATCTGGTCCAAGTGAGCGCGCAGATATCCAGCTAGCGTCTGGCTCGGCGCTGCCTTCTTGAGCATAGCGGCATAAGCCTCAGTGGCATAGAGCTTGAAATCGATGCCGGCTTCTTTCCCTGTCAGCACCGCGGAACGTACGGGAAGCTCTCCGGTCTGCTCATAGGCTGCGGTCAGGGCGCGAGTCTCGATCTTGGCCGACTCCACATCCGGCTGATTGAAGGGATTGATGCCCATCACCGAACCGGCGACGCTGGTAGCCACCTCCCAGGTAAAGAACTGGCCAAATATCTCATAGAGATCGGCGATCTCAATGGTCACCACCGGATGGCCCGCAGCTTCAATTGCCTTGACCTTGGCGTCCTGGCTGGTGTCGGAGGTTCCTGTATACCGGATGTAAACAAAAATACGATCCTTACCGTAAATTTCCGGTGCGGCGATTGCTTCACGGTCGACGGGTGTTATGCCCTTGCCCAGCTTGCCGGTGGATTCGGCGACTAGTTGCTCCATCCATGCGCCCAGGTCGGCGATCTCTGGCGAGGTGAAGATGGTCAGCTTGTCGCGTCCGGTCTTGGCGGCCGTGCCCAGCAGAAGGCCGAGCTGCACGGCAAAGTTCTCCGCCGGTTCCAGCTTCGCGGCGGCGACGGCTTTGGCGGCCTCATCAAGCAGCTTTTCAGTGTTCAAACCAGCCAGCGTGGCCGCGACCACGCCGAAGGGCGAGAGCGCTGAGAAGCGCCCGCCGATGGTGGGGTCGCCGTAGAAGATGTATCGGAAGCCGTCTTCCTTGGCCACTTGCTCCATCTTCGAGCCGGGATCGGTGATGGCGACAAAATGACTTCCCGCCTGATCCGCGCCGACGGCGTTCTTCATCTCATTGAAAAAGAATTGCTTGAGGACGTTTGGCTCCAGAGTCGAACCGGATTTGCTGGCCACCACAACCAGCGTATCGGCCAGATTGACTTCGTTGCGGGCGGTCCACACCTGCTCCGGATCGGTGGAATCGACAATGCGCAGGGCAGGGAAGCCGGGACGCTGGCCAAAGGTGAGCGACAGCACCTCCGGGCAAAGGCTGGAGCCGCCCATGCCGAGCAGCAGAATGGTTTCAAAGTCCGCCGCCTCCACTTCGCCGCCCAAGGCTGCGTACGTGGCCAAATCCTTCTGCTGGCGTTCGACAATGTCCGATCCAGCCGAGCCATTTTTCCTCGCCATCGCTGGTCCAAAGGGTTGGGTCTTTCTGCCAGAAGCGGGCAACTTTGCTGTTGGCGCTCCAGTCGGCGGCAGCCAGATCCACGGCGCCGCGTAGTTCTTGCGGAAGTGCAAATCGAAAACTCATATCGTTCTCTATTGTGCAACAAAATTACGGTTTCTGAAATATTCCGCATCCTTGGCTGACGTATTGTGCAAGTCGATATTGGGACAAATCGTGTCCAGTTAACGATCAAATGAGTGACTGCGATTATGAATCGAAGAGATATTTTTTTGAAAGGGCCACTCGTTCAACAGTTACCCGCGAAATCCAAGCCAGCACAATACTCATCACAATTCCAAACAGAAACATAATTCTTTCAGTAAGATCAGGTTGGTGCCACCAGTTTATTTTTGCCGCAAGCTTGTCGCTCGCAAAGAAGCGCAACACAGGCAAGTGGTAGAGATAAAGACTGTAGCTGATTAGTCCAAAAAAAGACAGCGTCTGATTCATGAAGAAAAAACGGTGCAGATAAACCCCCAGATTCTCTGAAACCAATGCGACTAGAAGGATGCCGGCAGACATCAGAGCGACGGCGGTGAAGACCAAGGGAGAACAGTGCTGACTCGCGACGGAATAGGGATAAATCGGAACAAAGAGGGCGGCTCCAGCAAAGATGAGAACCACTCCGGCCGCCAAGAGTGTGCCGCGTCTCTCTCTTATCGACCGTAGCCAAATGGCGATGATCGCTCCCCATAGAAGCGCGTCGCAGTGAGTGAGCGGATTGTAGTAAATGGCAATCGGAGAGAAGCCGTGATGCGCTGCCCACAATCGCAGGAATGGTGCCAGCAGAAGACCGGCGAAGAGAAATGGCAGGAGTACCCGCCAAGAAGCCCGCCGAATCACCGCGGGCCAAAGCAGATAAAACTGTTCTTCAGTTGCCAGAGACCAGGTAACCGGAAGAAATTGCGAAAGAAAAAGCCTGTCGCCAAACAGATTCTGGATCATCAACAGATAGACCCAAAGTCCAAGGGGGTCTTTAGGTATTCTCCCGAAGATTCCTGCGACAAGGGGCTTGAAAACAGAAACGATGCAGAATACAAAGAAGAGACAAAGGAGATAAACAGGCCAGATCCGAAGTGCGCGGCGAGCATAGAAGCGTTTGAAGTAGTGATCGGCGCTGCGTGTCTCCCACAGAATGCCGGTGATCAAGAATCCTGACAGCACGAAGAAGAGATCAACACCCATCCAGCACTGCCGAGCAATTCCGCTCAGGACAGGCGGCATCACGCGCTGTGAGTGGCAAACCAATACCAGAAGGATTGCCAGACCGCGAAGCCGATCAATTTGCGGAATCACTTTTGGTAGTTGATATTCCGATCTCAAATCCAGCGTGGAGGCCGGCATGGCGCTGATTCCCTGCAATTCATCTCCAATCCCTATCAGGGAAGCTCTGATGAAGTTGATGTTTTGAATGGGCGCGACTTAGTCGTCCCGAGAGTGCATCATGATCGATAGTGCTTTAGCCAAGAGGGAAGATTGTCCGTAGAGGGTAGTCTGGTCCAGAGGCTTCATAAAATCCAAATCGCGCTTGACGGTTTCAAAGGCCAAGCAAATTCCGGTTTCCAGATCGACATTGGGCATAGCGTTCAGTCCTTTGTCCTATCCTAAACGGAACTGTCAACCGTGCAGACCGGAAATTGAATCCACGCGGCGCTCGCGGAATGAATGATTCAGGCATTCCCGGAAAGAATCTGCCACAGGAACCTGAGGGTGAAGCGGGGGTTGTGCTTGAGGTAGCGCATGGCCAGGCGCCGCGGTTCAGTCCATAGGCGATAGAGCCATTCAAGCCCGCAGCGGCTCATCCATTGGGGACCCCGGCTCTTGTTGCCGGCGATAAAGTCGAAGGCCGCACCGACAGCAAACATCACGGCATTCACCCGGCCCAGGTGATCGACGATCCAACGCTCCTGCTTGGGGCATCCAAGGCCGACAAAGAGCAGGCCCGCGCCGGATGCCGCAATTCGCGCGATAATGGCTGCATCTTCGTCGGCAGTTAGCGGACGGAAGGGCGGGCTTTCAACATATGCAATCTTGAGTCTAGGATGGCGTGACTGTACTGCCTTTACCAGCGCGTCCAGTGTTGCCTGACTTCCGCCGTAAAAGCCGACCGGGACCCCCGCTTCTTCGGCCGCCATCAGCAAAGCAATGGTCGAGTCCGTGCCGCAGACCCTGCGAGCTTTTTTTTCACCCAGCACCCGCAACGCCCAAACAAGAGGCATTCCGTCGGGAAAGGTCGTTCCAGAGCGGTTCAGAATGGGGAGAAACTCCGGATCATCGACAGCCTCCATCACCATATGAACCGCGGCAAAGAAAAACGCGCTGGAGCGCTGCTCAACAGCCAAGCGGAGACTCTGCCGTACCACCTCATCGTAACTGCTGATGGCGATTTTGACGCCAAGTATCGAGCGTGTCTGGAAAGGATTCTCAAACTCGACAGTGGTTGTCACGTTTTGGACTCTCTCCATTATGTTCAGGGCAGTTAGAAATTTGGTTACAGACAGGTTAAATGAATTTGCCAGATGAAGGCGATTCGACCCAACCGGGAGAGTCACGAAGAACCTCCCGTAAAGAACCTTTCGTGGCAAGATTTCAAATCGGGAGCCTGTGACATCTGATGCGCTCGAGCTTTGAAAGTTGACATCGGCACAAAATCCGCAACTCGGTGGAAATCACGCAAACGCCGCCTGAGGTAGTGTTTACAGGCCTAGAAGTGGTACATTACGCCATACGTAAATCCATAAGGACTTAGAATTCCAGGCGACTTATGAAGTGAAGGCGCGTAGATGAAGAAATCGGGCCAGAACTGGTATTCGTAGTCTATCCTAGCCCAGACACTGTGAGAGACCCGGCAATCAAGGCCTCCGCCCACGCTGGTGACGGTTCGGGTCTGGTGATAGCGCATATTGTTCTTCACCGGGTAATCATCGTTGCCGAAGCCCATCAGATACTTTGCGTAGGGGCGGAATCTTCTATAGCGCGGCAGGGAATAGATCACCCCGCCGGAGGCAACGTCCTCGCGCATGTCAAACTGAGCCTTCGGCCTGGTTTCGATGCTAAGGTCGCGGAGCATCGCTTCCACACCCAAACCCCGGAGAGGATGGGGCAGGAACTCCGGCGTGTAATCGAACCATAGCGTGCCACCCTGCATGTTGCCATTGGTCCATCCGATGTTAAAGTCGGAAAAGCCGGCGCCAATCGCGAGTGGAGAAAATCCCGGCGAACTCACTGCCGCTGGAGGCGATTGCGCAGCAGCGCGAAGTGCGGCGCAAACAAAAAGAGTCAACAAGGATAGCAAAGCGGGAATCTTCCAACGCATTCTAGGTCTCCTCCGAGATTGCAGAAGCCTACTCCCGAGGTGTTGCCCCGGGTGCGGGCTTTCAATGGCAGAAGTGAAAAGCGAGGCTGAATTGCGTAAATAGCCTTACCGTCCAGCGTTCTCAGCAAAGGAACTGGCCGGTCTCTTCCTCGATTGCGGCTAGCAGAGAGGCAAGTAAACTTACGCGGGGAATTGCCAATCTCTGCGCGCTTTCAAGGCACAGTCTTGCGGGTAAATCTTCAACAGCCCGGCGCAGTACTGGCAGCACCGATGAAAACGTAGGGAAACGGCTGTCCCGGCCAACCTTGGCAATCGCTCGCCATGCGCCGATAGCTCCTAACTGTTCCAGAATATCAGCATCGTGCAGCAAAACTGCCTCAAATTGCAACGGATTTTTATGCGGCTGATGGGTTTCAATCGCCTGGGCTACGGCTTCCAGCTTGGATGCAGGAAAGCCCCAGCCGGCCAGCAACTCCCGGCTGCGCGCGATGGTGTAAGGAATATGGTCCCAACGGGCCAGTTCCGCCGGATCCTGGGGCAGATGCCCCTGAAAGACTCCCAGATCGTGCATCCAGGCCGAGGCAAAAAGGATGTCGTCATCGAAGGCTCTGCCATCGGCAAGCCGCGCGGCCAGTGCATACAGCCGTGGCTGATGGCCGAATTTGTCCACCGGCAGTGCTTCGGCGCGGATGTAGGCCACAACAGACTCTCGCCAGCCGGCCTCGCTCATTGATCTCCTTTCGGCCAACTGGGAGTGATGCGCATCAGTTCCAGTTGGCCCCGGTCTTCAATCACAAACTCAGGCGAAGCTGCTGGTACAGCCACAATCCCTCCTTTGGGCAGCTCCAGTGGCTCAAAATTCGCCCCAGAGATGCAGCCCGCGCCCTCCGCCGCAAACAAGTATTGCAGTTCTTTTTGCGCTCCCTCGTCGCCTAGCGTCGAACTGGCTCGGCCGCCGTCCACGGGAATGCGCTCGACACGGAAATAATCTTCCTCAATTAACAGCGTCCGGTCCGCTAGCTCTTTAGCAACAATCTTGCCGGCGCATGTCTTGAGGCGCGTGGCTTCCAGGGACTTCTCGATGTGAAGCTCGCGTCCCCGTCCGTAGTCGTACATCCGGTAGGTCAGGTCGCAGTTCTGCTGCGTTTCCATCAGAATCAATCCCGGCCAGATGGCATGAACCGTTCCCGCATCCACAAAGACCATCTCTCCGGGCGCTACATCCAGAAGATTCAAGCTGCCTTCCAGCGTTCCAGTTTCAATCCCCGTCTTGATCTCATCCAGCGTCACCCCCGGCTTGAGTCCACAGGCGACTTGCGCACCAGGCTCGGCAGCCAGCACATACCAGCATTCGGTCTTGCCGCGCGGCTCGCCATATTTGTGCGCCATTTTGTCGTCCGGATGCACCTGCACGCTCAGCTTTTCCCGCACAAAGAGAACCTTGATCAACAGCGGCGAACCACGATGCGGAGCAGCCACTCCCAAAAGAGCTTCAGAGTTTTCGGCAAACAGCACACCCAGTGTCTTGCCGGTCGTGCGGACCGCTGGCCACAAGGCACTGGTCGCCGGTTAGCCAAGCCTCGCCAAGCGCTTCTCCCGTGGCCACTTTGTCATACCACGGATGAAGATCGCGAATGCCCCACACTCTTTCTGAAAAAAAAGGGGCAATGCGAAAGGGAACCCATGCGAAAGATGCCGAATGGAATGAATTTTCCATAAAAATTTTTCCTTGCTGACCAAGTTTTGCCAAACTGTTGAGCTTCAATCTCACTGTACCAGAGAGCCATTGGCTTGTTTTCATTGTGCCTGAAGGCCCCGCGATTGGCTCTTTTCGCTCCGAATCATCTTCATCTTCCTGTAAAGAGAGTGGGGAAGACTGAATTTGGTGGACGCTGAGAAAGCGGGATTGCGAGGGAATGTTGAAGCCTGTTTCGATCTGTGTCATCGGCTCCGGTTATGTGGGACTCGTAGCTGCCGTTTGCTTTGCGGAGATCGGGCACCAAGTCATCTGCGTGGACAATGACGAAGCAAAGATCAACACGCTGCGTGCAGGGCGCGCGCCTATCTTCGAGCGCCATCTGCCTGACCTTCTCACAAGACATCTAGACCGCGGCGTGAACTTTACCTCCAATCTGCATATGGCCATCGAGCAGAGCGAGGCCATCTTTATCGCCGTGGGCACGCCGCAGGGCGAGAACGGTGCCGCCGATCTCTCATCTGTTGAGGCGGTGGTCGCGGAGATCGCCCGCTCCATCAACGGCTACAAGGTGATTGTGGAAAAGAGCACCGTGCCAGTCCACACCAGTGATCGGATTCGCGGAGTGCTGCTGCGCCATGGCGTCGAGTCCGGAAGCTTTGACGTGGTTTCCAACCCGGAGTTCCTGCGCGAGGGAGCGGCGATCGTGCAATTCCTGCACCCTGATCGTATCGTGGTGGGCGCTAACAGCGATCGCTCGGCTGATCTGATGAGACGCATCTATGAGCCGCTCACCTCCGGCAGCTATTACGCACGGCCCGATGCGCTTCCCGGAAACTGTAACGCCTTCGCCGCCGCCAAACTGCTGGTGACTTCCACACAGAGTGCCGAGATCATCAAGCACGCCTCCAATGCATTTCTGGCCATGAAGATTTCATTTATCAATGCCGTGGCCAATCTGGCGGAGAGCGCGGAGGCCAATATCGAGGAGATTGCCTATGGCATCGGGTTGGATACACGCATCGGACCCGGCTTTTTGCGCGCGGGGCTTGGATATGGCGGTTCCTGCCTGCCCAAGGATGTAGCTGCCTTCCACTTTGTCGGCGAGCAGCAGGGAGTGGACTTCCGCCTATTCGACGAGGTTCGCAAGATCAATGACAAGCAGAAGAATCTCTTCTTCGACAAGGTATGCACCGCGCTGTGGACTTTGCGCGGCAAGCGGCTGGCGGCTCTCGGCCTGGCCTTCAAGGGCGATACGGACGACATTCGCGAATCTCCGGCGATTGCTGTAATTAAAATGCTTTTGGAGCACGGAGCGACGGTCACAGCTTTTGATCCGGCGGCGATGGAGCGTGCCCAGGCACTCCTGCCGCCGACTAAAGATCTTCACTATGCCAGCGGACTCTATGAAGCCTGCACGGACGCGGATGCCGTGCTGATCTTGACCGACTGGAGAGAGTTTGCCGAGATCGATCTGCCGCGGCTCCATGATGTGATGCGATTTCCCATTATGATTGACGGGCGCAACCTGCACCAGCCGGAGAAGATGATCGAATTTGGCTTTACCTATTTCAGCATGGGCCGGCTGGCAGGCTTTCCGGCGCAGCAAATCTCCCGAGGCAGAGTCAGCTCAGCGGCCTGCCGATGAACTATTGAACAAGGCTTCGCTGCTGGCAAACGATGCTTCGCCGCTCACAAAGAGCTTTTCTGCTTCTCCGCGCAGGATGCGATAGAGGACAAACTGGCGCTGCGTTGCGCCGCGCAGTTCAAACAGCAATTCGCCGCGATTGTCCGCCAGCGCATCCACGGCATCGATCAGCCGCATTCGCGGAGTATCGTCCAGGTGAGCGCCGCTGGCTACGTACTTGAACAGCACCGTTAGACTGCCATAAAGATCTGGCTGGGCAATCAGCGTGACAAACTTCTGCTCAGCCAGCGGAGCACCCGTGCGTGCCGTCAGAACCAGTGTCGCGCCCGAGTTGTATGCAAGCTCAAAGACGCGGAAGTCCTCATCGATCAGCGGAGCCGGAACTGGCAAGGTTGAAGAATCTGGAGCAGTGTCTGCCTTGGCCTTCCTGTGGGAGGCCGTCCTGCTGGTAGCAGGAACCGGTGGAGGCTGATCCAGACCCAGAAGAGCGCGTGCCGTCTCTTCGAGAGAGGCCTTCATCGCAGCCTCGTCCTCCGGGTTGGCCCAACTATAGCGCCAGGGATGCTCGATGCGAGGCTTCGCGTCGGAGATAGCGACCGCTTGCTGCAGATCCGTCGGCATTCCCATAAGCGACGGCAGCACGTCGAGTCCGTTGCCGTTGGCCTTACCACGCTTGAGCCGAGGACGATCAGGGTCAGTCATATCAGCCAGCGAATCCACATGGCTCACGTCTTCCAGCGGTTTCTTCCGGCTCTTTTTAAGCACCGGGCGATCCGGATCATCCGGTGTGGAACCCGCAGTCGTCGAATCGCTGGAATTTTTCTTATGCAGGGTCGGACGGTCAGGATCGAGAGCGGGATTGGAGTTATTGGAAGGCTTTGCGTCGGCGGCTGCGTCTGCAGAATCGCTCTCGCTCGTGCTTTTTTTGTGCAGCGTAGGCCGGTCCGGATCAGTAGTTGTCGAGGTGGAAGCCGGTGGAGCATCGGCTTTGTTCTCTCCTGCCGCCTCCTCATCGACATGATGCTTGCGATGCAGGATGGGCCGGTCGCTCTCCGCGTCATCGTCATCTATCTTGATGTGCGTCAGTTCTTCCGCCGTAGGCTTGGGCTGTGGTTTGCCGAGGGGCTTCCACGCCCCATAGCCGACCCACGAACCCTGCTCCTGCCCCGCGTTCTTGATGTCGAAGAGTCCGATTGGCTGGCCGTTCTGCTCGAGTTCGTACTCGACCTCGCCAGCCACGGCCAACGGCTGAGGCCGGGCCAGATAGATCGCTCCATCCTGTAGCTGTCCTTGGTCCAGCACGACCACCGGAACTAGGCGGCTGGCCTTGGGATTGCCCGCCTCGCCGGTCCACTCAAGCACTGCGATGGAACGCAGCACAGGCGCTTCCTTACTGGCCTTGGCCACCTGTCCGGGGTATTGCGCGCACGCTGGAAGCGCGGCGAGCACCAAGGCCAAAGCGAGGTTATTGAATTGCCGAATTCCTCCTTTGGCGCAATGAGATAACCGCATTTCCCCTCCGCTTGAAAAATAATCGAACCGGATGGCCGCCTTCAGCCCTCCAATCAGCATACGAGGTGCTTCATGGACGTGTATGAAAAAGTTGCCGACTTCACCCTTCAAACCGACGAAGACAAAACCGTAAGCCTCTCCAGCTATGCTGGCAAACCGGTCATCCTCTTCTTTTACCCCAAAGCGGATACTCCCGGCTGCACGATTGAGGCTTGTGGCTTCCGCGATGTCTTCGCCAAGCTCCAGGAGGCTGGCGTCGTGGTGCTGGGCATCAGCCGTGATACGACCAAGGCCCAAGCCAAATTCCGCGCAAAGTACGAACTTCCCTACACGCTCCTTGCAGATGTAGACGAGAAAGTCTGCAATCAGTTTGGCGTTCTGAAAGAAAAGAATATGTACGGCAAAAAGGTGTGGGGCATCGAGCGGACTACCTTCGTCATCGGCCCGGACCAGACTCTGCTGCACATCTTCCCCAAAGTGACCCCAGCCGGGCACGCTGAACAGGTACTGGCCTTGCTCGCGGAATGGAAGAAGGCGCACAAGTTTGGTGACAGGTAGCGCTGGCCTCAAAGTCGTGGCCGGCTGTTCCGTGGAACTCATGGTCCACGCTGCACGCTAGACAGACAAGGAATCTTCTTACAAACGCGAAAGGCGCTCCAGTCCAGCCGGAGCGCCTTTCGTTAGTAGTACCTGATAAGTCTACTTCTTCTTCTTGGGCTTGTCAGCGCCAAATGCGGTGTTGTGTGTCTGCGTGGCCTCGGCGAGAATGCCTTTTACGTCGGCGGCAAAGACGCCGGTCGGGGATAGATCGAGATACTTCTGATAGGCCTCCGCGCAGCCGGGAGGCAGAATCATCTTGCCCGTGGCGGGGTCGATGGTCGCCTTCTGAATCAGCCCCTGGCCCTTGAGGTAGTAGGCAATCGCCAAGGTGGGATCAATCGCAATCGCCTTGTCGGCTGCAATCACCGAGGCATCGGCGTTGCCCAGATTCGAAAAGATGACAGCTTCGTTTTTCAGATAATTCGCGGCGCTCGGCGGAAAAGCCTTGGCCGCCGTATCATAGGCGTCTACCGCTTCCTGAACCTTGCCCGTCCGCGCATAGATCTCACCCAGGCTGCTGTAAGCCATGCCTGGATTGGACGGAAGCGGCTTCTTGGAAGCAGCGTCAAGGTCGATTCCCTTTTTCAGGTTGGCTTCCGCTTCGGCATACTTTTGCGTATCGTTTTTCACATTGGCAATACTGACCTGCGCCTGGCCAAGAAGAATCCATAGGATAGCTGCGTCGGGCTTGGCAGCCGAATCCTTGAGCATCAGGCTCTCGATCTCACTATATTTGGCGCTCTTGATCTCACTGACCTTGGCTTCGATATCCGCCTTGGAGGCACCGGCGCCTAGAGCCTTGACGGCCGCATCCTGCGCCGTATCGGCGTCGTGGTTGTCCTGGTTGACCGTGGCGATATCGGCATTGATGTTCTTGATAATCGCGTTCGTCTGCAGCGCCTTGGCGTTTTTCTCCCTCAGCTCCGCGAGGCTCTTCCTCACATCCGCGGGAAGCGAGTCAATGTATTCCTTGCGGGACATATCGTCGTCCACCTGGTTATCCTTGCCCGCCGTAACCTGAACATTTTCGATGTGGTCGGCTTCCTTGTCAGCAGGCATTCCCAGCGAACGAAAGACGATCTTGTAGATGCCAGGAGGGACTTCGCCGGTGTAGTTGCCGCTTGCGTCAATCGTAAACACACCCTTGTCGCTCGTAGTGGCGTGCATTCCGGGTCCGGAGGCGGCCCGATCGGTGCTGACAAAGGTGATCGTGCCCTTGGTCTCGGGCGCTCCGGATGGATTGGTGACATGACCGTGAACCGTGGCCGTAGGCGTTTGCGCAAGCGCGGGCAGAAGGGCAAAAGCCAGCAGCCCCAGCCAAAGTGAAAGGTTGCGTTTCATCTTCTTCTCCTTGGGAGCGGCGCGGGAACAGCGGCCCGCGTGCTCAAAAAAGTCGTATCCCTGATTGCAAAAAACTTTGATAACGATGACCGGAGCACAACGGAAACCTGCGCGCGGACTACAAAAATACACTCAACCAAGTTAAATCCCAGCGCCGCTCCTGACAAGTGCTCTGACAGAAATCGCCACGATCGAGGCGCGTCTCCACGCCTGATTCTAAATGGTAGCCTATTGGCCCGCCGGCCGCGTGTGGCCGAAATCACAGAGCAGTTGAAACCTGCTGTACGATCCATACTGCCGATTCATGTAATTGCCCAGCCGGTCCCTGGCCGCGAGAGACTGCATTCTGTAACATTCAATTATGATTACCGGCGTTTCATGGGTTTGGTGGCTGGGGTTTCACGCGGTGGTTGCGAGTCTGCTGCTTACGGATGCGCTGCTCCTCGGCTCCCGGCGCGCGATGAACCGGCCGCAGGTATTCGCTTGGTTGTGGACAGCCTTACTGTTCGCTGTTGCAACAGGATTTGCCGCTTGGATCGATCTTGCCAAGGGCCATCAGCCGGCGCTTGAGTTTGTTGCTGGCTACACCATTGAAACTTCGCTGAGCGTCGATAACCTCTTTGTTTTTCTGGTGATTTTTCAGGGCTTTCGGATTGACCAGCGGCGGCAGCACTGGGCGCTGCTCTGGGGCGTTGCCGGAGCGGTGGTGCTGCGCGCCCTATTTATCGCAGAGGGCATCAAGCTGCTCCAGCGCATCGAGTGGATTAGCTGGCTCTTTGGCCTGATCCTGCTCTATGCTGCGTGGCGGCTCATGCGCGGTGGCTCGGCGCATTCGTCGATTCCAGGATGGATTCGGCGTTTGCAGCCCGCAAGTGGCTCGCTTCTGGTGGTGATTCTGGCTGTCGAATTCACAGACCTCCTCTTTGCGGTCGATTCCATCCCTGCCGTGCTCAGCGTAAGCCACAACTTTTTTGTGGTTTATACCTCAAATATAGCGGCGATTCTGGGCCTGCGCTCGCTCTACTTTGCGCTCTCTTCTCTGCTCGACCGCTTCCGCAAGCTGCACTACGGTCTGGGCGCGCTGCTGGCCTTTGTGGCGCTAAAGATGCTTGCCGCGCACTGGATCGATCTGCCGATTACGCTCTCGCTCGCGGTGATGGGCGCAATTCTGGCGCTGAGCGCGGCGGGATCATGGATTACTGGAAGAAGGGATTAGGGGATACGCATCAGAAAGGCAGGAAGACGGAGAAGGCCGTTCCACTGGCCAAGGCGCTCTTCCAACTCCAGACGCGAACGTGTCCTTGGCTGCGCTCGACCAGTTGCGCCACTACCCAGAGGCCCAAGCCGGTTCCCGTTTCTGTCTTGGTGGTGAAGAAAGGCTCGAAGATGCGGCGCATGGTGGCCCGGTTCATGCCCATGCCGGTGTCGGCAAAGGTCACCCGCATTCCCCGGGTTTTGCCATCGCGCCAGTCGATTGAAGCTCCCAAGCGCGCTACCAGCCGCCCGCCTTGGGGCATGGCGTCAATCGCATTGCCGACCAGATTGGCGAAGATCTGATGCATCTCGCTGGGCATGCAGGCGATGCCAATCTCCTTGGCGGCGCGCACCTCGGCCTCGATCCCGGCACCGCGCAAACGGGCGCGAAACAGCATCAACACTCCGTTGACCAACTCTGAGAGCATCGTGACCGCCGGTGTGCCGGGCTGACGATGAAATTGCAGCGTTTGCTGGGTAATTAGAGAGACGCGCATCAGCTCATCCATCGCCTGACGGCTGTAGGCGCGCGTCTCCTTGGTGGTTTCAGCGATGGAGATTAGATAGAGTAGATTGCCCACTGCGGTGAGTGGATTGTTGATCTCATGGGCCACCGAGGCTGCGAGGCGACCAGCGACGGCAAGTTTCTCAGTGCGCAGCATCGCCTCTTCGGTCAGCTTGCGATGCGTTACATCGGCCAGTACGCCCACCACCCGCGTCGGGCGTCCCGCGCTGTCGTGCTGGCATTTGCCCTGCGACTCCATCCAGCGCACCGATCCGTCGGGCCATAAAACGCGGTACTGCTGGTGATAATCCTTGCCGGTAGCGCGGATCTCAGCAAAAGCAGCTTTCACGCGCTCGGTGTCCTCCGGGTGAATCAGGCGAATCCAGCTTTTGGGAAGTTGATTAACGGTGCCGGGTTCCCGACCGGTCATCTCGCAAACCGAGTCCGAGCCATAGGCCGCGTTCTCCAGAAGTTCCCAAACCCACATTCCCATGCCGTTGACTTCCAAGGCAATCTTGAGCAATTCGTCGCGTTCGCGCAATTCCTCGCTGGCGCGGGCGCGTTCTTCGGCCAGCTTGTGCTCGGCTTCCGCCAGTGCCAATTGCTTTTCGAGTTCCTGGGTCTTCAATTGAGCGCTCTGCTGCCCCAGCCGCCTCATTCCACGACTGAGGACAATCAGAATCAAGATGAAAAACGACAGCCGCATGGCTTCTTTGGCGGCTCCATTGGGATAGAGCGCCGCGTTGTGCGCCAGATAAATATCCACCAGTGCGGCTTCCGTAATGGCGCAGAGCACGCCTCCCCACATTCCCAGGAAAAGGGAGCTGAGAACAACAGCGGGGAAGGCCAGAAGCATGGGATAGTTGCGTAGCGGCGGTATCGTATATGTGAGCAGAACGGCGATCATAGCCGCGCCCCCACCCAGTAGCGCGCGTGTTGCCCACGGCCAATTTTCCAGGTTCTGGGCGGTCGGAATGCGGAAGTTCTTCATAGGGTGCCTGCTCGTCTCCCCTCTAGAAGCAAAAAACGCGGAATGGTTGGGGAAGCATCTTCAAAAACTTGTGGGCCATACTAATGATGCTTCGGAACAGTTTAATGGCGAGCTAACCGTTGCTGGTGGTGATGGTCTCCAGCCCATGCCCGTGCGGACCCAACTCTCTCTGCCGCAGCAAAAAGGCAAAGAGCATACCGAGGAAGCCGAGAATGGAAAAAATCCACATGCCCAGGTGGTAACCGCTGGGGTTTGTTTCGCTGGCGAGGCCGTGATCGTTGGCCCAGCCAATTGCCAGATTGAAGCCGAAAAATCCCATGTTCTGCACCACGGTCATCAGCCCGTAAGCCGTGCCCAGCTTGTTCTGATCCACGATATAAGCCACCGAGGGCCAAATCACCGCTGGAACCAGAGAGAATGCAATGCCCATCATAGCCATGGGCAAATAGAGCGACGCCTGTGTATGCGTGTACGCCATCATCAAGTAGACGGGAACCAGAAGCACGCTGCCGATCATCATCAGCAGAGCGCGTTTGCCGATCTTGTCGACCAGCAATCCAAGCAGTGGCGTGCCGAACATGGTGGCAATCGTCAGGCAGCCGATAATCGTACCCGCCATCTCACGCGTGGTGCCGTGGGCATCCATGAAAAATTTGTAAGAAAAGGTTTCGAAGGGAAAAATCGCAGAGTAGAAGACGACACAAAGCGCAACAATCAGCCAAAAGGAGACTCCGAAGTTGAAGAGATCGCTAAAGACCACCTTGTCGGTTGGACCGGCCTGGCCTAGTTCATAAGTCTTTTCCGCATAGACTTCCATGCCCCAATAGATGAGCGCTCCAATCACGCAGAAGGTGGCAATGCCCACCGAGATCAACAGCGGCGAGCGCCAATTGGTGTAGGCGAAGCTGGCCCAACTCGGCGATCTCTGCGCCAGCAATGTGCCGCCGCGCGCGATCATTAGATTGATGCCGAAGGCGAAGCTCAGCTCCTTGCCGCGGAACCATTTGGCAATGGCAGTCGTAACAGCGACGATGAGTGATTCCGCGCCGATGCCGAAGATCAGCCGCCCGGTGGCCATCAGAGCTAGATGGCCCGAGAGAACAGTGATGACCGCTCCAACCAGGCAGGTCGATCCAAAGAGCAAGATCGCTCTACGCGCCCCAATACGGTCAACGAGATAGCCGCCGATCAGCACCATGATCAGATTTGGAAAACTGTAGATGGCCTGAAGCAAACCGATATTTGAGTCGGAGAAGCCAAGCTGCTTGCTGAGCAGGTCGGCGACCGGGGCAATGCAGTCGTAGACATAGTAGTTGCCAAACATGGCCAGGCTGACAAAGACCAGCATGGCCCAACGAAAAAAAGGCGAAGGCGGACGGCGAGCAGGATCGGCCATGGAGTCAATGAACCTCGGAGTATCGGCGATTCTTGAATTGAACACGCACAACCTTTGAAGGTAGCAGATTGAGTCGCAATCTGACAGTGGGCTGTTCGCACCGGCTTCCTGTTATTCTGAAAGGCAGATGAATTTGCCAACAATCCGGGATCGGAACGGGCATCTCCCGCACCGAAAAAATGCACAATATGAAATTTTTACCGGCGGAAACAGAGACAGATGACGGAAATAATAGCGAGAAAAGTCGAGTTGTTCGACACGAGTCTTCGGGACGGCATGCAGCAGCCGAATATCGACATCTCGGTGCCGAATGCCGTTGGCCTGCTGGAGCGCATGGCGGCCTTCGGCATTCGCTATGCCGAGATCGGTTTTGCCGGCGCCAATCAATTTGTCGGCGATCTGGCCAGTGCATTGGAACCAGTCGATACGGGTGCCATGAAGCTGGCTCTCTTCGGCAGAACACGAGGGCGCGGCTCCAGAGTTCAGGATTGGCCCGATGCGCAATTTATTCTCCGTCACAAGAAGCGCGTGCCCGTGGCTGTTCTGGTCGTCAAATCCCGGTTGCTGGACGTGATGAAGTCCCTGGAAACCACGCCGGAAGAAAATCTGCTCATGGCATATGAGACCATCGCGCATCTTCAGGACAGTGGCATCGAGGTCATCATCGACCTGGAACATGCAATGGATGCAGCGTGCGGGCGGCGCGAAAAAGGCAATCCGAGCGACTCTGAATTTCACCTGCGCTCGTTGGATTATTTTCATAATATGATTGCGCAATGCGCCAGCCAGAAGGTTAGCCGGATCATTGTATGCGACACCACTGGCGGCGCCAATTCTGAAGAGGTTTCTGAAGTTTTCTCCAATCTGGTAAAGAGTTACCCCAGCGCTGACTTCGGATTCCATGGGCATACCGATCGCGGCTTTGGAATAGCAAATACCCGGTCCGCGATCCTAGCAGGTGCGGTGCAGGTGCAGGGTACTCTCTTGGGAACGGGCGAGCGCTGTGGCAATGTCAATCTGACTACGGTGATCGGCAGTATGCAATTGCGAGGAGAAGCAGAGTTTGTAACTCCGGAGTCACTGAAAGGACTAACAAGTCTGGCGCATTCAGCGTATGCGGCCTTCGGTTTCGAAGCACCGCACGGCTCTCCAATTGTCGGTCCGGGTGCATTTGGAACATGGGCCGGGATGCACGGCAGCAGCGAACGCAAGAATCCTGGAGCCTATCTGTGGTGCGATCCGGCGCGCGTGGGAGCTATTCCGGTGATTGGCGTGAACGCGCAGTCGGGCAGAGCGAACATTATTCTTCTCTCTGAGTCATTGGGGATTCCGCTTGATTCCAAGCAGGCTCAAGCATTGATTGATACCAATCAAGCAATGATGGAAGGCGATGGATTTACAGCCAGCGAGGTCTCTTTCAAGCTGGCCTGCATGAAGGTTCTTGGAACGCTGCACGAGAGTTTTGTCGTCAAGAGCTGGAGAGTGATCGACGAGTCGGATGTGATCGGCAGCCGCTACGTGCAAGCTTCGATGTTATTGTCGATTGGCGATTCAACCGTCACTACAACGCGCGCGGAGGGCGCTGGCCCGGTTGATGCGCTTACCAAGGCAATGCGGCGTGAGTTGGAAAAATGGTACCCGGCGATTGCTCGGATGCACTTGGGAAGATTCAGCGTAACCGCGATTGACGTCTCCGCACAGGACACCGCGGCGCACGTACGTGTCACAATCAGCTTTCATGCAGATGGCCATGAGTCCTGGACCACTGCTGGAGTCAGCAGCGATTTGAATCAGGCGGCGCTGATGGCCATCGTCGACGGCTTTCACTATTGGCTTCTTTTGAACGCGGAATAACTCCAACCTACTCGCGGCTCCGTTAGCACACGGATCGGAAAGGCTTCCCATGATGAACAGTTTTGATTGCAGGGCAACGATCAGCTCCGGTGGCCGGAGTTATGCGATTTATCGCCTGCCGGTTCTAACAGCCCGCGGCTTTGATTTGAGCCGTCTTCCATTCAGCTTGAAGATACTATTGGAGAATCTTCTGCGGCGTGAAGATGGCGTCAATGTCACAGCCTCAGACATCGAGTTTCTAGCTAACTGGGATCCCAAGGCCGAGCCAAGCCGTGAGATTGCTTATATGCCGGCGCGGGTGCTGATGCAAGATTTTACCGGCGTCCCAGCGGTGGTAGATTTGGCCGCGATGCGCGATGCGATCCGCGCGCTGGGCGGCAATCCGGAGCGGGTGAACCCGCTGGTACCGGCCGAGTTAGTTATCGACCACTCTGTGCAGGTGGATGAGTACGGTGCCGCGGGCGCGCTTGATGCCAATACATTATTGGAGTTTCAAAGAAACCGCGAGCGTTATGCCTTTCTCAAATGGGGTCAGGCATCCTTCCGCAACTTCATCGCTGTTCCACCAGGAATGGGAATCTGCCACCAGGTAAATCTGGAGTATCTCGCGCGTGTTGTTTTTACCGCGGAATCAAATGGAGAGTTAGTTGCGTATCCTGATACTCTGGTGGGAACTGACTCGCATACTACAATGATTAATGGCCTGGGAGTACTGGGCTGGGGCGTGGGCGGCATCGAGGCCGAGGCTGCGATGCTCGGCCAGGCTATCTCGATGCTGGTGCCTCAGGTGGTTGGCTTTAGGCTCATCGGTAAACTGCGCGAAGGAGCTACGGCGACAGACTTGGTGCTGACTGTAACTCAAGCGCTGCGCAAGCTTGGCGTGGTGGGAAAATTCGTCGAGTTCTTTGGACCCGGTGTGGCTGCGCTTTCATTGGCTGACCGCGCGACGATCAGTAACATGGCTCCAGAGTACGGCGCCACTTGCGGAATCTTTCCCGTCGATGCGGAAACGCTGCGCTACCTTCGCCTTTCCGGCCGCAGTGATGAACAGATCGCGCTGGTCGAGAGTTATTACAAGGAGCAAGGTCTTTTTCATACTGATGATACGCCAGAAGCTGAATACACACAGACATTGGAGTTAGATTTGGCTACCGTCGAGCCGAGCGTTGCCGGACCCAAGCGCCCGCAAGACCGCGTGCTGCTGAAGGATGCGGCAGCAGGCTTCGCGCAGCAGTTACCCGCATTGCTTTCACCGGCGGCCAAGCCTCTGGGCACGCGCGAAGCGGCTAAGTGGGAGCGCGCTGTTGTGACCGATGCAGGGCTTCAAACTACAACCACTGTTAAAGCTCGCTTTGGCGTTGATCCAGAGCCGTATCTCAACCACGGTTCGGTAGTGATTGCAGCCATAACCAGTTGTACAAACACTTCCAATCCTTCGGTCATGCTGGCAGCGGGAATTCTGGCGAAAAAGGCCGTCGAAAAAGGGCTGACAGTTCCGCCCTGGGTTAAGACTTCGTTGGCTCCCGGATCGCGCGTTGTTACGGACTACTATGTCAAGGCTGGCTTGCTGCCTTATCTGGAGAAGCTTCGTTTCAATATTGTGGGCTATGGTTGCACCACTTGCATCGGTAACTCAGGCCCGCTTCCCGCTGATGTTTCCAGAAGCATTGAAGAGCACGGACTGGTTGCAGTCAGCGTGCTCAGCGGCAACCGCAACTTCGAGGGCCGAGTGAATGTGGATGTGCGGGCTAACTATTTGATGAGTCCGCCGTTGGTGGTGGCTTACGCCTTGGCCGGTTCAATCAACCATAACTTTGAGATAGAGCCTTTGGGTTCGGATAACTTCGGAAGGCCAGTCTATCTCAAAGATATCTGGCCCACGCAGGCGGAAGTTGCCGATGCCATTGAAAAAGGCTTATCTAGCGAAGGCTTCCGCCGCGAATACTCAACCGTAAACCTAGGTGATATAAATTGGCAGGGACTCAAGTTTCCGATAGGTGAAGTCTATCAGTGGGAGCCGGAATCGACGTATATCCGGAAGGCTCCATATTTTGATGGGATAACCATGCTTCCTGCGCCAGTTACAGAGATCCTTGGCGCGCGTGTGCTGGCTGTACTGGGTGATTCTGTAACTACAGACCATATCTCGCCGGCAGGTTCAATCAAAGCCAATGGACCGGCGGGCCAATATCTCGCCGAGCGTGGTGTGAAGCCGGCCGAGTTCAATAGTTATGGCTCGCGGCGCGGCAACCATGAAGTGATGGTGCGCGGAACCTTTGCCAATGTCAGATTGCGCAACAAACTTGCTCCTGGCACAGAGGGAGGAGTGACTCGGCTGCTTCCCGAAGGCGAGCCGATGTCGATCTTCGACGCCAGCGTAAAATATGCCGAGCGTGGCGTGCCGCTGGTGATTTTAGCCGGCAAGGAGTACGGCTCCGGTTCCTCGCGCGATTGGGCAGCCAAAGGTCCAAAGTTACTTGGTGTGCGCGCCGTGATTGCCGAAAGCTTTGAGCGGATTCATCGTTCGAATCTGGTGGGCATGGGCATTCTGCCGCTCCAGTTCGAGGCTGGCCAGAATGTCGAATCGCTGGGACTTACCGGTGAGGAGACCTTTGACTTTCCTGGCCTGACAGCGCTTCTGGATGCTCGATTCTCTAACGGCAACATGTTGCGAGTAAAGGCATCGGCTGCCGACGGAACAGTGAGAGCCTTCGAAACCCTAGTCCGCATCGACACTCCACAAGAGATTTCTTACTATGAGCACGGTGGGATTTTGCAGTATGTTCTGCGGCAGTTAGCAGTCAAATAGCCTTCTACCCTTGAATCAAGTCGCGATTCAAGTATCGGGCATCCGGCGAGAAATCAATTCAATCACAATCGAGCGCAGTCGTTGTCGAGATCCTTCAGTAGAGACCGGGGGTGGAATTATTTCCCCGGCCTCTACGATTCAAATTGATGAGCCAGGTTGATAGTTACAGAGTTTAATTTTAATTATTCTGCAGGATCGGTGGCAGTGAAGGGCGAGCAGCAAGGCTTTTCCGTGGCGTGGAAGTCCATCAGTTCCAAACGGATTCCATCCGGGTCATAGAGGTTGAACTGGCCCTTGCCATCTTTGCCAATCTGCGTATGCGCGTCGTGAACGCCGTTGAGTCGATTGCCTTCTTCAAGCGTTTTGTGAGCGGCCTCCACGGATTTCACGCCGATGGATAGGTGGTCGAGAATGCCCAAATCATGTTGGGTGATATTGGCAGGAATGCCTGAGCTTGCCGTATCGTGGGCGAGCATATATTCCATCCAATCTCGGCTATCTGGAGTCTGTTGGCTGATCCAGTCGATTCTGTTCGCGACCATGCCGCCAAACCAATAGGGGCGAAAGCCAAGCAAATCCTTATAAAAACTGTCCTCAACGGCTCGGCTGTGCACCATGATTCCCAAGTGGATGATGTGACGGCCGATAAGACTTGGCGCGTTGATCTCCATTGGCAGGCGAGGGTGGTTCGACAAATTCAACCTTGTTTCCCTCGGGATCAAGCACGCTGAACCAGCGACTTCCGTCGGCGCCCTTGTCCACCTTGGCGGGAGTCTTCCAGGCTTTGGCGGCCAGATACTTGCGCATGCCCTCTGCGTCGCTGGTGTTGTAGCCAATGTGGTCCAACCGGTTGATGCCCTGACCGGGAGGCAGCGGCAGCACTTCAATAAACTGCGTGGAGTTGATTGCGTAGCGAACGCCGTGGGGATCTTCCGGGTCGGGCAATTTAACTGCTCCGATGATCTCGCGGTAATAATGGTCGGCGGCCGCAAGGTCCGAAGAGTAAACAGCCAAGTGAGAGATGCCGGTAATCCTGGGCCGAACAGGCGCGGGTTGGGCGGACGCGGCTGCGGCAAAGACGAGAAGAATAGTAATGACGAGAAGTTTGGAGTTCATTCTTGCACCTCGAAAAAGGAAATTTAATCAGCCTGCATCAAAAGGATTTTTATACTGGTATGTGGTCCTTACCTGCTCGCTCTCAAGACTCCCGGTGAAAGAGCAGGGAATTGGCCTGTTGCACCGGTGTCAGTACTATCCTCGCAATATTCACATGTGCCGGTCGGCTGGCTGCCCAGAGGATTGCGTCGGCCACGTCTTCCGGTGTCAGCGGCTTGATGCCTTTGTAAACATTGGAGGCGCGTTCCGAATCGCCGTGGAAGCGGATCACGCTGAATTCGGTCTCCACCATGCCAGGGTCTACCGTAGTCACCCGGATCGGCGTTCCCAGCAGGTCTTGACGAAGTCCGTCATTGATCGCCCGCTCGGCGGCCTTGCTTGCGCAATAGACGGCGCCGCCGGGATAAGTCAACTCGCCGGCAGTAGAGCCAAGGTTGACCACATGCCCGCGCCCCCGCTCCACCATTCCCGGAACCACGGCGCGGGTGACGTAGAGCAGACCTTTGACATTGGTGTCCAGCATCTCTTCCCAGTCCTCTATATTTCCCTGATAGAGTTTCTCCAGTCCGCGGCTGAGGCCTGCGTCATCGACAAGCACGTCAATCGCCGCCCACTCTTTGGGAAGCGCCGCCACTGCCTGCGCAACGGCGTTGAGGTTGCGAACATCTAGATTGAGCGTGTGAACGGCCTCGGCTCCGTGCCGCAGAACCTCAGCGGCGACCGCGGCCAATTTTTCCGCGCGGCGAGCGGCCAGCAGCAAGCGCGCTCCCTCCGCAGCAAAGGCCAGCGCCGTGGCTGCTCCGATGCCTGACGAAGCGCCGGTGATGAAAACGATCTTTCCTTTAAGAGTCATGCGGTTATTCTATGCCATGACATTGTGCATAAGGGAGTATCTTCAGGCGGCGGGATGCCAGTCGCCTGGTCGATTCAAGCGCAAAGTGGTTCGCGGTCTTCCGTCCCTGAATCAAAAAATAATCCAAGGACGGGGCATGCGGCTGAGACTCTGAAATTGCGATAGAATATAGCCATAGTCTGTGACTATGGGAGGAACAGCCATGCAATCCACAATTCCCGCCGGTGAGTTCAAGTCGAAGTGCCTCAAACTGCTCGATCAGGTGGAAGCCGATCGCAGCACGCTGGTCATCACCAAACATGGCCGCGCTGTGGCTCAAGTGGTGCCCATGCCGCCCAGGGTTGATCCTTTCGGATACATGCGCGGAAGCGGAATTGTAATCGGCGACATCATTTCGCCGTTGGAAAATGAGTGGGAGGTTGCGCAGTGAACCCTTCGCCTACACTGGTCGCCGAGGATCAACCTTTACTTCTGCTCGATACACACACGTTGATTTGGCTCATGTTCGGGGATTCAAAGTTGGGACCACGGGCTAGGGAGGCCATCCACTCGGCCTGTATCAAAGAGCAGACAGTGGTTTCGGCCATCACACCGTGGGAGATCGGCGTACTTGTGAGCAAGAAGCGGGTCGAACTGTACCGGGATGTTTTGGAATGGGTACGCGACGCACTGGCGCTGCCGGGTGTGCGTCTGTGGCCTCTCTCTGCGGAGATTGCTATCGGCAGTACGCGCCTTCCGTGGGAGATGCATCCAGATCCCGCCGACCGTATTCTGGTAGCCACTGCGCGAAGTCTGGGCGCAACCCTGGTCACCGCCGATGAGGCTTTGTTGGACTTTTCCGCGAAGGGACACTTCAGGGTGCAGGATGCGCGGGTTTAGTTTCCTGAGGTTCGTGGTCTACCGCACTTGAATCATACTGCGATTGAAGTGTGGGGTACATTGCATCAGAATGCCTATGGTAATGGGCATCCGTTGAATCTGAGATATAGACATAACAAACCGTATATCCCAACAGTACACCATAAAACCATGAACAGAAGCGCCGCGACCTGTGCAACACCGCTGGAACTCGGTACGGTCTTCGGGCGTTCTCGGTAGATATTTTCATCGGAAAATATTGACTTTTCCCACTTAATTAAAATGGTTTTCCAATGATTCATCCATCCTGAACCGGATTTGATAGCCCTTCTCCATAGAACGCAAAGCAGAATTCCGATAATCGCTTCGATGAACAGTGTCCAGATCTTTACAGTATGGGCATCGGAATTGATAGGCACTGAATTCAATGCAAATCCAGCAAGTGCTGAATTTGCAACTAGTAACAACTGTGAACGTGTCCAATAAATCTGGGTGTCCATTACAAAAAGTTTCTGAACCATGTCATATTTCTTGATCAGGTCGTCAGAACTAATGGATTGATCGGAATTTGAGGCATCTAGCATCGGGTTATCATAATCACTATATTGAGCCGATCAAGCAAAAAGCCCCTAACCTCAAATTGTCTTTGATTGTTCAAAAACGAAAACCCCGCATCTGGCGTGTGTCTCTCGCCGGATGCGGGGTTTTCTGATCACTGCTCGCTGTTACTGACCACTTATCACTACTTATCCGTCAATGCTTCCACGCCGGGGAGCTTCTTGCCTTCCAAAAACTCTAGAGAAGCGCCGCCGCCAGTGCTGATGTGGGTGACTTGATCGGCGTAGCCGGCCTTGTTGATGGCGCTCACTGAATCGCCGCCGCCGATGATGGAGATAGCAGCCTTGTTGCTGGCGACGGCCTTGGCGATGGCGTTGGTGCCTACGGCAAAGCGCGGGAACTCGAAAACGCCCGCTGGGCCGTTCCAGACGATGGTGCGAGCGGTTGCGACGACGGCTTCAATCGCCGCAATCGATTTGGGACCAATGTCCAGGCCCTGCCAGTCGGCTGGGAAGTTGACCGAGGTATCCCACGGCTGGGTGTTGGCGTCTGCCGAGAAAGCGTCGGCCAGAATGTTATCGACAGGCAGAAGCAGATTGACGCCCCTGGCCTTGGCTTTATCGAGCGCGGCCTTGGCCATCTCGATCTTGTCTTCCTCGACGAGTGACTTACCGGTCGTTACACCGAGAGCGCGTTGAAAGGTGTAAGCCATGCCTCCGACGATGACCAGCGTATCAACCTTGTCGAGCAAGTTATCGATCACATCGATTTTGCCGCTGATCTTGGAGCCGCCGATGATGGCGACGAAGGGCTTTTCGGGCGCTTCGAGAGCCTTGCCGAGATAAGTGATTTCCTTTTCCATCAACAGGCCGGCGACGGCGGGCTTCAGGAAGTGAGTAATCCCCTCGGTGGAGGCATGAGCACGATGGGCCGAGCCAAAGGCATCATTGACATAAACATCGGCCAGCGAGGCCAGTGTCTTGGAGAAGCCGGGATCGTTGGCCTCTTCTTCGGCGTGGTAGCGGAGATTTTCCAGCAGCAGCACTTGACCGGCTTCAAGCTTGGCGGCCAAACTGCTGGCCTCTTCGCCTATGCAATCGGAGGCAAATGCCACGCTGACGCTCGTGCCCAGCTCTTTGTTGAGCAGTTCGTTCAGCCTCGCGGCCACCGGGCGGAGCGAGTACTTGGGATTGACTTTGCCCTTGGGACGGCCCAGATGCGAGGCAAGGATGACCTTAGCCTTGTTTTTGAGGGCATAAACGATGGTGGGCAGAGTAGCCACAATGCGGGTATCGTCGGTGATCGTCGAGCCGTCTTCCGTGAGCGGCACGTTGAAGTCGACGCGGATGAACAGGCGCTTGTTGGCCAGATCGATGTCGCGGATAGAGAGCTTTGCCATGATTCAGAACCTTTCTGGTGAGTTAGAAAAAAGACAATGGAATAGGGACTACTCGGGTACTACGGCTTCCATCTCGATCTCAGCGCACCATTTGGGGCTGAGAAGGTTGGCAACGACCATCGTGGATGCGGGACGGATGGCGCCGAAGAACTCGCCATGGACGCGGCCCACGGCCTCCCAATCCTCAGCGTGCGCCAGGAAGATGCGGGTGCGGACAACGTCGTTGAAAGTGGCTCCGGCTTCGTTGAGCGCGGCACCGGCAATCTCGAAGATGCGGCGGGTCTGGGCGGCTGGGTCGAGGTCATCCGCGCCAACCGGGCCGGTGCCTGAGAGGTGAACGGTGTTGCCGATGCGAACGGCGCGGGAGAAGCCGATGATCGGTTCGTAGGGAGAGGTGCCGGGAATGTTTTTGCGGATCATATTGACTATTTTACATTCGTGTCACGGCCGTGCTGTGAAATTTATCCAGCTGAAAACGGTTCAGGTATCAGTCGTACACCGGACAACGGTGGAGGGCAAAGCTGATACCGAATGTGGGTATAAAATGTAGATCCAATAAAGAATTTTTAGGTAAAGTCGGGCAGGGCGAAGCAAGTCAAGCGGCCTGCTTCGCCCTGAATTGCAGTTAGTTGACGGTGATGGTGAAGGGTTCGACGGTCTGGCAATCGCTGGTGTTGGTGTAGGTGGCGGTGTAGACATCGGCCCCAGCGACGAGAGGGATTCCGTTGATCTGGCGCGAGGTGGAGGAGTATCCATTGGGACCGGTCCAGCTCCAGCTTCCCCCGCTGATGGGCTGCGGGCCTAGATTCACAGTCGATCCGGAAGCCACGCTTGCTGCGTTGGTCTCTTGCCAAGCGGCTCCATTCACCTGGAGATAAGGGGTGATCGCTGTCGGCGTGCAACCGCCGCCCCCCGTTACGTTGATGGTGAAGGTCTCGGTGCTCGTGACGTTGCTGGAATTGGTGTAAGTGGCCACGTAGGTGTTTGTGCCGGAACTCAACGGGATGCTGTTGATCTGGCGTGCGGTGGAGGTGTATCCGTTGGGTCCTGTCCAGCTCCAAGAGCCGCCGCTGACCGGCTGCGGGCCAAGGTCCAAAGTAGCGCCGAGAGCTACGGTTGCTGTAGATTCCTGCACCCACGCGCCATTGGTGTAGATGTAGGGAGTGATCGGGGTGGGTGTGCCGCCTCCGCCTCCACTACCGGTTGTGGAGTAACCAACACTGACGATGTTGCTTTGGATGGAATTCATCGACGAAGTGGATGGCTCTCCGGAGGTCATCACCCCTTCAAAGAATGAACCGATCGAACCATCGCTGTTGTCGCCTCCAGTCCCGAGGACAATGGCGCCTTCCTGTTTCAAAGGCGAATAGCCTGATGGCAAACCGCCGGAGTAGAAGGTGGTTAGTCCCCCGCTCTGCGCATTTCCGCCCATCAACGCAAAATTGGTCTGGGCATTGTTCAGCAATACGGCAGTCACAAAGGGAGAGGTCAAACCGGTATTACCAGAGTCCGTGCTTTTTCCTGTATTTGAATCGTAGAGTCCATTCTCCAGATCGGCTTGAACCCAGGGTCCGCTGCCGTAACAGGAGTAATAGCACTCGTTGCTGAAATTAAGTGCATCCATATGGGCGTCGCCGTTGTCCCGCTCGTTGGTTTCGGCATTTCCGTAATCGAAGCAGCACGATGCGTTGTAGTGAGTTCCCGAGGTCACCATATACATGCCTTCCGGCTCGCCATTGGTAGCAATACCACTGGTGCTGTTATTCCGGTAGCCCATGCCTGCCGAGATATACAGGCCATACACATGATTGCCGCCGGCATAGACGGACAAGGCGGTCGCGGACGCACCTTTATCTTGCCCAGCGCGCTGACCCGGACCTTCGATGGAGAGATCGTTGTGATGGGAGGTCTGGTCGTAGATCTTTGTGACTGTACAACTGGTGTTGGCGCAGAAACTATCCTGAGCCGCGGCATCCGCATAGCCTCCAGTGGTGAGGGTCTGAATATTGAGGTAGGTGCTGTCAGACGAACGCTGCACCTGATAGAGCGAGCCGTAATAGCTGGCAAACAGGGCACGGGTCATGCTGTGCGCCGCCACGCAAGGAGTGCCTGCGCTGGCCAGTATATCGCAGGGCAGCGATGCCGCCGCCGCAGGCTTCGCCATTCCCAAGGGAAGGGAAAGGAAGATACAACTGATCAAGAGTGTTTTCGAATGCTGAAGGCATTGATGCAAACAAGCGCACAAGCGAGTATGCGCCCGCACTGCGGCTTGCATTGAAGCCGCCGGGACAAATGATTGTCTCATTCCGTGTTTTCTCCTGTTGACTGGATTGTTCATGCGTAGAGGTGAATTGGGGGATTTTTACGCCAAAGAGATGCACAGCAAAGATGATTTGGCATTCCTGATTCGTGCCTTGATTCAGGCATCGTTGGCCAACTCACTGTGCAAACCAGCCAGAGGAACGTATAACCTTCTACGTTTGGCTGCAACACTTATATCTTATTGTGTTGAACACTGTCAAAAGATTATTTGTAATGGGATAAAGGTGGCGAATCAATCGTTGGATTGAGCTGGTATCCCAAGTCCCTGCATCGGGACCCGGGATACCCACTTTCATTATATGAAGATCAGTGGCCGAGACGGGAAAACTGTCCGCTCTCCACTGCCATCCGTTACAGGCCCTTCTTGACCAGGAAGCCGATCAGATCAACGACGCGGTTGGAGTAGCCCCATTCGTTGTCATACCAGCTGAGCACCTTGACCGAGTTGCCGACGACCTTGGTCAGCTTGGCATCCACAATCGACGACAGCTTGTTGCCCTTGAAGTCGCTCGAAACCAGCTCGTTCTCTTCAAAGCCCAGGATGCCCTTCAACTCGCCCGCGGCTGCCTTCTTAAGTGCGGCGTTCAGCTCGGCGGCGGTGATGGGCTTCTCGGCGATGTAGGTCAGATCGACGATAGAGACATTCGGTGTGGGGACGCGGATAGCAAAGCCGTCCAGCTTGCCGGAGGTCTCCGGGATGACCAGCTTGAGGGCCTTGGCGGCGCCGGTCGAGCTGGGAATCATGGAAAGGGCGGCAGCGCGAGCGCGGCGCAGATCCTTGTGCGGCGTGTCCAGAATGACTTGGTCGTTGGTGTAGCTGTGGATGGTGGTCATGATGCCGCTGACCAGTCCAGAGGTCTCCAGAATGACCTTGACGACCGGCGCCAGACAGTTGGTGGTGCAGCTGGCGTTGGAGATGATGTTGTGCTTGGCCGGGTCGTACTTGTCCTGATTGACGCCCAGAACGAGAGTGATGTCTTCGTTGGAGGCGGGCGCGGAGATGATGACCTTCTTGACGGTCGAGCCGAGGTGAGCCTTTGCCTTGAGGGCGTCGGTGAAGAAGCCAGTTGACTCGACGACGACCTGCGCGCCGACCGAAGCCCAGTCCAGCTTGGCGGGGTCGCGCTCGCTGAAGACCTTGATCTGCTTGCCATCGATAGCGATAAAGCCTTCGCCGGCGGTGACTTCGTTCTTCAGGTTACCAAGGATCGAGTCGTACTTGAGCAAGTGCGCCAGCGTAGCTGGGCTGGTCAAGTCGTTGACCGCGACGAACTCAATCTCGGGGTTGCCCAGCGCGGCGCGCAAAACGTTGCGGCCAATGCGGCCGAAGCCGTTAATGCCAACCTTTACTGCCATGTGTATCTTCTCCTTCGTGAGCCGATTAAGGCTTTGGTTTGAGCGTGTTAAAGCGTCTTCCAGCGTCTTCTGGCGTGCCGCGTTTAGCGGTTGGATGCGCCCCTCTGGGCACTTCCAACCAACAGATGATGGTAACACTTTTGGACTGAAATGGTTTGCGGAGACGAAATCAAAAGGCAATCCGTCCCGATTTTTGCGGAAGCTCTCGCATCCTTAGTGTGCCTTTCCCGATACAGGATCGTATGTGACGGAGTGCACATAAGTTGCGGCGGCAATGGCAACTGTGTTATCCCGGTAACAGCAAGCATGATTGAAGGACGCATGAGCAGACGGTCAAGGCACACCCCCAACACCTCCGAATCGACCGGCAAAATCGGTCAGGAACTTCCATCGAATCAACTGCGGCCACTGGTGCCGTTTTACCTGGAGGATACTCCGGCAGGCGCACAAGCCCGCGAAGTCGGCGGCCGGGATTGAACTTGTCGGCGGAGGCACGTCCGGCAACGGCGGCCGCACAAGCCCGAGGCGCCGGCCAAACAGCAGCGGCCAGCCAAGCCGGAGTGGAATGAGCCGGCCGGCTCCGGGCGCTTCGAATTGGAGACGCAGCCGGAGAGCTCCTCCGGGATTCCTCCCGAGCCAGAGGCAGGCAGAGCGCTCGCCGCAGGCCCCCAAGGGCTTCGTGGTGCTGGCGATCGGATTGCCCGGCTCCGGCAAGACGACCTGGTTCCGGCGGCGCGGCGTCACTCCGCTTTCGAGCGATTTGCTGCGCAATATCTTGTTTGACGACGTGGAGGAGCAGCGCTACCAGGGGCTGGTCTTCTCGACGTTGCGTTCGCTGCTGCGGGCGCGGCTGATCGCCAAGATGCCGCTGAATTACGTGGACGCCACCAACCTCAGCAGCCACGAGCGCAGCCAGTGGATCAAGATGGCCAAGAGCTTCGGCTACGAGGTGCAGGCGGTCTTCTTCGATGTGCCGCTCGACGTTTGCCTGGAGCGCAACCGCAAGCGCGACCGCTCGGTCAGCGAGGAGATTATGCGCAAGATGGCCGAAAAGCTCAAGCCGCCGGTCTTCGAAGAAGGCTTCGCCAAGATCACCGTGGTGCGGGTGAAGAGCGTGGGGTGAAAATGCATGAAAGTACTTAAAATTTGAATCATTAACAGGCCCTAGCTTCTTCATTGTCTGTTGGCAAGCAATTCTCATGCGTATCATGCAAAACATTTGCGCAGCCTTGCCAACGCTGCTTCCTCCAATTCCGGGGCTGCACTCAAGCAAGCTGACCCTATAGCTGCCTCCGAAAGGGCATGGATAATTCTGTCCCCGTCAGACTGGAGTCGAGAATCGCTGGTAGCAACTGCCGGACCTGTCCCCCTCAACGAATTCAAGAGGTCCTCTCAAGATGGCGGTTTTGTAGAGGGGTAACAATTTTGGGTTCGACCGATAGAATTGGATCAGGCAAGGAATAGCCGATGCTGAAGCTCTCTCTGATTCTCGGAACGATTGCCGCGCTGGCCGATGTGGCGGGCGGGTTTGTGCTGGTGCGGGCGCGGGGCGTAGAGCGCTACCTGCGCTACTTTGTCGCGCTGGGCGCGGGCTTTCTGATGGCCACGGCCGTGCTGGAGATGGTGCCGGAGGGGCTGAAGCTGAATGCAGGTTCGCAGTTGGGACCTGTGCTGATCATGGCCGGCTACTGCGTGGTGCATCTGCTGGAGCACACCATCAACGCCCACTTCCACTTTGGCGAGGAGACGCATCACGGCGAGTTTGTCAGCCAGGCATACGGGCAACTCGGTGCTGGCCGGGCTGAGCCTGCACGCGCTCTTTGACGGCGTGGCCATCGGCTCGGGCTTTCTGGTTTCGGGCTGGCTGGGCTGGCTGATCTTTCTGGCGATTCTGCTGCACAAGGCGCCGGAGGGCTTCACGATGGCCTCGGTGATGCTGGCCAGCGGACGCTCGCGGCTCCGCCGCTTTATTCTGCCGTTGTGCTTGGCGGGCGCGACGCTGGCCGGCGTGCTGGTGATTCAATTGGTGCCGAGCTGGCTGCCATATCGGGTTGCCGGTTTCGGCTGGCGTGGCGCTTTACGTGGCCGCGACCGACCTGGTGCCGGAGGTCAATCGCGAGCCGGGGATTCGCATGGCGCTGGTCTTCTTTGCCGGCGTAGGCGGATTTCTGCTGCTGCGGATGCTGTTGCCCGCGATGTAGTGATCTGAGTCAGAAATATGCAATCCGAAATGAGTGAACGAGACCCCAAAGACGCTTCAGTTTGGGGGTGGCGAGTCGAAGCATCTGTGGTTATTCTTCATTGAACTTCTGACTCAACGTTTCGCCTATCTCCGAGGCAGATAGATCGTGCCGTCTTCGTTCTGCAGGCCGGGCCGGTAGTACTGGTTGATGGCGTGCAGGATGGGGATTGTGAAGCTCATCTGCGGCTCCGGGTCGGCGAGCTTGGAGTCAGCGCTGTTATACATCTGGATTGCGCCGTAGTTGTGATTCTTGATCTGATCAATGATTACGCTGGCGTCCAGTTTGCCTTGGCTGATGAAGCGCGTGGCGTTAAAGGGATCGTAAAGATAGGGCTTGCCGGCATAGGCGCAGCGCAACATGCTTTCGCAGAGGGCCGGGCCGGGCTGCTGGCGCAGGTAAGTCACTTCCGCAGAGAAGCGCTGCGCCGTTTCGCGGTTGGCCGCAAATGCCTCATCCGTCCGCGCATTGCCGGAGTGGATCATCGGCACAGCCAGCGACAGGAACAGAATCGAAAAGACAACGGAAGGCGTTCTGAGGCCGGTTAAGGTCCATGGATTCCCATGTCTCAAAAGCGAGACCCGGGGCACCCAGTTGCTGAAGACGCCGCAGAGCAGAACCATCGCCAGCATGGAGCCGAAGGAGCCATTGATATCCACTCCGCTGCCGCCGCAGAAGACGGTATTGACGACCAGCGCGCAGCCGAGCAGCAGCGCCAGCACGCGGCGCTCAGGAGCCTTCCAGCAAGTCCAAGCCGCCGACAGAGCCATCAGCACCGGCAAGGGCGAATAGGTGGGCAGGAGCAGCATAGTGGTGACGCCGTCCATGAATGAGTAGGCTGCGCGGAGCGAGCATCCAGGAGACGTACGCAGCGCCGTCGATCTGGCGGGTCAGCAGGATCGAGAGCGCTGCCAGCAGCCCGCCTGTGGCGGCAAAGCGCAGGGCGCTGCGTGGCGCGGCGATGAGCAGATCGAGCAGCACCGCCAAAGGAAATTCGATCAGGTTGTGCTTGATGTTGCCACCCACAACAAAGAGCAACGCCGAGGCATCAAGCGCCCAGCCGCGCCGCCCACCGCGCAGATAGACGAAGAGGCCTGCCATGAAAAATGCCTGGGCGAGTATCTGCGGATCGTCGGTTCCCACATAGGCATCCGCGGCGGCGCAGAACCAGGCGATCAGGAAGAATCCGGTGTACCACGCGGCAGAGCGCGAGCGCGTCGCGTGCGCGACGATCGCTCCGGCAAAGAGCGCGCTTAGGCAAAGGCCAAGCAGAGAGAGAACCCGCGCCGTAAAGAGATATTCGTGGGTGAAGTGGCCCAGAAAGGCCACCAGATGAAAGGAAAGCGCTGGATAGTTGACCGCCGTCCAGGCGTAGGTCGCGGGATAAAGCGGCTGATGCAGAGCACCACTTTCTGGGCGTTGTAGAAGTTCCATCCCTCGTTGTAATCGAACTCCGCAAAGAGGAAAGCGCGCCGGAAAGGCATCGCCGTTGCCCATAAGAAAATCGCGGCGCAGAAGGCCAGCAGGAGCGAGCGAAGCCAAACGCCGTTGCCGCCCCGCCCGTTTGAATGCGTTTCAGCTTCCATCCTGCGTCAGTCCCGATTCCCCAAGCCGAAGCGGCTCGCATAGAGCCGCACCAGCAACTTGGCATAATCCCAGCCGACTTTGAAGTTGGCTTTGCTGGCGCCTTCCGCGCGAGCGCCAAAGGCCAGCGGCACCTCCTTGACCTTGCGCAAGCGTCCGCGAACCAGAATCTCCAGCAGCAGTTTGAAGCCGGTGGGCTGGAATTCGATGCCGTCAATGACCTCGCGGCGCAGCATGAAGTAGCCGGTCATGGGGTCGTGGGCGCGCACGCCGGGGCGCTGGATCGGCCAGGTTGCCCAGACGGCGACGGTCGAGAGGGCTTTGCGGATGGGATTCCATTTGCCCACCTGCCCGCCGGCGGTGTAGCGGCTGCCGATGGCCAGGTCGTTGCCTTCGAGGATCGCCGCGACCAGCGCGGGCAGCAGTTCGGGCGGGTGCTGCAGGTCGGCGTCCATCACGCCCAGAATCGATGCATCGGTGTTGTCGCCAGCCGGTGAGAACCGCGCCGGAGAGGCCGCGCTCGCCTTTGCGTACGAGCAGGCGCACACGCGGGTCTTCATGGTTAATGGCGATGACGATCTCCTCGGTGCCGTCGCGGCTGTCGTCATCCACCACGATGATCTCGTAAGAGATACCGACGGGGTCAAGCACGGTGCGGATGTGACGGAGCAGGCCAGGCAGGTTTTTGGCCTCGCGCAGGGTTGGAATGGTCAGCGCCAGATGCTGCTGGGCGTGTGCATCCTGATCAGTGGCTGAGGCTGGAGAGTGCTTTGCCGGGGCATCGGCGGACGTGTAGGATGGAGCTGAACCGAGATGACATATCGAGCTTGAGTATACGGGGTTTAGAGCATTTTCGGAAATTTTATGAACTTGATACGTGCAATGCGGGTTGTCGCTACCTGTTGGTCGCGCCGGCTTGAGGTCATTCGCTTCGGACTGGCAAACCTCCGAAAATATTATCCCCGGTTGAAGCGCAACTTTCCGGTCAATTTTTTGCTGACCATGATTTTTACGATGCTGGCCATGGCGGTCATGGGCTACCATCCGGGCTTCGAGGACGACGGCATTTATTTATCCGCGATTAAAAAGCGCCTGAATCCGGCGCTCTATCCCCACGATGCCGATTTTTTTCGCTTTCAATTGCAGGCCACCGTCTTCGACAACTGGATGGCCGGATTTGTCCGCTGGACGCACATTCCGCTGGCTTGGGCGGAGCTGTTCTGGCAGGTGGCCTCGATTGCGCTGATCCTCTACGGCTGCTGGCGGATTGCGCGCCGGCTCTTTCCCGAGGCGCGGGCGCAGTGGGCCGGCGTGGCCATGGTGGCGGCGATGCTGACGCTGCCGGTGGCCGGGACCGAGCTCTATCTGGTCGGATCAGCATCTGCATCCGCGCACCATGGCCACGGCCTTCATTCTGCTGGCGGTCGAGCGAGTTCTGGCCAGGCGCAAGGGGCAAGCGGCGCTGCTGCTGGCGCTGGCCTTTCTGCTGCATCCGATCATGGCCGCGCTGGGCGTATCCTTTTGCATCTTTCTCTGCGATGGCTGTTATCGAGAGAACAATGCGGCGCTGTCCTGCCCGCTTCGCTCGCTCAGGAGACTGCGACGAACGTAGACGGCAGGGCGGCGGCGTCCGCTCGGTGCGCGGCGTTTATCCCTTTGGGCTGGGTCTTCGATCCTCCCAATCCCCTCTGGCGGGAGTCTGTGTCGGATGCACAACGCCCTGTGCCTCTACCACTGGGCCTGGTATGAGTGGCTGGGGGCGATTGCGCCCTCGTTCTCTTCTGGCTGCTGAGCCGGTTGGCGCGGCGGCAGGGCGACCGGCCTCTCGCAGCGCTTTGCGCTGGCTGTCGTCGCCTTCGGATGCCTTCCATCTGGCGCTGGCGATGATTCTGCTGGCCATTCCCTCGCTGATTCGCGTAGCGCCCTTCCAGCCGATGCGCTTTCTGCATCTGGTGTACTTTTTCATGACGCTGCTGGGCGGCTGCCTGCTGGGCCAGTATCTGCTAAGGCCAGCCTCTGGCGCTGGGCGCTTTATCTTGCGGCCATCAACGGCGGAATGTTCCTCTCGCAATGGATGCTTTTCAACAACAGCTACCACTTGGAGCTGCCCGGCCGGTCGCACGGCCAACCCATGGCTGCAAGCCTTCGACTGGGTCCGCGAGAACACGCCTAAAGACGCCTATTTTGCCCTCGATCCAGAGTACATGGCCGCGCCGAGAGAGGACTATCATTGCTTCCGCGCGCTGGCCGAGCGCGGCATGTTGGCCGACAATATCAAAGACCCAGCCGTGGTGACGCAGGTCCCTCAGTTGGCCTCGCGCTGGGCGCGTGAGGCGAGGGCGCGCAAGAACTGGAAGAGCTTTCAGCTTGCTGACTTCAATCGGCTCAAGACCGAATTTGGTGTGAATTGGGTGCTGGTAAACTACCCCGCACCGGCTGGTCTGGATTGCCGATGGCATAACGACAGCTTGGCGGTCTGCCTGATACTGTAAGCGCGAGCATAGCAAGCTGTGCATATCAGGTTGTTTGCCAAGGCTATTGAACGGGAAGAGTTGATGGAAGGTGCGCTCCTCCCGCTCCGAAGCCAGACTGATTCTATAGGATTTATAGGCTCAAATGATTTCCTTCCTCTTCATCGCGTAAATGACAATCCGGATAGGTCTCCGGCGGGAATGCTACTCACGATTGTTGTTTATTTTGTGCATTTTGCTATTGATTTTTAAATAAAAAATATGTAAAATAAGAATGTATTTTTCGACTGGACCCGCTGTGTCCCCCCGTCTGCAGTCCAGATGCGTAGGCAACTACACCACTTTTAAGGACACCAAATCAATGGCAAAGCGTCGTGGAAACCCAAATTGGGGCAAGCCGGAGCCTATTGGCCCGGTTGCACCTACCGTTACCTCCTTCGAACAGATCGTCAAGGAGTTCAAGCTCAGCCCGGACCAGTATATCCGCTCCACCCGCCTACGGGAATGGGCGCGCCGCAATAAAAACTCCAAGTACATTCCGGAAGCTCTCCTGGAAGCCTGGGGATTTGAAATCGAGTCGGCTCTGTAAGTTGTTCTAAATAATGAGCATCCTTGAATTGACTGCACTTTGAACGATTTATCATCTCCTTTGTGCTTACCTCTCGTGCCGGGAATTCAGACATTCGTTTGATTCAACATCTGCTAGACTGCAAGCCCGTAAAGCGGCAACTCCGTTTTCCGGGCTTTTCCTTCGCCTTCCTTGTTCCTTGGGACAGTTTGCTTAGAAATGCTTCTCGCCCGGGCAAGCTACTGTGTCAATTGATTTGCCTTCACGCAGCAGATTGCCTCCCGCCTGAGTTTGGCTTGCAAACCAGGGATGCGTCCTGCCACACTGAATACGTGGACACCCAAACAATCGTCATCCTCGACTTCGGTTCGCAATACACGCAACTGATTGCGCGCCGCATCCGCGAACACAACGTCTTCTCCGTCGTGCTGCCCTGCACCGCGCCCATCAGCGAGATTCAAGCGCTCAAGCCCCTGGGCCTCATCCTCTCCGGCGGGCCTTCGTCGGTTTACGACGCTGACGCCCCCGCCGCTGATCCCAAGCTGCTCGAACTGGGCCTGCCGATCCTGGGAATCTGCTATGGACTGCACTTCATCGTCCATCATCTCGGCGGCAAGGTGCTCAATGCGCCCCGCCGCGAGTACGGCCATGCGGAAGTCACCATTGAAGACAGTGCATCGCAGCTCTTTGCCGGACTGCCCGCAACCCTCGCCGTCTGGATGAGCCACGGCGACGAGGCCGCCCAACTCCCCACGGGCTTTCATCGCACTGCTGTTTCTGCAAATGCTCTGGCAGGGTTCGAAAGCGCGGAGCGCCGCATCTGGGCCGTGCAATTCCATCCTGAAGTGCACCACACGCCGCTCGGCTCGCAGCTCATCAAGAACTTCGTCTTCAATATCTGCGGCGCGGCGTGGCGACTGGACCCCGGCCCACTTCATCGAGTCCACCGTCGCCGCCATCCGCGAGAAAGTCGGCAGCGGCCACGTCATCTGCGGCCTCTCCGGCGGCGTCGATTCGTCCGTCGCGGCGGTGCTCGTCCATCGCGCCATCGGCAACCAGCTCACCTGCATCTTCGTCAACAACGGCGTCCTGCGCAAAAACGAATTCGCCAGCCGTCCAGAAGAATCTGCGCGACAAGCTCGGCTTGAAGATCGTCGCCGTCGACGCCAGCGAGCGCTTCCTGACCAAGCTGGCCGGCGTCACCGAGCCGGAGAAGAAGCGCAAAATCATCGGCGCGGAGTTCATCGCCGTCTTCGACGACGAGGCCACGCGCATCGCCAAAGAAACTGGAGGAGTCGACTGGCTCGTCCAGGGAACGCTCTACCCCGACGTCATCGAATCCAGCAGTGTCAAAGGCCCCAGCCAGACCATCAAGAGCCACCACAACGTCGGCGGCCTGCCGCTGGGCATGAAGCTCAAGCTGATCGAGCCGCTGCGCGACCTCTTCAAAGACGAAGTCCGCCGCATCGGCCGCGACCTGCAAATGCCGGAAGACGTTCTCGGCCGCCAGCCCTTTCCCGGTCCCGGCCTCGCCGTGCGCATCCTCGGCGAAGTCACGCCGGAGCGCGTCGCCCTGCTGCAAGAGGCCGACGAGATCGTCGTCGCCGAGATCAAGGCCGCCGGACTCTACTCGAACATCTGGCAGAGCTTTGCCGTGCTGTTGCCGGTGATGAGCGTCGGCGTGATGGGCGACCAGCGGACTTACGCCTACACCTGCGCCGTCCGCGCCGTGCATTCGGAAGACGGCATGACCGCCGACTGGACCCCGCTGCCCTACGACGTCCTCAAGCGCATCAGCAGCCGCATCGTCAACGAGGTCCGCGGCATCAACCGCGTCGTCTACGACATCACCAGCAAGCCCCCCGGCACCATCGAGTGGGAGTGACCACCTGCGGTGGGGCCAACTCTGCCTGCGGCACAAGAACGCGAGACTGACTGATGTTTTGCCAGCCCATCCTTCGATTGGAAAAATCGAAGGATGATGCACTCAATCCTTTGTGAAGATTCAAGGATGCGCGGCCCACCGTGATAAAATTCGTTAGGTCTAGGATTCTTCGAAAGGAGCTTCATCGTGAAAGATCAAAAGACTTGGGTTTCGATCACGTTTCAATATAAGCACCTAAATCAATTGCGTCCAGTTGACGCTGTACAAGAAGAAGAACTGTCATTTGAAGCTCCGTATGGAGATTCCATTGCAGCTCTTCCGATTCCTTCTGTTGGAGATTCTGTTGTTCTCACATTAAACTCGGACAAGCGAAATGCGTATAAGGTATTGACACGTCAATTTACCTTTTTGAAGTCGGATCTGGGACTGAATCTGAATGTTAATATCGTTGTCACAGACCTTGACGAAGATGAATATCTCGCACGAATTAAACAGTAGTATTTGAATCGTGAGTGGGCGGGTGCCCTCGGACTCGATTCTGAGACAGGGGAATGGGTCAAGGCTTATGCCCACAGAATCAGAACCCGTTCGCCGGACTCTCCGCCAAGATGGCCTATGCGTTTGTCGAAGGTCACGAGAATCAGATCATCCGCAATCGCCATCTGTAGCGCCGACCTCCCGGTCGGCTGTGGCGTGGGCGTCCCCGCCCGCGTTCGTCCAAAGGCGGGTGGCCGGAACGATATACTCTCATATCTCAAAGTGATATACTGTTGATATATCACAGGAGGCCTCATGCGCACGCTGATTGACATTCCAGAAGAAGATCTCAAGCTGCTGACGCAAGTTGCCAAAAAGCAATCGATCTCTCGCGCCGAATTTGTGCGGCGGTCCGTCGCTGCCTCTCTTGCGCCGCACCGCCAGAAGATGAATCATGCCGCCTTCGGGGCGTGGTCCGGCTTGCAAGAGGACGGACTTGCCTATCAGGAGAGGATGCGCGCGGAATGGTAACGCTTCCAGTTCTCTTCAACACCAACATCCTTATCGATTATCTGCGCGGCATTCCGCAAGCGCGCGCCGAATGCGACCGGCACGCCGACCGCGCCATCAGCATCGTCACCTGGATGGAAGTGATGGCGGGTTCGACCGCCGCCAATGAAGCGGATGCGCGTTCCTTCCTGCAGAACTTCTATACCCTGCCCCTCGACGCCGATGTGGCCGAGCGGGCATTCCTGCTACGCCGGACAAATCGCATCAAGCTGCCCGACGCCATCATCCAGGCAACTGCCGAGGAATCCGGTCGCATTCTGCTCACACGCAACACTCGCGATTTTCCTCCCGGCACACCAGGGGTGCTGGTTCCGTATACTCTCTAATCGCCGGGGTTGGTGAGCGGGCCGACTGACGGCGGGGTGAGGTTCGTGGTCTCCCCGGTCTCAGAATCGAGACCGGGGGCACCCATCGTCAATAGGAGAAGTATGTTTATTCCCCCGGACCGTAGCCACCAGATACCCGGCTATCGGTGTATGCGTTACTGTTTTGGTACAGGATAGGTTGTTCCCGCCACGACCTGCTCGACGGCGACGCTGTACCAATCAAAGGACTGATTATCTCTCACCTTCCGGCCAAGATACTCGCTGCCGCAGTAAAGCCCTTTAACGGGCTGATATTTCAACGGCCTATCGGCCAAAGCGGAAAAGCGGCCAACTATCGGATTCGACATTCCGGATTCAATGCATTCAAAGCCTAACGCGCTTGAAAAGAGAACGCGCAAGCCCATATCGCTGAACTGGAAAAAGTTCCACGGCCGTTCGTGCGCCCCAAAGGAGAAATGGGTCTTAACGTAAACAATTCCACCGACTTTCAGCATTTTTGCGATTTCCAATGCCACAAGCCAAGGCATCGCAAAGTGCTCAAAGCACGCAATCGTATAGATGATGTCGAACTTCTCGTTTTCCGCAAAATAAGATGAAAGGCGATGAACATCGCCGACGACGTCCACATTCCGGCCCGGATAGTAATCAAATCCAACATACTCCGCATCCGCAAACTGTTCTCTTGCCTTTGATGGGCCAGTCACTTCTCTGCTGCCGATCTCAAGAACGCGCAATTTCGTTCCGTTACACGGCTGAAAGTAGTTCACTAATTCCCAGGGATCTGGCCGCGCGTGATTTGTAGGAACATCCTCGACAAGAAAAACTCGGTCGAAGCGCGATTCAAGCCAGACTAGGATAAGGAACCCCGAGCGGCCAATTTTCTTAAGTATCTTTTTCATCTTCCTTATTCTATATCAGATATTCGTGTCTGGACTGAAGCAAAGCCCCACTCTTGGTCGCCATTGTAGCGGTGTTGAGCGGAGCCAAAAGCTGGAATGACATCGCCGATTAGAGCCTGGACAAGCTGGATTGGACCACGAATCTCAACTCGCGGGTGCCCCCGGTCTCGCTTTTGAGACCGGGGAGACAATCTCAACTATGCGGCCATCGGATATTTCTTAATCTTGGGCATTGTTTTGCTGGCTTGCTTGCCATAAGTCATACTGCGTTTGCAGGTCCATCCAGATTGCAGGACGATCACCGAATGCCGCTGAAAATCGCAAAGCCATATCCGCGGTAATGGATGCTTTGCCATTGGCAATACGAGACAGCGTGACGCGCGATACTCCGATGTGCTTGGCGAAGTCGGTTATAGTTACGTTCAATCCTTCAAGCCATTCCTGTAATAACTCACCAGGGTGCGCCGGATTATACATCTCAGTCATCGTCCTACTCCTAGTGGTATCCTGATAGTCAACTAAATGCGCGTCTTCGCCTTCAAACTTAAAAGTCAGACGCCAATTTCCATTCACGCTCACTGCAAAACAGTCCTTCCTATTGCCACTCAATCTGTGAAAAGCCCATCCTGCAATATTCATATCAGCAGGTTGTGTTGCTACATTCAGACGGGTCAATTGACGGTTGAGCTTACCGGCATGATCCGGCTGTAATCCCGCCTTGCTGCCAGACTTGAAAAACTTTTCCAGCCCGGCGTGCCGGAACGACTTAATCATGCATAGACTATAACGCTTCTCTTTACATTTGTCATCTAGAAAACGGCGGGTGGCCACGATCTCGACTTTGAGACCGGGGAATGGGTCAAAGCTTATGCCCCCAAAATCAGAACCCGTTCCGCGCACTCTCCGGCAAGATGGCCGATGCGTTTGTCGAAGGTCGCGAGGATCAGATCATCTGCAATCGCCATGCCGAGCAGGTACGCATCCGTGACTTGCTTGTGACCGTGCAGACGCCGGAAAAAGGGCTTGGTCAGCGTGCGCCAGTTGGCTGCGCAGGTGTGATAGCGGTAGCCCGGATGAAGCTCCATCTGCTCCAGCAGCCCCGTGGCTTCGCTCATGCTGAGCCGGCCGGGCCTGGTGGCAAAACGCAGGAAGCCAGCCTCCACCCACGGGCAGAGCGCCCATTGCAGGCCGGGAGTCTGGAACCACTCCGTGGCAAGATCATGATGCTCATGTTCCTCAAAGAGGCGGGCAATCAGCACGTTGACATCGACCAGGTAAAGGGCTTTAGTCAAGATCGTCCTCGGACTCTTCCCTCACCATTTCAGAGGTGAGGCCCGGGCCGGCAGCTTTCACAACAAGAATGCCGTGCTGATCTCGCTTGAGTTTAGGCGATGCGCTGAGGGGCGACTCCGGAGCCTGCTCGGCGCGGCGAATGATTTCGCTGATGGCCGCACCCAGAGCGATGCCCCTTGCGGCAGCATAAGCGGTTGCTGTGCTGTACGCGTCGTTGTCGAGGTTGATGTTTGCCCTTGTTCTCATATTTCAATTATGCACCGCGTCCAATCTCTGTGCAAAAAATTAAATCGGTGCACTAGTTGGCTTACCGTAATCCTCCGCCCGTCCGCACAAACTTTCCCTGCAACCGTTATCATCAAAGCTGACACTTCAGATTTGATATATGAGAGGACCGCTGATGCCCGTGACTGCAAGTCGTGTTTGGCGACAATTGCCCAATGAGATCCGAATCTCCGCCGGCCAGATTTTTTGGGCTGAGGCCAAGGGCATCGAGAAACAGATCCTCATTGCCTCTCTTGCAAAAGCAAAGAACCTGCGTGAGGTCTTTGTCCGCAAAAGCTCGATGGAGCGGCTGGTCAACTGGACGGCGACGACCCTGACCCTTCCAGAGCCGATCGTCGATGACCTGCTGAAGAGGTATCTTCTCCACGAGCATCGCGCGGTGATTATCAGCTTTCTTGATTTGCTCCATATTCCCCATTCCGAAGGAATGATCGCAGAGGACTTTGACTACGCCACCCTGACCAACGAACGCGTTCAGGAGGCTGCCCGCGGCTTGCTCGCATCGGCAGATCGTACCGGCGCAGAACTTTATCTGAAGTACCTCGTGCTTCAAGGCGGACCCTGGGCTGGGATTGAAGAGGTCCTGCCAACCGGAGAGTAAGTTGAGGGTCTCGTGCTGCTCTCTCTTGAGTTATGGCTTGGAGAGTTGCCTGAGACAGCCCCGCATGACCGAGCCAATCAATCTTCCGGCTTGATCCAATACCGCAAGGTTGGCTGGCTGTCCGACGGTGACCGAAGCCACTGCGTCACCAACGCCAAGCATCTGTGCCGGATTCGCAGTCAGCAGCCGCAGCGCATGGTCCAGCGGCGCGCCGGTAAACACGATGAAGTTAGCCAGCGCGCGGTCCAGAGTCAGCACGCTTCCCGCCAAGACACCATTGGCCATCGCTTGGCCGCCCGCGACCTGAACGGCAAAATCACCCAAGCGATACTCGCCATCCGGCATTCCAGCCGCGCTCATTGCATCGGTCACCAGAATGCCTCGCTCGCCTTTCGCACGCCACCACAGCTTCACCATCTCCGGCGCAACGTGTATGCCATCGCAGATCAGCTCCGCGTAAAGCCCGTCCGCAGTTAAAACCGTGCCCAGAATTCCCGGCTCGCGAGCTTCGAGCGGGCGCATGGCGTTGAAGGTATGCGTGGCGCTCACCGCTCCGGCGCGGATCGCGGCCTGCGTCTCCGCGGCGGTGGCACTCGAGTGGCCCAGCGAGACGCGCACTCCGCGCGCCGTGGCGTACGCCGTCAGCTCGATTGCGCCAATAAGCTCCGGTGCCAGCGTCATCAGTCGGATGCGTCCTTCGGCAGCTTCAAAGAACCGGTCAAAGGTTGCGATGTCAGGGGCAAGCAGATGCTCGGCCGGCTGCACGCCGCGTTTGGCATGGGAGAGAAACGGGCCTTCCAGATGAATGCCGATGGCCTGTGCATGGCCCTCAATTGGAGGCCGCTCCAACTGCTTCGCCAACCCGGAGAGCGCCCGCAACGTCGTGTCGAGAGGAGCGGTGACAGTGGTTGCCAGAAAGCTGCCCGTTCCATGCCGGGCCAGGAAACTGCCCACGGCGTCGAGCGCTTCTGGAGTTGCCTCCATCACGTCGTGGTCCATCGCGCCATGAATATGAATATCGAAGAAAGCCGGAGCGAGCGTTGCGCCGGGGAAATCAACAACGCTCGCCGGAAGGGGAAGCTCGCTATCCGCGCGCGAAGAGATAGAGGCAATCCGTCCATCTTCAATCTCGACCACGGGCGAGTCAAGCAGACGACTTCCATCCCAAAGCCGCTCTGCAGTCAGCACGGTTCTCATACCGTGCATTATTGCAGGCTCGACCCTAGTGGATCAGCGTCGGCCGGTCCGGTGTGACCACACCATGACGCATCTGCATCGCGTTGAGCAGGGCCTGGGTGGCCGCCAGTTCCGCGCGGCAGGCCGTCAACTGCGCCGTAAGGTGCGCGAACTGCGACTCCAGATGCAGGCGCAACTCTTCGATAGCGTTTTCCAGCCGGTCGTTGGCCGCAATCTGCTCGGTCTGGCTCACCTGCACCGTCTTCAGGTTGGGCAGGACCACGTCGATAAGGAGCCGGGTAACAGCAACATTGGGATCGGTCATGAGAAGATTCTAAGACGAAATCAAAAAAACGCCTGATTACGGCTGCCCGCGTGTTGGTAATCGGCTGCGGTGACGCGGATCACCAATTACAATATCTTCATGGCAAAGCGCATCGGCATCCATCTCGGCACCACCGGCGGGGCCTCGAACGCCGTCGAGCAGGCAAGGGCGATTGGCGCCAACACCTTTCAGATATTCTCCTCCAGCCCGCGGATGTGGCGCGCGCCCAAGGTGGACCCCAAACAGGCCGCCCGGATGACGTGAGCAGCGCGCCAAGCTCGATGTCGGCCCGCTGGTGATCCATACCAGCTACCTGGTGAACCTGTGCAGCCAAACCGAAGAGGTGCGCGAAAAGAGCGTCGTGGCCTTTCGCGGCGAGATCGAGCGGGCGCTGGCCTTTGGCGCGGAGTTTCTCGTCCTGCATCCCGGCTCGTGGAAGGGGCTGACGCGCGACGAAGGCCTCGGCTTCGCCGCCGACTCGATCAGCCGCGCCATCGACGGCCTGCCTTGGCAGGGAACGCCCTTTCATATCCTGATTGAAAACACCGCCGGCTCGGAGTTCTCGCTGGGCGGCAGCTTCGAGCAGGTCGCCGAACTGGTTGAGCGGCTGCGGCCCTCGGCGCCGATGGGCGTCTGCCTGGACACCTGCCACACCCACGTCGCCGGCTACGATCTGGTCACTCCCGAAGGCTTCGAGGAGACGATGCGGCAGGTGGCAGCGACGGTCAGCTTTGAGGCCGTTCGAGTCTGGCATATGAACGACGCCAAGGCCGCGCGCGGCTCCAAGCTCGACCGCCATGAGCAGATCGGCAAGGGTACGATGGGCGTGGAACCTTTCCGGCGGCTGCTCAACGATGCGCGCTTCAATCACGCGGCCTTCATCGCCGAGACTCCGGTCGACGCTCCCGGCGACGAAGAGCGCAATGTGCAGGCGCTGCTGGCATTGGTGGAATAATTTTCAATTCTGTGCTTGCATAGCTCACTTTTTGCCGTCAGACTAGGTGTGTTGCAAAGTTTCACGCGTGAGGTGTGTGATGCGGGGAAAGATCTGTGGAGTGTTGGTGATTGCAGCGATTGCCGGTATGGCGCTGCCTGCTTCGGGCCAGATTGAGCGGGGCCGCACAAGAGTGGAAATGGCTCATACGCACGTGGCGCGGCTGCCTTACACGGCGGAGTACAAAGTTACGCACACCAAGACCCTGGCCAACGGAAGCACAATCTCTCATGAGTCCACCGAGGTAGTGGCCGTTGACGCGCAGGGCCGCCGCATGACCTCGACGACGGCCGTTCCTCTGTCCGCTGATCAGACGCCAGTGACGCGCATTACTGTTTCTGATCCTATCGCTCACACGAATTTGAACTGGAATGTTCCAGGGCAGAAAGTCACAGTCATGACGATGCCCATGCCGGGTGCGGCGCATTCCACCTGCGCGGTAGCCGCTACGGCTCCCAATCATTTTTCATCGCCAATAGCGCAGCAGCCCGAAATGGAAGATCTGGGAATGGAGACTATCCAGGGCGTGGAGGCGCGCGGCCACCGGACCATCACTACAATACCAGCCGGAAAGATCGGCAACAATGCGCCGATCCAGCGCACCTCCGAAGAGTGGAGGGCCGTCGCGCCGGGCCTGACTGGCCTGGTGGTGCGCCAGGTGACAGATGATCCGCAGGCGGGCACGATGAACAAGGAACTGGTGAACTTCACCCAAGCCGAGCCGGATGCCGCACTCTTTCAGCCACCTGCGGATTATGAGATTGTGAACAAGGAAGCGCCTGTTTGTCCTGGTATCGCGACATCCTCTCCATCGACGGAGGGTACCGGCCAAAGCTTTGCTCCAATCCAGGAGCCGCCCGCGCCGCCGGAGCAGTAGTTGATCTTGCATTTACACTAGAAGGGTTATGGCTGACGAAAACGAACTGCGGTACGACCCGGCGGCAATTGAACCCAAGTGGCAGGCCCGCTGGGCCTCTGATCCCAAAATGTATGCGGCGGAAGCGGCAGACTGCGGCAAGCCCAAGTATTACGTGCTGGAGATGCTTCCATATCCCAGCGGCCAACTCCACATGGGCCACGTGCGCAACTACTCGATTGGCGACGCACTGGCGCGCCACCAATGGATGCGCGGCTACAACGTGCTGCATCCGATGGGCTGGGACGCCTTCGGTCTGCCGGCGGAAAACGCCGCGCTCAAAAACAATACGCCCCCCCGCGATTGGACGCTCGCGAACATCGCGGCGATGAAGCGGCAGTTCGAGCGCCTGGGCATGGGCTTCGACTGGGCGACGGAAGTGACCACGTGCCTGCCCGAGTATTACCGCTGGAACCAATGGTTCTTTCTGCGAATGTATGAAAAAGGCTTGGTCTATCGCAAGAAAAGCAAAGTGAACTGGTGTCCGGAGTGCGCCACCGTGCTGGCCAACGAACAGGTCGTCGATGGCTGTTGCTGGCGGCATGAGACCACGCCGGTCGAACAGCGTGACTTGGTGCAGTGGTTCTTCCGCATCACCGCCTATGCGCAGGAGCTGCTTGACGGCCTGGAGACGATGGACGGCTGGCCGGAAAAGGTCCGCACCATGCAGCGCAACTGGATCGGGCGCTCGGAAGGCACGGATGCTGATTTCTTCCTGGAAGAGCAGGGACAAGGGACTGAGGGACTAGGGACCGAGACGACGAGAATTCGCGTCTTCACCACCCGCGTGGACACGATCTTTGGCGCGACCAGCGTACAACTGGCGCCGCAGCATGAGCTCGTGGCAAAGTTTACCGCGGCTGATTCCGCGTTGAAGGCGCAGGTCGAAGAGATGATCGAGCAGCAAAAAAAGGCGCGCGAGGCCGGCGATCTGGGAGCGATTGAAAAACATGGCGTGCCGACGGGCCGCTTTGCTATCAATCCTTACAACGGCGCGCGCGTGCCGATCTGGGTGGCGAACTACATCCTGGCCGATTACGGCACCGGCGCGATCATGAGCGTACCGGCCCACGATGAGCGTGACTTCGAGTTTGCGACGAAGTACGGCCTGCCGATTGTTCAAGTCATCAAACCTGCCGACCAGTGCATGACGCCGCCTCTTCCTTTCTGTTCGGAAGAAGGAGTACTCATCAACTCCGGCGAGTATGACGGTCTCACCTGTGCCGAAGCCGAAAAGAAACTCCAAGAGGCTGCCGTCGCAGGTGCCTTTGGCGAGGCCAAGGTTACCTTCCGCTTGAAGGATTGGGGGGTCAGCCGTCAGCGCTTCTGGGGTACGCCGATCCCGATCATTCACTGCGAAAAATGCGGCTTGGTGCAGGTGCCCGATGAGCAGTTGCCTGTGCTGTTGCCGGAGAAGATTGAGATCACCCAGCAGGGCGGATCGCCGCTGAGCCGTGTGCCGGAGTTCGTCGATGTCGCCTGCCCCAAATGCGGTGGTTCAGCCAAGCGCGAGACCGACACGATGGACACATTCGTCGATTCGAGCTGGTACTTCTATCGCTACACTGACGCGAAGAACTCCAGCGCGCCCTTCGACCCGAAGATTGCACAGTACTGGTTTCCCATCGACCAGTACATCGGCGGCGTGGAGCACGCCATTCTGCACCTGATCTACTCGCGCTTCTGGACCAAAGTGATGCGCGATCTGGGTCTGGTCAAGAACAGCGAACCGGCCGAGCGCCTCTTCACGCAAGGCATGGTGCTCAAAGACGGCTCGAAGATGTCCAAATCCAAGGGCAACGTCGTTTCGCCTGACGAGATGGTGGCACGCTACGGAGCCGATGCAGCGCGCATGTACGCCCTTTTTGCCGCGCCGCCTGACCGCGATCTGGATTGGCAGGAGGACGGCGTCGCTGGAGTCAGCCGCTTCCTGGGCCGCGTCTACAGACTGAGCGTGAAGTATGCGCCGTTGGCGCGCACGTCAGGCGCACTCAAGACAGAAGCGCCCGGAGGCCTCTCTCTCAAGCTACTGCGGAAGCTGCATCAGACCATCGCCAAGATCACGCTGGATTTTGAGGGCCGCTGGCACTTCAACACATGCGTGGCCGCCATCATGGAACTGGTCAATGAGATCCAGGCAGCTGACGCGCAACTGGCGGCGGGCGAAGTTCCGGCTCCGGTTGTCCGCGAACTGCTGCGCACGCTGGTTCTTTTACTCGCCCCGTTTGCTCCGTATCTTGCCGCCGAACTATGGGAAGAGCTGGGAGAAAAGGAAGCCATCTTGCGCGCGCCCTGGCCGGTCAGCGATCCTGAGCTGGCCAAGGAAAATGAGCTTCAGATTCCAGTCCAGATCAACGGCAAACTGGTCGAGGTGGTGACAGTTGCCGCCGACGCCGACTCCAAATCCATTGAAGCCGCCGCGCTGGCCGGCGAAAAGGTTCAGGCGCGCACTGCAGGCAAGACTGTCACAAAGGTCATAGTCGTGCCCGGCAAGCTGGTGAATCTTGTGGTGAAGTAGATATTTGAATTGGGTGCCCGACCCTCGCCACGTTCTTGTATTGCGGCTAGGGTGGGAAGAGAACGAACCTCAACCAGAACTCTTCATGAGGCAACCATGCCAACCCCACTGCGCGGAACCCAATCATTAGTCGGCCAGATGGGCTGGGTCTTCGCGCACCCATCGCTTACAGCGATTGAAGTCGGTTGGCGCTGGACCTTCGGTCTGCCATTCCTGATCGTCGCCTTGCTGGAAGCCATCAAAGTACTCATCGCGCTGCCGCCTGAAACTTCCGGCCTCTCAACGATTGATCTTCAGAATCCGTGGGTCGCGGCTACGCAACTGAGCAGCGCCTGGACGCTCTATCAGCCTCATCTTGCGGCCGTTCTGCGCTGGCTTCTTCCAGCGGCGGCGCTGGCCTGGGTGGTTGTCTCCGGCTTGGGGCGCTGCTTACTTCTGAAGCGAATGGAGCCGTCGCTGCGCTTCCGTCCACTTGCGATGATCGTCCTGCAGGCCGCGTGGTTGGCCAGTTTCGCCTTTACCGTCTGGGCTTGGCTGCGCACTATGCAATGTGTCTCCGCCACGCACATCACTCCCAATACCGAACCGGACCTGATCGGCTTTGCCGTCTGGGCCATCTTCCTGGCATTGGGCTTTTTTACCGCCTGGGCGCTCACGAGTTGGATGCTTTCGGTTGCGCCGCTCATCATGCTGCTGGAGAAGCGCTCCGCGCTTTCTGCTATTGGTCAATCACTCCGCCTCGGAAGACCCATGACCGCCAAGCTGGTCGAGATCAACATGGTGATGGGCATCGTCAATCTTGCGCTCATCGTGCTGGCCATGGTGCTCTCCGCCGCACCGTTGCCCTTCAGCGACCAGCTTGGCTTGGAGGCGCTGCACGGGGTTTGGACGGTAGCCGTGCTCTTCTATCTTGTGGCCAGCGATTACTTCCAGGTGGTGCGACTGAAGGGCTTTCACGAATTCTGGTTGATCTATCGCGGACCGCAAGCCGAAGCGATGGAATCCAACTCTCCTGATTGCCTATAACTCTTTTATTTTCAATGAATAATCTATCCCTCTTTTGAATAGATATTCTGCCGATAATCCTTTCATGGCATTCTGGAAGGCAGAAGCGTGAGCAATGAAGAACTCCTCCGAGAACATTCAGCACAGGGAACACTCTCGGCGCCTGAGGCAGGCCACTCACTTCGATAAGGTGACGGGCCTGCCCAACCGGGCTTCGCTCGGGGAGCGATTACGTAAAGCCATTGCCCAGTCAAAACGATGGGGTCAGTTGCTAGCGGTAGCGCGACTCAATCTGGATGGATTGGAAGGCGTCGACGACCTCTATGGATCTGAAACAGTAGACTTGGTTTTGGCATCGCTGGCCCGCGGTATGAAGCGGACACTGCGCAAAGCCGATACATTGGCTCGTCTGGAGGGAGGCGGTTTTGCTGCCGTATTTCTGGATCTGCAAGACATGCAGGCCTCCATTCCGGTCTTACAGCGCCTGCTGCGCATGGCAGCCGAGCCTGTCAATGTTGGAGAGGCTTCCATTCAGCTCTCGGCCAGCATAGGCGTCACATTCTATCCCCAGGAGCAGGATGCGGATGCCGATGAACTGCTGCGTCAGGCCAGCAAGGCGATGCACAACGCACACGCGGCAGGAAAGAACCGCTACCACATCTACGACATCGCGCCGGAGCTTCGCGCCGGTGGGAATCCTGAGAGCTTGGATCATATTCGTCAGGCTCTTGCGGCCCGTGAATTCCTGCTTTTCTTCCAGCCAAAGGTCAATATGGCAACCGGCCAGGTTGCGGGAGTTGAAGCGCTGATTCGTTGGAAGCATCCGCAGCGCGGCCTACTGCTTCCATCTCATTTTCTTCCTCTTGTTGAAGATCATCCATTGGCTGTTGAAATCGGCGAGTGGGTCATCGGCACGGCCCTTGCGCAGATGGAAGAGTGGCTGGATGCGGGGCTGGAGATTCCAGTCGGCGTGAATGTCGGTTCCCGGCAATTGCAGCAGCCTGGATTTGCCGAGGTGCTGGCCAAGCTGCTCTCTGAACACCCACGAATTCATCCCTCGCATCTGGAGTTGGATATTCAGGAGTCCAATTCTTTAGAGGACGCGGCGCAGTTGTGCGCTCAATTGATAAAGTGCCGCGCCACTGGAGTCAGCCTCGCGTTTGACGATTTTGGCGCAAGCCACTTCTCTCTGGCAGAACTCAAAAAAATGCCAATCGACGTTCTCAAGATCGATCCGATGTTTGTGCGTGAAATTCTTGAAAATCCAACCGATCTGGCTATTCTGGAGGGTATTCTCGGATTGATCTCAGCCTTCCAGCGCCAGGCCGTGGCGGAGGGAGTCGAGACCGTTGAACAGGGATTGATGCTGCTGCGGCTGGGATGCGCGCAAGCGCAGGGTTACGGCATTGGCAAGCCTATGCGAGCCAGTGAGTTCCCCGATTGGCTAGCTACCTGGCGGCCCGATCCTCGCTGGAGCGAAGCCTTTGCGGTCGAGGTTGATGAGCGTCCCTTGCTCCACGCCGGCGTAGAACATCGCGCATGGGCGGCTTCGCTTGAAGCCTTTCTCAAAAACGAGAGCGATCAAGAGCCGCGTCTGAGCCGCTACCAATGCCAGTTCGGTGCATGGCTCTACGGTGAAGGCCCAGCCGGCCGCAGTTCCCTGCCTGCCTTTCAGCCGATTGTCGCGCTCCACTGGCGGATTCATGCGCTGGCCGCTGGCATCGTCAAGTTCCATAATCAAGGTCGCAATGACGAAGGCCTGGCGCGTCTGGACGAGCTGAAAGATCTGGTGGATAAACTGGCCGATATGCTCAACTCCTTCGGGCAAAGATGCGAGCCTTTGGAGCGCGATGAAGCCGTCCAGGCTCAGTGAAAAATATAGACTCGGCAAGAAAAAGCGCGGGAGGGAGTGACACTCCCTTCTTGCCGGATCAACAAGTCCCATGGAATACCTTTCTTCCGAACCAAATCGCGGCGGGAACTGCCCGAGGCGTATGCTCGTATCCATGGACAGAATCCAGCGGGAGAAGCTTTCCCGCGATCCTGTGGTGAGGCAATGGTCAAGTTTCTCTTGTGGTGCATTCTCTTGGTGTTGTGCTGGCCGCTGGCGCTCTTGGCGCTGGTACTCTTTCCAGTGGTATGGCTTCTTCTGCTGCCCTTTCGTGTTGTGGGAATCGCTGTGGGCAGCGTACTCGATCTGGTGGGCGCTATCTTCACTCTGCCCGCGCGCATCATCCGTTCTATTTGAGTTTCCTTTTCGCAAGACAGCGGGATCAGAATACAAGAATGGCGGCATCCTATGCGCCAATTATTAGAAAACTCTAGGTAGTGTCTGCTGCGCCGATAGATTTCTCAGGTGCAACTCATGAACCGTCCCTTATCGATCTTCCTGCTTGCCGCACTCGCCCTGTCTACCGCCGCTCTCTGCCCCGCGGTTGAAACCTTCCCAGTGGTTCACAACGATCCCATCATCGTCCGTATCCTGAGCGGAAAAAACGGCCTCCCGCTCATCAATCTCCACCTGGTTCTCATCGGAGGCTATGACCGGGACGACCTCCATCAGCAGTTCTACCGCGAGGATGCGCTAACCGACAACTTCGGCAAGGTGCGAATCTCTAATCAAATGGCCAACCTTCCCTGGCTCCAGGTTTGGGTACGCTCGATGCCGCTCTGCCAGTCGAAGCCGCGCAAGACCAGCTTCAGCGTGGAGTTGATTCGCCGCGACGGTGTGAATGCGCCCAATCTCTGCGGCCCGGTTTCGGCCCAGAATACGCCAGGTCTTTTTAATGTCTTCGTGAAGAACAAGGCAAAAAAGCTCCGCAAGGGCATGGCAATCTCGGTTGGAGGGCCGATGAACCCGTTCATGCCAGCGCCTGTCACCGTTCCGGCAGCAACCTCGGCAATGGTGGCGCCTGTGCTTGCCGCTCAACCTCCAGTAACAATTACAGCAACCGCCGCCCCCGTTGTCGCAGCAGCCGTGTCAGCCACGCCCTCCCAGCCATCACCAGCGCCCGCGGACGCGACGGCAAGAGCCATTTTGCCTGCACCAATCACGGTACCACCGGTCGCGATACCGGTCACTGCGATTGCGCCGGCGAGTCCATCCGCTGTCAGCCCAACCAAAGTTGTGGCGCACAACCAGACCCGTCGCGTTGCCGCCAAACGAACCGTGCATCGGAGAAAGCCAGTTCCGGCTGCCTGTTCGGCGCAGCCGCCGGTTGCCAAGACAACGCAAAAATCTTCCTCCGCGAAGCCCGTTGCGAAGAAATTAGCGGCAATTTCAGCCGGCGATGATAGCAAAAAGGCCCCGCCAAAGAAAGTGACAATGAATATAACGCCTGGTTCCAAACCGTTGGCCGGAGTCCGGCTAGAGGTGAAAAAGCCCGCGCAGCCAACCGCACCGCTCAAGCAAGATTAGTTTGCTTGCGTCCAGATAGCTGGCTGCGGTAGCGTGAGCGCTAGGGCGTTGCGTTCGTTCATCGAATCCGTCCAATGGATTGAAGGAGGAATGGGTGCGCGAGAGAATCATCCTGGTGCTTGCCTTGCTGCTGGTTGCGCCGTTGCGCTTCGGCGCGCAGACTGCTCCGCAAGCCGACGAGGGCCAAAAGAACACCAAGCAAGCGCGCGTTGTGCTGGATGCCATGGTACAGGCACTGGGCGGCGATGCATGGCTCAAGATGAAGAACCAGGTGCGCCAGGGACAGGTGGCCGCCTTCTTTCAGGGCAAGCCATCCGGCGGCACCACGGAGTATTGGGAGTTCCACGCATGGCCGGATCAGGATCGTATTGAGCTTACCAAGCACCGCGACGTAGTGCAGTTCGTTTTGGGCCGCACCGGCTCCGAGGTGACCTACAAGGGCAAAGCGCCGCTGCCCCAGGAGCAGGTGGACGACTTTCTGCGCCGCCGCGGCCATTCCATCGAGACCGCCGTCAAGCTCTGGCTCAATGATCCGCGCACTATTTTGATCTATGAGGGCCGACGGCTGGCCGCGCGCCACATGGCCGATCAGGTGACGCTGATCTCCGCGGAAAACGAGGCGGTTACCATTCTGACCGATGCGCAGACCCACCTGCCTCTGCGCCGCAGCTTCGAGTGGCGCGACCCCGTTTACAAAGACAAGAACGTCGAGGCCGAGGAGTACGATGACTATCACACCATCGATGGTTTTCCGACGCCGTTCACCATAACACGCTTCAAGAATGATGAAATGACACGGCAATTCTTTTTGACGCACGCCAGCTACAACCAGGAACTTCCGGCCGATTTCTGGAGCGTGGACGCGGCTGACAGGCGCATCCGGAAGTAGCGGACTGGTCGCAGAAACTGAACGTATGAGGGATTTTTTAACTGCAACGATTGAATATGGAGAGCGCAAATGGACTGTTATTTATGAGAAAACACTTATTTTTTACATTGAAGAACTCGTACGCACACTCCGATTTCTTTGATATGAAAGTCTCTCGCAACACTCCCTGACGTATTTTATTCCCATCACCAGGTCTAAAACCTCCGCCTTTCAGGCGGAGGGCTTTCAGCCTCCGTGCTGGATAATGGGAAGATGGTCGAGTATAGGGTGAATTCCCACTCGGTATCGGATTTGAAGTACCATCTGGTCTGGGTGACGAAGTACCGGTACAAGGTGTTGCGCGGTGAAATCGCCGTCCGCGCCCGTGATCTGTTTCGGCAAATCTGTCAGGGTAGGGAAGTCGTGATCGTGCGGGGTGCAATCGGCGGCGATCACGTACATATGCTTGTAAGTGTGCCTCCGCAATTGGCACCAGCCAAGTTGGTGCAGTACTTGAAGGGCCGATCAAGCCGCCTTCTCCAGGACGAATTTCCGCAGTTGAAGAAGCGGTATTGGGGGCAGCACCTTTGGGCGCGCGGGTATTTCTGCGCGAGCGTAGGCGCGGTGGACGAGGAGACGATCAAGCGTTACATTGAAAATCAGCAGTGGGAGGATCCCGGCGAGAATTTCAAGATTACAGTGCCGAGCGAGCCTTAAGCCGGCTCTTAGCCGGGAGATTTCAAGCGGCTTCAGCCGCAAACAGGCGACTTTCAGTCGCAACCCAAACCTACCGCCTTTCAGGCGGTAGTCGTTTAGTTCCCGCAAGAATCTTGCAAGAGACTTTGGAGAGATAAAAACTACTTTTGCGCCAGTGCTACTCGCGCCCGCGCCCCGCTCATCCGCCTCACCAGCACCGGAACACCAAAGGCCGCGCTAGCCACGATTGCCGTTGAGATCAGGTCATTGCGATAAAATGGCAGGCCGGCGACGTAGCAAAGACCCAAACCACCCAGCGTCTTTGGATACATCCAGCCCGTCGCCCAGACGGTAAAATTTGAAACGAAGAAGAATGAGGTCGGCCCCAACAACGCCGCCGCGCCCACGCGCGTCACCGTCGTCCGGCTCTGGAGCAGAATCCGCCCGAGCGCCATCGCCATTCCGTACCAAGCCCAAGTGGGCAGATAGAGCTGCCAAGCGAAGGCATAGTGATAGACAAAGACGGTGAGGACATAGTCGGTGGCCATGAGCACCACTAGCGGAGCCAGCATCTCGCGCCACGAACGCCGCGCGCCAAAGTACAGCAGCGCGCCGCCTACCGCGGTAAAGTTCATCCACCCGGCATGGGGCAGCAAACGGCTCAACACGGCAACCAGCAGCAGAAGATAAGCAGGCATAACCACCTCGGTTTTCTTGGATTCCGGAGCTTCCAGGGGAAGCGGAGACTCCAGATCTGCGCTCCTACCATTTTGAAGGTGAAGCGCCGTACGGTCAACTCAAGTATTTCACAGAATGAATATTTTTTTCAGGCCTTCAATAAATTTTCTGGATGATCTAGCGTTGCTCTCGTCCGTTCACTCGCCTCACCTGCCTCCTCGCGTCCATCGACGATATAGACCCAGCCATCCAACGGCGTCCGACGCTGGCTCTGGTCCGCACCCAGATGAAGGTAATCGAAGCGCAGATCGGTAAACTGCACGGCAGTCCATGTGCGTCCGGGCGGCAACAGCGGCGGAGCCAGTCCTGGAACGGCGATTGGCCCCATGTCGCGCACCACGGCCCAGGTGCCCCAGTCCAGATAAACCTGACCCAGCAGCGTGCGCTTGGCGGCCTCGGTGGCCGTGGTTACGAGCGGTTTGTAAAGCGCGGTGTGAGGGTCGCTCACGATCTCACTTGTCAGCGTGTTGATCTCGGCAGTCTGATAGAACTCCGGTGTCTCCACAATCGCGTGCCAACGGAAGGGATTGATGGGGTACGGCTCCAGCCCCACGCGCTTGACCGGCGCGGTGGTGATCGGTGCATTTTCCAGCAGCATCCGCGCGCGGCCCTGCTCGGCGCGCCGCCAGCCCCAGAGCAGCACCATCGCCATGAGCGCGAAGATCGCCCAGCCGCGCCCGCGAAATTTCGCCTTCTTTGCGCCAATCTCGGCGTCTGCCAGCCCTAGCAGCCAGGGCATGAGGAATGCAACAATCAAGACCACCCACAACACCGGCTCAGCGATGAAGACAAAGCTACCCGCATACCAGCGCGGATTGAAAGGATAAAAGGGCCGCAAGCCGTAGTTGTTCGTCCAATCCAGCAGCAGATGGCTCAGCGCAGAAAGCAGCGCCGTAAGATAGAGCCAGCCCCAGTGAATCGGCTGCCGCGCCGCCGAAGCCTTCAGAGTGCTGGATGCCCCATCCTTGCCACGTTTTTGTTCTTGTGGCAAGGGTGGGGCACCTTGAACCTCAATCGTTGCTGACGAAGCCAACCGCTGTCGCCGCCAGCGATCAATCAGCCAAACGAGGCCCACCGCCGCCGTCGCGACAACTGGTACGGCAATGAACGTATGCGTGATGCCGCGATGGTGCTTCAGCTCCTCGACCGGCCCAGCCAGTCCCCAAAGCACGTCAATGTCCGCCGCCTCGGCCGCCAGCACAGCCACCAGCGTGGCGTATGCCGTCTTGCGGTTCAGCCCCGCGCGCCCAATGCAAGCCCCGGTCAAAAAGTGAGTGATTGGTTCCATAAATGAGTGTGGATTTAGTCGCCCGAGTTCGAAAACAACGCAAGGTTGGATTGCCGCGTGGAGGCACGCGCCTTTGGCGCTTTCTTAAAGGTGGCGTCACGGGCAAAGCGCGGGAATTTTGGCTGCTTCCCGTTTAAAATTTCCTGGATTGTCAGAATTTGAATTCTGGCGTAGGTGGTTCCATCAGTCGATTGATACAACCCGGCCTCGGCAGCCTCGCGAATCATAGGCTTCGTCGGCTCTTCAAAACAAAGAAAAACCCCTATCTCCGCCTCTTCGCGGTCGATGGTTCCACGCAGATCGCGTATCTGTGAAACCGTCACCCCACCCGCTTTCACGGAATAGATAATCTGTTTGGAATCGCCGGAATTATCGTCATGGAAATAGACATGACCATCAATTCCACGATCTGCCCCTTTTCTCTGTTCTGATGGCCGCGCTCCCACCAGCCCTAGCGCCCACCATTGAAATTGATACTTATCCTCAGCCGCTAGTTGTGCTGCACCGGCATAATCCTTTGGTTCACCAATTACCGCATAAGACTTTTTGATTTCTGGCCCAAAGGAGTCAGAAAATCTTTGTTTGATTAGGCTAATAGCAAGGTGGGTAATATCGATGCCGATCCAATTTCGTTTCAGCTTTTGCGCGACTTGGACTGTCGTTCCGCAACCGCAGAACGGATCGAGTACGACATCTCCCTTCTCGGAACTGGAGAGGAGTATTCGCTCCAACAATGCTTCAGGCTTCTGCGTGGGATACCCAAGCCGTTCTTGAGCCTGCGCGCCAATCGGGCCAATATCTGTCCAAATATCTTGGAGGGGAATACCATCCATTTCGTCAAAATAACGTTTGAAAGCTGGAACTCTACCGGGTTTGGTCTGTACGATTCTTCCTTCAGCAATCAGCTTCTCCATATTTTCTTTGGAATAACGCCAATTCCGGGTTACACCCATAACCTCATAGCTGGGATTCCCCTTCGCTTCCCCGCCGGGTCCAGTCAGATTATCAAGCCTATACCATCTTCCAGTTCCTTCCTCAACGTGTCTGTAGGATTTATCGACATAACTTTGCGCATAACTTGTAAATTGCGGAATCCATTTCCAATCTTCTCCTTTGGAATAGAAGAGGATAACATCGTGTATGCGGCCATGTTGTTTTCTTCCTTGCTTGCCATCATTGTGCGCGCCGCTACGCTTCCAGATAATCTCGGTGCGGAATGATTGCGGCCCGAAGACCGCATCCATCAGAATTTTCAAGTAATGGCTGGCTGTCGGATCGCAATGCAAATAAATCGTTCCGGTCTCTTTCAGTACCCGCTTCAATTCCACAAGCCGAGGAGCCATCATCGACAGATAGGCCAGCATATCGGTGCGGCCCAGAAATGTACGAAAGGCGCGCAGGGCATCCGCCACAAGATCGCTCTTCGCTACGATCTCCAAATAGGCCCGTTCGGCATCGATGTTCCACTCCCAAGTATCTTTAAAGGCGCGTATCTGCGAACTGGATTTCGAACTGTCCTTTTCAGCGAACAGCACATTGTAATCCTGCCGCGAGTTGAAGGGAGGATCAAGGTAAACAAGATCGACCGACTCGGCGGGAATGTAGCGCCGGAGCACATCAAGGTTGTCACCGTAGTAGAGCTTGTTCTTGGGTTCTCTCATGTTCTTATCGAAAAGTACCATAACCGGCGCGCGTGCGTCAGTCCCGGAATTGGTTCCGCTCTCTTATAATCTCCCATGTGGGTACTGTAATGCACTCCAAAGGCACTGAAAAACCAGATCCAGCCGACCGCGCCGCCGAACTACGTGCCGAGTTGCGCCGCCATGAGCACTTGTATTACGTGCTGGACGCGCCGGAGATCTCCGACGCTGGTTACGACGCGCTGATGAATGAGCTGAAGGCCCTTGAAGCCGCGCACCCGGAACTGCTCACGCCCGATTCGCCCACGCAGCGCGTCGGCGGCAAGCCTGCCGAGGGCTTCAAAAGGTCGCGCATTCGCGGCCGATGCTCTCGTTGGACAATGCCTACTCGGCGGAGGAACTGGCCGCCTGGGATGCGCGCTGCCGCGAGCTGGCCGGCGCGTTGCCGGTCGAGTACGTAGCCGAGTAGAAGATGGATGGCCTGAGCGTGGCGTTGCGCTACGAGCCTGCGGACGGGCGGAGGCGCAAGGCTGATTGCTGGGTTGACCCGAGGCGACGGCCAGACCGGCGAGGATGTGACCAGCAATATCCGCACCATCCGCAGCGTGCCGCTGATGGTTTCGGCAGAGAAGCTGGCCAAGGCTGGGCTGCCCCAGGGATTCGAGGTGCGCGGCGAGGTAATTATGCCTACGGCGGCCTTCGAGCGGCTGAACGAGGAGCGTGAGCAGCAAGGGCTTGCTTTGGCCGTCAACCCGCGCAATGCCGCCGCTGGAACACTGCGCACTCTGGAGCCGAGCATCGTAGCCAGCCGCCGCCTGGAGTTCTACGCCTACTTTCTGCTGGTCGAAGGCGAGTACTGGCCGCAGGGGCAGCGCGTGACCCTCGACACCCTCGCCGCTCTCGGCTTCCGCGTCAATCCACATCGCAGGTTGCTGTCTTCAGTTGAGGAGATGACCCGCTTCATCGACGAGTCCGAGGCCGCGCGCGCGACGCTCGGCTATGAGATCGATGGCGTGGTCCTGAAGGTGGACTCGCACGCCGCGCAGCAACGGCTCGGCTACACCGGTCGCGCGCCGCGCTGGGCGATTGCGTATAAATTCACGGCGCGCTCGGGCATCACACAGGTCAACGCAATCACCGTACAGGTGGGCCGGACCGGCAAACTGACGCCGGTGGCCGAGCTGACGCCGGTCTTCATCGGCGGGACGACGGTGAGCCGCGCCACACTGCACAACGCCGACTTCATTGAGCGGCTTGGCCTGCGGCTGGGTGACTGTGTCAAAGTCGAGCGCGGCGGCGATGTGATTCCCAAGGTAGTTGAAGTGATCGAAGACGCGGATCATCCGCGCGGCGTCTTCCGCTTCGATTTTCCGACGGTTTGCCCGGAGTGCGGCAGCGCTGCTGTCCGCGCGGAGGGCGAGGTGGACTTCCGCTGCGTCAACGCCGATTGCCCTGCCAAGCTGCGCGAGAGCCTGTTGCACTTTGGCGAGCGCAAGGTGATGAACATTGAAGGACTGGGCGAGGCCGTGGTGCAGCAGTTGCTGGAGCGCGGGCTGGTGCGCAGTGTTGCGGACCTTTACTCGCTCACAGTTGAACAGTTGATTGGCCTGGATCGCTTTGCAGAGAAATCCGCACGCACGCTGCTCGACGAGATTGAAGCCTCCAAGCACGCTGGGTTGGCGCGTGTGCTGGGAGGGTTAGGTATACGCTTTGTTGGAGAACGCACAGCCGTGCTGCTGGCCGAGGAGTTCGGCTCGATGGAGGCGCTCAGTGCGGCTTCCGCCGAGGAACTGGAGCGCGTGGAAGAGGTGGGTCCCCGCATTTCGCAGGCGATCTTGGAATTCTTTGCGCAACCGGCCAATAAGGCTCTGATTGAAGCTCTTGAAGCAGCCGGTGTGGATATGACAGCCGAGAAGAAGCAGCGCTCAACACAGTTGGCAGGGCTGACCTTTGTGCTGACCGGAACGCTGCCCACGCTGACCCGCGAGGAGGCCAAGGCGCGGATCGAGGCGGCTGGCGGGAAGACCACAGCGTCCGGTGAGCAAGAAGACCAGCTATGTGGTGGCCGGCGAAGAGGCCGGTTCCAAGCTGGAGAAGGCGCTCGAACTCAAAATTCCCGTGCTGGATGAGGCGGGGCTGCTGGCGCTGCTGGCAGACGGAGCAGCCACGCAATAAAGGAATGAATCAGCCTTGGCGCGACCCTGAGCAGCGCAAATGAAATCCCGCAGTACACTTTAACGGCAATACAGCCAAGAGAATCAGCAGCAAATCAAGTGTCATGGCAGCCTCACAGCGGAACAAAGCAGTTTCTAGCTGAAGCGGCGGCGGGCAGAGACGCCTGTACGCCGCTCGACGGTTCGCAATTCACGTTCACGCTCCCGCTCCCAAGCCGCGGCGCGCCAGTTGCGCGAGGCATAATGGGGCGTCTCATCCACGGTAAGTGGGGCCTCCTCGATGCGCGGCTTGGGCACCGAGGGCACCAGTTCCATCGGCATGCGCAGCGGCGGACGGACGGGCGGAGCCGCGGCCGGGGCAACCGGCACAGACGTGGGAATGAGCCGCGCTGTAGATTCGACCTCCTGGTAGGCGGCGTTCGAGGTCAAGCTGGTATCAGGGCCTACTGCCTGTTCGACGAACTCGTCCTCGCCCTCAAGCGCGGCTGCGCGCGGAACGCGAACCGTCAAGGCCCGCGCCATGAAGTCGTCCACCAGCTTGTGCAGGCAGGTCTGGCCACAGAGATGCTTCGACCCAGGGCGCAGCCGGTTGCGCGAGTTCCACCCGCTCACCCGCAGTTCCCCACCTTGGTCATATGCAACAAACCAGTGGTTCGTCTGCTTCTTCTCCGTTCCGCAGATGTCGCACGATATTGCCTGCCGGATCACCGCAGTTCCCCCCGTCCGCTCAGCACTTTCGCGGTCTGTCCATCCCTCATCCTGCTCGCTGCCCTGTCGCGGCGGAAAAACCCGTTTGGATTTCCTTCCAGACCACCGCAACCGCGCCAACGCTCTCCTTGGTGGATCTCCAAGTGCGTTACATCTATTTCATCGCGCTTCCAGCGAAATCAGTGAGAGTTGTACCGAAAGAATCCAATCTTGCGGCAAAGGCGGACAATGCAGTACCCAGGTGTTCTGATTCGGAACCCCTATCGCGCAATGTGGAAAACAATCAGAAATAATTCTTGCAAGATCCATATGACTGAAAACTCCGGTCCGATCCCCGAAGCCGGCCCTCTCTGGCCGCGCCATCGACGTCTCCGGCGCAGTTTACGCAACTAGGGCCTGTTAACACTACCTCGGGCGGCGGCGACGGGAGCCAATTTTCCCCAGTTCGAGGCGCGAGGAGCGAACTGTAGCCGGTTACTGGAGCGACGAGCAACGAAGAGATGGGGAAAATTGGCCCCGTCCCTTCGGGTTGCGGCGAAAATCCGCCCATACTTTGTTGTCGCCCTTGTGCTTGGAGCGACCAAACCCTGCGGACTCCGCCGCGTCTGGGCGGATTTTCGCAAGCAACGCCACCGCCCGAGGTAGTGTTAACAGGCCCTAGTTCATTGCAGATCGATTCTCTTCGTCACGCCGGCCCTAGCGTGCGAAGAGTTCTTCTTGATCCGGCTTGTAAATATTGATATTTGAGGGCCCCATCCATTCAGCGTCTTTTGCTGAGTGCATAGGAGAGAGCAACACTATTTGAGGGCCGGTTCAATAGGGTCAGTAAAAACTACATCACAGCTTACCCTCGCGCCCTTTACGCATCCACCACCAGGAAAAAACCGCCACGGCCAAGCCGCCTACCATAGCCAGCAAAGCCAGACCGTGCTGCTCCACCAGCCCTACCGCGCCCGGTCCCAGCTTGATGACCAGCAGCGAGAGGATCAGCCAGCGCAGCAGTCTGCCGCTGAAGACCGATAGCATGAAAGGAACAGTGCGCATTTCGAAGACTCCGGCGGCAAAGACGAAGGCCTTCCAGGGGGTGGGCGGAGGCAGCATCGAGGGAATCATCATAGCCAGAAACTCCTGGCGCTCGAAGCGGGCGCGCATCCGTTCATAGCGATGACGATTGACGTGCTTGAGCAGGAAGAGTTCGCCGCCGGCCCGGCCCAGGCCGTACGGTACGAGTCCGCCGATGGCCGACCCCAACGAAGCCAGCAGGCAATAGAGCCAGAAATGGCCTTTGTCGTTCCAGATGAAGACGCCCAAAAGAGCGTCCATGGGAATGGGTATGGTAGAGGAGTCCAGCAGCGCCGCCGCGCCCGCACCCCAGATGCCGAAGTGGGCTAAAAAAAGTGCAATGAGATTCCATTTAGCTTTTAAGAGAACAAAAAAATGCTTCAATGAGAGGTTCCTTCCGCGCGAAAATCCGTCTACCAGTCAGAAACCATTGTAAGGGCTGAAGCAATGGGCAGAGCATTGCACAGGATGAGAGAATAGAGAGAAAGGATATACACGAGGCGGCGGGGCGAACGCGCACCGGCTGGCTTTCCAGGAACGAATGCCCATCGACGAAGCGCCCATCGACGAGAAAGAGTCTGGCACGAACGAGCCTGCCCGCACGGCGGAACTTCCGCCGGTGGTGGTGCGCGGCTCGCGCTGGGTGGACTACGACACGCACGAGTTGCTCCAGATGATCAGCGAGCTGGAGGATGAGCGGCGCTGGGCGCGTCTGCGCGAAGGTATCTGGATCGCCTTGATCTTCCATGCGCTGCTGATCGCCGCGATCCTGTTGCTGCCCAGGTACTTCAAAGGACCGCCCATTGTTGAATCCGATATGGCTCTGAAGGAGCACAAGGATTTCACTTATCTTGATTCGCCCAAGTTTCAGCCCAAGGTCGAGATCAAGCCGGTTCCCATCAAGCCGCCGCAGATAGACCAAAAGACGCTGGAGGAGATGAAGAAGGAGACGCCGCCCGCCCCACAGCCAGCGCCAGCTCCAGCGCCGGCTCAACAGCAGCCGGCTCCGCCGCCGATTCAGCCCAGCCAGCAATCGCCGTCGCCCATCGAGGCGCCACCTCCGGCGGCCGTCCCGGCGCGGCCCAACTTCGCCATGCACTCGGAGAATCCCGCCGACGCGCTGCGCGACGCAATGAAGAATGCCGCGCGGGATCATGGTGCGGGCGCGGGCAGTTTGCCCTCCCGCAGCGGCCTGTCGATGCATCCCGGCGCTGGAACGGGCGGCGTTCAGGTTCTCAGCGACACGCAGGGCGTGGACTTCAACAACTGGCTGATTCACTGGCACAGGGAGACGGAGCGCACTTGGGACCCGCTGATTCCCGACGAAGTCAACCCGCCGATCAGCAAATCAGGTCAGTTGATGATCCGCTTCAAGGTCCTGCCCAGTGGCCGGATCATGGAGGGCAGCATGGTGCTCGAGGGCAGTTCGGGCGATGTAGCCCTGGACCGCGCCGCTTGGGGTGCATTGACCGGCTCAAATTACCCACCGCTGCCAAGGGAGTTCCACGGACCGTACCTCGAACTGCGCGCCTGGTTTCTCTATAACATGGATCCGAATCGGGAGTGAGTCTGAGTAGCGGTCTGCGGCGAGGGTTTTGGCTTTGGCCGGTAGAGATTTCGATCTGATTTTGCATCAGATTTCCGCGCAGATGATGGTACATCTGATTACAAGTACGGGGAAGATTGCCCTAGAAAATCCCCTTCCCATGCAGATGAGAAGAGTACTTTCTGTCTGTGACAAAGATGTGATTGGTCAGCCATCCATAGATGAATTCCATCAGTTCCGTGGCGTCCTTGACATTCGAACTGCCCCGGAAGCGCAGGGTCATCTCCGTGATCTTGGCAAAGAAGTTTTTGTGCTCAAGACGGTGTTCCCGGATTCCGGGGAAAGCCGTTTGCTCCATCAACCGCTCTTCCTCTAGACAGTGATACTTAAAGTAGTTCTCCAACCTATGAAGAGCGATCTCAATTTCTTCAACGGGAACCTTACCCTCTTTGTCCACATCCTGAATCACGCCATGCAACTCGTTGATCATGCGAATCAACCGCTTATGATCATCGTCAAAGGCTTTGACGCCAACGCCCAAGTTGTCAGTCCACATCAGCAGCATGGCGGGTAGCTTCCTCTTTGCTCCGAAAGACGCACACTCGCCGGCTTGCGGAGAGGCTCTCTAAGGGAAGTATCGGCAGATGAAGTGAAAACGATGAGAGGATTCGACCAAAATGGCAGGATTTGCTGAAAAAGAGTGAGCAAGGATCTGTAGACCTTACCACATCTCGAAGGCCACCACACCGTCTGGCCCGCAGACCGAGTGCTTTTGGAAGCGCGCGTCGTCGCGGTGAGGATAGTCGTTGCGGTAGTGCGCGCCACGGCTCTCGGTGCGAGCCAGGGCCGATGCAAGAATGGCTCGGGCGACGCGGCACATGGCCTGCGCCTCGCTCAAGCGGCGGCTTTGTTTTCCATGCGCGGCCAACTCAGCCAAAGCTGCGGCGCACTTCTGCTGCGCGGCTATGCCCAGCTGCAGCGTGGAGTCTTCGCGCAGCAATCCGGCATAAGCCCACATGGCGGCTTGCAGCTTGAAGATGATCTCTTCGAGCTTCTCGGTTTCGGTGGCGGAGAGAGACGCTGTCTGTTCACCAGGTACATTAGAACCCAGCCCCCACGGCAGATGGTCGTCGAGCATCGATTGCGCAGCGCGGGCACCGAAGACCAGTCCCTCCAGCAGCGAGTTTGAGGCCAGGCGATTGGCGCCGTGAACACCGGTGCAGGCCGCCTCGCCCGCCGCGTAAAGTCCGGGCAGTGTGGTGCGACCAAAAAGATCGGCCTTGATGCCGCCCATCAGATAATGAGCTGCCGGGCGGACGGGGATCAAGTCGCGGCCGAGATCAAGCGAGTAGCGCGCCAGAACGGCGCTGATGCCGGGAAAGCGCTGGTGCAGGTCGATGCCCTGGACGGGGCGCATATCCAGATGGACAAGACGCGATTCACCAGGCGTTGCGCCCATGCCTTCGCGGGTGATGGCGCGGGCGACGATGTCGCGGGGAGCCAGTTCAAGCAGCGGGTGATAACGAGCCATGAAGCGCTCGCCACGATCATTACGCAGGATGGCGCCTTCACCGCGCAGCGCCTCGGAGAGTAGAAAACGCGGTGCGCCGGGGATGGAGAGCGCCGTGGGATGGAACTGGTAGAACTCCATGTCAGCAAGTTGCGCGCCTGCCTCTGCGGCCAGGGCGATGCCGTCGCCGGTGGCTACGGCTGGGTTGGTGGTGTCGCTGTAGACCTGACCGGCGCCGCCTGCCGCGACGAGTACGGCTCGAGCGCTGACCCGTTGCAGAAGCCGGGGCCGGCGGTCGCAGCCCAGCAGATCGGTGCCAACCACGCGCCCATCTTCCACCAGCAAGCCGGTCACCGTGGTCCATTCGGCAAACTGAATGCGCTTGTGGACGCGGGCAAAGGCAACCAGCGAACGGCTGATCTCCGCGCCGGTGGCGTCACCGTTGGCGTGCAGAATGCGGGGCAGCGAGTGCGCGCCTTCGCGGGTACGCAGAAGCTGGCCGGCCTCGGAGTCGAAGGCCGCGCCCCACTCGATCAGCTCGGCAACGCGCACCGGACCTTCGGCGACAAGCGCTTGAGCAGCGGGACGGCAGACCAGACCGTCGCCGGCGTTGACGGTGTCTTCCAAATGCAGTGCAACATCCGCATCGCCCTCCATGGCTACGGCGATGCCGCCCTGCGCATAGTGTGTATTTGATTCGGCGACGGACTCCTTGGTGACGACCAGAACCTCGCCATGGCGGGCCAGCTCGACGGCTGCGCGCAGCCCGGCCACACCCGCGCCAATTACCAGATAGTCCACCTGCGACGACACTGCCATAAGGATTTAGGCTAACACCGCAGGGCAGGACCCAGGGACAAAGGAAATTGGAGACACTTCACCGGGCCTGCGTGTAAGCTGACAAGCAGACGGTTTTTCGAGGCACGACTTGCATGGAGATTTACAAGCAACTGCCGCCGGAAGCGGTACAGATTCTTCTGGTTCTCTTTCTGTCCTTCTTGATTGGGCTGGAGCGCGAAGAGCGCAAGACAGCGCAGGGGTCCTATTCGTTTGGCGGCGTGCGCACCTTTCCGTTGATAGGGCTGATCGGCTATTCAATCGCATTGGTGGCGGGCACGCAACTGCTGCCGGTGGCCCTTGGCTTTCTGGTGGTTGCGGGATTTCTGCTCGTCTCATATTGGCATAAGATTTCTACTTCCGAAACCGCCGGAGTGACCTCGGAGATGTCGGGCCTGGCAACGTTTCTGGTGGGTGCGCTGGTCTGCTATGGACATCTTTGGATTGCCACTACGCTGGGCGTTGCAAGCCTGCTGCTGCTGGATCTGAAGACCGCTCTGGAGAAACTGGCGGCGCGCATTGCGCCCAACGAGATTCTCACCTTCGCCAAGTTTCTCTTCTTGAGCGGAGTTGTCCTGCCGATCCTGCCCAATCGGGAGTTCGGGCCGTTTCACATCAACCCCTTCAAGACCTGGCTGGTGGTGGTGGCCATCAGCAGCATCTCGTATGCCAGCTATGTCTTGCAAAAGCTGACCAAGGGTCAGGGCGGTGTGGTGCTGGCGGCGCTTTTGGGCGGCGCTTACTCTTCCACTGTCACTACGGTGGTGATGGCGCGGCGTGCCAAGCGCGAACTGAGGCCGCATCTCTTTGCCGGCGGTATCCTGATCGCCTGCGGCATGATGTATCTGCGGCTGGTAATTCTGCTTGCGCTCTTCAATCGGCAATTGCTTCTGTTGCTCTATCTGCCTTATCTGGCGCTGGCCGTGGGGGCAGTCGGCGTCGGTTGGCTTTGGACGCGCATGGCCGACAAGAACACACAGGAGGTGCAGCGCGAAGCAGAACCCAAGAATCCGCTGGACCTGATGACGGCGCTGCTCTTTGCCGGACTCTTTCTGGTGATGCTGGTGGCCACGCAACTGGCGGTGACGTATCTGGGCCGCGCGGGCGTGAATACGCTGGCCGCGATCATGGGCATCAGCGATGTAGACCCGTTTATCATGGGCCTGACGCAAGCCGCCGGCACGTTGACGCCCTTCAAGGAGGCAGCGGCAGCGGTGGCGATTGCCGCTTCCAGCAACAATATTGTGAAGGGCTGTTATGCCTTCAGCCTGGCCGATCGCAAGACGGGTGTGCTGGCACTGGTGATGCTGGTTACTCTGGCGTTGCTCGGGCTGATTCCGCTCTTTTGGCTGGGATAGTAGCGGGGAAGCTGACTCCCTCCTCTAGCCAGAGTAAGAAGGTTAAGAATGAAGCCTGAAATCAAAGGCCTGTGTCAGGGGCTTTCCCATTCACGAGTTTGTTGACCTCGCCGTACAGCCGTTCGGTGATTGCACCTTCAGTTTCCTCAGGAGCAAAGCGCATCGGCGCGCCGACATGGACCTCGATTTTCCCCGAACGGAACCAGCCACGCCCGGCAGCTTTTAACTCACCCAGGCCAAGCAAACCAATCGGCAGCACACTGGCGCCCGATTGCTTTACCAGCAGGCCGATTCCGCCGCGGAAGCGCGCCAGCTCACCTGCCGCCGAGCGCGTGCCCTCCGGAAAGACCAGTACATTGTAACCATGGTCCATTGCCGCTCCAGCGTGGGCAAAGCTGCGTTGGAAGTTGCGCCGCCGAGGCAGCGGAAAGACATTGAAGAGGGCCGTCAGCAGCAACCAGATCAGCGGACCCGGCAGATAAAAGTCGAGTTGCCCGCGCGGGCGCTCCGGATTCTGCAAGTGCCGGTAATCCTCCAGCATATCCCCGGCCATCGCCACGGCCATCCGCCGCCGCAAAGCACCCGTCAAAGCATATTGAATCAGCGGGCCGTCGTACGCAGAGATATGGTTGGCCACGATCAACATCGGTTCAGCGGTCGCGGGCAGCTCCGGTGCAACCACGCGCGGAGCGGCCAGCAGCCAGACCAGCGGCCGCAACACCGCCTCGATGAACGCCACCCGCAGCCACTGAATGGGCCGCATCCAGGGCCAGCGCGGATAGTGGTACGTTTCCGGCTCCACATCGCTTTCAGGTTTCACAGTGTGTTGATGCAGGGCCTCGGCGCTATCCGTTCCTGCTGTTTGTTCATGACCCTGAGCCGTTATTTCAAATTCTCTGTGATCCGGAGCGGAATGGGTTGGAGCCGATGCAGCCCCCGCCACCAGCCCGCGGAGTTCGCCCAGCGTCCGCACTTCGTCCAACTCCGGCACAACACCCAACTGCTCCTCCAGAGCCGCCGCCAGTTGCACCCGGCCCAGACTGTCCAGCAGCAAATCCTCGCTCAATCGAAGCTCATCCCCCACCCCGTGCGGCCTCTCGCCGGTGATTTCGGCAATCAATTTGAGCAGCCAATCACCAGACGCACCAAAGCCCTTCGCGCCCATTGCGGCTGCTTCGCCGTTTCGCGTCGCGTCTTGGATGCCAGCTAGCCACGCCGAAACCGCCTTGCGCCGCACCTTGCCGGATGAGGTGCGCGGCAAATCCAGCTCCGGCCACAGCACCCAACGCCGCAATTGCTGAAACTCCGCTAGCCGCTGGTTGGCCCTCTCGATCGCCGCCGCAGCCCCGTCGCCACGCATGGCCAGCACCGCGCAAGGCTCCGGCCCGCCCGCCGTCTCAACGGCCACCACCGCGCAGGCTGCCACGCTCGGCTCTTGTTCGATAGCCGCCTCCAAATCCTCCGGGTGCAAATTGACGCCCGCCGAGGTCACGATGACTTCGCTCTTGCGCCCCAGGAAGCGCAGCTCGCCGCCCGTCGCATTCTCGGCTAGATCGCCGGTGGCCAGCCACTCATCGGCGCGCGCCTGCAAAGCTCCGCCAGACCACGTCGCCGTGGAAATCATTGGACCGCGCACCAGTACTTCGCCGTCCTCGCCCAGCTTCACCTCGCGCCCTGGCAGCGGCTTGCCGATGGTTCCTTTGGCCACGTGGAAGGGATGATTCAGCGTTATCAGCGCCGAGGTCTCGGTCATGCCGTAGCCTTGGACGACGACGAAGCCCAGCCGGTTCCAGAACTCTTCGAGAGAGCCGCCCAGCGCCCCGCCGCCTGAGATCAGCGCCCAGAATTTGAAGCCAAATTCATGGTGAATTGCGCGGAAGCGCCACCAGCGTTGCCATGCACGGATGCCCTTTGACGCGGCCAAACCTTCGCTCAGGCCAGGATGTTCGGCCTCCAGATATGCCTTCAGCAGCGCCGAAATACGCGGCACGGCGGCCAGCACGCTGATGCGCTCGCGCCGGATCGTCTCGATCAGCCGCGAGGCTACCAGGCGACTTTCAAAATGAACCTCGGCGGTAAAGATGGGCGGAATCCATAGGCCCATGGTCTGTCCGAAGACGTGGCTCAGCGGCAGCGTGTCAAAGATGCGCAGTGGATGCGCGATCAGCCGCTCCCAGCGCATATAAGGTTGCGCACCGCGCTCGATTGGCTCCACGCTGGCCAGCACATTCCCGTGTGTCAGCACCACGCCTTTGGGGTCGCCGGTGGTGCCGGAGGTGAATAGAATCTGCAGCGGCGTCTCGCGTCCCAGGCCCGTCGCCGCGCCAACTTCTTCCTCCGGCAGCGCGCTGGTCCAATCCTCGAAGGCCAGCTTAGGAATGGCGATTGATCCCTGTGAACTGGGTGCCCCATCCATTTCACGTTCTTCGTGAAATGGATGGGAATCCTCCAACTGGCCAAGCAGAGCCGCATCCCCCACGGCCAGTTTGGGCTTTACATCGGCGGCCACGCGCCGCGCAAACTCGGCGTTCCCGTAGGCATCCAGCGGCACGGCCAGCACGCCGCGCAGAATGCAGCCGTGAAAGGCGGACATCCACTCGGCGCTGTTCTCGCCCCAGATCAGAACCCGGTCGCCGTGACCAATCCCGTGACGCTCGAGTAACGCGGCAAAACGCCCTGCCAGCCTCGCCAGCTCCTCGTAAGTGGTTACGCGCCGCCGGTTGCCCTGAAAGCGCACAACCGCAACTTGGCGGCCATAGCGGCGAAAGTCGTCAACGAGTGTTCCCAGATGTTCGCGCATAAGATTTCAGTAGAACCATCCTAGCAGCGCGGAGGCAGGTCTTTCGATAGATTCTTTAGACGCGGACAACCGCAAGTTACCGCCATCGCAACGGGAGCCGATCACGAAACCAGATCGAGTTCTCCGATAGTTCTCTTCAGAATGCTGGCGGAGTTCATCAGGGCGCTCTGTTCGTCTTCGGGCAAAGTGACCTCCAAGACGCGCTCCACGCCATTTTGCGAGACAATGCTGGGAACCCCCAGACTCACGCCCTCCAGGCCAAATTCCCCATCCAGCACCGCTGAAACCGTCAGCACTCCATGCTGGTTGCGGAGGATGGCCGCGGCAATGCGTGTCAACGCCAGACCGACTCCGAACCACGTGGCGCCTTTGTAATCGATGATGTGATAGGCAGAGTTCCGCACATCTTCGACGATCTTTTGGTGGGAGAGCCGAGGGTCGTCGCACTTCGAGCATTGAGCGCAAAACTGCTCGATGGACAAACCCGCCAAGTTGGTCATCGACCAGGCGGCAAATTCACTGTCGCCGTGCTCGCCCAGGATGTAGCCATGAACGTTATGCACATCCACGCCGCACTGCTGGCTGAGCAGGTGGCGGAAGCGTGCGCTGTCAAGAACGGTGCCCGATCCGAGGATGCGCCCGCGCGGCCAGCCGGAGCGTTTGTGGGCGGCATAGGTCAGAATGTCCACCGGGTTGCTCACGATCAGCACCACGGCGGAGGAGTTCTGCCGCACAATCTCATCAATGATTTCGTGGATAATTTTTACGTTCCGATGCAGCAGATCGAGACGCGACTCGCCGGAGCGCTGTTTGGAACCGGCCGTAATCACAATCAGATGCGCATCGGAAAAATCCTCCGCCTCTGCTACGCGGATCTGGACCGAAGGGAAGAACGCTTGGCCATGCGCCAAATCGAGCACCTGCCCTTTGGCCAGATCCTGACTGTGATCCCGCAAGAGTATCTCATCCGCTAAACCGCTCTGGGCCAGCGCATAGGCAAAGGCAGAACCCACCGCGCCAGCGCCAACGATCACAACTTTTCTCGGTTTCCAAGGGGCATCATTCATTGAATTTTCTCCATTGCGGCGTCTCTGCTTCACCGGATCTAAACGCCCAGCACTCATCCTGCCGTCCTCTTTGTAGATGATGCCGCTGAAATTAGGACTCGCACGGAATGAGATTCGTCGTATGCATTCATCCCGTACACATCTCGCAACAGGTCCAAGTAAAATAGATTCATGGGATTTGAGAGCGTGAAGAAGATTGCCGAGGCGGATTTCCCCACCCGCTGGGGAGCCTTCCGTATTTTAGGCTTTGAGGGAGTGCTGGCCGCGCCGCGCCCCTGCGCCGAGACTGCACCGGAAGATGGTGCCAGCGCCTTCGAGATCAAGAGCAATCAGGTTGAGGGCCTCGTCGCGCTGGTGATGGGCGACATTCACTCCGCTCCTTCGCTGGTCCGGATTCATTCGCAATGCCTTACCGGAGATGTTTTCGGATCGCTGCGCTGCGACTGCCGTCTGCAACTGGAGCTGGCCATGCGCCAGATCGCCGCAGCAGGCGCGGGCATTCTCCTCTACGAGCAGCAGGAGGGGCGGGGGATCGGTCTGATGGCCAAACTTCGTGCGTATGAATTACAGGATCAAGGCCGGGATACCGTCGAGGCCAACGTCGAGCTGGGCTATGCCGCCGACTGCCGCGCCTACGAACTGCCCGCCGAGGTGCTCAAACTGCTGGGTGTCTCGGCGGTCCGCCTGATTACCAACAATCCGGAAAAGGTGGCCGCGCTCGAGAATGCCGGCATCACCGTCGCAGAGCGCGTCTCCGCCGAGGTAGAGCCGCAGGATACTTTTGCGGACTACGTGCGCACCAAGCAGGAGAAGATGGGGCACATCGCCGACTTGGATGCGTGAGTTTTACTCATTGTGCCAGAAATGAATTGGCGGCGGGCCTACAGGCTCCAACTCGCTTGGCGCTTGAATAGAAAACTCGCAAAAGCAATAGGGTGGAGCTGTCGAGTCTTGCTGTTCTGCCCTTTTTGTTACTTCTTGATTCCAAAGTGGGAAGCAATTCGGCTGTGCATTAAGATTTCTGCAATGACTGCAGAATGATTTTCTGCGCCCTGTATTCTGTTGACGGATTCAGAGATCAAGCGCCGCGGCTGGAATGAAAAAAGGAGATGCCGATCATGTCAACTGCCCAGGACATCATCTACTCGCAAACCAACTATCATGCGCAGAAGCATGGCGTGACTTCCAAGGTCTCCGAGATCATTACGCGCTATCGGACAGGCAAGTTCAGCGCGTTTTTGAAGGATGGCAGCTCCGAGATTCTCGAAGTAGGCGTCGGTCCCGGATGGAATCTCGTCCATCTACCCGCCCGCCGCCGCGTGGGGATGGACGTGACCACCGCCTATGCCGAGCAGTTGCGGACGCAGGGAGTTGAGTTTGTCTCGGATCTTGAGCAACTCGCCGGTCAGCAATTCGATCTGGTCATTCTCTCGCACGTCATGGAACATTTGTTGGAGCCAGCCAAGATGCTGGAGCAGATCAGCAGTCTATTGAAGCCAGACGGCGAGTTCCTGGTGATCGTTCCGCTGGAGGCTCCGGCGCGGAAGATCTCTCCGACAAATAACGATCACCATCTTTATTCGTGGAATGCGCAGACGCTCAACGAGTTTCTATTAGCCTGCGGTTATTCTGCGCGCAGCCTTGCGGTCAAGCGGTACGGCTTTGACCGGTTTGCCGCCAACCTCGCCGTGCGGCTGATGGGCGGATATGGTCTGTACAGGATTCTGCTCTCTCTGCTGCGTGCCATACGAACCGGCTATGAGATCCAGGCGATTGCCAGCTACAAGAACCAGACGCAGTAGGAGTAATCAGAGACTCCCTCACTAACCTCGCAATGCTCTCCTTAGTTTGGCCGTTGTGATTCCTTGGCCAGCGCGGCAATCGTTCCGAGATTGAGGGAGAGCTTCAGCAATGCGTTTATTCTCTAATCTAGTTCTAACATTCCAGCCTGCAATGATCGATCCAGCCAATAAAACACCGCACAACCAAATACACTGTCATCCTGAGCGGAGGTGGGAGCGAACTTTGCGCCCAACGGAGTCGAAGGACCTGCGGTTGTTTTCGGTTAATGAACTTTTACTGCGAGATGCTCGCTCGTTCTTTCAATTCATCAACTAACCGTTCAGCCGAATTAATGGTTTCTTTCTCTCTATTCTTTTCTCTTCGTGCCAGTTGGCGGTGATCTATTGTAGACCAGAGTGAGTTTTTTGTTTTGACATCGTAAATTGTGAGGACAAGTTGCGGATCTACAATTTCTGCACTATGTATATGCCTATCTCCATTGTATGTATTAGTCGAACTCCAAACACGGGTTCCTCTATCCACTACTCGGTAAGCCAATTCGATAATCAGATCAGCGTCATTTGGAGAACCGACGATTTTATACTTACCCCCAAGTCTTCATCGCCTGATATATTGCGTCGTATGCAAGATCACTTCCCCCTCCATTTGTTGGCTCGGACTGCTCCAGATGACAGCGCTGTTTGCTGCACAGGATTAACGATGAGAACCAGCGTAATGCAAACTTCTTGCCATCGTCAACGATCTGCGATAGATTCCTTGCCATGGACGAGAAGATCTATTTCACATACATCGTAGCTAGCCGGAGCCATACGCTATATATTGGTGTGACCGGCGATCTGCTGAAGCGCGTCTTCGAGCACAAGCAACGGAAGCACATGGGGTTCTCCGATACTTATAACTGCAACCGGCTGGTCTGGTTCGAGCGATATAACGGGCCGAACAGTACGATTGCGCGGGAGAAGCAGTTGAAGGGCTGGATTCGCGCGAAGAAGATTGCGCTGATTGAAAAGAGTAATCCGACTTGGAACGATCTGAGCGAAGGGTGGTATGGGATCGATCCTACCGTGGACAAGCATGGGTTGCAATTGCATCGAAGTTGAAAATGCAAGTGCAACCACAGGTCCTTCGACTCCCTTCGCTGCGCTCCGTTCGCTCAGGATGACAGTGTTTTGGTGGAGTCATGCTAAGCGGATGGAACAAAATCACCCTCTGTGCCTTTACCCGCTATGCCGGATGTGCATCACGTCGCCATCCTGCACCACGTACTCCTTGCCCTCCAGGCGCAACGTGCCTTTGCTGCGCGCGGCGGCCTCGGAGCCGGCGGCCAGCAGGGCGTCCCAGCGGATCGTTTCGGCGCGGATGAAGTGGTGCTCCAGGTCTGAGTGGATCGCTCCCGCTCCCTGCGGCGCCTTCGAACCGGCAGGAATCGTCCAGGCACGGCACTCGTCCTCGCCGGCGGTGAAGAAGCTGATCAGCCCTTGCAACTCGTAGCTCTTGCGAATCAGCCGCACCAGGCCGCTCTCATGCAGTCCATAGCTGCCTAAAAACTCCGCCGCCTCTTCGTCGTCCATCTCGGCCAGCTCGGCCTCGACCTTGCCGCAGATGGCCGTTGCTCCGGCGTTGGGCCGGTGCGCGATTTCTTCGAGTTTGAAGCGGCTCACGGCCGCTTCCAGGTCGTCGCCCAGCGTCATGCTCTCGCCGATATTCAGCGCGTAGAGGATCGGCTTCTGCGAGAGGAACATGAAGCCTTTGATGAGCTTCTTTTCCTCGTTGGTCATCTCCAACTCGCGCAGCGGCGTCTCCTGCTCCAGCGCCTCTTTCGAGCGCAAAAGCAGAGCCTGCTCATGCTCCAGATCGCTGGTGCGTCCTTTTTTCAGGTCCTTTTCCAGCCGCTCCAACCGCTTTTCCACCTGCGTCAGATCGCTGATCATCAGGTCAAACTCGACGCTCTTGATGTCGCGCAGCGGGTCGATTGGCCCGACGTGGGCAATTGACTCCTCCTCGAAGGCGCGCAGCACGTGAATCAACGCGTCCACATTGCGCAGGCTGGTCAGGAAGGCCGTCTCCTTCAGCGCCTCTTGCCCGATGGCCGCCACATCCACAAACTCGACAGACGCATAGGTGGTCTTCTTGGGTGAATACAATTCAGCCAGCTTGTCCAGCCGCTCGTCCGGCACGCGCGCCACGCCGATATGCTCCTGGCGGCTGAAACCCCGCTCTTCCAGCTTGGCTTTGGTCAGAATCTTGAACAACGATGTTTTGCCCACCTGCGGCAGGCCGATAATGCCAGTCTTCATCTCTTGATGATACAGGGAACCGTGGACAGTGGTCAGTAAATCGAGGTCATGATGGCGGCCACAATGTCCATGGGCCAGTGCGCAATGACAAGCGGCATAAGCCGCCGCGTGCGTAGGTAGAGTGCCATCAAGGCAAGGACTCCGGGAAGAAACGCAACGAAGCGAAAGGCAAGGTAACGCCAGTCGGGAACGAAGGGAAGAGCGCAATGCTGCACGGTCCAAAAGAACCCCACAATCACAACAGCAATCCAGGTTCGGCCGGTGAGCGCCTGTAGGCGGGGCATCGCGTAGGCCTGGTAGGTGGTCTCTTCGGTCGGCGACCAGATCATCCACCATAGCGTGAAACTGTATGCGATGGCCCAGAGCGGCAATGGATGAGCGTGAACAAGGTACTTCAAGGGGCTGTCGCCGGAGGAGCTATAAAGAACTTTCTGGGCAAGATAACCGCTGGCGAGAAAGAATGGAAAGACCAATATATAATAGCCCAGTCCGAGCAACAGATCATGCCCGCGCCGCATGCGGATCGGACCAATCAGATCGCGCAGCCGTATGCCCTCCCGCCGCGTGAAATATCGCAGGCCCAGCAGGCAGCCAATGTCAACCACTGTGCCATAGACAGCCCACCAGTCGCCCGCTGAGCGCCACGGCGCAGGCCGGTGCAGGGCAAAGAAAATCAGTGCCAGCAAGCCTTGCGTGATAAGCAACAGAACCGTCCGCGCCGAGACCAGCAACAGCGGACCCGCCCACGGAATGCGCCCGGCATTCACGCGTTCCTGAATCTGCGAAAAAGCGTTGGCCGGGGTAGCAGCAGGACTCTCTATCTCTGATAAAGCCAGCATTTCAATCCTTCACGAAATCCTAACATTCTTGATCCGGCAAGATAATCGTGTCAATCCTTCTCACTCTTTTTGCATGGAATGTGTGGAAGAACGGGGACTCGTATAAAAATTAGATCGATTGCACCGGCAGAAGGGTCAGGTCGTCCACCAAGCCAACTTCCTTCTGTACGAAAGGTTCGCCGTAGCGGACACCGGCGAGAAGGCCGTAATGGCGGGCCTCGGCAAAGATGCGCTCGCGAATCTCTTCTTCCGGTACAAAGAGCGCGCCGCCGGCGGGTTGATTGGTGTATTGCGAGCGATAGGCCATCAGCGACAGGTGGCGCTGTTCTATGAAATTGGTGATGTCCACGATGAAGCTGGGGCGCACATCGGCATAGAGACTGGCGTAGACGATCTTGAAGGGGCGATGGGGCAGCACCTGCGGCGCGGCTAGGGACTCGCTGTTCGCTCGCAAACGGTTCGTTGTCTCAGTGACGGACTGCGGCGCGTTGGCGAGGCCGGAGAGAAAGCAGGCCTCGTAGCCGAGCTGGGCGACGGCGGCGTGGTCTGGATGGCGCGCCTGCCAGTAGGGTAGTATGACGACGCGGGGACGGAGGAGGCGAAGGATGCGAACGATCTTCAGGCGGTTTTCAAGAGTATTTTCGACCGCGCCGTCGGGCAGATCAAGAGCCTGACGCCAGCCGACGCCCAGAATGCGCGCGGCTTCAGCGGCTTCGCGGGCGCGCTCCTCGGCGCTGCCGCGGGTTCCGGCTTCGCCTTGGGTCAGGTCGAGGATGGCCGTGCGCAATCCGCGCGAGGCCATGCGCAGCAGGGTTCCGCCGCAGGTCTGCTCCACGTCATCGCGGTGGGCGGCGATGGCCAGAACGTCGAATGTGGGAAGTGGCGGAATCGCGTTCATGGGCGAGGACTCTGGATGAACGGGTGAGGCTGGGTTCGTGGCGCTCCACCCGTTTCGCAAAGTGCGCAAAATGGGTGGAGCATGGAGCACTTTACTTCAGGCCGGACTGCACTGTCAACTGTTCACTGTCAACTAATACACGGTGTTATTGGCGTCGGTGAGCGCATCCATGTAGGCCACATCGTAGGCCGTACCGGTGACGGTTACGTATTGGTTGTCGATCGCCGAGCCATCCACAGTCGAGTAAATGTAAACTTGGCCGCCTTCGGCTGTGTAAACCTTATGCAGTCCGGTGACGGCGGCAATGCCGGTGGCGTCGCCGATATAGGGCAGCAGAGTCGCTGCGTTGGTGGTGGTGTTGACCATGGTGAGGCACCCGTACGGCAGGCCGTTGTTATAGCGCTCGCCGTTGGTGCATTTGGTCATGCCGATCCACAGCGTATTGTCGTCGGCCTCGATCATCCGGCTCGACGGCTCCGGGTGCTCCGTCGCTGATGGAGACCGGCGCCGAGGCGGTGATGGCCGTTGAGGATCCGTGGGCAGAGTCACGACTGTCAATTGGCCGCCCCAATAGCCGTCGGGCATCAATTGCTGTCCAACGACGTACAGGGTTGGAGTGTCTTGCGTGCCGCTCGTCTGACCAGAGCATTGCTCGCGCCGCCGGGGATGGGCATCGTGCTGCTTTTGATCGCAGCCGCTGTTGGAAGCGCGCCCGATTGCTGACCGAGAAGAAAGATCATCGGCGCCACCGGCAGCGGTGTGATGGAAGCGGTCGTTCCGCCGCACTCCGGACCGCAGTTGAGAATGTAGGCGGTTCCGCCATCGGCGGAGAAGACGGCTTTGACCGGGCGGTCGAAGGTCAAGGGTAATCCAGTCTGAGGATCCAACGCTTGAAAAAGGCACCACTTCGGCTCATTGAAGGGTTCGCAGTCCACAGCGCCCAGCGGCCACGTACTGGTGCCGCCGGAGTAGGCACTGGACTGTGCGGAGGTCAACTGCATCGGATAGTAAACATAATTGGAGTTCTGTACGAAGGCCAAAACGACAGAGCCGCCGGGATTCATACTGACGCGATAGACGCCGGGCAGGCTGAAGGGAATGCTGTTGCCTGTAGTGTGGTTGACGATCGTCAAGACGCGGGAGGATTGGTTGGCGGCGGCAACATATTGCTGGTTGCGCGAGATAAAAACGCTGGAGGAAGAGCCGTTGAGACCGCTAACTGTACCCCCTCCGGCGGACTCGGTAGCATAATTGACGACGGTAAAGCTGCCATCTCCGGAGCCATACACCGCGCCTGCCTGCTGTTCGGGCATATTCTGGATGGTGATGGGCAGCTTTCCCGAAAAAGAGGAGATGGAAAAGGCCGGAGCGGTATTGGTGCTGTTATAGACATAGCGGATGTCATAATAAGCATCCACAAATCCCAGAGCGCCCGCGCCTGTTGAACTGGGATTCTGAACGGCGATCAGAACGCGGTTGCGCAGCCCGCTGGGCGGCAATGCGCGGCCCGCAAAATAGGTAGTAGTGCCACAACCTGCCAGCGCGGCCGCGAATACTAAAGACGCAACGGCGCTCATCCAAAGACTTCTCTTGTTCAAAATCCCTTACCTCGACGGACGGCGCGAAAGCTGCCGCGCATGAATCCCACGGCCAGGGCCGCGGCGTGAAAAAAGGTCCGGCGATTGCCAGGAGAACGGAAGAAAGCAATAAAACTGCCCTCCCGCCGCCGGCGCAGCCGGAGCGCATGACTACCGAAGTATAACAAAGCTGCCCATGGACACGCTTTCTGTTGGCGCGATTGGCCCGCGTGCCTTAGCATGACAACAGAATGGCTTCGTTTGCCGATATCTTCGCCAGCCGTCCCCTGCTCGCCGATGGCGCCATGGGCACGGTTCTCTATGCCCGCGGCATATTGATTGACCGCTGCTATGAAGAGCTGAACCTCTCCGATCCGGGTCTGATCTTGGCGGTGCATGAAGAGTATTTGCAGGCTGGCGCGGAGATGATTGAGAGCAATACCTTTGGCGGCAATCACTTCCGGCTGGCGCGGCATGGATTGGCCGGGAAGGTCAATGAAATCAATGCGGCTGGCGTGAGGATCGCCCGTCAGGCTGTTGAGCGCCTCAAGCAAAAGCAGGCCGGCCAAGCCTGGGTCGCCGGCGCCGTCGGTCCGTTGGGCGTGCGTCTGGAGCCGCTGGGCAAGACTGGTCTGGACGAGGCGCGCGCCGCCTTTGCCGAGCAGATTCGCGCTTTGGTCGAGGCCGGAGTTGATTTGATTAGCATCGAAACCATGCCCGCGCTGAATGAGGCTCGCGAGGCTCTGGCCGCGGCTCGCGAGGTAGCGCCTCATCTGCCAGTGCTGGTGATGGTGACGGTGGATGACGATGGAAATTGCCTTGACGGCGCAACGCCCGCGCACGCCGCCGCGCTGCTCACCGAGTGGGGCGCCAGCGCCGTCGGCGTAAACTGCTCCACCGGCCCGACCACGGTTCTGACGGCCATTGAGGCCATGCGCGCTGCCACTGCGCTGCCGCTGGTGGCCATGCCCAATGCCGGATTGCCGCGCGCCGTCGATGGGCGCAATATTTATTTCTGCTCGCCGGAGTATATGGCCAGCTTTGCCCGCAAGGCGATCCAGGCTGGAGCGCAGTTGGTGGGCGGCTGCTGCGGCACCACCCCTAATCACATCCGCGCCATGCGCGCGGCCATGCGCGATCTGAACGCGCAGGCTCACGTCGTGGTTACGGGCGAAGCGCCGGAACTGGCCGTCGAAACGCCGCCCGCTCCGTTGGGCGCGCGCTCCCGCGTTGGCGCGCTGGTGGCCGAGGGCAGCTTCGTCGCGCTGGTGGAGATTCATCCCCCGCGCGGCATTGATTGCAGCAAAGAGATCGAGGGCGCGCGCCTGCTGGCCTCGCTCGGCGTCCATGCCATCGGCGTGCCCGACGCGCCTCGCGCCTCGGCCCGCATGAGCGCGCAGAGCCTCTGCGTCCAGATCCAGCAGCACACAGCGATTGAGACGATTCTTCATTACACCTGCCGCGACAGAAATCTTGTACGCATTCAATCGGACCTGCTCGGAGCATCGTCGATCGGGCTGCACAATATTTTGTGCATGACCGGCGACCCCACCAAGCTGGGCAACTATCCCGATGCCACTGCTGTCTTTGACGTGGACTCCATCGGTCTGGTCAACATCGTTCGACGATTGAATCACGGACTCGACCTGGGCGCGAACCCGATCGGCGTCAGCACCAACTTCACCATTGGCGTTTCGGCCAATCCCGGCGTGCATGACATTGAGCAGGAACTGCGGCGCTTTGCCTACAAAGTCGAGGCTGGCGCGGAGTTCGCCATCACCCAGCCAGTCTTTGATCTGCGCCTGCTGGAGAACTTCCTCCGGCGCATCGAGGCGCATCGCATTCCGGTTATCGCAACCATATGGCCGCTGATGAGCCTGCGCAATGCCGAGTACCTGAAGAACGACCTGCGTATCGCCATGCCCGAAGAGATCATGTTGCGCATGGCCCAGGCCGATACGCCCGATGCCGCCGAGCGCGAAGGCATCCTGATTGCCCAGGAGATGCTCGAGTCGGTGCGGCCCTTTGTGCAGGGCGTGCAGGTCAGCGCTCCCCAGGGACGCTACGCAGCAGCCGCCGAAGTGATCGCCACCGTGTTGCCCAAGCCTGTGTAATTGCTTGTATTTATCTTTTGCTAAGGCTAACTGGTTTTTAGTTCCTTATTCCCTGTTCCTCCACAGCCGCACTAAATCTTCCGCTGCCTCAGGCCAACCTGGAAACTCGAACTTGAAGCCCGCGCCAAGTAGCCGTCCGGGAACAGCGCGGCAGCTTTGCAGCACCAGTTCCGGCTCCGTGCGCAGAACAAGCGCTCCCAGCCGAATCGCCATTGACGGTGCGGGCAGTCCATTCGGCACATCCCAAGCCCAGCGCAGCGCCGCCATGAACGCGCGGTTGGGCAGTGGGTTGGGTGCAGCCAGGTTGAACGGTCCCTGCAAATCCTCGCGGCCAATTAAAAAATCCACGGCACGCGCATAGTCGGGCTCATGAATCCAGCAAACGAACTGGCGACCGTTGCCCTGCGTTCCGCCCAGGCCAAAGCGCACCAGATTCGACAACACGCCAAAGGCGCCGCCCGGCGCGGGGCTGAGTACCACGGCGCTGCGTAGTGCCACCTTGCGAGTGCGCGGTGTCTCGGAAGCAAAGAAGGCCGCCTCCCAGTCCCGCGCAACACGCGCGGAAAAGCCCTGACGTTCGGCCCATGGTTCATTGGAAGGATTTTCTTCGAAGTCGATAGCTGCCTCTCCCACTGGCAGATCCACGCCATGGGCATCCAGCACCTGCGGATTGATCGTCGCCGCCGAGGCGTTCATCCACACCCGCGGCGGCATGTTCAGCCCGGCTATCACCCGGCCCAGCAGCCGCGTGCTTTCAATGCGCGATTCGTAAATCGCCCGCCGGTTGGCTGCGTTATAACGGCAATTCACGCTGCGTCCCGCCAGATTGATGCAGACATCAGCACTCTCCAGCGTCTGGGTCCAATCCCCGTCGCTCTCCCCATCCCAATGAACCGTCTGCCAGGGCGCGGAATACGGCCCGCGCGTGAGCACCGTTACGTGGTGGCCTTGCTCCTGAAAATGCCGTGCCAGCATCTGGCCCACTTGGCCGCTGCCGCCCGGCAGGACAATGCGTAGCGGACGAAAGGGAAGGGAAGTCTCCATGCATTCAGCCTACAGTGCCGGAGGCAGAGTTGGACTCAGCGCCGCCGTCCAATCGGCGGGCGAATCCACAAGCACGTCCGGCGGATGGGCAGCCAGGCTCTCCGGCGCAAGGCCAAAGGTGCAGCCTACCGACCACGCCCCGGCATTCCGCGCCACCTCCACATCCACCTGGCTGTCGCCGATCATCACAGTCTCTTCCGGCAGCGCCCCGGCCTCGCTCATCAGCGCGCGCAACCCCTCCGGATCGGGCTTTTTGGTGGCAAAGCTGTTGCCGCCATAGATGTGCAGGAAGAACGGCGCAAGGCCCAGCGCCTCGCAGATGGCCTGCGCGGGGCGGACCGGCTTGTTGGTCAGCACGGCCATCAGCCGCGCCGGGCCGTCTGGATGCTCATGAAAGCGCCGCAGCGCAGCCAGTGCCTCTAGAACGCCCTCATAGGCATAGGTAAAGTCCAGCTTGTGCTCGCGATAGTAGGTCAGGAAATACTCATAGGCGCTGGTGAGCAGTTCCTCGTCCACCGGTTCGCCGCTCTCGGCCGCCTCCCGCCCAAAGAGCGCCCGCCGTATCAGCAGCTTAGCGCCGTCGCCGATGTAACTGGCGACCACCTCATCGGCCAGCGGCGCGCGCCCCACATGCGCCAGAGTGGCATTGACGCTGTTGCACAAATCCTGCGCCGAGTCGATCAGCGTGCCATCCAGATCGAAGACCAGCAGCTTCAATTGTTCCAACGGGATCGGGCGATGGATGCGAACCATGTTTCTAGTTTAACGGGGCTGCCGCGCTCACAGCATAGCAGCCCTGCATTTCAATGCACCCGAATATCGCCTGAGCCGGTCTCGACGCGCACCGTAGGACCGCCGCCGTTGATCTTGCCTGCGACGTGATGATGGTCTGACGAGCCGTGAGTCGTCATCTCTTGATCGGTATGAATGCTGCCCGAGCCGGTCGAGGCTTCCAGCGTGACCGGCGCATTGCCGATCCAGAGATCGATATTGCCGGAACCTGCCTCCAACTTCCAATCACCGGTCGGCGCTCCGCCCACCTTGATGTTGCCGGAACCCGTCTCGGCGTGCAATCCGCCTCGCAGATTGCGCAATTCCAGATTGCCTGAGCCGGTCCCCGCTTTGACAAAGCCTTCGCCGGTCTGTTCGGCGTAGATGTTGCCTGAGCCTGTCTCCACCGCAAAACCAGCGTGCAGGCCCGTGGCGTGAATGTTGCCGGAGCCGGTGGAGAGCTTGGCATTTTCACCCACGCCGTCCACAGTCACATTCCCCGAGCCGGAGCTGGCGTCAAGGAAGACATTCTCCGGCGCTTGAATCTCATAGTCGATGCTGATATTGTGCAGTTCCATGTGGCGCGCGCCGATGCGAACGATGCTGCCCGTCTGTTCGATGGGAGGATGGGCCGCGATCTCCTTGACCTTTTCCTCGCTCCCACCCCAACCCGACTTCACCTTGCCCCAAATATGTACTTGGTTACCCGCTCCTCGCGTGATGTGAATGTTGCCCGATCCGGTTGCCACGCTCAGTTCCACGCGCCCGCTCACCTGGAGAGTGCGCTCAAAGGTAGCCTCCGCGCCCAATGCCGGAAGCGCCGCTAACGCCAATGCCGCTGCTGCCATCCAAAGTTTCTTCATTTCACTCCTCTCATAAATGCAGGGACCAAGGGACCAGGGGACCAAGAGAGTTGGGACTAGGGACTTGGAAAAGCGATTCTAAGGCGCGTTGAAATACGGATTCCTGCGCGTCGTAGTCCCTTGGTCTCCTGGTCCCTTGGTCCCTGTTTACTGCTGCAACACCACCTGATCGCCTTCCTTCAGCCCGCTCAGCAACTCGGTCACCGAGCCGTTCGAGATGCCCACCATCACTGCAACCTTGCGCTTGCCTTCCTTCTGCTTCTTGTCGGGAATCTCCACCGACGCATTCTTCTGGTTGTCATACATTACTGCGCTCTCCGGCACCATCAGCACATTCTTGTGCTCGTCCAGAATGATCTCCGCGTTGGCTGTCATATTGGCCTTCAACTCGCCGCCCGGATTGTCAATCGAGACGCGCACCTCGAAGGTGGTTACATTGTCTTTTTCCACGCCCAGCGGCGCTATCTTCGTGACCTTTCCGTTGAAGACGCGGTCACGGAAGCTCTCCACCTTGATGCGCGCCGGCTGGTTCATATAGACGTGAGCAATATCCGCCTCGTCCACCTTGCCCTGCACATAGACCTCGTTGATGTCGCCTTCGGTCATCACCAGCGTGGCCGTCGATCCCAGCACCAGAATCGAACTGACCGCGTCGCCGATCTCCACATCGCGCGAGAGAATCACGCCGTCCATCGGTGCCACAATTGTCGTATAACTCAACTGCTCTTCAAGCTGCTTCAGCCCCGCCTGCGCCTGCTGCACCTGCGCCCGGGCCTGCTTCAGGCGAGCCATGTCCACGCCGATCTGTGCCTTTGAATTATCGCGCCGGGTCAGGGCGGCCAGGTAATCCTTGTTGGCGTCGTCCAGCGCCTGCCGGCTTACCACACCTTCCTTCTGCATCTCCCGGTTGCGGTCCAGCGTGGCCTTGTACATCGGCAGGTCAGGCGCGTTGGCGTTCACCTTGTCCTGCTCGATATTGGCCTCGTACGTAGCCACGTTGGCCTCGGCGGCGGCCAGTTGTGCCCGCTGCGCCTCCACCTGCGCCACAATCTCCTGCTGATCGAGCTGCGCCAGCTCCTGCCCTTTATGCACCTGGTTATTGATGTCCACGTAGAGCTTTTCCACAATGCCGGAGGCTTTGGACTTCACCTCGACCTTGGTGATCGGCTGAATCTTGCCTGTAGCCACCACCGAGCGCGCCACATCCCCGCGCGTCACCTTGGCGATCTTGTTGGGGTCAATCGACGTGCCGGAGACCAGGTGCTTCAACCCGAGGCCTAGCAGCAGCACCACGATAAAGATTCCAGCGCCCAGCCAGATCCAGAACTTTTTACTCTTGCGGGATGCAGCCACCAGTGACCTCCAAGGCGAAAATCCGCGCTGATTTCCGTCGCTCTTCGTTGATACGCAGCCGAAGGGAAGATGGTTCCAGAAAAAGAAAATAAGAAAAGGCGGATACCCCTGGTCTCGATTTTGAAACCAGGGAATCCTGAATCAGAATCAGTTAAATAAATTCCAACGACTATGCCGTAACAATCTCGCTGAAATCCGCAATACCACTGAAGCCGCTGAGCACATCGTTGATCAGCCCCAGATGCGCCCCGCGAATCGCCGGGTCCGGATCAAGCACCATCACCTTGTCAAAGAATGCATCAACCACAGGCCGCAGCGTGGCGATAGCCTCCAGCGCCTGCCCGTAGAAGCGCAGTTTGCGCAGCGCCGCCACTTCTGGAGCCAGCAAGGCAGCCGCATCGGCCAACTGCCGCGCCTCTGGAGCAAGTGTTACATCCTTCGGCGAGCCGAGCGCGAATCCTTTTTCCTCAGCCTGGCGCAGAATGTTTTTGATGCGCTTGAAGGCTGCAGAGATGGCCGCGAAATCTGCTGACTCGCGCGCTTCTGTCAGCGCTTTCGCGCGGGCGATTGCATCGCGCACGTCATCGGCTCCGGCAGCCAGCACGGCATTGACTACGTCGTAGGAGAAGCCTTTGTAGTCCTTCAAGTAGAAGTTCAATCGTTCACGCAAAAACGCTGCAACCTGATCCTTGTATGGCCCATCCGGGCCTCCAACTTCTAGAACTTCACCTAAAGTCAGCGGCAATCCAGACTCCGCGAGGATTTTAATGATCGAGTTTGCAGCTCTTCGCAGCGCATATGGGTCTTTAGATCCAGTGGGTGCATCACCAATTAAAAACATTGAGCAGATTGTGTAGATGCGATCTGCAATACCGAGAAGTTGACCCTCAATAATGGAAGGTATCGAATCCTCAATCGACGCCGGAATGTATTGGTCATAAATGGCCTGAAAAACAATATCTCCAAGCCCTTGTGCTTTTGCGTAAAGACCGCCAATAATTCCTTGTAGTTCGGTGAACTCTTTCACCAACTCACAAGTTAGATCAGTCTTCGCCAAATCGACAGCTTTCAACAGTGAAGGTTTGTCAAGATCAACTCCTCTGGATTGCACGAAGTCAGCGAGTCGATATGCAACGGCCTGATTGCCTTTTGTCTTCCAGTGATAGTCTCCCAGTCCTTTCTGAAAGGTCACATGTTTGAGGCTATTCAAGCGATCTTCGAGAAATATCTTCTGGTCAAACTCCCAGAAGAAGCGGGCGTCTTTGAAGCGTGCGCGGAGAACCTTCTGGTTGCCGTGGCGGATTGTCGCGTAGCCTTCTTCGTCCACCTGAATGTTCAGCACGGTGAGAAAATGCGGCAATAGCTTCCCGTCAGCGCCCTCGACCGCGAAATACTTCTGATGGTCGCGCATCACCGTAACTAATACTTCTTCCGGCAGCTCCAGATACTCTTTCTCGAAGTTGCCGAGAATGACAGTTGGCCACTCGGTGAGATGAACGACAGTCTCAATGAGTTCCAAATCCTCGCGCCAGCGCGCGTCCGCAACCGTCCGCGTCGCAGCGTCCAGCGCCTTGCGGATCGAATCCCTGCGTTCGGCAACATCGACGATGACTTTGGCTGCGCGCAATTTCTCGGCGTAGCCGCGCGGCTGATCGATCACGACCGGCGCTTCGCCATGCAAGATTCTGATGGCCGCGGCTGACATTGCCCGCGGTAATCCCGGCAATCTCCAGTGGAACAATCGCCGAATCCAGCAGCGCCACGATCCAGCGAATCGGCCGGACAAAGCGCTCCGGCTTGCCCGCGCGCCAATACATATTCTTAGCCCAATAAAGGCCCAGCACTTCCTTGGGCAACTCCGTCGCAAGCACCTGCGGTGCGGCCAATCCCTTACGCTTCAAAGTAGCGCCAACATACTCGCCTTTGGCGTTGGTGACTTTAACAAGCGCGGAGAGATCAACGCCAGCCTTCTTCGCAAAGGCCTCTGCCGCCTTGGTCGGCGCGCCGTCTTTGAAGGCCACATTCCACGACGGGCCGGTCAGTTGTTCTTCGCTGTCGGCCTGGTTCGCCAGCAGGCCCTCAACCAGCACGGCCAATCGGCGCGGCGTCGAGTAAGTAGTCAGCTTGGACCCGGCCTCCAGCAACCGCTCGCGGGTGAGCAGATCGTTGACACGGCGACCCAATTCGGCCTCGGCTCCGGCAATCATGCGGGCGGGAATCTCATCCATCCCAATTTCAAGTAGAAAATCTGCCATTGTGTTTCTGCTTTCCAGAATTCAATTCTTGAAGTCGAATCACTGCGGCCCTACGGGACGCAATGCGTAACCTGTGCGTCTGCACCCAAGAGTGCGCCGCGCTTCTCCTGGGCTATTTTCGACTCGTCCCTACGGGACAAACGATGAGCGTATCAAGAAGTCTGCTGCGCCGCATAGACCTTGGCCGCGCCCACCGCCAGATTGCGAATGCGCGCGATCATGCCGACGCGCTCGGTGACGCTGATCGCCCCGCGCGCGTCGAGCAGGTTGAAGAGATTTGAACACTTCAGCGCAAGTTCGTAAGTAGACATCAGCGGGAAGCGCTGCATTTCTTTTGCCGTAGCCTTCTCATCGGCCAGCAGCGCATTCGCCTTCTTCAGCAGAGCCTGCGCCTCGGCCTCATAACTGTTGAAATGCTCCCATAACTTGCTAACATCGGCGTCCTCGAAGTTATAGACCGAGTACTGTAACTCCTCGCTCAACCTAACATCGCCATAAGTGACCACTGCGCCCGTATCCGGGTCACGCGCCCAGACAACGTCGTAGACTGAGTCCACGTCCTGCATGAAAGCGCAGAGGCGCTCCAAGCCATAAGTCAGCTCGGCGCAGATGGGGTCCAGGTCAAGCCCGCCGCATTGCTGGAAGTAAGTGAATTGGGTGATCTCCATCCCGTCCATCATCACCTGCCAGCCGACGCCCCATGCGCCCACCGTCGGGCCCTCCCAGTTGTCTTCCTCGAACTTCAGGTCGTGCTTGCTGAGGTCGATGCCGATGGCCTCCAGCGATTGGAGATAAAGCTCCTGCACGTTCACCGGCGGCGGCTTCAGGATCAACTGAAACTGGGTGTGGCGGAAGAGCCGGTTGGGATTCTCGCCATAACGGCCGTCGGCGGGCCGTCGCGAGGGCTGCGCATAGCCGACTTTGTAAGGCTTCGGCCCCTGCACGCGCAGAAAGGTCTCCGGCGCCATGGTGCCCGCGCCCACCTCCACGTCGAAAGGCTGCTGAATCACGCAGCCGCGCTCCGCCCAAAAGCTCTGCAAGCGAAACAAAAGCTCCTGAAAGGTGAGCGCACTGCTCTTCGGATCGGACATAAGCTGGGATGAGGTCACGGCAACTCTCTCAAAAAAGGACTGCGTAGATTTTAACAGCCCCCGCTGCGAGATCACTTGGCGCAATTCATACCAGTGTGAGCAGGTTGGCCGCGTAGGCTTCGCCTGCCAGAGCCTTAATGCCACGGTCCAGCGTAACAAGAATAGCGTTGTTTTGGATGGCAAGGCCAAGTAGCAGCGCGTCGGTAACCTGACGGTAGCCGTGCAGTCGAGGCGCGAGGGGCTGAATCAGTTCCAGCCAAGAGTGCGCGATGGGCAGGCTTTCGCAATTGGGAAGGGCGGCGATCCTGCGCAGGCGTACGAGTGCTTCGCTCATTTGCCGCCCGCCGACATTGGGCATCGTAGTGAGGCGGACAAAGCCGGACTCGGTAATGGGACAGAGCAGCAGTCGGGCAGTCCCGATCTGGCGGTGCCATGCGATGGTGCTAGCGTGGCCGATATGCTCCGGATCGGTAAGAGCAATCAGGATATTCACATCCGGCAAGTAGCTGCGCTCAGTCAATCTCATCAAGCTCGGCATGGCGGACCATTTCCGTGGTGAGGATTCGGCCTTTGGGTGGGAAGATGGGGAAACCAGAGGGACCAAGTGCACACTCGGCGAGATCTGGAGCGACGGCAGCGGCACGCTGGCTTTTTCGGATCAGTTCTGTGATCGCATCGCCGAGGGTAATCCCGTTGGCGTGCGCATAGACCTCGGCGAACTGGCGAGCATCGTCGGCGATGTTGACATTGGTTCTCATACTTTCAGTATGTACCAATTTTAAAAGACGTGTAAGAATGCCGATGCGTGCCTGATAAAGTATTTTGCACGCATAACCGCTAAGGCCCGATACTATGATTCGTGAAACTGAAGAAGTTTCACCCGCCCAGCCGCGCCAGCGCCTCGGCGGAGCGGAGTTTGCGCTCCAGATGGCGCTCCAGGGATTGCAGCGTGAAGCGGCGCAAGTCCTGCGCGCGGCGGCGGGGCCAGGGTTCGCCGACAAAAGACGCGACCGGCGCGCGCAGCATTCTTTGCGCCAGTTGCCAGGAATCGGCGCAGAGTTGGCTGGCGTTGCCGTTGCGATGCACGGCGCAGAATAGCCCATCTCCGATGTCGTTAGAAAAAATTTCTGCTGCATGCAATGCTTCGCCACAGGCGGTGCAGTGCGTCAGATCCGGCAGCAGCCCCATGAGGCGAGTCATCCAGAGTTGGAAGTAGGTGAGCGGCATCCACGGCTGGACGGTTTCCGAGTGGAGAGCGGTGGTCTGGTCGAGGACGGAGAGTAGAAGCCGGAAGACTGTTTCGTGGGGATCGTGGTCGGGCAGCGCCTCATCCAGCAGTTCGGCGTACAAGCTGAGTACCGCCAAGCGCGTCGCGTCCACCGGCGCGGAGAGCGGCGAGCGCAGAATCTCCAACTGATCCAGACGTACCAACTCTTGGCGGGGCCGTTCGGCAAACCATGCGCGCGCTACCGTCATCGGCTCCAGCGCTCCGCCAAAGCGTTTGCGGCTCCTCAGTGCAGACTTGGCTACGCCACGCACTCGGCCGTAGTCGCGCGTGAAGAAGCTCACGATCAGGTCGGCCTCATGGACCGGCCAAGTGCGCAAAACCACGGCCTCGGAAGTGAGCACGTTCATGCGTATCTATCTTCGCACTTCCGGGAGCCAGCTTTTCTTGCTGATCTGCTCTTCGAGAAGCACAGCATAATTTCCCATCCATTCCGTGATATAGAACGCATTTCCTTGAACAATGTTCAGGACGAAATGGATGGTGCACGGAAGATATTTGCACGATCAATGAAAAAGTTTTAGCCGTTCGGATTTCCTTCCGTATTCTCCTTGGAGATTGAGATGCGTCCCGCCTTCTTATATTCGTCCATCAGTGTCTTTAAGAAGCCGTTGAAGACCTGGGATTTGCGCTGCTCCAGAAGCCCTGTCCGCGCCTGAAGGAAGTTTTTGGCGATCTCCTCGCTGGAAGGCAACTGCTTGTCTACCAGCCGGGCCACCACGCCGGTCCGCCCGGCGTTGATTGGGCCGCTGAACTCGCCTGGTTTGAGATCAAAGAGCTGCGGAGCCGTTTGCCCGACCCGCCCAATCAGCGGCACCTGATCACCCGCGCCCACCAAATCGCTGGAGTGAAGGCTCGCGCCAGTCTCCTTTGCGGCCCGGGCCAAATCGTTCTCCGCCTTGGCCTTGGCGGCCAGATCCGTGGTCTTTTCTTTGAGCAGAATGGAGAATTGATCGCGGCGATAGTCGTCGGCGATCCCGCTTTTTACGTCGGCAAATGTGGGCGCATGCGCCGCATTTCTTTCTTCAACCTGCACAAGGTGGTAGCCGAATTGGCTCTTCACAATCTGTGTCTCGCCAATCTTTTGGCTGAAGAGCGCCTTGTCGAATTCAGGCACCATGCTGCCGCGCTGGGCAAAGCCCAATTCTCCGCCTTTCTCCTTGCTGCCGGGATCGTCGGAAAACTTGCGGGCCAGATCGGCAAAGTCCGCGCCATTTTGAATCTGTTTCAGCAGTCCTTCCGCCTTGGCCCTGGCCAGAGCGTCGGCATGGGGATCGGCCCCCTGAGTCACCGCAATCAGAATGTGACGCGAACGGGCCTGCTCCGGCACGGCATTGGCGTAGCGCGCCGCATTATGCTGGAAGAAGGACTCCAGATCGCTCTCCGAGGGGTTGATCGACTTGAGCAGATCGGCGCCATCGATCACCGCGTAGTCGAATTTGATCTTCGCGTTCGACTTGCGATAGCTCTCCCGCACCTCATCATCATTGACCGTGACGCCCTTGGTGACCTGTTCCTGCAACTTCTTGATCGCCAGATCCAGCTTCAGCTCTTGCTTGAACTCGTCCACGGAAAAACCGAACTGATGAGTGACAAAGGCGGAGAATTGGCTGTCGCCGATATACTTGCCTTGCGGATAAAGGAAGGCGCCAAACTCGCCCTGGTGGAGGAACTCGCTGACATCGCCGTCAGTGGCGTGCAGACCGCGTCGATTGGCCTCAATCGCCAAGACCTTCTGCTCCACCAACTGCGCGCCGACCTGCTGCTCGAAGACGCGCAGGATCATTGGATTGTCGGCGTATTGCGGATAGCGCGATCGCACCTGCAGAATAGTCACCTTCTGTACCTCCTGCAGGCCCACGTACTCGCCGGTAAACAGGAAGCGGTTGTACCAATGAGGGTAGATCACGGCATACGCATCGCTGGCCTCCGCGGCGCGTCCGGATACTACAAAGAGCAGAAAGCCCACGGCGGGTGGTAATGCAAGTATCAGAAACAGCGATAGGCCAATCATTCCAGCCGGAAGGAAACTGCGGTTCGTGGCGGGAGCTGGGCTGGACGAATCGGCCTCTGGCGCGGCAGGCGCTTTCTCCAGCAGCCTGGAGTACTGCGCGATCTTCACCCAGTAGCCAATCCAAAAAACCACCCCGGAAAGCCCCAGAAAAACTCCGGCCTTCGCCAGGTTGGTAACCAGTGCTGCCTGGGCCGGGAACAACACCAGACGAGTTGCAATGCCAATGACCCCAGCGAAGAGGATGGGCAGAATGCACATCACCGTGCCCATCTTCTTTCCCGGCTCGTCCGGCGCTTTGGGCAGTTTTCGCATCTTGAATTCGCGGTCCAGGGATTCGGTCAGCCCGGAGACGATCCAAAAATGCATAAAACTCCGGAAGACCGGAATCAGCAGCAGCCACGCCTTCTCCGGCGCAACCGCTCGGGACTCCGGAGAGCAGCGGCGAAGCGCGGATTGCAGGCTACGGATGTAAAGCACCCAGAGAAGAACAGTGCCGAGTATAAAAAGCAGTGGAAGAGCACCAATGCCGATGTCGCGCAGATGGCGGCCGGCTTCCTGGGCAGACGGGAGAGTGATCACATTTAAGCAGAGCATTGTCTGATTCTAAATCTCCACGGCGCTAAGTGCGGTAGTGGACTCTCATTTGTGCCGTTACCGAGCACCGTCGAAGTGGCAGCGTCTTCACGTACAAAATTCTGCAATCAATCTCTGATTCAGAACACCGGAATGAAATACATCATTCCGCAAAAAAGCCCGCGTCCAGTCAGAGGATGCGGGCTTTTTACAGGATCAGGCGATCTGCTGCCTAGGAGGCTGGAGTCTCATCGGTCTTCGCCTTGGGAATCAAGATGCGCTTATGCTTCTTGTAGTCCTCCATCAGCGTATTCAAGAAGAGCGAAAAGGCTTGGTTCTGGCGCTCCTCCAACAGTCCGTCTCGGGTTTTGTCAAAGTTCTTGGCAATCTCGTCGGCGGAAGGCTCCTGCTTGTCCACAATCTTGGCCACGACACCGGTACGTCCCGTGTTGATCGGGCCGCTCAGCTCGCCGTTCTTGAGGTCGAAGAGCTGCGGAGCCACCTGGCCCACCGCGCCTAGATCAGGAACCTGGCCGCTCTCGCTGACCAGCTCACTGGTCTTGAAGGTCGCGCCTGTTTCCTTGGCGGCCTTGGCCAAATCGCCACTTGCTTTGGCCTTGTCGGCCAACTCCTGGGTCTTCTGGGTGAGCAGGATGGGAAGCTGTTCGTTCTGATAATCCCTGACGCCGCCTACCTTCCAGTCGGCAAAAGCAGGCGCGTGCGCAGGGGCAATGCCGGTGACCTGGAAGATCGCGTAGCCCTCGCCGGTGCTGGCGTACTGCGGCGGATCGCCCCGCTTGGCGGCAAAGGCCTTTTCCAGCACCTTGCTTGAATCGGCAAAGGCAGAAATCACACCCCGCTCGCTGACCATCGGCGTGGTAACAAACTGGAGATGATGGGCAGTGGCTGTCTTCTCCAGGCCGTTCTTGATCGCCTCCGAAGTCAGGGTCTGCGCGAAATTCTCTTCGGCGGCGGCGGCCTTCTTGCGGATCAAAGTAATCTGAATCGTCGGCGCAACCTCTGCCAATGACATGGCATGAGCAGCCTGCCGCTCTTCCACTTGCACAATGTGATAGCCAAAAGAACTCTTCACGATCTGCGTATCGCCGATCTTTTGAGTGAAGATCGCATTCTCAAACGGCGGCACCATCATGCCGCGACGGGCAAAGCCCAGTTCGCCTCCCTTGACCTTGCTGCCTGGATCGTCCGAGTTCTTCGCCGCCAAGTCGGCAAAGTTTGCGCCGCCTTGAATCTGCTTGAGCAGTCCCTCGGCCTTTGCCTTGGCCGCGGCGTCTGTCTTGGCGTCGGCCCCGGCCGCAACCTTGATCAGAATGTGCCGCGAACGAGCCTGCTCAGGGACTGAGTACTCGCTCTGATGCTGCTGGAAGTACTGCTGAACCTCCTGCTGGCTGACCTGCGGAACGCCACCCGGCAGATCGCTGGGTCCAACGGCAAAGTAGGTCACCTGACGCTGCTCCGGCACCGCCGCGGCATAGCGCGCGGCATTCTTCTTGAAGAAGGCCTCCAGCTCGGCGTCCGTGGGCTTGATTGAATCCTTCAGCGTCTCAGAGGCAATCACGGCGTAGTCGAACTTGATCTTGACGTTCTTTTTGAGGTAGCTCGAACGCACCTCGTCGTCGCTCACCTTGGCGCTGGCGGCGATCAGCGCGCGCAAGCGGCCGACAATGATCTCCTCCTTGACCTCGCGCTCAAAATCCGTCACCGACATATTGAATTGCCGCGCAATCAGATCGGCGTAGCGATCTTTGCCGACAAATGCGCCGTTCGGGAAGAGAAACTCGCCGAATTGCCCCTTGTGCAGGAAGCTCGATACATCGTCTTCGCTGGCCTCGATGCCCAGCTTGTCAGCCTCGGCGAGCAGAACCTGCTGCTGCACCAGTTGCTGGCCGGCCTGCTGCTCAAAGTAATGCACGATCATCGGGTTATCAGCGTATTGCGGGTTGCTCTGCAACTGCCGGTTCACCCGCTGGCTCACCGCCTGCTGGCTGATGGTCACGCCCGAAGAGAAGATTCGGCTGTACCAGTGGGGGTAGATGATGGCGTACGTGTCGGCGGTAGAGGCTCCCATGCCCATCAGGCCGGGAATCAGGTACACCACCATGCCCACCGAGGCGGCGGCGATGACGACAAAAAAGAATGCTTTGGTGAAGCGGTTGTCTCTCTGCAGGAAACGGATCATGGATGAACTCGGACCTTCGACTCTCTACGCGCTCAACGATCCGCCGCCGCATCCAGCCCAGTTTGGGTTGAATGCCAGCTTTGCAGCCCGCAAACGCAATTGTCGCTCAACGCGATTCTTTGCCATTATAGTCTGCCGCCCGGAGTACCGGCTTGCCGAGGGCAAAGAAACTGGGAAATTCTAAAATTTACTCATAGTCCTGACTAAAATTGCTCCTTGAGTAGCTGAAGAAACGCCCCATCCTTTCGCATTCTTTGCAAAAGGATGGGGCGTTTTGCACGTATTACGATCCAGATCATTGGTTGGAAGGATCCAAACCAAGACCCACCAGCGCAAAAGCCACCACGGTCTCGCCCTGGGATGGAATCTCCGCCAGCAGTTCGGTCTCCAGATCGTAAGCCAGCGGCATCTCGCAGGCCGCGACTTCTTCTTCGCTGGCGCCCACAAAATTCAGTTCGCAATGCGCCAGCGCCGCGCCGTCGCCCATGCGCACCGGCGGGCCAAAGACACGGCAGGTCATCGGACGCCAAGCATAGACATCGCAGCGCCCGGTGGCTGGGTCGAGCGCCGGACAGGCGGCCGCGTTGGCAAAGCTCTCAAAGCGCTCCCGTTCCTCGGCTGTGTTGCCCAGCAGGCCCGTCTCCAGACTGCCGGGAAACTCCGGGCCATGTTCAACGATCCACATATCCGCGCGATGCGCCAGCTCAGCCGCCAATTCGGGATTCGTCGACCGCAGCGCCTCCATGCCTGCCTGCAACCTCAGTATATCCAGCGGACTAAGAACAAAAGCGCCATGACAGCACTGTGTGCAGCCGATTTTGCAGGCCAGCCGCTCCCCGGCGCGCTTGGTCGCATCAGCTAACTCTGTGTTCATGATCTGAACCAGTAAAGAATCCCCAGATGGCAATTGCATATCGGGCAGGATAACGTATTCAGGTCCCTTTCGTCGCCCCCATTCTGATGACAGGAATCCCAATAGTCACGTAACCGGAACCCGCCGTGTACTTTGAGAATTCTATGAAGGTAATGGATTGTCAGAGGTATTTTTTTGCGCTACTCTGGCAGCGAGAGGTTTCCCCATGCCTGCATCTGCTAGCACAATCATTCCCGGCCTGCGCTACGGCAACGCCCCGGCAGCGATCGAATGGCTCGTAAAGGTCTTTGGCTTCGAGCGTAAAGCCGTCCATGAGGGCGAAAACGGCGTCATCCTTCATGCCGAACTCACTCTGGGCAACGGTATGGTTATGCTCGGCACTGGCAAGGACGATGAGTATAGCCGTACCTTCAAGTCGCCAGTCGATCTGGGCGGGGTGCAGACCTGCAGCCTTTATATTGTCGTTCCCGACGCAGACGCCGCTCACGCCCGCGCCTTAGCCGCCGGAGCGCAAGTTGTGCGCCCACTCCAGGACACCCCCTACGGCAGCCGCGAGTTCACAATCAAAGACCCCGAAGGCCACACCTGGACCGCTGGAACCTATGATCCGTGGTGCGAGCACGAGTAGAGTTGCGACTCTCCCAAATCATCCGATCGGCTGCTCCCACCCCTCCAGCACCCGCTTGATCTCGCTCATGAACTTGCCGGCCTCGGCGCCGTCAATCAGGCGATGATCGAAGCCCAGGCAGAAGTGCTGCATCGAGCGGATGGCAATCGCGTCGTTGCCCTCGGCGTCAGTGAGCACCACCGGCTCTTTGCGCAGTCCGCCGATGGCCAGAATCGCCGACTCCGGCTGATTGAGGATCGGCGTGCCGAACTCGCCGCCGAAGACACCGGAGTTGGTCAGCGTAAACGTCCCGCCCTGGATCTCCTCCGGCAGCAGCTTCTTGCTCCGCGCCCGCTCGGCAAGGTCGGCAATCGTCCGCGCCAAAGCGGGAAAGCTCAGCCCCTCGGCCGCCGCGCACCACCGGCACAATCAGCCCCCACTCCAGCGCCACGGCGATACCCAGATTGACGCTGCGGGTGATAGTGAATGAATCCATCCAGCGAGCGATGCGTTGGCGATGGGAAATTTGACCAGCGCCTCCGCGGCGGCGGCGGCAATGAACGGCATATAGGTGAGCTTGACGCCGTGGCGCTGCTCGAAGCCGGTCCGCTCGCGCTCCCGCAGCCGTGCAATGCGCGTCATGTCGATCTTGTAGACGGTATGCACATGCGGGCTGATGCGCACGCTCTCCACCATGCGCTGCGCAATAATCGCACGCATCCTGCTCAGCACTTGCGGCGCGGCCCGCCTGCTGCGCGGTCTTGCCAGAACCATTTTGATTCAAATAGGCGAGTACGTCTGCTTTGGTGATGCGGCCTTCCGAGCCGCTGCCAGCGATCCGGCTGAGGTCTAGATTGTTCTCCTTGGCGATGCGGCGCACGAGTGGCGAGGAGCGCAGCTTCCGTCCTGGCTGCAATGTAGGCTCAAAGGCCTCATCTCCAATCGTTTCAGCTTTGTAACGGGGCGCAGTCTCTATCGTGCCGATAGAGACTGCGGTTTGCGTATCGATAGCAGCCGCGCCCTTTAATGGACCATCGATCACCGCGACCACTGTATTCACATCGACTGTTGCGCCAACCGGAACCCGAATCTCAGTGAGCACGCCAGCTACAGGCGCGGGAATCTCAGCGTCCACCTTGTCAGTGGAGATTTCAAAGAGCGGCTCATCCTTTTCGACGCGATCGCCCGCCTGCTTGAGCCACTTGGTGATGGCGCCCTCAAAGATCGATTCGCCCATCTGGGGCATGACAACGTCGGTTGGCATTGTTGACTCTCCGTGCGCGGGCAACCCTTGCAACTGCTTCAGGGAAGGCTTCAGGGCAAACACGCTTCAAGCCGGATTATAAATTGCGGCGCTCGGGTAGGAAGCATGGTGTAAAAGGGTTTATCCGGCACAGCCAATCTGGGAACGATCTACGTCCTCAGGCGCGGCTAGGCCGCTCCACACACCCCATCAGCCGTTCCACTCGGCAGGAACTTGCATCGGTGTGTCTTCCGCTGGAAACTGCGGCTGGGCGGATTCCCTTGCGCGCGCAAGGCTTCCAGACTCTCCACCGCCAGTACCTGCTCGCCGAAGACCTGCCCGAAGCTGCGCGCCGTTTGATCGGCGATCGCCGCCAGACTGGGAAAATCCATCGAGCCTCCAACCTCCTGCTCCAGACTGGTAACTGCATGGTCGGCAATGCCGCAAGGGATGATCAGATCAAAGTCGCGCAGGTCTGTCTTGATGTTGAAGGCGAAGCCGTGCGAGGTGATGCCGCGCGCCACATGAATGCCGATAGCGGCGATCTTGCGCTCCTTGCCCTCACTGTCAACCAAGAGGCTGCCGTCCACAGGACACCAGACGCCGGTCAGCCCACGGATGCGCCCGGCGCGCACGCCAAAGCCATCGCAGAGCCGGATCAGCGCCTCTTCCATGCCGCGCACAAAGTCCACAGGACCCACGCGATTTCCGCTCGGGGTCCGTAGAGTGCGCAAGTCGAAGATTGGATAGCCAACCAACTGCCCCGGCCCGTGGTAGGTCACGTCTCCGCCCCGGTTGATCTCATGCACCGCGACGCCGCGCTGCGCCAGCAGTTCGGCGGAGGCGAGGATATTATTTCGGTCCGCATTGCGCCCCAGCGTAAGCACGGGCGGGTGCTCCAGGAGCAGCAGAACATTCTGCGCGCGTCCCTCGGCCACGAGCGCGGAGATCTCCGCTTGGAGCCGCAGCCCCTCACGGTAGTCCACCCGTCCGAGATAGAGGGTTTGGATCATTGTCTTGGATTTTTTATTTCGCGATCAGCCACATCACCCAACTAAGCACAATCGACGAACCCACGAAGAGCGAAAAGCAATAGAGTCCGTAGCGGAACATGCGCATGGGCGTCTCGCGCTGGGTGATGCCGAAGACCGTCGAGGCGAAGAGCGCAAAGAGCAATACCGCCGGAAAGTAGGTCATGACTTCCTCCCGGTGCGCAGGTTGTGTGCGTCCACCGCGGCAATCACGTTGAGCAGCCCTGCTACCCAGATGAAGCGCGTGCCCCAGTCCGCCACCGTGGTTTGCGCCTGCGCAGCGCCCCAGCCCGCCACCCGCGCGACGATGTACAGCAACCCGCTGCCCAGTCCGCCGGCCAGCCCCAGAATGTCCAGGATGCTATGGATCTCGCTGCCGATTTCGCCGTGCATGGCCAAGCCCGTCGCGAACATCCCCAGGACCGAGGCCGCCAGCAGTGATCCGCGCACCCACTTGCCCAGCACAAAATGCCCCGCGCCGGGAACCAGCCACCCAACGATCAACGGCAGGTAAACAAAGCCTTGTGCGTTCTTGTTTTCTTCAGTTGCCATTCTTTCTAGACTATACCGCAACGGGACAAAGGTCAGGGATTAGAACAAGTAGCGCCGGCCTCCTGGCTGGCTGTCGCGTGGACCTCCCGGTCCACGTCGCACATTATTTAAAAACCATGTAAATTGTTGATTAAATAAACTTTACTACAAATAAAGATGCAAAGATCGAGCGCCCCGCAATTATCCTATTCGATTGCCTTGCTGCTCATTTTGCCGATCAACAGTGGGGATAACAGCAAAAGTACGATCAGCGCCAAGCGGAGAAGCTCATTCGGAATGAGTCTTGCTCCAAACGGAGTGAAAACAAGTACGATCACAGCCGTATTAGCGATGCAGGCTGGCCAAAGTCCCAAAGTCAATCGCCAGTCAAACCAATTTGAGAACGCGTTTGAGCCGGAAATTCCCGCGTGTTCCATCATCACAAAGATGTACATATCTTCATCGGCCAACTCGGCCAGAGCGCTATTCCAAGCCTCTTCCTTGCCACTCTCTTTGTCTTGCTGATAGGCGTTCTTTATTAGCTTGGCGACCTTGGCTTCGTACTCCTCATCGTTGCAGTCACGCTCAAAAATTGCTGCTGCTTCCATATCTTTCGCACTGGCAGTAGCTTCAGAAAACCCGAGCATACAAATTTCAATCTCGGACAATGAGATTCCATCTTGTTTCGCTTGTTCGATTACGCGATTCACAAGAAACTTCTTTGCTTTGGTAACACTTGCAGAACCCATCGCCGCACCTCCCTAAATCCTCACCAGTTCCCGCTGTACGCGCCCGGTCACCCATGCCTTGCCAGGGCGGGTGAGCATATCGATCTCGCTGCGCACGCCAAACTCCGGCAGATAGATCCCCGGCTCGACGGAGAAGCAGGTGTTGGGAAGCAGCAGCCGTTCGTCGTGCGTCTCCAGATTGTCCAGATTCGCGCCGAAGCCGTGAATCTCGGTGGTGATATTGTGGCCGGTGCGATGCGTGAAGAACTCGCCGAAACCAGCCGCCTGCGATCACCCCGCGCGCCGCGTCGTCGGCCTCGAAACCGCGAATCGCTCGCCTTTCGGCAAAGGCGCTTTCAACAGCGTGAATCGCAGCGTCGCGGGCTTTGACACGGTCTCAAAGACGTGCATTTCGGTCGCCGCCGGCTCGCGCCCCACGACGCCGGTCCAGGTGATGTCGTAGTAAATGCTGTTGGGTTTGTCCGACTTGGCCCAAATATCGATCAGCAGAAAATCGCCTTCGCGGATCGGCGCGCAATGCTCGGCGGTCGGCTCGTAGTGCGAATCGGAGCAGTTGGCGTTGACGCTGACGTTGGGTCCGTCGTCCCAGAGGAGTCCCTCGCGGCGCATCGCCTCGCCGAGCCACTGCACGTGATCGAACTCGGAGTACGCATCTGCGCGGCCAACGGAGGGTCGCAGCCGGCGGCCGATCTCCCGCCAGCCCTCGGCCAGAATCGCATCAATCGCCCGCTGCGCGACGGCATGGCTGGCGATTTGTTCTTCTGTCAGTACCGCTTCAAATACGCTGACAAGGTCAGCAGAGCTGACAATTTCTTTGCCCAGTCCGCGCAGAAACTCCACCGTCCCCGCATCCACCATGGAGACGATACATGATGGCGTTGTTGGGCGAGTATTGCATGGCCAGCCGCCGCGACCCGGCCAGCATCAGATCCAGCCCGCTCGCCAGTTCCTGCCAGCTTGAATAGAGCGCCTTCGACCCAGGCAGAGCATCCAGACGGGCCTGCTCGATGCGATGGACGAGCTTGCGCGGCTCGCCCGCGGCGGGCACAAAGTAGTACCAGCGCCGCGTGACGTGTGCGTGCGCGTCCAGTCCAAGGATGCGCTGGGCGATGGGGTCGCGGTGATGATGGTCGTAGAAGAGCCAGCCGTCAATGCCGGCCTCGCGGATTGCCGCTTGAATCGCTTGAAGGTCCATATCGGTGATGATAACTTGCCGAGCGGAATGCCAGTACTTTTTACAGCCCCGCCAGCGCCTCAGCCTGCGTGGGAAAGAGTCCGGCGTATTTGGTGATGCCCACCATCGTAAATACTTTGGTGAAGTGCGCTGAAAGCCCAAAGGCGGCAACCTTCTGGCCCAGATTCGAGGCCTCGATCAGCAGTTGAATCACCAGCGCAATGCCGCTCGAATTAATGTAATCCACCTTCGTGAAGTCCAGCAGAACTTGCTTGACCGTCTCTTTGGGCAGCGCTTGGTAGGTACCCAGAACCGCGTCCTTCGAGGTGCTGGCAATATCCCCCTCGAAGCGCAGGACGGAGACCGGCTCGCCCGCCGGGGAAGTGAGTTGCTCAACGCGCGCCTTGGTTTCGCTTTGCACTGTTTATATCTCCATTCGAGTTCACTGCTCTTTATCCAGCCGGATCACCAGCCGGACATAACTTCCGTGGCCGTCGATTGCGGCCACCCATTCGGCCTCGTCCACCAGCGCCTGAATCAAAAACATTCCCATGCCGCGCGCGGCTTCCTCGCCGTGCATCTTGCGGTCAATGTCCGGCGTTGCAACCTTGCCGGGCTGCTTGCGCATCCCGGTGCCATCGTCGATCACCTTGACTTCCAGCGATTCGGCGTTCACGCTCAGCACCACGCCCACACTCAGCTTTTCATTTTGCCGGTTGCCGTGTTCGATGGCATTGATGCAGGCCTCGGCCACCGCCGTCTTCAGGTCTTCCACGCGGTCCTCGCGGAAACCCATCAGCTTGGCCACCGACGATGCGGTCGCCATGGCTACCTTCTCAAAGCCCATCCGCGAAGGCAGCCGGACCTCGACCGTCGTGGCCTTGGGGGCCTGAGCGTTTGCAACGGCAGTATTGGTTTCGCTCATGCCGGCCTCTCCGTCCCCGCCCACTCGCGGCATAGCGCCAGTGCGGTCATATCGTCTCCCTGCGGCCCGCCTTCCGAGAAAACCTCAATCGCCGCCCACAATGCATCGAGAATATCACCGGCCTTCTTTTTTGGGCACTCTAAAAATGAAGATAGAAGACGATCCGCCCCAAATTCCTCATCCCCTTTGAAGACCTCTGTCAGTCCGTCGGTATAGAACAGCAGCCGCGCCCCGGGCTGGAAGTCGCACCGCTCGGTCGTGTAGTGCATCCCGGGCAGCATTCCCAGCGGCGTGCCGGAAGCATCAAAGAGACGCGGCTCTTTGTCCGGGGTTACCAGGAAACCCGGATTGTGCCCGGCGTTGACTACCTCAATCTCACCCGCTTCCGGATGTAGCTTGAGGAAGATCGCCGTAAGGTAACGCCGCCGCGCTTCCTCGCCCTCCGCCCAGTGGTGCTGATTCATCCGCGTAGCCAATTCTTCCAGCGGCGGACCGCCGGAGGCCATCGCGCGGAAGGCGGAGCGGAAGCTGGTGGACATCATTGCCGAAGCCATCCCTTTGCCCGCAACGTCGGCCACCGCCATCAAGATGCTTCCATCCGGCTGGGTCACCACATCCAGATAATCGCCGCCCACTTCGTAGCAGGTATCGGAACGGAAGGCGAGCGAGTAGCCGTCAATCACCGGGAGCCGCTGCGGCAGCAGAGAGCGCTGAATGGCCCGCGCCGCGTCCATATCCTGTTGCACGCGGGCATACTCCAGATTGCGTTTCTGGTTGCGGGCATTCTCGAGGGCCACCGCTGCTTGCAAGACCAGCCCGTCAATAAAATCGGTCTCGTAGAGCGTCAGCGCGCGCCCCTCCGGCGATGCCACCACCAGCTCCGCCATGCGCCGGCCCTCGCGATCCTCCAGCGCATAGGTTAATGAGCCGTTCGCCTCGCAGGCCGCATCGCCATACTGGAGTCCAGCTTCTGGAAAGGCCGCACCGGCCATCTCCAACTCGCGCACCACAATGCGCAGCACCTGCTCCAGAACTTCTTCTTCGCGTGCCGTCGCGTGAACCTGGCGCGCCGCCTCCAGCAGCGCCTGCAAGCGCGCCACCTGCTGCTGCAAATCGATCGTCTCGGCCCCGCCGGAAAGCTGAATCTCCGCCGCCATCGCTTCAATACTCCATAAAAACCAACTCTAACACGCCAACATTCCCACGCGCCGGAGACGGAGTTATCATTGCTTCCATGCCTACCAAACTCCGCTGGGGAGTTCTCAGCACCGCTGCGATCGGACTCCGCCATGTCATCCCCGCCATGCGGCAAAGCGAACTCACCGCCATTGCCGCCATCGCCTCCCGCGATTTAACCAAGGCGCGCAAGGCTGCCCAGGAACATGGCATCCCCAAGGCCTACGGCACTTACGAGGAGTTGCTTGCCGACCCCACAATCGAAGCCATCTATAATCCACTCCCCAATCATCTCCATCTTCCCTGGACGATCAGGGCCGCCGAGGCCGGCAAGCACGTCCTCTGCGAAAAGCCCCTCAGCATGACCGCTGCCGAGGCCGAATCGCTGCTCGCCGTCCGCGCCCGCACCGGCGTAAAAATCGGTGAAGCCTTCATGATCGAATGCCACCCGCAGTGGGCGCGCCTGCGCGAACTACTCAGCGAAGGCCGCATCGGCCAGCTCCGCTCCATTGCTGGAGTTTACAGCTACAACAATACCAACCCAGTTGATTATCGCAATCATGTTGAATTCGGCGGCGGAGGCCTGCTCGACATAGGCTGCTATCTTATCCATGCCTCCCGCTTCGCCTTTGCCGCCGAACCAACCCGCGTCGTAGCCAGTATCGAGCGCGATCCCCAAATGAAAATTGACCGCCTCACTTCGGCGATTTTGGAGTTTCCCGCGGGCCGCTCCATCTTTACTTGCAGCACGCAAATGCTCCCCACGCAGCGCCTGGTGCTGGTCGGCACGGGTGGCCGCATTGACTTTGAAATCCCCTTCAACCCGCTGCCCGACCGCCCTGCGCACCTGCTCATCGACTCTACCGGCGATCTGCGCGGCAGCGGCGTCAGTGCCGAAACCTTTCCTATTTGTAACCAATACACTTTGCAAGGCGATGCCTTCTCCAAAGCGATTCTGGAAGATACCAAGGTGCCAGTCCCTCTGGAAGACTCCATCAAAAACATGGCTGTCATTGAGGCTGTCTTTCGCTCCGCGGACTCCGGCCAATGGGTCTCGCTGTGACGGCCTGCATTCCGCTTTCACATGAGCCGCTCACCGGTATTGCCGACCCTTCATGCATGGATCTGTAGCGCGGACCTCCCGGTCCATACTGCTACCATTTCAGGCCGGATCAATCACTACCCTTCATGGTGCCATATTCTTGCCCCGGTTCAATGAATTTGAAAAAGCCCCGGAAGAACCAAGCCGGCTTTGCCCTCGAGCTGTTGGGTAAACTCCGAGGCGTTCAACGGCCTTTCCGGCCCAACGTAGAGGGTTCGCGCCCCGCGCAGACGCGCCCAGCGAACAAACTCCGCGGCCGGATAGACTGATCCCGATGTGCCCACCACCAGCATGATCGTCGCTTGGGCGATCTCCTGTTCTATGCGGTTCATCTCCAGTGGCGTTTCGCCAAAGAAGACGATGTGTGGACGAAGCCGCCCGCCACAGGCACAGCGGCCCACTTCGCCCAAGTTCCGGTAGATCGTCATATCCTCGATGGGCGGCTCGCCGCACTCACGCTCGCAACGGGCCTTGGCCAACTCACCATGCATATGCAACAGGCGTTCAGAGCCGGCTCGCTCATGCAGATCATCGACGTTCTGGGTACACAGGAAGAAACGATCTCCGAGCTGTTTTTCAACTTCCGCCAGCGCAAGATGCGCGGGATTCGGCAGTGCCTTTTGTCCTGCCGCGCGCCGCTCGGAATAGAACTTCCACACCGCCGCCGGATCGCGCTTCCAAGCCATCGGCGTACAAACATCCTCCACGCGATAACCGGCCCACAATCCGTCTTCGGCGCGGAAGGTTGGCAGCCCGCTTTCCGCGCTGATGCCTGCTCCCGTGAGGACAAATAACCGATCGTCCCTCGAAATGGAAATGGTTGCCATTTTCAATTTCCTTAGTAGTTCCAGTGTAATGAATCTGAAGATTGTTGAAGAAATGAAAAGGGAAACCACAAATCCTTCGACTTCGTTTGTCACAAAGAAGGTGCCAAACTTCGCTCAGGATGACAGTTGATTTTGTCCTGCGAATTTTCAATTCAAGACGCAAGTATAAATAGATTCAAGGCCGCTACTTTGCCCGCGGATGGGTTCGGTCGTAGACGACGGTTAACTGCGCGGTGGTCAGTTGGGTATAGCGTTGCGTGGTGGAGAGGCGCTCGTGGCCTAAAAGCTCTTGAATGGCGCGCAGGTCTGCGCCCTCTTCGAGCAGATGCGTGCCGAAGGCGTGGCGCAAGGTATGCGGATGGACCTCGGCGGAGAGTCCTCGCAGGATGGCGATGCGCTTGACGATGCGGCCTACACTGCGCGTGGTGAGGCGGGCTTGAGAGGATTTGCCGAGGCCGCGCAGGCGCAGGTTGACGAAGAGCGCGGGCGTGTCAATGCGCTTCGTTGGCGCTCGGTCGTCTTTGCCAACCGCCGCCAGCAGCGCCGAACGCTCGGTGAGATACGCGCGCAACGCCTGGGCCGCCGCGTCGCCCAGCGGGACGTAGCGCTGCTTGTTCCCTTTGCCGCGAATCAGAATGGCATCGTTGGCCCAGTGAATATCTTCGAGATTGAGGCCGACCAGCTCGGCGTTGCGGATGCCGCAGCCATATAACAATTCGAGTATCGCCGTATCACGCGCCGGCCAACTGGCGGCGTCTTCGCTGACCGTATCAACGACACGATTCATCTGCTCGATAGACGGCACGCGGGGCAGATGCTTGGGCAACTTGGGCGTCGAGACAAGCGCGGCGGCGTTCTGCTCCAGCACTCCCTGGCGCGCCAGCCACTTGAACCAACCGCGAATGGCGGCCAGAGCCCGCGCGGCGGAGGCCTTGGAAAGGCCGCGATCGTAGAGCGTGCCCAGATAGGCGCGGATGTGCGTGTGCTCGATGCGCTCCGGGCCTATCTGGCCTCCGGTTTGTTCGCTGATAAAGGCCGTGAATCCGTGCAGTTCCCGCTGGTAGGCGCGCAGTGTATGGGGCGAAGAGCCGCGCTCATTGGCCAGCACGCGCAGGTAGTCGGCCACGAGGGAGTCGAGAGAGGTGGAGTGGGGCGCATTATCCCCGGTTTCAAAATCGAGACCGGTGGCACCCGGGGGGACGGGAGCTACAGCGGCGCTCATGCTGGTTCCTCGCGGGAGATCTTGGCAGGGATGAATTGATCGGGTGTGGGTTCGTGGTCTCCCACCCATCCGCCAAGTGCGCGAATGGATGGGGCACCCGGCATTTTTTCATTTGAGACTAAGAACAAGCCTTTTCTCTTCGTTTGAGTGGAACTCGCTTGTTCTCCTGGCTCTGGCTGCTGGCGCGTGGCGCGGGGATGATGCAGGCGATGGACCTCTTTGAGGCGTCCGAGCGCGAGGTGCGTATAAACCTGCGTTGTGGAGATGTCGGCGTGGCCCAGCAGCAGTTGTACGCTGCGCAGATCGGCGCCGCGCTCCACCATGTGCGTGGCGCAACTGTGGCGCAGGCTATGCGGGCTGGCCGTGCTGTTGGCAGTCTTTACAATGTGCCATACCCACTGGCGGGTGAGAGGCATTCCATGGAGAGAGAGAAAGAGGCGCGTGGAATCCTGTTTAGCTGGTTGAGCTAACTTTCGCTTACCGGTGCGCGCCGAATTAATACGAGCCAGATGGGGCCGTCCTTCGCGCAGATACGCCTCCAGCGTCTCGATGGCGGCGCGGCCCAGCGGGACGATGCGCTCCTTGTCGCCTTTGCCGCGCACCTGCACACGGCCCAGATCGAGCGCAAGATCACCTGTAGTCAGCGCCGTGACCTCGGAGACGCGCAATCCACCGGCGTAAAGAAGCTCCAGGATCGCCCGGTCGCGCAGATCGGTGGCGCGGGCCTGCGGATGCTCGGCGTTCAACTGCGCGCGATCCAGCATCTCGGCCACCTCCGGCTCGGCCAGTGACTTGGGCAGAACCTTCCAGGCTTTGGGTGATTCAATATTCACGGTCGGGTCGTGATGGATGCGCCGGTCGAGCAGGAGCCATTTGTAAAAGCCTCTCAGGCAACTCAGCTTGCGTGCCGCCGAGCGCTGGTCGATGCCGTGGGCGCGCAGATGTTCCAGAAATGCCGCCACATCCTCCTGCATCGCCGTCAGCAGCACGCCGTTGCGGCTCTCGATGACTTCGGCAAAGGTCTTCAGGTCGCTGTCGTAGGCCTCGCAGGTGAGCGGACGCAGCCCTTTTTCCACGCGCAGGTAGGCTTGGTAGTCCTTCAACAGCGAGAGATTGGTTGTGGTCCCCACAGCTTCGATTATCCGCGCTTGAAGCCGCTCTCAGGGCCGCCGCGCGACGCGCTGAACCTGGTTCATCATGGACTCAACATCGGCAACAGCGCATGGCACGCTCCCGGCCTGACGGAGTATAAAGCAGGAATGGACCCGTTGGCGGTAGAGATCGACGAATGGCTGCGGGCGGGCGGGCAGGTGGTGACGGCCAGCGACCGCGCGGCGCGTGCTTTGGCGGCTGGATTTCATCGCGCACGGCAGGCCGAGGGGCTGGGCGCATGGCCCGCGCCCCGGATTCTCGATTGGAAGAACTTCGTCCGCGCGGCTTGGGAGGAGCGGGCAGCCGATGAGCGGCTGGTGCTGAACTCTGCGCAGGAGCAGGCGCTTTGGGTGGGGATTGCAGGCGAAGCGCGCGCGCTGGCCACGCTGCTGGAAGGCCCCCGCTATCGGCTGGCGGCACTGGCGATGGAGGCGCATGAACTGCTCTGCGGGTATGCGCCGCGACTCCTGGAGGCAAAAGCGCGCGGCCCATGGCAGCAGGATGCGGGCGCCTTCAGCGGTTGGCTGGCGGCTTTTGATGAGGCCTGCCGCGCCGGGAATCTGCTCAGCGCAAGCCGTCTGCCGCTGGAGCTGATTCCGCTGCTGGCTTCGGACGCGGCGCGGCGGGCACCGCTATTGTTGGTTGGTTTTGACAGGATTCTTCCCGCGCAGCGCAGTTTTTTCGACGCGTGGGGAGAGTGGCGCGAGGCTGTCCAAGCCGAACCGGCGGCCAATATAGGATTTTATTCAGCGGCGGATGAAGCGGAAGGACTGGCGGCCTGCGCGCTCTGGTGTGGACGCCGGCTTGCAGCCAAGCCTGAGGCGAGGCTGTTGGTGGTGGCGCAATCTGCCAGCGCGCGGCGGGGCGAGATCGAACGGGCGTTTTCTGCGGCACGCCGGTGCGGCATTCGAGTTTTCGCTCGGAGTTCCGCTCAGCCAAGTTGCGCTGGCGCGTGCGGCCTTGCTAGCGCTGCGCTGGCTGGATGATTCGCTGGGTGAACAGGAACTGGATTGGCTGATCTCAACCGGATTGCTTGCCGCCAATGCCCAGGAGACTGCGGCGCTGCAAGGATATATGCGCAGGCTGCGCCATAATGGGCTGGAGCGGACGCATTGGAGCTTGCGCGCCTTTCTCGGCGAGCGCTGCGCCGCGGAACTGCTTCCCGCCGCATGGGTGGAGCGCGTTACCTCCGCGCAGCGGTTGCTAGCTGGCTTTGCGCGCCGCCCGCAGAGTCCGCTCGATTGGGCGGAGCTGATCCGCGCCTGCTGGATCGAGTTGCACTTTGCCAGCGCACGACCGCTCGCGAGCGCCGAGTTTCAGGCGCTGCGCCGCTGGCAGCAGGCCGTCGAGAATCTGCGGCTCGCTGGGCTTTGATGGCCGTCGCGATAAGCTGGAAGGATTTTCTGGCGCAACTCAGCCGCGCGCTGGACGAGACACTTTTTGCGCCGGAGTCGCGCAATGCGCCGATTCTGATTGCCGGTCCCGCGGAGTCGGCTGGACTGACTGCCGACGCGGTCTGGTTCCTGGGCGCCGATGAAGATGCATGGCCGGCGGGCGGCGCGGCGCATCCTCTGCTGCCCATCGATGTGCAGCGCGCAGCCGGAATGCCGCACGCTACGGCGGAGTTGGACTGGGATCTGGCCGAAGCAATTACGCGCCGCATTCTGGCCGCCGCGCCAGAGGTGCACTTCAGTTATGCCAAGACAGAATGAAGCCGCTGAGGCGCGTCCGTCGCGCCTGATCCTTCAGCGTGCAGGACCGCCGCAAGAGCTTCCGCCGGAGCTGCACGCCTCCGCCCGCCCCGCGCCGCTCTCCGTATCTTTCGAGGATTTCAGCCGCATTCCCTTTCCTCCGGGCAAGGTCGCGGGCGGAGCCGCTGTCCTCACCGCGCAGTCGCAGTGCCCCTTCAAGCCTTCTCCACAGCGCGGCTGGCCGCGCAGCATTGGAAGCCCGCTGGGACCGGACTGACCGCCGCGCAGCGCGGCAGTCTGCTCCATGCAGTGCTTCACTCAGTCTGGGCCGGGCCGCCGGACGGCATTCGCACCCACGCGGAACTGGTGAGCTTGAGCGACCGGGAAGCCTTCGTTGCCGCTCATGTCCAACGCGCGCTGGCGCACGAGCTGCGCCCTCACCTCCGCGAGCAGATGCCCCGCCGCTATCTGGAGTTGGAAGAGCTGCGGCTCAGGCGTCTGGTCACCGAGTGGCTAGAGTACGAAGCCACGCGCATAGGGTTCGAGGTTGCGGCCACCGAGGAGAAGCGCACGGTTCACATCCATGGGCTGACCTTCGATCTGCGGCTGGACCGGCTGGACCGGCTGATCGACGATACGATGCTGGTGATCGACTACAAATCCGGCAACGTCTCGCCCAGCGCGTGGGAGTTGCCTCGCCCGGAGGATGTGCAATTGCCGCTCTACGCAGGCTTTGCAATGAAAGCGGATGAAATTCTGGGTGGACTTGCCTTCGCCAAAGTTCGTCCCGGAAATTTGGAGTTTGCGGGGCGGTTGAGCGACGCGGCGGGTACGCTCTTCAGTGGACTGAAAGGCACAAGCTCGCTGATGAAGAGTCCCTTTACCGCCGAGCAGCTCCTCGACTGGCGCGATTGCGTCCAGCAGCTAGCCGAAGATTTTATTGCGGGACGAGCAGAGGTTGACCCGCGCGTGGCTCCTGAAACTTGCGAGCGCTGCGGCCTGCAAACCCTCTGCCGCATTCAAGAGAACTCAACGTTGCAAGTGGCTGACGATGAGTCAGAGGGCGAGGAGGCCGGCGATGAATAAGCTCCCGCTTCCCGATCAACACCAGCGCGATCTATCCCTCGACCCCGCCCGGTCAATTCTGGTGCAGGCTCCGGCAGGCTCCGGCAAAACGACTCTTCTCACCGAGCGATTTCTGTGTCTGCTGGCCGAGGTGGAAGAGCCGGGGCAGGTGGTGGCCATTACCTTTACCAACGCCGCCGCCGCCGAGATGCGCAACCGGATTCTGGATGAATTGAGAAGCGATGAACCTAGTCCACACGCCCAACGCGCTCTGGAGCATTCGTTGGCTCTCGGTTGGAAGTTGCTCGACCTGCCCGCCCAGCTTCGCATCTCGACCATCGATTCCTTCTGTCGCGAAGTTGCCCAGCAGCAGCCGCTGCTCTCCGGCCTGGGTGGCGGCCTGGAGATTGCAGAGCAGCCCAACGAACTCTATCGCCGAGCGGCCCGTGAGACGCTGCGCAAGATTGACCAGAGCGGCTCAGCCCTCGGTGCCGCGATTGAAGATCTGCTGCTCTGGCGCGATAACGGCTGGGAGGAGATGGAAGGTCTTCTCATTGAAATGCTCGGCAGCCGTGACCGCTGGATGTATGGCTTTGTCCTGGAGCGCGAGCCGGATTGGCGGTCGCTGCGTCGGCGTCTGGAGCGGCCCTTTGGGAATGCAGTGCGGGAGGCGCTCGACGCGTTGAGTGAGCTTTTCGATCAGGCTCCCGGCGCGCGCGACGAGGCATTGGCGCTGGCGCGCTTTGCCTGTGCGCAAAGCGGTGGCCAGCTTCATCGCGAACTCGCCGAGTTGGTCGAACTGCCTTCCGCGCCCTTCACGGATTTGGAAGATGCTCGCTCGGCTTACACATCTTTGGCCGCGCTGCTGCTCACTGGCGAAGGAGCCTTCCGGAAAGCAATCGACAAGCGCCTCGGTTTTCCCGCCGAATGCAAGCGCGAGAAGGCCCGTCTGCTTGAATTGATTGCCCAACTGGCCGTCATCCCGAGCTTGGAAGCCGCGTTGGCCGCCGTCCGCGCACTGCCCCCGGCGTGCTACACCGAGGAAGATTGGCGGATCGTACGCGCCTGCTTTGTTTTGCTGCGCCATGCGGCGGGCGAACTGCGGATCGCCTTTGCCGAGGCTGGCCTGGTGGACTTCATTGAAGTTGCGCAAATAGCCCAGAGGGTGCTGCGCGGCGAGGATGGCCTGCCCACCGACGCCGCGCTCGCTGTCTCGGAGGGCATCCACCACTTGCTCGTTGATGAGTTCCAGGACACCAGCCGCCGTCAGCATCAACTGCTATCGAGCCTCATCGCCGCTTGGCCGGAGCGCTCCGGCCGCACCTGCTTCGTCGTCGGCGACCCCATGCAGTCCATCTACTCCTTCCGCGACTCCGACGCAGAACTCTTTCCCCGCGTCCAATCCGTTGGTCTGGAGATACCCAGTGAAGAGCCGCTGCGCTTCGACTTCGCTCCGCTCCATGCGAACTTCCGCACAGTGCCCAGCTTGGTTAAGCGCCTCAACGAAGATTTTGAGAAGATCTTCGCAACCGATGACGGCAGTGGCGTCCGCTATTTCGCCGCGCTGCCCGCACGAGAAGTGGCTTGCGGCACTGACCCTGCCTTCAAGTTGCATCTGGACTTCGTTCCAACTGTTGGACGAGATAATTCCGCCGGCGTTGAAGAAGAAAAAGAAGCCGCCCGCGCCGCGCAGATCGACGAGACCGTCGCTCTGATTCGCAGCTATCGCAGCCGGATGGAGACCGCGAAGGCCGCTGGCGAAAACTTCCGCGTAGCCGTTCTGGGCCGCGCCCGCGCAGCTCTTGCGCCCGTTGCCGCGGCCCTTCGCACGGCCGGAATTCCCTTCCGCGCTGTCGATCTGGAAAAGCTCGCCGACCGTTCTGAGGTCTTGGACGCGCTTGCACTTGCCCGTGCCCTGCTCAATCCGTTGGACCGCGTGGCATGGCTGGGCGTTCTGCGCGCGCCCTGGTGCGGCCTCTCACTGGAAGAGTTACACATTCTGGCCGGCGATGGAACCGCTGAACTGCTCGTGCGGCCCGTGCCGGAGCTTCTGGCCGAGCGGCTCCCGCTTCTCAGCGAAGCCAGCCAACCCGCCGCTGCTCGCGTGCTGCGAGCCATTGCCTCAGCCGCCGCGTTGCGCTCCGCCCAGCCCGCGCTCAAGCTGGGAAGCTGGCTGGAGCAAGTCTGGCTCCAACTCGGCGGAGCAGCCTGTGTGAACGCCGCCGCCCGCGCCAACCTCGACCGGCTGTGGAGTAGCCTGGACCGTCTTGCCGGCGGAGAAGAAGACCTGCTCGGTCCGGCCCTCGATGCGGCGCTCGATAAGTTGACCACGCTGCCCGATCCTGAAGCTGCCAGCGGCTGCGGCGTGCAGTTGATGACCATCCACAAAGCCAAGGGTTTGGAGTTCGAGGTTGTCATTGTTCCTGAGTTGCAGGCGGCGAATGGGCGCGGCAGCTACAAGATGCTCTCCTGGCTGGAACGTGGCCTCGCCCAGCCGGACGAGAGCGGCGAGATTACCGAGTTCCTGATCGCGCCCTTCCAGCGCAAGGGCGAAGAACGCGGCTCGGCTAAAGCCTGGGTAGACAGCGCCTATCGTGCTCGCGAGTCGCGGGAGACGAAGCGCATTTTATACGTGGCCGCCACCCGCGCCCGCGAAGAACTGCATCTCTTTGCCCGGCTTGCCTGCAAGGAAAAGGACGGCGAGTTCACGTTGGTGGAACCGACCAACAGCCTTCTCGCTACGGCCTGGCCGGCGCTGGGGGAGGAGGTTCGTGCGCGCTTTGAAGAGTGGAAAAGGCATAGAAAGACCGGAGAAACGCACGAAATTCAGATTGAATCGATTGCCGCGTCGGGTGATCTGTTGCGTATGCCGTCGCCGATTCAGCCCACGCTGCTCCGCCGTCTGCCCTCCACCTATACATTCCCTGCATCTGTCATCGTGAGCGAGCGAAGCGAGCCAAAGGACCTGCGGTTCGGTTCAGCGAAAAGAGTTGGAGACCATGAAACTGAGGGTGCCCCAGTTCTCGATTCTGAGTCCAGGGAGCGTAGCCTCTATTCCCGCCACGAGGGCGGCCTGCTCTCTCGCGCTCTGGGCACCGCCGTCCACGCACTCTTGGAAGAGCTGGCGCTGCTGCGCGCAACGCACGATTGGGAAGCTGCCCGGCTGGCTTTGGGACGCTTCGAGCCTCGCATCCAGGCTCAAGTGCGCTCGGTGGGCGTGGACCCAGCCCAAGCCGCGCGCATCAGCGCCAAGGCGCTGCAACTCGTGCTGTCTGCGTCTCTCGAACCCGTTGGCTCCTGGATTCTCTCGCCGCACAAAAGCGCCGCAAGCGAGGCCGCCTGGGCCGGAGTCGTTGGCGGTTCCGTCCGCTCGGTCCGCGTGGACCGCGTCTTTCAAGCCGGTTCCGCTCCTTGCCGCGACGGCAATGATTGCTGGTGGATCATCGATTACAAAACCGCTCACGCCGAGGAACCTGACTTGCCCGCGCTTCGTTCGCTCTTTGCGCCTCAGATCGAATCCTACGCCCAACTGCTGCGCAATCACATCGGCGATGAGCCGCGCCTCTTCGCCGCACTCTACTATCCGCGCATGAAGGTGCTGGACTGGTGGGAGCTTTGAGCCAGATTTCGCCGGACAAGCGGAATGCTGGCGGTGAGCGTCTTTACAATGGAAGATATGCAAACCGTCCCTCCCACCACAGCGGCACAGGTCCACATCGAACCCGGCTTTACCTGGGATGCGCAAGCGGCCTACCTCTTCGACATCGACGGCACGCTATTGCGCAACCGCGACCGCGTTCACCGCGATTCCTTCGCCATTGGAGTACAACAGGTGGCGGGCTTCGACATTCTGCCGCATCTCTTCCTGACTCCGGGCGGCACAGACCCGGCTATTCTGCGCGACGCCCTTGAGAAGGCTGGCATTCCGACCGAAGTGGCCGAGACGCACTGGGAGGAGATGCTGGCTGCAATTCATTGCGCCTTTGAAGTGCGACGTCACGCGATGGAGATTCGCGTCATGCCCGGTGTGGAAGAAGCCCTGGCGCATCTGGCAGGGCGCGGCGCGCTGCTGGGCGTGGCCACCGGCAATCTGGAGGGCATCGGCTGGATCAAACTGGAAGAGGCCGGACTGCGAGAGTGGTTCCGCTTTGGCGGCTTCAGCGATCATTTTTCCATCCGCGCCGAGTTGATCGGCAGTGCCGCGCGCAAGGCCCGCGAACTGGCCGGAGCCGAGGCTCGGGTCTGCGTGGTCGGCGATACGCCGCGCGACATTGAGGCGGCGCGCGCCAATGGCCTGGCGGTGATTGCCGTAGCTACCGGCAACTTCAGCTTTGAAACGCTGCTCGATCTTCAGCCGGAGGTCTGCGCCTCTTCGCTGGCCGATCTGCTGGCGCACACGGCGGTTGCGCCATGAGAGAAAGCAGTGAACTTCTATTTCTGAGGGGGCTGAAGCCCTGGATAATATTGGACCGATTTACGGCGCGATTGAAGTTGTTCTCTTTCAGAGCTAGCTTTTTTCCTAAGTTCGTGGCGGCATTGGCATTGTGCCTGATGATCGCAGCAGGCACAATCTCTGCTCAACAGCCGACTCCTTCTTCGCCGGCTCCTGAAACAACTACGGTGAATCCAGCGCCTGCTCCGGCTCCCAACGCGAAGCCGTCCAAAGAAGCCACTCACGCCAAGCCGGTACGCGGCTCTGACCGGCGGCGCGCGGCCAAGCTCTACCTGGCCTCCAGCAAGCTCTTTGAAAAAGAGGCCTTTGAAGAAGCGATGCAAGGCTATGAGCAGGCGGCCCGGCTCGACCCGGAGAATGGCGACTATCCGCTAGCGGCGGGCGTGGCGCGCAGCCATGCGGTGACGGCGCTGATTCAAGCAGCGGCCAAAGACCGGATGCATGGCGATGCGGCGGCGGCGCGAGCCGCGCTGGCTCATGCACTCGAATTGGACGCAGATAATTCCCAGCTCAAAGCACACCTCTTCGAACTGGGAGACGATGCGCTGCGCGGCCAAGCCCGGCCCACTTACGAGGCGCAGGCGGGCGCAGCCGGAGAGGCCGTGGAACTTGCGCCTCTGCCCGGCGTTCACAGCTTTCATCTGCATACCGACCAGCGCCAGATCCTACAGCAGGTCTACAAGGCTTACGGGATTGAAGCCACTTTGGACGAGAGCGTGCGCAACGCCATTACCCGCCTGGATGTAGACGACGCCGACTTTGGGCGGGCGGAACACATCCTGGAGCTGCTGACCGGTTCCTTCAGCGTGCCTCTGGATGCGCACCGCGCGCTGGTGTTGCGCGACACCAGAGACAATCGACAGCAGTTCCTGCGCCAGGAGTACGAAACGGTCTATCTCTCCGGCCTGACTAAAGAAGAGCTGACGGACGTGGGCAACATGGCCAAGAATGTCTTCGAGGTGCAGACGTCGGTGGTCGAACCGGACTCCGGAACAATCACCATTCGTGCGCCGCATAATACTCTGGAAGCCTTCAACAACACCATGACCGGCTTGATCGAGGGACGCAGCCAGGTGGTGCTGGATGTGCGCCTGATCCAACTGGCGCGCAATACCGAGCGTGATACCGGCGTGCAGCCTCCGCAGAACGTCTCGGCCTTCAATGTCTACACGGAAGAACAATCCATCCTGAACTCCAACCAGGCGCTGGTGCAGCAGATCATTTCATCCGGGCTGGCCTCGGCCGGCGATACGCTGGCCATCCTCGGCATTTTGCTCGCTTCCGGCCAGGTCTCCAGCTCTTTGCTGACGAATGGGGTTGCCCTCTTCGGCGGCGGACTCACCTCTTCGGCGTTGGCTCCCGGCGCGCTTTCGGCCAACTTCAACCTGAACTCTTCCGAGTCGCGCGAACTGGACCAGATTGAAGTGCGACTGGGAGACGGCGAAGAGGCCTCGTTGAAATCCGGTACGCGCTATCCCATCCAGACCGCCTCCTATTCCAGTCTGGGCGCCGGTCTGCCCTCGATCGCAGGCCTGACCGGCGCGGGAACCTCCAGCGGCCTCGCCTCGCTGGCCGCTTCGTATGGCTACGGAAGCAGTGTTTCGAACTTTCCCCAAGTGCAGTATGAAGATCTTGGCCTGACCATCAAAGCCACGCCCCGTGTGCTGCGCGGCGGAAACGTGGCGCTCAAGATCGACATGAAAATCGACGCTCTGGCGGGCACGTCCATCAACGGCAATCCGATCCTCAGCAACCGCGCCTTTTCCGGCGTCGTCACCATCAAGCAAGGCGAGACAGTCGAAGTGGTCAGCGAGGTAGACAAGAACGAGAGCCGCGCCCTCAGCGGCGTGCCGGGTATCAGCGAAATCCCCGGCTTGAACAACATGACCGGCAACGACACGCAGAAGAATTACGCAACTCTGCTCGTCATCTTTACGCCTCATGTAGTGCGCGGCATTCAGGCCGCCGGCCATTCGCCCATGATGCGCGTTCAGCGCGGAGAAGCGCGCCGCTGAAGCTGATTCCGCGAGTAGGAGGCGAAGAATCACGCACATTTCTTGCCGGATCATCAGTGCGGCGGAGAACGGCCTTGGCTGCGCGGCACAGGCTTCCGCGGCACGGGATTAGAATGAAAGCTATGAGCGACACAATCTCCCTCGAATCTCAAGTCAACCAGCAGATCACCTTGGCGATGAAGGCCCACGATGCGGTTCGCACCACCACGCTGCGCCTCATCAAGAACGCCCTCAAGAATCAATTCATCGCCACGCGCGTTCCGCTTACCCAGGCCGAGGAGCAGCAGGCCCTGGCCACCATGATCAAGCAGCGCCGCGACTCAATCGATCAGTTCACCAAGGGCAACCGCCCGGAGTTGGCCGCGGCCGAAGCCGCCGAGATCGTCGTAATCGAGGAGTTCCTGCCCAAGGCCCTGGACGATGCAACCCTCGCCGTGCTGGTCACAGAGGCCGTCGCTGAAGTCGCCGCCGCCAACGGCAAGCAGCCCACACCCAAGGAGATGGGCGCGGTGATGAAGGCGGTGCAAGCCAAACTGCAAGCCAAAAGTCTCCGCGCCGAAGGCCGCGCGGTGAGCGACTTGGTGAAGAAGGCGCTGGCCGGAGCGTGAACTCTTTCAGCACTTCAGTTGGATGAGAGTCAGAAACTGATTCAGTTGCGCCGGTTCTATCCCGTCATTCTCAATGCCGCGTGGCTTGCGGGGATTGCGTACCACAAAGCTCAGACCCACGCCGTCGTTTCCCCAGCGGTTGGCGCGCGCCATCAGGGAGATGGTCGCCTCAGCCTTGTTGCTTTCGCCGCTGCTCTTTTTCAATGTCATCTGAATCAAAGTGCCCGGATACCAGCGTTCATTGGTCACGACGTATAACCCGGTTGCGCTGATGTCCCTGATTTGGTGCGCCATCGGAGCGCCGCCGTCCCAGAAGTAGGCCGACAGATTGGGCAGTGCCGCCCGCACTGCCTTCCTCGGCTCCGGAGGATCGGGATTCAAGAACCGTTGCAGCCAACTCTTGGGCTTGACGGGTTGCTTCGCTTGAGGCTGCGCCTCGGCCACTGCCTCCGCCGGCTTCGCCACCGCTTCTACTGGCGCCGGTTCCTTTTGCGGTTCAGGCACCACGCTGATTGAACCGCGCCGCCGCGCCAGCTCCCGCTCCACATCTTCTGCCAGCCCGAAGCCTATTTGATCGCCCGTCTGCGTTTGGGATGAAAAAATCGAGTGTGTGGGCAGAGCCAGCACACTGGCCGCTGGAGGAATCGAAGGGGAAACTCGGTAACTTGGAAAGAGTTCGACCACCGCCAGAACCCGGTGATTTGCATCCAGATAAATCAGATCCAGCGGGGACCTCACATCGTCGGCCGGAATCCCCCGGAAAGGATCTAGCCAAAGCCCCGCGCCCGAATGCGGCGTCAGTTTTGGCATTCGCTCTTGCAGGCTGGCAACGGAGAAATCCCCGCAGGCTATCTCCTGACCCAAAATGCAGCCCCGCGTCTGGTTATAAGCACAAAGGTAGCGGGCTTCCACATAACTATCAGTCCGTGGCGAACTCTCGTCCAGCGGAGTGTGGATCAGGGCGTGATACAGATTCTCCATGAGGGCTTCTTCAACCAGAGCCGCGTCCTCTGTGACGCGCTTCTCTTTACCCTCTATCGGCAATATCCTCCTGTTCCACAAGTAACTTGCGTAAGCAATTTTGCGGAAATAGCCGGAACCGGAAGCCGGGGTGGCGTATAACTTCGAATTAAATTTTTCAACTGAGTGCAACAGCGTGTATACTGGGCCGGATTGATTCAGGTTACTATTGAAGCCACAGTTCTAAACTTCAGTCACAACAAAATCTGCAAAGAGGATTCTATGAACCCAGCATCTTTTGAACCTGAAGGAGGCCGTATTGGCTTGGCGCTTTCTGGCGGGGGATTCCGTGCCTCGCTCTTTCATCTAGGCGTCATCCGCCGCCTGGAAGAACTCGGAATCATGGAGAAGGTCTCCATTGTCTCGTCTGTTTCGGGAGGGTCCATCATCGCTGCCTACTATCTCTGCGAGATGGAAAAGCAGTTGCGCGAGTACCGTTTGAAGGGAGAGACTGCAAACCGTGTCGAGCTATTTGAAAAGATCGCCGAAAAGTTTCTAAAGGCGGTTGACCATAATTTGCGGACGCGTGCCCTGATCTATACACCGCGCTACCACCCTATTAAATTTATCAAGTATCTTGTCTTTGCGGCCTTTCGCAGCGGTGCGCGCGCGGAGTTGATTCAGGCAGAATACGATCGATGGTTCTACTTTGGCGATACGATGGATCAACTGCCCGTCGAGCGCCCGGAGAAACCGCATCAAGTCATCAGCAGGTCCTGCGTGGGTGGGGATGAGCCATTCTACGGACCACGGCTTCTGTTGAATGCTACCTCACTGCTGACCGGTGAGCGTGTGACCTTCTCGCGCGATACCTCTTCCGGAATCATTGACCTCAAAACATCCGACAGGAATGTGCTGCCGCTTTCGCGGGTTGTCGGCGCCAGTTCCGGCGTGCCCGTGCTCTTTCCTCCCACGTCGATCATGGGCGACCTGCTGGTAGACGGCGGCATCTCTGACAACCAGGGAATTGAGGGCCTGCTCGACCCCGCTAACAAAATCGACGTCATTCTGGTGAGCGACGCCTCCGGGCAAATGGAGGTCAAGCACACGCAGTCTCCCTCGGCCTTGCCGGTCTATGACCGAATGAGCGAAATTTTGCAGTTCCAGATTCGCAACAAGCTGCTCGAATTGTTGATGGCCTGGGGAGATCCCAGGAACGGGCTGAACCGGCGCTTCGCCTTTGTCCATCTTTTGATCAATCTGAAGAGCCGGTATGGATCTCCGCAGAGAGTCTCGACCAGCATTTTACCAGCGCTGGGGAGGATTCGTACGGATCTCGATCAGTTCAGTCCCATCGAATGCGAAGCCCTCATGTATCACGGATACACCCTCATCGATGCCCAGTTGAGGGGGTATTGCTGTGACTTCTTCCGGAGCAAGGTAAAAGAAGGGAGCAAGGAAGAAAAGGAGTTTCCCCACTTCGAGGCGAAACTCAAGACACCGCCGCTGTTTACCAAAAAAGTGGAAGAAAAGATCCTTGAGAAGATGCAGGGCAATACATCCAAGGATCCCATCCGGCAGGATCTGGAGGCGGGCAGCGAGAGCGTCTACTTGATTCGCTGCTTGAAGAAGCATCTTTGGCCGACGCTGATTACAGGTTTCCTGGTCATCGTTCTTGAGATTCCCTTCTTCCTGCTCTCCTCCGGCCTGTCCCATGGATTGGTCAACTGGCTTCGCCACCGGCTGGATGCGATCTTTTATAACATCGTGCCCAAGTGGTTAGTCCAACTTTTCGATTCCCTGCTCAACTTGTTCGGCTATACAGGCCAGGGTTTGGCGCAGACCACCGATAGCGTCGTTCATCTGCTGGCCTTTGTTCTTGTCTTTGCTTTGACGCTGTATATTGCTTCTTACCCGATTTACGCGGTGATACGGCGTCATGCGATGTGGCTGGACAGATGGAATTACAAAAAGATCACCGGAGGGACGGGCTTTACTGTCCATTGGACAGAGGATGGAGAAACCGAACAGGGCAGCACATCGATTCGGTCGAGTCAGGATTAGGGACCGCCTCGGATATTCAGGAGAAAATCGCCGTCTTTCTGAGCATGTGTGTGCAGACTTATACAACCAATTTTGGTTGATTCCGCATGCCGGGTAACAAAGATGCTCTGAATCTCCACAAATTCCGTGGGAGACTCAGAGCTTCTTTGTGACTCGATTGCTTGTCCAGTCTACGCGCTGACTGAAGTACTGGCATTCACCTTGACTGGCGTCAGCCAGCCAAAGCGATCCGGTTTGAGGCCGTTCACGATGCCGAAGAATTCGTCGGCGATTTTCTTCGTCATTTCGCCAATCTTGCCGTCGCCGATCACAATGCGATCGATCGAGCGAATCGGCTGAACCTCAGCCGCCGTTCCGGTGAAGAAGACCTCGTCGGCAATGTACAGCAGTTCACGCGGAATCTGCCGCTCATGGACGGTGAGGCCGAGATGGCGGGCGATGGTCAGCACCGAGTCGCGGGTAATGCCGGAGAGCGTTGAGCTGGCCAGCGGCGGTGTAAACAGAACCCCGTTGCGCACAATGAAGATATTTTCGCCGGAGCCTTCGCTGACCAGGCCGTTCACATCCAACCCGATACCCTCGGCGTAGCCATTGATCTCGGCCTCCATGTGGATCAGTTGCGAATTCATATAGTTGGCGCCAGCCTTAGCCAGCGAGGGAATGGTATTCGGCGCCAGCCGGTTCCAACTGGAGACACAGACATCCGCCCCGCCGTGGCCGGGAATGTACTTGCCCCACGGGAAGTTGGCGATATAGACCTCAACCGGCGAGCCTTTCGGGCTGACCCCGATCTCGCCATAGCCGCGCAGGGCGATGGGCCGGACGTAGCAGGGCGCAACGCCATTGGCCTCAATCAGATCGACCACACCGGCGCATAGTTCTTCGATGTTGAAGGGGATCTCCATGCGATAGATCTTGGCCGAGTCCAGCAGCCGCTGCATATGCTCTGGAAGGCGGAAGACGGCCGAGCCGTGCGGCTGGCCATAGGCACGGATGCCCTCAAAGACGCTGGAGCCGTAGTGGATCACATGGCTCATTACGTGGAGGGTCGCCTGCTCCCAGGGAATCAGCGTGCCGTTGTGCCAGATTTTCGAGGTCGTTTGGATAGGCATGATGGTTGAAATGCTCCTTGTCCGCGCCCGCGCGCATCCACTAAGAGTATCGCGCCGGAGGCTGGGCTGTCACGGAGCGAGCGGATTGAGAGAGCAGCCGCGCAGCATTCGGCTACTTGCGTTTGACTCCAGTTCGTTTTACGCCCAACCGCTGTAGTGCCTGATCAAAGAATCCGGCTTCCAGTTGGCCTTGAAAAACCTCATAGGGGTCATTTGGGTCCCCGTCTTTTCGTAATGTTTCCGATATAAAAAGGATGCAAATACGGCGCATGGTTGAAGAAGCAATCCAAATGATTCTCAGCCTTCCCTTGCGCAACCGAAATATGTTGGACAGGTGGCCCCGAAGCGCATAACGCTTGTTGAGTGGATCATGGGGAATGATCGTTTTGACCGCTTCTTGAACCATGTGAAATGTCGTGCAATGAACACTTTCGGAATGTCCTAACTTTTCTGCTGTCTTGCATTTACGATACAAATCAGCATAGACGCCTTCGGCTGTAGCGGTCATCTCAACTGTGTAGGGAAGGGGAGAGATTGGCCTCGTCTGTTCGCTTTTCTCTCCCTTTCCGGTTGCGGACATTGACTACTCCTTTTCCAGATCTGCTTCGATCTCAGCAAGCGTGCGAACACGCCCGGCGCGAATGTCTTCAAAGGATGCAAGCAATCCAGTCCGTTCAGTATCGTTTGTGAGCATCTCGATCATACTCAACAGCGAATTCATCTCGGCTCTCATCTCTTGGTATCTCTTGTACGAAAAGAGCACCGAGAGGGGAGTATCGTTTTCCTGGATGACAAAAGTGTCGTCTTCTTGCTCCCTCAGCTTGGTTGCATTCAAATCACGCAGCTTGCTCACACCGACGTGCCTGATCCGAGGATCAATTTCGGGGAATGCGCAGGTTGCCATGGCGGTCTCCTTCCTTCATTCAGTTCAAGTGAACTGATTTGTTCACTTGAACTTCTAGAACCGTTATAAGCATTATATCGTCAGAATACCGTCTGTCAATATGTAAACTTTCGCATAAATAGAGTCAATATATTGTCAGTGTAACGTCATCAAATTAGATCTTATTTGCCGTGGATCGTGTGTGCTCTGTAAAATAGCGTCCAAGTCATTTCTATTCTTGCGAATAGAATATCTGTCAATCATCACCCCGCATTCCCCAGCACCGACTCGTAATAGCGCACATAATGCGGCACCACCAGCGAGGCGCAGAAGCGCTGCTGCGCTGTCTTTCGTCCGGCCAGGCGCATCGCCTCCAGCCGGTCGCGGTCTTTCAGCAGGCTCGCTGCTCCGGCAGCCATCTCCGCCACCGCGCCCACCTGATACAGCAGCCCGGTTACGCCGTCTTCGATCAGCTCCGGAACCCCGCCTACCCTCGTCGCAATCGACGGAACCTTGCAGGCCATTGCCTCCAGCGCGGCCAGCCCGAAGGACTCCAGCTCGCTCGGCATCACCATCAGATCGGCCAGCGGCAGCAGTTCATGCACGCGCTCCTGCTTGCCCAGAAAGTGAACGCGGCAGTGAATTCCCAGATCGTGCGCCAGCCACTCGGCCGCCGAGCGGTCAGGCCCATCGCCCACCAGAATCAATTGCGCCGGCAGCTCCCGCTGCACCGCGGCAAAGACCTTCACCACGTCCAGCACGCGCTTGACCGGCCTGAAGTTTGACAGATGCATCAGGATCGCCTCGTCCGGCTTCGCCAGCTTCTTGCGCCCCTCCGCCCTCGCCGCCTCATCCGTCACTGGCCGATACTCATCGCAGTTGACGAAATTCGGAATCACTTCGATAGGCCGCGAGCCGCCGAAGTGCTTGATCGTCTCCTCGCGCAGATAGTTCGAGATGCTGGTCACTCCGTCGCTCTCGTGAATGGCGTAGCGGGTGATTGGCAGATAGCCGCGGTCCAAGCCCACCAGCGTAATGTCCGTGCCGTGCAGCGTGGTCACAAAAGGCAGCCGGATACCGCGCGTGGCCAGCATCTGCCGCGCCAGCAACGCGCTCACCGAATGCGGTATCGCGTAATGCACATGCAGTAAATCCAACTCATACAGCTCGGCGATCTCAGCCATCCGCGAAGCCAGCGCCAGATCGTACGGCGGAAACTCGAAGAGCGGATAGCTGGAGACCGGAACCTCGTGATACTGAATGCCGTTGTCGCGCCCGCTCAGCCGGAAGGGCTGCGAGTAGGAGATGAAGTGAATCTCGTGGCCCAGCGCGGCCAGCTCAATGCCCAGCTCCGTCGCCACCACGCCCGAACCGCCGTAGGTGGGATAACACGTGATGCCGATGCGCATATACCTCTCGTTGCTTGCGGATTCAGACCCTTGCAGATAGACGCTGCGGAAGACCTTGGAGTTTCTTGAAAGATGCTTCCTAGTGGTGGACTGAGGTTAGGAGGACAACCTTGACGGCGCTGCTCTATCGAAAAACGAGCGCCCGGGAATCAACTCCCGGACGCTCGCATTGACTGCTTCAGATCGCAACGCCCGCTTTAGACGGCGTCCGTATAGATTAGACGCGCCAACAGATTCTCAATCTGCTCCTGCTTGCCGGAGCGGGGTTGAGGATTGATGCCGTTCTTCAGAGCCGCTGCCTCGATCTGATCCAGAGAGAGCTTGCCTTCGAGCATGGCAGTTGCCTCGGGCGACTTCCAGCCGGCGTAACGCTCGGCAAGGATCGCATCGTAGCGGCCGTCTTCGATCAGTTTGGCAGCCGTCAGGAAAGCGCGGGCGCAAATGTCGGCTCCGCCCACGTGGGCGTGGACCATATCTTCGGCCGTAAAGCTCTGCCGCCGAACCTTGGCATCGAAGTTACAGCCGCCCTGGTTGAGTCCGCCGGCCTTGATGACGTGGTACATACTCATCGTCATCGACCAAAGCTCGTTGGGGAACTGATCCGTGTCCCAGCCCAGCAGCGCGTCGCCGCGGTTGATGTCCAGCGAACCAAGGATTCCAAGGCTGCCCGCTGTGGCAATCTCATGCTCGAAGGTATGTCCGGCGAGCATCGCGTGGTTGGCTTCAATATTGACCCGGACTTCCTTCTCCAGGCCGAAGCGCTTCAGGAAGCTATAGACCGTAGCGACGTCGAAGTCGTACTGGTGCGTGGTCGGTTCCTTGGGCTTGGGTTCGATCAGGATCTGGCCGTTGAAGCCGATCTTGTGCTTGTACTCGACCACCAGAGTCAGGAAGCGGCCCATCTGGTCGAGTTCCTGCTTCATGTTGGTGTTCAGCAGCGTCTCGTAGCCTTCGCGTCCACCCCAGAGCACATAGTTGGAGCCGCCCAGCCGCTTGGTGGCGTCCATGCAATTTTTCACCGTGGCCGCGCACCAGGCGAAGACATCGGGATCGGGATTGGTGGATGCGCCGGCCATGAAGCGCGGATGGGAGAAGAGATTCGCCGTTCCCCACAGCAGTTTGGTCGCATATTTGCTCTGCTTTTCTTCCAGATAATCCACAATGGTGTGAAAGTTCTTCAGCGTCTCGGCCAGCGTGTCGCCGCCGGGAGCAACGTCGGCGTCATGGAAGCAATAAAAGGGCAGGCCGAGGACGCGGAATAGTTCGAAGGCCGCATCGGCTTGCACCTTGGCCTGGGCAATCGGATCGCCGGGGGCAAACCACGGGCGCTGAATGGTGGCTCCGCCAAAGGGGTCGCCACCGCGCATTGCCAGGGAGTGCCAATAGGCAACCGCAAAACGCAGATGATCTTTAAGGGGCTTGCCGAGCACGACACGGTTCGCGTCGTACCAGCGGTAGGCGAGAGCCTTCTCACTGGAAGGTCCCTCGTATTTGACTGTTTCGAAAGAGCTGAAGATTGTTTCCGCCATGGTGAATCTCCTATCGTTGATAAAAAAATCAAAAATCGCATCTTTGGATTGTCCGGCTGATGGTAATCAATCCCAAAGGAGAATGCCTCCTCGATGAAGCTTCGCGGTCAATCGCTCTCGAACACAAGTAATGCGGCGAGGTTTCCCGGACACTATTTTCCATCATAACGCAGGCGGGTGAACCGGAAGCATCTATCGAAAGATACCCTGGCCCAGCCAGAAAATCACAAGCGGGAAAAATCGATCCGCTCGATTCCCTCCTTCAAGCGCAGCGCGGCTAGCGCCGTACGCTCTGCCTCCCGCGACCTCCGCAGCCGCGTATGCGCACGCGCCAAGTCGCCGTCGTTGTATCCTGGATGCGTGACCAGCTCCCACGCGCCAGCGGGCAGATTGCCGAGCAGCGATTCAAGCGTTGCCGCGTTGAGGCTTCCCGTCGCCAGTACTCCCAGCGCGCCGTCGGTAGTGGTAAATCCTTCTTCCGCCACGATCCGCCGAAAGACCGGTTCCAGCCAATGCAGCAGGCACACCTCGGCGCGTCGAACCAATCCTGCGCTGTGCGTAGCCCTCCGGCTCCAAAGCGGTTCGAAAGGGTTGCGCACCGCACAAATCCCAGCAGACCGGGCAGCGCGCAAAACAGGCCACAGCACGGCGGGAAATAGATGCACGTGTTTGTGCGTGTCAATGTGTGTCAACTTTACGCCCCTGGATTGCAACAGAGCGATCTGCGCCGCCGCTTCGGCTTCGATCTCGGAAGCGCGGATGCGTCCCAAGAGCAGTGGCCCAAGAAACGCACCCAGTGTGGGATGAAAACGGCCTGTGCGCGTATCCACCAGCGTTGAAGAAGGCAGCATCGGCTCGCCTTCCACCAGCACCACATGGCAGCCTACGGCCAGTGTCGGCGTTGCGCGCGCCATTTCTATGGCCTCTTCCGAAGCCGCGGCGCGCGCCATCATTGTTGCGCTGGTCAGCATGCCCGCGCGATGCAGTTCAATCACGGCGCGGTTGACCCCGGATGTCAGCCCAAAGTCATCGGCATTGAGTATCAAACGCTTCACCGCATGAGTGTATCAACAACTGCCGCGGATTGCCCGTCGACCCGCGAGAGATGCACCTTTCACACCGGCATCGCATCCCTGGCGCTTTAGCCCCTCTTCTTTATTTTTTTGAGCCTTCCGTTCGTATAAATCACGCCAAACTCGAAATACAGTGCGCCTGACAATTACACTGAGTGTGTGAAAGCTTCCGCAAATTCCGTCAAGCCCAGCCGCAAAGAATTTCTCGTGCTCGCCCAGCAGCACACGCTTGTCCCCGTCTGCCGCATTCTCTCGGCGGACCTCGAAACGCCGGTCTCGGCCTTTCTGCGCGCCGCTTGGCCGGAGCGCGAATGCTTCATGCTCGAATCTGTCGAGAACGGCGAACAGGTCGGACGTTACACCTTCATCGGCCTTGCGCCCTTCAAGCGCATCGTCGCGCGCGGCCGCGAGATCACCATCACCGAAGGCAAGAAAGTTGTCCAGACGGATGGCGACATCTTCGCCGTGCTGCGCCGCGCCTTGAGCGGACATAAGCCCGCCCGCCTCCAGGGCCTGCCGCCCTTCACCGCCGGCGCCGTCGGCTTCTTCGCTTATGACGCCGTCCGTCAGATCGAGCGCCTGCCGAATCTGGCCAAAGATGAACTCGGCGTACCCGACGCTTGCCTGCTCTTCTTCGACGAGGTGCTGGCCTTCGACCATGTGCGCAAAGAGATCTGGCTTGTCGTCACCGCCGACCTCACCCGCGGCAAACCCGCCGGCGCTTACGAAAAGGCCGTCGTCCGCCTCGACCGCCTGGAGAAACGCCTGACGCAGCCGCTGCCTAAACTGGCCTCCGCCAAGAGCAAGGGCAAACTCAAGGTCAAGCATCGCACCGCCAAGAAGGACTACATCGCAGCCGTCGAGCGCGCCAAGGCGTACATCAAGGCGGGCGACATCTTCCAGGCCGTTCTTTCACAACGCTTTGATGTCGAACCGGAGGCCGACAGCTTCCAGATCTATCGTTCCCTGCGCACCGTCAATCCCAGCCCCTATATGTTCTTCCTCCGCTTTTCGCCGGAAGGCGCTCTGGGCGGACGGCACGGAGGATGTGAAGGGATCAAAGAAGTCCAAAGCCAGTCAGGTCGTCGAACTGGCTGGCTCCTCGCCGGAGCTGCTGGTCCGCGTGCATCAGGGAAAGGTCGAGTATCGGCCCATAGCCGGAACCCGCCCGCGCGGCTTGACCGAAGCCGAAGACCAGGCCCTGGCCGACGAGATGATTCACGACGAAAAGGAGCGCGCCGAGCACGTCATGCTTGTCGATCTGGGCCGCAACGACGTGGGCCGGGTCAGCGAATTCGGCTCCGTCAAAGTCGACAAGCTCATGTTCATCGAGCGCTACTCCCATGTGATGCACATCGTCAGCAATATTCTTGGCCGCCTCAGGCCGGAGCTGACCGCCGTCGACGCACTGCGCGCCTGCTTTCCAGCCGGTACGCTGAGTGGAGCGCCCAAGGTCCGCGCCATGGAGATCATCGAGGAACTGGAGCCGGCGCGCCGCGGCACCTATGGAGGTGCGGTTCTTTACGCCGACTTCAGCGGTAATCTCGACTCCTGCATCGCCATTCGCTCCATGCTGGCCGTAGGCGGCAGAGGCTATGTGCAATCGGGCGCGGGCATCGTCGCCGATTCAATTCCCGAACTCGAGTATCAGGAGTCGATCAACAAGGCGCAAGCCGTTCTTCGCGCCATCGAACGCGCGCGGGAGACTTAATCAGCAGAACTTTTGCCCGGGGAAACAGCGTGCGATTGATCCAGGCAAGCCAATCACCAGCCACGGGCCTGGTTGCCCGATCAGGTATACTTCAACCGTCTGCTGGAATTCCTGGCAGAGGGTACTGAAGTCAGAATTTGCGCTGAAGAAGCATATCAATTCCAAACTGCACGGACCGCCGCAAAGTGAGTGAATGCCATGCCCTCGTTTGAAGACTCGCTGAAAAAGCTGGAAGCCATCGTCGATCAATTGGAAAAGGGCGACTTGGCCTTGGAGGATTCGCTCAAACTCTTTGAGGAGGGCGTGAGCTTGTCGGCCGCCTGCAAACAGGAGCTGGATGCCGCCGAAGGCAAAGTGCAGATGCTCGTTCGCCAGCGCGACGGTTCAGTAAAGCCGGAGCCGTTCCTGACGGAGAAGCCGTTTTGAAGACAGGGATCGGTGGTCGTCAATAAAGCCGGAAGTTGACCTCGATGGCCATCTTCACCGCGACTGGCTTTCCATTTTTCATTGCGGGCTTGAATTTGTACTGCCGGATCGCCTCGACAGCCTTTTCGTCCAGACCCATGCCCAAGGGGCGTTCAACGCGCGGGTTCTGAGGGATGCCTTGGGTGTCAACAATAAAACTGACCAGCACAACTCCCTGATACTTGGCACGGCGCGCTTCATCGGAGAACTCCGCCTCGACCTCGTGAATCAGTACCGGCGCTGAAACTGCGCCACCAATGTGCTCCAGCCCGCCGCCCCAGTTTCCGCCGGTTCCATCGCCGTATCCCAGCCCATGCCCATTGCCCACACCACCGCCGGTGCCGTTTCCGCCGGTACCTATCTTGACGTTGGAGCTTACCATGCCGAAGTTAGGCAGCTTGGGGTTGTCAGGGATGTCATCAATCACGTTAATGGTAGGCTGTGGTGTCTCCACCAGCTTGGGCGCAATTTCCGGCATCTGCATCTTTGGCGGGACTCTGCCCTGAATGGGGGGGGCTTTCTCCGGGCTGCCGCCGCCGCCATGCGGGCCTTCAATCTTGGGATCGGTCAGGTCGATCGGCGTCTGCACAACCACCGGCTTCTTCTGCTCAATAAAAGGCTTGACCATGGTGAAGAGCAGAAGCGCGATGATTCCGCCGTTGAGCACCGCGGAGGCGGCGACCGCCACCGGGTTGCGCTGGACCGCCATCGGGTCTGGCACCGGAATCGGCTTCGAGGTCAACTCCAGCGGCGGCAGCTTGGGCGGAAAAAAAACATCGCGCAGCGTCTCATAGAGTTCTGCAATGATGTTCTTGTCTTCAACGGGGAAGCCGAAGTTCAGGTCGAGTTCGACGGCCTCAGGCGGCGCTGCAACTGCCGGAAGTTCAACGTCGGGCTGAGAGGGCAGATCGTTTGGCATAATTGATGCTGCTATCGTCTCTGGGCCAGTGGCTTGCTGCCCAAGCGGGATACACTCCGTTTCCAATTCCACACTTATCATTATGCATGACTCCACCGGCTACCTGGTCCTACTACCCATGTAGTAGTAATTGCTGCGTGCGCAAGTATCAGTCAATCAACTCCGTAACCGCCCTTGTGCAAGCCTTCGATTGCTGACCATGATCTTCCGCGATCTTCTGCGTCGATCTCTCCTGATCAATAGACGAAAAGCCCTCGTGGTTTGTTACCCGGAAAAGTTTTCCCCGGCTCCATTTACACTAGAAGATGAATCGAATCAGACGAACCAAGGGAGTAACGATGTCTCCAGCACCGGAGTTGAAGGCGACGCTGACTTTGCCGCAGACCGCCTTCCCCATGAAGGCAAATCTGCCGCAGAATGAACCGCTCAGGCTGGCCCGCTGGGCGGAGCTTGATCTCTATGCAGAGTTGCGCAAGGCTGGCCAGGGCCGCCCCGCGTATCTGCTGCACGACGGTCCGCCTTACGCCAACGGACCCATTCATCTGGGCCATGCGCTGAACAAGGGGCTGAAGGATTTCGTCGTCAAGTCGAAGACCATGGCCGGCTTTGACGCGCCCTACGTTCCCGGCTACGACTGCCACGGCCTGCCCATCGAGATCAAGGTGGACGAGCAGCTTGGCCGCAAAAAGCTGGAGATGCCTGTGCCGGAGGTGCTGGAGGCCTGCCGCGCCTACGCGCAGAAGTACGTCGACCTGCAAACCGCGCAATTTGAGCGCATCGGCTGCTTTGGCCGCTGGCGTCAGCCGTACAAGACGATGGCCCGCGACTACGAAGCGCGCACGCTGGAGGCCTTTTACGGCTTCCTGGAAAAGGGCTTTGTTTATCGCGGCCTCAAGCCTGTCTATTGGTGCATCCACGACCGCACCGCCCTCGCCGAGGCCGAGGTCGAGTACGCCCAGCACACCAGCTCGTCGGTCTATGTGCGCTATCGTCTGACGAGCGACCCGGCGGCTATCGATCCTGCGCTCGCGGGCAAGCAGGTCTCTACCATCATCTGGACGACTACGCCCTGGACGCTGCCCGCGTCGATGGCCGTGGCCTTCCATCCCGATTTTGAGTACGTGGCTCTACAAGTGAACCAATCAGAAAAGCTGGGTGCCCCATCCATTCCGCGTTCTTCGGCGGAATGGGTGGGAGACCAGGAACCCAGCCCCGTCTACATCGTCGCTGCCGAATTGGCCGAAGCGGTTATCGCTGCCTGCAAACTCGGTGTGACCACGGAACTGGCCCGCTTCAAAGGCAGCGTCCTGGACCGTATCACCTTCCAGCATCCGTTTCTAGACCGCAGCATTCTCGGCGTCAATGCCACTTACGTCACCGCCGACACCGGCACAGGCGCGGTCCACACGGCTCCGGCGCACGGCGCGGACGACTTTTATACCGGACAGCGCTACGGCATCGACCCCACTTGCCGTGTGGATGCCGTAGGACGGTTGACCGTAGACCCCAGCGCATGGAATCAGGCAGCGCCGCCTGCCTTTGAGGGGCTGAAAGTATGGGCTGCGAATCCGGTCATCCTGGCGATGCTGGAGGAGCGTGGCGCACTACTGGCAGGACACGATCTGGAGCACTCCTACCCGCACTGCTGGCGCTGCCACAAGCCGGTCATCTATCGCGCCACCGAGCAGTGGTTCATCAGCCTGGAAACGACAGTTAAGGCGGAGAACGGCGAGGAAAAAACCTTCCGCCAACTGGCCATCGACGAAATCGATAAAGTGGTCTGGGACCCGGCCTGGGGCAAAGAGCGCATCACCAACATGATCGCCACGCGCCCCGATTGGTGCATCAGCCGCCAACGCATCTGGGGCGTACCCATCGCAGTTTTCATGTGCGAAAAATGCGACAAGCCAGTCATCGATGCGGCGCTGAACAAGAGGATAGTCGCGCTGATGGAGAGCGAAGGTATCGAGGCTTGGCACACTTCGCCGCTCAACACAATGCTTTCCGCCCACACGCAGTGTGCGCATTGCGGCGGCGCGGAGTTCCGCAAAGAAACGGACATTCTCGATGTCTGGTTCGACTCAGGCACAAGCTGGTTTGCCGTCTGCGAATCCGACGCGGAATTAAATCCAGCTTACACATCCTTCCAAAAGAATGAAGGTACGCAGGTTCTGTATTTGGAAGGCGGCGACCAGCATCGCGGCTGGTTCCATTCATCCTTGCTGACATCGGTGGCGTTGCGTGGGCGCGCGCCGTACTCGCACGTTGCCACGGCCGGCTGGACGCTCGACGAGCAGGGCCGCGCAATGAGCAAATCCCTCGGCAACGGCGTCGATCCGGTGGACATCGCCAACCGCATGGGCGGCGAGATTGTGCGCCTCTGGGTTGCGTCGATTGACTTCCGCGAAGACATGGCGGCCAGCGAAAACCTGATGGCCCGCTGCGCCGAAATCTATCGCAAGCTGCGCAACACATTCCGCTTTCTGCTGGGCAATCTGCACGGCTTCGATCCCGCGCGCGACCGCGTGGCCGAAGCTGAACTGTTACCACTCGACCGCTATATGCTAGCCCGCACCCGCGAACTGACGGAGAACATTCTCGGCTGGTACGAGCGCTTCGAGTTCCATCGCGTCTATCACGCGCTGAATGATTTTGCTGTTGCCGATCTGAGCAACTTCTATCTCGATGTGCTCAAGGACCGCATGTATACCTTCGCGCCTACGAACAAAGAGCGCCTCTCCGCGCAAACAGTTCTTTGGCAAATCACGGAAGCTCTCGTCCGCCTCGTCGCGCCAATCCTCAGCTTCACCGCGGATGAGGTTTGGGAGTATTTGCCCGTCGTCGAGGGACGCGAGAAGAGCGTGCATCTGGCGCTGTTTCCCAAGCCGGAAGAGATTTTTTCCGAGGACCCGGTGCCGCTTATTGAGGAGTGGAAGCGCCTCTTCGAAATTCGAGATGGGGTACTTAGGTTGCTCGAAATCCGACGCCAGACAAACTTGATTGGCAAAGGTCTGGAAGCCCAAGTCAACGCCTTCGCAAGCGGGAACAACTTCAATTTGTTGGAAAAATATAAACCACATTTGAAAGAGATCTTCAATGTCTCACAAGTCCGGGTTTTCAAAGATCGCGACGAAATGGAAATTACCGAAGAACTCGCCCAGTCGATCTTATCCACGACCATTCCGACAACTCGCATCATGTCCGGGCTATTTCTCTCAGTTGATTTAGCCACCGGCCACAAATGCGCGCGCTGCTGGAACTTCATGCCGGAGGTTGCCAACTACGGCATCTGGCAGAATGTCTGCACGCGTTGCAGTGATGCGCTGAAGGAGATGAAGATTGATCCTCCTGTGGCCGACTGATGAGTTGACCACAAGAGTTGGTGATGAAACATGGACAAGCGCGGACGAGGACGTCCGCGCTACAGCCGACCGGGAGGTCGGCGCTACACCCCAAGGAAGTTATGAAACTCACCGCACCTCGCCGCTTGCACTGGCTACTGCTGATCTCTGCCGTGATTGTATTTCTCGACCGGCTGACGAAGAACTGGGTCACGCGCCACGTTCACTATGGCGATGCCATTCCAGTCATCCCGCGCGTGCTGCGCATCTCGCATTGGACCAACGATGGCGCGGCCTTTTCGCTTTTTGCCAACTCCGCCTCGCCGCACGCTGTACGCTGGGGGTTGATCGCCTTTTCCTCGCTGGCGGCGCTTGTGGTGCTCATAGTGCTGGTCCGTCTGGCCGACCGCTTCACGCTTGTTTCGGTGGCGTTGGCGCTGATCTTTGCCGGCGCGCTAGGCAACGTGCATGATCGCATTGTCTACGGATCGGTGGTGGACTTCATCGAGGTGCACATCTTCAGCTACCACTTCCCGGACTTCAATCTCGCCGACTCGTCGGTCTGTATCGGCGCTTGTTTGCTGCTGCTCGACTCGCTGCTTCCCAAGAAAAACTCCTTAAAAGAACCATTTGAAATCAGGAAACCTTCATGAAGACTCTTCGCCTTGCACCATTGACGCGCATGATTTTCACTCTTTCATCCGCTTTTATTTTCGTCTTTACAATCACTGCAAGCGCCGAGCGCCTGCCGCAGAGTGTCCGCCCCGAGCACTACACACTTGCACTCACGCCAGACCTGAAGGCCGCAACCTTCACCGGTGTCGAGACGATCGGCGTGACACTGACCGAGCCAACGAAAGCCATCGCGCTGAACGCTATCGAGATTGATTTGAAGAGCGTCACCGTGACCGCTGGGGGCAAGAAGCAGTCAGCTTCCATCGCCCTCGACACAGCGAATGAGCGGGCTACCTTTATCTTTGCCGAGAAGCTTCCCGCGGGCAAGGCAACGCTGAACATCGTTTACTCCGGCATTCTGAACAACGATCTGCGCGGCTTTTATCTCTCGAAGACTGACAAGCGCAACTACGCAGTGACGCAGTTTGAATCCACCGATGCGCGGCGCGCCTTTCCCAGCTTTGATGAGCCGGCCTTCAAGGCCACTTACGATGTAAGCCTTGTCATCGACAGCGGCGACACGGCCATCTCCAACAGCCCCATCGAAAGCGACACGCCCGGTCCCGCCGTGGGCAAGCACACCCTCAAATTCTTCACTACTCCGAAGATGTCCACTTACCTTGTGGCGTTTCTCGTCGGCGATTTTCAATGCACATCGGGCGAATCGGATGGTGTTGCGATCCGCGTCTGCTCGACCCCCGACAAGGTGGCGCTTACGCCCTACTCGCTCGATGTCGCCAAGTGGGTTCTGCATTATTACAACAGCTACTTCGGCATTCCTTATCCGCTCAAAAAGCTGGACCTGATCGCGCTGCCTGACTTCGAGGCCGGCGCGATGGAGAACTTCGGCGCCATTACCTATCGTGAGACCGACCTGCTCCTCGATCCCAAGACGGCTTCGGTCGGTGCCAAGAAGCAAGTGGCGATCGTCGTCGCGCACGAGATGGCGCATCAGTGGTTCGGCGATCTGGTCACCATGCAGTGGTGGGATAACATCTGGCTTAACGAAGGCTTCGCCACGTGGATGGAAAACAAGGCCGTCGGCGAGATGCACCCGGAGTGGAATATCGATCAGATGGTTACAGGCCAGGTGAACGATACGCTGAATCTCGATGCGCAGCCTACCACGCGTGCCATCCGCGCCAAGGCCGACACACGCGATGAGATTGAGCAGATGTTTGACGGCATCTCGTATGGCAAGGCCGGCGCGGTGCTGCTGATGGTGGAGAACTATCTGGGCGAAGAGACCTTCCGCCAGGGTGTGCATAACTATCTTGCCGCGCACCTTTACGGCAACGCCACCGCCGAGGACTTCTGGGGAGCGCAGATGGCCACCAGCCACAAGCCCGTGGACAAGATCATGGCGAGCCTGGTGGCGCAGACGGGTGAGCCGCTGCTGACCTTCGGCGAACCGAAAGACGGCAAAGTGGAAGTCAGCCAGAGGCGCTTCTTCCTCAGCCCAAGCATTCACCCCAACCTCAAACAGAAATGGACGATCCCGGTCTGCTTCAAAACGCCCCTTGGCCAGGATTGTCAGATATTATCGCCTTCGGATTCCTCGTTGAAGATTCCCGAGGGAAGCGCTTTTGCCAACGCCAACGGCAAGGGCTACTATCGCTGCGCCTATCCGGCCGCTGTCTACAATGCGCTGGCTGCCAAGATCGAAACCAATCTTACACCCGCCGAGCGCATCAGCCTGATCGGCGATGTGTGGGCGCAGGTAAGTGTCAATAAGGCCTCCATCGGCACTTATCTTGATTTGGCCGCGGCAGTCAAAGGCGACTCCGGCGCGGATGTGATGAACCAAGCCATGGACGGTATTACTTCCACCTATTCACAGATCGCAGCAACGGTCGAGGAGCGTGCACAGCTTGCCGCCTGGATTCGTTCAACCTACGCCCCGGTCTACGCCCAGCTTCCTCCGTCCGCCGAGAGCGACACAGACAAGATGCGCGAACTTCGCGCCAAGATCTTCGAACTCCTCGGTCAGTACGGCGCGGCCCCGGAGATCCTCGCACAGGCGCGGGAGATTACCGCCAAGTACATGGCTGATCCAGCCTCCATCGACGCCACGCTTGGCCAAGCCGCCCTGGCCATCGCAGCTCGTGATGGCGGCGCAGCTCTCTTTGATCGATTGCAGAAGGTCTATGAGACGTCAACCGATCCGGAGTCCCAAGAGGGCGCGCTTCATTTGCTCGTCAACTTCACAGATCCCGCGCTGGCCCAGCGCGCGTTGGATTACGCGGTCAGCGGCAAGGTTCGTAGCCAGGACGCGGCCTTCGAACTGGCCTCCGCCATGAAGAGCGATGAAAATCGCGATCTGACATGGAGCTATCTGCAAAACAATTGGGAGAAGGTACTGCCCTTCCTCACTCCCGAATCAGGCGTTGATCTGGTGCATTCAACCGGCAGCTTCTGTACCGCCGGTGCCCGGGCCAGTGTGGATAAATTCTTTGCCACGCACAAAGTACCCTCCGCCGATCAGGCCGTCAAGCACGCCTTGGAAAGCATCGACGGCTGCATCGAACTGCGCAAGCTGCAAGAACCGAAGCTGAAGCAATGGCTGGCCGCGCAGCCCAAGCCGTAGCCGCGCGCTCTTCCAAAAGGTGGGTCCGCTCAATCATGGTCGAGCGGACCTGCCAATATTTCAAAGAGAATCAAGAAAATTACTTCGCCACGTTGGCGGCAGGAGTCGATGAGTAGTAGCCTGTGAGGCTGGCGGCTCCAAGGATATTGCCTTTCTGGCCAGCATCAATCAATGCATGATAGAGCGTCTCTCCGTTGGCGGGAAAGTTGGTAGATTCGGGAAGATTCAGCTTGTCCCTCAATGCATATACCGTAAAGACGTACTGATGCGCGTCGGGTGCGACGTTGGCCGGCGGACAGGGTCCGTCATATTCGTTTCCCAAGCCAAAATCGTTCAGTATCTGCGTTCCATACGTGCTACCAGCCGCACCGGCGTTCACCGGCAGCCCGGTGGCGCTGCCCTTGATGTTATAGATGCCCCAGTGCGTAAAGGCCGCAGTCACGTCATAGAGCACCACCACATACGACTCCGTCTCCCAGGGCGCACCGGTCCAGAACAGCTCAGGTGAACGGTCTCCGCCCGCGGCGCCAGTTGCCGAGCAGGAGTTCACGCCATTCGTCGGGTTATTGAGTACAGCCGAGAGCGGAATGACGCCATCATTCTCGAACGCGGGGCTGTGCAACTGGAAGCTCTCGGGATAATTCGCGCTGATCTGGGCCTGCGTGCTTGCAGCGCAGAAGACCAGTAGCAGGCCAGCGAGGGTCATGAAACAAATACGCTTCAACATAGGAGATTTTTCCGCCTTTCGTTCATGAGATTTTGAGCCGTATCTGGGCCCGGACCTTATCTTGCAGCAGAGAAAGCCCCTTGTCAACCAAAGTTTCATGAACATTGTATGACCAAAGCGAGTCTCAATAGAGGCTCGGCGAGCGCAGCGGGCCGTCTCAATTCGGTACCATGAACTCATGCCGCAACTTCCTCCAGGCCAGACGCTGATGATCGACGCCGACGATACGCTGTGGGAGAACAACGTTTACTTTGAGCGGGCCATCGCCGCCTTCATCAGCTTCCTTGACCACCGGGAGCACTCGCCCGCCGAGGTGCGCGCCGCGCTGAATGAGGTGGAGCGCGAGACGATCCTCACCCACGGCTACGGGTTGCACAGCTTTACGCATTCACTGCTGATCTGCTTTGAGCGGCTCACCGGTGCGCCGCTGACTGAGGAGAGCCGCGCGCGCATTCTGGGCTTTTGCCGCGCCATCGCCGAGCAGGAGATCGAACTGCTGCCCGGAGTGGCCGAGACGCTGGCCGAGCTGGCAACGCGCCATCGGCTGATCCTGATGACCAAAGGCAACCACGCCGAGCAGGCCGACAAGCTAAGCCGATCCGGTGTGGCCGGCTATTTTTCAGCGGTGGAGATTGTCGCCGAGAAAGATCCGCCGACGTATCGCGCTGTCATCCAGAAGCATGAAGAAACGCGCGTTGGTAGTGCGCCGCATAGTTATTGGATGATCGGCAACAGCCCGAAGAGCGACGTCAATCCGGCGCTGGCCGCGGGGCTGAATGCCGTACATCTCTTCCACAAAGATACCTGGGTGCTGGAGCACGCCGCGCTGGATCAAGCGCCGGAAGGGCAGTTGTTGATTGAACTGGATTCGTTCGCGAAACTCACGGTCATTTTTTGATGGACTATCGCATCAAGCGGCGCTCGCAGCCAACTGCTTCAAGTCCGTCAGTATTTGTTCCGGCGTCCACTCATTGCCGGCATAGAAGCGCACGACTTTGCCGTCGGGTCCGATCAGCGTGGTGGAGAGGGTGTGGGTGATGGTTGAATCGGCATCGCTGGTCATTCCCAGGTCAAAGAAGCGGGCCATCTCGACCAGCAGGGATTTTTCCGGCGCGGCGAACTCCCAGTGCGCAAAGGCGTTCTTTGCATCGCTGCCGATATAACCGGCACCGTAGGCCCGCAGACGTTCCGGCGTATCGTGTTCGGGATCGAAGCTGACACTCAGCAGATGCGTTTTTCCGTAGAGCGCGGGGCTGGCGCTCAAGAGCTTTTCCAGCGCGGCGAATTTGCGCGTCACGCGCGGGCAGAACTCTGGCGAAGGGCAGCGCGTATAGATGAAGGTGACGACCAGCGATTTGCCGCGGAATTGGCTGAGATGGATTGGATGGCCGTCCTGGTTGCGCAGCTTGAAATCGGGCACGGCGTCTCCTGGCGCGGGAACGTGATAGGAGATGGGCGGCTTGGTGTCTGGCCTTGCCTGTGCGACAACGACGATGTGGTCCACCAGATAATCGACGTTTGGATCGGGTGAGACCAGCACGTCGGCGGTGATTGTGTCGCCCGGATGCAACTCGCCGAGGATGCTGGGATCTTTCAGCCTGTAGGGCATGGTCATGGCTTCCATGAAGCCGGGAATGGCTTCGTGGTTGAGCGTGACTTCGCCCTGCGCGGCGTCGGTGGAGACAACCTTGCCGCGTAGATGGTAGACCTTGTCCTCGGCGCTAGCCGGCGCGGACTGCCTCTGTCCGCCATGGCAGGCGGCAAGCATGAAGAGAGCGAGCAAGGGGAGTGCAAGCAATCGGCGCATCATAGGTTCAGTGTACTTCATGAGCGAGAAAAACTTGACCTTCGGAATAGAGGACAGAACTTGGTTCTGGGCACGTTGCTGCACAGTTCTGAAGCCCTGGTTTTCGGATTTGTTCCAACTCCGAATATCGAAGACACGAATCCTCCCCCTGCGCGGGAGTTTATGAAGAATTGCTTGATAGTATCGGTGGCTAGCTGTCAGACTCATCCAGCGAAATGTGGCGGGAAGGACAATCGGCAGAAGTCGAGGGTGATTCAAAACACATCACCATAAGAAATTTTTCGCACTTTTTGTTCTTGACAAGCAATATATTGCAGAGTAACTTCTCAGCCGGGATACCTTAATCCCTCCCCCTGGCTTCAAAACCTGAATTAAGGAGATCACCATGAAAATTGCAACAGTCTTGGTGCAAGGGATTCTCTCCCTTCACTCGCCTTCAAGGTTCTCTTTTCACAGCATTGCCAACGCGGTCGCAAAGCCGGAAGGCAACAGCACACGATGCAACCAGGCGCAAAATGAGTTCCAAACCCTTCCTGGGCCTGTGTGCCTCTGTGCTGTGTCGCGGCTTGGCAACTGCGAGCATCGTCTGCGGCATCCTGATGCTGCTCACAACCACGGCATTCGCGCAGTCCACTTCCATACTGTCAATGCCGCCTTGCTCGGCGGGCGGGGGCCCCAATGGAAGTTATGGTTCCACCCTCGACCTGAGCACGACATCCAATTCAGTGGTTGCTGATCCTTATTGGTCGGTCAACAGCGGCTCCGGCTATCACTCGGCCTATCACCTGCGGATCACTCAAATACCTGCAGGGTGGGATCCTCTCATGAACTGGCTTCAGCCTGACCCGGGACCGCTGCCTGATTCTAATGCTGCAGCTGGAAACTATACATACCGAATTCAGTTCTACGTTCCTGAGTGCGTCGGCCCCCTAGCCCTCACTGGGGAATTCTGGGCTGACAACACCGTCACCTCGTTGACTGTGAACGGCTATCCCGTTCCATTCGCGCCGTGTACACCCTCTAACAACTGTTTCGCGGTGGGTCACGGAACTACATTTACTGTCCCGCCAGCCTTTCTTCACGGGGCTCTCAATACGTTAGCCATCGTTGTATACAACCAAGGAGCCTGGACCGGCCTGGCCGTGAATGCGACTCTATCCAGTGACTGCAGCGGCAGCGAAAACGGTGTTGCAAACCAATGCGCCACTCTCAAAGTTTGCAAGGTTGCAGGTCCTGGAGTTGCATCAGGTACGCCCTTCACCTTCGGATATACCGACAACTTCGGTTCGGGTACAGGCTCGATTCCCGCAGGACCAGAACCCGGAGGATTTTGCAAACTGATGACCAGCGTTCCCGATGGAACGAGGGTTCGCATCGTCGAGACCCTACCGCCGGGCGACATTGTATCGAACATTGCCGCGGAGCCGCCTGCCAATCTGATCGGTTCGAACCTGGGCACTGGTACAGCCGGCGTGCGAGTTACCGGCGTGACGGAGGTGACTTATACCGACGAGAATCAAAAGGAAGAATCGGGTTATCTGGAGATATGCAAGCAGTACATAGGCAACTCGACGACTGCGCCCCCGTCTTATGCCACCTTCAAAGTCACTCCGGGAAGTGCTGGACCGATCGTTGTTCCGGCGGGAGGCTGCTCGCCAGCCTTTGAGGTGCCTGCTGGTCTAGTCACCATCACCGAGATACCGATTGCCGGCTATGCAATGAGCACCTGCTCTACGATTCCGGCAGGCGAACAAGGCCCCTGCATACCAACCTCCTGGACGGATACGGTAACCGTTGCGCCGGGCAATATCCCCAACCAGACCGTCGCCATCGTCACCAACTCTCCCGGCGGCGCCACGGGCGGCGGTTGCGGAGGTGGCGGGACTGCCAGCAGTGGAAACTCCGAGTTCACGCTATCAGCCCCGGGTTCGCTGACCGTTGCTCAGGGTGGCAACACTACCGACACCGTCACCGTGACGGACGCGGGCGGCTTCACCGGCAACGTAGTCTTTGCAGCGTCTGGCCTGCCAAGCGGCGCATCGCTAGCATTCAGCACCAACCCGGCAACCAGCACCAGTGTGCTGACAATTTCGGCCAGCAGCACTGCCACTCCTGGATGCTACACAGTCACCATCACTGGAACCTCTGGAACCCAAACGGCAACTATCGCCATCTCGCTCACGATTACGTAAGCCAAAGTGTCGATCACTCCACTAGATGCAAATGCCCCGGGCCAACCCAAGGCCTGGGGTATTTGCCGCTTATGCGTGGCTGGCAGGGTCTCGCTCTACCGGCGGAATTGGCGGCGGATGGCGAGCAGAAAGAGCGCGAAGAGGGAAGAGGTCAGCAGGGTTTCGAGGATGCCCAAGATGCGGCCCCAAGGATAGAATGGCGTATACTCCGGATTTCTTTGAAATGTGGCCGTATCGACGGCCGTGATGCCGCTCTTGCCGATCAGTTTTCCCTCAGTCCAGAGATTGTTTGTCCAGGTGTCTTGCTGGTTCCAGACGTTGCCGTAAGTCACAATTATGTTGCTGGTGGAGTTTCCGGGCTTGGGCTGCTTCCATTCAAGGCCGGTGATGGGAAACGCGAGTGTCGCCGCCAAAAGGGTTGCAATCAGCCACGCTCCGGGCTTGGCATAGCTGTTGCCGTAGTCGCTAGCCAGCCGGTAAAGGGTGAGCAGATTCAGCCAGCGGGGGATGCGGCGGCGGAGGCTCAGAAATGGACCGCTGGAGGGAGGCTCCAGCCTTCTCATCTCCATCTCGCCATAATGAAAGTCATTGGCCTTGCGATAATCCAGACGAGTATCGTAGTTCTTCTGCAACTGATGATAAATCTGCTCCACCGCGCCATGGTCGATAGGCCCGTAATCTTCCTTTAATTGTGCAAGCATCGGTATGAGAAGAATCTCCTCCTCAGAGACGGCGAGGCCACGGAATCCACGATAGCCAAACCTGATTGGCCATTTCACAGAAGAGGTGAACCAGAGTTCACTCACATCGCAGTTGAGGAATAAAGCACGGCTCAAATCGACGTCGTCGAAAATGATCTCTCCAGGCTTTGCGAATTTCGCCAAGGAAAAGACGGCGCTCGGCGATAATTCCTTTTTCGGCTTGAACACTGTGTGCCGGAATTCCGCTTGATCGAGGAACCGACATCTGCGCCAATCGGCTGTTCCGTAGAATTCTGTTCCATCGAAGATTGCGTTCTGCACGAAGGTCACTTTACGGAAATTTGCGTTCCCTGTGTAGGTCGCATTATTGAAAAATACGTCATGCATAAAGGTCGCTTCACTGAAATCTGCGTAATATGTAAAGGCAGCTCCGTGAAATTCCGTTTCTTTCGTAAAGGTAGCACCACTGAAGTTTGCGTTTAGTTCGAAGATCGCTCCGCTGAAGCGCGTAAACTGCATGAATAAAACTTTTGAAAAGTCTGCATACCATGTGAATGAAGCTTTCCAGAAATTAGCGTATTGAATGAAGGTCGCATACTCAAAGCTTACTTTTCGTTTGAATATCGCACAGAAGAAAACTGCGTCTTGGGTGAATATCGCACGATCAAACAAGCAGATCGCATTAATTTCTCTCCCGCCTAAGTCGGTGCGGGGAAAGACGAATTTCTCGAAGTGGGCCTCTTTTTTTCCAGCGGCTTCTAGAATCCTCTCAAATTCCAGCCAGAAGGCATCGAAAAGCGGGCCAGATTGTTTGTTCGGGTCTTTGGAGTGCATCAGGCATACAGGTTGTTCGTCTATTCCGGCGGGCGCGGCGTGGAGATTGCGGCCGCATTTCTGGAATGAATGCTCCCAATACATATCAGTTGCGCAGCCCGCCTCGCTTTCGGCCTCCGCAACGGCGGGCGCGTCCGGCTCGGGCTGTGGCGCTTCTTCGGCGGCTTCGGTGGCTTCGGCCTTCGGTTGCGGGGCGGGAGTCTCCTCGCGCGCAGCTTCGGTTTCCGGTTTCGCTGGCTCTTCCGGCGGGATTTCGTTCTCGTTTTCCATTGCACGCTAGTCTATCAAGCGCGATCTGGCAGTGGCCGGATTTTTTCGGGAAGGATGGCGCAGGGGCTGAGGCCCTTCTGTTAGTACTGGTTTATGTACGGGCTGAAGCCCGTACCCTTCAAAGACATTGCCTTTCAGGCGAATCAGCGGCAAAGTCAGTTTTTTCAAGCACGTCATTATAAGAATTTAATTGCATAATGCGGGATTTCACCCCCGTCATGTGCTTTGCATCACAGCGGCTCGGGCCTCCATCGAAGAGACTCGGAATAGCGGCTTCAATTCCGCCGGCCGCGCTATGAGGGAGCTGTAATGAGTGAAAAAACCATGGTTATCCTGGATGGGAACGAGGCCGCGGCCTCTGTAGCCTATCGTCTCACCGAAGTCGTCGCCATCTACCCCATCACCCCCTCGTCGCCGATGGCCGAGTGGGCCGATCAGTGGCGCTCGGAGGGAAAGAAAAACATTTGGGGCGCATTGCCCATCGTGGAAGAGCTTCAGAGCGAAGGCGGCGCGGCTGGCGCGCTGCATGGCGCATTGCAGGCCGGGGCCTTCGGCACTACCTTTACCGCCTCGCAGGGCCTGCTGCTGATGATTCCCAATATGTTCAAGATTGCCGGTGAGTTGACCCCGGCGACGATGCACGTGACCGCCCGCACGCTGGCCACCCATGCGCTGTCGATCTTTGGCGACCACTGCGACGTGATGGCCTGCGCGATGACCGGCTGGGCGATGCTGGCCTCGAATTCCGTGCAGGAAGTGGCCGACATGGCCCTGGTGGCGCAGATCGCCACGCTCGAAAGCCGCATCCCGTTCATTCACTTCTTTGACGGCTTCCGCACCTCGCATGAAGTGGGCAAGATCATCCCCATCAGCGACGAGACGATCCGCGCAATGGTGGACGACAAGTACATCATCGAGTATCGCCAGCGGGCGCTCAGCCCGGACCGCCCGATCATTCGCGGCACGGCGCAGAACCCCGACGTCTTCTTCCAGGCGCGCGAGGCTTGCACACCCTTCCACAACGCCGTTCCGGGCATTGTGCAGCAGGTGATGGATCGCTTTGCGGTCGAGACGGGCCGCTCCTACCATCTGTTTGATTATTACGGCGCGCCGGATGCGGAGCGCGTGATTGTGCTGATGGGTTCGGGCGCGGAAGCCGCTGAAGAGGCCGTGGATGCGATGGTCAAGGCCGGCGAAAAAGTTGGCATGGTCAAGGTTCGCCTCTATCGGCCCTTTGATTCGAGCGCCTTCCTGAAGGCTCTGCCCGCGACGGTCAAGTCGATTGCCGTTCTGGACCGCTGCAAAGAGCCGGGCGCAACCGGCGAGCCGCTTTACATGGACATCGTGACGGTGCTGGCCGAGAACGAAGCCACAGCTGCCCTTTGCCGCCAAGCCCACGGTGGTTGGCGGACGCTATGGCCTGTCGTCCAAGGAATTTACTCCGGCGATGGTCAAGGGCATCTTTGACGAGCTGGCGAAGTCCTGCTCCGAAGAACCACTTTACCATTGGCATTGACGACGACGTCTCGCACTCCAGCCTGACCTACGATCCCAGCTTCTCCACCGAAGATCCGAAGACCGTCCGCGCGCTCTTCTACGGCTTGGGTTCGGACGGCACCGTGGGCGCGAACAAGAACTCGATCAAGATTATCGGCAGCGAGACCGACGAACTTTGCCCAGGGCTACTTCGTGTACGATTCGAAGAAGTCCGGTTCGATGACCACCTCGCACTCTGCGCTTCGGGCCGAACCCGATCCGGTCGAGCTATCTGATTACCCGCGCCAGCTTTGTCGCCTGCCATAACTTCAGCTTCCTGGAGAAGATGGACGTGGTGGAGGCGGCGATGCCGGGGGCGGTCTTCTTGTTGAATTCGCCCTACCCGGCTTCCGAAGTTTGGGAGCATCTGCCCAAGACCACGCAGTTGGAGATCATCCGCAAGAAGATCGAGTTCTATGTGATCGACGGCAACGATGTGGCGCGCAAGACCGGCATGGGCACGCGCATCAACACCATCATGCAGGCCTGCTTCTTTGCCATCAGCGGCGTGCTGCCGCGCGAAGAGGCGATCAAGCAGATCAAGAAGGCCATCTACAAGACCTACGGCAAGCGCGGCGAGGCAGTGGTGCAGAAAAACTACGACGCCGTGGATGCAGCTTTGGCCCATCTTGTGAAGGTTGAGGTCCCCTCAGCCGCCGATTCCGACTTCGATCTGATACCGTCCATCGACAGCAAGGCGCCGGAGTTTGTGCGCAACGTGCTGGGCCAGATTGCCGGCGGACATGGCGATCTGCTTCCGGTGAGCGCGATTCCTGCCGGCGGCGCCTTCCCGACGGGCACTGCGCAATACGAGAAGCGCAATATCGCGCAGTTCATCCCGGTCTGGGACAAGGATCTTTGCATCCAGTGCGGCAAGTGCGCCATGGTCTGCCCGCATGCCGTGATCCGCGCCAAGGTTTACTCATCCGAAGTGGCGGCGAATGCGCCAGAGAGCTTCAAGTGGGCCAAGCCCAAGTGGAAGGGCATGGAAGACCAGCGCTATACGCTGCAGATTGCTCCCGAAGATTGCACCGGCTGCGGCGTTTGCGTCGAAGTTTGCCCGGTGAAGAACAAGAGCGATGCCAGCAAGAAGGCGATCAATATGGCATCGCAGCCGGAGATTCGCTTTGCCGAGCGCGACAACTGGGAGTTCTTCCTCAGCCTGCCTGAAGTCGACCGCTCCAAGCTCTCGCACGCTCAGGTCAAAGATCTGCAACTGTTGCAACCGCTCTTTGAGTTCTCCGGCGCCTGCGCGGGCTGCGGCGAAACGGCTTACGTCAAGCTGCTCACCCAGCTCTTCGGCGACCGGCTCTATGTGGCCAACGCCACCGGATGCTCGTCGATCTACGGCGGCAACCTGCCCACCACGCCTTACGCCAGCAACGCGCGCAGGGCGCGGGCCGACTTGGGCCAACTCGCTCTTCGAGGACAACGCCGAGTTCGGCTTCGGCATGAGAATCGCCCTCGATCAGCAGAAGGAGTTTGCCGAGCTTCTGGTCAAGCGGCTCGGCTCCGGTGATCGGCGACGAACTGGTCTCCGCTCTGCTCACTGCCGAGCAGAAGACTGAAACTCAGATCAACGAGCAGCGTGAGCGCGTTCTTGCTGCTGAAGGCCAAACTTGCCGGCAACGATAGCTCCGACGCGCGCAACCTGCTGGCCATCATAGACTCGCTGGTTCGCAAGAGCGTTTGGATCCTGGGCGGCGACGGCTGGGCTTACGACATCGGCTTCGGCGGACTTGACCACGTCCTCGGCTCCGGCAAGAACATCAACGTGTTGGTACTCGATACCGAGGTCTACTCGAATACCGGCGGGCAGATGTCCAAGTCGACGCCACGCGGCGCGGTTGCCAAGTTTGCCGCCAGCGGCAAGTCGAACAGCAAGAAGGATTTGGCCATGGAAGCCGTCAGCTACGGTTCGGTCTACGTGGCGCGAGTTGCCCTTGGCGGAAACGACAGTCATGTCGCCAAGGCCTTCCAGGAGGCCGAGGCGCACGATGGACCGTCGATCATCATCGCCTACGCCAGTTGCATTGCCCATGGCTACGATCTGATTCATGGGCTTGAGCAGCAGAAGCTCGCCGTCCAGTCGGGTTACTGGCCGCTGATGCGTTACAATCCCGATCTGCGCGAGGAGGGCAAGAATCCCTTCCAGCTCGATTCCAAGGCTCCCGCCATCCGGCTCAAGGAGTACACCTACCGCGAAGCGCGATACACTATGCTTGCACGCAGTAATCCCGATCTGGCTGCTAAGCTTCTGGTCGAGGCGCAGGACGACGTGGAACGTCAGTGGCGCGTTTACTCGGCGCGGGCCGCAATGCCCGGCCGTGGCGAGACGCCCAACATCGCTCCGCCGGAAAAGCCTGAAGACAAGAATGAAAAGGTGGCGGCTGCGGCTGCCGGAGGTGCCGAATGATCAGATTTTTCAACGCAGTATCTGGGTTTGAAGCTGAGCGGGCCGATCGTGGTCTCCGGCACGCCCCTCTCTGAGAACATTGATAATGTCAAGCGCATGGAAGACGCCGGAGCCGCCGCGGTTGTTCTGGTCTCGCTCTTCGAGGAGCAGTTGGCCCTGGAGTCAAAGACGCTGGACGACGACCTCTCGCGCGGCACGGATTCCTATGCCGAGTCGCTCGGCTACCTGCCCGATCTGGACGACTACCGCATGACGCAGGAGGTCTATCTCAACCACCTGCGCAAATGCAAGGAAGCCGTGAAGATTCCCATCCTGGCCAGCCTGAACGGCGCCACCACCGGCGGCTGGGTACGCTTTGCCAAGGATGTGGAGCAGGCGGGGGCCGACGCCATCGAACTGAACACCTATGCTTTGGCCACCGACAAAAGCCAAACCTCGGCGGTACTCGAAGGGCAGCTACTCGAACTGGTCTCCGCCGTCACTGCGGCGGTCAAGATTCCGGTTTCGGTCAAGCTGATGCGCTCCTTCACCAGCATCCCGCATCTGGTCTCCCAGTTGGAGGATGCCGGCGCCAAGGGTGTAGTGCTCTTCAACCGCTTCTATCAGCCCGACTTCGATATCGAGACCCTGGAAGTCCGGCCCACCCTGCACTTCTCCACGCCCTCGGAACTGCTGCCCCGTTTGCACTGGGCGGCCATCCTCTACGGCAACATGAAGGCTGATCTGGCCATTACCGGCGGCGTTCACTCCGCAGAGGATGTGCTGAAAGGCATCATGGCCGGTGCGGGCATCACGATGATGGCTTCGGCGCTGCACATTCACGGCATCGAGCACATCAAGAGAGTGCTGGACGACGTGCAGTACTGGCTGGAGAAGCGCGAGTATGCGTCGCTGTGGGAGACACGCGGCTGCCTCAGCCGCCGCTCGGTCCCCGATACCTCGCCCTTTGATCGCGGCAACTACATCAAGACCCTCAGCTCCTACAGCCTGCGCCAGACGACGGGCGCATTCTAGGAACTTTCACCACGCAACAGAGAACACAACGGCGGCTGCATCGGTATGCAGCCGCCGTTGTGGTTTTGAATCCAGCTTTTCATCGATGGTGAAAGCGAACTGCGCGCATAATTTACGCTCGGCTCATGTATGTGCCTTCGCTGGTGTCCACGCGGATCTTTTCGCCTTCATTGATGAAGGAGGGCACCTGGACGACAAGGCCGGTCTCGGTCTTGGCAGGCTTGGTGACGCTGCTGGCCGTGGCCGACTTCAGGCCCGGTTCGGTTTCGATGACGGTCAACTCGACGTTGGTGGGCAGTTCGATGCCGACGGCCTGACCATCGTGGTAGCTCACTTCGATGCGCAGGTTGGGCGTCAGGTACTCGACGGCATCGCCCAGCGTCGAACCCTTCAGCACAGTCTGCTCGTAGTCCACTGGATTCATGAAGTAGTAGTCGTCGCCGTCGTTATAGAGGTACTCCATGGCGACCTCATCCACCACCACCTTCTCGATGGCGTCGGCGGAGCGGAAGCGTTCTTCAAACATGGCGCCGGTGCGGATGTTGCGCAGCTTGGCCTGGATGAATGCGCGCAAGTTTCCGGGGGTGCGGTGCTCAACCTTGAAGACCAGATGCAGTTGATCTTTGTGCTTGATAATCATGCCGGGACGCATTTGCGTGGCGGGAATCGACATAAGGGTGGAACTCCTTGCTTCTTTGTGCGGATCATCCGCAAGAAAAAATTGGCCTTGGCCTATCTTTCCATTGTATCGCAGGGGCGGATGGGCGGTTTTTGGGGCGCGGGAACAAAACCGGAGTCGGTGGTGTCAAAGGAATGTATGGACCTGAATCGCCTCAGATTGCTGGTTGCCGCGCCGATGGCCGGGTTGTTCCTGGTGCTGGGGTTGTGTACGTTTGTGCTGCAACGGCCGGGGGCGGTGGGGATGGTTCTTCCACTTCCCATAGTTCGGACAGTTCCCAGCAATGATTGCGTTAGCATCAACAGGTCCATTGTGGTGCTGCTTCATAAAGACGGAAGTACTTGGATCAACGAAACGCAGGTGCCTGCTTATGAATTACACTCTAAGCTTGCGGAAATCTATGAAAACCGCAAATACAAGCTCATTTATTTGCTTTCCGATCCCGACGTTTCCTTCGGAATGTTTGCCGGTTTCTACGGCATAGTCGCTTCATCAACCAATGATCTTCGCATTGTTTTGTTTACGCGCTCAATACAAGCACAAAGTGAGCATTGCCCAGCCGGGAGTTGTTGCAGTCTCTGATTGGCCGAACCACACATCCGTTTCCGATGAATTCATTTCTATTCCAGAGTTAATCAAACCAATTCAATTGCCGCGTTGATCCGCATGGTAATTGCTTGAGAAGCAAATCCCGAAAAGCAAACACAGGTCCTTCGATTCTATTTCTGTTAAACGATAGATTTTGCAGCGCCCCTACGGGGCGTAATCCTTTGATGGGCGGTCATTCCCCGGGTTTCGCTGCGCTCCACCCGGGGCTATTTTCACCTTACCCCTCCGGGGTGAATACTGCCGCTCTGTCGAAGATAGCATCACAGCCGGTTGATCAGCGAGGCCATGCAGGCCGCGCCGAAGCCATTGTCGATGTTGACCACCGAGACATTGGGCGAGCAGGTGTTCAGCATTCCCAGCAGCGCCGCCACGCCGCCAAACGACGCGCCGTAGCCGACGCTGGTGGGCACGGCCAGCACCGGCGCGTTCACCAGGCCGCCGACGACGGTGGGCAGCGCGCCTTCCATGCCCGCGCAGACAATCAGCACGCGCGCCGATTGCAGGCTGCTTTTCTGCGCCAGCAGGCGATGAATGCCGGCCACGCCGACGTCGGCGATCAGTTCGACCGTGTTGCCCATCAGGCGGGCGGTGACGACGGCCTCTTCGGCGACGGGCAGGTCGCTGGTTCCGGCGCAGACCACGGCGATGGTTCCCTTCCCCGGCGTGGCGGCGGCCTGCGTCAGCGTGATGGCGCGGGCAGTCTCGTGAAAGACGGCGCGCGGGCTCGATTCGGCGAGGACCGCCTCGATACATTTCGCGCGTGGCGCGCGTGGCCAGCACATTGCCGCCGGCTTTGGCCATGCGCGCAAAGATGGCCGCCACCTGCGCGGCGGTTTTGCCCGCGGCAAAGATCACCTCCGGCATGCCGGTGCGCAGGGCGCGGTGATGGTCGAGCTTGGCGAAGCCGATGTCCTCGAAGGGCAGGTCGCGCAGCCGGTCAAGCGCGGCGGAGACTTCGGTTTTGCCCGTGGCGACCTCTTGCAGCAGCGATTCAATGCTTGTGCGATCCATCAGAGCTTCTCCTTTGCATGCCGCGTAGGCGAGCATGCGCGGCTTCCGTCACCTGCTTGAGCGGAACCGAATGCTCGGCGGCGAGGCGGCGGCAATCTTCGTACTCCGGCTGCGGCGTTGACCTGTTCGCCGTTGGGCAGGCGTGCGATCTTGATGCGCACCTTGCCCCAGCGAGTTTCCACCTCGGCAAACTCGCGCGCCAGAGCGAGCCTTGTTCTCCAGACGCCAGCGCAGGCCGATGGTGGTCGTCTCGCGGAAGAGCATTTCTTGTAGCGCGGGGACAAGATCGGGCCGGCAAAGCACAGTCATCTGCACGCCGCTGCGGCCCTTCTTCATCTGGACCGATGCGCGATAAACATCCCAAGCGCCGGCTTCGAGCAGCTTCTCGCTGACATAGGCGAGCAACTGCGGATTGCTGTCGTCGATGACGGTTTCAATGACCGCGATGGATTCCGTGGCTGCTTCGGAGCTTTCTTCGCCGATGAGCAAGCGCAGCAGATTGGGCTGGCCCGCGGTCTCGCGTCCGCCCGCGCCGTAGCCGGTTTTCAGGATGCGTATGGCAGGCAGCGGCGCGTACTGCACGTCCAACATGCGCAGCAGCACCGCGCCGGTGGGGGTGACGCGCTCCATCGGTTCGCCAGCCGCATAGACCGGCGCATCGGCCAGTAGAGCCAGCGTGGCCGGAGCGGGAACGGGCAGCGTGCCGTGCTGGCAATGAACGGTTCCGCTGCCTACGTTGAGCGGGGATGCAAGCCATCGGTCCACACCGAGCGCCTCGGCCCCAGCCGCGGAGCAGACAATGTCAACGATGGTATCCACCGCGCCAACCTCGTGGAAGTGAACCTCTTCGATGGGCACGGAATGGATGGCGGCCTCGGCTTCGCCCAACAGTTGGAAAGCGCGGATCGAACTCTGCTTCACGCTCTCGGAGAGCGAGGCGGCGCGAATGATTTTGATAATCGCCGACAGCGACCGATGCCGCGCGTGGGAGTGCGGATGATGCTCATGCTCATCATGCGCGTGGTCGTGATGACTCTGCCCATGCTCACGGCTATGTTTGCTTTCTGATCCCTGATCCCCGATCCCTGTTCCCTCATCCGTGAGCACATCCACTTTGTCGCGGCCAGCCCGCTACGGCTGACCTTGCGCATCTCCAGCCGTGCGCCGACATTGAGTGCAGCCGCCGTTTCTTCCAGGCAGGCGAAGGGCAGTCCGGCATCCACCAGCGCGCCCAGCAGCATATCGCCGCTGATTCCAGAAAAGCATTCCAGATAACCAATTTGCATCGCACTGTGATTCTAAACTCCCGGAGCTGTACCGCGCCTTGCGAGGACTTCTACGGGCAGGACGGCGTTCATTGCGCCGGAGCGGAAGCCCTGGCAATCGAGCGTAACATACTGGAAGCCAATTGCCTTGAGAGCGGCGGTGATCGCGTCGAGCATCTCCAGGGTTAGGGCGCGCGGCAGTTCGGTGCGAGCCACTTCGACGCGGGCCAGAGGGCCGTGGTGGCGTACGCGCAGCTCGCGGAAGCCCAACTGGCGCAAGCTCTCTTCGCCGCGCTCCACCTGATCCAGAACCTCGCGGGTGACGGTGCGGCCATACTCAACGCGTGACGAGAGGCAGGGCGCGGCGGGGCGGTCCCAGAGCGGGTAACCGGCGGCCTTGGAGAGCGAGCGGATCTCGTCTTTAGTCAGCCCGGCCTCTGCCAGTGGCGCCAGAACTGTGTGCTTTTCGGCGGCGCGCTGACCGGGGCGATAGTCGCGCGTGTCGTCGGCGTTCATGCCATAAGCGATGCGCTTAAATCCCATCTTGGAGCCGAGCGCCTCCATGGCATTGAAGAGTTCGTCCTTGCAGTGGAAGCAGCGATTGGCGTCGTTGCGCTGATACTCCGGGTGGCTCAATTCCTCGGTGGCGAGAATGTGAAGAGGAATCTTTTGGGCGCGGGCAAACTCGCAGGCGGCGTCAAAGTCGCGCCGCGCAAGGCTGGGCGAATCAGCGATCACGGCCAGCATCCGGCTGCCCAGAATGCGATGTGCCGTAGCCGCCAGATAGGCCGAATCCACGCCGCCGGAGTAGGCCACCATGAGGCTGCCCAGTTGCGCGAGATGAGACTCCAGCGCACGCAGTTTCTTGCCGGTCGCGTCATTTACGGCCAGAAGGAGAGGGGACGTTGTCTGCGTTTCTACTGCCATAAGGCCGATTATATTCCTTTATCATTGCGCGCTACGGACGGCGATAAATATCGTAACTGCCGAGCTTGCGGTAGGGCAGGAAGATTTGTTGCAAAGCCTTGAGCGTGGCTTCGCGCCGCGGCGTTACGTCCTCTTTGATCTGCAAATTGCGCTTGACGATCAGCCAGCGGATATCTCGTCGATTGGTCTCGGCGATTAACAGCGCGGGCGTCGAGAGCGAGTCGGTGGCATTGTCGAAGAGCAGAACCGGAAATTGCGGAGTGCGCCCGGTGGCGAAGTAGAAAGGATCTTCGCCGGGGATCAAAATCAGCCCGTCAGAAAGTGGAATTTCATGGACGGAAAAACGCAAAAGCTCCTCGAACTCCGGCAGATAAGGGCCGGTGACCGCCATTCCTTTGAGTGCGGGAATAGACGAATGCAACGCGGGTCCATCGGGTAGATTCGCGTAGGAAAGGCGCTCCTCGCTCGCGGTGTAAAGCCAGCCGCAGATCAGCAGTGTTGCGGCGATGGCGGCGGCCAAAGACGGCGCGATGAAGAGCCTTTGAGGCGCGGCCAGCTTGGCCTCGATAGATGCGAGAAAGTCGATCATCTCGGCGATTAGCAATACCAGCAGCGGCCAGACGGCGTAGGTCGATCCCCATAATTGCTGCGAAAGGAATGTTCCATGAATCGCGGCCAAGATGAGAAGAGGAATGCAATTGCGAAGGCATGGAGCACGATAGAAATTCCACAGCGAAAGTGTTATGGAGAGGATCAGCATAAGCGGCCACAGAGCAAGAAGCGTGGCAGCTCGGTCCTCGGGATCGTTGGAGAGCGCGAAGCTGATCAGCGTCCAAAAAAAAGGCGCGCAGAGTAGGAACAGAGCAGCGACGCGGACCCAAAGAGTTTTTGCAAAGCGCGTGTGCAAGAGCGAAAGTGCAGCGGCAATGCAAGGCAGACTCCAGAACAGCGATGGCTCCGCATAGATAGCGAGCATCGGTTGCAGGCCAGGCAAGCGGCGCTCGGATGCAAATCGGATTGTCCAATAGAGGTAGTTGCGCAAGCCAGCGGTGAAGTGCAAAAGTAGTGTTGCGGATGTAAGTGTTGTAAGCGCACCTGCCAGAAGCACGGTCAGAGCTGTGGGGTTTGCGCGCAGAGTGGAGTTGCGGTGCAATCGCCGCACGATCAACAGCAGAGGAATCAGAGCGAATGCCGCGCCCAGAAAGGGCAGGCCGATGTTTTGCTTGAAAAAGAGAGGCAGCGGCAACACTGCGCCCGTGAAGAAATAAGCTAGGCATAGTTTCGTTTCTGCAAAAGAATTCTCCGGCAGCCGCTGCAAGAGAAGAAGGACGATGAGGATTGAGAATGCCGTGTCGCAATCGTAAGAAGGAAAAGGCAGGATGCTGTATACACCTAGCGGAATAATTGGGGCAGCGAACAGCAGAGAGACCAGCCACGCTGCGTTGAGGCGCGGACGCAGCGTGTGCAATGCGATGCGCCAAGCCAGCACCGTGGCCAGGCCGTTGACGATTGCGGCATAGAGAACGTGGTGGAAGAAGACGCACCCAGTGATGCGCATGATTGCGGCTTGAATTAGAAAGGTCAGCGGTGAATGAACCAGCGGGAAATCGCGGTAGGGCATCTGGCCGAGAGAGATACGGAAGCTCGTGTCCAGTGTGTAGCTTGCGTCCCAGAGGATGCAGAGGTGCGCGTTCTGCCAATGGACGACCGCAGCGCTGGCCAGGAAGAGCATGGCTGCGGCAAGGAAGTCGCGGAGACTCCAGCGGCTAAGGTTTGGCGCGGGGTCTAGTTGATCCGTTTCGTGCTGGCGCATGGGCTGATGCAAGTTGACTTGCTTAATCTATTGATTCTCAATGGTTGTAGCCGGTTGCGCAAGCTGGATGCCATGTGGAAGGCGTGCCAGCCATCACTGCTGCATTGCGCAAGTTGCCGTAAACGTTGATTAGAGCGATACTACCCGCTAGGCAAGGGGGGACGCGGATGAGCGCAGCGCGCAACGGCAGCCGCCGGGATTTCCTTAAGAGATCCCTCTCCGGAGCTGCTTATTTATGCGCGGGCGGCGCAGCCTTGGACGCGCAGCCTCCAGCGGCTGAAGCTGTTGCGGCAAGCGCGCAATCGAGAGTCGTGTTGGCGCGGGATGAGAAGCTGCGCGGCACGGGTTCTTCGGTTGATGCGCAACGGATGCTGTGGTTGCTTGATCGCGCCATGCTGGCGCTCTTCAACCGCGATACTGTCATCGACGCATGGAAGAAGATTGTTCGTGCAGGAGAGCGCGTCAGCCTGAAGGTGAACACGCTGGGCGGGCGCGGAATCTCCACCAATGTACAACTAGTCGAGGCGGTCTGCGAGCGCTTGCAGCAGGCCGGAATCAAGGCCCGCGACATTATCGTCTGGGACCGCGACAGCGCGGAACTGGAGCGCGCCGGCTTTCATCTGTCCATCGGCGGTGAGCGTGTACAGTGCTATGGGACGGATCGTGTGGGCTACGAGGATGAACTCTCCGCCTATGGCAGCGTGGGCAGCCGGCTGTCAAAGATTCTCACTGAGCGCACCGGTGTGCTGATTAATCTTCCGGTGCTGAAGGACCACGATGGCGCGGGCGTGACGATCGCGCTCAAGAATCTATACGGCGCAATTCATAATCCCAACAAGTATCATCCCAATGGCTGCGATCCGTACGTTGCGGATCTGAATATGCTGCCGGAGATTCGTGGCCGGATGCGGCTGTCGATCTGCGATGCGACGACTGCGATGTACGAAGGCGGGCCTGGTTACAAGCCGGAATACAGTTGGAATTGCAACTCGCTGCTGGTCGCGACGGACCCCGTCGCGCTCGATCACACCGGATGGCAGATGATCGAGCGCAAGCGCGCCGATAAAGGATTCAAGACGTTGGAAGCCGAGCGGCGCAGGCCGAGTTACATTATCACTGCTGCTGACAATGAACATCGACTGGGGAATATCGACCCAAAAAACATCTCGATTGTCGAGGTTTAGCGGAAAGAATTGCGGAAAGGTCTCAGATGTTTTGCGAATTGGATATGAAAACAATCGCGAAAAACCCGTTGGATCGCCGCTCGTTTCTGCGCTGCGCGTTGGCCTCAGGCGCGGCTCTGGGGATGAGTTCTGTTGCTAAGCCCGCTGTTGCGATGCCGTCGAATACAACTGCCGCGAGCGGCGACGATGCGCGCTACATTGTGGAAGCGAAGTTTTATCAGAAGCTAGCGAACAGCAAGATCAAGTGCAAGCTCTGCCCGCGTGAATGCGTGGTGGGCGACAAGGAGCGCGGCTACTGCGGAGTGCGCGAGAATCGCGGCGGCACGTATTACTCCATGGTCCATTCGCGGGTTTGCGCGGCGCACGTTGATCCCATCGAGAAGAAGCCGCTCTTTCATTATCTGCCGGGGACGGTGGCCTTTTCGCTGGCCACGGCTGGCTGCAACGTGAACTGCAAATTCTGCCAGAACTGGGACATCTCGCAATCGCGCCCGGAGGAGATTCCCGCGCAGTACGCGCCTCCGTTGAGCGTTGCCGAACTCGCGCGGCAGTACAACTGCCCGACGATTGCCTACACCTATAGCGAGCCGGTGGTGTGGGCTGAGTACCTGATGGATTGCGCCGATGCGGGCCACTCTGCCGGCGTGCGCAGCATTGTCGTCTCGAACGGCTTTATGCAGGAAGAGGCGCTGAAGTCGGCTTACGGCAAGATGGACGCCGTCAAGATCGATCTGAAGTCTTTTACCGAGTCGTACTACAAGCAGGTGGTTACCGGCCAGTTGAAGCCCGTCCTGGAGACGCTGGTCACGCTGCGCAAGATGGGCAAGTGGACGGAGATTGTCTTTCTTGTGCTGCCCACGCTGAATGACAGTGACGCGGAGTTTCGTGGGCTGGCCCAGTGGATCAAGGCGAATCTAGGCGCGGATGTGCCGCTGCACTTTACGCAGTATCATCCCGAATATCTGTTGAAGAATCTGCCCGTCACGCCGGTGGCGACGCTGGAGCGCGCCAAGGCGATTGCCGACGCGGAGGGACTGCATTTTGTCTATATTGGCAATGTGCCGGGACATCCGGCGCAGAACACGTATTGCCCCAAGTGCCGCAAGATGATCGTGGAGCGAGTGGGATTTATGGCCAGCGAGATGTTGATCAAAAACGGCAACTGCCCATTCTGCCGGCAGCCGATTCCCGGCGTCTGGCACGTGTGAGCGAACCGAGGAGGTTGCGCCGATGAATATGCTGATGAATCCGCACGCCTATTGGCTGGCCGCGCCGCTGCTGGCCCTGCTGGTCTTTACGCCGCTCGCGCACGAGTACGCGGCAAGCGAGCAGAAGGTGCGGCAGGCGGCCGTCGCGGGCAGTTTTTATCCGTCCGATCCCAAGGAACTTTCCGCGATGATGGACGACTATCTGGCGCGCGTCACCGAGCCGCGCATCAGCGATCCGATTCTCGCCGCTGTTGCTCCGCACGCGGGTTATGTCTACTCAGGGCCGGTCGCCGCCTACACCTACGCGCAGTTGAAGGGGCGCGGCTACAAGCGCGTGATCGTGATTGCTCCGTCGCATTATGTGGCCTTCAATTACACCAGCATCTATGATGGCGACGCCTATGCAACGCCGCTGGGCAATGTGCCGGTGGACAAGGCCTTTGCGCGCGAGCTGCAAAAGATGAGTTCGACGATGAGGCTCTCCGGCGAGGGGCACGACGCCGACTTCGGCCGGCGGCGAGCACGCGATCGAGGTGCAATTGCCGTGGCTGCAAAAGGTGCTGGGCAGCTTTGAAGTGGTGCCGATTGTGATGGGCGATCAGAGCTACGAGAGCAGCCGCGCGCTGGGTGTGGCGCTGGCCAAGCTGATCAAGGCCGAGCGGCAAGCGGGCGAGACACTGGTGCTGGCCAGCTCCGATCTTTCGCACTATCACGTCTACGATGACGCGGTGAAGATCGACCACAAGACGCTGAGCGCGCTTCAATCGTGGGATTACTTCAGCATGTCGCGCAACTTCCAATCGCGCATGTGGGAGGCCTGCGGCGGCGCGCCGATCGTGGCCGCAATGATTTATGCCGAGCGCATGGGCGCCAATCAGGCGCGCGTGCTGAAGTACGCGAACTCCGGCGATGTGACCGGCGATCATTCACGCGTGGTCGGCTACAGCGCGGATGTTTTTGTGAAGAGCCAGCGGTGCGAGCACGAATGAGAAACTCCGTTCTCGCTGAGCGATGCGGAGAAGAGCGAATTGCTCGCGCTGGCGCGCAAGTCGGTGGAGCATGTGGTGCAGACAGGGCGACGCTTATGAACCGCCGGCGAGCGCAAGCGCAACGCTGAATCAGGAGCGCGGCGCATTCACCACGCTGCACAAGAATCCGGCGATCTGCGCGGGTGCATCGGCTACACCTCGGCGGCCAAGCCGCTCTACATCACGGTGCGCGACACGGCTACGCTGGCCGCGATGCGCGATCCGCGCTTTCAGCCGGTGACGGCAGAGGAACTGCCCAGCCTGGAATATGAAATCTCCGTGCTTTCGCCTCTGCGCCGCGTGACGGATATTCAGCAGATCAAGATCGGCGAGCATGGGTTGCTGATGAAGAACGGCGACAGCGAGGGCTTGCTGCTGCCGCAGGTTCCGACGGAACAGAAATGGGACCGGCAGACCTTTCTGGAGCAGACCTGCCGCAAGGCGGGGATGAACGCCAACTGCTGGAAGGACGATGATACGGACATCTTCAGCTTTACGCGCCGTGGTCTTCAGCGAGCATTCGATGAGCAAGAAAGTGCGCTGAAGCTTCTGGTTGGCGCGGATGGAAAAAGCTTTAGGTTTGTGTAGACACGATAAGCAATTTCAAGCCAAAGCCAACTCCGAACGATCGAGGACGCGTTGAAGGCAACGCTCTTGCAGTCGCATCAACAGATTGTGGCTGGCTATATAGCTAAACCGCATCTTACTCACTAGTCGGCAAGAAAAACAACATCTCAACACTTTGGAATACTATAAACACTAGGGATAATTGCTTTATGTGTCGCCTTAATTGGCGACTAGTGAGTAGGTTCCCTTCGCTTGGCTGCGGTCGAACAAGATGACAAGCCTTTTAGGTGGCTACTGGCGCGCGCATGGAGTCGATAGCCGCGGTAAGGTCTTTATCCAGGGTTTGCTGGGCTTCTGGAGTGAGTTTGGCGCCTTGGCTGGTTAGATAGAAAACATCGATGGCGGTCTCGCCTTCAGTGTCGATCAAAGCGACTTCGATATTACATTGATGGATGCTGAGAGTAAGTGCAATTTGGCGAAGAAGGCCAGGCAGGTCTTGCGCGACTACTTGCAGGATCGTCGAATGCGTGGAGGATTCAGAGTCGAACTCCAGGCGGGTGGCTACCTCCACCTTCAAGTTCGTCGGATTGTTCAAGTGGCGGCGGGCTTCGAGCATCTGCTCGACAGGCACCTTGAGCGAGACCACATCATGCAGATAGGCGAGAAAGCGATCTTTTTCGCTGGGGTTGAGTTCTAGGGTGCGGAAGATGTCCTGGAAATGGAAGCTATCGACAATGACTCCGGCCTCGTTGGAGAATGCGCCGGCTTTAACGATGTTCATGCCCCAGGCGGCAAGCGCACCGGCCACGTCGGCAAAGAGACGTGTGCGGTCGCGGGTGATGACGGTAAGGTCGTAGAGCTGGCGATGGGGTCGCAGATCAAGCTGGACGGCATCCTCGTCGAGTCTGGCAGCCATCAGGAAGTGGTTGCGGATCTGCTCGGGTAGCCGGGTTTGCAGGTAGCGCTGCGGCAGGCCTTCGAGGAAGATTTTGAGGGCCTCGTGCTGGGCGGCGGGTACCATCGAGCGCAAGCGGTTGAGCAGAGTGGGGTCGATATTGGCGTGGTAGCGAACCTCATCGACCGAGCGGTCCATGAAGTTGGCCGTGGCCATGTAAAGCTGCCAGAGGTTTTCGGCCTTCCAGGGCGTCAAGGCATCTGGATTGACGGCCTTGATGTCGGCGAAGGTCATCAGCGTGAGCATCTTGAGAATCTGCGGATTGCCAACCTTTTCCGCGAAGCCGCGGACGTTTTCATGGTCGAAGATATCACGGCGCAATGAGTTGGACATCTCAAGATGCAGGCGGATGAGCTGAATGACGGCCTCGCGCTCTTCGCCGTCAAACTCAAGGCGGGCCAGCAGCGCGTCGGCCAGCTCGATGCTGGGAGCGACGTGGTCCTCATTGCGCCGGGCCTTGCCGGTATCGTGCAGCAGCAGGGTGAGCAGGAAGAGATCGAGGCGGTCGATCTCCGGCAACAACTGAGCAAGCCGTTGCTCGTATTCGTTCGCGGGCTGGCGCAGGCCGTGGACGTTGTCGATGGTCAGGAAGGTGTGCTCATCCACGGTATAGCGATGGTAGCTGTCGCGGATGACCAAGGCGTCAATGCCGTGGAACTCCGGGATCAGCATCTCCAGGATGCCGAGGGCATGCATGGTGCGCAAGGCGTGCGCCGCGTGGGGTCCAAGCAGAACTTCGCGCAAGGCATTCCACAGATACGGGCCTTCGGGGATATGAATGGCCAGAGCGGGCAGCGCGTCGGTGATGCGGTCTTCAGCGGCCTGCGAGAGCGCGTATCCGTGCGCGGCCATCAGCGAGAAGATGCGCAGGATGGCGCTGGTGTCATTGAATTGCGCGCCGGGAACAATATCGATGCGCCCCTGATCGAGCAGGAAGTCGGTTCCGGCGATGGGTGTGCGGCGGCGGCGGAACTGCTTGTAAAAGCTGACCGGCGCAGGCAGGTGCTCCATTAACAGCGCGGCCCGCCGGTAGATGACGCGGGCGTGGCGATAGTAGGTGCGCATCCAATAGGCCGGATCGGCCGTGCCGCGCGTCTCCAGGCCGATGGAGTTGGCTGCGGCTTCATCCTGCGACTGCCAATCGAGAGTATTGTCGTCGCGGCCATGACGGAAATGGAGGAAACATCGGGCGGCAGCGAGGAAGTCGAAGGCGGCCTCGGCATCTCCGCGGGCGCTCTGGAAGACACCGCCACGGTGACGGGGCCACTCCTTGGTCTCCTTGAGATGAAAGAGCAAGGCAAACCAGACCGCCAGGCTAAAGTCGCGCAGCCCGCCAGGGCAGTCCTTGAGGTTCGGCTCCAGGTGGAAGATGGTGTTGCCGAATTTGGCGTGGCGGCTGCGAGCTATCTCGCCCAGCTTTTGCGTGATGGTGTTCCATTCACTCAGAACCAGGCCGGGCAGGACGGTTTGGTGGAGCTGCTGATAGAGCGGGAAGTGGCCAGCCAGGAAGCGGCGGTCGAGTGTGGCCAGAGTGAACTCCAGATTGTCCGGGTCGAAGCGGCCGGCTTCCTTCGCGGTGCGCGAGCAGGGGCTGGCGCGAAGACCGATGTCCCACATGCCTTGAATGATCGAGCGGACAGCGTCTTTGGAGCTGGCCTCAGCCTTGTCGTCGGCAAAGGCAAAGAGCACGTCAATGTCGGAAAAGGGAAAGAGATCCTTACGTCCGTAGCCGCCCAGCGCCAGCAGAGCCATACCCGGTGTGGGCTGGCCATTGAAGGCTCTGCGCCACATTTCAATGAGGATACGGTCCACTACGGCAGAGCGCCGTCGAATGGCGGCGGTGCCGTCACCGGTGCGCTCATAGGTCTGGCGGACAAGGATCATCTCCTGCGTATACTGGTCCCGAAGATCGTCAACCGCCAAAGCGACTGGATTCATGTGTACTCGTGTCTCTGAGTGTGGCTTGCCTGAGCAAGAAAGGATTGTTAACAGCATAAGCGAAAAAATCGAAAATGGGTACTGCCGGGCTGGAGGGGTCCCGGAAAATGGGACGGAGACGGCAATATTACAGCCTCGATTGTTCCCAATACGCCTTATCAAGCCGCCGTTGAGTGCCTTTACGGAGTACAAGATTTGGGTCCGACCCTGTTCGCAAGCGGCAGAACTGATCCTTGGGCGCGCCAACGCCGATTGAACTGCTGCCGACGACCGCCGATTGCTTGTAATAATAGTGATAATAACCTTGACCGCTCCCGCCGTCTCTTGGAAACCATTGGGCAGTTTGCCTTGTGGAATCCAATACAACGGAAGGGAGCAGTAAAAAGAAGGTGTTCATGAAGTTGATCCTGGGAATTGACGGTGGTGGCACACATACACGCGCCTCCATCCTGGCCGGAGACAAGCTGCTGGCTCATGCGGAGAACAGCTCCATCAAGCGGTTGCGCGTCGGCGACAACGCGGCGCAGGCCCACCTGCGCGCCCTGCTCAAGGATGTCTATGCGGAGGCTGGCGTGACTCAAGTCTCGGCGGCCTCCGCGGGGGTGGCTTCGGTCTCCATGCCGGGCACGGTTGAGTGGGTTACCGCGATCTTCCGGGAGTTCAACGTCGAGCGCTCTGAGGTCGTTGGCGATGAGGTGATCGCCCTCGATGCGGCCTTTCGCGGTGGCCCGGGCATTCTGCAAATCGCCGGCACCGGTTCCAATACCATCGGCCGCGCTCCGGATGGCAGCCGCGAAGCAGCCGGCGGCTGGAGTTCTCGCCTCGGTGATGAGGGTTCCGGCTACTGGATTGGCGTCAATAGCCTTCGACGGGCGCTTCATGCCCGCGACCGCGAGCAGCGTACGCAAATCATCCAGCGGGTGAGCGAACTGTGGGGCACGCCCACATTGGATGACTTTATCAATAAAGGTGACGGCACGCCTCCGCCGGACTTCGCCGCCCTGACGCCCACCATCAACGATCTGGCCGAGGCCGGCGACCCCGTAGCCCGCGAGACCCTAGCTCAGGCAGCGGCTGATCTGGTCGAGTTTGTCCTGCTGGTCCGCGCCAAGCTCCGCCGCAAACACCAGGTCACCGGAGAAGTTCCGGTGGCCTGGACCGGCGGCGTGCTCTCGCATGTGAGGCTGGTGCGGGAGGCGTTTTTTGCTGGATTGAAAGCCGCCGCTCCCGAGATGGTCGTTGCACAAAGTCCGGCGGTTCCGCTTGATGGTGCCTTGTGGCGTGCGCGGCAACTGGTGGAAGCTGCCGATTAATTGAAAATGGAGTCTCTTATGCCTAACAAAGAAAGACCGGTTGAATCGAATGAGCAAGCCCGAGGTCGGACTCAATCCAAGGAACTGAAGGGAAAGGAGAGTCTCTCCAGCAGACTGTTAGCGATCAGCAAGGAAGCTGCTCCGCTTTGGCGTGAACCTTGGCGTTGTGTGGAGCATGGGGATCTTCTTTACGGTGAAGATGGCCTGCCCCTCGAATCCGAATAGAATTCTCCGCAGACTTTCCTAGCCTCCGCGCATCGAACCCAATGGAGGACTCCCCAATATGAATCGCAGAACCGCAATCAAGCATTTGGGCGGCGTGGCAAGCGCGTTGCTCTTGACCGAGACTTTGAAAGGTCAGGCTCTCCCCGCCAGCCAAAGCACTGCCGCGCCCGCTCCGCCGACAAGCCCCTTCACGCTGCCGCCGCTGCCCTACGCCTACGATGCGCTGGAGCCGTACATTCGATGCCGAGACGATGCATCTGCACCACGACAAGCATCATCAGGCCTATGTGAATAATCTGAATGCCGCCGTGGCCGCGCACCCTGAGCTGGCCGGCAAGACGGTGGAAGAGCTGGTGGCCAATCTGAACGCCTGGCCGGAGGCTGCCCGCGCAGCCGTGCGCAACCAAGGCGGAGGCCACGCCAACCACTCCTTCTGGTGGCCGACGCTGGGCAAGGGGGGTGCCGCGCCCACCGGCGAGTTGGCCAAGGCCATCAATTTGAAATTTGGTTCGCTCGGTGGATTTCAAGAGAAGCTGACCGCAGCGGCGCTGGGCGTCTTTGGCAGCGGCTGGGCATGGCTGGTGAAGCTGCCGGACGGATCCGTCGCCATCGAAACCACTCCCAATCAGGACAGCCCGCTGACCATAGGCCACAAGCCGGTTCTGACGGTGGATGTCTGGGAGCACGCTTATTACTTGAAGTACCAGAATCGGCGCGTCGAGTACGTGAAAGCCTTCTTCCAGGCGGTTAACTGGGATTATGTGAGCGGGCAGTTTGCGCAGAAAGCGTAAGAGCGGCGTGGCGGATCGAAGAGGGGGAGCGGCGCGTAGGGTGCTTTTTGGCTTGGGATTGGCGGCGGGCTTGGCCGGCTGCCATTCCGCTTCGCCGTTGACCCCGCAAGAGGCCGAAGGCAAGCACCTTTATCAGGTGCGCTGCGCCCATTGCCACGAGGACAACGATCTAGCTCTCAAGAAAGTTCCTCCCGATCTGCACGCTCTCTTCGATCACAAGGCGCTGCCCAGCGGTGCGCCCGCCACGGACAATGCGGTGCGGCTGAATGTATTGACAGGGAAGGGAATGATGCCCGGCTTCAGTGGTCGATTCACTGATGAGCAGATGGCCGCGCTGATTGCCTATCTGCATACGGGATTACGCTGAATAAATTATAACTTAACGCATATTCAGTTATTTGGACTTATAGCATCCAAGTTAGATATTCATTCTCCGTTAATGACCTTTGTGCACTATCTGGGTAACCTTTACACAGATAGGTAAGGTGCTCTGCCGCCTTGCTAACTCAGATCAAAAGTAAGTTTGTGCGCTTGCATTCCAGACGCGGATTGCTAGGTATCTACCTGCGCGAAGATAACTCCTTGCGGAGAAAAATTGTTGGTGAGTTACGGGAAAGGTGGGCCGGGATGACTGTTCGATGGGGAAGATGCTCTAACTTCAAGAGATGCAAGGAAGCCCAGCGCAAGCAGAATATTCCAATTCCGCAAGGGTCAGCTTTCGTTTGCCCCGAGTGCGGGGATGGATTGCTGGATGAAAACGACATAGCGCCCAGGAAAGATGCCTCTCTTGAGGATAAAAAATTCTCATCCAAGTTGTGGGTTGCGATTGCCGCGGCATTGCTTTTAGTGGTTGGAATTGCCGGTTATGCCGCTTGGGGCAGGTTGCACAGCGCCAATGCGGCGGTTGGGAAAATGGTGCCAAAAGCGATTCTGCGCCTGGCAGGATCGAACACCATCGGAGACGCGCTGGGGCCTGCCCTGGCCGAGGCGTTTCTCAAAGATCAGGGTGCGGTGGATGTTCGCATTGTTCCGGGCGCCAGCCCGCAGGAGAAGATAGTTGAGGGTACACTGCCCGGCGACAGCTCTGTCTCTGCGATTACCATTGCCGCGCACGGTTCGGCGACTGCCTTTACGGCACTGGCTGATCACAGTTGCGATATTGGTATGGCATCGCGCAAGATCAAGCCAGAGGAAGCGGCCAAGCTGACTTCGCTGGGAGACATGTCCTCAGTCGCCAACGAACATATCCTTGGCCTGGACGGCATTGCGGTTATCGTCAATGCCGCCAACCCAGCCGATCAGCTTGATAAAGACAAGATCAGGCGCATCTTTACCGGCGAGATCACTGACTGGTCGCAGGTGGGTTCATCCAGCGGGGCCATTCGAATCTACGCACGGGACGACAAATCCGGTACCTACGACACCTTCAAGAGCCTGGTGTTGGGGGGCAAGCCACTGGCTGCCGGCGCGCAAAGAATTGAGGACAGCAAGGCGCTCTCCGATGCAGTAGCGGCGGACTCCAATGCCATTGGCTTCATCGGCCTTCCCTACATTCAAAGCGCCAAGCCGATTGCCGTCTCGGAGAAGGGAACGATCTCGCTGCTTCCCACACGTCTCACCGTGGGCACCGAGGATTATCTTTTGTCGAGACGGCTTTATCTCTATACGCCCACTGCTTCGGGAAACAAGTACACCCGCCAATTTCTGGAGTTTGCTCTCTCAAAGAAAGGGCAGGATGTAGTTGGTTCTAGCGGCTTTGTCGCACAGACCGTGGCGCAGGTTGCGCAGACCGTGACGGCAAACGCCCCGGAGGAGTATAAGGCGCTGACCCGGGAGGCGAATCGCCTCTCACTCGATTTTCGTTTTGAGTCAGGGCAAACGGAGTTGGATAACAAGGCCAAGGTTGATCTGGACCGGGTGGTCTCACTGATTGCAGACCTGAGGATTTCCGGAGACAAGATCATGCTCTTTGGCTTCTCTGACAGCAAAGGCTCGCCCGCCACCAACCAGGCGCTCTCGTTGAGCCGGGCCGAGGCGGTGGACAATCAGTTTATTCTGCGCGGCATGAAACCGGCCATCGTGCGGGGATACAGTTCAGGGCTTGCTGTCGCCTCGGATGCCAGCGATGATGGGCAAGCTCGGAACCGGCGCGTGGAGATTTGGATCAAAAAGTAAATCAAGAGCCGCCACGCCAGATGGCGGCTTCGCCTTCATCGCAAGCCTATCAGCCGGATCGTCTCCAGGAAGACATCTCCGTCAATCGTCAGGCTGTGGGCGCTGATCTTGTCCAAAGTGTCTTTGTCGGTGTGGTGGTAGCTGTTGTTGGGGCCGTAGTTGATGTCGATGATGTCGATCGACGGCACGCCGCGCTGGACGAAGGGTAGATGGTCGTCCTCGATCTGCATCTCCTGCTTGAAGAAATATCTTTCATAACCAAACTTCTTGGCCGCCTGGCGCACCAGGGTTACCAGCCAATCTGTGTCGCGGCTCTCGCGCTGAATGTCCAAGTCCTTGTCGCCGATCATGTCGGCCAGGATGAAGGCTTTGATCTTGCCCAGCGTGCCGTCGCGCCCCCATTTGGCGGCCAGGTGGCGCGTGCCGTAGAGTGAGTCGGAGTCCGTCCAGGTGGAGTTGATCGACTCTTCGCCGTCATCAAAGAGCAGCCAGACGGAGTAGCCTTCCAGCTTCTTTCCGCCAGCGGTCTGCACGTGCAACTGGTCGCCAATGGCCAGCAGCAGGCCGGTCGTCGCCGCCCCGTCGTTGGCGCCAACAAAGTTGATGTTTTTCAGCCAATAGTTGGTCTCGTAGTGCGTGGCAAGGACGATTGCGCCGTCTTTCTTGCCGGGATAGCGCACGATGAAGTTGTGCATATCCACCGCTCCGATGGGCGTCAGGGCAGTGAAGGTGTCCTCTTCGAGGGCGTCGTGCTGGAAGTGGCTGCGCAAGAAAGCCTCAGCCTTCAGATGATTCGGACTGGTGGGCCAGCGCGGACCGATGGCCACAAACTGACGTGCGTATTCCAGCGCCTTAGCACCGTTGAAGTGCGTCTGTGCGGGCGCGGCCAACGGCGCCAGCATCAACAATCCCGCCGCAACTCTCTTCCAAAACGAATGCAAACTCACTGCGCCGCCTCCTTTTTCTTCCTCCGCGAGGGATGCACCCACCATGCCACGCCGATACCGATCAGATACAGCCCCAGCAGAGGGAGCGCGTACAGAGTCATACTCACTGGATCGGGCAAGGGACAAATGACGGCCGCTACCATGAAGACCGCCAGTATTGCGTAGCGGAGATTCCGCCATAAAAAACGAGGGCTGACGATGCCGAAGAGCGCCAGAAAGAAGATCAGCACCGGCAGTTCAAAGGCGATGCCGAGGCCCAGAATGATGGAGAGAAAGAAGCCGGTATACTCCTCGATGCTGATGACCGAAGTGAATTTGCCTCCAAAGACATCCAGCAGGATGTGCACCGCGCTGGGCAGAACCCAGTAGTAGCCGAAGTAAGCGCCGGTCAGAAATAGCCCCACCGTGGCCGCCATGAAGGGCACCACAAAGCGTTTCTCCTTTTGGTAAAGCCCCGGCGCAATGAAGAGCCAGACCTGAAAAAGTACAAAGGGCAAGGCCAGTATCAACCCGCCGACCAGTGATACATGAACGGCAAGATTGAAACCGTCCATCGGGTGAATCATGTTGAGTGATTTGCCGTCCTGCTTGAGCGGCGCCTGAATGTAGTCGATGAGCCGGTCATGAAAGCCCCATGCAGCGGCAAAGCCCAAACCGAGAAAGATCAAGGAGTGGACGATGCGCTTGCGCAGCTCGTCCAGATGCTCCATCAAGCTCATGCCGGGCAGTTCCACGCGCGCCGTCACGGCCTCGCGCGCCTTGCCGATTGCGTCCGCCGGATCAATCATGGCGGGCCTGCTCTGCTGCCGGCGCGGCTTCGGCTACGCCGCTCTCCAGGACTCTCTGCTCGGTGAACTCCGGTCGCGCCGCCGTCACCGGCTCGCCTGTCGAAGGCGGTTGAATGCGCGGATACGGCTCGTCATGCCGAAACTCCGCCGGAGAGACAGCCGGATAAACCCCTTCACCGGGATACGGACTGGGTGCTCCAGGTCCCGATTCTGGGAGATGGGAGTCCAGAATTGCCGTAGCCGATGGTGGTATAGCGCGCACGCGTTCCTCTTCCTTCTTCTGCCTGTCAGCCTCTTCGGACTTGCGCAACTCCTCTTCCATCTGGAACTTGAAGTCGTTCGATGCCTTGCGCACCTCGTACATCAGCTTGCCGATCTGGCGGCCAATCTCAGGCAGGCGGCGGGGGCCGAAGACCACCAGCGCCATGACCATCAGGATCAGAGAATCCCACATCCCGATGGTGGCAACCTCAATTGGCGGGGTCAAGCTCATGATGATTCATGATACCTGCCCGCACTCGGCGCGAACAACCGCACACTGCCGGCGCTATCCAAACCCTGAAAAACATTCTTGTGATTGGCTTCTTGTTTCGCTCTATCATGAGTTCATGAATGTGCATGTGATTGGCAACCCGGTGCCCACCCCGGAAGAAATGGGCCGGATTCTCGGACTCAGTCCCGAGCGCGTGGAGGCTGTGCGCAGAATCATGAACACTCCCTCCAGCAGGAAATCCTCAAGGAGTATGAGCCGGGCAGCGTCCTCCTTCAATATGAAGCGGGACTCGCTCTCGAACCTCTTCCAAAAGCCGTGGCAGTCGATAGGCACGAGATGGCAAGTCGCAAGCGTATCGAGTCCGTCTTTCTCAACATCCCATACGATAAAGAGTTTGAAGACCTGTATGTAGCCTACATTGTTGGTCTGTCCCAACTTGGTTTGCGCGTCAATGCAACGCTCGCTGTTCCGAATCAGGGACGACTGGAAACCATCATCGGATTGATAGCGGAGTCCGATTCTTCCATTCACGACCTCTCCCGGATAGAACTCTCGAAGGGGATACATCGCTTCAATATGCCGGTGGAACTTGGTCTTGCGCTCTATCACTCGCACGCGACCAAAGGCAAGCACCGGGTCTACGTCTTCGAGAGAAAGCCCTATCGGGCACAGAAATCTTCCAGTGATATCAACGGAATTGATCCACAGATTCACCATAAAACACCTACGGGCGCCATGGCAGGACTGCGCAATATCTTGCGGCAGCCGCGCGACGTCACTACGGTTCCTGAGATGCTCCGGAGCTATCGCGCCGTAATGAGAAAACTACCTGAGTTAAGGCGGAATGCAGGCGGAAAGTCGCTCTTCGAGGCATCGGTTTTTCATGACCTTACGGTTGCAGCCCTTGTGGAATCTAAAAAGCTGATTGAAGGACGAGTCAGCGTTTATCTTCGCTGATACTGCTGTTAAGAATGTGATTGCATTTCGGGCGAATCACCGTCGCCCTGGGCTCAGCCCACCCTCCGTTCTCTCCGTATTTGAGTTCTATGTTAACCCTTTGTTACACTAGAGAGCAGTGGAAGCGGCTCAGACCGGTACGGGTTCTCGAATCCAACGGCTTTAGTCCGCGTCCAACTGTAGGAAAGGTTTGCAACAACCCCGTGGATGGGGGATTTTCTGACAGAGTCGGCCCAGCACCGACGAACCTGGAAGACCAGTGCATCCACTGCAAGCCGCGTTTTGCTTTCAACATCCCCGTCGGCTGCCTTGCCAGAGACTTGGAAGGGTGAGTTGACTGAAGGCGGAGTCTAGTGAATCTGGTTCTTGACGATCCAACGGCGGTTTTGCCGGAGGCTGGCAGTTCTTGCAGCCTGGAAGACTACCTTGCGCTCCCCGATCATACGATGGATGAGCGCATCGCGCAGGCGCGCGCCAAACTGGGCACGACGACCCTGCTGCTCGGCCACCATTATCAGCGCGACGAGGTGATCCGCTTTGCCGACGCGACCGGCGACAGTTACAAGCTCTCCCGCATTGCCACTGAATCCGACGCCGAGTACATTGTTTTCTGCGGCGTGCACTTCATGGCCGAAAGCGCAGACATCCTCGGGCACCTTGGCCAGCAGGTGATTTTGCCCGACCTCAATGCCGGATGCTCCATGGCCGATATGGCCGAAATCTCCCAGGTCGAAGCCTGCTGGGAGGTGCTGGAAGCCCTCGGTCTTGCGGAAGAGACCGTTCCGCTGACCTACATGAACTCGACCGCTGCCATCAAAGCCTTCTGTGGCGAGCGCGGCGGATTGGTCTGCACCTCCTCGAATGCCCGCGCCGCCTTTGAGTGGGCCTTTGCGCGCGGCAAACGGATTCTCTTTTTGCCCGATCAGCATCTGGGCCGCAACACCGGCTTCGAGATGGGCATTCCGCTCAGTGAGATGACCGTCTGGGACCCGTGGGGCCTGCAAGGCGGGCAGACCAAGCAGAGCCTTGCCCCGAGCCGCATCCTGCTCTGGAAGGGCCACTGCGCGGTCCACCAACGCTTTTTGCCCAGTCATGTTGATGCGGTGCGCGCCAAGTATCCCGGCATTCAGGTGATTGTGCATCCAGAGTGCCGCTTTGAAGTCTGCCAAAAGGCCGACGCTCTTGGTTCGACCGAGCGGCTGATTGCCCTGGTCGAGCAGGCTCCGGCAGGGCAGATCTTTGCCGTCGGAACGGAGATTCATCTGGTCAACCGGATGGCGCGGCGCTTTGCCGAGCAGGGAAAAAAGATCATTACGCTGGACGACACCGGCTGCCTCTGCACGACGATGTACCGGATTAGTCCGGCGCATCTGGCCTGGGCGCTGGAAAATCTGGTCGAAGGCCGGGTAGTGAATCGCATTCAGGTGCGTGCGAGCGTCAAGCGCTGGGCCAAGGTGGCGCTGGATAGAATGCTGGAAGTGGGGTAATTCCGTAGACAGTGGACAGTGGGCTGTCCACTGTCTACGGTAACGGCCTGTCCGTCCACAGCATCTTGTCAGCGATGTCTTGGACAAAGTAGAGCCTTCCCGCAAGCAACTGCTGGGCCTTGAGGCGATTCACGTCCTCTGCCAGGAGCCACTTGCGCTCACCCGTTCCCCACACCTTCGAGAGTTGATCCTCGCTGAGGAAGATGTTGGGCGAGTCTGGGTAGCAGGATCCCCACACCAGCGTGGAACCCTCGCCGTTCTGTCCGCAGCGCGGCAGAACCAGCAAGGCTGGCCGCCCGCCCAAGAACTTGTGGGTATAGAAGACAACCGAGGAACCGACGTTCAGGTCACCGTAGATGATGAAAGTATCGTTAGGCGAGCCTTTGGCCATGATGGTATCGGCGGCGCGCTTGCTTCCGAGCATGGGATTGAAGCGCGCGAAGGCGATGTGCGCGGCGATCAAAAAGACCGCCGAGGTCAGCGCAACGCTGATGGTGGCGGCGATCTGCTTGCGCTTGAGGCGCAGCACCAGGCCCACGGCGGGACCAATGAGCAGAGCCACTGCAGCCAGGATCGCCGGCAACCGCAGCGCGGCAAAGGCCGATGTGGTCAGGTCAAACAGGTGGGACATGGAGAGCGTGTAATCGCCCACCGCGCGATGCGCCAGCAGCGTGCCAACATCATCGACAAAAGGCAGATGGCGCGACTCCCACAGTCCCCATCCAAGAACAGCGGCGGCCAGCACGCCGACGACGGTGAAGAAGGCTTGCGCGCCGGTGAGCCACCAGCTCGAGAGCAGCGAATGATTGTGATCGAGATTGGAGATGGAACTCCAATCCGCGCCGCGATCTTCCTCGATGCCCGCCACCACGCCGGCGATGAGGATGAAGAACGGCACCCAGACCGGGAAGGTGTAGTACTCCTGGTTTGTGGAGATGGAAAAGAAGAGCAGCGTCCATCCGGAGAATAGGCTCAAGAGCCAGATGCTGCGGGCGCGGAATTTGAGCAGACTGATGTCGCTTGCCACATCGGCGCGCGCGGCATGATTCAGGTAGAAGTCTACTGCTTGGCCGGCATCGTGCTTCAGATATTGCCGCCAGTGGTGGCAGGTCTTCCACGCCGCAACAAATGCCGCTGGCAGGAAGAGGCTCCAGGGGAAGAGCCAGACCAAGTGCAGTAGCCAATAAAGAGCGCCGGGCAGTTTGTTGTAGTCGTGCGGATAGCGCAGGCCAAAGAAGCGCAGGTAATGCTCGTTGACAAAGAAGAAGTAGAAGAAGCCGTGGACGTTGCCGAAGGTGGGGTGATTGCCGACGGCGTGACCTTGGTCGGGATTGGCCAGGCCGCAGAGGATCGGCCAGGGTGCGGCGATGGCTAGGAAGAGCAGCAAGCCGGTGAAGGGTTTCACTTCCTTCCAGCGGCGCCAGAGGCCGGAGAGTATCAGATAGGGTACAGCCGCGCCAATAAAGAAAGTTGGCGCAATCAGGCCCTTGGTGAGCAGCGCCAGCGCCAGAGATGCCCACATCACGTAAAAGCGCACGGCCTTGCCCGCTTCAAAGCCGGTGAGCAGGCAGTAAAGAGCGATGAGCAGAAAGAGGCTGAGTTGCGCTTCTGGAATGATGAAGCGAGTAAAAAGAAACGGCCCGATCGAGGTCAGCACGCCCAGTCCCGCATACAAGCCGGCGCGTTCACCCCAGGCGCGGCGCGCCCAAAGCCATGCCAGCCAAGCCAAGCCCAGCATGGCCAGCGCGTTGGGCAGATGCGAGGAAAAGACATTCTGGCCGAAGACCTTGTAGAGCGCGCCAGAGATCCAGTAGGGCAGCGGCGGCTTTTCGATGTAGCGGATGCCATTGGTCTTGGCGGTGACCCAGTCGGAGCTCTCGGCAAAGTGCTGCGCGGCCAAGCTGTGGGAGGCGTCCACGTCGTCCATCAGAGGCGGCGTAAAGAGAGATCCCAAGTAAACTGCGGCAAAGATCGCCGCAAAAAGCAGCCACACGGCACGCGTGGAGAGCGCAGCCTGCGGGCGGAAGTGAGTGGAAGGATTTTCTGTCATTGTTCGGTTACCGTTACTATTAGGATAACAGGAGCGCGGGTGGGAAAGTTGGCGGAATCAGGTTGATGAAATTCGCTATGCATTGCAGTCGGGCGCGAAAGCTTCAATCAAAGACAATCATGGACGCACCGCGCTCGACTATCTCAAGCTGGCAAATTGTGGGAAAAGTCCGATTGCTTATCCAGTTGAAGAATGGATGGTACTCTGCAACAAAAAGTGTACCATGTTTAATAAAAAATACTTACGCGCAGTGAAGAAACTGCTCGAAGAGGTTTTTGCCAAGAACAAATAGCATCAATGTAATCCAGTAACTGAACCGCTATCAGAATTGGCTTACCGATAGGAGTGTAACTCTTCTGCAACCGCGTACGGAATTACAGATGTAAATTGCGTCAGCGGATGCAAGGTCATTCAGGTGCAAGATTCTTTCCGTCGCTGTGGGATTGGTCTCCAGCAGATGCCGCCGATAGATTCCCGGTAGCAATCCGCACTCAACCGGAGGCATAATCCATTGGCCATCCTTCTCAATGAAGACATTGCTGATAGCTCCCTCGGTCACCTCGTCTCGTTCATTCAAGAAAAGAACTTCGTCATAGCCTTGCTGGAGAGCCTGTTGGTATTGCTCATCGTAGAGTTGGCGGCGGGTTGTCTTATGCCGCAAGAAGCGATCACTTGAAGATACTCGAAACGTGGAAATTGCAACGATCCCCGAAGTTCGATCTATTTCCACCGGAGCGTGCGTGATCTTCACCGCTCCGGTGCGTTCCAAGAGTACTCGAACCTTGGTCCGCATACCGTATGCAAGCTGCTTGCTTATAACTTCCAAGGCTTCCAGGATGGTTCCGCGATCGAAGTTGAATCCAAAATACTCCGCCGATGATTCCATTCGCTCCAGATGCAGCGGCAACAGACAATAACCATCCTTCCAAAGAATACTTTCCAAGAGTTGAAAATTCTCTTCGCGGCGGGTCAGGAACTCGAATTTCAACAGGCACTCACTGTACTCTTCCTGCGCTTGCGAATCGATGACGATGCCGCTGCCCACGCCCATTGCGCCGCGATTGCTTTCCAAGACCAAGGTTCGAATGGGTACGCTGAAGACCGCTTCGCGCGCCGGTGAAAAGAAGCCGATGGCGCCGGTAAAAATGCCACGAGGCCCGCGCTCCAGTTCTTGAATAATTTCCATCGTCCGATGCTTGGGAGCTCCCGTCACGGAACCGCAGGGAAAGAGGCTGCTGAAAATATCGGAAGAATGCACGCCGCGGCGAAGCGTGCCGGAAACCTGCGAAGTCATCTGAAAGAGCGTCTCGTATTTTTCCACGGCGAAGAGCTGGTCAACCCGCACGCTGCCGTATTCACAGATGCGGCCCAGATCATTGCGCATCAGGTCTACAATCATCACGTTCTCGCTGCGATTCTTGATGTCGTTTTGCAGCCAGTGGGCGATCCTCTCGTCCTCCTTCAGGTCGGCGCCGCGCCGTGCCGTGCCTTTCATAGGGCGCGTGACAATCTGGCGGTCGTTTAGGCGAAAGAACAACTCGGGCGAAAACGATAGAATCTGCCAATTCTCTCCTTGAAGGAAAGCGCTGTAAGGTACCGGCTGGTTCTGGATCAATGCTTCAAATAGAGCCATCGCGGAACCTGAAAAGTCGAAGCGCGCCCGATCAGTGAAGTTCACTTGATAACTGTCGCCCGCGCGGATGTACTCTTGAATCGCCGCGACCTTTTCGGCGTAACTCTTCTTATCAATCTCCAGGCGCAGATTCTTGATTGAAAAACTCTGATCAAGGTTTCGCTCGTCTATTGAAATGTCATCCGGCGCATCTCCCTCAAACTCACCCGTTCTATGGTCAAAAATACAGGCTTTGGAATAAACGCCAAACCAGCCGAGAGGCGGATTTGTATCCTGCTGATTGCGATGGTCCATCTCTCGCAGGCCTTCTCCGCACTCGTAGGCAAGATAACCGGCAACATAAGCGCCGCTTGCCAGCGCCAAGTCAATCTCATCCATCAAGCCGCCATGGATCGCGAGCGTCCGCACCGGCTTCATGAAAAGATAGCTGCGCTCATTCTCGTCATCGAAGCGCGAGGTTTGCAGCAGAAGACTGCCGGGGTTCGATGCAACCAGCGCGTGATAGCGAGCGGGAAACTGGGCGTAGGTTTTCAAATGGATTTTTCCTGCGCCAGGAGGGCGGTTACTTCTTCGAGGTCTTCGGGCGCGAACTCTTCTGCATGCTGGCGTAGATGGCGCGCGCCGAGCGGGGATCGATCAGCCAATGCAAGAGCGGCGGATGGCGATCCAAATCGACGCGGGCGATGGAGCCTTTGCGCATTCGGATAGCCGCGCCGTCGTCGCCTGCAATCATGCGGCCAAGGAACTGAAAAATATTGGGGTTATGGCCCACGACCAGCGCGCCTTCATAGCCGGAGTAGTGGGCCAGCATCTGCTGAAAGTCAGCGTAATCAGCGTCGGGAGCTAGCGCCGGGCTGATCTCAACCCTCTGATCATAGCCCAGTTCGGTGCCGACGAACTGCGCGGTTTGCAAGGCGCGCTTCAGCGGGCTAGAGACGATTACGTCCACCTGCACTTTGAGGGCGGCCAGCACGCGCGCCATCAGCACGCATTGTTCCTTGCCTTCTTTGATGAGGGCGCGTTTATCGTCAATAAGAGGATTACCGCGCCGTAATCCAGCGCTGGCGTGACGCATCAGGTAGAGGTTCATGGGGGGTGGTCCGGCTGGTCTTGAATGGGCTGCCGGCTCCTTGAGCTTCAATCTTAACATGATATTCACATATCTAGTGTCCTGAGTCAGAAGTTCGCAGCATAACAACGCTGTCATCCTGAGCGAACGGGGCCCCAGGCGTTCTCTTCAGCCTGGGGATGGTGAGTCGAAGGATCTGAGGTTTGTAGAGGTATACCGAAAAGCAACCGCAGGTCCTTCGACTCCCTTCGCTACGCTACGGTCGCTCAGGATGACAGTTTTTTGTTGAACGAACTTTTGACTCAGGACACTAGGGTGAAGAAGCGGTACTGAAGAGCGAGATTGCTTCCTCCCAGCGTTCAATTCCAAAGCATCATTTGCCTCAAAAGTAACTAATTAAATATCTGAAAGATTATAAATCTGGCAATAAAAAGTTACTAAAGAGATGTTTTTCTGTTGACAAACGTATTCATTTAACCGAATACTAAGTCGGCGCGCTACTCCTTCCCGGTGGCTGCGTGATGTCTACTTCCCTATACACAAACAACAAATGGAGGTCATACAATGAGAGTCTCCTTGAGGCGCATCCTTGCGATGTTCCTGGTGCCGGTGTTGATCTGTTCAATCTCCGGCACGCGCCCTAACCTGAATCCCGTTTCAGCGGCAGATGAACATACGTTCGCAACTTCCGCCGCCAAGGCCGCAGTACCCAAGGATCCATTTGTCACCAACAACGGATTGATTCCGCCTGCCTCGGAGTATCAGGGTCCGATGTTCACCCTGAGTCATGCTTGGCCGACTCAGCCACTTCCTCCCATGAGCGTACCTCCGTGGCAAAAAGCGATCGGCGGCGGACGCATCACCACGCAGAACGCTGGTATTTACGTAGAGGCTCTGAAGCAGTATGTGAGCGCCAACGCCCGCGTTCTCCTGTTGGACTACGCCAACTGGGACGCGGCCAAGGCCGGTTGGTATACCGAGCCGTGGCTTGGATCGATCCGCGAGAGTATTCATGGGACTTACTCAGCCGGCCAGTTCGGACCGTCGATCTTCCCCGGCACGGGACTGATCACCACCTTCGATACGCATGTGCTGACCTATTACGACCAGCGGGCAGCCTACACACTTTACAAAGTGTGGGGCGAAGCTGCGATGAACCCGTCTATCACCACGGAAAACTTCCAGTTTCCGGAAGGCTCGGTGGTAGTCAAGGCAGCGGTCTTCGTCTCCGACAATCCCGCGGTGCAGCAAAACTGGTGGCCGGTGACCAACGGCGCCGCGGCATGGCCCATTTATACATCGATTCCGGAAGCGAACCCAGGCAGTCCAGCGGTGCTGACATCCTATGTCATGCAGTTTGACATTATCGTCAAAGACTCCATCGCCGCGCCGCAAACAGGATGGGTATTTTCCACACTGGTCTATGACCTGAACGCACCCGGCAACGACGCTTGGGACAAGATGGTCCCTCTGGGCGCGATGTGGGGCAACGATCCGGGCTTGAATCCAGAGCAGAATCCGGCTATAAATCTGCAGGAGAACTGGATAAATCCATCGGCTCCACAGTATTCCACACAGACCTTGGGCTGGGGCGGACGGCTCTCCGGTCCCAACGATGGAGCGACCAACGACATTTCAGTCGGTGGCAAAGTGCTGATCAATCACCGCGATTCCTCCTGCATGAGTTGCCATAGCCCGGCCGAGTGGCAACCTGTTCAACACAAGATGCTCTCCTTCCTTTTGCCGTCTTTTCCCAACCCGTTTCCTGGTCCGCCCTTCAAACCCTGCCCGGTCGGCGATCCCAATGGACCTTATATCTGTTCTCCGGCTCCGGCTTCGCCCGAATGGTCGCGATGGTTCCAATCCCATCCAGGAACCGAGCCTCTGGACCCTGACACCGGATCGATTGCAACGGATTACGACATGGTCTTTGCCTTCAAAACATTGCCTATGTGGTGGAAGGCAACCGGCGGATCCTTGACCGCGCCGATGCCCTTTACCTTGCGAATGCTCAAACGCGGGGCAGAAACCCCACAGAAATATAACGAATACACGGGCGCTCCCCTGAAGCCGCAACCCTAAAGGGGGAATGAATCCGAGGAGAGTCCCAGCCTTCGAATTCGGAAGCTGGGACTTTCTTCTTTGCTTTTCAATACGCGGTTGGATTTTGCTACGACGGACTGTTCCTTCCCGCTCCGAGTTTTGCTATACTCGTAGAGTTCCACCCAGTGTGCGGAGGTGGCGAAATTGGCAGACGCACCAGCTTGAGGTGCTGGCGCCCACAAGGCATAGGGGTTCAAGTCCCCTCTTCCGCACCAAAATCTCTCTCGTCCGGGCCGCCGGACTGACCTGGAAAGCAGCTCAAAATGCAGATCGCTCTTGTACTTGTCACTATCCTGCACATCATTGTGTGCATCTTCCTGATTGGCGTGGTTCTCTTGCAGCAGGGTCGCTCGGCTGACTTGGCCGGCGCCTTCGGCGGGCAGGGTTCGCAGACCGCCTTTGGGCCGCGCGCTGCCGCAAACGTGCTCACCCGGCTCACCACTTGGTCGGCGATTCTTTTCATGTGCACATCGATCACCCTGACAGTGCTGATGGCGCATGCAGGTGGCGGAACGCATTCGGTGCTGGACAACGTCAAGACCGCGCCCGTCTCTGCGCCCGCGAAATCCGGCAAGTAAGAGCAGATTTTCAAATCTCACCGAAGATAGAACAGACGGCAGGCCCTGGAGCCTGCCGTTTTTTTTGTGTCAAAGATGATTTCTTGAATCTCTCCGGACACTATCCCCCGCCGCTTGCGGCGAGGTCGTTCATATAAAGAAGAATGCAATTAACTACCTGCGTTGAGATGCTGAAAGTAGGCAAGTTCCACTCCATTACCTTCCGCAAACCAATTCCCACCGGCGATGGGGTCTGCGGACTTCGGCTCAACGCCCCCAGCGTAATATTTGCGGATGGGAAACTTGTCCCGATTTTCCAATTGGGTCAAGCAGATGCAAAAGATTCTCAAAGCTCCCCGGATCGTTCGATACACTAGAGATGCGAGTACTGTTGCCCGCCTTTCCCGTTGTTAAAGGGTGGAGGTTTGCACAACAAAGTCTTTCACTGAGAATCCAACGGTTCCGATGTTTACCAATACTATGAACAACAGATCGACCCGCCGCTCTTTGCCTGCTCTGGCGTTGGCATTGGCGGGGCTGCATCCCTGCGGGCTGATTGCGCAAAGCGCTTCACCCTTTCAGGGCAGCGTGGCTCAGGGAGAAGTCTCCGCGCAGCCGGTCTCGCTCACTTTGGACGAAGCCATCCAGCGGGGGCTAAAGGCTAACCTGGGCGTTATCCTAAGCAATGCGCAGACCGCTGCGGCGCGCGGCGAAAGGCTGAGCGAATTGCAAGCCCTGTTGCCCGCGGTCGATGCAAGCGCCAAAGAAACCGTCATGCAAGTGGACCTGCCCGCCGAAGGGTTGCGCGTTCCCGGCTTTCCGAAGATTATTGGACCTTTTGGATTCACTGATCTGCGCGCCTCGCTCAGTTGGTCGCTGATCGATGTGGCTTCCCTGCGCAATTATCTGGCTGCGCAACACAACTTCAACGCCGCGGAGTTATCCGCCAAAGATGCGCGCGAACTGTTGGTGCTGGTGGTGGGCAATGCCTATCTGCTGGTGCTGGCCGATGAAACCCGCATAGCGAGCGTAGAGGCGCAGGCCGCCACGGCCAAGGTATCCCTCGATTCAGGCATCTGCCAATCATCAGGCAGGAACCGCGCCACTGCTGGATGAGTTGCGCGCCCGCGTCGATGCACAATCGCTCGATCAGCAGTTGATCGTAGCCCAAAACTCTCTGGAAAAAGACAAGCTGGCCTTGGCGCGGACGATTGGCCTGCCTCTTGCGCAGAGTTTCACTCTGGCCGACAAAGAGCCTTACGCGGCCTTTGATCAGATCGATGCGGATCAAGCCATCCGTGAAGCGCACGCCAATCGAAAAGATTTGGCGGCGATGATCGAGCAGGTAAATTCTGCCGAAGAGCGGCGCAAGGCTGCCACCGCCAATCGGTTGCCCACGCTTAGCTTTCAATGGCGATTACGGCGACATCGGCGTGAATTTGAACTCTTCGCATGGTACGGGCGACGCCAGCGGCACGCTCAGCGTACCGCTCTTCAAGGAATATGCCTTGCGCGGCGAGGCCCAGCAGGCCCAGGCGCTGCTTGATACTGCACATGCGCAATTGAGCGACAAGAATGCCCAGGTGGACGCCGATGTGCGTGATGCCTTGCTGGATATTGCCTCGGCGCAGAAGATGGTTGAGGTTGCCAAATCGAGTGTTGAATTGGCCAATGAAGCGCTCAGCGAGGCGCAGCAGCGTTATGCCAACGGCGTCAGCGACAACCTGGCCGTCAGTCAGGCGCAGCAGTCCGTCGCGCAGGCCAACGATCAGTACGTAACCAGCCTCTACCGGCACAACGTCGCCAAGCTCAGTCTGGCGCGTGCCCTGGGAGCAGGCGAGAACTACAAGAGTTATCTGGGAGGTAAGTAGACGTGGCGGATTCAATTCCAACACCCGTTCCCAACGAGCCGGAAGAAGACACTCAGAGCGTGACGCCGAAGTCGCGCCGCAAGGGCATCGCCATCGTCGTGGTGGTGATTCTTGTGCTGGTTGCCGCGGGTCTCTGGTGGCGCTCCACCTACACCGAAGACACCGATGACGCGCAGGTCAACGGCCATCTGATCCAGGTCAGCGCGCGCATCGGCGGCCAGGTTGCCAAGGTCTATGTTGATGAGAATCAGGTGGTCAAGGCGGGCGACGTGATTGCCGAACTTGATCCCAGCGACTATAAGGTAGCGGTCGAGAATGCCGAGGCAGCGTTGGCCAGCGCCCAGGCCAATGCCGATGCGGCTAAAGTCAATGTTCCCATCACCAGCGTCAACACCGGCAGCACGCTGCTATCGGCTGATGCCAGCGTCAGCAGCGCACACGCTTCCGTTGAGCAGGCCGAACAACAGTTAGAAGCAGCGCATGCCCAGGTGGCGCAGGCCAAGGCCAACAACACCAAGGCGCAGGCCGACCTCGAGCGCTACAAGCCGCTTGTAGAAAAGGACGTCATCAGCAAGCAGCAGTTCGACGCGGCCGTGGCCGCCGCCGACGCCTCCAAGGCCGCGCTCTCCAGCGCACGTCACAACGAGAAAGCTGCCCAAGAGGGCGTCAGCGAAGCCAAGGAGCGTGAGACGCAGTCCAAGGCGAACCAGAAATACGCCCAGACTGGCCCGCAGCAAGTAGCCGCGCAGTCTGCCCGCGCCAAGCAGGCCGAGGCTCAGGTACAAGAGGCGCAGGCCAAGCTCGACCAGGCCAAGCTCAACCTCAGTTACACCAAGATTATCGCGCCAACAGCCGGCATCATTACCCGCAAGAGCGTCGAGATCAATCAGAATGTTGCGCCCGGACAAAACCTGACAATGCTTGTCTCGCTCGAAGGATTATGGGTGACCGCCAACTTCAAGGAGACGCAACTGCGTCATATGTCCTCCGGCCAGCCGGTCGAAATTGAAGTGGACTCAACCGGCAAGACCTACCACGGCAAGATCACACAAATCGGCGGCGCTACAGGCTCCGTCCTCTCGCTCTTTCCGCCTGAGAACGCCACCGGCAATTACGTGAAGGTGGTTCAGCGCGTTCCGGTGCGCATCGACTTCAATGATCTAGCCAGCGAAGACCCCAACCACGAACTGCGCCCCGGCCTTTCTGTCGAGCCGAAAGTGCGTGTCAAGCCGTAATGTTGTTTCCTCGACTGGCGAATAATTCTGCATATCTTTCTCATCCATTCCGCGGATATTGCGGAATGGATGAGAGACTACGAACCAAAACCGAGCTGTTCTTGTCGAGAAGCCCAACTTGCAATAGATCGTTTTACGAATCAACTCGCTCCGGCTCCCACTCATCTGGACGATGGCGGTCAATCCGGTCCTGCTGATTCTCCCACTTTTCGTGTTCACGGCGCTTCTCCCGTTCTTCACGCTCCTCGCGGCCGTCGGCCATAGTCCCTCCTCACTTCAGTTTAGAACCAAACTCAAAGCAGAATCGGCCATACTTTTTTATAATGGATGTGGTGTCCCATCTTTTCCGCGGTTATTCCGTAGAAAATTCACCAAGAACCCCCAAGCGAGCGGACAGCGAGCAACAGCCCTCACCGCAGGTGAAGGTGGCCGCGATAGACTTGAAGATGACCTATGTTTGAAAACCTTACAGACAAACTGCAACGCGCCTTCAAGTCTCTTCGCGGCCAAGGCACACTCACCGAAGAGAACATTGCCGAAGCCCTGCGCGAGATTCGCATCGCACTGCTCGAAGCCGACGTCAACCTCAACGTCGTCCGCGAGCTGATCGAGCAGATCCGCGTCAAAGCTGTGGGCACGGAAGTCCTCACCGCGCTCTCGCCCTCCGAGCAGGTCATCAAGATCGTCCGCGACGAGCTGATCACATTACTGGGCAAGGACACGGCCCGCTTCAAATTCGCCTCGCAGCCGCCCTCGGTCATCTTGATGGCCGGTCTGCAAGGTTCCGGCAAGACCACCACCTCGGGCAAGCTCGCCGCATGGCTCAAAAAGGGCGGCCATCGCCCCATGCTCGTCTCGGTGGACGTATACCGCCCCGCTGCGCGTGAGCAGCTCAAAGTCGTCGCCAAATCCATCGAAGCCAAGCTCTACGAGGGCGATCAGAAGGGCGAGAAGGCCGGTCCCGCGCTCGTCGCCCGTCTCGCCCAGGAGGCCCGCCGCGAGGCCCGCAACATGGGCTGCGACGTGCTCATCGTCGATACCGCCGGCCGCCTGCACGTCGATGAAGAGCTGATGGGCGAGATGGAGCAGCTCAAAAAGCTACTTACGCCGAGCGAAATCCTCTTCATCGCCGACGCCATGACCGGCCAGGACGCGGTCAACTCCGCCCTGGACTTCCACAAGCGCCTCGGCCTCACCGGCGTCATCCTCACCAAGATGGACGGCGATGCCCGCGGCGGCGCGGCGCTGTCGATTCGCCACGTCACTGGCCAGCCCATCAAGTTCCTCGGCGTGGGCGAAAAGCCCGACGCCTTCGAACCCTTCCACCCCGACCGCATCGTCGGCCGCATCCTCGGCATGGGCGACATGATGTCGCTCATCGAGAAGGCCGAATCCACCCTCGACCGCAAGAAATCCGAGGACCTGGCCAAGAAGGCGCTGCTCGGCGACGGCTTCACGCTGGAAGACTTCCGCGACCAATTGCGCCAGATCAGCAAGCTCGGCTCCATGGAGTCGATCCTCAAGATGCTGCCCTCGGTCGGCCCCTTCGCCGGAATGCAGCAGGCGGCCAAGAACGTGGATGAAAAGCAATTCACCCGCCTGGAGGCGATCATCAACTCGATGACCCCCAAGGAGCGCCGCAACCACGAGATCATCAGCGGCTCGCGCCGCAAGCGCATCGCCAAGGGCAGCGGCACAGATGTGCAAGACGTCAACAATCTCCTCCGCCAATACGCCCAGATGGCCAAAATGTTCAAGCAGATGGGCAAAGGCGGCATGATGAAAAACATGATGCGCGGCGGCATGGGCGCAATGGCAGGCAAGCAGCGCTTCGGACGGTAAACTGGATTGCAACGCTTTGGGCTATAGGTTTTTCTATCTCTTAGATCTGTCATCCTGAGCGAAGCGTTCGTCAGCGGAGTCGAAGGACCTGCGGTTGCACTTCGGCGACATATAGACCAGCTTTGAAAGGGCACGACTTTAGTCGTGCCGCAAGAGTGCGATAACAGCACGGGCTTTAGCCCCTGAGGGAAGCTTTTCAAGACAAAGGAGGACGCGATGCGCAAGCTGACAGTCAAGAACTTCTCGGTCATCAAAGAAGCCGAGCTGGAGTTCGGCAAAATCACCGTCCTCATCGGCCCGCAATCCAGCGGCAAGAGTCTGCTGTGCAAATTGGCGTTCTTTTTCGCTCAAGTTGTGCCAGAGATCGATTACGCGACTTTACCATTCCACGGATCTTTTGACCTCTTTCAGATAAACCTATTGCGCGCGTTCATAGAGAGATTTCCGAAGGACACTTGGAGTAAACAAGTATTTCAGATTGCCTACACTTCTATTCAATTCGATATTACTGTCAAGTCTGATGGTAAAAATTCTCATCCAAGTTTTGAGTTCAACAGTGGCTTTTCCGAAAGGTATGATAGAACCATTCAGACTAGTTCTGTCCCTACTGAGAGAATGAATGTTATAGACCCTCGGTGGACCGAGGAAAGAATCCTTGATGGTCCACTTCGGCAAGAACGCTCCGTTTACATTCCGACTGGCAGAGCTTTTTTTTCAACGCCCAATAAGGGATTTGCGTCTTTCTCTGGAAAAAACCTGGATTGGATAACTCAACGATTTTCAACTGAGATCGACTTCAGCTATCGCAATTTGATCGAATCTTCCGATACAGATAACCGATTATTGATCGATTTCTGGAAACAGGCCGGACGCATTCTTGGAGGGACGGTCGTCGATAAGGGCGGCTTGCCGTATTTCAAACATTTTGAGAGCAAAAGAGAATTGCCTTTTGAACTACAATCATCAGGTACACTCGAACTTCTGCCGCTGCTCAATCCACTTGGCAACCGCGTGGCAAACGCAAAGTCTCCAGACATTCCGACAAATCCAATGCCTACATTCGGAACCATTTTCGTAGAAGAACCGGAATCGAGTGTTTTTCCAAACACTCAATATAATTTGGTTCGCCTCTTTGCATGGATGGCTAACGAAGCATCGCTCAACAATGCATTGGCCATCACCACCCACAGCCCCTACATCCTGACAGCCTTTAACGACCTGATCAAAGCCGGACAAATTGTGGCAGAGCGGCCAGACAAGGCCTCTGAGGTTGAGAAGGTCATCTCGCGCCGATACTGGATCAACCCAGGCGATTTCGCCGCGTACGCCTTCGACGGCAAGGACGGCATTCTCCGTACGATCATGGACGACGAGACCAAAATGATTAATGGGGATATTCTGGACGACATCTCCAGCAATATTGCAGATGAGTTCGGCCAGCTTCTGGAGATTCAATATGGCGGAAAATGAAGCTCGCTGCATTGAATCCCTGCACCATTCAAAGATCAAGGTTCATGACAAAGGGACCAACGTCAGCGCAGTATTTCTTAATCCGGAGAAGCGGACTGTTGAGCGCATCCGCGTGGATGGCTGCCTGGCCCCCGTTGGACAGACTGCAGTTGACTTTCTGGTCTCGATGCCCAATGTTGTCGATGTCATTGTCGAATTGAAGGGGACCGATCTCCGCAGAGCGTTTGAACAGGTCGAAGCGACCATAGAATTTCTGCAACGGAGAAAGAACATACAAATGAAGCCGCCGAATTCTCCGGTGATGGGCATCCTGATTATTTGCTCGGAGTATCCCAGCAACAATACTAGAATCCAGCGCAAGAGAGACATCCTGGAGAAAAGAGGTTTTCGAGTTGTCCCTTCAACTCACAACGGAGGCGAATTTTCTTTTTCAACTTTTATCGGGAAGCGAGCATGACCGCCCTCCAAGACCAACTCGACGAGATTACCGCCAACACGCGCAAGCTTGTTCCGGCGGAGAGGCTGGCGGTCAGCGAGCGGGCGGTCGAGGAGTTATTCGCAACGGGAATCGAAGAGCGCATACTGTCCGTCGGCGCGCTGGCTCCGGAGTTTGCTTTGCGGGATGCTTCCGGCAAGCTGGTTCGCTCGCAAGATATGCTTGCGCTGGGGCCTTTAGTAATAAAATTCTTTCGCGGGCGGTGGGACCCTTATTGCGTTACGGAGTTAGAGGCTTGGCGCGACCTCTATCCGCAACTGCGCGAGTGGGGAGCCTTGTTAGTAGCCATCGGTCCGCAGATCGCGCGGCAAAATGATTTCATGGTGGACCAACACCGGCTTCCGTTTGCAGTGCTCAGCGATCCCGGCTGCGCCATTGCGGAGAAGTTTGGATTGACTTATACCGTGCCAGAGTATCTGCGCGAGTATTATCTGTCCATCCTCATTAACATTCCCTTTGTGAATGGAGACCAGAGCTGGCGGCTTCCGCTGCCGGCGACGATTGTAATTAGCCGCGATGGGCGCGTCCTCTTTGCCGAGGCTCATGCCGACTTCCGCGTCCGCCCTGAACCGGAGGAGGCGATGGCCGCTTTGACTTCTTCCAATGGCCGCTAAAGAATATCGAGTTACCAAAAAAAGGAGTGTGTCGGCGGCTTTTCATGGCAGTCGCGCTTTGATGAATGGAAGCCCAATGCGCCCTTGAATTTTACAACCAATATAAAGCAGATTTCTGGTTTTGTTCTAACTTCTTCATGCAAGGACGGAGATAGAAAAATAAGGAAATTGGTAAGATCTCTATGTGTGAGAGTTATAATCCGGCGGACCGGCAATGACCAGGCCGCTGTTCTGCCGTCCATGAATATACCAGCAGCACCAGTTTGTTTCATGTGGTTCGCCGTCCGAGGAGGAGATCAGATCCCGGTAGCTGACCTTTCCATAAAGAAAGACCTTCTCCTCCCAGGTTTCAATGCGTTTGAAGCGCTCCTCGGAGTCGCACAGCGCTTTCACTTCTTCCCGGGAGAAGGCCTTGATTGTCGTAAACTCACCGGGCAATAGAATAATGGGCGCAAACGGCGCATTGCGCTTTTCATTCCGGTATTCAGGCAGAATGGGAAGGCGCTTTTCATCGATGGCGATCTTGTGGCGCTCCAGGGTCTCGATGATCCGGGCGGGGGTACGGCCGCGGTTTGTGGCCATGACAGTGAAGCTGTTTTCCATGCTCCGGGATGGCTCGACGGTAATCAAAATCCAAGGCCGCTCCGCTTGGATGACGGCTTGCGCATTCAACAGAGCAGCATGCGCGGTGGAGGAGGCAGTTTCAATGACTGCTTCCGCGTATCCCGTTTGCCGTTCAATTTTTTTAAGGATGGAGAGAGCCATCCAGAAGAAGATATATCCCAGAACGACAAGCACCAGATTGGCGCCCCAGGCGATTTGTTCCTGCCAGGTCCAGACCACCGGCGTAGGGGGTGGATTGGCGACGGTAATGTGCGGAGGCTGGTAATCGTGGAGGCTGCTTGCGCTGTCGCCTCCCGGTGTTGATGCCGTGGTACTTAGCGGTTCCGTGTGCGAGGAGGCCGAAACCGGAGAAGTTTTGGATTTGGCGGAGGAATGCTCATCGGGCTTGGCGTCAACGGCGCTGGCGGCCTGAAGCACGGCCAGCAACACCACAAACTTGGCTAACCCGTTGAGTCTCATGGGGTAAATGTATCACACGAGCCTCTGAAGCGCCCATGGATTGTTGAAATCCGGCCCTGAAGGAAGCTCCTGGCGCTACTTCAACACTTCAACGCCCCGCCAGAATGCGACATAGCCTTTGATCTTGCGCGCCGCCGGCTTTGGGTCTGGATAGTACCAGGCAGCGTCCAGGTTCTCTTCGCCATCGACAAGCGCGTTCAAATAACGTGCCTGCCCGCGGGAAGGACAATGGGAGATGGTGGAACTGGGGTGGAGAAACTCGCGTTTCAAGCTGGATTCCGGAAAGTAAACACTCCCGTCCAACGTCTCCGTCTTCTCGCTTTCGGCAAGCACCTTGCCGTTCCAGATTGCTCGCGCCATAGCTTCTTCCGGTCACTTCCGTATTCCCATCTATCGGCACGAAGTTCAGCACAATGAGATCAGAGAAAAAGAAAATGATCAGAAACGCCTCTGCGGCGGCGCAGAGTTGACCGGCGGGTCCTACTTCACTTCGGCGATAGAGTCGATGTGAACGCTTTTTTTAGCTTCATCGGCGGTTGCGCTCACCGTCACATGGTCGCCATAGAAGTCTTTGACGGCGTCAGGATTGTCGATCGTCCAAACGTTTTTCTTGGCTTCGTCCACAAAGACCGGTGCCATGCCGCCCTGGATGCACTTTCTCACGCAGGCCGCTCCGGTTCCAGCGTGCTTGGCGCCGCACATTGAATCAGAGATCCAGCCATTGATTTTGGATGAACCAGCGGCGTTTGCCGACAGCGCGGTCAGGCTCATGACAGCCAGCACCAGGGTAAGAACACGCTTCATGGAAAACCTCCAGGGGAATGGGATTTTCGTGCTGCTACCATCATGCTCTTGCGGCCCGGATTCAGCAACAGAGATTTTCACGGCTTGGAGGGATAAGAATACTGTCCGTGTGCCTCCTGGCGGGCAGGCAGGCTGTTGCGCCGCGCCTCCACATTCCTTAAAACCGCCTCATAACGCTGTGCGGCGGCGGAAAAGCGATGGATCAACTCCGCGGTTTTCGTGAGAAACTCAGGATTCTTCTCCCGAATTCCGTCCAGAATCGGCGCGAATTTGGCCAGCAGGAAAAAATTCTCGGCGTTGCAGTCCACGAACAACTCCGCCGAAACCGCCCCATGGAGCACCATCGCCGCCGCCATCTCCCAATAAGTGAGTACCTGACGGAGCCATGCGTTATGCGGGTCGGCGGGATTGCCAGCCACGGCAAAAAACTCATCCGCCGTCGCCGGCCAGAACTCGCCCGTGATCCAGGCCCGCGCCTGGCGCATCACCGCTTCTGTGCGCAGTTCATAGAGTTTGAGAATGATCTCCGCATCGGCCGGGGTTGCCAGCATTCGTTCCATGGTGAGTTACCTCGCTCACTCATCGTAACGGATTCAGCTTCAACTTGTTGCATCAGCATAAGGACTCGCGGTTGATTGCTGAATAGAGCGAGGCAGGCGCTGGGCCATATTGTCAGCAATCGGCGGTTCAGAGCTGACCGCCGACTTTGGACCAATGAGTCCCATCTCACGCGCTTGTGAATGAATTCCAATACTTTTACTTTCAGTGGTTTGCAAAGGAGACTTTGGCTTGAGTCAGCAGATTCTCAGATTGTATCTTGGCGGGATTATCCATTCTTCATTAACTCGCCATTTTGGGAACTCTACCAGCCTCTGTGCCGTTCTTGGAATGGCATTTTCTTCTTTTCCCCGCTCTGCTATTGAGTTTCTCTCTCCTACGCGGGAAGGTTAGAGGGAGCCGACCGTTAGCGCACGCTAAGCCGGGCGGAGAGTGCCGAACAGAGAGGCGTTGCGGGTTGAGGATGCCGCTCACAGAGAGAAAGGCTGCCATGAGGTTATTGATCGCCGAAGACGACAAAGCACTGGGATTGTTTTTGAGCCGTGGGTTGGAGGCCGACGGGCATCGGGTCCGGCTGGCCTATGATGGAGCAGCCGCGGTGGAGGCGTTTCGCCAGGAGTTGCCCGACCTGACCATTCTTGATTTGAATATGCCGGTCAAAGACGGCGAGCAGGTACTCGATGAGGTCCGGGCGATGGATTCGGATCTGCCGGTTCTGGTGCTGACGGCGCGCCAGGAGGTGGACACGCGGGTCCGATGCCTGGACCATGGGGCCGACGATCTGATGATCAAGCCCTTTAGCCTGCATGAACTGAGGGCGCGCTGCCGGGCTCTTTTGCGCCGCAAGCGCGAGGCGCGGCTGCTGCTGCGCGCGGGCGACTTGGAACTGGACCGTCTGGATCACACCGCGCGCCGGGCGGGTCAGTCGATACTGCTGACCAACAAGGAATTCGCTCTTCTGGAACACCTGATGCTCAACCGCGGGCAGTGTGTCTCGCGGGTCGAGCTTCTGGATTCAGTCTGGAATCTGGAACCCGCGCAGACCACGAATATTGTGGATGTCTATGTCAACTATCTGCGCCGCAAGCTGAAGGATCCGCCGCCGGGCGCCTTGATCCGCACGGTGCGCGGGCAGGGCTATATGGTGCCGCCAGAGTCCGATCTGACGCTGGCCGTGATGCCCGTTCTCACTGTGCCGGGGATCATACCTGCTGTTGCCGCTCCCGCGGCCTCCGCGCCAATCTTTGAAGCACACTAATTTTATGGCAGCTCAACCGATCGATCTTCAGGAGAATCTTCATGGCATCCGTAGTTCCTGTTTCATCTCTTCCTCTCGCCTCCAGCCGCATCCGCCCGCGCACGGCGCTGGTGGCGAGCGCTGACCGCAGCTTCCGCCAGCGGCTCACCGAAACATTGACCGGCCTGCGCTGGCAGGTGCGTGAGGCCGAAGGCGGCGCGCAGGCCTGGGCAGAGGCGGAGAACTTCCAGCCAGAGGCCGTCATCGTTGACTCATGGCTGCCCGATCTGGACCTGGCCGAGTTTCTGAAGGACTTCCGCAATCAATTTCCCGGATGTGGATCTGGTGACGGCGGGCGGTTCGACCGCGCAGGAGAGTCCGCGCGGACCCTACCGCCAGGAGTTGCTCTACGCTCTGCGCCGCTCGCAGGACAACGATACGGCGATCTGGAATACGGCGCCGGCCTTGAACAAGCCGAACCCGCCGCTGGATACGGCTCATGCGCAGGTCTGGCCGGTGGGAGCCGTTTCCAGCCAGGCGCCTGCCAGCTTTTCCGCCGCAGAGCGTGACCGCGGCGGCGATTCATCCGCAGCCCGGACCTCCGCGCAGTGCGCCCAGCGGTGCGGTGCATTCGGCGGCTGCCGGAGCGGAAGCGGTCACCAGCGAGCGGCTGCCGGAGCTGATCGGCAATGCCCCTTGCATGCTGGAGGTCAGCCGGCGGGTGCGCCTGGTGGCGCCGCGCTCGACGCCGGTGCTGATCGAAGGGCCGACGGGATCGGGCAAGGAACTGGTGGCCGAGGCCCTGCACAGGCTTTCGACGCGCAGCCGCAAGCCCTTTGTCGCCATCAATTGCGCGGCGATTCCAGAGGCATTGCTGGAGGCCGAGCTTTTCGGCCACACCCGCGGAGCCTTTACCGGCGCGGTGCAGGGGCGCGTCGGGCGGATCGAGGCGGCCGATGGGGGAACGCTCTTTCTGGACGAGATTGGCGAGATGCCGCTGGGGCTGCAATCGAAGCTGCTGCGCTTTGTCGAGTGCGGCGAGTTGCAGCGGGTGGGCGACAACGAGACCGTCAAGGTGGATGTGCGGATCATTGCCGCGACCCACCAGGCGCTGGCGCAGCAGACCCAGTCGGGCGCCTTCCGCTCCGATCTGTACTACCGGCTGGCGGTCTTTCTGATTCGCACGCCGTCGCTGGCCGAGCACAGCGAGGATCTGCCGCTGCTGGTCAATCATTTTCTGGCGCAGATGGGCCGCGAGGCGCCGATCAAGAGGGTCGAGCCGAGCGCTCTGGCCAAGCTGGCCGCGCATGACTGGCCGGGGAATGTCCGCGAACTGGAGCATGTGCTGGAGCGGGGCGCAATTCTGGCCGGCGAAGAGGCCGTGCTGACCACGCGGGAGATCGACTTCGGGCTGGCGATGAACTAAGCAGCACCGGCTTCTCAGCTATTCAGTGCAGTGAGCTAGAAGCTATCTGGTCATGAAGGAGGGCAAGCCGATGCAGATTGAAACCCAACTCAGCGACCAGATTGGCCGTTATCTGGATCTGGCGACCAGTGAGGCCAAGCTGACCGCGGCGAATATGGCCAATGTCGATACGCCCGGCTACCGGGCTATGGGCATGGACTTTGAGGCCGAGATGCGCGAGGCGATGAGCCAGGTGGAGCGCGGGCAGCGCGGCGCGACCGGTGCGCCTCAAGGCCGTGGACGGGCTGATTGCGCGTCCTGACGGCAATAACGTCTCGATGGACCGCGAGGGGCTGAATCTGGCCGAGGCCCAACTGAAATTCCGCATCGGCGTGACCTTGATGCGCAGCGAGAACCAGCGTGTCTTGGATGCGATCCATGCCGATAGCAAGTAGGTTGGAAGGCCGCGTGCAGGGACACACCGTAGAGAGGAGGGTCTGAAATGAACCTCTTTGCGATGATGGAGACCTCGGGCAGCGCGATGCAGGCCGAGCGAATGCGGGCCGAGGTGGTGGCGGCCAACATGGCCAATGCGGAGACGACCCGCACGGCCTCGGGCGGGGGAGCGTACCATCGCCAGCACGTGGTCTTTGCCGCCAACCCCAATGATCCTGAGTTTGCCAATGCATTCAATGCGATTGCGGGCAATCCCGCACCAACTGCGGGAGCTTCGACCGCGGCGGGCCTTGCTCTGCCCGCGCTCCTTCCACCGCTTCTTCCACTCAATTGGATGGGTTCAGCATCAGCGCCGCCGGGGGTGCATATTGCGGCTGTGGTCGAGGATACCTCGCCTCCGCTGAAGCGCTATGACCCCGGGCATCCGGATGCGGGTCCGGACGGGTATGTCTCATATCCGGACATTAATCCTCTCACAGAGATGGTGGATCTAATGGGGGCGACGCGTGCTTATGGTTTGAATAGCTCCGCGGTGCAGGCCGAAAAGGGCATGATTACCTCGGCGCTGGAGATTGCCAAGTCGTAAGCATGGGCTGGGCACAATCTCCGCATCCAGCGGTTGAGGTTGGAGCGAAAGATACGCACGGTAGCAGCAGGGAGACGAAATGATATCCGCAATCAGTCCCATGACATCGGCCGCGCAGGCGCTGCAAGGCCTGACTGGCGCTGGGGTTTCGACAGGCGGCGCTTCGGCCAGCCTCACGCAAGCCGCACCTACGCCGTTTTCGGAGTTGCTGACCGACGCGGTGGGCCAGGTGAACCAGTTGGATGAGCAGGCGCATACTGCGGTGGCTGGCTTGATGACCGGCTCCGGGGTGGATGTGCATCAGGCGATGATTGCCACCGAAAAGGCGAGCATGGCCTTCGAGCTGGCGCTTTCGGTGCGCAACAAAGCCGTGCAAGCCTACCAGTCGGTAATTGGAATGCAGTTTTGAAGTCAGATGACAGATTACAGATGACAGGGGACAGCAGCTGTCGGATCCGGCGATTTGATTCAGCAAGTTGAGTTAGAAGTTCGGCTTTCTGTAAATACAACGAACTATTTCAGGGATTAAGGACTACTGACTCGCGTTGACTGTCACCTGTCATCCGCCACCTGTCTACTGGGAGAGAATATGGCCGCCGGAACCCAGTTGCAGAAGAGCGCGCAGGCAATGCCTGGCAGGCCACAGTTGGCCGACCGGTTGGCAGGCCTGTGGGGCCGCGCGCGCGTACGCTGGGCGCAGATGCGGCCGGCGCAGCGCGGCTGGGCGCTGGTGGCCGCGGTGCTGATTGCGGGCACGATCGGGTTTCTGGCCTGGTACGGATTGCGGACCGAATGGCGCACCCTGTATGCGGATCTGGATCCGGAGGATGCGCGCCAGGTGGGACAGGTTCTGACCACCGCGCAGATCCCCTTTGAACCGGCGGCGAATGGGTCGGGAATCATGGTTCCAGCCGCGCAACTGGACAAGGCGCGCCTGGTGACGGCGGCCAAAGGGGTTGAAGAGCGGGCGGCTGGGCTTTGAGATCTTTGACAAGCCCAACTGGGTGGGATCGGAGTTTGATGAGCAGGTGAACTATCAGCGGGCGCTGGAAGGCGAACTGGAGCATACGGTCGGTTCGCTCTCCGACGTGGAGTCGGCGCGGGTTCATCTGGTGATGCCGCATGACTCGCTCTTTCGGGAGACGGAGCGGCCAGCCAAGGCCTCGGTGGTGCTGAAGCTGCGCCATCGGACGCTGGCCGACGGCGAGGCCGGAAGCGGTGCGCAACCTGGTGGCCTCGGCAGTGGATGGTCTGACTCCGGACCGCGTGGTGCTGGTGGATGCGGCGGGGCATTTGCCGCTGGGGCCGAAGACCGCCGACGCGCTGCGGTTGAGCGCCGAAGAGGCCTTGGAGCAGAAGCTGATTGCGACCCTGGAACCGGTGACCGGTGCGGGCAACGTGCGCGCATCGGTGACGCTGGAATATAATCCGGCGGCCACCGAGGAGACCGAGGAGAACTATGACCCGAACCAGACGGTGACGCTTTCGATGCAGCGAACGGAGCAAAGCTCCGGTCCGCAGCCGGTGGCCGGCCGGGGTTCCCGGCACGGCTTCGAATGCGCCCAACTCGCAGGCTCTGCCGGTCTATCCGCCGACAGACCACGCTTGCCGCAGACCGCCAAGAGCGAATCGGGAACCTATGGCGCCTCGAAGACCGTGCGGCATCGTGGTGGAGAGGGCCGGGGAGCGTACGGCGGATGACGGCGGCGATTGTGGTGAACGACCGGCTGCTTGCAGGCGGCGGCCAAGGGCAAGGCGGCGCAATGGCAGGCGCGCTCGGCCGAGGAGTTGCGCAACCTGACTGCGCTGGCGCAGGCGTCGGTGGGCTTTGAGGCCTCGCGCGGGGATCTCTTGCAGGTCTCGGATCTGGCCTTCGAGGAGAACCGCTTGCAGCAGCCGATTGACCTTGCCGGGGCAGATTCTGGCCACGGCCGAAGGCTCGCCGGTGCTGGTGAAGTATGGAGCTTTGTTGGCTGGCATATTGATGGTGGTGGCCTTCGGGGTGCGACCCGCGGTGCGCCGCGCCCGTCCTTCGCTGCCGCCCAAGGTGGCCAAAGGAGCGGTGAAGGAGTTGCCCGCGGGAACGGAAGTGCCGGCACCCAAGATATTGAAGCCGCCGGAGCCGATTGAGACTGGATCCGGAAAGACTTCGGGCGCTGGAGATCTTCGAACAGGTCTCCAGTCATTTGAAGCAGGAGCCGACGCAAAGCTCCCGGCTGTTGCAAAGCTGGATTCACTCCGATTGAATTGGGTGAGCAGGGTTGCGGTAGAACAGGGTAAAGGAAAGGGATGAAGTTTTGGCCGAGTGATTCCAATCAGCGACGCCAACTGACGGCGAATATAAGCGGGGTGCGCAAGGCTGCGGTTCTGCTGGTGGCCGTGGGCGAGGAGTCGGCCAAAGAGATTCTGCGCGCCTTGCCGGAGGTGGATGTGCAGCGGCTGACCGAGGAGTTGGCCGAACTGCGCGGCATTACGCCGGAGATGTCCAGCCAAGATTCTGGAGGAGTTCTGGGAGCTTCTGGAGACCCAAGGCATCGTGATGCATGGCGGGCTGGATTATGCCAGCCGCCTGTTGCAGGAGACCTTCGGCAAGGAGCGTGCCGACGATCTGCTGGCGCTGGTGCGGCGCTCGCAGGAGGCGGCGCAGGGCAATCTGGCCAAGCTGCAGCGCACCGATCCGCAGCAGTTGGGCAAGCTGTTGGACAGCGAGCATCCGCAGACCATTGCGCTGGTTCTGGCTCACCTTGATCCGCGCCGCGCCTCGCTGGTTCTGGATAATCTGAGCGAGGATCACAAAGTACTATCGATCCAGCGGCTGGCCGAGATGCGTCAGTTTTCTCCGGAGATGGCGCAGAAGGTGGCGCATATCCTCCATAGGCGCCTGGAAAATGTGGGAGACACGGCGCGCAAGAGCTACTCCGGCTTCAAAGCGGTTGCGGATCTGCTGAACCGGCTCAATGCCGAAGAATCGAAGAAGATTCTGGAAACGATCGAGGATGGGCAGCCGGAGCTGGCGCTGGCGATTCGCAATTTGATGTTTACCTTTGAGGATCTGGTGACCGTGCCGCCGGCCACGATCCGCGAGATTGTCTCCGGCGTGGACAAGCGGCAATTGGCGCTGGCCCTGCGCGGCGCCAAAGATGAGTTGCGGGCGCAGATCTTCAAGTCGATGAGTTCGCGCGCCGTGGAGATGTTGAAGGAAGATATGGAGGTTCTGGGTCCGGTGCGCTCGCGCGAAGTGGCGCAGGCGCAGCAGGAGATTCTCACCCTGGCGCGCCGGCTGGAGGCCGAGGGCAAGGTGGTTCTGAAGCTGGAAACGGGAGACGAGATGCTGGCGTGACAGTTCGCGTTTCACGGTGGAATTGAATGCAACCTGTGCGGAAGGTCAAGTAATTTCTTAAATTTGCAGAATCAAGGCATCTGAACGGGCAGTAACCGGGAATTGTGAACTGAGAACTGTGAATTGTTTTTTGGGGGATTTGTGGCGCAGACGGAAGCGGCAGCGCGCAAGAGTGCATTCAAGCGCATCGACGTCTTCGAGTACCCTCCGGGACCCAACGCCCCCGCGCCGCCGGAGTGGGGTGGATGGGCGGAGGACAAAGAAGCCGTGCCCAAGTCGCTGGAGCTTCCGGCAGACGATGGCGGGGCGGGCGCTCTGGAGGCCCGGATTCGCGCCGAATTCGAGAAGCGGCTGAGCGAGGAAACGCATCGCTCCTTCGAGTCTGGCAGAGAGCGTGGCCGTCAGGAGGGCCGCCAGTTGGAACACGAAGCTCAGGCAGCCGCTCATGCCGCGGCCGAGCAGGAGCGGATGCAGCAGGCCGCGCGACTCATCGAGAGCTTTACCCAGGCGCGGGAGAATTTTCTGCAAGAGGTCGAACATGAGGTGGTCAAACTGGCGCTGGCAGTGGCGGCGCGCATTCTGCGGCGCGAGGCGCAAATGGATCCGCTTCTCTTGACCGGGGCCGTGCGCGTAGCCTTGGGACAACTCTCCGGATCGACCCAGGTGCGGCTGCGCGTCCCTCCGGCAGATCTTGATCTGTGGAGTGAGGCGATTGCACTTTTACCTAATCTGGCGGTGAAGCCAATGATACTGGCCGGGGAGGGGATGCGTCTGGGCGATTGCACGATCGAGACCGAGTTGGGCACGGTGGATTTGGGGATTCGCGCGCAATTGGGCGAGATCGAGCGCGGCTTCTTTGATCGCGCCGGAGGAGTTCGAGCCGATAGGGCAAGAGCGGATGCCGCCGAGAGGGTGGGCGCGGCCTCGGACACTGACCGGGGGTGCCGCGAATGACGCAGATGCTGGAGCGCTACTTCAATCGATTGGAGCGCGGGCAGCCCTGGCGCTGGCGTGGGCAGGTGCTGGAATCGGTGGGCCAGACGATCGAATCGTCGGGTCCACTGGCCTCGGTGGGTGAGTGCTGCGAGATTCAGGATCAGTTTGGCCATGCGCATCTGGCTGAAGTGATCGGCTTTCGCGGCTCGAATGTGCTGTCGATGCCGGTCGAAAGCACGGAAGGCATTCGCTATGGGAATCGCGTCGAGGCGCTGGGAACCACTCCTGATATCGAAGTGGGACCGGCGTTGATGGGCAGAGTTCTGAATGCGCTGGGCGAGCCGATGGATGAGGGTCCACGGTTGTCCGCTGCTCAGGCGCTTCCCTTGGATGGCGCGGTGCGGCATCCTCTGGACCGGGTGCCGATCAAGACGCCGCTGGGCACGGGAATTCGCGTTCTGGATGCGCTGCTGACGGTGGGACGGGGGCAGCGAGTGGGCATCTTCGGTGGTTCGGGGGTGGGCAAAAGCACGCTGATCGGCATGATGACCCGCAGCACCGAGGCGGATGTGACGGTAGTGGGGCTGGTGGGCGAGCGGGGCAGGGAAGTAGTAGAGTTCCTTGAGGATTCGCTGGGCGAGGCGGGCCGGGCGAGGTCTGTTGTGGTGGTTTCGACCTCGGATCAATCGCCGCTGATGCGCATGCGAGGAGCCTTGTCGGCTACCACTATCGCCGAGTACTTTGCCGCCCAGGGCAAACACGTGCTGCTGGTGCTGGACTCGCTGACCCGCTTTGCGATGGCGGCGCGGGAGATTGGTTTGGCGGCCGGCGAGCCGCCGACGAATAAAGGATATACGCCTTCTGTCTTTACCCGTCTGGCCAAGCTGGTGGAGCGCACCGGGCAGTTCCGGGTGGGATCCATTACAGCGTTTTACACTGTGCTGATGGAAGGCGATGACCAGCAGGATCCGCTGGTGGACGCCGTCCGGTCGCTGCTCGACGGTCATGTGGTTCTCTCGCGGATGCTGGCCGCCGAGGGATGGTATCCGCCCATAGAATTATTGGATTCGATCAGCAGGCTGATGCCGGCCGTGACCGAACCGGCGCACCGCGAGCAGGCTGCACTGCTGCGCAAACTGCTGGCTGTCTATCATCGCAGCGAGGACCTGGTGCGCATCGGGGCTTACAAGCCGGGTTCGGATCCAGATCTGGACCGCGCCTTGCGAGCCAGGGGAGCGATGCGAGCCTTTATGACACAGGATTCGCGCGAGCAGGTTCATTTTACCGACTGCGTGCGCCGGCTGGCTCAACTGGCGGGGGCGGTTTAACCATGGCCGTCTCACGCGCGCTGCGCCGGCTCTTGCGCATCCGGGAGCTCGAAGAAGAACAGAACCGGCTGGCGCTGGAGTCGGCCTCCGGCGAACTGAATCGTTTGGAGCGCACTTTGGCTGCTGCCTTTGAGCGGGAGCGGCTAGGGCGAAGGCTGGTCGAGTCCGGCACGAGAGGCAATCAATTGATGGACCGGATTGCGGGCCTGGAAGAGGCGCGCTCAGCCACTCGACATGCGATTGCCCTCGGACCGAAGATCGATGCCAAGCAAGAGGAGGTCGCGGAGCGCCGCCAGGAGTTTCTCATCAAGAGGGTGGAACGCCGTCAGGCCGAGACGCTGATCGAAGAGACCGAAGCGCGCGAAGCCATCGAGGCCGACCGGCGCGGCCAACAGGCGCTCGATGACTGGTATAGCTCCAAGCAGTACCGCGAGGGAATCAATCTTGAACCCATCCAGACTGCAACCGCCGATTTTTCAGAGCGTGACTCTTCCGCAGACCGCCGCTGCGTCGATTACCTCAAAAAACTTTAGGAAGAATCGACACGAGCCGCTCAATACCTTCCTGAAATGGGATTCCAGGTCCCATTCCTGACAATGCTCTAACCCGCATCTGTCGCGCTTTGGCACACTGTCTGCTTTCTCTTCCTGCATGACCGCTGCCGCAGGAATCGAGATTGGAACGAGCGCAACGTTAGCTCCGAGCATGGGCAACTCTCATGGCGCGGCTCCGAGCCTTCTCACGGCTGGGGGCGCAGCTTCTATCTTCTCCTCATCTACGATCTCCGCGGGGCAGGACTTTCGCACGGGCTGGCAATCGCTGCTGGCAGAGTTGGGGCAGAGGCCAGCCTCGGCCGCGGAGCAGACCGGCGAAACCAGCTCCTCTGGATCAGTTCCGGCTTCAGGCTCAGGCGTGAAAGCGGGTAGCACTTTCCGGACGAACTCTACGCAGACGGCGGGCACGGCTTCGCATCCGGAAGTGGGATCGATAGCCGGGAAAGGCGTGACGGAGGCTGAGAAGTTGCCTTGCACACCGGCGGAACACGCGGCGACAGAGAACCGCAGGACTGCCGCGACGGATCCCGAGGAGCGGAACTCCGCTTCGGATTCCGAGAGATCAGAGAAAAAAAAGTCGGCATATCCATCGGTGCATCTCTCCTCGACGGCTTCTCTGGAAACGAAGTCCCACCCTGCAGTCCAGTTGGCGGGAATCACCGCCGCGGCTTTGCCGGGGACTCTCGATAGCAGTAGCGTGTGCATCGCCGGTTGAGGCTGCCGAGTCCGTTGCAGGCCAGAGTTCAAGGCCTTCGGCGAGTCCAATCCATTCGGCGCCGGCGGCGGCCAGCGAGGCTAATCTACCGATTTCCCCAGTGACAGCTTTCACTGCGTCTTCCGGGCAGGTTTCACCTCCGGGCGCCGAGGCAAGGGGCGGTGCAACGACGATATCGATGGAGACCGCGGACAGCGCCGCACGGCGAGCGGCAGAAACCGATGGGTCGCTTGTGAAGCAGGACAGGTCTTTGCCGGCTGCCGGTCTGGCTGCTTCGCGAGAGAGCGGGATTTTGCCATCGACTTCAGAGCAGGGCGCCCAGAAGATTGCACCAACGCGTGGGCCGCTGCTCACAGAGGGCGTGGAATCCGCATTCGGGGCGGGTTCGATGGCAGCGCGGCAAACGACGCCTGGACAGAGCTCCGTGGCGAGCGTTGCTGCGGCGGCATTGAATGATGCTGCGGTCGTCGATACGGTTGCGGCGGCTGACCCTGTGCTGGCGATTGCAGCAAACTCTGCTCCGGCCTCGACGGCATTGCCGAGCCGCGGAGTGGTTGTTGAAGCTGAGGCGGGAGCGCGGCTGGCAGCGCCCGCCGCGCCGGAAACCATCGCAAAGATTGGATGGATGGAAAGCAAGAATCCGATAGGGGAAGTTGCAAAGAACTCCCTTCCGGCTTCAACAGATCCAGTAGAGAGCGGGAGCGTTGGATGGGCGAAAGGCAAGAATCCGGATTTGGAGGTTGCAACACTCTCAGACGCGGCTTCAGCGGTATCAAATCTTCACGGCACAATGACCGGCGCGGATTCTCAGATCGCGAAGGATCATCTTCAAAGTGAACAATCTATAATCCATTTGATTCCACTTAGCCAGAAGGATACTTCGGCAATCGAGCCGCGCGGGGAGATCTCTCCGGCCCCCGATTCAGCGCTGAGCGCGGAGCCGGGCCAGATGGTGGCGAAGTCAATCGCTGCGGCACAGGGCACGCCGCGGACGGAGAATGCGCCCCCCAAGCCGGTGGCCGGAGTTGCAAGCAGGCAGGATGGTATCTGGAGTCCAGCGCTCCGTTCGAATTCCTCGTCAGCGGCAGCCTCAAGTTTGAATCCAACAGCGGCGGCTCAGCCAAGCAGGGAGAGCGTTTCGTCCACTGTTGCAAGCCTAGGCGATGCAACCAGCGAAGATCAGCGCAAGGCGCCGTGGGACGCTACGGCATCAAGCGGAACTGCGCTGGAGGCGGCGCCCATGAGTGCGGCGCGGCGCGCGGCCGACACGGGGCAGAGTGTGCCGCAACCGGGCGTGCCGGCTTCCGTGCTCCCGGAGAGTGTTGTGGCGGTCAGTCCTTCGGCAACCTTCCCTGCCTCCCAGGCAGTTCTGGAATCAACGGTTGAACAGAATCAGAGCGCGGCCTCAGCGCAGACTGTGGCTCCGGCGACGGTTCGAAGCGAGGCGAAGAGTCCGGTCCCGGTCCGGCCGGAGGCGCGCGCGGAACTCACTGCCGCGCAAGCCGTCAAATCAGCGGCTCCACAGTTGGTTACCTACCAGGCTCTCCCTCAAGCCGCGGAGCCGAGGCAAGTTGAGCTTCGCGAGGCGGGCACATCGGTGGCGCCGGTTTCAGGCCAGGGTGTGAATGCGTCGCTTGCGGAGCCTGTGGCAAAGCAAGTGACACCATCGCCAACAGACTCGGGCATATTCACTTCGATCGTGGCGGCGAGCAGCGCCATAGCCCCATCGTCAGGCACCGGATCGCTTCCACTTCCCAGTGCGAACCGGTCGCCCGCGACGGTTGGCGAAAGGGCGGCGGTGAGCGGAGTTTCACGCACAACCCGCGGGAGCGGCGCATTCAGCACGGGTCAGGCGGCGAGGAATGGACTGCGCGAAGAGACTTCCATTTCACTGGTGGAGGCCTCCGCAGGGGCGCGGGAGCAGGCGGGGTTGCAAGGCGCGGGTTTGGCGGTTCATGCAGCCTTGATCAAGCAACCGGCGGCAGCCTCCGATCCCGTGGAGACCTTTGCGGCGCTGGATGGGCAGTCCGCGACGGGGCGGGAGGCCTGGATTCACACGGGCGCGCAACGTGCCGAGGCAGGTTTTCAAGATCCGGAGCTGGGCTGGGTGGCAGTACGGGCCGATGGGAGCGGGAGCGGAATTCATGCCCAATTGGTGGCCGGATCTACCGATGCGGCGCAGGCGTTGAGCGGCCAGATGGCGGGACTGAAGGCCTTTCTGGTTGAACACCGCACGCCGGTCGAAACCCTTACTCTGACCACATCGGGCGGAGGGACGGATTCTTCGAGTGATGGCGGCGCAGGCGCTCCGATGCAGCAAGGAGCGGGCGACCAGACTGGCCGGCAAGCCGCGCAGAGCGCGGGAGCAGGATTCTCTATCCGGCTCGGCCAGCAGCCGCGCTCACTTCCCGGAAGGAGTTTTATCGAAAGCGGCCCTGGCCGGCTGGATTGGATGAGAGCGCGCCTCGGGCGCAGTGGGTGGGCGGCCATATCTCGGTGATGGCCTGAGGGAAGGAATCGAAAGAGAGATGACAGGGAGGCAATATGGCGGCAATCGCAGGAATTTTGAATCGCAATACAACAGCGGCGCAGGCTCTGGCGGGAACCAGCGCGACGCCAAAGACGGCGGCCAGCAGCACGAGCAGTTCGAGCAGTACTTCGGCGACGATCTCGGCCAACGATTTTCTGACGCTCCTGGTGACCGAGATGCAGAATCAGGATCCTACGGCGGATACAGACCCCAACGAGTACATCAATCAGTTGGTAAATGTGAACAGCCTGGAGCAGTTGATCTCGATCAATCAGACGCTGTCGACTGACCTGACTCCCGCTGCCAGCACCACCAAGCCTGTAACTCATGCTATTGCAGCGAACGGCAGTCTGCCCGCAGCCAGCGCACAGGAGCAACCGGCGGCATCTGACGCAGCCGCAACAGTTCCAAGCGCCATCAGCGCGGCGGCGGCCAAACTGGCTCCCGGCAATCTCAGCCTTCCCTCCGTGAATCAATCGGCCCAAGCCGTAGCTCAATCTCTGAGCGGGCGGCCGCGCGTGCCATAACGATCTGCCGGGACGGAAGCAGCCCGAGGCGTCTCTTTAACCGCCGGCCCTGGAGCCCGCGCCAACTTTTTCGCAACAACGAGGAGAATCACCATGCCCAGTTTTTACATTCCACTCAGCGGACTCAACGCCGATTCAACGGCGCTCAACACGATAGCCAATAACCTGTCGAACATGAATACGACGGGCTTCAAATCGCAGACGACCAACTTCAGCGATCTGTTTTACCAGCAGGTGGGCACGACCGGCTCGGGCGATGAGATTCAGCAGGGAACAGGCGTGCAGGTGGCCTCCAACAGCACGGATTTTACCGGCGGCTCGATCTCCTCGACGGGAGTTGCGACCGATGCGGCGATCGACGGCACGGGCTTCTTTGTGCTGGACGCGGGCAACGGAAGCCAGCTTTACACGCGCGACGGCAATTTCCAGGTCAGCTCCACCGGCACTCTGGAGAGTACCGAGGGCCAGGCGGTGATGGGCTATCTGGCGACCAATGGCGTCATCAATACCAGCAGCGGCCTGGCAGATCTGAATTCCCACCGGGCAAGTGATGCAGCCCTCGGCGACGACCAGCTTCAGCATGACGCAGAATCTGGATTCTGCCGCCGCTGTTGGCGCAACAGCCAACGGCCAGGTGCAGGTCTATGACTCGTTGGGCAAAAGCTATGAAGCCACGGTGACTTATACCAATATGGGAAATAACAAATGGAGCTATGCGATTACTCTGCCGGATACATTGGCGGCGGCGGCGGCGACGGCTCCGGTGCCGAACACGACGATGGCGGTAACGGCGGCGCTGCCGGTGGCTACATCGGTGACGGCTTCGACTTCGTTCTCTGAGCCGGCGACAACGGTCTCCACCCCGGTGTCGCCGACCACGGTGCCGGATACATCGGCGAACACGGATCTGACGCCGGTCGTAGCCGCCGCGCCCGTCACCAGCCCGGCAGTAGGCTTGGTCACCACCGGCCCCGTTCTAGGCATAACGACGAACACCTATACCTTCGATGTGAATGGCACGGTCAAAGGAAATACCAGTCTGGTTCTGAATGTTCCTACGGTTGGCGGGGTTCCGGCTACCTCGACGGTCACGGTGACTCCGACCACGGCGGATGAGTCCGTGAGCGCGTTCTTCACGGATATTACAACCGCGCTGGCCAATGCCAATCCGCCGGTCATTACCAATAGCAACACTGGTATTACGGTGACCAATCCCACCGCCAACACGCTGGTCATCTCCGGTCCGGCTTCCGTCACCATAGGCGGGGCTACTGCCGTCAATCAGGATGTGGCCCTATCCACTTCTACCTTCAACTTCGCCACAAGCAACGGCCAGTTGGCTACGGTCGGAGCCTCGACCGGCACCCCTCCAACCAATCTGACCATTCAGCTTGGAACCGGGGCGGTCATCTCCGCTCCAACCTTCACAACCAATGAAGACGTGGCCACCTATGCAGCGGCTCTGCAAGCTAAAGTGGGACCGCCGGCAACCTCCGGAGTCACAATCAATGGATCGGATACGACCGGCATTCTGACCATCACTGGACCTACGAACAACATGACGATCGGCGGCAATATCGTCCAGAGTTTCTCCGGAACGCGGACCAACTTCGCGGTGGGTTCTTATACCGACCCAACGACCAGAAACACCACCCAGGCCGGGATTGATGGCAAGACCAGCCTGACCTTTGTGGGCGCGACAACAAATGCCACGCCTCCCAATAACACGGTGGCGAATTTTACGGTTTCTCCGACCACATCTGGAGAATCGTTGACTGATTATGTTACGGACATTAAAGCAGCGCTCAAAACCAATAATGTCTCTGGCGTGACCGTCACGGGCGCAAATGGCGTCTTATCCATCACCGGACCCTCGGGCCTTAGCATCACCGGACCCACTGGCACGGGTTCCGCTCCCATCTTCAATCAGGATACTCTTGGTACGATCATTGCCAGTTCCGTGACGCCGACCAGCGCGGTGAGCACACTCTCGACGGTCACGCTTCCGCCAGCCTCTACAACCCCGGCCACTTCCAGCACCAACACGCTCAGCCCTGCCTCGCCGACCATCTCGGCGACCAGCAGTGATCTGCCCGCGGCCGCGGCGACGGTGGCTTCCGTGAGCAACCCAGTTGTAACCTTCAGCTCCGTGCCACTGGCAGGAACAACAACGAACACCTATACTTTTGCAGCGACCGGCACTATCAGTGGCAGCATGAGTATGAAGATCACCGGGCCAACCGGGGTAATCCCCGCCACAAACACCGTCACCGTCACGCCAACTAGCCCCGATGAATCCGTGGCCGCCTATATGGCTGATATTACGGCGGCGCTGGGGGCGGCGGTTCCTCCGGTTACAGTTGGAGCTGGCGGCCTGTCGATTACAAACCCTACCGCTAACCAATTGGTTATTGCCGGGCCGACAGCATCCTTCTCCGTATCGCCCACCAGCGTTATCAAGCAAGACGTGGCGGAGACGACGACCAACTACAACCTGATAACCAGCAGCGGTACCCTGGCGACAGTTGCGGCCGCCAATGCGAGCACTCCAACAACCCTGGCCATTACGATTGGCGCCAGTGGTCCTTATTCAGTTGCCTCCACGTCGAGCCTGTCGCTGAGCGACTATGCCACGCAGTTGCAAAACGCGCTGCCGGCCAACTCCGGCGTGACGGTTCAGGTCAATCCGCAAAACCCCAGCCAGTTGCAGATTACCGGGCCTTCGAATATGGCGATCAACGGCAAATTGGTGCAGGACTTCAATGCAACCAACTACGGCTACAACTTCGGCGCGACGGGAACGGTTTCCACCACGACGAATTTCAAGATTACCGGACTGACACCCGACGGCGCCAGTGCGACGACACCGCTTCCGACCTTCAGCGGGACGCCGGAGACGGTGTCAGACTATATCACTGATCTGACGAATGCGATCAGCGCAGCAAATATAACCGGAGTGAGCGTGACGGCCGGTGCTCAACCGGCCAGTTGACGATCACTGGACCAGGCGGAGCAACTGGAATCACCACCAGCGGCAGCATGGCGCAAGACCTGGATCTGACGACGACCAATTACAACTTTGTCACCAGCAACGGCTCACTGGCCACGGTATCTCCTGACTCGACCTTGGCAATCACCGAGGGAGCGACGACGGTCTCCGTGCCCGCCTTCACCTCTACCCAATCGGTTGCAACCTATGCGGCAAACTTGCAATCGGCCTTGACCACCAATGGCATTACAGACGTGACGGTTACCGGTACGGGCGGCGTCCTGTCGATTACCGGGCCTTCCAATATGAGCATCACCGGAACGGTGAAGCAGGAGTTTATCGGAGCGCAGAGCAGCTTTGACTTTGGCTCTTACACCGATCCGAATACTGGATTGACGGCGGTGGCCACGGTTGCGCCCTCGACCAGTATAACCATCACCGGGCCCACAACCGCCGGGTCGACGACGACCGTGACCGTGACGCCGTCGAATCCAGCGGCGAATCGTTGGAGCAATATGTTGCGGAATTCAGACAAAGCTGTACAACGCCAATATCACCGGGATGAACGTCACCGGATTGAATGGCATGCTGACGATCACCGGACCGGATACGGCGACGATTGCCGGAACCGTCAACCAGAATATGCTGGGAACCACAACCAATTATGCCTTTCAAACGGGTTCCACGGTTGATCCCACGACCAATCTGAAGATCACCGGGCAGACAGCCACTGGCTCGACGGCGATCATCACCGCGCCGACGGTGACGGCAGGGGAGTCGTTGACGGATTACGCCGCGGCGCTGAACTCGGCATTGACCACTGCGGGCATCACGAATGCGACGGTCTCGGCTTCCAACGGGGAGCTATCGATTGTCGGTGCAAATCTTTCAACCACAGGCAGCATCAACCAGGGCTTGGCGAATACCACCTACGCGTACGACTTTGGGTCAAGCGCCACGGTGACCTCTTCCACGATCTCCATCTCAGGGCCGACTGTGACCGGCAGTGCATCTCCAACGGCAACCGCCTCCGCAACGGTCACACCCGGCGAATCGGTTTCCCAATATGCCAAGGATTTGACGGCGGCTCTCAAGGCAGCCAACATCGACCAATCCGCGGACGGTGTTTCAATCACCGTCAATGGCGGGCAACTGTCGATCATCGGACCTGCTTCAACCTTCAAAGTTACCGGCAATGCAAATCAGAATCTGACGGCGAATACTGTCAGCTATCAATTCGGAACCAGCGGCAATTCGATCGCCACGGTCGATACCAAAACCAATTTAACCATTACCGGCTTGACCGCAACCGGCACGTCGGCAACCACAACTGCCCCAACCATCACAGCGGGCGAATCATTGGCCCAATATGTGAATGATCTCAACACGGCTCTGACCACGGCTGGTATTGCCGGCGTGATGGTCACCTCCACGGCGGCCGGACAACTCTCCATTACCGGCGCCAATCTCTCGACCTCTGGAACAGTAATTCAAGATCCGGTGGGTTCGGCGAACTCAGCCGGGACGCTGACATTCAACTCGAGCGGCAATCTGGTGAGTCCGTCAACGAATATCAGCAACATTACTTTTGCAGGACTCTCCGACAGTGCGGCGACGATGAACATGAACTGGGGACTCTACGGCTCGACCGGGAACGGGGAGATCAGCCAGACTTCATCGGCCTCGGCACAATCAGCGCAGAACCAAAACGGCTATGGCAGCGGTGAATACCAGAGCTTCACCATCGGTTCCACAGGCACTATCACAGCGGCTTACTCGAATGGGCAAAATCAAATCGTCGGCCAGATCGGTCTTGCCTCGATGAGCAATCTTCAGGGCCTTGCCGATGTAGGTTCGACCGAATACCAGACCACTACCGCATCAGGACTGGCCACCGTTGGCGTAGCGGGTTCAGGAGGATTGGGCACGCTCGAGGGATCATCTCTAGAGGCCTCCAACGTCAATATCTCGACCGAGTTCTCCGATCTGATCATTGCCCAGCGCGCCTTTGAAGCCAATTCAAAGTCGGTGACCACCTTCGACACGATTACGCAGGAGACTATCAACATGATTCATTGAGTCGCTTCAATTTCGGCAGCATTTGCCAGATCATGCCGCCGATTGGTCCGCCACCATTCTGACGCACTTAAAGCCCCTTGTCTTTGCTGCTTTCAGCATCGACAGGGGGCTTCTGTTGCAGCTTACAATTACAATCCAGACGGAGTGCTGGGCGCGGAGTTACCAGGGCCTGAGGTAGTGTTAACAGGCCCCAAGAAAGCGCGCACATGCGGATTGTATCTGTTGCTTGAAGGCGCGTTTTTCTTTGGTTCTAAGTTTATGGCCATGCTTAATGGAGGTCAGCGGCTTTCCCTGAATCGGAACTGAAGTTCTATAAAAGCCGTTCGCAGTCTTTGACATTCCCACTTCAGAGAAAAATTCGTCGTAGGCCTGTAGAAAGACGGCGGGGGTGTAAATGCGGTAGGAGCTTTGGCGGACGGCGGAGACAGCCACGATTTCGCCGATCCCGAAGGCATCCGCAACGCCTTGCAGCGCGGCCAGAAGCAGCGCGCTGGGCGCGACATCGTGCAGCGCTTTGGTGGCAAGCGCGATTTGAGTGTAAGTGTCTTTGACGCCTTGAAGCCGCGTAACCAGCATGACTTCTCTTGCCGGTGATTGCACTACAGAACCAGGAGCGATGGTGAAGCCAAGTACAAAAACAATGACTCCATCTACGTGCAGATTGAGAGACAGTTCGCCCTCTGTATTGTATGGCCTGGACAATCCCAAGCTAATGGTGAAGCAATGGGCGGACTCTGAAATCTCATGGATGGTAATGTTTTCTTGCAAAGTCTGGCGAAAGAGGCTGTCCGGCATACGCGCGAATAGCTGCTGGTAGTGGTGCAGAAAGCAGCAGGCGCGTTCGGGCACGGTAAATCCGCGGGCCAAATATCGTGGAGTAAGGTATTTACATGCAAAGCCTGGATTTTTGATGACAAACTCGGCAAGGGGCGGGCAGCGGAAGAGAAAGTGTAGAATCTCGCGGTGTATCTTGATGTGTGTGAGGCCGCGCCACAGCACGCCCCCAAGCAGGGCCGGGTGCCAGAAACTATCTTGTGTTATGGGAGCTGCTAACCTGGCTGGCAGGATTCTGTCCGTCTTGCTCGTATAAGTTGCTGGACCGGTCAAGCAATTGACAGTAACAGACATCTAGAGCACGGCCTTTCTTGAATCAGTCGGTCAAATGAAAACCATCCACGAACCCCAGGAAACGCTGGGAAATAAGAGTTAGAAACCGGATTGATTAAAAATATAGTAACACTGTTTCAACAGAGATTTGAAGAGGTTGGCAGGGATACTTAGTAACAAATTCATGGTTACATACAGAGTCAATCGCCTGAAAAAAGAACAATCATCAGGCAAAACGATGCTAGAGCGGACCGCTCAGAACGCGCGCGATGACATCGTAGTCGTGGGCCTCGGTGATCTGCGCGCGGTAGAAGCGCCCCTCCTGCAGCGCGGGCAGCTCTCCGAAGTCGTTGATGTAGAGCTTGCCATCGATCTCTGGAGCGTGGAACTGCGACCGTCCCTCCCAGAGCAGCGGCGTCTCTTCGCTTTCGCCTTCGGCCAGTATGAGCAGCTCCCGGCCTACCCATTGCTGCTTGGCGCGCTTGCTGATCCCTTGCTGGAGCTTCATCAGTTTGCGTTTGCGGGCTTCGATGGTGCGCTTGGAGAGCTTTGCATCGAGCGCATATGCACCCGAGCCTTCTTCGTCGGAGTAGTTGAAGACGCCAAGCCAGTCGAAGTTTGCATGGCGAATGAAGTCGGATAAAAGATCGAAATCCGGGACGGATTCTCCGGGAAAACCGACAATGAAACTTGTGCGGAGAGCGACACCGGGGATGGTTGCGCGAACTTTTTCCAGAGTCTTGAGGAAGATCTCCGGGCTTCCGCCGCGCTTCATGCGCTTCAACACAGCAGGCGAGGCGTGCTGGAGCGGCAAGTCGAGGTATTTGCAGATATTGTCGTGGCGGGCAATGGTGTCAAGAAGGCGGCTGGTAATGCGGTTGGGATAGGCGTAGAGAAAGCGCAGCCAGCGCACGCCGGCGATTTGGGCGAGTGTGTCGAGCAGTTGCGCAAGGCCGTCCTTGATGCCCAAGTCTTCGCCATAGCAGGTAGTGTCCTGGCCGATCAGCGTGATCTCCTGGACGCCGCGCGCAACGAGCTGTTGCGCCTCGGCGATGACCGACTCGAAGCGGCGCGAGCGGAATTTCCCCCTGAGATTGGGGATGACGCAGAAGGAACAGGGATGGTCGCAGCCCTCGGCAATCTTGATGTAGGCCGAGGATTTGGGGGTTGTCAGGAGCCTTGGAGTGTTTTCATTGTAGAGGTAGGTTGGCAGGTAGTGCGCCGCGCCCTGCCAATCGTCGCGGCGGAAGCGGCCTTGCAACTCACGTTGATCCCCTTCGGGCCTCGAGGACGCATGCCGATGCGTGCCAGAGCGGGATTCCTGGCCGGGGCGTGTTTCTGCCGCGCCGCTAAGAATGTTGAAGAGCGAGGGTGCGTCCGAGGTGGTCGCAAGGCCCGCGGCTTCCAGGATCGCTTCCAGTTCGCCGGTGCCGACGACGGCGTCCACTTCGGGAATGCTCTTTAGGATTTCGTCGCGATAACGCTCGACCAGGCAGCCGGCGACGATGAGCTTCTTCGCCGAGCCTGAAGTTTTGTGGCGGGCCATTTCGAGGATGGTATCGATCGACTCCTGCTTGGCTGTGTCGATGAAAGAGCAGGTGTTGACTACGAGGATCTCAGCCTCATCAGGCTGTGCGGTCAGTCGTGCCCCGGCGCGGTCCAAGAGGCCCATCATGACCTCGGAGTCAACCAGGTTTTTGGGACAGCCCAGGGAGATGAAACCCACGGTGGGCGGCGCGAGTGGGGAGATTTTGCTCACACTTCCATTGTACCGGGAGGCGCTTGCGCCATTCATGCCCCTGCGCGATGGAGGTCAGTTTGTTACGGTCAACAGTGTTTCAGAAGCAGCAGTAGGGATCTCATCTTGATCCGATTCTTGCCTTCGGATGAAAACGTATTTCAAATGCGGCAGTGAAGTTAGACTGCGCGCCTGCGGCCAGCAAGGGAAATTTCCATCGCTCCAACTGGCCGGTGGCGGAGAACTCGACGCAGGGGTTGGCCAGCCAGGTCATGCTCCCGGAAAAATCGCTCAGGTCGCCACCTTGCAACAAGGACTGATCTACCGTCATTCTGCGGAAGCCGGCGGTGGCTTTGGTGCGCGCCGTCAGCCAATAGCTGCTGGAGGCCTGCCCGCCGATGCCTTGCCTGCCGACCCAACTGCCGATGATTTGCCCGTAATTTGTGTATCCCTGCGGATAGTGAGCATTCGAGTAAAAATAGGCCTGATCCAAAAGCTTTGGCAAGTTGGTATAGACCCCTTCCAGGCGCAGATCCATCTTTGGGAGTCTCGGCAAGCGTGGAATATAGAGGCCCGGATCCATGGCAAAGCGCGCCACGAATTTTCCTTCGATGGGATCGTCCCAGGCAAACAACTCGGAATAGGCCACTACACTTCTTCTCAGCCCGGGAAGATGGTAGGAAAAATTGAAATCTTCCGCTCTTTTGCCCGGATCGACGGCCTGTCCGTTTCCGAGAACCGAGAAGGTGTGGAGAAAGGTCTTGAAGTTGAGCGGCCGGCCATAGCCGGCAAAGATGACGGTTTGTCCAAATCCAAACTCGAAGTTGGGAGTGGGCTTGAAGGAGAGCGCAGCCCCCCACAGATAGGGAGGCGGATTGAGAGGGGTTGCGGCAGTGCCATAGAGGTTGAAGTTTGGCCCCAGCCCCACATAATGAACTCCGCCTTGCCGGGCGAGGAAGAGTTCGAAATGCACCGGTCCAGCCACGCTCAGGAACCCCGGCATCTTCAAGGGGCTGACGTTGGCCAGGCGCAGCATGGGCATGGCTTCGGCGTTGTTGGAGAGAATCAGCGAGGTTGTCCGGTCAGGACCCCACCAGAGTCCCTGCTGGCCGAAGCTGAACTGCCAGTTGGAAAGGTTTACGGCGGCGTAGGCCTCGATGAGGCGCATTCTACTGGTTGTACCATCCCGCAGATTCCAGCCAAAAGGCAAACCATCATAACGGGCGATAGCTTGCTGAGCGGCTTCGCCGTATGCGGGCAACGCGCTGGCATACTGGTATTCTCCTCGCAAATAGACGGCCACGGGACCGTCTTCCGCGCGCAAGGTAGCTCCGGTGATGGCGTTTTCGCCTTTGCCGTAAGGCCGCCCGAAGTCATCAACGAGCGTTTGCCCGAAGTGAAATGCATCACGCAGAGGCGTGCCGGCGATGCTGGTGGAACGTCCATAGACGTTCTCCACTTGCGCCTCTCTATTGATGGCGCCGCCGGTCACGCTGGTCTCAGAGGCAAATTCGCGGTTCAGGGCGGCAAGCAGCGGGGAAGAGACCTCATCATCAAGATCGGAGAATTCGCGGGCTTTGGCCAGCAATCGTGCACACTCTAACCTTGTCCAGGGGCGTATGGCTGCGGAAGCTTCAGGAAAGTAGCCCATTGCCGCCAGGCGGTCGAAGGCCGGATAGATCCAGCTATCCAGCGGAACGTAACTGGATGCCTTGAATTTTGTCTTCGAAGATTCTTCGATCTCGGATTTGATGGGATCTGCCCCAGATCTCCCCACATGAATTAGATGAAACGGATTGGGGAACCCATAGGCCATTTCCATCGAGTCCGG